>NZ_JXZC01000001.1 GCF_000935355.1 Rossellomorea aquimaris
TAAGTCAAACATGCCAAAAAGGCCAAAAACGCCTTTCCGGCATGTTCGCCTTATGCTTGTCGCCTCTGGGCAAGCCGCCTCCGCTTTTCGTTTATGATAGCGTTTTCAAAAAATGCTCTTTTTTTAATTTTCCTTCTTTGCAAGAGGAAATCAAACGTGTATACTATGTCATGAAAGCGGACGAGGATCCGTTAAACAGTGAAGGATACTGGGAGGTTTACATACATGGTAGCCGAAAAGGGGAAAGAAAATTACCAAACATCTGAACAACACGATGTACTGAAATCTACACAAACGGTTATTCATCTTGCACTTGATAAATTGGGGTATTCAGAAGAAGTATATGAATTGTTAAAAGAACCTGTACGTATGTTAACAGTTAAAATACCAGTCCGGATGGATGACGGGAAAGTAAAAGTTTTCACGGGATACCGTGCTCAACATAATGATGCAGTTGGACCGACAAAAGGGGGGATTCGTTTTCACCCAAATGTTACAGAAAAAGAAGTGAAAGCACTTTCTATATGGATGAGTTTGAAGTGTGGAATTGTTGACCTTCCGTACGGTGGGGGTAAAGGGGGAATCATTTGCGATCCCCGGGATATGTCATTTAGAGAATTAGAGCGGTTGAGTCGTGGTTATGTACGTGCGATCAGCCAAATTGTCGGGCCGTCTAAAGATATTCCAGCTCCTGATGTCTTCACTAATTCTCAAATCATGGCTTGGATGATGGATGAATACAGCCGAATAGATGAGTATAATTCTCCAGGGTTCATTACAGGGAAACCATTGGTGTTAGGAGGATCTCACGGTCGCGAAACGGCAACCGCAAAGGGCGTGACGATTTGTATCCATGAAGCAGCCAAGAAAAAGGGAATTAAGCTTGAAGGGGCAAGAGTCGTCGTGCAAGGCTTTGGTAATGCTGGAAGTTTCCTGGCAAAGTTTATGCATGATGCAGGTGCAAAAGTGATTGGGATTTCTGATGCTTACGGTGGTCTTCATGATGAGGATGGCTTGGATATCGATTATTTGCTGGATCGTCGAGATAGCTTTGGAACGGTTACGAAACTATTCAATAATACGATTACAAATGAAGAACTATTAGAGCTTGATTGTGACATTCTCGTGCCTGCAGCAATTGAGAATCAGATTACAGAAAAGAATGCTCACAATATTCGGGCAAGCATTGTGGTAGAAGCTGCCAACGGCCCTACTACATTGGAAGCCACGAAAATCTTGACAGAGCGGGGAATCTTATTAGTGCCGGATGTCTTAGCATCATCAGGAGGAGTGACGGTTTCCTACTTTGAATGGGTACAAAATAATCAAGGATACTATTGGTCTGAAGAAGAAGTGGAAGAGAAGCTGGAAAAGATCCTAGTCAGCTCCTTTAATAATGTATATGAAACTTCGCAGTCCAGACGAGTCGATATGAGACTAGCGGCTTATATGGTAGGCGTTAGAAAAATGGCAGAAGCATGCCGATTCAGAGGTTGGATTTAATTTAAAGTACTGAGGGTGAGATGGACGCTATCTCATCCTTTTTTATTTGGCTTTTTTATTAAAGGTATTAAATAGTATTGTACGATAAATTTAGCTGTTATTAGAGATAATATTGAAGACAGGACTAAAAGATGCGAGTGCTTCCTTTTGACCTAAACACAATCTTATTCCATAATAATTGAGTAGAGAATATTTACATCTGAAGTGCACGAAAGTAAATCACCATTCAGATAGAGGAATTTAAGGAGTGTCTGAATTTGAAAATGGAAGAATGCATTATTGTTGGTGGGGGACCTTGTGGGTTGTCTGCAGCTATTAGTTTAAAAGAAAAAGGAATCAATCCTTTAATCATTGAAAAAGGGAATATCGTGAATGCCATTTACCACTATCCCACTCATCAAACCTTTTTCTCATCAAGTGAGAAGCTTGAAATCGGTGACGTTCCTTTCGTTATCGAAGAACATAAACCAAGAAGAAATCAAGCACTCGTGTATTATCGTGAAGTGGCGAAACGGAAACAATTAAGAATCAACCGATTCGAGACTGTTCATAAAGTTGAAAAGCAAAATGACCGTTTCTCCGTTTACACTTCTAAGGGTAGGTATGAAAGTAAGTCGATTGTCATTGCGACCGGCTACTATGATCATCCTAATTATTTAGAGATTCCAGGAGAAAAATTACAGAAGGTGTTTCATTATTTTAAAGAAGCGCATCCCTTTTTTGACACTGATGTGGCAGTGATCGGAGGGAAAAACTCAGCGGTCGATGCAGCACTTGAATTGAATAAAGCGGGAGCAAGAGTAACCGTACTTTACAGGGGAAGTGAGTACTCAAAGAGTGTGAAGCCTTGGATTCTCCCGAACTTTGATGCCCTTGTCAGGAATGGTGAAGTAACGATGGAATTCAACTCGTGTGTAGATGAGATTACGGAGGACTCTGTCATTTACAATGTAAAGGGGGAGAAAAAAGAAATCAAAAATGATTTTGTGTTTGCCATGACTGGTTATCACCCGGATCATACTTTCCTGACTAAAATGGGAATTGATATTGATAAGGAAACAGGAAGACCTGCCTATCATCCTGAAACGATGGAAACGAATGTAGAAGGTGTCTATATTGCAGGTGTCATCGCTGCAGGTAACAATGCGAATGAAATCTTTATTGAAAATGGCCGTTTGCATGGAGGATTAATCTCTAAATCCCTTATCCAAAAAGATATATGATGAAAAGAAAGAGGCTCTAAATGTGAGCCTCTTTCTTATATAATGGTTACTTTCTGACCGAACGGAGAGACAATGTTAATTCTTGAAAATCGTTTCTAATTCTTTGAGGTCATCGGTTTGGGAAAGAGCAACCATTAATTTTATTCTCGCCTTTTGCCCATTAAGACCATTTGAGAAGATAACCCCTTTTTCTTTCAGTTGTTTCCCCCCGCCTGAATAGCCGTATATATCCTGAACAATCCCATTAAAACATCTCGAAACCAGGACAACGGGAATATTTGCAGCTAACAGCCCATTGATTCCATTGACCGTATCAGGTGGGAGATTTCCTTGCCCCATTGCTTCAATCACCACCCCATCAAATTGTAAATCTTTTATGGCTATCAATAAGCCAGAGTCCATTCCTGCATAAGCCTTGATCAGCGTCACTCTCTTTGAAATGTCACAAACATGATAGTGTTCACTTGAAGTAGGCTGGTGATGAAAGAGAACGCCCCTTTTCGTCACAATGCCGATCGGGCCATACTGTGGGCTTTGAAAGGTAGATACATTGCTTGTATGAGTTTTAGTCACGTTTTTAGCCGAATGGATTTCGTCATTCAGAACGACCAGGACACCTTTGTTTTTTGACTTGTCATCAGCTGCTACCCTAATGGATGAAATAAGGTTATATAACCCGTCCGCTCCAATCTCATTACTTGATCTCATTGCTCCTGTCACGACAAGGGATACTGGAAGAGAAAGGGTCAAATCCAGGAAGTAGGAAGTTTCTTCGAGCGTATCTGTTCCGTGGGTAATGACGACTCCGTCAAATGATTTTTCCCTATATTTTGATTCGATTATCTCTTTTAATTGTTGCATATGCGCCGGTGTTATATGGGGGGAAGGTAAGTGAAATGCTTCAACGACTGTTAAATTTGCTAAATTCGATACGATGGACGTTTGTACTGAAAGAGGGTTTTCCTTCCCCGGAATTACCGCACCAGTATGTTCGTCCTCCATCATGGAGATCGTACCGCCTGTATGTATGACCAAAATATCTTTCTTCATCATTCATTCCTCCAACCAAATAAATTCCTATTTCCATTACTACATTATCATGATACGATTAAGAAAACCGAAAGAAAAGAGGACTTTTTTATGCTGGTGATTTTATCAGCGGGTATAGCACCAGGATTAGCATTGCTAAGTTACTTTTATTTACGGGATGAATATGAGGCGGAACCTGTTACGCTAGTGTTCAAAACCTTTATGTATGGGGCCCTTATTACTTTTCCTATTATGTTTTTACAATATGTTTTAGAAGTTGAAGGGATAATTGCTTCAACCTGGTCGACGGCATTTATTTCTTCCGGTCTCTTTGAAGAATTCTTTAAATGGTTTATATTGATGTTTGCAATCTTCCAACATGTTGATTTTAACGAGCCTTATGATGGAATTATCTATGGTGCAAGTGTGTCACTTGGATTTGCTACTGTTGAGAATATTTTGTATTTGGTTGCAAACGGTGTAGAGCATGCGTTTGGAAGGGCGATCCTGCCGGTTTCGAGTCATGCGTTGTTCGGTGTCATTATGGGATATTACTTAGGGAAAGCAAAGTTCTCCTCGAGTGAAGAAAGACATAAGTGGCTTTTTATTGCGATTTTTGTGCCCATCCTGTTACACGGAACATATAATTACATCTTTTTATCCGAGAAAAACTGGGTCTATTATATGGTCCCATTTATGTTTTTCTTATGGTGGCTGGGTTTGAAGAAAGTGAAAAGTGCTCATCGATTAACAGAAAAGAAATATACGGGTACTGAAGTCGAGAAAGAAATTATTTAAGAGACGCTTTCTATTTGAAGCGTCTCTTTTGCATTTTCAGATACCCTTATTCCCGGCAAAAAAGAACCGCCCTTTTGCTGGAGGCGGTCCTGTATACTATTTATTTGTAAGCAGCTGCCAGGTCGGTTTTTGGTGCTTCTTTCCGTTTCACTTCCTCAATTTTATTCACAAACATTTGAAACACTTTTCTTTTTTCATCCAATTCACGTATGTATTCCTTTAGTTCATTGTACTTTTCTTCAAAAGGCTTATGATACATTTCCCTGATATTATCAATGATTTCCTCATTCACTGTTGATTGAATGACTTGCTTTGTAATGCCGTATTTATATGAATACACCTTCAGTTCCTTCTTTATCTCTTCGTAGTCAGTATTAATCTGATCCAACACCTCTGAAATATCTTCTTTCCACTCATCTAATGATTTTGCTAAATAATCTTCCATCATGACCTCCCCCTTCGATTTGTTTGAAGTAATCCTTTTTCCATTATAACTCCGATTGTTTACATGGCTTTTGCTGGCACATTACAGAGTCTTATCAAAGTGCTTGCAGCCCAAGATCGAAATGCATCCGCATTTAGACTTGCTAATTTTTATTATTCACTTGTATAAAATGGGAGCCTCTACAAAAACTAGAGTTAATGTTAATTGAAGATATGGAGGTTAAAGCATTATGAATAGTCGCTTCAAATTGATTTCTACTTCAGTCGTCATGGTGCTTATGTGTTCTCTTTTTATGATTTCATCTGAAGGAGAGAAGGCAGACGCTTTTTCTAATCAAGTAATCCAACATGGCGCAACAGGTGAGGATGTAATCGAGCTGCAATCCAGACTTCAATATATCGGATACTATAACGGTGATATTGATGGAGTATTTGGGTGGGGCACATATTGGGCTCTAAGAAACTTTCAATATGAGTTCGGACTTCCCATTGATGGTTTGGCAGGACCGAAAACGAAACAAAAACTGGTGAAAGCATCAAAGTATAACAAGCAATTTGTAAAAAAACAAATTGAAAAAGGCAACAATTTCAGCCACTATGGCGGAACAGATTTAAATAAACAAAAAGGTCCTGAAGGCGGGAAATCCGGTGGGAAAGCAGCTCCTCAAAAGAAGCCGGCTCCAAAACCGACACCAACCCCATCCAAGCCAACTGCAGTGAATACGCCTAATGGATTTTCACAAAACGACATTCAATTGATGGCAAATGCCGTATATGGAGAAGCTCGTGGTGAACCGTATGAGGGACAAGTTGCAGTAGCTGCAGTGATTCTCAATCGAATCGACAGCTCAGCATTCCCGAACACAGCTGCGGGGGTTATCTTTGAGCCTGGTGCCTTTACAGCCGTAGCAGATGGACAAATATGGTTGACTCCAAATGAACAAGCGAAAGAAGCGGTTTTAGATGCCATAAACGGCTGGGACCCTTCTTCAAGTGCTCTCTATTACTTTAACCCTGTGACAGCAACAAGCAAGTGGATATGGTCACGACCACAAATCAAGAAAATTGGAAAGCACATATTCTGTAGTTAAAGAGGTGAATTAAATTGCTACGTGTCATTCTTATTACGGTGCTCGTCCTTGGTGTTGCAGGAACCGCTTTCTGGGGTTATCAAGAGCATCAGGAAAAAAATGCGATATTAATCAATGCTGAAAACAACTATCAAAGAGCGTTTCATGAGTTAACTTATCAAGTGGATCTGCTTCACGATAAAATCGGTTCGACTCTTGCGATGAATTCAAGGAAATCATTATCTCCGGCTCTCGCCGATGTGTGGAGGTTAACTTCACAGGCACACAGCGATGTAGGGCAGCTTCCGTTAACACTTCTGCCTTTTAATAAAACAGAAGAGTTCCTGAGTAATATTGGAGATTTCAGCTACCGAGTAGCAGTGAGGGATTTAGACAAGAATCCATTAACGGATAAAGAGTATAAATCGCTTGAAAATTTATATGAGCAAAGTGCAGATATTCAGAATCAGTTAAGAAAGGTTCAACATCTGGTTATGGAGAACAATCTGAGATGGATGGATGTAGAGCTTGCTTTGGCGTCAGGAAATGAACAGGCTGATAACACCATTATCGATGGTTTTAAAACCGTTGAGAAAAATGTTTCCGGATATGATGAAGCAAACTTTGGTTCTACAACATTTGTGAATACTGAGAAGAAAGACCAAAATTTTCAGAAGATTAAAGGGAAAGAGATTTCAAAGAACGAGGCTGTTTCAATCTTAAGAAAATATTCCGGGATAAGTGAAAAGGTTGATGCAAAAGTAACAAAGAGCGGAAAAGGCTCGGACTATAAATTTTATAGTGTTACGGTTGAAAAAGGTAAAACCCATGCAAGTATGGATATTACTCAAAAAGGTGGATATCCAATCTGGTATATCAACAATCGGGAAGTCCAGGAAGCAAAAATCAGCTTAAATAAAGCGGCAGAGAAAGCGACTGCCTTCCTGAAGGATAACGACTTTCAAAAATTAGAACTATTTGAAAGTGCACAGTATGACAACATTGGTATTTTCACCTATGTGACAGTATTGGACGGTGTAAGGATATATCCGGACTCTGTTAAAATTAAAGTAGCATTGGATAATGGACAAATCGTCGGTTTTGCTGCAGAAGAATACTTGAAGAATAATCATGACAGAGAAATCGGACAACCGTCCATTACACAAGCAGAAGCTAAAGAAACGACAAACCCTAATCTAAAAGTAATGGAAGAGCGCAAAGCGGTAATTGTGAATGATCTTAATGAAGAAGTGCTCTGCTACGAATTCTTAGGTATGCTGGGTAAAGATACCTTTAGAATATTTATCAATGCAAACACAGGAGAAGAAGAAAAAGTAGAGAAGCTCAGAAAAGCAGAACCGATTTATGAAGAAGTCGTCTAGACTTTTAAAGGGACGGACCTCAGATATTGAGGTCCGTCCCTATTCTTTAGATGTGGAAAAATTCAGAATAGAGATTAAAAAAGGTATGGAAAGGTGAGGAATGTCATGCCATAATATAGGTACACAAAACGGGAAGTAGGAGTATTTTACTATGATAAAAGTAGGTGCAACGTTGCAGTTGGAACCCATACATAATGATAGCTTTGAACGGTATAGGTGCCGGGTCGTTGAGATAGGGGAAGAAGGGCTCTTTATCGATTACCCTATTCATACGAAAACAGAGAAAGCCGTCTTCTTAATAGATGGTACACAACTTAAAGCAAGTTTCATCGTTCATGAACAGACGGTACTTATGTTTGAAACAGAAGTGAAGGGTCGCAAACTATCGAAAATACCCATGATCCACATTCATTATCCAGGTGAGGAAGGTTTAGAAAAGGTCCAAAGAAGACAGTTTGTGCGAGTAGAAGCGAACACAGATATTTCAATAAAAATAAAGGAGAATTATTTTCCTACGATTACAGAGGATATAAGTGCAGGAGGATGCGCGGTATTGGTGAGAGAGGAAATGGACCTGAAAAGTGGTTCTAACATATCAACTACCATCGTTTTACCTATGCAAACGGGTGAAAACCAGTATGTAGAAATAGAAGGGAAAGTAATCCGCGTCTGGGAAAAAGGTCACAAAAAAGTTGCAAGTATTGAATTTGTACATTTAACAGAAAATCAACGTCAGCTTATTTTAAGATATTGTTTTGAAAGACAGTTAAATTTAAGAAAAAAAGGGTTACTTGAATAAAATTCCACAATATACACATACTTTTTCTATAATTACAATAGGAAAAGGGTGATTACAATTAAATCCGTTGAGCGAATATTAATCAAGTTAGTCATTATTCATTTCATTTTATTAATAGCGGTACAATTTGTCATCCATGAATTAAATATCCTTCCTGAGCTCAATAAGATCGTTTTTTATGAAGGCGTCGAAAAAATGGAGTACAGCGAAATAGTCGAAACCTTATCCGGTAAAGCAGGTAATTGATTGCCTGCTCTTTTTTTTGAATAAAGATTCTTTCAACGTGGTGTGAGATTTATGTTAAAATAGGTTAGAAAATTATTAGGAAATTAAGTAGGTGGATTAGTTGAAGAAATTAAGAATTGCGATCGATGGTCCTGCAGCTGCAGGGAAAAGTACTGTGGCGAAAATTGTAGCAGGGAAATTATCTTATCTTTATATTGATACTGGGGCGATGTACCGCTCATTAACATATAAAGCTTTGAAACAGAATATAGACTTGCATGATGAAAATGAGTTGAAGGAAATATTAGCTCAAACACAAATCACGCTTGAACCGACTGAAGATGGTCAAATTGTATATGTAGACGGAGAAAATGTGACAGATGAAATTCGTCAAGCAGCCGTAACCAATTCTGTATCTCATGTGGCGGTTCACTCTCAAGTCAGAGAAGAGATGGTGAATAGACAGCAACAGTTAGCTGAACAGGGTGCTGTTGTAATGGATGGAAGAGATATCGGGACTCACGTAATTCCCGACGCTGAAATTAAAGTATTCCTATTAGCGAGTGTAGAAGAAAGAGCTCAAAGAAGACATGAAGAAAATGTATCGAAAGGATTTCCTTCTGATTTGAAGCAATTGAAAGAAGATATCGCTCGCCGTGACAAAATCGATTCAGAAAGAGAAGTGGCCCCTCTTAAGAAAGCGGATGACGCAATTGAAATAGACACAACTTCATTGTCCATTTCAGAAGTAGTGGATCAAATTATGATGTTAGTAGAAAGGAAAGGTTAATGTGAACTTGTATTCCTTTGCTAAAGGTCTCGTTAAATCGATTCTTACCCCTCTATATCGTATCGAAGTACAGGGGTTAGAGCATTTCCCTAAAGACGGGGGAGTCCTGTTATGTGCCAATCATATTGATAACTTAGATCCGCCGGTGGTAGGAATATCAGCTCCCAGACCTGTTTCGTTCATGGCTAAAGAGGAGCTTTTCAGTGTCCCGGTATTGGGTAAGCTATTACCTGATTTACGGGCATTCCCGGTGAAAAGGGGAATGAGTGACAGGGAAGCACTCCGGAAAGGTTTACAGGTTCTTAAACAAGGTGATGTTTTAGGACTGTTTCCAGAGGGTACTAGAAGTAAGACAGGGAAAATAGGTAAGGGATTGGCTGGAGCCGGATTCTTTGCTCTTCGTTCCGATGCTTACGTTGTACCATGTGCCATCATAGGACCATATAAACCCTTCAAGAAATTAAAAGTCGTTTTCGGGCCCCCCATTCCTATGGAAGGCATTCGCGAAGAGAGATTAAATGCAGAGAAAACGACTGAGATTATCATGCAGAATATTGAAAAACTCATACACGAGCATTAATAACATGAGCTTTCTCGCTTGACAAATAGTAGTATTTATTAGAAGTTAGTAGAAAGAATATTTTAAATTGTGAAGTCTCACAATTATCAAAATCTTTGCAGTCATGGATTAAGGAGGAGTACATAATGGAAGACATGAATGGAATTGAAGTGAAAAATCTTGAAATTGGTGAAAAAGTTAAAGGAACAGTCACTAAGGTTGAAGAGAAACAAGTCTTAGTTGACGTTCAAGATAGCAAAGTGGATGGCATCATTCCAATTAGTGAACTCTCAAGCCTTCATATCGAAAAAGCTTCTGATGTAGTCAGTGAAGGGGATGTACTTGAGTTAATCGTGACGAAAGTTGAAGAAGAACTTCTGGTTCTTTCTAAACGTAAAGTAGATGCTGAAAAAGCATGGGAAGAAATGAAAGTTCGCTTTGAGAATGGCGACGTCTTTGAAGCGGAAGTGAAGGATGTTGTAAAGGGCGGACTTGTAGTTGATCTTGGGGTCAGGGGTTTCGTTCCTGCATCATTAGTGGAAGATTATTATGTTGAGGATTTCTCGGACTATAAGGATAAAACTCTAACGTTCAAGATTGTGGAATTGGACCAGGAGAAAAATCGTCTAATCCTCTCACACCGTGCTGTTGTAGAAGCAGAAAAGCAGCAGCAGAAGAAACAGCTTCTTACGGATATTGAATCTGGTGCTGTCCTTGAGGGTACAGTTCAGCGTATTACAGATTTCGGAGCGTTCGTAGACATCGGTGGAGTAGACGGATTGGTCCATATTTCTCAGCTCTCCCATGAACACGTTGAAAAGCCTTCAGACGTAGTAACCGAGGGACAAAAAGTACAGGTGAAAGTATTAAGCGTCGATCGTGACAACGAACGTATTTCACTATCCATTAAAGAAACACTGCCTGGACCTTGGAGTGATATTTCTGAGAGAGCCCCTAAAGGCAGTGTCCTGGACGGAGTGGTTAAACGCTTAGTATCTTATGGAGCATTTGTAGAAGTGTTACCTGGTGTCGAAGGGCTTGTTCATATCTCTCAAATATCACACAAACACATCGGTACCCCACATGAAGTCCTTCAGGAAAATCAAGAAGTGAAAGTGAAGGTACTCGATGTTAACGAGAACGAGCAGCGCTTATCGTTAAGCATCAAGTCCCTTGAAGAAAAAGAGGAAGAAGTAACGGATTACGAAATGCCCGAAGAGAATACCGGTTTCCAATTGGGTGAAATGATTGGTGACAAATTAAAAGACCTTAAGTAATGGTGATGAATAGTGACGAGAGCTCAAAGAAAACAAGACCACATTAACTACGCTTTATCAACTGGTCAACAGCGCAGAACAGGTTTTGATGAAGTTGCTTTTGTCCACCAGGCCTTACCGAATATAGCAGTAGATGAAGTTCATCTACAAACACAAATTGGCGAACTTAATTGGAGTTCGCCAATTTTCATAAATGCTATGACAGGGGGCGGTGGAGAATCAACCTCTAAAATCAATGAAGAATTATCAATCCTTGCACGGGAAACCGGTCTGGCGATAGCTGTCGGTTCTCAAATGTCTGCCCTTAAAGACCCTTCTGAACGAAAGACATATGAAATCGTTCGCCATAATAATCCAAACGGAATCGTTTTTGGGAATTTAGGGAGCGAAGCAACTGTTCAACAGGCAAAAGATGCCGTGGAGATGATTAAAGCCGATGCCCTTCAGATCCACTTAAATGTCATACAGGAATTAACCATGCCTGAAGGTGACCGTGACTTCAGAGGCGCCTTGGAGAGAATACAGGAAATTGCTGGTGGTATTTCAGTACCTGTCATTGTGAAAGAGACGGGTTTTGGTATCAGTAAAGAGGCTGCGGAATCCTTGTCCCGCTCAAATATTTCAGCCATAGATGTTGGAGGCTTTGGAGGAACAAACTTCTCGAAAATCGAAAATCAACGACGAAAACGAATGTTGGATTTTTTCGATGATTGGGGGATTCCTACTGCCATAGCGATCGCTGAGAGCCATGCAACATCCTTGAAGCCGATTCTTGCTTCCGGGGGTGTCCAAAATAGTTTAGACATCGTCAAGTCTTTAGGTTTAGGGGCATCCGCTGTAGGGATGGCCGGAGTCATTCTCAAACAGCTTCTGGAATCCGGCCTAAAGGATACCATTGATGAAGTGAATCAGATTCATACGGATATTCGGTTTTTAATGTGTGCCCTTGGGTGCAGACGGATAGATGAACTCCACAGAGCACCGCTTATTTTGTCCGGTGATGTGTATCATTGGTTGGAAGTAAGAGGATTGAATCCTGGAGAATATAGTAATAGGACGTTTAATAAGTGAAAAGAACGAATTCTCCTTTGAGAATTCGTTCTTTTTTGTTGAATGAGTTGCGTTGCGTTTTGGATATTTTTGTAAAACGGCTGGATTATGCCATGATCCGGCTGGATTTTTGTTCAAAGCGGCCGGATTCCAGACCATTTCCGCTGGATTTTCATTTAAAACGGCCGAATTAAATAGAATTTCGGCTGGATTATTGTTTGCCCATGAAATTTCCAAGCCCAGTATGCTTGTCGCCTCTGACCAAGCCGCCTCCGCTTTTCGGGTTACCTCTGTTCTCTTTTGGCTTCTTCCGGTCCCTGCAGGCTGGTTGCTCCGTTGTAGTGCAGGCCCTGGTCCCGGTCTGATTCTACTCGTTTGCTTTGTTTTAGTTTCTTTTCTTGACGATCTTTACCCATCGTAAACACCTCCCTTTCTTATTTTTTCTTTGAAAAGTTGATTCATACATGAATGAGATACATAAAGATTTTCCATAATGTAGATAATAGGAGGGAGTGAGCGATTGTGGATGGGATCCTGTATTTATGGTTGCTTTGGGGAATTTGGATTTATACGACGTTTATGATGAAAAAGACACACCCATATCGTTTCCGTTATTCATTCATGTGTTTAGTGCTATTATGCCTGTTTCCTTATGGTGTGAAAGTAGGTTCTGTGGAGGTTGCAGCACCGGTTTTTATTATAAGTCTTATTTGTATACATTACTTAAGAATTTTCAGTTTGAGAGAGAAGTTATATATGCTTGTAGCCATTCTGACGATGGGGATGCTATATGCAGGCATAGGATTAGTCGCTATTTATGATCCTGTCCTTATGTTCATTGATCGAAACCTTATCATTGCTCTATCGCTTGCTTTCCTGGGTGTTCTTTTCTATAGCTCATCTTCATACATGCACCGGATGATCGCAATTGCCGGGAGCAGTATAGTAGGAGAGGTCTTTCTGAGCATTCCATTAAAGAAGGTAGGGTTTATGTATCCTATCGGTGGTCCTGTTTATCTGGATGTCTTGGCTATTTCTACTGGAATCCTTCTGACCATCAAGGTGTTTGATGAAATAAATCAGCTATTTAACGTCAAAGTACAAACAAACAAAGGGGAAATGAAAAATCTATGAATGAGTATGTGTATCCGGTCATCTTCGGAGTAGTAGTGGGGACATTAACCAGAATTTATATGCTGCGTACAGACTATCGCCAATATCCCACTTATTTGCATGGGAAGATTATACATATCGCTCTTGGATTTATTGCTGCTGGCTTAGGTACTATTGCGATTCCTGCTTTGCTTGAGGAGAACTTTACGGCCATTACCTTTTTGACCGTTGCTGCTTCCCAATTTCGGGACGTACGAAATATGGAGAGAAATACATTAACAGAATTAGATGCTTATGAACTTGTTCCGAGAGGGGCTACATACATCGAGGGAATCGCCATAGCCTTTGAAAGTCGTAATTACTTGGTTATTTTCACTTCTCTCTTAGCTACTATAGCCTTTATTGTGTTTAACTTCTATGTTGCACTTTTGATCAGTGCGATTTGTATGATCGCTTCTCATAAATTGATGGCTGGAGGCAGGTTGAAAGACATTGTAAACATCGAATATGTTAAGCCTCATTTCGATGGAGCAGGACTTTACGTTGATAATATTTATATCATGAATATCGGATTAAAGGTAAGGCAAGAAGAAATTTTAAGGTATGGAATGGGGTTTGTTCTTTCCCCAAAATCATTTGATGCCAGATCGACGATAGCAAATCTTGGTCAGAGGCAAGCGATTCTTCATGATATGTCTACTTCGTTGGGGATTTTTAAAGATTCAGGAACTCCTGCATTAACCCCCCTTGCTAAAAGGGATTTGGATGATGGACGAATAGGTGTATTCCTCCTTCCCCAGAGGAAAGATGTTGAAAAAGCGATTGCCATTCTGGGGCAGGTACCGACTTTGGAAAATGCGATCAGAATGCCGTCTGAATCAAAGGCAAATAAAGAAGGGGGAGATTAGAGTGAGTACATCTATCCAGAAGTTTATTCTCGCTACGGTTACGACATCCCCTGAAAAGGTTCCAAGTGGAACAAGCGTCTTTTATTGTAAAACAGATGAAGAATTGCAGAAAATCTGTGCGAATTTAGAGGCGATACTGGATGGCATTGCTCATGAACTGGATGAAGGGCTATTTATCATTGTAAAACATTGATTGCCAGTTTATTCTTTTATTGATAGAATAGTTAAGTTAGGGGGGGGACTGTCCCATAAGGAAACGAAACCTTAAGGGCCAGTCCTTCTTATGCATAGATTATGATTGAAATGGCTAAAAAGAGGAAATGTAAGAATAGGACAACCTTCTTACAGAAAGGGTGAATAACGTGACAAAACCAGTAGTAGCAATCGTAGGGCGTCCAAACGTTGGGAAGTCCACGATCTTTAATAGAATTGTTGGAGAACGAATATCCATTGTTGAAGATGTACCTGGTGTAACAAGAGACCGTATATATAGTTCTGCTGAGTGGCTGACGCATGAATTTAACATTATAGATACAGGCGGAATTGAACTCGGGAATGAACCATTCCTGGATCAAATCAGACAGCAGGCTGAAATCGCTATTGATGAAGCGGATGTGATCGTATTCTTGACGAATGGACGTGAAGGAGTAACAGCAGCGGATGAAATCGTAGCAAAAATCCTTTATCGTTCGAAGAAACCGGTCGTACTGGGCATTAATAAGATTGATAATCCTGAAATGAGAGAAATGATCTATGATTTTTACTCTTTAGGATTTGGCGAGCCGTATCCTATCTCAGGTTCACATGGACTTGGCTTGGGAGATCTTCTTGATGAAGTTGTGAAAAACTTCAAACATGAAGAAGAAGAGGATTATGCGGAAGATGTGATCAAATTTTCATTGATTGGACGTCCGAACGTTGGGAAATCTTCCTTAGTCAATGCTTTGCTAGGTGAAGAGCGTGTGATTGTGAGTAACGTTGCAGGGACTACAAGAGATGCGATTGATTCCTCCTATACCTATGATGGACAGGATTATGTAATCATTGATACCGCAGGCATGAGGAAAAAAGGTAAAGTATATGAAACCACTGAAAAGTACAGTGTGTTAAGAGCGCTCAGAGCAATCGAACGTTCCGATGTCGTCTTATCTGTCATTGATGGAGAAGAAGGGATTATCGAGCAAGATAAGAAAATTGCCGGGTATGCTCATGATGCAGGCCGTGCAGTCGTGATCGTAGTGAACAAATGGGACGCCGTAGATAAAGACGAGAAAACCATGAACAAATGGGAAAAGAACATACGCGAACATTTTCAATTCCTTGATTATGCTCCGATTGTTTTCCTGTCTGCCAAAACGAAGAGACGCATCCATACATTGCTTCCGATCATTAATATGGCGAGTGAAAATCACGCCCTGCGAGTGCAATCCAGCGTGTTGAATGAAGTGGTCATGGATGCAGTGGCAATGAACCCGACGCCAACAGACAATGGTAAAAGACTCCGGATCTACTATGCCACGCAAGTAGCTGTCAAACCGCCGACTTTTGTGGTATTTGTTAATGATCCTGAATTAATGCACTTCTCATACGAACGATTCTTGGAAAATAGAATCCGTGATGCATTTGGATTTGAAGGAACTCCTATTCGTATTATTGCTCGCGCAAGAAAATAATAAGGTGGGTGTAAAAATGAAAAGTTCAAAGACAATAACTGTTGTTGGCGCAGGAAGCTGGGGTACGGCTCTTGCTATGGTCCTGGCTGATAATGACTTGGAAGTAAGGTTATGGGGACACAAAAAAGAACAGATCGATGAAATTAATACTCATCATACCAACCAAAAGTACTTGAAAGAGGTTAACCTGCCAGAATCCATCAAAGGTTATTACGATCTTAAAGAGTCCTTAGATAGCGTTGATACCATCATCCTGGCTGTTCCAACGAAGGCGATTCGTGGAGTATTGGGGCAGATACAAGAGGTTCAGAGTGCACCACTAACCGTTGTCCATGTTAGTAAGGGAATTGAACCTGATTCCCTTCTAAGAATCTCAGAAATGATTGAAGATGAAATGGATCCCGCTAAATTACATACAGTGGTGGTACTGTCTGGACCTAGTCACGCAGAAGAAGTGAGTCTCAGACACCCAACGACTGTGACCGTTTCCTCTAAGGATATGAAGGCGGCTGAAGAGATTCAGGACTTATTTATGAACATGAATTTTCGTGTGTATACCAATCCGGATATGCTCGGGGTTGAAATTGGTGGGGCCCTAAAGAATATCATTGCCCTTGCAGCCGGAATTACAGACGGCTTAGGATATGGAGATAATGCAAAAGCTGCTCTTATTACGAGAGGACTCGCAGAAATAGCCCGTTTGGGAACTAAGATGGGAGCTAACCCATTAACGTTTTCTGGTTTAACAGGTATTGGTGATTTGATTGTTACGTGTACTAGTGTACACTCAAGAAACTGGAGGGCGGGAAACATGCTTGGTAAGGGTCATAACCTTGATGAGGTCCTGGACAATATGGGGATGGTCGTAGAAGGTGTACGGACAACCAAAGCGGCTCACCAGCTGGCAGAAAAGTACGAAGTGAATATGCCGATTACCAATGCTCTGTATGATGTGCTCTTTAATAAGGTAGAAGCGAAAGAAGCGGTTGACCATTTAATGGGTCGTGGTAAAACAAACGAAATGGAAGACCTTGTGAATATTCTCGGTGAGCGGTTAAATTAAGCTGATTTTCTTCCATAGGGCGCCCTTATCATACTTCAAGACTAATGATTTCAAAGAAGTGGACATTTCTTTCAAAAACGATGAATTAATCTTGGAATAATAGGCATTCGAGGATGCGAACCATGAACCTGTTGCATACACTGTGATGAATATATACAGCTTTGCCTATGGATGGGTAGGTCTCCCTTTGTTTAGAGCAGCTCATGTATTTTAACATCAATCGATGATGAAATGCATGAGAGGCTCTTTTTTTTGAAAAGTTCTCCTAAAGGAAGATGAGATGCAGGAAAAGTCTATCTATCGTTTGTAACAGATTGATGAACAACCATTCTTTTCTATTCCTTTGTAAAAATCTTATGATATAATACATTGGATAACAGGAGGGATGTATGTTGGATTCAATGATGAAGATGTGGATTTCGTTTGCATCTATGGGATTCATGTTTTTTGCCATATTAACGATTTATTTTAGCCGGTATAAAATTAAACAAAAATTCTTGCGTTTTATAACAGCATTCATGGCCTACATACTGATGATTGCTGGTGGACTCATGATGATCTATATAGTATTTAGTGGACCAACCAATTAGGTGGCTGCCCAATTGAAAGGACGTTTTTAGATTGAAGCGCTTAGGTTTAACTGCATTTCTTCTTGTTTTAACTATGAGTATTCTTTCTGGATGTTTGTACCCTGAAGAAGAGCTTAGTCAGAATCAGATTCCTTATGAAACACAGGTGAAAGCTGTACAAGATGCGGTCGAAACCTATCAGAAGGACAATGATGGGTTACTTCCGATTAAAACAAGAGACCAGGATACGCCCCTTTATCAGAAGTATCCGATTGATTTCAGAAAGCTTTCCCCTCAGTACTTGGCGGAGATTCCAGGGAATGCTTTTGAAAACGGTGGGATTTTTCAATATGTTTTGACTGACGTGGAGGAAGATCCTCAAGTCAAGATTTTTGACCTTAGGCTGGCGGAACAAATAAGAGAATTGAAAATCAGAATTGAAGCTCAAGGTTACCCGCCATTTAAAGAGGAAGTAGCGGGTAATGTGTACACATTAAATTATAAAGAACTGGGTTATGATGGTGAAGTGTATGTGAATAGCCCTTATTCAAACAAAAATCTTCCCCTTGTCATTAATGGTGATGGTGATATTTTTGTAGATTACTCAATGGACTTATTTGAAAAGATCGAAACCCATGATAAAGAACTTGAACCTGGTGTAGATATCCGGAATTTACTTGTCGAGGACACCTTTTTTGTTCCGGCGTATTCTTTACCCTATACGGTGGATGAAAATAACGAACCTGTCTTTATGACAAAATAGGCATAACCCTTTTCTTGCAAAATATATTGTAAGAGAAGGGTTATTATTTTTTATGTCATCCTTTTAGGGGAATTTCACCAAAACAAATGATCATAAATGCTCAGACATAATAAATTTTTATACTTTTAATCATAAGGAGGGAAAAAAAGCATATTAATAGTCATAAGTCATTAGGACAACATCATAAATATAGAATGTGAGACAGAATACACGGATGAAACATCCCTGGAATATAAGATGGGAGGGAATCTCTTGGAAAGAGTCGATCTATTTAAGGACATTGCCGAAAGAACAGGCGGAGATATCTATTTAGGTGTGGTAGGAGCAGTTAGAACAGGAAAATCAACATTCATTAAGAAATTCATGGAACTTGTAGTCCTTCCTAACATCGCCAGTGAATCAGAACGTGCAAGAGCGCAGGATGAACTACCTCAAAGCGCTGCAGGTAAGACCATCATGACTACAGAACCAAAGTTTGTTCCTAATCAAGCCATTTCCGTTCACGTGGATGAGGGGTTGGAAGTGAATGTGAGATTGGTAGATTGTGTGGGATATACGGTTCCGGGTGCAAAAGGATATGAGGATGAAAATGGACCCAGAATGATAAATACACCGTGGTATGAAGAGCCTATACCGTTCCATGAAGCGGCCGAAATCGGCACGCGTAAAGTCATTCAGGAACATTCCACGATCGGGGTTGTTGTAACAACGGATGGTTCCATCGGGGAAATCGGTAGAGGGGATTATATCGAAGCGGAAGAAAGAGTTATTGAGGAATTGAAAGAAGTAGGTAAACCATTCATCATGGTAATCAACTCGGCAAGGCCTCATGCTCCTGAGACAGAAGACCTAAGAGTGAAGCTTCAAGATAAGTACGATATCCCGGTACTCTCCATGAGTGTGGAAAGTATGAGAGACTCAGATGTCCTCAATGTGCTTAGAGAAGCACTATTTGAATTCCCGGTACTGGAAGTGAATGTGAACCTTCCAAGCTGGGTCATGGTTCTGAAAGAAGAGCATTGGCTCAGACAGAACTATCAGGAAGCCGTGAAAGAAACCGTTAAGGATATTAAACGCCTACGGGACGTAGATCGTGTTGTTCATTACTTCAGTGAATTTGATCATATTGAACGTGCAGGACTTGCTGGAATCGATATGGGTCAAGGGATTGCGGAAATCGACCTGTATGCTCCGGATGAGCTGTACGATGAAGTACTGAAGGAGATTGTCGGTGTGGAAATCCGTGGAAAGGATCACCTCCTTGAATTAATGCAGGATTTCGCCCATGCGAAAGCGGAATACGACCAGATTTCTGACGCATTAAGAATGGTGAAGCAGACTGGATATGGCATTGCTGCCCCGTCGTTAAATGATATGAGCCTGGATGAGCCGGAAATCATCAGGCAGGGCTCAAGGTTCGGAGTCAGCTTAAAAGCAGTGGCACCATCCATACACATGATTAAGGTGGATGTACAGTCTAAGTTCGAACCGATTATCGGAACAGAAAAGCAGAGCGAAGAACTGGTGCGCTACTTGATGCAAGACTTTGAAGATGACCCACTTTCCATCTGGAATTCTGATATCTTTGGAAGAAGCTTAAGCTCCATCGTGAGAGAAGGAATACAAGCGAAACTATCTTTAATGCCGGAAAATGCAAGATATAAACTGAAAGACACGCTCGAAAGAATCATAAATGAAGGATCGGGTGGATTAATCGCCATCATTCTATAAATCTTTTGGCCTTCCTTGGAAGGTCTTTTTTTGTGCGGGAAAATGAGTGTCTGAAAAGGTTTTGGGTGAAATAAAAGGAACGAAACAAAAGAAATTGGTTTTCTTATTTCTTTTATTCCCAAGCATGATTCCAATTTTTTTACCTTATTTGAGAGACTGGTTTTCGAAGTGAATATTTATAAATCCCCCCTGAGCTAACGGGTCGGAAATGACATGGAGATTAGCCTTCTAAATCGAAGGAAACCTTGATCTTAAGGGGTTTTTAGTGTGTGAATCCAAATTAAAAACCAATAGTTATATCGGTTCTTCCACAAATAAAAAACCTCATGGATGTTTAGAGGATAATCAGGTTGGGAAGTAAGATAGAGTACCTGAAGGATGAGGGTAATAGTTGCAGTCATTCGAAAGAAGTGATAGGTTGAATAGACGGCAAGAACAAAGGGCTCTACAGGGATTCTATTACATTTGTGTTTCATATAAGAAAAGATTCCCATTATTTCTTGATTTATTCTTGCTAAGGTCAATCTATTGTGATAATCTTTTAACAGAATTGTTGTTGAATATTGATTCAGCAACGTTTTCAAGCGTTTTTTCTACACTTTATGTATAGAATTCGCTAAACTTGTTTACTAATGATATTAAAGTAAATGAATCATGACTGAGACATTTCCTTGGGAGGAGGTGAATGGCATGAACAAGACAGAACTAATCAATGCTGTTGCAGAAGCTGCTGAGCTATCTAAGAAGGACGCTACAAAAGCGGTTGACGCTGTTTTCGATACAATTCAAAACTCACTTGCAAACGGTGATAAAGTACAATTAATCGGATTCGGTAACTTCGAAGTACGTGAGCGTGCAGCCCGTAAAGGTCGCAACCCACAAACAGGTGAAGAGATCGAAATCTCAGCAAGCAAAGTACCTGCTTTCAAACCAGGTAAAGCGCTTAAAGAAGCTGTAAAATAATTACATACTTTGAGCGTATCAGTAAGGCCGCATATTTATGCGGCCTTTTTTCATTTATAGTATGGTTTCTCCTAATTAAAAATATGTACGAAATAATATTCCATTATAGACTGTTTTATAATATTATAAAACTTCTAAAGCACTAGTCTTTGATGACATTATGGGCTTGTGCTAATATTAACAATGTTACTATTTCTTTAAGTTATTTTAGGAGGACAACATAATGGCACAAGTCAATCATGGCCAAATAGAAGATGCAGTTCGATTAATTTTAGAAGCTATTGGAGAGAATCCTAATAGAGAAGGTTTATTAGATACGCCTAAACGCGTGGCGAAGATGTATGCAGAAGTATTTTCCGGAATCGATCACGACCCGAAAGAATACTTTGAAACAATATTCAGTGAAGAGCATGAAGAGCTTGTGCTGGTGAAGGAAATTCCATTTTACTCAATGTGCGAACATCACCTGGTTCCGTTCTACGGGAAAGCTCATGTGGCGTATATTCCAAGAGACGGTCGAGTGGCGGGCTTAAGTAAATTGGCAAGAGCAGTTGAATCTGTAGCGAAACGTCCTCAGCTTCAAGAGAGAATCACTTCCACGGTGGCAGATACCATCATGGAAACCCTGGAGCCTCATGGAGCCATGGTAGTGGTTGAAGCAGAGCATATGTGCATGACAATGAGAGGCGTGAAGAAACCTGGTTCAAGTACAGTGACAACCGCTGTAAGAGGCTCGTTTAAAGAAAACGCTCAAGCACGCAGCGAAGTTCTTTCTTTTATAAAGAATTAGGAGTGAGCCAATGACGAATTCAAATGATTATATCGTGATTAAAGCGATTGAAGATGGTGTGAATGTGATTGGATTGACGAGGGGAACGGATACCCGGTTCCATCATTCAGAAAAGCTTGATAAAGGTGAAGTCATGATCGCTCAGTTTACGGATCATACCTCTGCGATTAAAGTTAGAGGGAAAGCAACCATCGTTACAAGCTACGGTGAAGTTGAAAGTGATAACAAGAAATAATACTCCGAGAATTTACGTTCCAAGGGAGATACAGGTGGGACTGACTAAGAAGATGTGAGCTTCGTAGTCGTCCCCTTTGTTATACTCAGGTTTATATAGGGACAAGTCCGATTCCCTATTGTTGAAGATTATATGATATAATATTTAATGCTGAAATTTTTAGACCGATACATAGTAGAAATGGGGATTAAAGGGTATGAAATTCATTGATTGTAACCATCAAGCGAATATCATTCATCAATACATAGAAGAGCAGTTACATCACTCTTATTTAAAGGAATACATCGATCAACCATACATTGATCGAGACCGAATTTATTTCCTGCTCCTTCCTTTTGTCAATGAGGGACGGACCTTGAATAAAGAAGTTGTACAATGGATTTCGACTGCCATGTTATTGCAGATAGCCCTTGATACCCATGAAAAGGTTACAATCTCTGAGCTTGATCCATTGAAGGAGAGACAGCTTACGGTTCTTGCAGGAGTATACTTTAGCAGCCTCTATTACAAAATCCTTGCTGACACAGATGATGTAGACCTTATCGCAACATTAGCAAAAGCGATTAAAGAGATTAACGAAAGCAAAATTTCCATCTACAAAGAGGAACATCAAAATCTTGATGAGCTAATGGCAAGCTTAAAGACAAGAGAATCAGCGATCGTTTCGAACTTCTTTCGTTTTTTTGAAGATGATAAATGGAGCATGCTTGTTGAAGAAGCCCTTCTATACAAGAAGCTTGTTCAAGAGAGAATTTGTATAGAGCATGCACAGGATACGAGCTTCTTAAAAGCGCTGTCGGCATTAACAATTGATTCAGGCAGCGAGACACCGTCTTTAAAGCTAACGAAGGAAGAGTCCAGACATTTGCTTTCAAAGCTGGATAAGTTAATCGGGTCAACGAAGAAAAACATTCAAACTCAGCTAGAGAAGATAGAACCGGTAACACCATACTTTAAAAAGCTGATTGTAGAGCTATTGCCTTATGCTGAGCCTCAACCTATGACGAAACTATATGCGGAAGAAGGGTAAACGAATGCAGCAGTCCAAAGAACAAAAAGTCCATGGAGTATTTGAAAAGATATACTCAAATTATGATAAGATGAATTCGGTAATTAGTTTCCAGCAACATAAAAAGTGGAGAAAAGACACCATGAAACATATGAATGTGGAGCCGGGCTCAAAGGCACTGGACGTTTGCTGTGGAACCGCGGATTGGACGTTAGCGATAGGGGAAAAAGTCGGTGAAACGGGACAGGTAGTGGGGCTGGATTTCAGTCAAAATATGCTCTCGATCGGCAGGGATAAAGTGGAACATTCCCACTTGAACAATATTGAGCTCATTCACGGCAATGCAATGGAGCTGCCATTTGAAGATAACACGTTTGATTATGTTACGATCGGCTTCGGTTTACGAAATGTCCCAGACTATCTCCATGTTTTGAAAGAAATGAATCGTGTGGTAAAGCCTGGTGGAATGGCTGTTTGTCTTGAAACCTCTCAACCAACCATGTTCGGATTCAAGCAGATGTATTACTTGTATTTTCGCTTTGTTATGCCGATGTTTGGAAAGATTTTTGCTAAGAGCTTTACTGAATATTCCTGGTTACAGGAATCGGCGAGGGATTTTCCGGGGATGAAAGAGCTTGCAAAGATGTTTGAAGAAGCAGGCTTTAAAGATATACACGTGAAACCCTATAGTGGCGGAGTGGCTGCTATGCATTCAGGCAGAAAGTAAGAAATTCGTAAATTAGGTGGAAAAACTATGAAGCTAAACAGGATGTATTCGTTTCTAAAAACGGATATAGATGAAATTGAAAAGGAACTTGAAGTTGCGATTGAGTCAGAATCACAACTATTACAAGAGGCGTCCCTTCACCTTCTACAAGCAGGTGGTAAAAGAATCCGACCTGTTTTCGTCTTGCTGTCTGCAAAATTCGGACAATATGATATAAACATTTTGAAAAATGTAGCAGTGGCTTTAGAGTTAATTCATATGGCATCCCTCGTTCATGATGACGTAATTGATGATGCAGAATTAAGAAGAGGAAAGCCGACGATTAAAGCTCAATGGGACAATCGTATCGCCATGTATACCGGGGATTACATCTTTGCACGTGCTCTCGAATATATGACGAATATTAAAGCACCTGAAGCGCACCAAATACTTTCTCGTACCATTGTTGAAGTGTGTAAGGGTGAAATCGCTCAAATAAAAGATAAATATCGATTTGATCAAAACCTGAGAGATTACCTGCTCAGAATCAAACGGAAAACGGCTCTGCTTATTGCTGTCAGCTGTCAGATAGGCGCTATTTCATCAGGTGCTCCAGCTGAAATCCATCGACGCCTCTTTCGCTTTGGTTATAATGTGGGAATGAGCTTTCAGATTACAGATGATATATTAGATCTTACAGCAAGTGAGGAAGAACTTGGAAAGCCTGCTGGGAGTGATCTATGGCAAGGTAATATCACCCTGCCGATTTTATATGCAATGGAAAATCCTAAACTGAAAACGAAGATCGAAAGAGTGACTGAATACACTTCTCCTGAAGAGATGAAAGAAATCATTTCGTCCATCTTAGCAACGGATGCGATAGATCGATCCCATCAGCTTAGTAGAATGTATTTGGACAGGGCGTTGGAAGATTTAAATCATCTCCCTTATAACCGTGTGAAGAAAACGTTGAAAAATATCGCAAACTATATCGGCAAGAGAAAATATTAAGAAAATTTAAAATGGAAACGTTGCCAAAAACCCCAATCAGTGTTACTATTTTCGTGGGATGTCCTTAGGACTTCTATACATACATATTTAGGAGTGGGGAAGATGGAAAAAACATTTTTAATGGTAAAGCCGGACGGCGTACAAAGAGGGTTAATCGGTGATATCGTATCACGTTTTGAAAAAAAGGGCTTTCAATTAGTAGGGGCAAAGCTAATGAGCATTTCAAATGAGCTTGCTGAAGAGCATTACGGTGAGCACAAGGAAAGACCATTCTTTGGAGAACTTGTTGACTTTATCACTTCCGGACCTGTATTTGCAATGGTTTGGCAGGGTGAAAACGTTATCACGACAGCTCGTGGAATGATGGGTGCAACAAACCCTAAGGATGCTGCCCTTGGTACAATCCGCGGTGATTACGGATTAACAGTCGGAAAGAATATTATTCACGGATCCGATTCAGCAGAAAGCGCAGTAAGAGAAATCGGATTATTCTTCAAAGAAGAGGAATTAGTTGAATATTCTAAGTTAATGAATGAGTGGGTTTATTAATCTTCGTATAATAACCAGTAGAGCAAGTCGTTTAAGACGACTTGCTTTTTTGCTTTTCGGTTTAACTTTCCACTTGAATGTTCGATATAGTTAATATAGATCCATACTTAAAAGGTGCAAAGAGAGTGAATCAGATGTCCAATGATTATTATGAATTCATACAGGGGATAAAACGCAAAACCGGTATTGATTTATCCCTTTACAAAGAAGCCCAAATGAAGCGTAGATTAACTGCCCTATATGAAAAGAGGGGATACGGGAGTTTTCAAGAGTTTTTCAGAAGCATGACCCGGGACAGAGAGGAAATGGAAGAGTTCCTGGATCGGATGACGATTAACGTTACAGAGTTCTACCGCAACTACACACGGTGGGAAGTACTTGAAAAGAAAATTTTACCCAGAATGTTACGTGAACAGAAAACCCCTAAAGTCTGGAGTGCAGCCTGTTCTACAGGGGAAGAGCCCTATACCCTTGCTATGATGCTATCAAAGTACATGCCCCTTTCTCAAATATGCATCAACGCTACAGACATCGATAAGAATGCGATTCAGCGAGCGAAGAACGGTATCTATCCTGAGCGATCACTAAATGAGGTCCCAAGAGAGATGAAAGCCCGATTTTTCACTCAGGAACCTCCCTTTTTTAAACTGAATGAAGAAATTAAGAGAACCGTTACATTCAAACAACAGAACCTTTTGGTTGACCCGTTTGAAGGGAACTATGACTTGATCGTTTGCAGAAATGTGTTAATTTATTTTACAGAAGAAGCAAAAAACATTTTATATAAAAAATTCAATGCTTCACTAAAAACTGGCGGCGTACTATTTGTAGGCAGTACAGAACAACTCTTTAATCCGTCTCAATATGGCTTTGAAACAGAAGACACATTCTTCTACAAAAAAATATAAAAACGACGATGTCAATCTGCATATAGTATACGGCTGAATGGTTCCTTAATGGTAACCATCCAGCTGATGCGTTCATATGTATTGGGTTCACATCGTTTTTTAATCTTAGGGAAAGAGATTGTTAGAAAATTTTTAAACTTAAGGACTAGGAAATGACATAAACTCTATGTTATATTGGTACATAATTCTTTAACGAGTTGAAGGGGGAAAGTAAATGAGATACTTAACATCTGGAGAATCACATGGACCACAATTAACGACCATCATTGAAGGCCTGCCTGCTGGAATGCCTTTAGCAGAAGAGGATATCAATGAAAACCTGGCAAGAAGGCAAAAAGGGTATGGTCGTGGTCGAAGAATGCAAATCGAGAAGGACCAGGCCTCCATTGTTGGGGGAGTAAGACATGGATATACTCTGGGATCTCCTTTAGGACTGGTTGTGGAGAATAAAGACTGGACTCACTGGACGAAAGTAATGGGTATCGAAGCTCTCGAGCCTGGAGAAGAAGAGGAGGTAAAGAGAAAGATTTCAAGGCCAAGACCGGGGCATGCAGATCTGGTTGGTGGCATGAAATATGGACATAGGGACCTGAGGAATGTATTAGAAAGGTCGTCAGCAAGAGAAACGACTGTTAGAGTGGCGGCAGGAGCCGTTGCCAAAAAATTGTTAAAGCTATTAGGTATCGAGGTTGTCGGGCATGTTCTTGAAATTGGTGGCATTAAAGCAGAGAAACTACACTATGATTCTATCAGTGAACTCAAGCATATAACCGAAGAATCTCCGGTAAGATGCCTGGATGAAGAAGCGGCACAAAAAATGATGGACTTAATAGATCAGGCTAAACAAAATGGAGACTCCATTGGTGGGGTTGTGGAAGTCATCGTAGAAGGTATGCCCCCAGGAGTAGGAAGTTACGTTCATTATGATCGCAAACTTGATGCGAAGATTGCCATGGCAGTGATGAGTATAAACGCATTCAAAGGGGTCGAATTCGGCTTAGGATTTGAAATGGCCCGAAAACCTGGAAGTGAAGTTCACGATGAGATCGCGTGGAGTGAAGAAGAAGGGTACTACCGAAAGACGAATCGTTTAGGCGGATTTGAAGGCGGTATGACGACTGGAATGCCAATCCGAGTAAAAGGCGTCATGAAGCCCATTCCTACCCTTTATAAACCATTGCAAAGCGTGGATATTGAAACGAAGGAGCCATTTAAAGCAAGCATCGAGAGATCGGATAGCTGTGCGGTACCGGCTGCCAGCGTAGTGGCAGAAGCCGTAGTTGCATGGGAGCTTGCATCTGCAATTGTAGAGCAATTTCACAGTGATCAATTCGATAAGCTTTCTGAAGATATCAATAGACAACGACAAGAGTCAAGGGAGTATTAATGAATGAAACATGTAACCATTCAAACTGCTTCTAAAACGTATGAAGTGAAAATTGGAGTAGAAATGACGAATGAAATTGTTTCTTTTATTAAAAAGACCTTTCCTGCTATCTCTAAATTATGGATCATTGCCGATAAAGAGGTCTACAAGCTTCATGGAACAGCTTTCTCAGAGATTTTAAGTCAATCGTATGAAGTGACGACTTATGAGGCTCCTAATGGCGAACACGCGAAAAGCTTTGCCGTTTATGAAGAAGCCATCACACATGGCCTTAAAAACCATATCGATCGAGGGTCCTTGGTGATAGCATTCGGAGGAGGGGCAATCGGTGATCTTGCTGGTTTCGTCGCTTCCACCTATATGAGGGGAATCCCATTCATAGGTGTCCCTACAACGATACTGGCTCATGATAGTGCTGTTGGGGGGAAGGTTGCGATCAATCATCCCCTGGGTAAAAACATGGTAGGGCAGTTTTATCAGCCTGAAGGTGTGTTTTTTGATTTAGATTATTTTACAACTTTACCTAGAACTGAAGTGCTATCCGGGTTTTCAGAAGTGATCAAGCATGCTTTTTTATCCGATCGAACCTTTTTACAAGAATTAATGCATTCGTTCCATTCTCCGGAAAAAATGGAAAAGGAATTCTTAACGGATTGCCTAGTGAAAGGGATTCGTGTAAAAGGGGATATTGTTTCAAAGGACGAAAGAGAGTCGAATATACGAGCTTTTTTGAATTTTGGACATACGTATGGGCACGCTGTTGAAAGTGCCAGCGGGTACGGAAATCGCACTCATGGTGAATCGGTAATGATCGGGATGATCTTTGCTCTCTATCTTAGTGAACAGTATTGCGGACTTTCATTTAATCTACAAGAATTCATTAAATGGGTCACTACACTTGGATACAATCTAAACATTCCATCTCATATTACATTTGACAGATTATATGAGGGAATGAGGCATGATAAAAAGTCCCAATACGGAAATCCTGTTTTTGTGTTATTGAAGGATATTGGCGAGCCATTGATGGTGAAGGTATCTGAAGGGGATTTAAGACGGGCAGATGAGTTTATCAGGCAGTTGTAAAGCCTACTCTGGATTTAATAAAACCCGCAAGAACATAAAAAGAGTGTTTAATCAAAGGAGAAAAAGGGAGTGGAAGAATGATCAGGGGAGTTCGAGGCGCCACTACGACGGATTGTGACAATGAAAAGGAAGTTCTCCTTTCAACTGAAAGTCTCTTAAAAGAAATGATTTTACATAATAATATTATGGCAGAGGATGTTGCATCAGTATTTATTTCTGCCACGAGTGATATTAAGAGCGTATTTCCTGCTAAAGCATTAAGAAGGTTCGAAGAATGGAAATATGTACCCGTTATGTGCATGCAAGAGTTGGATATCCCTCAAGGATTGTCATACTGTATTAGAGTGATGATTCACTATAATACTTCAACATCTCAGAAAGACATACAACATATTTACATGAAAAATGCAGTCAGCTTACGTCCTGACTTGAAAGATAACTAGCCTCTCTTTGATGAAAACGTCTGAAAGGAAGTTAAACATGAAGTGGAAATCTCAAATTCAAAATCTTAAAGCATATCAGCCCGGGAAAACGATGGATGATGTGAAAGAACTATTCAATCTCGAGAAAGTAGTGAAGCTTGCTTCCAATGAAAATCCATTTGGATGCTCAAAAAAGGTGGAAACCTTTTTAAGAACAAACGCTTTTTCACATGCCATTTATCCCGACGGCTACGCTAAAGAATTGCGTATGAAGGTGGCTGAACAGCTATCTGTTGGCCCTGGACAATTACTGTTCGGGAATGGTTCAGATGAAGTGATAGAGATCATATCAAGAGCTTTATTAGATGGTGATAAGAGCACGGTAATGGCGAAACCGACCTTCCCTCAGTATAAGCACAATGCTATTGTTGAAGGAGCGGAGGTAAGAGAAGTTCCCCTTGATCCGGCTGGCAGACATCAGTTAACCCAAATGCTTGCTGAAGTTGATGAAACTACCTCAGTCGTTTGGCTTTGTTCACCAAATAATCCAACAGGGGAGTATATTCGCAGTGAAGAGCTCATCTCATTTCTGGATGCTGTTCCCGCACATGTATTGGTCGTTTTGGACGAAGCCTATTATGAATATGTCGTGGCCGAAGATTATTATGATTCATTGGAATTATTAAAATCGTACCCTCAATTATTAATTACACGTACTTTCTCAAAGGCTTACGGATTAGCAGGCTTTAGGGTAGGATTCGGAATTGCGAATGAAGATGTGATTAGGAAGTTAGAACCGATCCGTGAACCGTTTAATAATAATTCTTTAGGTCAAGGAGCCGCAGCCGCAGCGGTTGAAGATCAGGAATTTATCAGAGAATGCAGGGAGAGCAATCGAAAAGGATTGGAACAGTATTACCAGTTCTGCCGGGAACACGGTCTGAACTTTTTTCCATCACAGGCAAATTTCGTGTTAATCGATTTCGGTGTCAGCGGTGATGATGTATTCCAATACTTAATGAGTAAAGGATACATTGTGCGTTCCGGAGAGGCTCTGGGGTATCCTAACTCTGTAAGGGTAACTGTCGGCTCTCATGATCAAAACGAAGAGGTTATTGAAAAAATGAAGGAATTTTTAGTCCTTCAAAACGGAGTGTAAAAAGGAAAGAGATGGTCGGAAGGGCTTCGAGCCCTTACCGACTTTTTTCAAATCATATGAGGGGGACAATTATGAAAGGGACGGTATTGGTCATTGGCATGGGATTAATCGGAGGATCATTGGCGCTCTGTATAAAGAGCGAACACCCCGATGCTAAAATCATTGGCCATGATGTTAATCATAAAGAATTACGTTTGGCGAGGTCACTGGGAATTATCGATGAAATGACTCTTTCCTTACAGTCTGCTGCTGAAAAAGCGGATCTCATCATCATTTCGACTCCAGTCTATCAAACTGAAAGAATCATTGAACAATTTCAAACATTCTCCTTAAAAGAAACGGTTCTAATCACCGACACAGGGAGCACGAAAGAACAAATTATGAAGTGTTCCGAATTGTTGACTTCAAAAGGGTTTCAATTTATTGGTGGTCATCCAATGGCGGGTTCTCATAAAAGTGGTGTCGCAGCAGCAAAAGAAATCTTATTTGAGAATGCCTTTTATATGTTGACTCCCAGTCCCGATGCTTCTGACCAAAAAGTGGAAGAGCTTCAAAAGTGGCTGAAAGGAACCAATGCCAAATTTCTGATCGTAGAACCAAAGGAACACGATGAATTAACGGGTACGATTAGTCATTTTCCACATATTGTTGCCGCTTCTCTTGTTCATCAGGCGAAAGAATCCTCTGTACAGCACCCATATTTGCGTCGATTGGCTGCTGGCGGGTTCCGTGATATTACACGGATTGCCTCGTCAAATCCGACAATGTGGAAGGATATCACGCTTCAGAACAGAACGGTGTTGCTTTCTCTCCTCAAACAATGGAAAGCTGAGATGGATGAGGTAATGACCATCATCGAAGAGAACGATGCACAGAAAATTTTTGATTATTTTAGTGAAGCGAAAACCTTTAGGGATGATCTTCCAATCCTTGAAAAAGGGGCAATCCCCTCATTCTATGATCTATTTGTGGACGTTCCGGATTATCCGGGGGTGATTTCTGAAGTTACAGCTTACCTCGCTCATGAAAACATAAGCTTAACAAACATTAGAATCCTGGAGACGAGGGAAGATATTTACGGAGTATTAGTCATTAGCTTTCAAACACTGGAAGATAGAGAAAGAGCTCTAAACTGTTTAAAAGAAAATACGGGCTATGAATTATTCTTAGGATAAAGGGTGATAAGGATGGAAGGAAAGAAGATATTAATAAACCCCCGAAAAGGTCTAAATGGAGAACTGCAGGTTCCTGGGGATAAATCTATTTCTCACCGGGCTGTTATGTTTGGTTCGGTTGCTGAAGGAAAAACGGTTATACATAATTTTCTTATGGGAGAGGATTGTTTAAGTACAATCGAATGCTTCCGTAAGTTAGGTGTAGACATTCAAGTGACAGAGGAGAAAGTAATTGTTCAGGGCGAAGGGTGGGATCATTTAACAGAACCACAGGACATCCTGGATGTAGGGAACTCGGGTACCACTACTCGTCTTATCATGGGGATTTTGGCAGGAAGACCATTTCATTCAGTCCTTATTGGGGATGACTCGATTGCAAAACGCCCAATGAAAAGAGTAACGGAACCATTGAAGAAGTTTGGGACAATAATAGATGGTCGTTCTGAAGGTAACTATACTCCATTATCGATTCGGGGAGGGAACCTCAAAGGGATTCACTATTCATTACCTGTAGCCAGTGCACAGGTGAAATCTGCCCTGATTTTAGCAGGACTACAGGCTGAAGGAATAACTGAAATTGAAGAACCGGAAAAAACGAGAAATCATACAGAAAAAATGATCATCGAATTTGGGGGTCATATCGAGCGGCATGGAGATACAATCAAAGTGAAGGGCGGTCAGGTTTTGAAAGGGACTGAAGTTTATGTCCCAGGGGATATTTCCTCAGCAGCCTTCTTTATGGTAGCTGCTGCCATCGTACCTGATAGCAGAGTGCTACTGAGAAATGTCGGTCTTAACGAAACCCGCGTAGGAATTGTAGAAGTGATGAAGCGAATGGGTGCATCCTTAGAAATAATGGAGAGTTCGAAAGATGGTGAACCGATAGGTGACATCCTGGTGGAATCTTCCGATCTTACTGGCATTGAAATAGGGGGGGACCTGATTCCTTCGTTAATTGATGAAATTCCTGTTATCGCCTTGTTAGCTTCCCAGGCAAAGGGGAAGACAACCATTAAGGATGCGGAGGAGTTAAAGGTTAAGGAAACAAATCGTATCGATGCCATTGTTCAAGAGCTCGGGAAGCTTGGGGCTGACATTCGAGGAACGGATGACGGGATGATCATTGAAGGGAAAACGCCATTGCATGGCGGTGAGGTTCATTCCTGGGGTGATCACAGGATTGGTATGACACTGGCTGTAGCTTCTTTAATAACGGATTCTGACGTCTATCTTGAAGGAGCGGGTGCAGTGAACATTTCGTATCCAGCTTTCTTTGAGCATATAAATCATCTGATAAAGAAATAATGTACATGAACTCTTGAGGGAGGTGTTTGGACTGGGGTTTAGTCCTTTCACCTCTCCTTTTATATGAATGCATAGCATGATTTCACCCCTTCTTTCATAGCTTGTCTATAAAGGAAGGTGATGACGAATTGAGCACGTACATTATTGAAAATGCGAATTGGGTTAAAGATTCCAAAGTCACTCAAACCTCTTTGCTGGTTAAAGACGATAAAATATCGGCCATTAGAGACAGCTTTTCATATTATCGCTACATGAGGATGGATGTTTCATCTTTCATGATGACTCCTGGACATGTCATGTGTGATTTAGAGGTACCTATAGGGAAGGATTTCCTTTCAATCAAGAATTATTACGTAGATGAATTTATCAATAAAGGGTGTACCACAGTCCTGACGGCATTTGATTTAAAGTACGAATTTGAATTCCTATCTAAATTAAATGAACGCAAAACCTCCTTGCTTAACAGTCCTCTTGACTACACAATAGGATTAAAAACATCCGCAAATCTTATCACTCCAACGATTATCCGGTCATGCAAAAGACATAAGATTCCTGTCGTCTGGGTTAACATTGACGAAATAGAAACATTCAAGGAAATTCGCTGGGGATGGATCAAAGGTTTTTTATACGATTACCCTATTACTTTTGTCCCTTTTTTTACGACAAACATAGACAAAAAAACAAAAATAAAGCATCTTAAAATATGGCAAAATTCGATGGGAAACGAGAAAATCCCTCATCTTTCAAATGAAATTACTCAAAAAGAACCAATGTCTTTAGAGAAACTGAAGAAAATTGGAATTTACCCCCTTAGAGGAAATTTTTTAGTAGGTGGAGAAATAAGTTATAACCTCTATATGAAAGTCGAAGAGGAGGGTGTTGAGCCCTTACCGTTTCAAACCGGTCGTCATGTGCTAAAATGTACAATGAACAAAGGAAAATATTATTACTTAAATGATAGAGGCTATTTTTATCCTGGGGCGGGTGAAGAACTAATCATCCAAACACCGGGGTACTTTATTTAAATGAATATAAGCTTTTTTATAGAAAGGGATTGACCATGTCATACGCTGAACGAATGTTATCTTCTTTAGAAGAAGGAAAATTGGAAGAAGCACAGAAAGAGTATAAGCAAGCATTGAAATTTGGAAGCCATGAAGAGAAATTCAGCCTGGCTGAAGAATTACACCATTTAGGGTTTCTTGATGAAGCAAAAGAATTGTATGAAAATCTCCTTCAGTACTATCCGGGCGAGGGAGAGCTCTTGGTTGAACTTGCAGAAGTGCTGGTGGAAATGGATAACGAAGAAGAAGCAATAAACAAACTTGCAGAATTGGATGAAAAAGATCCAATCTACCCAAGAGCATTGCTTCTCTTGGCAGATTTATATCAAATCCAAGGCTTATTTGAAGTAAGTGAACAAAAGCTTTTACAAGCCAAGAGGTTATTACCCGATGAGCCCGTCATTGATTTTGGCCTGGGGGAACTATATTCCGAAACAGGCAGGTTCCTGGAAGCAATAAGGCACTATCAAACTCTTATCCAGAATGGGACCACTGAGATTGGTGGTACAAATGTTCATCAAAGATTAGCAGAAGCTTATAGTGTGGGAGGAGCCTTTGAAGAAGCTTTGACACATTATGAAAAGGCACTTGAGGATCATCTTGAAATAAATACTCTGTTCGGTTACGCCTTTACCGCTTATCAGGCTGGTTTCTACGAAAAAGCCATTGAAAAGTTTGTTTCCGTTAAGGAGTTAGACCCTGAATATCATTCGGTGTATTTATTATTAGCGAAATCATATGAGCATGAAGAAATGCTGCAGGAAAGCATTGAAACCATACAAGAAGGCGTAAAGCAGGATGAATACAACAAGGAACTGAATTTGTTCGGTGGAAAGATTTCCTTGAAGCTTGGATTAGAGAGTGAGGCAGAAGCATTTTTAAGGGAAGCCTTAGCATTAGATCCCGGTTATGTAGAAGCAGCTTTGGTCATTAATAAATTATTCTTTACACAGGACCGATTTGATGATGTATTGGAAATTGCCCAGATGCTTACGGTCGAAGGGGAAGAAGAGCCTCAAATCAATTGGGACCTCGCCAAGGCTTATGAAGGGCTTGAACAATATAATCATGCATTAAAACAATACCGTATTGCATATACTTACTTTAAGAATCATCAAGAGTTTTTACTAGAGTACGGACAATTTTTAGTAGAAGAAGGACTCAGAGGTGAAGCGATAGAAGTATATGAACACCTGATTGAAATGGATCCTTCAAATGACGAGTGGCAGGAGTTAATTGAAAGATTACAAGACTGATCGACGTCGGTGGTACAAAGGGAATTGACTGGTGTGTAAGCACATGAGAACACCTTAGAGTAGCTAACGTTTTTAAATTGTCAAAAGGAAAACGGACCTTATAAAAGGATTCTGCAGAGGAGGGAAAACCATGACCACCCCTGTTTCTGTCAACGAGAAGAAAGAATTTATTCGCTGGTTTCTGAACCGATATCAATTAAAAAGAAGAGAATGTGTATGGATACTGAATTACCTGATGAGTCATGATCAATTAATGAAAAAAGTTCATTTTGTGGAAGAGTCCCAGTACTGCCCCAGGGGGCTTGTGATGTCCACACATTGTGTTGAGGATGTGCCATTCCGCTTTTATAAAGAAAATATTATGACAACAGATGCAGAAAAGTCATTTCACGACATTCGTTTAAATAAAGACGAAGATATTTACATTCAACTGAACTTCAGTAAGGCAAATTCAAGTTATCAATTTGCAGCGGTACTTGAAGAAAATCCGTTTATGCCAAAGTATTTATTGATTAATGAAAAAGACAGGATTGTGGCTGAGCAGTTTCTTAAAGACAGTTTGCAAACCTTTCAACGTGATCGGTTGCTGAAGGCCATTGATCAGGCACTTGATACGGGTGATGAAAAGTCCTTCAAGAAATTAACAAAAGAATTGAACAGCTTAAGCTAAAAGATCGAATGAAGAGAAAAAGACATCTCTTCATTCGATTTTTTTATTGAATAGTTAGATAGGAAAAAGGATTATGGAACATAATAAAATCAAAAAGTGAAATCGCTTTTAACAGGGAGTTATAAAGTGATATGATGGGAAGTGAAAAATGAAAGACGAAACGAGGGTTTTACATGAATTGGAACGTAAAAGATATTGAAGTTTTTGAATCTGAAAAAGAATACATAGATACTGCTGTCATTCCGATTGTTCCTGTTGATTTTGGGAAGGATATCAAAGTATCTGCAGCACAATCCGAATTTATAACTCTACTCACCTTTCACCTTGAAAGACAATTCAAAGGCAGGATGATCATGACGCCGCCATTTACGTATGTAATGACTGCCTCAAGGGCGGAAGAGGTTTCAAGATTAACCCAGTGGGCAGAGGAATTAAGTGCAAGCGGAGTGAAACATACGTTCTTTCTGACATCGGACAGTGAGTGGAAAAAGGTAGAGGGGGAATTGCATGACCGCCTGATCTGGGTGCCCTCCATACCGCTTGAGCATTTAGAGGAACAGTACAAACATTCCATCATGGAAGATCAGGTGAAGCAACTCTTAAATGTGATTGTACAAAAATGGCAAAAAAATTCATAAAAACTTCACATTGTGTCCATCATTTAGATTAGAGAGTTATTGACCTTGTATAGAGTTTAATATATCATAGTTATGTCCTAGTTTTATATTTGTGCGAAATATGTCCGATGGACTTACCTTACGATAGAGGGGGGAAAAGGATGAGCAAACATCGTGTATCTAGACGTCAATTCCTTAACTATACACTTACGGGTGTAGGCGGTTTCATGGCGGCAGGAATGTTAATGCCGATGGTTCGATTTGCTGTAGATCCAGTATTAAAAACTTCAGCTGCTGGAGAATTTAAAGCGACAAAGCAAAAAGTTTCAGAGTTAACGAATGAACCAGTACGTGTCGATTTCTCTTATGAACAAAAAGATGCGTGGTACACATCAGAAGTAACACAAACTGCATGGGTTTATAAGAACAAAGAAGGAAATGTTGTTGCTCTTTCACCAGTATGTAAGCATCTTGGATGTACTGTTAACTGGGCGGGCGACAAGAGTAACCCAAACAAGTTCTATTGCCCTTGTCACGGTGGACTGTATGAGAAAAACGGGAAGAATGTTCCTGGTACACCACCGACAGCACCGTTGGATGTATATCCAACAAAAGAAAAAGACGGTATTTTATACCTTGGACAACCTGAACCAAATAAATATGTTAAGTAAGGGGGCGTAATCTGTGCTGAACAAAATCTATGATTGGGTTGACGAGCGTTTGGACATTACGCCTTTGTGGCGCGATATTGCGGACCACGAAGTACCTGAACATGTAAACCCGGCGCATCACTTTTCAGCGTTTGTTTACTGTTTTGGTGGTTTAACATTCTTCGTTACCGTAATTCAAATTTTATCTGGAATGTTCTTGACAATGTACTATGTTCCAGATATTAAAAACGCTTGGGAATCTGTGTATTACCTGCAAAATGAAGTTGCATTTGGACAAATTGTCCGTGGAATGCATCACTGGGGAGCTAGTTTGGTTATCGTAATGATGTTTTTACATACACTACGTGTCTTCTTCCAAGGTGCATACAAAAAACCTCGTGAACTGAACTGGGTTGTTGGAGTACTTATTTTCTTCGTAATGTTAGGACTTGGTTTCACTGGTTACTTATTACCGTGGGATATGAAAGCGCTATTTGCTACGAAGGTCGGTATCGAAATCGCAGCTGCAACACCATTCATTGGTGAGCAAGTGAAGATCTTACTCGCTGGAGATTCTTCTATCATTGGTGCACAAACACTAACGAGATTCTTCGCTATTCATGTATTCTTCCTGCCTGCAGCATTGCTTGGACTAATGGGGGCTCACTTCCTGATGATCCGTAAGCAAGGTATTTCAGGACCACTATAAGATACGAACATATATTAATGAACCTTAAATTAGAAGGAGGGGGACGCTATGCATCGAGGAAAAGGGATGAAGTTTGTAGGGGACTCACGTGTACCTGCAGACAGAAAGCCGAATATTCCTAAAGATTATTCGGAGTTCCCTGGAAAAACAGAGGCTTTCTGGCCAAACTTCTTACTAAAAGAATGGTTAGTTGGAGCTGTTTTCCTAATCGGTTATCTATGTTTAACGGTTGCTCATCCATCACCGTTAGAGCGTGTTGCCGATCCAACAGATACTGGATATATTCCATTACCTGACTGGTATTTCTTATTCTTATACCAATTACTTAAATACACATACGCATCTGGACCTTATAATGTTATTGGAGCATTCATTATTCCTGGAATCGCATTTGGGGCGCTACTACTTGCTCCATTTATCGACGTGGGACCGGAACGTCGTCCAACGAAACGTCCATTTGCAGTAGGATTCATGTTATTGGCACTTGCAGCAACATATTTCTTGACTTGGGAATCAGTTGTGACTCATGACTGGGAAGCAGCGAAGGAACAAGGTAAGATCCAGGCTGAAGTGGATATCGATAAAGAGTCTGAAGGGTATAAAATCTATGCAGACCAGAAGAATGGTTGTATTAACTGTCATGGTGAAAATCTGCAAGGTGGAGCAGGACCTTCTTTAGTTGCAACTGGCCTCTCACCTGAAGAAGTAGCGGATATCGCTAAAAACGGTAAACCACCAGGCATGCCTGCAGGTTTATTTAAAGGATCAGATGAAGAGCTGGACAAACTGGCTGAATTCATCTCTGGGTTAAAAGAATAATAGTGAAAAAGGGCCGGCTTACGTTGGCTCTTTTTTTTCTACTTGGAAGAGAGGATTAAATACATGCTCTGGATCATGTCCATCTTGAAGAACAAAACGTTTATATGGTTGCTTCTCATAGTGAACTTATTTGGGACTATATACGGTTATATATGGTATATCCCTCAACTACGAAATACCCCCTCGCAATTTTTAGTGTTTGTTCCCGACAGCCCGACAGCAAGCCTGTTTTTTTGTTTTGTTCTCATAGCATTTTTACTAAATCGCAATTGGCCCTTAGTTGAAGTGTTAGCCATTATCACGCTATTTAAATATGGGATATGGGCCGTGGTAATGAATTTGTTAACGCTTTGGGTTGCCGGTGATCTACCTTGGGAGGGTTATATGCTCATGGCGTCACACGGAGCGATGGCGGCCCAAGGGATATTGTATTCTTCCTTTTACCGGGTGAAGATCTGGCATATTGTTGCCGGTGGAATCTGGACCATCCATAATGACATAATTGATTACGTCTACATGCAGTTTCCTGTATACTCCAGATTGTATATGTACATACAGCATATTGGGTACTTCACTTTCTGGTTAAGTATTGCATCGATCGCAATCGCTTTTTACTTTACACGAAAAACGAAGCGATTAAATATTCATTCGATGCCATAGTCTTTTTTGGTCTACTCTTGTCCACCCTTTCATAAACTTTACTAGTAGTTTTAGGGGGGACAAGTATGAAATTTATCCAATTCTTTATCGCGCTTTTCTTTTTTCTCATTTTAATACCTCACCCATTAAATGCAGTAGAGTCGACGTCTCCGATGAACGAGCTTGATGAAGTTGCAGACCAGGCCTTGCAAATGACAAAGGCTGGAAGATATGAAGAAGCGAAACATCTACTGGTTTATTTTTCTGATGAATTTGCATCCTTGAGTGCCCAACGGTCTTTTTCAATGGATGAGCTAAGAATTCTCACCATCTCACATAATCTGGCAGTGGAGAGCATCAATCAGACCTCTGCTGACATGGAACAAAAGGTGAACGCCGTTACAAAGTTCCGCCTTGTGATGGATGCTTTAAGCAGTCAATATCAGCCTTTGTGGGTCGAAATGGAAGACCCGATAATGGAGGCATTTAATGGAGTGAAGTCGGCAGCGGAAAATGGAAATGCTGATGAATACCATACCACATTGAATGTGTTTTTATCGAAATATAATATTATCCAACCAAGTATTAAAATAGATATTCCGGTAGAACGCGCTCAAGCGCTGGACGCCAGGATCTCCTACTTGGATCACTACCGGCAAGACGTATTGGATGGCACGGAAACCATGACCGAATTAACATCCTTGGAAACTGACCTTGAGAAGCTGTTTGAGAATAAACAAGAGGATGAGGCGGACCCATCCCTCTGGTGGGTGATCATATCGACGGGCAGTATCATTGTCTCTACATTATCTTATGTAGGTTGGAGAAAATATAAAGGACAAGGTGAGGCAAAAAAGTCAGAGCGCCAAAAAAATTGACAGCGCGGTTATAGCACTATAAAATTTAGGTATCTAAACATCTGGAGGTTATTACGATAATGGCAGGATTTATTATTTACTTTTTACTCATTGCTCTTATTCCAATTGGAGCTCAAATGCGGGTAAAAAGTACGTTCAAGAAATATTCAAGGGTAGCCACTACTTCCGGTATGACAGGCAGGGAAATGGCTAGAAGGATTCTGGACGAAAATGGTTTACACAACGTGAAGGTCGTGGAAGGCAGGGGGTTTTTAAGTGATCATTACAACCCGATTACCAAAACGGTTGCCTTGTCGCCAGATAACTATCACGGACATTCTGTAGCGGGAGCAGCTGTGGCGGCCCATGAAGTCGGCCATGCGATTCAAGATGCTGAAAGCTATGCATTCCTACGATTCCGTCATTCCTTGGTTCCAGTAGCGAACATAGGCTCCAATATGTCCTGGATCTTCTTACTGATCGGGATGTTCACTCAAATGACAGGGATGTTCCTGCTTGGTATCATTCTGATGGCAGCAGGGGTCGTGTTCCAATTGATCACCCTTCCTGTTGAGTTTAATGCTTCTTCCCGGGCTATGAATCAAATTGTTTCACTTGGTCTGATTCGTAATGAAGAAGAACGACATGCACGTAAAGTGTTGAACGCCGCGGCAATGACGTATGTAGCGGCTGCAGCAGTTGCGGTTATTGAATTACTAAGGCTTGTGTTAATCTTTACTGGGATGAATAATGACGATTGATATTAAATAAAGAAGGAGCCGGACTCAAGTGTTGAGCCCGGCTTTTTTTTTGCCTGAAGATCCGTTTAGAGGGTCTGCCTTTTAGTCATGCAAAGGATTTTTATCTGCATCTAACGTAAAGCCTTCACCTAGTACGTCATGCACGACCGTGACGGAGACGAAGGCGTGTGGATCGACGCTCGTGATAATATTTTTGAGGCGGACGATTTCATTTTTACCAACCACGCAGTAGAGCACTTCCCGGTCTTGTTTCGTGAACGAACCATGCCCCCTTAAAACGGTTACTCCCCTATCCATTTTTTCATTGATGACAGTAGCGATTTCTTCATGGCTATCGGAAATGATCATGGCACCTCTGGCTGAGTATGCCCCTTCCTGCATAAAGTCAATGACCCTTGCCGCAACGAATACAGCCACCAGCGTATACATGGCTTCCCTGTATTCCAGATACGTAATGAGAGACGCTCCAATGACAACGGCGTCAAACATAAACATCGTTTTCCCCATGCTCCATCCTATGTACTTATGGGCGAGTCGAGCGATAATATCAACGCCGCCTGTTGTTCCTCCATATCTGAAAATGATCCCAAGACCCACCCCGATAAAGACACCTGCGAACAATGCTGCAAGAAACAAATCGCCTTCGAGGTTGATCGTCATTTGATATCTTTGGAAAATCCATAGAAATACAGAAAGGCTGACCGTACCGAGTACAGTATAATAAAAAGCTTTCTTTCCGAGAAGCTTCCATCCTATGAAAAATAGGGGTATATTTAATGCTAGGTTGGAGTACGACGGATCAATGTCAAATAAAAAATATAGGATAAGTGTGATTCCGGTAAACCCGCCTTCAGCCAGCTTATTTTGGATATTAAAATGAACAAGTCCAAAAGCGAATATAGCTGATCCCAACAGGATGAACAATATATTTTTCAAACGTAATCCAAACAACTGTGATTCCCTCCTTTTATTCGTATTATCTCGTTGACAGAGACATTATATAAGAAGAAAAACAAACTAGCAATGAAGAGTTAATAAATCAAACGTAATATTTGTCAAACGGGAAGGATTTAGCTAACATGATAGGAGATAATGAAGGAGTGTGACTTCTTATGGATAATAAAAAAACGATGGATCAATTACAAAAAGAAGTAGACCAATACATAAGTCAATTTAAAGAAGGATATTTCAGTCCATTGGCAATGGTTGCGAGGCTCACGGAGGAGCTTGGCGAACTGGCGAGAGAAGTGAATCATTATTATGGAGAAAAACCAAAGAAGAATTCAGAGGAAGAAAAAACGATTGAAGAAGAGCTCGGGGATCTATTGTTTGTGGTCATCTGCCTGGCAAACTCCCTCGATATCAGCTTGGAAGAGGCCCACGATCGTGTGATGCATAAATTTAATACAAGAGATAAAAATCGCTGGACAAGAATTGAAAGTGGGGATGAAGATGGAACAAATTAATGTCACGATTGCTGGACCAAGAGGAAGAATGGGGAAAGAAGCGGTTCAGTTAGTAAAGGATACTGAACATTTTACGCTTATTAGTGTGATTGATTACAAAAAAGAAATAGATATAGATGTACCAGTATACGCTGATATCGAAACATGCTTCCAGGCTCAAACACCACATGTGCTTATCGACCTGACAACTCCAGAGGTGGGTTATCACCATACGAAAACAGCACTCGAATACGGTGTCAGACCAGTTGTTGGTACGACAGGTTTTACTACAGAAGAATTAAATGAATTAAAGGTCCTGGCAGAATCAAAGTCATTGGGATGTATCATCGCTCCTAATTTTGCGATTGGTGCAGTGCTCATGATGAAATTTTCCCAGATGGCTGCTAAGTATTTTGACGATGTGGAAATCATTGAATTACATCACGACCAAAAACTGGATGCTCCTTCAGGGACTGCCGTTAAGACAGCCGAAATGATCAGGGAAGTGAGAGAATCGAAGCAGCAGGGGCACCCTGATGAAAAAGAAACACACCCGGGTGCAAGGGGAGCAAATGTTGATGGCATGCACATCCATAGTGTTCGCCTGCCGGGACTGGTCGCTCATCAACAGGTGATGTTGGGAGCGGAGGGTCAGACTTTAACGATTCGTCATGACTCTTTTAACAGGGGAAGCTTCATGTCGGGAGTGAAGGTTTCCGTTGATACTGTCATGAAACTGGATACCCTGGTGTACGGGTTGGAAAATATTTTAGATTAAAGGATGAGTGTTATGAACATCGCATTAATAGCTCATGATAAGAAAAAAGATGATCTGATTCGTTTTGTTTTAGCTTATAAGCCGATAATAGAGAAGCACGCTCTTTTTGCTACGGGAACAACGGGAAAGAGAATCGGGGAAGAAACGGGACTATCTGTCCATCGTTTCCGGTCAGGTCCCCTGGGAGGAGACCAGGAGATAGGCTCCTATATTGCTAATAATAATATGGATCTTGTTCTTTTCTTTAGAGATCCTCTAACAGCTCAACCCCATGAACCGGACGTATCTGCCCTCATCAGACTGTGTGATGTATATTCAGTCCCATTAGCAACCAATATGGGAACAGCTGAAGTACTGGTGAAAGGGCTTGAAAGAGGGGATATCGAGTGGCGAAGTGTGGTAAAGGATAAGGAGGAGTAACGTGGATCAACAAGTTGACATCCTTGCATTCGGAGCTCATGCCGACGATGTGGAGATCGGAATGGGCGGCACCATTGCGAAATATGCAGCTGAAGGAAAGAAGATTGTGATTTGCGATCTGACAGAGGCAGAACTTTCTTCGAATGGGACGGTTTCTTTACGCAAAGAAGAAGCAAGGTCAGCTGCACGCATACTGGGTGCCTGCAAGAGAGAAACCCTAGATATTCCTGATAGGGGAGTTTACATAACAGATGAAAACATTCAGAAAGTGGTTAACATGATCAGAATGCACAAACCGAAAGCGGTATTTGCTCCATATGAAAAGGATCGTCATCCTGATCATGGAAATGCGGCACGCTTGGTTAAAGAAGCTTTTTTCTCAGCTGGAATTAGGAATATCCATTCCACTACCCAGGCTCATAAAGCGGAAAATCTGTATTTTTATATGATCAACGGTTTTCATAAACCTCAATTTGTAGTGGACATCGAGGCGCATATGCATACGAAGATTCGGAGCTTAGAAGCATATTCGAGTCAGTTTACCCAAGGGCCTGAAGGGGTGTCCACTCCTTTAACAGAAGGCTACATTGAAGCGGTTGAAGCAAGGGAGCGAATGATGGGGAAAGAAGCCGGCTTACGGTACGCTGAAGGATTCTTCTCCTATAATACCCTACTATTGCATCAAGATTTGTTAGGAGATTAATGGTATGAAAATGAAAATAGGAATCACCTGCTACCCGACCGTTGGTGGCTCAGGCGTAGTGGCTACTGAACTGGGTAAATTATTAGCAGAGAAAGGCCATGAAATTCACTTTATTACCTCGAGCATTCCATTTCGGTTAAATAAAATGTATCACAACATATACTTTCATCAGGTGGAAGTGAGTCAGTATTCAGTGTTTCAATATCCACCTTACGATATAGCACTGGCGAATAAAATGGCTGAAATTATAGAACGTGAGAACCTGGACATCCTGCATGTGCATTATGCAATCCCACATGCAGTCTGTGCCATTTTGGGTAAACAAATGTCTGGTAAAGATGTAAAGATTGTTACTACCCTGCACGGAACCGATATTACTGTGCTTGGTTATGATCCTTCTTTAACAAAAGCGATTCGATTCGGTATTGAAAAGTCTGATGTGGTCACCGCAGTTTCTTCCGCTTTGGTGAAACAAACCAATGATTTGATCCAACCGGATAAAGAAATTCAAACGGTCTATAATTTCATAGATGAAAGAGTGTATAAGGCAGTAGATTCTCAGCACCTTAGAAATGAATATGGAATTAGGGATAATGAAAAGGTCATTATCCATGTTTCCAACTTTCGTGGCGTGAAAAGGGTAACAGATGTTGTAGCTGCGTTCAATCTTATACAAAACGAGATGCCGGCTAAACTTCTCCTTGTTGGGGACGGACCTGAAATGACGGTGATTTGCAAACAGGTTAGAGAACTTGGATTAGAAGGTCGAGTCCTTTTCCTTGGAAAACAGGATAACTTAGAAGAGCTTTATTCGATCAGTGATATTAAGCTGCTTCTTTCAGAAAAGGAAAGCTTCGGTTTAGTAGCCCTTGAGGCTATGGCTTGTGGCGTACCAAGCATTGGAACGAATGTAGGAGGGATCCCTGAAGTGATCGAGGATGGATACAATGGCTTTATATGTGAAATCGGGAACGTCTCTCAGGTTGCAGAAAAATCGTTGGAATTACTGACAGATGTGAAGCTTCACAAGGAACTTTCGGGAAATGCACTACATACGGCGAGAACAAAGTTTCACTCCAGTAAGATTGTCAAAGAGTATGAACAGATCTACGAAGCGCTTCTATAATAAAATAGTCTGAAGGAAAAGATCTGAGTAAAGCAGGTGTAAAAATTGTTACCGTCTATATTTCAACAAGCCGTACCCGTTTTAAAGAAAATTGAAATGGCAGGGTTCGAAGCTTATTTCGTTGGAGGCTCTGTTAGGGATTACTTGCTGAATAGGCCTATTAATGACGTAGATATCGCTACGTCTGCCTATCCTCAAGAATTAAAGGAGATATTTCCGAAGACGATTGATATCGGCATTGAACACGGAACCCTTCTGGTCGTAGATGAAGGAAGGGAATATGAAATCACTACCTTCAGAACAGAATCAACATATGCTGACTTTAGAAGACCTGATAAGGTGGAATTCATCCGTTCACTGGAAGGGGACCTGGAGCGGCGTGATTTCACGATGAATAGTATCGCCATGGATGGACAGGGTAGGATATTTGACCCTTTTAATGGCCGGGAAGATATACATAACAGGATGATCAGAACAGTGGGATCACCGGATTTGAGGTTTACAGAGGACGCCCTCCGTATGATGAGGGGAGTCCGGTTTGTCAGCCAACTAGGCTTCAAGATTGAGTCTGGTACATTGAATGCTCTAAAGGAGCACTCTAAACTGCTGGAGCATATTGCCGTTGAAAGAAAAACGATGGAGTTCGAGAAGATCGCAGGAGGTAAATGGAAACGAGAAGCATTTATCCTCCTTGTTCGTACCAATCTATATACTGAACTCCCTCATTTTACTCACCATAAAGAAGCTCTTCAAAAGGTTGCGGATCTTCCTCGATTAGAAGACATAAATAAGGACCAGGCATGGTTACTTCTTTTAGCCTTCATTGGGGATACTGATCCCCAGGAATTTCTTAAAAGCTGGAGACTCCCGACGAAAACGGTACGGGATCGTTCGAAGGAGCTTGAAATCCTGCAGTTAAGAAGGAAATCCGGCTGGTCTAAGCCTTTGCTTTATCGTGCGGGTATGGAAGCAGTCATTAACGTTGAGAAAGTCTATGAATGCATAGAATCCATACCGGTTTCTTCTGTAGAAGCGGTGAAGGAAGAATATCAATCTTTAGCGATTACATCCAGACAGCAGCTGGATGTAACAGGAAATGACCTAATGACATGGGCGAACAAAAAGGGCGGTCCATGGCTGAAGGAACGTTTGGCTGAAATTGAAACTGCAATTATAACCGGGACAATCATGAACGATAAAGAAATGATAAGGAGGTGGCTTGAGACATGCAATCGACTATAAAGAAGAAATTGCTTCACGCTTTGTCTGAATCGGATCAGGAATTTTTATCCGGACAAGCGCTGGCTGATATTGCAGGATGTTCAAGAACCGCCATTTGGAAGCATATTGAAGAACTTCGTAAAGAAGGCTTTGTTTTAGAGGCCGTAAGAAAAAAAGGATATCGAATTATTGAGACCCCTGATAGTGTGACAGAAAGTAAGATCCGCTTGGGATTACAAACGAAAACGTTAGGCAGAGTGATCCATTATGAAGAGTCGGTACAAAGTACACAACGGATCGCACATGTGCTTGCTGGCGACGGTGCAGCAGAGGGTACGTTGGTCGTTGCGGACGAACAAACAGCCGGAAGAGGAAGGCTGATGAGAGAATGGCACTCATCAAAGGGAACGGGAATTTGGATGAGTCTGATCTTAAAACCCCTTCTTCCACCCCAAAAGGCACCGCAGTTTACGCTCATTACTGCAGTTGCCGTCGTTCAAGCGATCGAAGAAGTAACGGACCTTCATCCTCAAATCAAATGGCCGAATGATATTCTTATTGACGGAAAGAAAGTGACGGGAATATTGACGGAACTGCAAGCGGAATCCGATAAAATAAATTCCATTATCATCGGTATCGGCATGAATGTGAATCACACGAGGGAACACTTTCCTGATGAACTTCAGACGATTGCAACCTCACTGGCAATTGAACAAGGGAATACCCTTTCAAGATCTGAAATGGTTCAAAAAGTGTTAGAACGAATTGAAGCCTTGTATTCCATCTATATGAAAGAAGGTTTTACACCGATCAAGCTATTATGGGAGAGTTATGCAATCAGTATCGGGAAGAAAATCCGTGCCCGTACCATAAATGGAACGATTGAAGGTAAAGCATTGGGAATAACGGATGAAGGAGTTCTAAAAATCGAAGACTCAACGGGAACCGTTCATCAAATTTATTCAGCGGATATTGAAGTGAATATTTAAGGATAGACGAGGTGGAAGCTAAACGATTGCTTCCATCTCGTTTTTTTATGGTATAATCTCATTGGGCAGTATCCTTGGAACTGCACCCTTTGCACGTTCAGCATTTTAATACAAATTTCTGCCTTGATCCATTGCGGACTGGGACAGAGGGTCGAAACAATGATACTAAACACTTATGATCCTTCTGTCATTTATTCAGGAGGTTTTTTCATTTCTGTTATGAAAGTGCTTTCATTGCGTTTCGTCACCTCTGACTGAAAAGAAGGAGGACATAATGAAACAAACAACAGATTTTCTTAAGATGAAGGATAAGAGAGAAAAGATTTCCATGCTTACAGCCTATGATTATCCAAGTGCCAAGATAGCGGAAGAAGCGGGCATTGATGTCATCCTGGTAGGTGACAGCCTCGGAATGGTTGTATTGGGTTATGACTCAACAGTACCCGTTACAGTTGAAGATATGATCCATCATACGAAAGCAGTAAAAAGAGGGGCCAAAAATACCTTTATCGTCACCGATATGCCGTTTATGTCGTACCACCTGTCCAGAGATGAAACTCTTAAAACAGCGGCTCAGATCCTTCAACAGGGAGGATCCCACGCTGTGAAGGTTGAGGGGGGAGATCATGTGATTGATCGTATTCATTCCCTAACAAGTGCCGGCATACCCGTTATGGCTCATTTAGGCTTAACCCCTCAATCCGTTGGTGTCCTTGGTGGATATAAAGTACAAGGGAAAACAGCCGACACGGCCAAAAAGTTGATCGATGATGCCATAAAATGTGAACAGGCAGGTGCTTTTGCACTTGTGTTAGAGTGTGTACCAAAGCAAATAGCCAAAGAGATTTCAGAAGCCTTGACGATTCCGACGATTGGAATTGGGGCGGGCAGTGAAACCGATGGCCAGGTGTTAGTGTTCCATGATCTTGTAACATACGGAGTGAATCGTGTGCCTAAGTTTGTTAAACAATACAGCAACGTATCAGAAGCCATTCATAGCAGTATAAAAACCTATATAGAAGAAGTTAAAGGTGAGAGCTTCCCGACAGATGACCATTCCTTTACGATGCGTGAGGAAGAATTGGATGCTCTTTATGGTGGAATGAAAAAATGAAAGTGATAACAAAATTATTAGATTTACAGCGTACGATACAACATGAAAAGACTTCCGGGGCCTCTATCGGATTTGTCCCTACAATGGGGTACCTTCATGAAGGCCACTTGACTCTGGTGGAGGAAGCGGGGAAAAACAATGATACTGTCGTGATGAGTATCTTTGTAAACCCCCTGCAGTTCGGTCCGAATGAAGACTTCGACCGCTACCCCCGTGATGTTGAACGAGATACTGAGTTAGCAAAGGATGTTGGGGTTGATATACTCTTTATTCCTGAAGTAGAAGAAATGTACAAAGGGACGCAATCTGTCACCTTGAGTGTGACGGAGCGGGTAGAAGTATTGTGCGGACGAAAGCGGGAAGGTCATTTTGACGGAGTGGTAACCGTTCTGACTAAATTGTTTCATCTTATTCAGCCGACGAGAGCGTATTTTGGGCTGAAGGATGCCCAGCAGATAGCAGTAGTGGAAGGGTTAGTGAGCGATTATTTCTTTCCGGTGGAAATCGTGAGGGTGCCTACCGTCAGGGAAGAGGATGGATTGGCGAAAAGCTCAAGAAATGTCTACCTTTCAGCAGAAGAAAGAAGGGAAGCTCCTACTCTTTATCAAAGTCTGACAGAAGCTAAAATTAGCATTGAAGATGGGGAACGAAATCCCGATGCCATTATTTCTAAGATCTCAAAGAACATCCAAGAAAATACATCTGGGGAAATTGATTATGTGGAAGTGTATACCTACCCTGAGCTAGCGGAATTGACTAGCTTACATGGGGAAATCATTATCGCTTTGGCAGTTCAATTTAAGCAGGCCAGATTGATTGATAATATAATCATCAGTGTAGAACCAGAGGGGGATTTAAATGTTTAGAACGATGATGAGTGGTAAAATCCATAGAGCGACTGTGACGGAAGCGAACTTAGATTACGTTGGAAGCATTACAATCGATCAGGATATATTAGATGCAGTCGGTATGATGGCGAACGAAAAGGTTCAGATTGTAAACAACAACAATGGTGCCCGTTTGGAAACCTATATTATCCCAGGTGAAAGAGGGAGCGGGGTCATATGTTTGAACGGAGCTGCTGCAAGACTTGTGCAAAGAGGTGATATTGTTATCATCATATCATATAAGTTGGTAGCTGAAGAAATGGTTCATGACCATATCCCGAAAGTAGCCATCATGGGAGAAAATAACCGCATCATTGATATGATCGGAACAGAACCGGAAGCAACAATACTATAAAAGAAATCGGCAAGTCTTCTAATTTGTGAATAGGAGACTTGCTTTTTTGTTTATGGTACACTTATTTAGAAATATAAGAGAATGATGTAGGATCTATATAAAGGCAGTGAATAACATGTACCCATTTAAACTGGTTGTTATCGATCTTGAGACAACAGGAAATTCTCCTAAAAAGGGAGAAAAAATCATCCAACTATCAGCGGTTATTATAGAAGGCGGAAGAATCATTGATCAATACACTTCATTTGTGTCACCTGGAAAACCGATCCCTGCGTTTATTGAGGAGTTAACGGGGATCAATGATGACATGGTCAAGGACGCTCCAGCCTTTCATGAAATTGCACCTAAAATACTAGAGCTTCTGGATCATGGCGTTTTTGTTGCCCATAACGTTCAATTCGATCTTTCATTTCTTCAAGCAGAACTGGAAGAGGCAGGCTATAATCCATTTACGGGACCTGCGTTTGATACAGTAGAGTTAGCTAAAGTGGCCTTACCATCGGCAGACAGTTTTAAACTGACGGAACTGTCCAATTCATTGGATTTAAGCCATGTAAGGCCTCACCAAGCAGACAGTGATGCCTATGTGACAGCTGAAATCCTTCTATATTTTATTGAAGAATTGTCAAAGCTTCCATTAGTCACACTCGAAAAGCTACACAAGCTTTCTCATCATTTGAAAAGTGATCTCTCCTTATTGTTTGACAGTATTGTGAGTGAGAAACAAAAGCACGTAGAGGACCTTCCACCACAGTTAGAGGTGTACCGAGGACTGGCTCTTCTGAAGAAAGCTGCTTCAACCAAAGATGAATCACCTATTGAAGAGCTCCTTTTTGATGAACCCAATATAGAACAGCACTTAAAAAAGCATGTCCCCTTCTATGAGAAGAGGGAGCAGCAAATGGACATGATGAATGAGATTCAACATGCTTTTCATGATTCCCGTCATGTGGTCATAGAAGCGGGAACAGGGGTTGGAAAGTCACTGGGCTACTTATGGCCAGCGGTCATGTTTTCCAAGTCCACTCGGGAAAGAGTGGTCATCAGTACATACACCGTCCAATTGCAAGAGCAATTACTTCATAAAGAAATTAAATTATTGGAAAGAATAAGCCCTATACCATTCAAAACCGTCCTGTTAAAAGGGAAAAACCATTACATAAACCTGTTTAAGTTTGAACAGTCCCTCCGTGAAGAGGAGTCTCAGTATGATGTAGTTCTAACAAAAATGCAGATTTTAGTCTGGCTGACACGAACAGAGTCCGGTGATATGGATGAACTTAACCTCACCTCGGGAGGGCAATTGTTCTGGAATCGTTTAAAACATGATGGCTGGCACTTGCCTCATACAAAGGATCCGTGGATAGGGAAAGATTTCTATCTTTTCGCAAGAAAGAGTGCTCAAGAAGCAGATATCATCATTACGAATCACTCAATGCTTCTGACTGATATTGTGAATGACAGCAGCATGCTTCCTCCTTACGAATATTTGGTAATAGATGAGGCTCATCATCTGGAGAAGTCAGCAAGACAGCATCTTGGAGTCGTAATGGATTATCTCTCCATTAAGTTCAGTACTTCCCAATTAGGAACACTGGACCAAAAACAGTTGTTTTATCGTCTGGATCAGCTTATTTCCAGTCACTCAATTGAAATGAAAATTCATTCATTTGAGCTGGATGCACGTATTGGCCAGTTTTACGTTGACTTGGAAGAGGCCATTGGAGTGTTAACGAGCGTTTTCTATAAGAAAGCCAAAAAGAGAACCGGAATACAAAAAATACAGCTGAGAATTACAGATGACATGAAAAAAAGTACTTACTTTCAACCTGTTCTCATGGCCATGGAACGAGTCATTTCAGGAATGAAGTTTGTAGAAAGAGAGTTTCAGCAGGTACTTGAAGCAATCAAGGATAAGAAGATAAAACTCCTTGATAAAGAAAAAGCCTTAATTGAAGAGTTCTACAGCTTTTTAGTGGATTTCACGGAGTTGAGAATGAATTTTCAAACGGTATTTTTAAGGGATATGAACAACCATGTTCTTTGGCTTGATGGAGACACAAGGTCATTACCTAACAGTCTTTCCATACAAGCTCAACCTGTTACCGTCGATCGCAAGCTTCATGATGAGATCTTTGCCAAAAAGAAAAGCGTGGTCCTGACTTCAGCTACCCTTACCGTCAGCGGGTCTTTCAATTACTTCTTAAACGAAATAGGCCTTGTCGACCAGGGGGTAAAACAGGTACAGCTCACTTCTCCATTTGACTATAATGAAGTTTCAAGATTATTCGTCCCAACAGACGTCCCTGAAATACAGCAAGTTCAAAGTGAAGAGTATATTGAAGCAATAAGCTCTCATTTAATAGGGGTCGCACAAGCGACGAAAGGTCGAATGCTCATTTTATTCACGTCTTACGATATGTTAAGGAAAACGTATGAGTTGATGAAAGAAAGTGGTTTATTAGAGGAATATGTATTAATGGCACAAGGAATCACCTCAGGGAGTCGAACGCGACTGACAAAGAATTTCCAGCGATTCGATAAGGCTATATTATTTGGAACGAGCAGTTTCTGGGAAGGGGTAGACATTCCAGGAGAAGACCTTTCTTGTCTTGCCATGGTCAGACTCCCGTTTTCTCCACCGGACGAGCCTGTCAATCAGGCAAAATCGGATATCCTGAAAGCTCGAGGGAAAAACCCATTTTCCTCTCACTCTTTACCTGAAGCCATTATTCGGTTCAAGCAAGGGGTAGGGAGGCTGATTAGAAGAAGCAGTGATCGTGGAATCGTAATAGTGTATGACCGCAGAGTGATGACGACAAGGTACGGAAAGGCTTTCCTCCAGTCTATCCCTTCAATGGAAGTAAAAGAAGGGGATTTATTTGATTTGGTTTCATGGATTGAAGAATGGCTCTAAAACAGATTAAACTTCAGTGATAAATTTTCCTCTTTAACACAACCTAAAGAGTAGATGTGAAACTGGAGGATTGAAAATGAGAGTCATCTTAATGGTAATGCTGTCTTTTCTCATCGTCATTTCAAACACCAATGGAATGAAAGTGCCTCAGGTGGATTTACATGTATCACATGAGGAGTATGCAATTAGTTTTCTTCCTGTAATTAAAGGGGAGGTAGCTGTACTTCATTTAGCTTCTGGAGAAAATTATTTAATCAATACCGGACCTCTTCAGGAGAGCAATCAGTTATATTATTATTTGAATCAAATTCGTATTAAAAATATAAAGGGAATCATCATCACGGAGAAAAGAGAAGTGCACGAGGATATGATTACTGAGCTGGGGGAGAAATACTCCATAGAAGAGATAATAGTGGGTAAATCTCTGGCTGAAGCTATATCGGAAATAGGTTCCTATACCATACACACCATTCAAGAGAATCAGTCTTACTCACTTTCGAAAGAGTTGGCGTTAAATGTGATGCATGAAGGCAATGAGAATCGAGAAGGATTAGACTTCTCAATAACCTTTTATCACCATCGCTTTTTGTGGCTCAGCTCGCAATCATCGCATTCTGAAGAGGTTTTGCTAACAAAACCCCTAAAGAACGTCAACATTGTAAAAATACCTCTTCACTCAAAGTCTGAAAACATGTCCCATAGCCTTCTGAGGCATATCGATCCTCAAACGGCTTTGCTTTATCGTTCTAAGAAACGACTCCTTAATGGTGAAATGCTCGAAGCCATCAACGAGGCGTGGATTGACCTGTATCTGACAGGCCAGCATGGATTGATAGCCATTAAATTTAATAAGAGAAACTACGAAGTGCTGACTTTTGATCAAGAAGATGGAGTGTTTAAAGAAGAAGGCCATACAGACTAACACCATTAAATAAAGAAGGGCTGACATATTTGTCAGCCTGAATGAGTGAGAATTAGCAGATAGTTTTTGTGATAACCTCTACCATATTAGCCTTTAATGTTGTTATAATGTGTGTAGAGTTTTTTTATAAGGAAATGCCATAGGTAAGCGGGTAAAAGGAGGAACACCATGGAGAGCCGAATTGAAATTCTTTCCACCGTTCGTATCGAATATACGGATAACTTATATAAAGTCGTTGATACACTGAATAGAACCTTAAAAAAAGATGATTATATGTTTGGTTTAGCCTTAGATCCGGAAGATCAGAATCAAGCAGTATTAACAATTTATCGTACATAAAGAGTGATTGTAATGAAAAAATGGATAAAGATTATCGCACTATTGTTCATCGTCCTTGGGATAACGGCTTCGATTGTACTTTATCAAGTTTCCAGGAACCCATTGAATAATCAAGCAGAAAAGGCTCTAGACCGGGTCAAAACCGAAACGGCTATCGTCGATGTTGAAAGCACAAGCTTCTACAACGGCTCTAAGTCATATGTCGTGGTGACAGGTAAGGATGATCAAAACGAGAAACTCGTGGCCTGGGTACCCAATAAAAAAGGGGAAATAATTGAAAAAAAATGGGCAGATGGTATTTCAAAAGAAGAGGCAATCAATAAACTAAATGATGAAAAGCAACCGAAAGAATTATTATCGGTCCGTTTAGGATATGAATCCGTCGGGCCTGTTTGGGAAATTACCTATTTAGATCAACAAGACAATTTAAATTATTTCTACCTGCTGTTTTCAACAGGAGAATGGTGGAGAAAAATTGAAAATTTATGATCAGGGGGAATACATCAATGAAATTTACGTTAGCTGACAGAGTAAGTGCGTTAACACCATCAACAACTTTAGCAATTACTGCAAAAGCAAAGGAAATGAAGTCACAAGGAATTGATGTAATCGGCTTAGGTGCAGGGGAACCAGACTTCAATACGCCGGAACATATCATCAAAGCTGCGTATGAGTCCATGACTGAGGGCCACACCAAATATACTCCATCTGGTGGAATGGCCAAATTAAAAGAAGCCGTCATCCACAAGTTTGAGACAGACCAGAAACTTACGTATGCACCTTCTGAAATCATCGTAACAAGTGGTGCAAAGCATGCCCTTTATACATTATTTCAAGTGCTATTAAACGAAGGTGATGAGGTCATTATCCCTACTCCTTATTGGGTTAGCTATCCTGAACAAGTGAAGCTTGCCGGAGGAATTCCCGTTATCGTTGAAGGGAAAGAAGAGAATCAGTACAAAGTGACTCCAAGGCAGTTAAAGGAGACGATCACTCCCAAGACGAAAGCGGTCATCCTTAACACACCTAGTAATCCTACAGGCATGCTGTACTCTTCGGATGAATTACAAGCGATTGGGGATGTGTGCTTAGAAAATGATGTTTTGATCGTTTCAGATGAGATTTATGAGAAGCTTGTGTATGACGGGAACTCACATACTTCTATTGCTGAATTGTCTCCAGAACTTAAAGAGCAAACCATCGTGATCAACGGGGTGTCAAAATCTCATTCCATGACGGGATGGAGAATTGGATATGCGGCAGGTAACGAGGCAATCATTAAAGCCATGACAAATCTTGCCAGTCATTCAACTTCTAACCCGACGACAACTTCACAATTTGGGACGATTGCTGCCTATTTAGGCGATCAACAGCCAGTAGAGGATATGAGACAGTCATTTGAGGAGCGCTTAAATATTGTTTTTGATAAATTAAACAATATTCCAGGGTTTAGTTGTTTAAAACCTCAAGGTGCTTTCTATCTGTTCCCGAATGTGTCAGTAGCGGCTCAGAAAACAGGCTACAACAATGTCGACGAATTTACCAAAGCTCTTCTGGAAGAGGCTAAGGTAGCGGTTATTCCTGGTTCAGGGTTCGGATCGGACAATAATATCCGTCTTTCTTATGCCACAAGTCTTGATGCACTCGAAAAAGCAATTGAAAGAATGCATGAATTTGTTGTTAGGAAAAGTAAATAATACAAGGTTTGCAGACCGTGTTTATTTCGGTCTGCTTTTTCCTTAAAATCATCTCGTTTTGCTGTATCTATTGCGACGGGATAAGGGTAAATGTATAATAAATAACGATACATAAGCGTCTTAGTTTTTTTGGAGGGAAAAAATCGTGAAAACTACTATATCTCAAGTAAGTAAGTTTGTTGGTGAAGAAGTAACCATCGGTGCATGGCTTGCCAACAAACGTTCAAGTGGAAAAATTGCTTTTCTTCAGCTTCGTGATGGAACTGGATTCATTCAAGGTGTTGTCGTGAAAAGTGAAGTGGAAGAAGAAATCTTCCAAAAAGCAAAATCATTGACTCAAGAAACGTCTCTGTACGTAACAGGAACGGTGTCAGAAGACTCCCGTTCACCTTTTGGATACGAACTGCAAGTGAAAAGCGTAGAAGTGATTCATGAAGCAGTGGATTATCCAATTACACCAAAGGAGCACGGAACAGAGTTCCTGATGGATCATCGTCACCTTTGGCTTCGTTCCCGTAAACAACATGCAGTGATGAAAGTTCGTAACGAAATCATTCGTGCAACATATGAATTCTTTAATCAAGAGGGATTTGTCAAGGTAGATCCTCCAATTCTGACTGGAAGTGCTCCGGAAGGAACGACCGAGTTATTTGCCACTAAGTATTTTGAAGAAGATGCCTACCTTTCTCAGAGTGGTCAGCTTTATATGGAAGCAGCGGCCATGGCATTAGGAAAAGTATTCTCATTCGGACCAACATTCAGAGCGGAGAAGTCAAAGACTCGTCGTCATTTGATCGAATTTTGGATGATTGAGCCTGAAATGGCGTTCTATGACTTTAAGGATAACCTCGAAGTACAGGAACAATATGTTTCTTACATCGTTCAATCAGTATTGGAAAACTGTCAGCTTGAATTAGACCGCTTGGGGAGAGATACGTCTAAATTAGAGCAGATCAAAGCACCATTCCCGCGCATTACGTATGACGATGCTCTAAAATTATTACATGAAAAAGGCTTTGATGACATCGAGTGGGGAGATGACTTCGGTGCCCCGCACGAGACAGCCATTGCTGAAAGCTATGATAAACCTGTGTTCATCACTCATTATCCGACATCTTTAAAGCCGTTCTATATGCAACCAGATCCGGATCGTGATGATGTGGTATTATGTGCTGACCTAATCGCTCCGGAAGGTTATGGAGAGATCATAGGTGGTTCAGAGCGTATCCACGATGCAGAGTTGATGAAAGCTCGCATTGAAGAGCATGAACTTGCTACAGATGCTTACAAGTGGTACTTGGAATTAAGGGAATATGGATCTGTTCCTCATTCAGGCTTCGGTCTTGGACTTGAGAGAACAGTGGCTTGGATCAGCGGAGTAGAACACGTGAGGGAAACCATCCCATTCCCGCGACTACTAAACCGTTTATATCCATAATACTAACAAACAAGGAGCTGGCCGGATTGCTTTTAGAGCAATGCCGGCCGGTTCTTTTCTTTTTTCCATCTTTCTTCTAATTCATAACCATGTCCACATATACTGAACCATGATATACTAGTGAGTGAGGTGTGCCGAATATGGATTATAAACGTTTAATGGTGTCCTGGATCGAAGAGGGAACACTTAACATTCCGCAATTATTATTATCAAATTACAATACATTAGGTTTAAATGAGTCAGAGTTCGTTTTACTTTTGCATATTTACGGTCATCTGGAAAAGGGAAACTATTTCCCTACACCAGAAGAGCTCTCAGAACCTATGAGTATTTCTACTGAATACTGTTCGTCTATTTTAAGAAAATTAATGCAACAACAGTTTCTATCGATCGAAGAAGGGTCTTCCCCTGATGGAATCCTTTTTGAAAAGTATTCTCTCAATCCGTTATGGGAAAAGATGGCTGAATTCGTGATACAAGATTCCAAAATGAAACAAATGCAGAAATCAATGGAAGAAGAAGCAGACATTTACACCACATTTGAACAGGAATTTGGTCGACCACTATCTCCATTAGAATGCGAAACGTTGGCCATGTGGTTGGACCAGGATGATCATAATACTATTATTATTAAAGCAGCATTGAGAGAAGCTGTCATTTCAGGGAAGCTGAATTTTAGATATATCGATCGCATTCTTTTCGAATGGAAGAAAAACGGTGTGAAAACCATCGAAGATGCCCGAAACCAAAGTCAACGCTTCCGTTCACATCAAAAACCCGCAGCTTCAAATGATACTAGTGCTTCTCCTAAACGAAAATCAGTACCATTTTATAATTGGCTTGAGCAATAAGACGATAAAAGGGCTGACTCTCACTTGCTTGAGGGTTGGTCTATTTTTATGTTGGATAATAGGATTTATAGGACAAGGTGGAGGTATTGAGTCACATGTTAAATAAAAAACAAATACAAATATGCTTAGATGAAATGCGAGAGATGTTTCCCGACGCTCACTGTGAGCTCCGTCACGAGAATCCATTTGAGCTGGTAATCGCGGTCCTTTTATCGGCACAATGTACTGATGCCTTAGTAAATAAAGTTACAAAAGGCTTATTTGAAAAATATAAACGACCTGAAGATTATCTGGAGGTCTCTCTGGAAGAACTTCAACAAGATATACGCTCCATTGGGTTGTACAGAAACAAAGCAAAAAACATTCGTAAACTTTGTGAGATCATTTTGACGGAACATGGAGGAAATGTTCCTGAAAGTCATGAAGAATTAGTGAAACTGCCTGGAGTAGGAAGGAAAACTGCAAATGTAGTAGTATCGGTGGCATTTGGGGTGCCGGCTCTGGCAGTAGATACCCATGTTGAACGTGTAAGTAAGAGATTAGGGATATGCCGATGGAAAGATAGCGTATTAGAAGTAGAGAAAACGCTAATGAAAAAAATACCGAAGGAAGAATGGTCCGAAACTCATCACCGGTTGATTTTCTTTGGGCGATATCATTGTAAAGCTCAATCCCCTCAATGTGATGTTTGCCCGCTGGTCGATTTATGCAGAGAAGGTCAAAAGAGACTAAAGAAAAAGGGTGACATATGAAGGAAAGGATCTTGTACATCCCGTCCCAGCTAATCGATCCCTTTTTCTTTCCTGACTCAAAAGTGAGAGTGGATGCTTCTCATATCACACCGGATGACCCTTTCTTTGCTTATGAAATTCTCTATTTCAATGAGGTGGCTACAGGTTCATTTCCCTGGATCGATCATGAATTATATGTAGGAACCATTCTGAAGAGCTGGGGAGAAGAAGAGGAGTATCTTAAAACGTTATATAAAAAACGCTCAAAGAATACATTGCATGCCATGAAAAAAAGCATTTCTCAATTTTATATGCTTTTATTCTGGAGTAATTCCCTTCCGGTAAGACTGAATCATGAAGACTCCCACATCGATCAATTATCCATTAAACCCGCAAACGCAGTGGAAAGAATCGAATTCATTAGAAACAATCCAACCTTATTCCATTCATTCATACAGTTATCTCAGCTATTCGAGGAACAGCATAAACAATATGCTAAATCACTGGCTTTAAAACGGGCTAAAGAAAAATAAAAAGGCAACGAGAATATGTTCTCGTTGCCTTTTACTTTATTCTTGATCTCTTCTGGATTCTGATTGGGTGGCAGGTGCACCATTCGTGGCGCCATCTCCAGTACCTGAGCCGTCACCAGTGCCGTCTCCAGTCCCATCTCCGGTTCCGGTGCCATCTCCAGTGCCGTCATCTGTACCTCCATCACCGGTCCCATCTCCTTCAGGTGGAGGAGTAGTGCCTTCGTCGTCACCAGTGTCTTCACCTCCACCAGTATCTTCACCACCACCTGAATCTTCTCCATTTCCATTTCCTTGACCATTCCCATTTCCTTGACCGTTACCATTTCCATTGTTGTCTTGATTTTCATCATTGTTTTCATCCTGGTTTTCTTCATCTTCACCATCAGTAGCCTTAACATCAACATTAACCGTTGCAGGGTTACTGCGCTGATCTCCTGAAATTGCTACAACCTCAAAGGTGAAAGTTCCTTGGGATTGAATGTTTTCAACATTTAATCCCTTCTTATCAGTTGTTGTTAATACTTGTTTCGCTTCACCATTTATTGAAACCGCCACTTCAAACTGAACGTCCTTTTCTTTACCATAATCCCACGCAAGAGTAATGGTTTGATCTTTCTTATTGTATTTACCTTTCAGATTTGAAGGAGAATCAATCTTGTCGAATTCCTGTGAAACCTTGGAAGGTTCCGTTCCACGGACGAAGAGCTCCGTGATTATCCGGTCATCCGGCGTGTATTCACTTGGTAGTCTTGCCGGATTGCTTCCTAGTTCAACTTTGGATTCAACGACGCTGTCTGGCTTTTTAAAGTCAGGTGTGTCAACTCCATCGTGAACATAGCTCATCAAGTCACTGACGATGTATTGTGATACTCTTCTATCCCTAGGTGATAGTGGTATGGAGCGAGTCTTATACCCCGTCCAAACAGCCGCTGTATAGTTTGTCGTATAGCCAACAAACCATGAATCAGGTGCGTCTGTCTTAGCAATTCCGTATTTCTCGCGTTCCTCTTGAGAATAGTTCGTCGTACCTGATTTCCCTGCCATCGGTAAACCTGGCACCTTGGCATAAAGCCCTGTTCCTCTAGGATGATCAATAACGCTCTGCAGCATATCAGAAATCATATAAGCTGTGTATTCTTTCATTGCAGGTTTTGGTTTGTTATCATTTTCAATCTCTGTTTCACCATCGCGTAATACCACTTTTGTAACTGTATGGGGCTTGTTGTAAATTCCTTCATTACCAAAGGCGGCATAGGCACCTGCCATTTGGACGGAGTTTACCCCGGGAGACACACCACCGATTGAAGCAGATTCATAATAGTGATCGAATTTTAATCCGAGACCATTGACAAATTCCTCTGCTTTCTCTGGACCGACTTCCTGAAAGGCTTTTAGGGCAGTAATATTTCGAGAATCCCAGAGGCCCTCACGTATCGTGATAGGTCCCTTAAATTGACCATCATAGTTATTGAGTTCTGTTCCATCAGAATATTTATAAGGCTCATCTTTTAAAATATGATACGTCGACCATTTTAAATGTTCGATTGCAGGTGCATAGTCTATTAATGGCTTGATCGTAGACCCGGGCTGACGTTTTGTATCGATCGCAAAGTTAAATCCACGCTGAACGTTTGGATCCTGTTCTCTGCCGCCGCCAATCGCCCTGATTTCTCCAGTTTTCGTATCCATAAGGGTTACCCCGGCCTGCATTGGCTCTTCAGGATTCTCCGGATAACTGAAGCTGGTATTTTCACCTGCTAAAATTTCTTCCAGACGTTTTTGAGCATCCGGGTCAACAGTTGTATAGACCTTTAAACCGTCTGAGAATAGGTTGTAGTCACCCATTTTCTGTACTTCATCAATAACAGCATCCACAAAGGCGGGATATTTGTTTCCGTTTTTCTTTTCAACTTCTTCAGCTGAAACCAATCCTTCAGTGATTGGAACCGCTTGTGCTTTCTTTTTCTCTTCTTCATTGATTTTACCGTGCTGCTCCATTAAAGATAGAACGATATTTCGTCGCTTTTCCGCTTTTTCAGGGTATTTAAAAGGGTTGTAATTGTTCGGGCTTTGAGGCAGTCCGGCAATCAGGGCCGCTTCATGAAGCTCAATGTCTTTAATGTCTTTACCGTAATAGTAGTCTGCAGCGGTAGCCATACCGTTAATTCCAGCGGACATATACACCTTATTGAAATACATCTCAAAGATTTCTTCTTTTGTATATTCCTGCTCAAGCTTAAGAGCCAGCCATGCTTCTTGAGCTTTTCTTTTTAACGTTTTCTCAGGGCTTAAAAAAGATCCCTTGATTACTTGCTGGGTAATTGTCGAAGCACCTTCTGAACCGAAACCACCTGTTACATTGGCAATGACGGCGCCCCCTAAACGAATCAAGTCGATTCCGTTATGTTTATAGAATCGATTGTCTTCTGTAGCAAGTACCGCATCTTGCATCACCTGAGGGATGTCATCGAAGTTTGCGTACTCCCGTTTCTCTTTTCCAACTGTGGTGATTAAGTCTCCGTTCATATCATAAATTTCAGATGCAATCGGATCCTTTAATAATTTTTCATCAAGCTTAGGGGCACTGGATGCATAATAAGCAAATAATCCAGCGCCAGCAAGCATCCCGATAATACCGATGATAAATAATGATATAATGACGCGCTTAACCAAAGAGCCCTTTTTCTTGCTCTTTGTCGATTTTGACTTTTGTTGGGCCAGGCGTTTTTCTTCCCTTGACTTATATTGTCCAGCCATATTGTTTCCTCACTTTCAATCTTCTGTGTTTTTAGTATTGTCTAAGATTTAAAATATACTACTGATATTGAGATAAATTATAGATTAACTCATTTTTTATAAACTAAAAATATAACTGATGAACTATTTTTAAATAATCCACTCTTGGGTGAAGTCCCAAAGGAATAGGCACTCCTTTATCTTCTAGTTCTTCTCGCTTGATTGATTTTCTTCCGCCATTTATCATACGATCCCAGTAAAACCTTAGAGCTTTATAGGGGAGCAGGAATACTTCTTCCGAAGACGAAAACCTTACTAGTACAAAGGTAATGCCGTCTTGATTATGGACGCTTTCCATATGTTTGATTTGATGCTCGTGAAAGTTTTGAAGTGGAAAAGACGTTTTGTTTTTTGTTTCTTTTGCTTCAAAATCGACATATCTTCCTTTATACACACCATTATAGTCCGTCGTTGACGGCTGTTTAAAGTAAGCTTCCTTAATGACGGCAGCACTTCTTGAAGGATAGTGAACATCCACTATTTGGACTGGTGTTGGTTTTTTGTGAATGACTGCTTTATGAAACGTTAAATAATATTGATTCGTTTCATTAATGTCTTCTTCAAGTGTCATACCTCTGTTGCTATAAGATAGTTGTTTCGGTTTGGCCTTTGTTTTTTTTGAGGGTAATGTCGCTTCCACATATTTCTTTCCATTAGGATAATGGAATTTCATGGTAATTCACCTCGCAGACTAATCTATATCATAACAGAAACCACTCCAATTTGTGTGAATAATTGTTTACAAATCTCCTTATTCTAGGACTAGTGGAGAAAGGGGAATAAAAAGGATGAAAAAATCCAGCAATACTTATCGCTTTTTACCCTATATACCTGAACCTAAACGTACAAATGAGTGGATTCATGAAATCAACCATTTAGTGTATCTGCACAATCAAGATAATATATCAAGAACGATGGCTTATCAAAAATTTTTCCTTCTTCATCCGGAAATAAAATGGTCTTTTCTGGCTTCGATGGTCTCAAGGAATGCCGGATGGAATATGACGGACTTAAAGGGTGATATCTTTCCGCGCCTTTTACATCCCGCGACTCGCGATGCTCTATTTATGACGTACGAAAGAGCGAACTGGAGTATTTTTCAGGATGCCTTTCCCCAGCTCCTTCTTTATCATTATTCGACGAGATATAAGAAGAAAATGTTTCATTTGTCTAAAGAATTTCATATTTCAAGCTTCATGGAAGAAGAGTGGAATCGTTACTGGGAGGAGAGAGACGACCACAGATTGGTGCATTCACTAATTATTAATGAGCAGCACCTCATTCAAGAACCAGTCATTGACCATGAGGTTTATAAGAAGAGGGTGTTTGGCTCATCTCTATTTTTCATAGAAGATCATCTGCATTTCAGCTCCGTACTATTTCCTACATTAGAGGGAGAGCTTTTAGGTGCGAGTGTCCATGGCTTCAGAAAGATCGAAAACAGAATCCAGTTAGGAAATCGATTATTTAAGATTTTATTTCAACCTGATTACCATTCTTCCTTTTTGAATTTCGCTTTACAAGTAGAGCATTCAGGATCTAGAAAGGACTACGAACAGTTTTGCAAAAGTGCGCCCAAAACGAATACGCCAATGCTCCATCAGGCTTATGTATATATTCCACACCATTGGAGGACCCATATGGACTGGTCGATTCAAAAAGATATTGATAAGGAATGGTATCAAGAGCTAAAACTTCCCGATAAAATCGAATTATCGCAATGGTATTTTCGTAAGCAAAGGCAGCTTGAGAAAGTGGCAAACATAAAAGGTGTATTCACAAAGATTGGTAAGTGGAGGGGAAAGAAGAAGAGACCAACGCTTTAAAATAGCGTCGGTCTCTTCTTTTCATGTTGTCGGGTCCGAACGAGCCGCCTCCGCTTTTTTATTAGGCCAGCTCCGGCGGCTAGACCCTCGAGGTCATAAGTCAAACCACCCAAAAAGGCAAAGAACGCCTTTCCGGGGGGTTCGCCTTATGCTTGTCGGGTCTGAACGAGCCGCCTCCGCTTTTTTATTAGGCCAGCTCCGGCGGCTAGACCCTCGAGGTCATAAGTCAAGAACACCAAAAAGGCAAAGAGCGCCTTTCCGGTGTTCTTGCCTTATGCTTGTCGGGTCTGAACGAGCCGCCTCCGCTTTTTATTAGGCCAGCTCCGGCGGCTAGACCCTCGAGGTCATAAGTCAAACCACCCAAAAAGGCAAAGAACGCCTTTCCGGGGGGTTCGCCTTATGCTTGTCGGGTCTGAACGAGCCGCCTCCGCTTTTTTATTAGGCCAGCTCCGGCGGCTAGACCCTCGAGGTCATAAGTCAAGAACACCAAAAAGGCAAAGAGCGCCTTTCCGGTGTTCTTGCCTTATGCTTGTCGGGTCTGAACGAGCCGCCTCCGCTTTTTATTAGGCCAGCTCCGGCGGCTAGACCCTCGAGGTCATAAGTCAAACCACCCAAAAAGGCAAAGAACGCCTTTCCGGGGGGTTCGCCTTATGCTTGTCGGGTCTGAACGAGCCGCCTCCGCTTTTTATGTCGCGGGACGGTTTTCGCCTTCTAGTTTAGGGTTGCCTTTTGAGGCTTTTGTTTGGGCTGAGTTTGTAGTTTGCTGTTTGTTTTGTTTGTTTTTCTGATTTTTCATTGAGTAACACCTCCACCTATATTATTTTCTCGTTTCCTCTGCTTTTATTCAGGGAGTGTCGAAACATAATTAACGGAATGTCCTTTTAACACTTTCTTTGCCGAAACGCTTCTAGTTTTGTCAGGGGGGAAGGGAACGGATCATTAAGAGAGAATTACACTATTAATCCAAAAAAAGGCGGGAGGATTCACAATGCTTCCAAAACAAGATATTATGTTGAAATTAGCTGAAATTGAAGAAAGTTTAAATCAATTGGAACAAAGTCTGCACGATCGAATCTCAGTTGAAGAGCAAGAAGGAATGAATTCGTTAACGGACCAGATACAGAAAATCGACAGTAAATTGAGCTCAGTGGAGAGAAAAGTGGAATTAAAAACCGCTCTTATGAAAAATAGAGAAAAGTCCTTTGCCTTACAAAAACTTGAATTATCCTATAAGACGTCTTAAACTGATTTTATAAGAAAGTAGCCTTGTGCTACTTTTTATTTTGTCTATATCTATTACGGAGGGCTTTATTTGAAGCATTTGAAGGAAGTAACGGGGGAATTGATCATCCTTGTTGAGCAGATGATGAAAGAATATAAAAGCAGACGCGAGTCAGGTGAAAAAGGAGACTTTTACACCGAAGTAAAACCTTTTGCTGATAAAGTAAAAGCGGTGAATGATGCTTGGAAAGAATTGTCCTTGGATTGGATCAAGGAACAAAGGCCAAAACACCTGCATTTCCCTCAAATTATAAACACGTTCGATAATATCGAAATGCTGTCGATTCACTGTTTCTTTCCAGAGTCCAGTTACAACCGGTTCATCAGTCATAATCAATCTGTCTCATATGTATTGCAAACTCAATTGGATGAATTGAATGAAAAATAAGAGGCTGCCGATCGGCAGCCTCTTTATTATGGGGTGGAAAGTGCTTTTTCTTCTATTGTATTAATTTGCTTCGCCAGCTCTTTATAGTGGTGCAAAGAAATCTCATTAGAAATATAAAGTTTTTTGGCCATTGTAAGAAGTTCTTGTTGATCTGTTGCTTGATAATGTTTACTACTTTCGTATCTCTTCAGCAGTTCACTCAGGTTCATCTTAATTCCTCCCAATACTTATATTTCATGCGAAGCATCTACTTTTATCCTATCATAGAAAACCCTTTCTTTAAGTTGTAAGAATAGTGTAACTTCCGACATTCTTCTTGTGTTTGTCGAAATATCTTTATGGGTTCTTTCACCATTATTCCAGGTAAAACATACTGTATAGTAACCATTATAAAGTAAGGGGGCTAAGTATGAATTCTTTACCTAATCAGAGACAGATGCGTAACTACTATCCTTTTTATCATTCACAGCCAACGAATATGGGACCGGTGAACTATCAAGTTCAAGGGATGAGACCTCCAAATTATGGACCTTTCCAACCCGGTTATTATCAACAGCCAGAAGCCCAATATCCTGGATCGGCGTTTCAAATGAACCAATATCAGCAGATGAATCACCAGCAAATGAATCCATATTTTGAAAATCCTCTTCAGCAGAAAGAATACAATCCGTATCAAATGAAAGCAATGGAACAGCAGGCATTTGCGAATCCATATCCGAAAGCCTCATTCATGGCTAAACCTCCTTCTGGAGGAGTAAGTTCAATCATGAATTCATTCAAATCACAGGACGGATCACTTGATTTTAATAAAATGATGAATACAACAGGACAAATGATGGGGGCTATCAATCAAGTTTCCTCTTTGGTAAAAGGCTTAGGTGGAATATTTAAACTTTAGGATCACTAAAAGGAGCTGCCAATTTGGCAGCTCCTTCTTCAAATGTAATAGGGCCTTTATTCTATTGGTATTCGTTTTCCGGATTCCTTGCTCACTTTCACTGTAAGTAGTCCGTCTTGATGAGAAGCTTTCACATTCTTTTCATTTACACCCCTTGGAAATGGAATGGTCCTGCTGCTCTTTTTCAAGGATTGCTTCCTTCTGATCATTTGATTTTGATCATTTTCCTCGGAGAATTCTTCCTTATTGGTTACAGAAATTGTAATGAACTGAGGGAACACATCAAGCTGAATCTGCTCTTTCTTAATACCTGGTAGTTGAGCAGTCACGATATAGTAATTGTCTGTTTCGGTTAATTCGACTGGAAAAGAACCAAAGGGGTTAGAAGATGATGTGAAAAACTCGTCAATGCTTTGAAGCATTCCTTTCATAGGTCTTTCATGAAAAAATTCGTTCATGGAATGCATCAGGTCACCAAAACCTTTTTTGTCGTTCGACATGGGTATACTCCTTTCAGGCAAACGTATTCATACTAATGTATGAATACCTGCTGAATATGTGCATTTATCCTATATCGCATTATAAACTCATCTGTAAAATGGAAAAGAAGTCTCTAAGTTCATCCACCTTACAATCCTTCATTTTCAAATTGGATAACTATGGTAAAAGAATCGTGGTTTTTTTACTTTAGTTTCGAACATAGATTCGGTAAAATGAATGGAGGAGGTGGTACCTGTGTTCAAGAAAAACAACCTTCAACAGTTGATCGAACATTTTAAAAAAGACGATGATTTTAATAAGCAGATTGTTCACTGGCATACCATAGATGAAAAACCAGCGCAATTGGTCGATCTGCCGTATGAGATAAATGAAAAAATAAAAAAAGCGCTGCAAAAAAGAGGAATTGAAAATCTTTATACCCATCAGCATTCCGCTTTTCAGCTGGCAATGGAAGGAAAGAGCTTCACCGCGGTCACTCCTACAGCATCGGGGAAGACACTTTGTTATAATCTTCCTGTATTACAAACGATTATGGATAACCCGGATGCACGAGCGTTATATATCTTTCCTACAAAAGCACTGGCACAAGATCAAAAATCTGAGTTGAATGAAATCATTTCAGAGGCAGAAGCTTCTATAAATAGCTATACATATGACGGGGATACCTCTGCTAATATACGTCAGAAAGTAAGGAAAGCAGGGCATATTGTCATAACGAATCCCGATATGCTCCACTCAGCAATTCTTCCTCATCATACAAAGTGGGTTTCTCTTTTTGAGAATCTTAAATACGTCATTATTGATGAACTTCATATATATAGAGGGGTTTTTGGTTCACATGTAAGCAATGTGATCAGGAGATTAAGACGAATTTGCGAGTTTTATGGAGCTTCCCCCATTTTCATCTGTACTTCTGCAACGATTGCAAATCCTAAAGAGCTGGCAGAAAACTTAACCGGTACAAAAATGAATTTGATTGATAATAACGGTGCACCCAGTGCCAAAAAGCATTTCGTATTCTATAACCCTCCCATTGTAAATAAACCGTTGAATATACGCAGGAGTGCGACTCTTGAGGTAAGGAGAATTGCTGGTGAGCTTTTGAAGAATAAAGTGCAAACCATCATATTCGCTAGAAGCAGGGTGAGAGTCGAAATTATACTTACATACTTACAAGAGTTGGTTAAGAGTCAATTAGGAGCGAAATCAATCAGAGGGTACCGGGGAGGATATCTCCCGACTCAACGCCGGGAGATTGAAAAAGGCCTACGATCTGGTGAAATCTACGGAGTTGTTAGTACGAATGCTCTTGAATTAGGGGTCGATATCGGTCAATTACAAGTATGCATCATGACCGGCTATCCAGGAACGATCGCAAGTGCTTGGCAGCAAGCGGGTAGAGCTGGGAGAAGACATGGGGAATCGTTGGTGATCATGGTGGCAAGCTCAAGCCCCTTAGATCAGTTCATTATTGAACATCCTGATTACTTCTTCGAGCAAACGCCTGAAACCGCGAGAATCAATCCGGATAATTTGATTATTCTTATTGATCATATTAAGTGTGCTGCCTATGAGCTCCCCTTTAAAGAAGGTGAACAATTTGGTAAGCACGAGATTGATGATATTTTAGAATTTTTAGTAGAGGAGCGGGTGGTACATAAGAATGGTGAAAAATGGTATTGGATGAATGATGTATTTCCTGCTCATAACATTAGCCTTCGCTCAGCTTCCCAGGAAAATGTCATCATTATTGATCAAACCGATATCTCCGCCGTTAAAGTAATAGGGGAGATGGATCGTTTCTCAGCCATGACCTTATTGCATGATGAAGCGATTTATTTACATCAAGGGGTTCAATTCCAAGTAGAAGAACTTGATTGGGATGAAAAGAAAGCGTATGTAAGGGAAGTTGATGTGGATTATTTCACCGATGCCAATCTCGCTGTACAATTGAGAGTACTGGAAACTGACAAGACTCGAATGTCGGAAATGTATGACGTAGCATATGGGGACGTGACTGTTCAGGCAATGGCAACGATTTTCAAGAAAATCAAATTTGATACGCACGAAAATATCGGATCGGGGCCTATCCATTTGCCTGAAGAGGAGCTGCATACGAGTTCCAGCTGGATTTCATTAAAAGATGATGCTTCATTTAGTCAGGAGCGTCTGGAAGAAGGCCTTATCGGGGCAGCTCAAAGCTTGAAATCAATTATTCCATTATTTGTTATGTGCGATCCGAGCGATATTTTCGTTGTCCCTCAAATAAAGGCTGCACACAATGAACAGCCTACGATATTTATTTACGATCGTTACCCCGGGGGGATCGGCTTAAGTGAGAAGGTGTATGAACAGATGGAGAGAATCCTCCTGGAGACATCTGACATGATTGAGAGATGTCCCTGTCAGACAGGCTGTCCTTCGTGTATTGGAACGGATCATTCACTGGACACTGCCAAATTGGATGCATTAAAGCTTCTTCATCTTTTCCTTCAATAAGAGAGGGAGGGAACGAATTGTCTCTTAAAAATAAATTATCAAGAATGAAGAAACATATTATTAGAGAAGAAGATGCTGAAGAGAACAAAGTTCAGCTTTCCTTGATAGAGCAAGAATCCACGGACTTCCCATTTATTGATTTATGGAAACAAAATGGTTCGACTGCGTACTATATAGACGGTGATTTTTGTCTGGTCAGGGAGAAACGATATTCAATCGATCACCAGCATGGGGATTACAAATTTAAGGATTTTATTAAAGCGGTGGATGCTTGGCAAGATTTTACCGGGGAGCATCCCTTATCTTCCAAGGGGCTTAATCATGAAGAAATGTTTTTCTTCGATACGGAAACGACCGGTTTAGGTGGAGGAGTTGGAAATACGATCTTTTTATTAGGGCATGGGAAAGTGACAGAAACAGAAGTGATTGTGACCCAGCACTTTTTGCCACAGCCGGGAAGTGAAATACCTCTTTATCACAGCTTTTTAAGTAATGTGGATTATAACACCCTTGTGACGTATAACGGAAAAGCGTTCGATTGGCCTCAAGTAAAGACAAGGCATACACTCATTAAAGACCATGTTCCCAAATTACCTGCATTTGGGCATTTTGATCTTTACCATGGATCCAGAAGATTATTTAAGCACAAGCTGGAATCCGTTAAGTTGATCAACGTCGAGCGTAAGATTCTTGGGTTTAATAGAGTGGATGATGTTCCGGGGTTTTTAGCTCCTATGATTTATTTCGATTATATAGAACGTAAAGATCCAGAGGGTATTTTTAAGGTTATGACCCATAATGAGCTGGATATATTGTCATTGATCACTCTCTATACCCATTTGACTTTTCAATTATTGAATGTCCATAAGCAATCAACAGGTCATGAGCGGTTTGAAGTCGGGAGGTGGCTTGAATACACGGGAAACAGAGAGATTGCTAAAGAACGTTACCAAGAGATAATAAATGAGAATGATCGACCGAATTATGAAGCAATGCACCACCTCGCTCTTCAATACAAAAAAGAGAAAGAAGAGAGTAGGGCGGTTGAGTTATGGGAAAAAATGTGGAAAGAAGCCCCTATTTCCATTAGAAAAGTCGTATTACTGGAGTTGGCTAAAGTGTATGAACACAAAACAAAGAATCTAAATCTTGCGTTGAAAAGATGTGAGCAGCTAGAATCTTTGATGCATGAAACCAAAGACCGGAATAGGAAACAACACGAAATCTATATGGGGAAACTTCACCATCGAATGAGTCGTTTAACTAGAAAAATAAATAAGAAAGCAGACCTTCCTTCCCGATGACACTAGAACTTTTAAAAAATGCTAAAAAAATGGTCCAATCTCCTTATTTTTATATTGAGAATTTTCAAAAGAAGTTGTAAAATAGTTAATTGTGTTGAAAATATTTAATATTTAGATGGGATGATGAAAATGAACCGGGCAATCTTAATTTTGTTCTTTGTCGTCATTGGTTTAACGGCTTTTGTGTTTACCAATTATCCGGAAACTTTATATAGCTTTATGTAAGATTACGATTTGTTTTCCTAAAAATAGGTATTTTCATTAGTACATGTACCCTCTCCCTTTCATAGGCTATTAGTGTAACAACTAAGAGATGAAAGGAGAGCGTTTCTATGTATAAAAGACCAAGACCTAATCAAGTACTTCCTGCAGTCATGCACCCGACGAAATGTTGTGTGAAACATACATGCAATACCTTTGAGGTGCCGCACATTCACCCTACTCACACGACAAATGTAAATAATGTTATGTATCAACATAAACATTATTTCCCGCAAACACAATCACAAGTAGACAGTGTTTCACACCAACATTTTAATTGTGGCGGTGGACCGGGAGGACCAGGAGGACCAGCTGGACCAGGATTTGGACCAGGGGGCCCAGGATTTGGACCAGGTGGCCCAGGTGGACCGGGATTCGGACCTCGTCCAAGACCACCATTCGGACCGTATGGTATGGGACGATAATATTCAGAGTTAAGATAACAGAGGGATGCCTCTAAGAGATTAGTTTCAAATGCAGAGTGACACGCCGTGTTACTCTGCTAAAGTGACTAAGGCTTATTAGGGTCATCTCTTCTTTATGATTGTAAATATTATATGATATAAGGATTGATGACGTCGCAATTCGTAAAATATGTTACAATAGAGTGTAAAGGATTAGGGTATACTAATCTTTAAATAGACGTGTTTGCCCTGAAAGTTTACTAAAGGAGTTTTGCATTTGAGTAATGTTGCATGCATAACCGGGTATAAATCCTTTGAGTTAGGAATTTTCAAGCAGGATGACAAAGCGATTTACTACATAAAACAAGCTCTAAAGAAAGAATTAGTATCTCTTTTGGATGAAGAATTAGAATGGGTGCTCATTAGTGGGCAGCTTGGCGTAGAACTTTGGGGGGCAGAAGTGGTGTTTGAACTTCAAGAAGATTATCCAGATCTTAAACTGGCTATACTGACTCCTTTTATCTCTCAAGAGGAAAACTGGAACGACCAGAATAAGGAATACTATGAACTCATCCTTTCTCAAGCGGATTTTATCGAATCTATTTCGAAAGAACCCTATAAGAGCCCTCAGCAGTTTCGAAACAAAAATCAATTATTCTTGCAAAAAAGCCAAACGTTAGTGATACTGTACGATGAAGAAAAAGAAGGCTCTCCTAAATACTTCTATCAAGAAGCGAAGAAGAAGAAAGAGTCCGATCCAACTTTTGAAATAAGGGCGATTACCTTCCATGATCTGCAATGGGTCGTCGAAGAAGAGCAATGGAAGAATGAGTAGAGGGGGCTTTATCACTCATTGACCATTCGGAAATTTATAACCCCCAATAACAATTACAATTGACAAAATGATGGTTATTTGAAAAAATGATAGTGATAAATATAGAGGTGAAAATAATGATCTCAGATAAAGTGAAATTAACGGCTAAGGATATCCTTGAAAAAGAATTTAAAAGTGGTATGAGGGGATACAAGCAAGAAGACGTAGATAAATTTTTAGATTTGATTATTAAAGATTATGAAACCTTTCATCAAGAAATAGAAGATCTTCAACAAGAAAACCTGCGATTGAAGAAGCAAGTAGAGGGAGCCAGTAAGCAACGGTCCGCTGCTCCTGCTCAACAGACAGGCACAACGAATTTCGATATTCTCAAGCGCTTGTCTAATTTAGAAAAACATGTATTTGGCAACAAATTATACGACTAATATTTCCAGTTGAATTCTTAGGGAAACTACAGTATAATTAGTTATTGCTGATCCTTAATGGTGTTTGGGTAATCGCTGCAACTTAATGTTGTAGAGGAAAGTCCATGCTCGCACGGTGCTGAGATGCACGTAGTGTTCGTGCCTAGCCAATTCATAAGCTAGGGCAGCTCAAGTATTGAGTTGACGGCAGGGAAATCACCTAAGTCCTTTTGGATATGGTGTGACTACCTTGAAAGTGCCACAGTGACGAAGTCCTGTTAGAAATGGCAGGAGTGGAACGAGGTAAACCCCACGAGCGAGAAACCCAAAATTAGGTAGGGGAATCCTCTCGGAGGAATTGAACGAAGAGAGGGACAAAGGAACTTCCTTTGTAGATAGATGATTACCACCCGAGTACGAGACGAAAAGTCGCTTGTAGTACAACGGAACAAAACATGGCTTACAGAACACTGTTACGGGATAAGAGCAATATGGCTTAAATAATGCAAGTGACTGATACATGCAGGTAATACACTGCTCTTTTGTATCAGTCCTTTTTATTTTATGGGAAACAAGACAATACTATTAAATAGAGATACTTAATAACGAGGTGACAATATGAATACATATACATTAATAGCGACGGCAGCAATGGGCTTGGAAGCGATTGTCGCAAAAGAAGTGAAGGACCTGGGCTACGATTGTCAGGTGGAGAACGGGAAAGTCATCTTCAAAGGTGACGAAACGGCTATCGCAAGAGCCAATATGTGGCTAAGAACTGCTGACAGAATCAAGATACTTGTTGGAGACTTTAAAGCGTACTCCTTTGATGAATTATTTGAAAATACAAAGAAACTGCCGTGGGAGAATTTCCTTCCTGTCGATGCAGAATTCCCGGTACAGGGCAAATCAGTTAAATCCAAGCTATACAGTGTACCTGATTGCCAAGCGATCGTAAAAAAGGCAATCGTTGAACGTTTACGTACGGCATACAAACGTACATCTTGGCTTGAGGAAACGGGCCCCTTGTTTAAAATTGAGGTGGCGATCCATAAAGATGTGGCAAGCATCACCCTCGATACTAGTGGACAAGGTCTTCACAAAAGGGGATATCGAATTGGACAAGGTGAAGCTCCTTTAAAAGAAACGCTGGCTGCAGCACTGATTCAACTAACGACCTGGAATCCTGATCGTCCTTTTGTGGACCCATTCTGCGGGTCAGGTACCATTCCAATCGAAGCGGCATTGATCGGGCAAAACATTGCACCTGGATTTAACCGAGAGTTTTTGTCCGAGAGATGGCCGATGATGCCTGAGGACGTATGGGAAAAAACGCGTCAGGAAGCTGAAGATTTGGCTGACTACGACCAGCCTCTTGAAATATTGGGAACCGATATCGATCACCGGATGATAGAAGTATCGAAAGAGAATGCAATGGAGGCAGGTCTTGGGGATTTAGTGAAATTTAAGCAAATGCAAGTACGAGACTTCACTTCAGATTTGGAGTATGGCATCATTGTCGGAAATCCTCCTTACGGTGAACGTCTAGGTGAACGTAAAGAGGTTGAGAAAATGTATCAAGAAATGGGCAAAGCCTTTGAAAAATTGGAAACCTGGTCGGTATATATGATGACGTCCCATGAAAATTTTGAACAATTTTATGGGAAGCAAGCCACCAAAAAACGTAAATTGTTCAACGGATTTATTCGAACGGATTACTACCAATACTTTGGCCCGCGTCCTCCGAGAAAAGGGTAACCATTTTAAGTCCGAAAAAAAGTTAAAGAAGGTCAGAATATCCTCTTCAATTCCTGCGTATAATAGTTCTATCATTTTTAGAGGAGTGAAAGAGGATGGACCATTCTTTCATCGATTATCACAAAATCTATCAGGCATTACAAAGCTCTATTTCTTCCACTTCAGGTGAAGAAGGAACAGCCATTCAACCAGACTTACACGAAGCGGCGAAAAACCTGGATCAGGCTTTTCAATATGAATTGTTAAGAAAAAAGAGAATATACGACTGAGTGTATTCTAAAGGAGATTAGGGACATCCATACAAGTGGTAGATCTACCCTTGATATGGAGCGTCCCTTTTCTTTTGTTAAGGGCATCGGAAAACTTTAAATTAAAGGCTCATCTTAAGAGCCATGAATAAATTACGTTTTTATCTTTTCATTTCGAAAGAATTCTAGTAAATTAGAAATATTGTGTAACGCAGGAGGTCCTCATGAGAAGAAAATTACCATTTGAATTAACCAAAGAGCAATCCTTTTATGAAGCATTATCCGACTGGATCGGTGACGTGTTTTATGATTTATTGCCTGAAAAAGGATTTGATTTACGGGATGAACAGGTATTTATGGCCTTTCAGCTTAATCAAGCCTATAAAAACAAACAAGTTATGTTTGCAGAAGCAGGTGTGGGTACGGGGAAAACCCTTGTATATCTCTTATATGCGTTGTCGTATGCCAGATATACAGGTAAGCCGGCAATCATTGCGTGTGCGGATGAAACACTCATTGAGCAGATTGTAAAAAAAGAAGGGGACATCCAGAAGCTTGAGATGGCACTGGACCTTGATATAGATGTTCGATTGGCAAAGTCCAGAGAGCAATATCTATGTATAAAGAAACTAGAAGAAAACCTTCCTCTGAACGAAGATTTCCAGGACATGTGGGAGGAATTACCTGGTTTTGTCCACGAAAACTCTTCCATGAAAAGCTTCAGTCATTATGGAGATAGAAGAGAATATGCTCATCTATCTGACGATGAATGGAATAGTGTAGGCTGGGATTCTCTTCAGGATTGTATGTCATGTGCCTACCGTCATCGATGCGGCCTTACCCTTCATCGCGAACATTACCGAAGTGCAGCAGACTTGATCATCTGTTCCCATGATTTTTATATGGAACATATTTGGACGAAAGACTCCCGTAAACGGGAAGGGCAGCTGCCACTTTTGCCGGAAGCAAGCTCTGTAGTATTTGACGAAGGTCACTTATTGGAATTTGCTTCTCAAAAAGCGATGACTTATCGGATGAGGATGGAGACACTTGAAGGACTATTGGAGAAGCTGTCATCTTCAGATATGAGGGAGGAGACCCTTTATATCATTGAAGATATCATGCTCGACAATGAAAAGTGGTTCGGGCTACTAGAGAAGGAATCCAAAGGGGAGTCAGGCTCCGATAGACAATACATCATTCGGTCAGAAGCCATATTACAGCAAGGAAGGGCTCTAACGGAGAAAATAGAGAACCTGTTGAATGAACTCGTTTTTGAATCTGAAATGTACGTTATGGATGATTATCTTTTAAAGGTAGTGGAAGAATACCTGGAGCAGATCCAGTATTCGTTGAAACTGTTTTTAGACGATGAAAAGGGAATCTACTGGTTGGAAACATCCGAGGAAGAGCACACCTTTGTGGTGATGCCGAGATTAGTCGAGGAGATTCTTAGAGAACAGGTTTTTTCTCAAAATATCCCATTTATTTTTTCTTCGGCAACCCTTTCCTATAAAGGAGACTTCTCTTATGTTTCTCAATCACTGGGGATTGAGAAATATGAAAAATTTTCAGTGGAATCCCCATATGATTACGAGGACATGATGAAAGCGTATCTTCCTTCACTGAATTCCGGAGTACATTCTAAAAATCAGTATGTATTGGACAAACTGAAGAGTAATCAAGGGAAATCGTTGATTCTTTTCACCTCCAAGGATGAAATGAATGCCTTTAGGTCGTATCAGGTGCAACAGGCTGATCAAGCATGGAATGTGATCTATGAAGGTGACAGAGAAATCAGTGATACAGTAGAGCAGTTCCAGCAGGAAACGTCAACTGTCCTGTGTTCTTATCACTTATGGGAAGGCTTGGACGTGCCAGGGGAGTCCCTTTCACAGGTCATTATCTACTCACTTCCATTCCCTCCAAAGGACCCTGTCTTTGATGCGAAACGCAAGCATGCCACTCACTCTGTGGAAGAAGTGGATATTCCTTACATGATCCTTCGCTTGAGACAAGGAGTCGGACGTCTGATTCGGACGAGTGAAGACAAGGGGAGCATCCATGTTCTGATGAATGATGCAGAAACTTCACATAAAGAATTGGTAGAATCCGTTTTACCCGTTGGGATTGAAGTATTGAACGCATAGCCAAGTAAAGTTGGAACCGCCTTAATGGGCGGTTTTTTTTATGGATCTTCTGGGCGTGAGAACTTACTTTCGTGATCGATAATAAATGAATCAAATTCGATAATATATTATAAAAGTCGATAATAAATGGCTCAAAGTCGATAATATAACTTAAAAGTCGATAATAAATGGCTCAAAGTCGATAATATATCTTAAAAGTCGATAATAAACCTGGAAAAGTCGTAAAATACAGTTGAAACTTAACAATAAAAAGGCCCATGATTACTTTTCTTCAATGATAATTCCCTCTCCCATCAATCTTTCCGAACCCAAGTTGCCAGAAAAATATGATAAAATAGATTGAATGTTAAAAAGGGGGCTTTTAAAAAATGAAAGAATCAATACTAGAGACAAAAGATCAATTTCATGATTATGTTAAAAAAATGTCGGCCTACAACGAAGCACTTGGTTTGATGTTCTGGGACTTACGGACCGGCGCTCCAAAGAATGGTGCAGAACAACGGTCAGAAGTCATCGGGATGCTTTCATCTGAGCTGTTTGAAATGTCCACTTCCAATGAAATGGCAGCTTACTTAGCAAAACTCACTCCAGTATTGGACCAGTTGGATGAGACGACACAAAAATTATTGGAAGAGTGTCAAAAAGAGTATGATCGGAATAAAAAAATTCCTGCCTCTGAATACAGGGAGTATGTAGTGTTACAGTCGAAAGCAGAAGGTGTCTGGGAAGAGGCAAAAGAAAAAGCGGATTTCACCATGTTTCAGCCTTATCTAGAAAAACTGGTGGCATTCACGAAACGTTTTATTGATTATTGGGGCTACGAGGATAATAAGTATAATACGTTACTGGATATGTATGAACCAGGTGTAACGGTAGAAGTGTTAGATAAAGTATTTGGTGATCTACGGGATCAAATAGTCCCACTGGTACATAAAATTTCCGATTCGGAAAATAAGCCGAAAACCGATTTCCTTTTTGAACACTTTCCAAAGGCCAAGCAAAAGGAATTCAGTTTAAAGATACTTGAACAAATGGGATATGATTTCAACTCAGGAAGACTTGATGAAACGGTCCATCCGTTTGCGATTGGTTTAAACCCTGGTGACGTAAGGGTAACAACTAAATATGACGAGAAGGATTGGAGAACAGCTGTGTTCGGAACGATCCATGAAGGCGGACATGCTCTTTATGAGCAAAACATTTCAAAAAAGCTGATGGGCACACCGCTATGTACGGGCACGTCCATGGGAATCCATGAATCACAATCACTGTTTTATGAAAATTTCGTAGGTAGGGATCATTCTTTCTGGAAGAAGAATTATTCATTACTGAAGGAATACTCGATGGGCCAGTTTGATGCTGTTGAACTGGACGATTTCTATCGGGCGATCAATGAATCGAAGCCTTCATTAATACGGATCGAAGCCGATGAATTAACGTATGCTCTACATATCATCATCCGTTATGAAATTGAAAAAGGGTTATTCAATGATGAGATGGAAGTGAAGGATCTTCCTGAAATCTGGAATCAGAAATATGAAGAGTATTTAGGTGTCCGTCCTTCCCATAATGGTGAAGGTGTCCTCCAGGATGTTCATTGGGCAGGTGGAAGCTTCGGTTACTTTCCGTCATATGCATTAGGATATATGTACGCGGCACAGTTTAAACGTGCCATGTTACACGATCTTCCACATTATGAAGAGCTGTTGGAAAAGGGGGATCTTGCTCCCATCAGAGAATGGATGACGACGAACGTCCATCAGTGGGGCAAGATGAAGAAACCGCTTGAAATCATCAGGGAGGTTACCGGAGAAGGGCTTAATGCCCAATACTTGGCCGAGTATTTAACGGAGAAGTATTCAAAGGTGTATTCCTTGAATTAAACACTGGAGGCAAAATCATGGAAATTAATGTTGCATCGCTAGAGGATAAATTGCTTGTTGGAATAGGCTGGACAGGCCCATATGGAAGAGGTTCTGAGATTCCGAGACTATTCACTAAGTTTCAACAGATGATCCCATCCATCCACCACATCAATGGAGATGAATGCATATACGCACCTTTCCATGACAGAGCGACTGATTTTACGTATTACTGTACCGTAGAGGTTGATCGTGTGGAAAAGCTTCCACCGGGATTAGTGGAGCTGTCACTCCCTGCCGGTGAGTATGCCCACGCTCTTTATGAAGGCCTTTCAACGGAAGTTGAGCAAGCTTACTTCGCCATCTTTAACTGGATTAAAGAAAATGGGTTTGAAAAAGATTACTCCAGACTGAGTGTCGAGAAGTATCTATCCCAGGATAGGGAAATCAACGAAACGGAAGATAAACGGAAATTAGAGTTGTTTGTTCCAATTAAAGAGAAATAGAAAAGAGGCTGCTTCTGTGAAGCAGCCTCTTTTTATGCTTGTCGGGCCTGATCAAGCCGCCTGCGCTTTTCTTTTTACCACAGACGATAGCCCTTGGATGCAGGAGGTGCATTTTGAATCATGTCGATGAATGGAACGGTGTAGGCGATAAGAATGAGAGCTGCTAGGATAGTTAACCAAATCCTCCAATTTTCAAGAGCCATCGGAGTTCTCTCAGCTGCTTCAGCTTTTTCACCCACCGGGAATTCTTCTTCTCCTTTAGGTGCGAAGAATGCTAGGTTGATAAAGATATATAGAACCAATATGATCCCGATAAAGAGAATGGTTCCCCCAATGGCTTGTGCGACTTGATACGGAATCCAAGCAAGGGCTTGCGGTGCATCCCCATAAGTTGAAAAAGAAGATCGTCTTGGTGCGCCTAGTAAGCCGACGGCATGCATGGCACCTGACATGATGCCCATTCCTATAGACCAAACAATGGCTTGCACAATTGCCAGTTTGTTCATTGCTTTCGTTAAGACGCGTCCTGTTAAATGAGGGACGAGCCAATAGGCAATACCGAAAAACGTTAATACAACAGAAGTTGCCAAAGTTAAGTGAAAATGACCGGTAACCCAAATGGTATTATGAACGACCTGGTTCATCTGGTTTGAGGCATTGATTAATCCCCCAGCTCCCGCTGGGATAAAGGCTACCATTCCAATAAATGGTACGGTAAAGCGGGCATCTCCCCATGGTAACTTCTTAAACCATCCAAACAATCCGGTAGCCCCTTTGGATCTGCCGTACATTTCAAAAGTAGCGAACAGAGAAAATGCAGTCATCAAGGAAGGTATGACAACCATAAAGGTAAGAACAACCTGTAAAAACTTCCAATATGCGTCAATCCCCGGTTCCACTAATTGGTGATGAAAACCAACCGGGATAGAAAATAGGAGGAACAATATAAAAGAAAGTCTGGCTAACGAATCTGAAAATATTTTTCCGCCAATGATTTTTGGAATAATGACATACCACGCCATATAGGCGGGCAGCAGCCAAAAATATACTAGGGGATGACCGAAATACCAGAATAATGTTCTACTTACAAGCACATCTACTCGATCAACAAGGCCAAGAGACCAAGGAAGGAGCTGGAATAAAACCGTTCCTGCCACCCCAATGGTTGCGACAATCCATAAGACGGTATTGATGATGGCCATGAATGTTAAGAGAGGGCTTGGCAGTCCAGGGTTTTCTTTCCGCCAGCTTATATATTTGATGATCATGCCGGTCCCGCCTAACCAGCTTCCAACTACGACGAAGGTCAATCCTAAGTAAAATATCCAGTGTGCCTGCAGGGGGGCATAGAAAGTATACAGTACAGTTGCTTCATTTAATAGAATCATAACAGCGGCCATGATTGTGCCGATAAGCATGACCCAGAATCCTAACCATCCAAACAAGCGGGATTTCCCGGAATAGGTGCCGGATGTTCGGGAAATGGCAGCGTGCTGGAATCCAAGGATAAAGAAAGTGGTTAAAACCAATCCCAATAATACGCCGTGAACCGTTAAGACCTGGTAATAACCTATCCCTGCAGGTAATATGAATTTTCCTGATCTTACTAACACTTGTAATAATCCAGCCAATCCACCTAGCGCCAATGCGATAAAGCCAACATAAATATGTGCCATCGCCAAAGTAGCATCTTTTTTCTCAATTTGAACAAATCGGTTCATTTTAGTCCACCACCTTGATCATAGATTTCATTGTGTGGTGACCTACCCCACAATATTCATTACAAACGACGAGAAATTCCCCTGTTTTGTCAAGGGTTGTTGTATACTCACTTACAAATCCAGGTTCAAGCATCATATTAATGTTTGTTCCTGCCACTTCAAATCCGTGAACAACATCTTTTGTTGTGGCGATGATTTTAAGTGTAGATCCTTTTGGTATTTCAATTTCCCCGGGTGTGTAGAGAAATGCAGATGCCACAAACACTAACTCGTAATCCCAAGCCTTTCCTTCTACCTTCTTCAAACCAGGTTCGTTAAACGGCGAGGTTTTATCCACTCGCTCGGGATTGACGTATGCTTTCGCGCTTGGAGGTTGATGTCCTTGATGAAAAGCACTGATTCCTAAAATAATTAAAAATAAGATAAGAGACCCTGTTCCTAATGTTAACCACCATTTTTCATAGCGATGCATGTGCATGTTAACCACTCCTTCAGAATTAAAAACGATTGATAAATAGTAAGAATACTCCCAGCCAAGTAAGGACTAGAAAACCACCTAAGAACAGAACCGATGTGAAAGTTCCTTTTAGTGAAGTAGACTCTTCGACCTTAACCTCGGTTTTTTGGTGTAATTCCGGTTTCACCATATATCTCATTCCTTCCATTCATTGGATGATTGATTTCGTTATCACTATCATAAAGGTGTAAACCCTTATGAATCTGTGATAAATGTCACAGGTTACGAGAAATATTGTGAAATAAATGTGAAATCAGTTACATAATAGGTCTTTCAACCGGTTCATTTGTCGGAGCGATATGCATAGAGTATAGGAATGATAATAAAGAGGGGGAGGATATTTCGTGGAAAAATTTTATTGTAAGCATTGCTGTCAGATCTTTTCAGAGAAAACGGTTTGTCCTCAATGTCAACTTCACGTAGATTCGAAAATCCAGATTCATGTCCAGAACCAGGAGGAAAAAAAGAAAACTTATTAAACCGAACCGTAAACCTTTAGCAGTCAAAGTGACTGTGTTAATATATAGAAGATTCAAATAATGGGTAGGGTGGTGTGAAGATGTATTTACCTTCATTTTCATTAAAAGATAAGCTTGCTGTTGTCACTGGTGCCGGGCGTGGAATTGGACGAGCTCTCAGTATAGGTTTAGCAGAATCAGGAGCCGATGTTGTTCTTCTGTCAAGGACGAGGGGCGATTTAGAAGAAACGGCCAGTGAAATTGAAAAGCTGGGAAGAAGGGCTTATATAATCCCGACAGATGTGACATCACGGGAGGAAATTCAAAAAGCGATTGCTTACATAGAAAATCAAAAACGTTCCATTGATATTTTAATTAATAATGCAGGCATGAATATCCGTTCCAGCGCCCTGGAGGTTACGGATGAAGAATGGGGAACGATCTTGGATACAAATTTGAAATCTGCTTTTATGATGAGTCAGGAAGCAGGTAAACATATGAAGGAGAAGAATCAGGGTAAAATAATTAACATAGCTTCTGTAGCCGGGCATGTAGCTTTACGAACGGGGGTTGTGTACGCTTCAACGAAAGCTGCCATGATTCAAATGACGAAAGTTTTAGCCTTAGAATGGGGAAAATACAATATTAATGTGAATAGTATCGGACCCTGGTATTTTAAAACGCCCTTAACGAAAGAGCTATTGCAAAACAAAGAATATGTAAATGATATTTTGGCCGTAACCCCCTTAAAAAGAATCGGCGAATTGGAAGAACTAGTAGGCCCTGCTGTTTTCCTTTCCTCTGATGCCTCGAATTATGTTACGGGCCAAACCATTTTTGTAGACGGTGGGATGACGATTCAAGGTTTTTAAACTTCCATACAAGAAAGAGCTAACCTTTGCGGGTTAGCTCTTTCTTGTATGGTGACGTGTTTATCCCCCACAAGAGGCACCAATGGGTATTCCTTTCGTAATGAAGACCTATTTAGATTGATTAGAAGGGTTATACATAATCTCGATACATGTTTTGTGATTTTTTGGAAATGCTACCCTTACATGGAATTGTAAGGAGTGTAGATGAATGCCGAAAATTGTTTCAGTTGAAACCGAGATTCCACCTGTGAAGATTACACAAAAAGAAGCGGCAGAATTTGCGAAACAATTGTTTTCGACAAGCTTTAAGAATATCGGACGTCTTCTCACTGTGTTTGAAAACGGTGAAATAGACAGCCGCTATTTCGTAAAAGATCTCGAATGGTTTTCCAGGGAGCATACCTTTCAAGAAAAAAATGATGAATTTATTCACCACGCAGTTGAACTGGGGAGCAGGGTCGTTAAGAAAATCCTATCCCATCATCAGCTTACATTAGAGGACATTGATGCGATTTTTACAATTTCAACATCGGGCATCGCAACACCAAGTCTAGAAGCGAGAATTATGAATCATCTGCCGTTCTCTTCTCATGTTAAACGAATCCCGATTTGGGGATTGGGATGTGCGGGGGGAGCAAACGGGCTGTCACGTGCCTATGAATACTGTTTAGCTTTTCCGAAAGCAAATGTTCTCGTCCTTTCCATCGAACTTTGTTCACTCACCTTTCAGCATGGGGATCGCTCTAAGAGCAATTTAGTTGGTACGTCACTTTTTGCTGATGGTGTTGCTTGTGCAGTTGTTTGTGGTGATGAAAGTCCATTACTAGAAGGAATTTCCCACCCGCTGCCATCCATTTTCGCTACTCAATCTACTCTTTTGGAGGATTCACTGGATGTAATGGGGTGGGAGGTAAAGAATAACGGTATGTATGTTGTGTTTTCGAAAGATATTCCTACTCTAGTGAAGAACTGGCTCAGGCCGAATGTTGAGGAATTCATCAATCGAAATGATATAAGCCTTGAAGATATTAAGCACTTTGTGGCACATCCGGGAGGAAAGAAGGTCATTGAAGCCTATCAGGAAGCTTTAGGAATGGAAGAAAGTATGACATCTGAATCTATGAAGGTCTTAAAAAACTATGGGAATATGTCATCTGTAACCATCTTGTATGTGCTGAAGGAATTTATGAATAAAGGCTGTGAACGTGGAGATATAGGTTTGGGTACCGCTTTAGGGCCGGGGTTTAGTTCAGAACTGCTTTTGATGAGGTGGGAATGATGCTGTATTTCATCCTGTTTTTTTTCGTACTGATGATTCAGAGGCTTGTGGAGCTATTCATCGCTAATTCAAATGAAAAGTGGATGAAGGAACAGGGGGCAAAAGAATATGGAAAGGCTCATTATAAAATGATGGTCGCTATCCATATCGCATTCTTTGTTTCGCTGTTAATTGAAGGAGGGATCTTTCATACAGGGGTCAATCCCTATTGGCCGATCCTGTTGGCTGGTTTCATCCTCACTCAGCTCGGGAGAATATGGGTGATTTCTTCACTGGGGAAGTATTGGAATACAAAAATCATCGTGCTTCCGAAGGCTGAAGTGGTAGCGAAAGGTCCTTATAAGTATATGAAGCATCCTAACTACCTGATCGTCACATTAGAGTTCTTGATTGTTCCATTACTTTTTCATGCCTATTGGACCCTGTTTATCTTCGCGTTACTGAATCAATTCATTCTCTCTATTCGCATTCCGCTTGAGGAACATGCGCTTCGCCATGAAACCGATTATGAAAGGATTCACCTTCATACAAAGGGCTGGATCCCCCTGATCAGAAAAGAAAAATAATTTTCTTATTGAAAATGATTATCGTTTTTGTTAAGATTCTAATTGAAGATGAAAATTATTCTCATTTAAACATTAACAAAAGGGTGGGGACAAATATGGTATGGTTTCTGATATTGTTTACTGTATTAGCGTATAGCTTCATGATGAAGCATGTTTTATCAAATGTAATGAAGGATTCAGCACAAGAGAAGAAAGTATCTTCATACCAGACAAACTCAAAATCTTTTGTTCATTCAAACTTGATTGCAACTGAAACAACACGATAAATACATAGCCCTCTTCTTCGGAAGAGGGCTTTTTATTTTGTCTTTTGGCTCTTTTAAAATTCCTGCATATACTAATACCGTTCTCAAATTCCCCACATTGATATGATTTCATAGAGAAATTGGGGCAAATACGATAAAATAAAAACGTTATCATTTTTCTGAAAACAGAAAGGAACTAGTTCAATGAGTCAGATAGAGCATAAGAGTAACCAATTACATAATAAATTGCAACATCTTGCAGCCTATCACGAAACTTTCCGTCACAACGGAGACGAAGAGCGGGCTGCAAAGGTAGAAAGATTAGCAGAGAAATTAAACAACGATGAATTGATTTTAGCCTTTTGTGGGCATTTTTCTGCAGGAAAGTCAACGATGATCAATCACTTAATGGGAGAGGAAATCCTCCCGTCGAGTCCAATCCCTACCAGTGCAAATTTAGTGAAGGTGCACCATGCACCAACGGATTTTGCGAAAATCCATTATCATCATTCTAAGCCGCTATACTTTAAGGCACCATATGAGTTCTCCACCATTAAGGACTTTTGTAAAAACGGTGAAGAGGTATATTCTGTAGAAATAGGGCGAAGCAAGAGTGAGATGCCAGAGGGTGTATCGGTTTTAGATACCCCTGGTGTAGACAGTACGGATGATGCCCACAGACTATCAACGGAATCGGCCATTCACCTCGCTGACGCCGTCTTTTACGTAATGGATTATAACCATGTTCAATCTCAGGTGAACTTCGAGTTCACAAAGGAAATGATCCGTCATGGAGTCAAGTTGTATCTCATTGTAAACCAGATTGATAAACACCAGGAAGAAGAATTGGCATTCAGCGACTTTAAAGAAAGTGTTGAGAAGTCGTTTGCATCTTGGGGAGTTGTACCCAATGGAACATTTTTTACAAGTTTAAAAGCTCCACATCATCCTCATAATGACCTCGAAGAATTAGAGTCATTAATTGAAGACCAGGTGAAAATGAAAAGTGATCTGATAGAAGCCTCTGCAGAATCGGCTATCTCTCAATTACGGTCTGAGCATGAGAAGTGGTATGAGGAAGAGCTTGAGAAAATCGAGGAAACAGGAAGAGACCTCCTTACAGAGGAGGAATGGAATAACAAAGCCGCACTTCTGCAAACTGAAAAAAGATTGATAGAAACCTTAGCAAAAAATAACGTAAAAGCGATAAATGAACATTTTGAGGAAGAAAGGAGAGAAATCCTTAAAAATGCTTATTTAATGCCTTTTGAAACGAGAGAATTAGCGAAAGATTTTCTGGAAAGCAGACAATCAGACTTTAAAGTAGGTTTTATATTTTCAAAACAAAAAACTGAAGACGAAAAAGCGATCAGAATACAGAAATTTAAAGACGATTTAAATACCCGCATTGAATCTCAATTAGAATGGCATCTGAAGACACTCGGAAAAAATATGGTGAAAGAATACAGTCCCTCATCAGATCAATTAATGAAATGGGATCAATTATCCTTGGAAGTGGATGAACCATTTCTTAACGGTCTGATCAAACCAGGTGCAGGAATTACGGGTGATTACGTACTCCAATACTGTGACGATCTTTCTGAGGAATTAAAGAAGAAAGCCAGAAGCTATACTAATGATTTGTTTGTAGACACTTTGAATGAAATTGAAAGTGCATCCCGGGAAGAGAATTCAGCTTTAGAAGCTGAGCTTGATAAACTCCAAAAGAAAACGGGAGTCATTTTTCAGTGGAACACATTACATGAGGAAAAGACTACTCAACTTAGAAAATTAATGAGAATTGAGATCGATCAAAGCCAAGCTGATTCTATTCTCCAACAATGGATAGTCAATTGGAAGGCGAGGTCGGAAGAGTATATTCTTGCATCTGACATGGAGTTGGATCAAAAAGAGATCACAACACAAACCAGGGAAGAAATTGTGGCTCAGCCTCGAAAAGAGCAACAAGCTTCTATAGGAGGGGTAATCGAACGTTTAGAAACGATGACCCATGTATTCAGGAAATATAAAGGATTTACCAAGACAGCAGATCTTTTAGAAGGAAAGAAAGAACGCCTTACCAATCAATCCTTTACGATTGCCTTATTCGGTGCTTTCAGTGCGGGGAAATCATCATTTGCGAATGCACTATTGGGGAAGAAAATACTTCCTGTAAGTCCGAATCCGACAACTGCTTCGATCAACCGAATCAATCCGGTATCAGAAAGTGGTGAGCACGAGACTGCTCATGTACAAATTAAAACCTATGACCAACTATTTCAAGACATCGTTCATTCTCTTTCTTTTTTCAATCGCAATGTTTCAACACTCGATGAAGCAATGGGGGTTGTACCTGATTTAACGAGTGAAGGCAGTGGTAAGGAGAATGTCCACCTTTCATTCCTGCAGGCTTTTTATAATGGTTATCCTGCCTTTAAGGAGAGTCTTGGGAAGAAAAAAATGGTAAATCTTGAAGAGTATAGAGGGTTTGTAGCGGATGAAGCTCAAGCTTGTTTTGTTGAGTCCATTGATCTCTATTACGACTGTGATATTACAAGACAGGGAATCACACTCGTCGATACTCCAGGAGCAGATTCAATTAACGCACGACATACGGGAGTATCATTTGAATATATTAAAAATGCCGATGCGATCCTATTTGTGACCTATTACAATCATGCATTTGCCAAGGCAGACCGGGAGTTCCTTATTCAATTAGGGCGAGTGAAGGACACATTTGAATTAGATAAAATGTTCTTTGTCGTTAACGCCATCGATCTTGCAAGTGATGAAGAAGAAAAGAATGAAGTGATAGACTATGTGGAAGCGCAGCTGATTCAATATGGCATCCGTTTTCCAAGGATCTTTGGAGTGTCTTCTCTCGAAGCTCTCAAGGAATCAGCTCCCAACAAGTCAGGTATGGACCTATTTAAGAAGGAATTCCAATCATTTATACAGAATGAGTTAGTGAGTATGAGTATTGATTCCGCCCTTAGTGAATGGGATAGGGGACTACAGCGGTTCAACCAATATATTCATACGGCTTCCAGTGATAAAGCGTATAGGCAAGTACGCAAGCAGGAACTGAAGGACGCAAAGGTAGAGATTCGCTCACTTATCGATTCGAAATCTGTTCAACCCCTTGAAATTGAAATGCAACAAGAATCGAAGGAGCTTGTCTATTATGTGAAGCAAAGGGTGTTCTTCAGGGTATCCGACTTCTATAAAGAAGCCTTTCATTCAGGATTATTTCTTCAATTTCCTAATCAATCCCAAGCGATAAGGGAAGGTATAAAAGAGTTCCTATCGAGTACCGGATTTGATTTGGCTCAGGAAATGAGGGCCACCTCCCTTCGCATACAACAATACATCCAAAGACAACTCAGTGAACAATGGATGGTCCTAGAAGAATTGATTCAACAGGTGGAAAAAGACCTTGTATTATCACCACAAGACTACAAAAACGAAAGCACCATTGAATTTGAGAGCGCGTTTAAACAAACAGAGCTGCGACCATTCGAAGAAGCCTTTTCTTCATTTAAGAATCCAAAGCATTTCTTTGAACAAGGCGGAAAAAAGATTGTTCAGGAAAAATTGGAAGCACTACTTCAAGAGCCTGCAGATAGATATTTAGAACACGAACAGTTACGTATGGAAGCATGGGGTGCTTCGTATTTAGAAAGAGAATTAGACATACTTAAAAAAGAAATATCGAGCCAGGTGACAGAGCAGATCGATTCCAATATAGACGCTTTAGAGACTGTTCAGGACCTACACAAACTAAAGCAGGATCTGGAGCTGCTCGAACGCATCCAAGCTTAAAAGAGAAGGAGTGGGGTAGTGGCTAATCCTTATCATTGCTGTGCTACTTGTATTCACATCCAAGGAGTTAAGACTGATCAGAAGACCACCTATTTTTGTTCCCGACTAGGCTATGAAACCAAAACCACCTATCAATTCTCATGCTGGGAACCAAAGGAGGAAGTGCTGAAATTGATGAAGAAGAGGGGGATGATATCATGAGTGCACTTATCGATATAGATTGGCTAAGTGAGCATAATTATGATGAGAATCTAAGAATCATTGATTGTCGTTTTTCTCTGGGAAACCCGTCAGAGGGGCGTCAACTGTATAAAGAGAGTCATATTCCAGGAGCCGTATTTTTCGATTTGGAAAAGGATTTATCAGGATATGTGAAAAAGCATGGAGGGCGTCATCCCCTCCCGAATATGAAGAACTTTTTGCGCAAGGTTGAGGACGTCGGTATTGATAACGATACAACAGTTATCATTTATGATGAAAAGGAAGGAGCCTTTTCCGGCCGATGCTGGTGGTTGTTCCAATACATCGGACACGAGAAAGTGTATATCTTAAATGGTGGATTTTCCGCTTGGAAAAAGGCTGGAGGGAAAACAGAATCAAGCGTACCTGTGTATCCCCAAAAAAGTTATCGTCCAAGCTTTAATGAAACCATTGCAGCTTCTCTGGATGAGGTGAAGAGTATTGCAAGTGGGGAGCGAGATATCCCTTTAATTGATTCACGAAGTAGAGAAAGATACCTGGGTCATGAAGAACCAATAGACCGAATTCCAGGTCATATTCCACGGGCCATCAACCTTCCATGGACAGATGGTGTGAAGGATGGGTATTTTATTCCAGGAGAAGAGCAGAACAAACGATTCTCACACCTAAATAAGAAGGATCCGGTAATTGTCTATTGCGGTTCCGGTGTAACAGCAACTCCGAATTTCATTGCTCTTAAGGAAGCAGGGTTTAATCATGTGAAGCTTTATATTGGAAGCTACAGTGATTGGGTTTCCTACAATGATCACAAGGTAGATAGGGAATAAAAGGGATAGCTAATTGGAAAAGGTTCATCACTTTTCCAATTAGCTATTTATTCGTATATGTTATACTTTATAAAGTGAACTAAATCGAGAATGAACGATGAGGAGTGTATGATTTGAATAATAGAAATGAGCATTTATTACTTATAGATGGAATGGCACTTTTATTTCGATCTTTTTTTGCAACAGCTGTAACGGGTCAATTTATGATGAACTCAAAAGGGCTTCCCACTAATGGAGTTCAGGGATTTATGAAGCACTTGTTAATGGCAGCGGATCATGTGAAGCCATCACATATCATTGTCTGCTGGGATATGGGAAGCCAGACATTCCGTAATGAAGTATTCAATGATTATAAATCGAATCGAAATGCACCACCCGTTGAACTGATTCCGCAATTTGATCTTGCAAAAGAGGTGGCAGAAGGATTTAATCTTTCTAATGTAGGGGTAGTAGGCTATGAGGCAGATGATTGTATCGGTACTCTTGCCAAAATTCATCATACCGAGCGCAAAGTATCGGTCCTCAGTGGTGATCAGGACCTCTTGCAGCTTTTGGATGACAATATCGATATTATGCTCCTGAAAAAAGGCTTTGGTAACTACCAAACCTATACCAAAGAGATTTTTGTGGAAGAAAGAGGAATTACTCCTCAACAATTTATTGATGTGAAAGCATTAATGGGTGATACAAGTGATGGGTATCCAGGGGTTAAAGGAATCGGAGAGAAAACAGCATTAAAGCTGATTCAACAATATAAAGATATTTCAGGTATTCTCGACAATCTGCACGAGTTAACCCCATCGCAACGAAAGAAGATTGAAGTCGATCTGGACATGCTTCACGTTTCAAGAAAGTTAGCTGAGATTCACTGCGAGGTGCCACTATCTGTTTCGGTAGATGAAGCCCGTTGGAATAACGTAGCTCATGAAACTCTCTCCCTTGTGGATGACTTAGAGTTGAAAGTGCTTAGAAGATATTTAGTGGGCTCTAATGTGATGGTTGCCTCAAGTTAACCTTTAGTAGGAGTGTCAGGGATCGTTTTTGACCCTGACACTTTTTTAATGGTGAAATGCTTACTTTTTATTTGCTTTTTTAGCAGCATTTTCTAACTTGCTCTTCGGCTCCATGGCAAATTCAGCATCCTGGGAAATCCCTTGTGGATTCACACTTTTAGCGCTTTTACCTTTGTTTTTGTTGTTTCCTTTTGTCATGCCAAAACCCCTCCTTTAATGTGGTCATTATTATTTTGGCTATGTTTATTACAAATATCCCATGTGTATAGAATTTTAGGACAAACTAGAGACAGGGAGGTGTAAGGGTGAATAAAGGGATAGTAACGGCGCTTATTAGTATAGCCCTCGCACAGGGGCTGAAGATTCCACTGCATTTTTTGAAAAAGAAGGAATGGAAACCTGAGCTGTTTTTCCAGACAGGGGGAATGCCAAGTTCCCATAGTGCAGGGGTTTCCTCTTTAACAACATTCATTGCCTTAAAGAGGGGAGTCAAAACGATTGACTTTGCTCTTTCATTTATCTTTGGTCTCATCGTCATGTATGATGCCCAAGGAATTCGACGACAAACAGGTGAACTGACCCTTAAAGTAAACAGTTTGGATGAGCTTGTTAGAAAAGCTCATGAAAAAGAAACGGTGGAATTCGAAGAAAAAAAGCCAAAAAGACTGAAAGAAATGCTGGGACATCAGCCTCAAGAAGTCGTTGGCGGTGCGTTACTCGGCTCATTTATGGGCTACATTGCCTTCTTGATATCGAAAAAGGATAGGCAAAAGAAAAAATTTTCTGTAAGATAAGAGAAGATAAAGCGGTGATAAGGTGAGGAGAAACGTGAAAAAGACAACAGAAGAATTTCTCATAGATCTCGAAAACAAAGGATTCAAATTTCAGGAAGATGCAATTGGCTTCATCTATTTCGGAAAAAAATATACAGACGCCCCGGATGAACTGGTCAATAGCGCCATTGAAATAACATTAAAAGCACAGAAGCAATTTGACAGCAGTTTCTATATGTCCATATTAGAAAGACTTCATTCCCAGCAAATCCCATCCCGAAAAGAAGCATTGAAGTGGATGGAGAAACAGGGCCTGGCATAGAGAAAAGCGTAGGCGGGTTGATCAGGCCCGACAAGCATAAGCCCAACCACCCGGAAAGGCGCTTTTTGCCTTTTTGGGTGGTTTGGCTTATGACCTCGAGGGACTAGCCGCCGGAGCTGGACAAGAGAAAAGCGTAGGCGGGTTGATCAGGCCCGACAAGCATAAGACTGAGACCATCAGGAAGGGGTTGCTTCCTGATGGTCTTTGTCTTGTTGGTTTGGGTCTGTCGATTTTTGTAGAACGGTCGGTATTGAAAATAAGGTTGATAAAATGAAGGAACGGTTGATAAATTTGGATAACGGTCGATAAAACAAAGCTATTACACTCCACCCCAAATTTCACTCTTTAGTTCAGATGAATAGCTTTTCGGGCCAGCTCATCTGCAGCTTTATTTTCCTTACTGGGTATCCACTTCACGAAGAAAAGGTCTATTTGTCTGGTCAAGTCCAATATATCATCGAGCAACTGTTTATATTGAATATTCCTTACAAACTCTTTCTCAATCGCATGAACGACTGCTTGTGAATCACTTCGCAGCCACACGGTATCCGCTTGTTTTTCCAAGCAGATTTCGAGAGCTTTCTTGCATGCAATAAATTCAGCTTCATGATTATCCATGATCCCTAAAGGTATGGAGTGTTTTTCCACTTCTCCGTTGTTTTTAATGAAAATACCGGCTCCACTTGGCCCCGGGTTTCCGGCACTTGCCCCATCAATATTTACTTCTAACACATATATTCACCTCAAACACATTCTGAATATTAATATAGTAGCATATATAGAGTGATTAAGGAGGATTATTGGTTTTTCACGTTTTCATCCTCAACATACAAAAGTCGAGTGAAATCAATCACCCGACGTCAAAAATCAAACTATATTCTTAGGGAATCGTTTTGCCACATAACCAAATGGGGTATCAATTATGGATATGATCCATTTGATGAGATAAGTAGTAATGAATATTTCAAACCAAACATCCATCGGATATTCTCCAAGAAAAGCGATGCTGGTGAATACAAGAGTATCAAGAAGCTGACTTACCATCGTGCTTCCGTTATTGCGAATCCAAAACTGTGAATCTGAAGGGAATTTCTTCTTTAAGAACGTGAAGATATACACGTCTGTTAATTGACTTACGAGGTAAGCCACTAAGCTTCCAAGTGCAATTCTCGGAATGATTCCAAAGATCGTAGCGAGAGATTCCTGGGCGAAATCTTCAGGATGCGGTTGAAATATCAACGCTAGCTGCATAATAATAGTCATAACGATTAAAGTGAAAAATCCCAGCCAAACCGCTTTCTGGGCTTCTTTTTTTCCATATTTTTCGTTCAGGATGTCCGTTACTAAAAAAGCGGTCCCGTACATGGCATTTCCTAAAGTGGCGGTCAACCCGAAAATTTCTATCGTTTTAACGACCTGTAAGTTAGCAAGTATCGTGGATATCCCTATCCATACAAATAGTCCGGTCCGTCCAAACATTCGATACATAATAATAAGTAAAGAGAATGTGACGAGAACGAAGACTAACCCAAACCATATATTAAACATTTCATGTCCTCCTATAGTGTAAGCGTAAATAAACAATAGTCCTCATTATACAAATAAAAGTGAAAATGAACAATAAGATGGAAAAAAAGGAGTGAAGATTTATGGAAATGAAACTTAAATTTAAATATGTAAGCAAAACAGCGTCAAGTATATGGTTTGAATCAAACTACTTCCCAAGAAAAGAAACAATGATTCATATTGATGATTTGATGAAAACAGGAAGGGTCCAAGAGCTTGAAATCATCGATGAAATGGGGAATTCTTGGTCAAGGAAGGAATTTATTAAACTGAATCAGGAGTTAGAAAAAGAACCTGAAAACATCAAAGTGTATTTTGATGGGGGCTATGATAATGAGACGCTCCTTGCAGGTGCCGGGATTGTGGTTTACTACGACAAAGGGGGAGAGTCTTTCAGAATCAGAAAAAATGAACTCCTGGAGGAAATAGACAATAATAACGAAGCGGAATATGCTGCTCTACATATAGCTCTCCGATTACTTGAGGAGATTGGCGTCAAAAGTATGCCTTGTACCATTAAGGGGGATTCCCAGGTTGTATTAAAGCAACTGAGTGGGGAGTGGCCTTGTTATGAGGAAGGATTGAATCGGTGGCTTGATCGAATTGAAGCCTTGATTAAAAAACTTAGATTGAGAACCAGTTTGGTCGTACTGAATAGAAAAGACAATAAAGAAGCGGATAAGCTGGCTAATCAAGCCTTACAAGGTACAAAAGTACACAGCAACAAACGAATAGAATAATTTCTCCCTCTATTATATACTCTATAAATAACAACCACATTTAGTCCTTGAACAAGCTTAGGAGTGATCACATGAATCGAAAACAAGTGGTGGATAAAGTGGATGAGCTCATAGACACCTACTGCAATGATTGCTTGCTTAAAGCACACTTTCGCAAAGAATACGGCAAAACGCATGCTCACCGCTTTTGCATAGAACAATGTACGATCGGGGAACAAATAAGAAATTATGGAGAAAAATTGAATTAAAAAGCATAGACGGCTTGGGAAACCCAACCGGTTTATTTGACCAGAAATAAAGGGCGACAATTCTGGGGTATTCCCCCCGTGAATTGTCGCCCTTTTGCATGCTATATTGTTCGACCTATTATAATTTAACTACGTTTGCTGCTTGAGGTCCGCGATTTCCTTCTACAACGTCGAAAGAAACTTCTTGACCTTCTTCTAATGACTTGAATCCTTCACCTTGAATCGCTGAGAAGTGAACGAATACATCGTCTCCACCTTCAACCTCGATGAATCCAAATCCTTTTTCATTGTTGAACCATTTTACTTTACCATTTTGCATTTTCGAATCCTCCTAAATGTTTCAAGCACGTTTGTGCCTCTGGAAAATAATTTTCACGAAATGATGACTTCCATTGCTTAAGTATAAGCATGAAAATTGTACACTTCAATGATGTCTTAACTATACAATATGGCGATTTTCGAGTCAATATTCACACTTTTTTTGCGGAAATTTTTAAATAATTTGGTGATGATGTATTGACAAATATTGAGTAAGGTAATAAAGTTTGCACTAGGGAAACTTTTGTAGTTTAATAAAAAATAAATTACTTATGTAAAAAAAGGTGAACATATGTAAGTTTCATGAATAGGGTAAATGTAATAGAAAATAAAGACAATGAGATTGGGGAGGAGATCAAATATGAATAAAAGACTAATGGTTCTTGTTGGGATGATCATTATTTTATCGGCAGGACTTATCCTTGCAGGGTGTGGAGCTACTACAAGTGGACCTTCAAGCGATAAACTAGTTGTAACGACGACGATCGGGCAAATAGGAGACGCGGTTGAAAATATTGGAGGAGAACATGTAGAGGTTCATAGTTTAATGGGACCAGGTGTAGATCCGCATTTATATAAAGCGAAGCAATCCGATATTGGCAAACTTCAGGAAGCAGATATCATTTTCTATAGCGGCCTCCATCTAGAGGGTAAAATGCTTGAGATCTTTGAAAAAATGAACAAGGAAAAACCGACCTATGCTATCGCTGATAGTATACCTAAAGATAAGCTGCGTAAAGATCAGGCAGATAATACGGCGACAGACCCACATGTATGGTTCGATATTGATTTATGGAAAATCGCATTAGAGCAAGTACGGGATGGATTGATCGAGAAAGATCCTGAGAACAAAGAAGACTACATTCGAAATACAGAAAAGTACTTTGAGGAATTAGATGAGCTTAAAGCATATGCTACTGAAGAAATGGCAAAGATTCCGGAAGAGCAAAGGGTTCTTGTTACAGCGCACGATGCCTTTAACTATTTTGGAGCAAAATACGACCTTCAAGTTATGGGATTACAAGGTCTGAGTACTGATGCTGAATATGGATTAGCGGACGTGCAGTCCCTTGTAAACACACTGGTAGATAGAAACATCAAAGCTGTGTTTGTAGAATCAAGTATTTCTGAAAAGTCGATAAACGCCGTTATAGCAGGGGCAAAAGATAAAGGCCATGAAGTCAAAAAAGGCGGGGAGTTATTCTCTGATGCTATGGGTAAAGAAGGAACAGAAGAAGGAACGTATATCGGCATGTATAAACATAATGTTGATACAATTGTAAAAGGATTGAAGTAAAGTCTTAGGAGGGAAAACCATGAATTCAGTCGATATTAAGGGTTTAACCGTTGCGTATCATAGAAAACCGGTTTTAATGGATGTAGAGTTTTCTGTTCCAAAAGGTAAGTTAATCGGAATAGTCGGACCTAATGGTGCTGGTAAATCTACATTAATTAAAGCCATTTTAGGTTTGATTCCACGCTCGTCAGGAGATATAAAAATCTTTGAAAAAGCATATTCCCCTAAAAGCAAATTAGTAGGGTACGTCCCTCAGCGTGGATCTGTCGATTGGGATTTCCCTACTAATGCATTAGATGTTGTATTAATGGGGAGATATGGTCATTTGGGATGGTTTAAGAGACCATCAAAAAAAGATATTCGATTTGCAATGGAGTGTCTCGATAAAGTAGGTATGACTCAATTTTCATCAAGACAAATCAGCCAGTTATCAGGGGGACAGCAGCAAAGGGTTTTCCTTGCCAGGGCACTGGCTCAGGATGCAGAAGTCTATTTCATGGATGAACCATTCGTTGGTGTTGACGCTGCAACGGAAAAAGCGATCATATCCCTATTGAATGAATTAAAGGAACAAGGCAAGACCGTGTTGGTTGTTCATCATGATTTACAAACTGTTACAGAGTACTTTGATTGGACGTTGTTACTGAATAGAAAAACGATCGCCTACGGTCCAACAAAAGATGTATTTAGCGTAGAGAATTTACAACTAACCTATGGAGGGAAATTATCTTTTCTGGAAAAGGATCAAATGTTAATTCATCCATAGAAAGAGGTGAATATGATGAATCATTTATGGCAATCGATCTTAACGGACGGAAATACCCAATGGGTATTACTGAGTACCTTATTACTGGGCATTGCGAGCGGAGTTTTAGGTAGCTTTGCTTTACTAAGGAAACAAAGCTTAATAGGGGATGCGGTCGCCCATGCAGCATTGCCGGGAATCTGTTTTGCATTTATGTTCATGGGGGAGAAAAATTTCTTTGTACTATTGATTGGTGCTGCCGCCACGGGTCTTCTTGCTGCTTACACGATACAACTCATTACGAATACAACGAGGATCAAGGAAGACACGGCTATTTGCTTAGTATTGTCTGTATTCTTTGGATTAGGCATCGTCCTTTTAACAAAAGTTGCTCAAATGCCTACAGGTAACCAAAGCGGCTTGGATGATTTTATCTTTGGGCAGGCAGCTTCCCTGGTGGGGAGAGATGTTCAACTTATGGGCTTAACGGCAGCGGCTCTAATTATTATTACGTCACTTTTATTCAAAGAATTTAAGGTGAGTACCTTTGATCCTCAATTCGCAAGGGGAATCGGGCTTCCTGTAGGATTTTTGAATTTTCTTTTTGTTTCCTTATTAGTAATTACGGTTGTCATCGGAATCCAAGCGGTAGGTGTCATCCTGATGGCGGCTATGCTGATCACTCCTGCCATATCAGCAAGATACTGGACGGATTCATTACGGACAATGGTCTTTATATCTGGAATGGTCGGAGGCTTATCAGGGGCTGCCGGAACGCTGATCAGTACCCTTGGTAAAGGGTTATCGACCGGTCCCTTCATTGTATTGACGGCTACAGTTATTTTCATCATATCCATGCTTTTTTCTCCAAAGCGCGGATTAATCTCAGTTATATTGAAAAGATTGAAAAATGATGATCGACTGGCTATGCGCTTTATATTGAAAAAGATGTATGAATCCGGTAAACACACGATACGTATGGATCATTTATTTCAACAAAGCAATATTTCTACCTTAAGATTTAATCGGGTATTGAAGCATTTAGTGAAAAAAGGTTACCTGAATCAAGAGGATGGAATATTGACGATTACAAAATCAGGGCTAATGAAAGCGGAGCAATTCAGCTTTGTTGATGAAATCATGGAACTGAAAGAAATGTACCCGAGTGAGTTGGGGTCACTTGATATCCAGTGGCTTGAAAAGGAAGAAAAAGAGGCGTTATCAAAAGAACAACTCACAAAGTTGCAAATGAAAATGTCAGATATTTATATGCAATATCCTTTCTTAAACGTAAAGATGTCAAGCAGAAGGGGGGGGCAGGGATATGAGTTATGAATTATGGATTCTTCTGACTGGTAGTTTGGTAGGTTTATCCTGTGGCATCGTAGGATGCTTCTTAATCCTGAGAAAGATGTCGATGTTAGCAGATGCAATCAGCCATACCGTGCTCCTCGGATTGGTTATGGCATTCATTGTCAGCCAAAGTATGAATGGATTTTATATGCTGATCGGTGCAGCAGTGGCTGGATTGTTGACTACCTTTATGGTTCAGTTATTGAATTCCAGCGGGATCCAGGAAGATGCTGCAATAGGTGTGGTATTTACTTCCCTGTTTGCTTTAGGGGTCATCCTCATTTCATTGTTTGCCAAAAATGTTCATTTGGACGTGGAGCATGCCTTAATGGGTGAAATCGCATTCGTACCTTGGAATACCTTGTCCTTGCCCTTAGTCGGGGACATCCCAAAATCGGTTGTGATGCTAGGATCTGTATTGATCTTAGATATCATCATCATCTTCCTTCTATTTAAAGAGTTTAAATTAACCTCTTTTGATCCCAGTATGGCAGCAGCCATCGGAATTCCTGTACTAGTGGTTCATTATATATTAATGGGACTTGTTTCCGTTACGACTGTATCGGCATTTGATAGCGTCGGCGCAATTCTTGTTGTTGCGATGCTTATTGCTCCAGGAGCTACAGCTTATTTGCTAACTGATCAATATAAAGTGATGCTCCTAATGAGCGGTGTAATTGGAGTCTTTGATAGTATCATTGGATATTACGGGGCAAAGGTGTTTGATGTTTCCATTTCAGGCTCAATGGCAGTAGCCGCAGGAATTATTTTCTTCATTGTATGGATGATATCACCAAAGCACGGGTTGATATCAAGGTTCCTTAACCGAAGATTAACAGAGGAGTAATGACGTGCTTGGGTTGTATTCATTCTGTAGTTATAGTAAACTTTTAATGATATTTATGGAAATTTGGAGGGTACAGAATGCCTACACCAAGTATGGAAGATTATATAGAACAGATTTATATGTTAATTGAGAACAAGGGTTATGCAAGAGTATCAGATATAGCAGAAGCTTTATCTGTTCACCCCTCCTCCGTTACCAAAATGGTGCAGAAGTTAGATAAGGACGATTATCTCATTTACGAGAAATATCGCGGGCTTGTTCTGACTCCAAAGGGAAACAAAGTAGGAAAGCGTTTAGTATATAGACATGAACTGTTAGAACAATTCCTTCGTGTAATTGGAGTAAAAGAAGAGCATATATATGAAGACGTTGAAGGAATTGAACACCACCTGAGCTGGGATTCAATTGACCGCATTGGAGATCTTGTTCAATTCTTCGATGAAGAGAAAGACCGCGTAGAAGAACTTCGAACAATTCAAAATCGCACTGAATGATAATGGGTAAAGCATGTAGAATCCAGACAATTCAAACCAAAAAGGACTTCTTGCTAGAGCATGAAGTCCTTTTTGGCTTGTCGATCTGAAAAGTTTACCATCACTCTAGAAAATGGAAGGGTAGTGATTGAAGCTTCCATCATCGACCGACATACTTGATAGTTCTATTTCTCCCCACTCATTTTCATTCAGGACTACTCCTTGAAGTAATCCCTCTGATGCTTCCAATACAGCTTTTCGATAGGAGATAATACGGCCGGAAGAAGTTTGAAAACTGATAATGTCACCATGGTAGTTCCGTTGGACCCTAGAAATCTCTTCCATACAACATCACCTTTCTTGTTCTGATTATAGGACTAGTATGGACAAAAGAGCAGTAAAACATAATCCAGATCATCAATTGGTTTACATAATAATATTATGATATTCAAATGATTAAACAGAGATCATACCTGAAAAGAAGGATTATGGCTCACTGAATGAGAATAAAGAATAGTATAGAAAAAATATTGAGGTGTACATATGAAGAATTCAGAATGGCATACAAGTGCCAGGTCACGCTGGGAAGATAATGCAGATCATTGGCATTCCAAAAGTGTAGAGATGTGGACAAGTGGAAGCAGGAGGGCTATAATTCCCTTTTTCACTAAACATATTGAACGCGGGGATGCTGTAGCAGACTTAGGATGCGGTGATGGATATGGTTCATTTTTGCTTTTCGAAAAAGGCTATGTCGTCACGGGGATGGATTTCTCCGAAAAAATGGTTAAAATTGCAAAGAAACAAGAAAGGGACTCATTATCTTTTGTTCAAGGAGACTTGCGTTCTCTTCCTTTTCAAGATGAACAGTTTCAAGCTGTAATGGCGATTAATTCAGTTGAATGGACGGAAGACCCCCTTCATACCCTGAACGAAATCGAGCGAATTGTGTCTCCTGACGGGTATATATGCATTGGCCTCTTAGGTCCGACCGCTCACCCCAGGGAAAATGCCTATCCGCGCCTTCATGGAGAAAACGTCATCTGTAACACAATGATGCCTTGGGAACTGGAAAAGCTGGCTGGTGAAAAAGGCTGGAAGAAGGTTGATGAAGAGTGGGTCTACAAAAAAGGAGTAACGTCTTCATTAACAGAGACGCTTCCAAGTGAATTAAAGCAAGCTTTAACTTTTATGACATTGTTTATGTTTCAAAAATAATGAACATGCTCGATCGGAATGGGATCGAGCATGTCTTTTTTATTTACTGACTTCATTTACAAGTTCTTTTTTGATACGTTTATATTGAATCGGTTTTGAGATATCCTTGTCCACTGGTGAGACGTTTCTTTCTCAAGGACTGAATCCAACACGAGCTTTCCCCAAGTTTATCATCCAAGAATATAATTCTGCACTCCTTTTTTGATCACCTGCCAGGAATGGAGGTCCATATTTAAGGCCGGTTCACATGAGACATAAACCTGCAATGAATATTCCTGTAAAGCAGGATCCAGGGAAGCTAAAGAACCGATTCCGGCACCAAATAGGATATAAAGTGGGGGTTTCCAAATCACATTCTTCTTTCAACAAGGGTGTTTATCCTGTGCTCGTGTCGAAGAATATCCTCCACGATCGTTGGACAGGCATTCTTGTTAAATAATGAGGAAATATTTCTCGATAATGATTCTTTGGTGTTGTTATCATATAGACATCGATAAATGCTTTTAAGAAGATCCGTTTGATTTGTATAGGTGAGTGCCGCAGTCAATTTTAATAAGTAATTGGCATTCTCATTCTCCTGACCGGGTGAAGGCTTGAAAATAATGATAGGCAATTTAAAACAAGCAGCTTCCGTTAACGATAAGGCACCCGACTTAGTGACCAGACAATCAGTAAGGGAAAACAGGTTTTCCATTTTGGAAATATATCCGAAAGTGTGGATGTTACCGTTGGATTTAAATTTTTCTAGTTGATTGTATAGCTGATCGTTCCTCCCGCACACAACAGCTACTTGAAGATGATGATCATTCGATAGGGAGGATAAAAGGGGTTCGATATTCGGAACCAAACCTAGACCACCCCCCATAATGGTGATGGTTTTCCGGTTTGGGGAAAGTTCAAATTCTTTATAGTTTTTTTTAACTGTATGATGAAAGCTGGAACGGATAGGTAATCCGCTAACGAAGATTTTCTCTGTCTCTACTCCGTAAGTGACGAGCGTCCTCTTAACGTGATCTGTTGCCACATAGTATTTCTCGATCATGGGATGAATCCACAACGGATGAACACAGTAGTCTGTAATGACGGTATATGTGGGTATGTTTAAGCTTGAGCGAAGCCTCAGGTATGGTGCAGCATGAAGTGGGAATGTCGTGACAATGCATGACGGTGAGTACGTTTCAACCAGTTTCATTAAGCGCTTTTTTCCTAGATGCTGATAAAAGTAGCTCAATCCTTTTGAGGAAAGTTTATCGGTTCCATAGTAGAATGCTTTATAGAAAGGGGAACCGAATTTTGAATATCCTTTTCTTAATAAATTCTGGGCCAAGGAGTGCATTGCAGGGTAGGCTTCTCCATATAGATCACAGATGTTCACCCATTTATATCCCTGGATCCTAAATGTATGAGCTAGAGTTTCAGCAGTTTGAATATGTCCTTCTCCAAAACGAGCGGTCAAAATTAGAACTGACTTTTCTTGCAGCAATCTTATTCCCCCTATAAAAGGCAATAATGGTGGAGATATAAAACATAGTGTAAAATTAAGTAACACTACCATTTAAGATTACAAAGGGATTGTAAATGAAGTTTAAGAGTAAACATGATTTTTTGTAAAATTTATATCTAGGGCTTATGCCCAATACCTATTACATAACTAGAAGGTGAAAACAGGTGACAACGACGAAGAAAATAGTGAAGTCAGATATTGAAATTGCTCAACAGTCGACTATGCAACCGATACTGGACATTGCAAAGAAAATAGGTCTATCAGAACATGATATCGAGCTTTATGGTAAATACAAAGGGAAAATCACGTATGAAACAATTCAAAAAATCCAGGGTCAGTCCGATGGGAAATTAATCTTAGTCACTTCGATCAATCCCACTCCTGCAGGAGAGGGGAAATCAACGGTTACGGTTGGACTCGGGGATGCATTAAATCAGTTAGATAAAAACACCATCATTGCCATGAGGGAACCATCACTTGGACCAACGATGGGAATAAAAGGCGGTGCAACAGGAGGAGGGTATTCCCAAGTGCTTCCCATGGAGGATATTAACCTTCATTTCACAGGCGATATCCACGCTATAACGACTGCAAATAACGCTTTAGCCGCATTGGTGGATAATCATATCCATCAGGGAAATGAACTGAATATCGATCAAAGAAGGATTGTATGGAAGCGGGCTCTGGACATGAATGACCGTGCCCTTAGACAAATAATCGTTGGTTTAGGTGGACCGGTACAAGGTGTTCCACGCGAAGACGGATTTGATATTACAGTGGCTTCTGAGATTATGGCAGTTCTCTGTTTATCTCAAAATCTTGATGAATTAAGAAGAAGACTTGGACAAATGGTTGTCGCATACAACTTTACAAAGCAACCTGTAACCGTTGAAGATTTAGGGGCTGAAGGTGCCCTGACATTATTGTTAAAGGATGCCCTGAAACCTAATCTCGTTCAAACGATTGAACATTCCCCTGCCCTTGTTCATGGCGGACCATTCGCAAACATCGCTCATGGGTGTAACAGTGTCATGGCGACTAAAACGGCTCTTAAGCTGGCTGATTATGTTGTAACTGAATCTGGATTTGGTGCTGATTTAGGGGCGGAGAAGTTTCTGAATATCAAATCCCGAGCTGCAGACATAGCCCCGGATGCCATCGTGCTTGTAGCCACCATTCGTGCTCTGAAGATGCATGGAGGTCAAGGGAAAAGTGAACTTCAAATTGAAAACCTTCGAGCTCTCAAAAAAGGATTGTCTAATCTCAAAAAGCACATGGAAACGTTAGACCATTTCAACGTACCTTATGTAATTGCCGTTAATCGATTTGTGACGGATAGTGATGACGAAATCCAGACCCTTATCAAGTGGTGCGAAGACCTGGGAGTTCAAGTTTCACTAACCGATGTTTGGGCAAAAGGTGGAGAGGGTGGCAGAGATTTAGCGGAAAAGGTGCTGCGTGAGATCGAAGGGAACACAAAAGAATTTTCCCGCCTATATGAACTTTCTGATTCACTCCCATCTAAAATTGAAATGATTGCAAAAAAGGTTTACGGAGCGAAAGAAGTTGACTACACAGTGAAAGCACGAAAGCAGCTCCAGCAGTTTGAAGACCAGGGGTGGGGCGTCCTGCCGGTTTGTATGGCTAAAACCCAATATTCCCTATCAGATGATCCTACAAAACTCGGTCGTCCTGAGAATTTTACAATCACAATAAGGGAGCTGAAACCGAAAATCGGAGCCGGATTTATCGTTGCTTTAACAGGAGAAGTGATGACGATGCCCGGCCTGCCGAAAAAACCGGCTGCGTTTGGAATGAATGTGGATGATGAAGGCAGGGCCATAGGCTTATTTTAGCCACTCAGGTTTGAAAGGAGAGGAAAACATGTTTGATCCAACAGCCTTTGACAACTTAAAGGTAATCTTTGAGGGAGCAGTATATGATCTTGATTTATCAGGGGAAATTCATATTCTTGATCGGAAGGATTTATTTGACTTTGCCCACTACGAGCGTTGTTATCAAATTCACTATTCTTTACCTTACAAGGAATCCATCTCGATAGAGTTTCATTTGAAAGCGGATATGGGTCACTTTCTGGCGGAGCGAAAGATGATGACAGAAAAGAATACAGCAGGAGCTGATATCCTCATCGTCTATAAAGGTGACGAGAAGTTGAAGAATGGCCGTAAGTTACTTGAAGAAACATGGGGTAAAGATAAAAAGTGGGAATGGAAAGAAGTGATATCCTCTCTTAATCCTCCTGCCTGCGAGGGGAATCTGACTTTTAATAGAGTCATCACAGAAGAAATGGTTGATGATGTTCTTCAAATGATTTCCTTTTCAGTTGAAACGTTACAACAACTTGATCGAATAGATTTCTAGTATGGAAGAGAGTTCATAATTATATAGAAAAAGGGGATTTTTACAATGAGAATAGCCTGGGTTACAGATAGCACAGCATTTGTTCCGACTCATTCGAGCAGTAAAGAAAATCACATCTATATCGTTCCGATGAATATCCTCTTTGGTGAGAGCGAGTATCAAGACGGAGTTGACTTATCTCCGGAAGAATTGTTCTTCAAGTTAAAGGAAGAGAAAGTAGAGGTGAAAACCTCACAACCTTCAATCGGTACCTTTAAAAAGTTGTTTGAAGAATTATCCAAGGAATACGATTATATCTTTTCAATCCATGTCTCTTCACATTTTAGCGGAACATATTCATCAGCCCATCAAGCTGCAGAGTTGTTAAAGGAAACACTACCAAACATTATCTGTATAGATTCGAAGGTCATTTCCAATCCATTGACGGAATTAATCCTATACGGTCAAAGACTGCAGCATGAAGGAATGGCTCCGTTACAAATCAGGGAAGCTATCGAAAAAAGAATCGCTTCTTGTGAAACCTATGTCATGGTAGGCAGCTTGGAGCAACTCCATAAAAGTGGCCGAATGAGTGGGCTGTCATTCTTCCTCGGAAGTGTTCTTAATGTAAAGCCCATGCTTGCGATAGAGGATGGTAAACTTGAAGTGAAGGATAAAGTAAGGAGCATCAAAAAAGGTTTGAACAGCATGGCTGATCAATTAAATAGGGCTCTCGCTAATAAACGAATATCGAAAGTTTCCGTATTACATGGTTTAAATCGTGGAGATGCTTTAGAATGGATTGAGCAACTGCAAGAACAATACCCGGAAATCGAATTTGGGGCGTACCCGCTGGGTGCCGTGATTGGCGTACACGCAGGGGCCAATACAATCGGTATAAGCTGGTTTGCAGAAGACGAAGTGAACTAATGAAAAAAGGAGTGATGTGGAGAATGATGCATCGACTCCTTTTTATTCTGATAAGAGGATATTTTTTGGTACAATGGAGGAGAAAGTGATATGGAGCGAAAAAAGTTGGACGATATCATCGACTATTTAAAACGTCAGTACCTTGGGGAGTCTACTGGACATGATTGGTTTCATTTGAATCGTGTCCGTAAACAGGCACTTATCATTGCAAGGGAAGAAAATGTACCCAATACATATATTATCGAACTCGCTGCATTGCTTCATGATGTTCCGGATGAAAAGTTCGTTGAAGAAGAAGAGGGGAAGGAAAAGCTGGACTACATTCTATCCACCCTCTCTCTTCGGGATTCTGAAATGGAATTGTTAAAATCAATAATTTATTCCATTTCATATAAAGGTGGTCACGAAGCAGAATTAACCTCCATGGAAGCGAAAATCGTGCGCGATGCCGATCGTCTCGATGCCATAGGTGCCATAGGAATCGCCAGGACGTTTGCATATGGGGGAAAGAAAGGTCGATCACTATATAATCCTGAATTTCAAGTTAGGGTGGGGATGACCTTAGATGAGTACAGAAATGGGGATAGTTCCAGTATCCATCATTTCTATGAAAAATTACTAAAGCTGAAAGACTTGATGTGTACGGAAACGGGAAGGAAACTGGCAGAAGAACGTCACGCCTTCATGCTAGGGTTTCTAGAGCAATTTAATAAAGAATGGAATGGTCAAGAATGAGAATGTTAACAGCTGAGAATCTTTCTAAAACGTATGGGGAGAAAACTTTGTTTAAAGATATATCGTTTTCAATTACTGAGAAAGAAAGAGTCGGACTGATCGGGGTGAATGGAACGGGTAAATCAAGCCTGTTGAAACTCATTGCCGGGATGGAAGAATATGATACTGGAGAATTTTCGAAGCCGGGCGATTATCATATTGCCTACCTTCAACAGGAGCCTTCTTTTGATGGGGATTTAACCGTGATACAACAAGTATTTCGTGGTGAAGCAAAAATCATCCAGGCTATGCGAAATTATGAAATGGCCCTTATCGAAATGGAGAACAACTCAGAAGATCCAAGAATACAAGAGGATTTATTTGAAGCTCAAAAGCAAATGGATATCCTTCACGCCTGGGATGCAAGTGCAAATGCGAAATCCATTTTAACAAAACTGGGAATTCACGACTTTTCAAAGAAAATGAGCGAGTTATCAGGCGGGCAAAAAAAGAGAGTGGCGCTGGCGGGCGTCCTGATCGAAACACCGGACTTATTAATCTTGGACGAACCGACCAACCATTTAGACTACCAGTCAATTAAATGGCTGGAAGATTATTTAGGGAAGTATAACGGCTCCGTGTTACTCGTGACCCATGACCGTTACTTCCTCGATAAGGTAACGAACAGAATCTTTGAATTAGATGGAGGAAACCTTTACTCCTACAAAGGAAATTATGCCTCATTTATTGAGGCGAAAGCTTCCAGGGAAGAGGTGGAACGCCAATTATCCGAAAAACAGCAAAATCTTTATCGTAGAGAGCTTGCCTGGATGAGAAGGGGAGCAAAGGCGAGAACCACTAAACAAAAGGCTCGAATTCAACGATTTGAAAACTTGGAGGATACGATGTCTTCAGGTCCATCTGGCGGCCAGGTAGATATGGCAATCGGAGGAAACCGTCTGGGTAAACAAGTATTTGAATTCAAGAATGCGTCAAAAATGTTTGAAGACAAGCGCATTTTAGAAGAGTTCTCTTTCCTCATCAAGCCTAAAGACCGTATTGGAATCGTAGGTAAAAACGGGAGCGGAAAATCAACTTTTCTCAACCTCCTTGCCGGGACAGATGAGCTTACAAGCGGTGAATTACTCAAAGGTCAAACCGTAAAGGTCGCTTACTATACCCAGGGTCATGAAGAACTTGATGAGAATATGCGTATGATCGAATATATAAGAGAAGCAGGAGAATATATAACGACGGATAAAGGAGAGCAGATCTCCGTTACATCCATGTTGGAAAGATTCCTATTTCCAATGAGCACACATGGTACATTGATCCGAAAGCTTTCCGGTGGAGAAAAACGAAGACTTTTCTTACTTAAGCTATTAATGTCAAAACCGAATGTCCTCCTACTTGATGAGCCGACGAATGATTTGGATACAGAAACCCTCACTGTTCTGGAGGATTATATAAACGAATTTTCCGGTGTTGTCATAACCGTTTCCCATGACCGATATTTTTTAGATAAAACAGCCGAGCAATTATTGGTCTTCAATGGAGATGGACAAATCGACTTTTACTTTGGTGAATACACTGAGTACCTGGAAAAGAACGAAGCGAAAAGTAAGAAGCAAGATCCGGTCAAAAAGCAAGAATTTGCTCCCTTGAAGGAAGAGAAAGAGAAAAAGAGGCTTTCTTACATGGAAAAGAGGGAATGGGACGAAATCGAAGAAAAGATGGCAGACATCGAGCAGCGTATAGAAGAAGCAGATGCTGAGCTGCAAAAGGTCGGCAGTGATTTTGAAAAAGCACAAAAGTTAATGAACGAAAGTGAAGATCTCAACGAACAATTGGAAGAGCTCATTGAAAGATGGACATACCTCTCCGAATTTGCTGAATAAGCCTCTTCGTTTAAGGCGTCTTGGATACTGTGTTAGAATGAATGGTATAAGAACAATTTATAGAAAGGGGTACCAAGCTTGAGGATAGTATCGATTGAACCTACTCCAAGTCCTAATACAATGAAAGTTCTGCTTGATCAGGAAATGAAAGCCGGAAAGAGCAATAATTATAAAAAAGATGAAGTGGACGGGGCCCCTCCCGTCATTAAAGACATCCTTGCCATTGAAGGCATCAAAGGGGTCTATCATGTTGCCGACTTCTTAGCCGTTGAACGAAATGCGAAATTCGATTGGCAAGAGCTTTTGCCACAGGTTAGAAAGGCATTCGGTGAAGATACTCTCGACCAGGAAAATGAATCTCATATGGAAGAACATTTTGGTGAAGTGAATGTTAGCGTACAGATGTTCAAGGGAATTCCCATGCAAGTGAAGGTGACAGATGGGGAACAAGAGAAGCGGTTTTCCCTTCCAGCACCATTCCTGGAAGCGATCGGTCAGGCTCAAAAAGAGGGAGATAATGTCGTCCTTCTCAGAAAGTGGAAAGATTATGGTATCCGGTACGGGGACTTAGATGAGATTGGCAATAATGTGACGGAAGAACTGGTTGCAGCCTATCCTTCTGAAAGACTGGCAGCACTTGTCCAAGAAGCACAGGAAACATCCGATTCCAAAGGACCTCTCATTTATAAGAAAAAGCAAAAGGTGAGTATCGCGGACTTTGAAGCCCCGGACTGGCAAACAAGGTATCAGAAGCTGGATGCGATGGAGGATCCCACTTTAGACGACCTACCCCTGTTGGAAAAAGCTCTGGAGGATGAGAAAGTATCCATTCGCCGGTTGGCTGTTGTCTACTTAGGAATGATCGAAGATGAAAAAGTCCTTCCTCTATTGTATAAAGGTTTACAGGATAAATCAGTGACTGTAAGAAGAACGGCTGGAGATTGTCTGTCAGACCTGGGCTTTAAGAAAGCAACTCCTGAAATGATCGAAGCTTTAAAGGATAAAAGCAAGCTTGTAAGATGGCGTGCTGCAATGTTCCTTTATGAAGTCGGCGATGAATCTGCACTGCCAGGATTAAAGGAAGCAGAGAATGATTCGGAATTTGAAGTGAAATTACAAGTGAAAATGGCAATCGAACGAATTGAAGGCGGCGAAGAAGCAAAAGGTTCTGTTTGGAAACAGATGACCGAAGCACGTCAACAATAAAAGAGAGAAAGGATTGAAATATGATGTCAATGGCATATGAAGAGTATATGAGACAGTTAGTTACGCCGATGAGACAAGAACTTACAAAAGCAGGCTTTAAAGAGCTGGGTACGGAAGAAGATGTAGTGAATCATATGGAAAATGCAGATGGAACAACCCTGGTCGTTGTTAACTCTGTATGTGGGTGTGCAGCAGGACTGGCAAGACCAGCTGCAACGCAATCAGTCATGAATAATGAAAAAACGCCAGACCATCTTGTAACGGTTTTTGCCGGTCAAGACAAAGAGGCGACAGCCAAAATGCGAGAGTATTTCGAAGGATACGAACCTTCTTCCCCATCCATGGCCTTACTGAAAGGAAAGAAAGTCGTCCACTTCATCCCTAGGGAAGAAATTGAAGATCATGATATTTCGTCGATTATTTCCAATTTATCCACAGCTTTTGACCAAAATTGCTAAATGGCCAAAAAGAAACGGGTGACTCTGTCATCCGTTTCTTTTTATGGTAGGATAAATAAACGTAAAAAATATGTACAAGTAAAATGGTACCGATAAAGGAGAATGTTTATCGTGTTTGTCACTACATGCGGGAGAGCGAACCAGGAAGTCATAGAGAAAGCATATAAAACAGCTGAGGTACTCGATATTCCCTATATCCCCAGAAAAAAAAGATCGATTTTACACCATATGAATCTGCATGGACAAGACTGTTTAGTCATTGGAAAAGAGAGATTGGAACTTCATTCAAGAGAAGAAAATAGCGGCCCTTTCTTTTTCCATCCAAACTCCGCTTCCTTTCGGATTAAAAGAGTCATGCGAGGGGAGATCGATCCACTCATTGAGGCTGCAGATCTTAAAGAAGGTATGAGTTTCCTGGACTGTACGCTGGGTCTTGCTTCAGATAGTATTATCGCCAGCCATATCGTCGGCGAAAAGGGGAGAGTTGTCGGAATTGAAGCGAATAAGTATATTTCACATATCCTTCATCACGGACTAAAAGACTGGGTATCTCCACTCGATGAACTGAATAGCGCTATGAATCGAATCACCGTCATTAACGGGCATTTTCAGAAAGAATTAAAGGGTATACCGGATGATGCATTTGACGTCGTCTACATTGATCCGATGTTTGAAGAAGCCTTGACCGATTCTCACGGAATCAACCCCATCCGCCAGTGGGCAAACTACACAGGCATAACAAAAGAAGGAATAGAAGAAGCAAAACGTGTGGCCAAAAAACGGGTAGTATTAAAAGAACACTATCAGTCCCCACTATTCAAAGAACTGGGATTTGACGTAATCAAAAGACCATCAGCCAAATTTCACTTTGGAATCATTCGAGTTTAAAGAACATGTTTATAAACGGATTGTTGATTTTTAGTGATAGGTAAATTATGTAAAATAACAGCATTGTTTATCAAAACTAAACAATAAAATAGACAGGCATCTTAAGCCTGTCTAATCATCTAAGTATTAATCAGTGAATCCTAGTACAACGAAATAACCTAATAGAAGTAAGTATCCGATATTGATCATAAGTCCTGTATCCATCTAGTTATCCTCCTTACAAAGTATCCTCTTTAATATACTACCACATAAATATTTTTATATCCTACAAAAAAATGAAACCTTTTTCACTTTTTATCTGTAAGAAATAGTATAATAATAGACGTAATACATAGGAAAGGACGTTATCTATGTCAATCTGGCTCAAAAAGTCGTTTTTTATCCTGCTATCCATCCTGACATTTGGACTTGTTTCCCCTTCACAAGCCTTTCTAAATGAACATAATCATACCATGGCAAAAGGCAATGGGAAGCCTTCGTCGGTTGAATCTGTTCCAGAGGAAGTACTGGAAGAGGAGTCTTCCATTTCCTATGAGGATTTCGTAGGGAATATGATGGTACAGGCAGAGAAAAACGCTTATGAAAAGTTCGGGGCTAAGATCAAGCCTGTCATTGAAGACGAATTCAAGTCTTTAATCCTTCCTAAAATCGAAAAGGCGATAGCTGATACAGCTGTTCAATTTCCAGAAGAAGACTTAACGTCACTTACTATTTCAGAAGTGCCTCAATATGCAAAAACGGAAAAGATTTTTCATATTTATGACGAACGCTCTGGTGAAGATGTCATACGTTTCCATGTAAGAAAAGATCATCCGCCAAAAGATGGCTATTACTTCAACTTTCACTATCATACAGTGCATGACCAATTTCAAGCACATCATGACTTAGGAAGCATCTATTGGGATAAAAACACTCCACCGCAATGGTTGAGTGTTTCGTAATCCCAGTGATTTCATAGAAATGAATGAAAGCAAGTACGTGGACGAGCGTGCTTGCTTTTTTTGTATCTACAGGGATTGTGGCCATTCCGGCATGTTCGCCTTATGCTTGTCGCCTCTGCCCAAGCCGCCTCCGCTTTAGTGTCATCCAGCTCCGGCGGCTAGCCCCTCGAGGTCATAAGCTAAATTGGCCAAGAAGGCAAAGGACGCCTTCCCGGCCAATTCATCTTATGCTTGTCGGGGCTAAACGAGCCGCCTGCGCTTTTGCTTCATCCAGCTCCGGCGGCTAGAGGCTCGAGGTCATAAGTCAAACATGCCAAAAAGGCAGAAAGCGCCTTTCCGGCATCTTCGCCTTATGCTTGTCGCCTCTGCCCAAGCCGCCTCCGCTTTAGTTATTGGAAACAATCTCTCCTAAAACGACTCTATCATTATGTTAAAATAGTAATAACGATCATGATACTTTTTCTGGAGGAAAGGAGGGGACAATAAGTGAAGCGCATCTTTAGCATCGTCGTTATTTCGGTTATTCTTGTCATTCTGTGGGCCCATTCAAAAGCCGACTACAGTGGAACCCTCTTAAAGCATTCTCCTCTTAAAACACAATTACAACTTCAATCCAGTAAACAATTAGAAAACATGGTTCTGTTGCCCCAGTCAAATTATGATAAATCAGCGGCAATGGAAATGATTGAAAGACTAGATCATATTCCGACTCCACTCTTAGAGTCTACGAATTCACAAGATATTAAAATAAGATTATTTGAAAAAAATTTAACCGATTTTTCTACCACAAGTCACTTGAAAGGAGTTACCCCAAGAGGGTACACTAATAAAAGTATCACATGGGATGACGTTCCTGGAATTGGCGGATCCAAGCTTGTTTTGGTGAAAATCGGTCACAGTGAGAAAGGGAAAGGTCACAGTTCGATTAATTTAGAATTACATGAACTCGCCCACAGTATAGATCGTTACGTCTTAAAGGACCTTGACTATGAGCTCGAATTCTTGCCTCTTTGGAAGAGAGAAGCTCCACAGGTTTTCCCGGACCAACCCTATTTTCTTCAATACAAAGAAGAATATTTTGCAGAAACATTTGCCATGTATTATTTAAACTCAGAATCTAGAAATCTTCTTAAAAAGAAGGCACCAGCAACATATCAATTTTTCAAAGAACTATAAACTTATAAAAGGTGTGGTCAGTGTGAAGCAATATTTAGACTTGTGTAAACATGTTCTTGAAAATGGCACGAAGAAAGAAGATCGAACAGGTACAGGCACGATCAGCACGTTCGGTTATCAAATGCGTTTTGACCTAAAGGAAGGTTTCCCTCTTCTTACCACTAAAAAACTGCATGTGAAATCCATCATCCATGAACTTCTCTGGTTTCTAAAAGGGGATACGAACGTTGAATACCTTCAAGAAAACGGAGTCCGAATCTGGAATGAATGGGCGGATGAAAACGGAGAATTAGGTCCTGTATATGGTCATCAATGGAGATCATGGTCAGGAGCGAATGGTGAAACGATTGACCAAATAACGAATTTGATTGATACAATCAAAAACAATCCCGATTCCAGAAGAATGATCGTAAGCGCATGGAATGTTGCAGATGTAGATCATATGGCTTTACCCCCTTGCCACTGTCTATTCCAATTCTATGTAGCCGATGGAAAACTATCCTGTCAGCTTTACCAACGATCTGCTGACGTATTCCTGGGCGTTCCTTTTAATATTGCATCTTATGCCCTATTAACGATGATGGTAGCACAAGTTTGTGATCTGGAACCAGGAGAGTTCGTCCATACTTTTGGTGACGTCCATATCTATCAGAATCACCTTGATCAAGTAAACTTACAGCTTTCAAGGGAACCCAGATCATTACCAACGTTAACAATCAATCCTGAAGTAAAGGATATCTTTGGGTTCAGCTTTGAGGATTTCTCCCTTGAAGAATATAACCCTCATCCCCATATCAAAGGAGTCGTGAGTGTATGATTTCTTTTATATGGGCAATGGATAAGAATGGCCTGATCGGGAAAGACAATGGTTTGCCATGGAGATTACCGGAGGACCTGAAATTTTTCAAGAAAACGACGGATGGCCACGGGGTCGTCATGGGAAGAAAAACGTTTGATTCCATTGGTAAGCCGTTACCAAAACGCGAGAATGTCATTCTTACAAGAAGTAAAAACTTTCAACCTGAAGGCTGTCTTGTCCTGCATTCTGTGGAGGATATCCTGGAATGGGCGGAAGGAAGAAATTCAGAAACCTTTATTATGGGTGGGAGAGAAGTGTACAAGCAGTTCATCCCTCACGTAGATAAGTTGTATGTAACAGAGATTCATCATGAATTTGAAGGCGACACGGTAATGCCTGCTATCCCTTGGGAGGAATTCACCTGCACTTCCTCTGAAAAGGGATTAAAAGATGAAAAGAATCCTTATGATTATGAATTTAAAGTGTATATAAGAAAATAATCGCTAATAGGGGAATGCCTGATCTGTTCGGCATTCCCCTATTTTTGTCTATTTTCCTATCTATCCTTCCTGTATAATGATGAAAGGAATTTCAAGGAGGATAAAAAAGTGTTTAGAATGATGTATGTGTTGATTTATATGTGTGTGTATCTTATTTACAGTTTGCCCACTCTTCAAAAAGCAAAAAGGCTGGGTAGTGATATTCCGGTTGAAGAACGCGATCGCATGATCCATAGACTACCAAAAGAATGGGCAAGGGGGATAATGAAAAAGACTGGGAGTGCTATACATATTAGTGGACAGCAGCATATTCCTGAGGGGCCTGTCCTGTTTGTGGCTAATCATGGGGGAGACTTTGATATCCCTGTCCTATTAGGATATGTAAAGAAACCATTTGGCTTTATTTCTAAAGTTGAGGTGAAAAAGCTGCCAATCATCAGTGAATGGATGACCATGATATCGTGCATTTTTATTGATCGTAAAAATAGAAGACAGGCGATACAATCAATCCATAAAGGGAGCCTATTACTGAAAGAAGGCCATTCCCTACTTATTTTCCCTGAAGGTACCAGAAACAAAGGGGGAGAACTGAAAGAGTTTAAAACAGGTGGTATTCGCATGGCAAAAGATGCAGGTGTGCCGATCGTCCCGGTGGTGATTCAAGGGACAGCTGATATGTTTGAAAATCATCCCCGCGGTATCAAGCCATGTGATATTTATGTTGAAATACTTCCATCCGTGCCTTCCGCATATGTAGCAGGCAGTGACGTAAAAGAGTTATCCAAAGAACTCAGAGGAATCATTCAAGCTTCATTGGATAAAATAAAAAAAGTATCATAGTAAAAAGGCTAGCACATTAGCTAGCCTTTTTATTATTTATGTGTTGAATTCCTTAAACGTAAAAGAGAATGCAAAAATACATAAAGCTGCTTCCAGCTAACACGAAAAGATGCCAAATAGCGTGATTGTAGGGTAATTTGTTCCACACGTAGAAAATAGCTCCGATGGAATACATGATTCCGCCTGCCAGCAGCAGTCCGAATCCGGCACCGGTAAGACTGGCATATAATGGTTTAATGGCAATGATGACAAGCCAGCCCATCACTAGGTAAAAGAGGGTGGAAACAACTTGGAAACGTTGAACGAAGTAGCATTTAAATACAATTCCTACAATCGCGAGTCCCCAGACAATGCCGAATAATGTCCATCCCAATGCACCTCTTACACTGATTAGCATAAACGGCGTATACGTTCCAGCGATCAGGATATAAATGGCCGAATGATCTAAAATGGCAAACAGATTCTTTACCTTTGATGGCTTAAAGCTGTGTAACAGGGTTGAAAATAAGTATAGAAGAATCATTGATGCACCGAAGATAGAGAAGCTCACAACATGCCAGGCAGATCCTTCATGTACGGCGAATATGATTAACATCACTAAAGCGGGTATGCTCAAAATTAATCCGATTCCGTGGGTAATGGCGTTTGCAACTTCTTCTTTCCAATTGGAAAAGTCGAAATCATAAGTCAAAGAAGTCTCATCCTTTCTATTATCCCCTCATTGAATTCTCAATGAGTCAACATTGTATATAATTATGATAATCCTCTTATCGTCATTGTGCAATCATTAACATAGTAAAGGATTAAAGTACGCCTTTTGGATTAGAAATTTTTCTCATCATAATGTATATTCCTAAGTAAAGAAACGAATGAGGTGACAGTTGTGTGCGGTAGATTTTCCTTAACAACCCCTTTAGAAGAATTAGTGAGACAATACTTAATTGATGAATTCCTGGAAGAATGGCAGCCCCGGTACAATATTGCCCCATCACAAAAAGTTCTGTCCCTTATATCACACAAGGGCAAGCGCAGAGCCGGAGAGATAACGTGGGGCCTCGTTCCTCATTGGGCAGACCGGAAGAAGTGGAAACCGTTAATCAATGCCCGAAGTGAAACCTTATTGGAGAAACCGAGCTTCAAATCCCTTGTCCATTCGAAAAGAATGGTGATCTTTGCAGATGGCTTCTATGAATGGAAGAAGGAGAACACACAGAAGGTTCCTGTGAGATTTCAATTAAAAGAGGATGAGACCTTTGTATTTGCCGGGTTATGGGATCGTAATGGGGAGGATACGACCTCTACGATTCTTACTACAGAAGCTAACACACTTGTAGAACCGGTGCATGAACGAATGCCCGTTATTCTCACGGATCATGAAGCTATTGAAAAATGGCTGAACACAGATGATTACTCCTTTGAGGAAGCTTCCTCGGTTTTAAGGCCCCTTCATAGAGACGTAATGAAAGGATACGAGGTATCCAATATTGTTAACTCACCCAAACACGATTCGGTAGAATGCATACTTCCTGTTTCATAAGAAATCTTTAGAAAAATATTAGTATTTTGCATGATTAGACATTTTATGCGCCATAAAATGGGGTATAATAAGAGTATAAACGGGTGAAAAAGAGGATTGATACTTTGCTGACAAAAACCATTGAGTTCAAATCAAAGGATGGACGGAAGGTCAAAATCTTGGAAGTTCCTGTCATGAAGGAAGATAGCCCACTTTATCTAAGGGTAAATCTTAGGCTGAATCAATTTATTACAAGAATTGTCAACCATAAGGGGCCTAAGACCATCTTCAGCTTTAGAGAACATTTAAAGAGAACGACGAAATGGTCAGAGTATGAAGAAATTTATCAATCAGAAGAATTAAAGAATAATGCATAATTTAAAAAGGGGGGCAGGTCCTTTAGCGTGAAGGATGCGTGGGGCCACTCCTTTTTATTTGGGAATTATACCATCCAGTTAGATTGCAAGGTGAAGAAATCCCTGCTATCTATTTAAATCCGCAGCATTTAGCGATATAATACTATTGATATGGGAGATAGGATGTGGCAAAAATGACCAAAATAAATATTGTAACAGACTCGACGGTGGATTTATCCGATGAGGTCGTAAAAGAACTTGATATTCATGTAGTTCCTCTTTCCATTTCAATCGATGGAGAAACGTACCTAGATAGAGTAGATCTTTCACCTATAAGCTTTCTGGAGAAGATGAAAGCTTCCAAGGAATTACCAAAAAGTTCGCAGCCACCAGCAGGAACATTCGTTGAACTTTATGATGAATTAGGAAAAGATGGTTCGAAAGTTTTATCCATACATATGACTGGTGGGATGAGTGGGACGGTTCGCTCAGCGGAATCGGCTGCTGAAATGTCTTCATCAGATGTTACGGTTGTGGATTCACGTTTCATTTCCAAGGGACTGGCTTTCCAGGTGATTGAAGCTGCTAAGCTTGCAAAAGAGGGTAGATCACTTGAAGAAATCCTTGTTGCCCTTGAAGAAATTCGTCAAAATACAAATTTATTTGTTGTTGTTGATACACTTGAAAACCTGGCAAAAGGCGGTAGAATCGGAAAGGGACGGGCAATGATTGGTTCCCTGCTAAATATTAAACCGATAGCTTCATTAGAAGGTGGCGAGTATACACCTGTAGCCAAGGTCCGTAGCCATTCACAAGTGGTTAAATACTTAACGACACAGTTCTTGGAAGATGTGAAAGGAAAAACTATACGGGGCGTAGGACTTGTCCATGCAGATGGACTGGAGCTTGCTCAAAATCTTAAGGCTAAGATCATTGAGAAAACAGGTTACGATCAAATCGATATCGTTCCGACAACACCAATCATCAGCACACACACTGGAATTGGTGCAATAGGATTTATGTATTACACGGATTGATTTATGAGCAAAAGGCGAAAGGGGATTTTCCTTTCGTCTTTTTTATATAGAAAAAGACAGCAGGATCTTCTGCTGTCTGCATTCATTATGAGGGCATCGGCGTTGGAGTAGGCTTAGCGTACCCTTCTTTATATTGTTCATCAATGAAGTTCCTGATTTGTTTGATGGATTCACCATTCTTGTACTTCACAATGGATTCAGCCGCAATTTCCAAGCATACCTGACATCTCGTACCATGATCATCCCAAACCACTTTTTCCCCTTTTATTTCGTAAACAAAGCAATTCAGATTGCTCTTATGTCCAGCTGAATCACCGCACCCGCAATAACAAGGGATATATTGTAACAGCTCATGGTTTTTAGCAGCCGAAGAATAAATAAGCTTCATATTGTCATCTTTTTCGTCAAGGAAAGACGGAAGTGTATCAACGGAAGCGGTTTCTTCCCGAATGTCCCCATTAGCGGCTGTATGATCATGGTGAGCTTCCTCTTCCTGATTGCTTGAACAACCGGCAATAATACCTAATAAACCTATAACGAGAGTGAAATATAATAAGAGATTTTTCTTCATACGTTCACCTTTCCTATTAGTTTGTACATGTATTGTACCATTTTAATAAAGCAGGTTCGTACCATTTCTTGATGATTTAATGAATCTTCTTGCGTCCTCATAACCAAATCAATCATATCATAGAAATATAATAGGTAAGAAAGCTCAGTCTGATCTCATCAAGGGATTGATCAAATTGCCTGACGATTCTTCCTTATTATGTAGAATATATATGAAAGGAAGTGTCCGAACTTGTATCCTAAGAAGAAGGTATTGGTGATATCAGACTTTGGAGTCGATGATATTGTTGCAGTCTTATATGCTTATTATAGTGATGCGATTGAAATAGTGGGAATTGTTTGTGACTATGGAAATGTCTCCAAAGCGAGTGCATTGAAAAACGTCAAATACCTTCAAAGTATCACTGGGATAACCGATATCCCTGTCATCGGGGGGGCGGTCTCTGCTTTAACGGGTGCACAACCTCAATTCTTTCCCGAGGTTCATGGTATAGCCGGGTTAGGACCCATCATCCCTGATCAGATAGAACTTGATAGCTCTGAAATCAGTGAGAATTTCTATGAAATCAATGCACTAATTGATAAGTATGCCGGAGAATTGTATATATTCTCTGCCGGACGATTAACTTCCTTAGCAACAGCCTTTGTCCTGTATCCAGAAACCATGAAAAAAGTGAAGGAATTCTATGTAATGGGAGGAGCATTTCACGTACCAGGAAATGTAACCCCGACTGCAGAAGCGAATTTTTATGGAGATCCTTATGCAGCGAATATCCTGATTCAACTCGCGCCCAAAAAAATCCATCTCATTCCATTAGATGTAACCATGTATGCACTCATTACACCGGCCATGATTGATTCACTTCATGATTACTATATAAAAACAAATGACAAGGTCGGGCAGATCATTAAGCCGATGGTGGATTATTATTATGAATTCTATAAAGAGACGTACCCTGATATCTCGGGGAGTCCCCTGCACGACCTATTGGCCATTTGGGCTCTTGCCGATGGGGATAAAATGATGTTTGAAGAGGTTCCTATCCGGGTTGCCGTCAATACAGGATGCACTTTTGGTCAGAGCATAGGAGATTTTAGAAAGTCAACAGAAAAAGCACCATGGCGGGTTCATAAAATCGCGAAGCAGTTCAACTATGGACAGTTTATATCAGAAGTATTCGCTACATTAAAATCAGGTAGCAGCCGTTAGTTCATTATAGTAGAAAACATGTCACATAGGTTTACATGTTCATAATGATTTGTTTACAAAGGTTTCATGACTAAACAAGCGTGATATAATAATATTAAAGTGCAAGCGAGGTGACGTAAATGAAAAAAATAACGATTCTCATGCTCGCTTTTGTTTTTTTCCTGTCAGGCTGTTCGTTAGAAGATGCTGCTAAGCATATTACAAGAGAAGTATCCATGTGGGATAAAGATAATCCGAACGAAACCTTTATTCCGAAAAACTTAAAAGTTGTTTCAGTTGGAGATTCACTAACTCAAGGTGTAGGAGACAGCACGAAAAAGGGTGGATATGTACCTTATTTAGAGAAACACCTGGAATCATTGGATGGGGTAAACGACGCGCAATTTCATAACTACGGGGTAAGAGGGAACCGTACCGACCAATTATTAAAAAGGTTGAAAAAGGAAGATGTGAAAAAATCGATTGAACAATCCGATTTAGTCATGATCACGATTGGCGGAAACGATGTTATGAAAATTTTCCGTGAAAATTTATCCCACTTGAAATTAGCAGTTTTTCAAGAAGAGAAACGACAATACCAATTACGGTTAAAAGAGATTATCGAGACGATCAGGAGCTATAACCCAGATGCAGGAATCGTCCTTGCAGGGTTGTATAATCCATTCAATACATGGTTCTCTGATATTGAAGAAGTCAACCAGGTCATTCATGATTGGAATGATGCCAGCCAGGAGATTCTTTCAAATTACGATAAAACCCTATTCGTTAAGATAGAGGACTTATTTATTGATGCAGGTGATACATTGTTATATGAAGACTACTTTCATCCAAATGATGAAGGATATAGAATGATAGCAGATCGTATGTTTACAAACCTGACAAACGGGGAAACATTAGCAACATTGACAGATAGAAAAGATTCTGTTGAGGAAGAGGAGCAGCCGTCATGAAGAACAAATGGAAGGTAGGTTTTTTTGTTCTTTTAGGAGTGGTATTAATTGGATCAGCCATCATTGTTTCAATGATTTTTATGCCGATAAAAGATGATACACTGCCTAAAAACAACGAAAATCCCAACCAGGAAGTAGGATTTAACGTTAATACAAATAAGAAAGATCTTAATCTCATTATTGAGCATTATATTGAAGAAGAAGGAATAAAGGGACCTGTTGATTATAATGTTCAACTAAAAGATGATGTTGAATTAAAAGGGTCTGTACCCGTTTTTACATCAAACATTGATTTTAAATTGGATTTTGAACCTAAAGCATTGGAAAATGGAGATATATTATTGAAACAGAAATCAATCTCTGTAGGATCACTGGATCTGCCTGTTCCCTATGTAATGAAAGTGATGAGAGATTCATATAACTTTCCAGACTGGGTGAAAATTCAACCCAATGATGAATTAATATACGTTTCCCTGCAGGAAATGGAACTTAAAAGTGATATAAAAGTAAGAGCAAATGAATTTAATCTGAAGGATGATAATATTTCTTTTCGATTGTTAGTCCCTGTAGACCGTGCTCAATAAAGAAAGGTGGCCTCCTAGTGGAAGCCACCTTTCTTATTGATTGACTCCTGGAATTGGATATTATTACCCTTTTAACAGGATTGCCTCCAGCTCCGGTGTTCCATTGGCTAATCCAACTGCTACAATAGTGTAAGCTTGATTAGGGTTTAATTTTACATTTGGAACACTCAGGACGCTGTTTTTGCTTCCTGCCACCCTTGCCTCGAGATTGACCGTCATTGGAGTTAAACCAAGATAGTCGGTAGCTTGTTTGAAGGACACATTTGGAAAAACGACATCTCCGCCTTTTACGGCAATATCAACTGCAGGTGCGTCTGGTGAAAGATGAATGAATTTAACCTTTGTTTCCCCATTTGGAACCGTAGGATCATCAATAAATGGCAACAGTTGCAGTTTATTAAGGGTACCTACAGCTGCCAGTGTGTAAATCTTACCTGGATCAATCTTCACTTTTTTACTTATAACAGTCGTCACACTTGTACCTGCTGGATAAACATCAATATGATATTTGCCAGCCGGTAATGTTAAATAGTCACTCACATCTTTAAAGGCCACATCCCGTAAAACGCGTTTTGCATTTACATATACATCTACATTGGGAGCATCCGGTACTGCATGTAAAACGCGAACATACGAAGGCTGGGTGGATGTAGTCATATCAGCGCGCTGTGCTTGTAAAGCCAGCCTCATGTATTTTAAATGTTTTTGATAGTAATGAATATGCATGGATGGATCTGTGTATTTATAATAACCGGATAATAAGTCATACATCGCTGCTTTATTCAAATAATCGTGTTGGCTCATCCGTATCTCTCCTTTATCTTTATTAACACAATAGATTATGCGGAGGAGAAAAAATGGTGAAAGAACCTATTTTTTGAATAAATCAGAAATATCTCTTGCGTTATAAAAGAAAATAATGGATAATATAATTAATAATTGAGAAAGTGGGTGATGACATATGAACTTATTATTGATTTGTGATACTAGTAAACTATATACGTTTCAAAATGGTTCTGCGCGTCAACTCACTTTAAACGGGATAATCTGATTTTTTTCTTTCATTTTTGAGGAAATCCGTTGGCGTGTAGAACTCCGCAACGGATTTTTTTAATTTTGGGAGGAACTGAATTGAATAGTAGAGAAGAAGTATTTGAAATGATGAAACACTTCGAGGAAGAAGGATATATGTTAGGAAGGGTTGTGACCGAGCAGAAGGGAGCCTTCATGGTCATGACCAGAACAGAAGATCTATTAAGTAAAATATCGGGGAAGCTCAGGTTCCAAACGGTTAAACGTGAAGATCTTCCAGCAGTAGGTGATTGGGTTCTCCTGAGCGAAGAAGGAGCAATCATTGAAAAGGTCCTGCAGAGAACAAGTAAATTTTCAAGGAAAAAGGCAGGAGAAGAAGCGGAGGAGCAAATCATTGCCTCGAATATAGATACCGTTTTTATTCTTTCTTCATTAAATGATGATTTAAACAGTAAACGGATGGAGAGATATTTGCTTCTGTGTTGGGAAAGCGGGGCAAATCCCGTTGTCGTTCTTACCAAATCTGATACATGTGTGGATATTGAAGAGAAAAAGAGAGAAGTTGAAAACAAATTGCTCGGAGTTAAAGTGTTAGCCATAAGTTCTGTGAATCATGAAGGGATTGAGGAACTGCATCCCTATCTGGAAAAGGGAAAAACGGTCGCGCTGGTCGGTTCTTCAGGAGTGGGTAAGTCCACCCTGACCAACCTCTTAGTAGGAGACGACGTGCAGAAGACCAAACAAATTAGGGAATCAGATGATAAGGGTCGCCATACGACAACACATAGAGAGTTATTCTTATTGGACAGTGGGGCTTCCATCATTGATACGCCCGGTATGAGAGAGATACAACTTTGGCAGGGGCAAGAAGGATTATCCACGCAATATAACGATATCGAGGAATTGGCACTTCAATGCCGATTCACCGATTGCCGTCATGTGGATGAACCTGGTTGCAAGATTAGAGAAGCGATTGCCGAGGATTCCCTTTCTGAGGAACGATTCGAACATTATCAGAAATTGCAGAGGGAAATCGCCTACATGGAGAGAAAAGGGAATAAGCGATTGGAATCATTAGAACGTAAGAAGTGGAAGAATGCTGTTAAACAAAGAAAACTTAAATAGTGGAAAGAGGATTGACCCCATGGTCAGTCCTCTTTATTTCTATTCTGAACAGTTCCCTAAACGGCTTTTTCCACTCTCCTTAACCAATTGAACAAGCTTTAAATTTTACCTTTGTAACTTAAATGCGTTAAAATCTCATACAAAGGGAATAGTGAAAGAGAATGAAGTTGAAAGGATGATGAGCATGTCAGGAGCTTCGAATTATCAGAAAGCTACATTTGCTGGGGGTTGTTTTTGGTGTATGGTGAAACCGTTTGATGAACAGCCTGGAATTGGTAGTGTCATATCAGGGTACACCGGAGGAACCGTTCCGAATCCAACCTATAAAGAAGTATGCTCAGAAACGACAGGTCACTATGAGGCCGTTCAAATTGAATACGATGCTTCCCTGTTTCCTTACGAGAAACTATTAGAAGTGTATTGGCAACAAATCGATCCAACCGATCCCGGTGGGCAATTCTTTGACCGTGGACATTCGTATAAAACGGTCATTTTCTACCATAACGAAGAGCAAAAGAAGCTGGCAGAGGAATCTAAAAAGGAACTTGCAGTGTCAGGCAAGTTTCAAAAGCCGATTGCAACACAGATTTTACCCGCGGATGAATTTTATCCTGCAGAGGAGTATCATCAGGATTATTACAAAAAGAACCCTGCACATTATAATCGATACAGCAGAGGATCTGGAAGAGCAGCGTTTATTGAAAATCATTGGGGGGAAAAGAATGAGTAAAGAAGATTTAAAGAAAAAGTTAACTCCTGAACAATATGATGTTACCCAAAACAACGGGACAGAACCACCATTTAGAAACGAATATTGGAATAAGTTTGCAGATGGAATTTATGTGGATATCGTCTCAGGCAAACCTCTTTTTAGCTCCAAAGACAAGTATGATGCCGGTTGCGGCTGGCCAAGTTTTACAAAGCCAATTGATGAAGAGGAAATTTTAGAAAAAGAAGATCGAAGTCATTTTATGGTACGAACGGAAGTGAGAAGTATGGAAGCCGACTCTCACCTGGGTCATGTATTTAATGATGGACCTGGACCAACCAAGCTTCGGTACTGTATCAATTCAGCAGCTCTACGATTCGTCCCGGTAGAAGAGCTCGAAGAACAAGGATATGGGAAGTACAAAAAGTTATTTTAAAATAATGAATTGTTGTGAAACCCTTCACATATGTGCTAAAATAGACTTCTCATGTTTACAATGAGTTACATATGTGTATATAAAATATAAATAGGAAGGTGAATGATTATGTTAAAAAAGCTTTTTGGAAAAAAAGAAGAAGCGCCAAAAACCGTTAGTGCAGTTGCACCTTTAACGGGTACATTAAAATCACTTGAAGAGGTTCCAGACCCGGTTTTCTCTCAGAAGATGATGGGAGATGGAATTGCAATCGATCCGACAGAAGGTAAAGTCGTGTCACCTGTAGACGGGGAGATTATGCAGCTTTTCCCAACAAAGCACGCAGTAGGCATCAAAGCGAAAAACGGTGCTGAAATTCTTATCCACATTGGACTTGAAACAGTATCAATGAGCGGTGAAGGCTTTGAAGCACATGTTTCAGAAGGGTCAAAAGTGAGTATGGGAGATGCATTAATTACGTATGACTTAGACCTTGTGAAAGAAAAGGCAAAAAGTACCATCACACCAATCATCATAACAAATGGTGATGACATGGCAGAGCTCGTGAAAAAAGAGCTAACTTCTGTAACAGCAGGACAAGATCAGGTATTTGAAATTTCATCTAAATAATTTAGTAGGAAAGGACCGGATTGATTGCCGGTCTTTTTTTTGAGGAATGGCCGTCGCACCTGCTAGAGGGTAATGGATCAATTAACGAAAGAAAATAGACCAAAAAGGAAATATCCGACTAGCCTGTAGCTATTACCTAATAAACTCTCTTTCTAAAGCCCCGTCCGAACAACGACACAACGTTTGTTTCTAGTCAACATAACAACTATTACTCCTTCTTCGTCGTCATTCCACCCGATAAGATAAACTTCATCGCTTCTTCAGATTTAATTTCCAGTATTTCAATATCAGTTTTAGGAATCAAAAAAGTGACCCCGGCTACTTGAAAGGTTTGTGGTACGTATACAGCCACGTGATCTTGCAGGTCATTATGCAGGTCTGCGAGGTTCTCTGTTGTGATAAAGCCCAGGCATTTCATCGCTGTACCAGGCATTTTGATGAGAGCCACTTTGGAAAAGGATTTCTTTTCTCCTAAAAAGGAGTGGATGGTATCCTTTATGACCGAGTAAATCGTTTTGACAAAGGGGATTTTGTGTAATAGGACGTCTACTATTCGAATGATCGTACCTGTAAAAAACTTGGTTGAAAGAAAGCCCAGGACGGTCAAGAGAACGATGGTGACCAGAAGTCCGATACCAGGAATATAATTTTCATCGAGGTATGGTTTTAATACATTGCCTAATAAACCGTCTAGAAATAGAAACATTTTATATACAACATAGGCGACCAGGCCAATCGGGACTATTGTTAGAACACCGTTAATAAACGACTTTAAAAACCATTTCATGCTGTCATTTCTCCTATCTTCGGTTTTAACCTACCCCTATTATATAGAAAGGTTAAAGTACAGGAAAGGTGTGTCCTTAAATAAAATAGGCAAATACACAAACCTTTTCTAGGTAAATGACATACAGTGTATTGTAAATAAATATTTCTTGAGGAGTGATAGGTATGAACTATGGTTATGGTTGTGATCCATGTTATCAAGGTGGATATGCTTATCCAGTTGCCGGTTACAATAATTTTGCGTTGATTGTTGTGTTATTCATCCTGTTAATTATTATTGGAGCCGTTTGTTTCTGCGGGAAGTGATTCATGATTTCGAAGTGAATCACGAAAATCAAAAAGAGCTGTCAATTCGACAGCTCTTTTTTTCTTAGATTTTAAAACTTGAAATGAGTTCTTTTAATTTTTCCGCTTGTTGGGAAAGGTCTGATGCGCTTGCTGTTACTTGTTCCATCGCAGCTGATCCTTCCTCAGATGCCGCAGCAGTAGTTTCTGTGTTAGAAGCAGTCGCTTCAGCAATTTCACTGACCAGGGCAAATGAAATGGCGACTTCCTGACTGAGATTAAGGGTTTCCTGGATATGACTAACCATTTCGTCCACTACAACTGTTGTTTTAGTAGTTTGGCTTAAAATATCTTCAAGGGATGCGTTTGTTTCGTTTGTCATTTCGACCCCTGCGATTACCTCTTTCACTCCATCTGAATTCTGCCTAATGATTACATTCACTTCTTCTTGAATACTGTGTACGATTTCGGTTACCCCTTTTGCCGCTTGTCTGGATTGTTCCGCCAGTTTTCTGACTTCATCCGCCACCACAGCAAAGCCTCTTCCATGTTCCCCGGCGCGTGCCGCTTCAATAGCAGCATTCAATGCAAGTAGATTGGTTTGTTCTGCAATGTCAGTAATTGTCCCAATTATCGTTGTAATTTGTGAAGAACGCTGTCCTAACGCCTCAACGGTTTCACTAGTATTTGACATGGTTTCTTCGATGCTCAACATTTTAGATGAGGATGCTTGAACGGTTTTTCCGCCCTTTTCAGCAACTAATCTCATATCACGAGCGGTTTCTTTTACCTGCCCTGCTTGATTGAATAAGAAACGGGCTGCTTCTTCCAAGCTATTCATTTTGTCTAATGAAGCAGACATTCGACTTGTTGTCTGATCGCTTCCAGCCGCAATTTCAGTAGATGTTTCGGCAATGGAGGTGATCGTACGTGACGTTTCTTCGGCTGAAGCGAGAAGCTCCTGACTGCTGGCTGAGACGCTTTCCGCCATTTCCGAAACCTGTTTAACAAGGATTGCAATTCCGGCAATGAGTTGATTAGTATCAGATGCCAGGTCTGCCAGCTCATCTTTGGATTTTACATGAATTCTTTTCGTTAAATCTCCACCAGCGTTCGCAATTTCTAAAATAGAACGACTGATCTTCTTGGTGTTCGTTTTAATGGTATGAGATAAGATGATCCCGAAGAAGATGGCTAGTATAACCGCGAATGCTGATAAGCTAATGGTCACGATCTTCGATAGGTAAACTTGTTGGTTTAGAGAATCAATACGATCATTCAGATCGTTTTGTTGGTCGACTACAATCATATCTACATATGAACGGATACCGTCCAGGTATTTCTTTCCCGTACCCGATTCAACAAGGGTTGCTGCTTCCTCGAGCCCTCTATCCTTCCTTGTCTCGATAACCCGATCAACAAATTGCATCCAGAATCCATATTGGGCTTCGATTTTATCTAATTTATCAAGCTGTTCCTGATCACCCTGGAAGAGAGTAGTCAAGTCTTCAATATGACTCTCTACCTCACGTTTACCATTTTGATAGGGTGCTAAAAATCCTGTTGCCCCTGTAATGACAAAACCTTGTTCTCCTATTTCGATTTCATTTAATACCCTTGATAGATCTTTTACCTTTGTATCAACCTTCATATCGTATGTAATTAAGGTGGTGATTTCTTTTTCCAGCTTCAGCATATTGAAGTAAGAGGTAGAGGCAAGGACTAAAAGGACAATTGTCAATAACCCGAATGCCAAAACCACTTTTCCTCTGATGGTCCGTAAATAAGAAAAGCCCCCTTTATTGCTACTAGATATTTCATTCTGTTTTCTATTTTTTTTTGTCTGTTTATCTTTCGTCTTCTTCACCATTTCCCCTCCTGAAGATAAGTAAAAAGTAGCATCTAAGGATGAACTTACCATTATTTTATACATATAGACCTAATTTATCTAGTGAGTTTATAAACTTTTTGTCGAATTTTTGAGAATCTTAGTATATTTCAATCAATAAATGCGGCTAAGAGAAAAAATGGTCCACTCTTTACAAATTCTCCCGAGGTTTTGCAAAAATCATCTGCATTATTCTTTTTTCTTAAAGAAAAGAAAGATTCCGTTTTTCATACATATGAATAATGGTAGGGAAATCTTTATGCGCAACCAGATGAGCGAATCGAAAGAGAGTACGAATCTGATTCTTTCAGGAGGGGGATTATGCCTCATTCGCATTTAATAAAACCATTGATTGGTGAACACTATCCGACAATTGATTATGGAAAAGGAGTCTATTTGTATGATACCGATGGACGGGAGTATATGGATGCTTGTTCTGGAGCCGTCACGGCAAATGTAGGACATGGCATGGAAGAGATTCTTCAGTCTATTGTGAATCAAGGAAATAAGGTAGCATTTGTGTATCGTTCTCAATTCAGTAATCAGCCAGCCGAGGATTTAGCTAGTTTTCTACATGAGAAGACAGGTTATCCATGGAGTTTCTTCGTGAATAGTGGTTCTGAGGCTGTGGAGACGGCCATCAAGATTGCCATTCAACATTGGCAGGAACAGGGGAAACCGATGAAAAGAAAGATTTTATCGCGATGGCTGAGTTACCATGGTATTACATTCGGAGCCTTATCTGCTTCTGGACACCCATCAAGAAGAGAAAGATTTGATTCCCATCTAGGAGACTGGCCAACGATTGAACCTCCTTATTGTGCTAACTGTCCTTTTGGAAAAACGCATCCATCATGTGATCTTGCTTGTGCTTCTCAATTAGAAACAATGATCAGCAGAATAGGAGCCGACAATATTGCTGCATTTATGGCGGAACCGATCATCGGTGCCGCAGGTGGGGCGATCACTCCCCCAAAAGGTTATTATGAAAGGATAAAATCAATCTGTGAGAGACATGATATTTTGTTTATTTCAGATGAAGTGATGACCGGCTGTGGTCGGACTGGGACTTTTTTAGCTTTAGAGCAGTGGAAAGTAAAAGCCGATATTGTAGCGATAGGTAAAGGGCTGAGCGCGGGATATGCCCCTATTGCTGCGACCCTCATTTCCGACAACGTAATGGACCCGATATTGAATGGATCGAAAGTCATTATGAGCGGTCATACATTCAGTGGGAATCCATTGTCTGCAACAGCAGCACTTGCGGTTCTAAAACTGATTGATTCAGAAAAGATGATTGAAGGTGTCGATCAAAAAGGAACATACTTAAAAAATCTTTTAGAGAAATTAAAAACGGAATTTTCCTTCGTAGCCGATGTAAGAGGAAGAGGTCTGATGCTGGGAATGGAGTTTAATTCCCTTGGTACTCCGTTTACTTCTTCGATTGTTCAAGCGGGGGTTGAATGTGGGATTTTATTGTATCCAGCAGCTGCTGGTATTGATGGGAGGAGAGGCTCTGCCATTATGATTGCCCCCCCATTAAACAGTTCAAAAAGGGAACTCGAGGAGATGGTTAAAAGACTGAGAAGAACCTTTCAACTAGTAGAAGAGAATTGGAAGGAGATCTAATTATGCCCGGTCTTCAGGATAAGAGAAGCAGCTATGAAAATATAAAACATTTTTTTCATGATGAAATGACTTTGATGTTTGGTGGATTCGGAGGGGTTGGGTCCCCTCCTACAATAAGTAAGCATTTATTGGAATGGGGAATGAAGGATATCACGATTATAGGAAATGATACAGGTTTTCCCCATATCGGGATCGGACAATTAGTTGCACAAAACAGAGTAAAGAAAGTGATTGCTTCCCATATCGGATCTAACCCGATTGCCGGTCGATTAATGAGTGAAGGGAAGCTTGAGGTCGAATTCTCACCTCAAGGGATATTAGCAGAGAGAATACGGGCAGGGGGAGTCGGGTTGAAAGGAATCGTAACCGAAATTGGCGTGGATGATCCGTATTTGCATAAAGGAAAACCCATACTGGAGATAGATGGAAACCTATTCTTATATGAAACAGCCCTCGTTGCTGAAGTTGGGGTTGTGTTTGCCAAAAAAGCCGACACATTTGGGAATCTTATTTATGATAAAAGTGCCAGAAATACGAATCCGCTTGTAGCTATGGCCGCAGATATCACAATTGTAGAGGCAGAAGAAATTGTGAATGTTGGTGAATTAGATCCTGAGGAAATCGTCACGTCAGGAGTTTTTGTAGATCATATTGTTTTGTCTAAAGGGGTCGACTGGAAATGGGCATGGGAAACGAATTGAAGGATAAGTTAGCTAAACGTGCGGCTTTGGAAGTGAAAGAGCATATGATTGTAAATTTAGGGATCGGAATACCGTCCCTTGTTCCGAATCATCTTCCCCCGGGGTTTCCTGTTGTATTTCAATCGGAAAACGGAATTATCGGGATGGGGCCTTCACCAGGGGAAGGGAAAGAGGATGAAAATTTGTGTAATGCAGGGGGATTCCCTGTCTCATTGATGAAGGGAGGCTGTTATACAGATAGCTCGATAGCATTTGCCATGATTCGTCGTGGCAAGATTGACCTTACGATTTTAGGCTCACTGCAAGTCAGTGAAAAGGGAGATATTGCAAACTGGATCATCCCCGGAAAAAAGGTACCGGGAATGGGAGGCGCAACCGAGCTTGCATCAAGGGCAAAGAAAGTCATTGTACTCATGACCCATTTAGATAAAAGTGGTGAGAGCAAAATCGTGAGGGAATGTACGCTTCCATTGACGGCCAGGTCTTGTGTCTCCATGATTATTACAGACCGGGCTGTATTCACGATTGAAAATGATCAATTGATTTTGTGTGAAATATTCAATCCTTACACACTTCAAGACATTAAGGAGTCAACAGATGCCCGTTACACATTAAGCTCTTGCTTGAAATATATTCGCTTATAGGAGGGACCCACTTGGAAACTCATAGTCTCATCAGGGAAATCATAGAAGAAAAAAAGAAAAGCACCATTAGATTTCTGCAAAGATTAGTCCAAGAGGATAGTGTGAGAGGAAATGAATCAAAAGCGCAGGCAATTGTAATAGAGAAGTTGCGTAAACTCGGTTTAGAGTTGGACATTTGGGAGATAAACGAAAACGATGTAAAGGATCATCCCTTTTACCGGTGTGATCGAAAGGAATTCAAAGGAAACCCGAACGTGGTCGGGGTGCTGAAAGGCCAGGGTGGTGGAAAGAGTCTTCTACTAAATGGACACATTGATGTCGTACCAGAAGGTGACAGGAAGGATTGGACCTATGATCCTTATGGTGGTTTAATCAAAGACGGAAAGCTTTATGGACGAGGGGCAACGGATATGAAGGGAGGGTCTGTCGCTTTACTACTCGCCATTGAGGTTGTGAAGGAGTTAAAAATCCCTCTAAAAGGTGATATTATCTTTCAAAGTGTGATTGAAGAGGAAAGTGGTGGAACGGGTACCCTCGCCGCATTGATAAGAGGGTACAAAGCAGATGGTGCAATTATTCCCGAACCTACCAATATGAAGATTTTCCCCAAACAGCAAGGTTCCATGTGGTTTCGTCTTAGAGTAAAAGGGAAATCTGCCCATGGAGGAACCAGATATGAAGGTGTAAGCGCCATAGATAAAGCATACACAGTCATTCACTCTCTTCAGCAATTGGAAGTATCTCGAAATCAGAAAGTGGAGGATCCATTATATAGCAATATTCCTATTCCGTTACCGATTAACATCGGAAAAATAGAAAGCGGGAAATGGCCATCCTCCGTTTCTGATTTGGCTGTTATTGAAGGAAGGGTGGGGGTTGGTCCGTGGGAAACCCTCCAAGAAGTGGAAGAGGAGTTTGAAGCTGTAATCTCAAGCCTGAAAGAGGTTGATCCATGGTTTGATCATCATCCAGTGGAGATCGAATGGTTTGGTGGAAGGTGGCAACCGGGCGATCTTTCTTGTGATCACGAAATAGTGGCGAAACTTTGTTATCATGCAAGAGAAGTATTGCAAACCACTCCAATCATTGAAGCCTCTCCATGGGGAACGGATGGAGGAATCCTTTCTCAGGGAGGGAATATTCCCGTTGTCGTATTTGGTCCAGGTACAACCGAGGTGGCTCATGACGCGGATGAATACATCGAATTGGATAGAATTTACCAAACTGCTGAAATTCTTACCTTATTTATTATCGATTGGTGCAATAAACAGTCATAATTTTCTTTTTTAGGGGTATAGGAAAACAAATAGAAAACTATTCGGCCGCCTCAATGTAATTCCCTGAACTTCATAACCTCCACAGAAGGAACAACTCACTTGATTAAATACAGAGTTTGTTCCTTTTTTGTAGTGGTTTGTTTCATAACTTATCCTCTCATTTCATATGTTGGTTAAAAAGGGGCTTATAAGAATGCAAATATACGAATATATAAAACAACCGAAGCTGGAAGCTGCCATTTATAAGGATGGCTATAACAGACGCCTGCGGGTAGATGAGTTTAGAGGGAATCCAGGAATGTTATGGGAGTATGTTAAGAGAGAGACTGAGTCCAGCCTTTATGAAAAGGTGATTGTGAAAGCAAGATGGAATCAATCTCTCTTTTTTTTCGAAAAAGGATTCATATTGGAAGGGGGAGTAAACGCTTACTTCAATGGTGATAAGGCTTTATTTATGAGTAAGTTTTTAACGAATGAAAGAAGAAATAGTTCGTACTGGAGCAAAGAAGACGAAATTCTCCAATCGGTTCAGCAGCTGGATAGTCAAACGGTTATAAGTTCTGAAACGATATTTGTCGCAACTGAGGAGCATGCAGGGCAATTAGCCGATCTGTATCAAGAGGTATTCAAGCTGTATCCTGTACCATTACACAACCCCGACTATGTGAAAGAGTCAATGAAAAGTGGGACAATCTTTGTTTATATCGAGGAGGATGGCAGAATCATAAGTGCCGCTTCTGCTGAAGTGTCTTTATCCTGTAAGAATGCCGAATTGACGGATTGTGCTACACGCTCTTCACATCGAAAGGGAGGATATATGAAGCATCTGATACGAAAGTTAGAGGGGGAATTACTGGAGAGGGACATTTTCTGTGCCTATACGATTGCGAGAGCACTTTCATTTGGCATGAATGCAGTATTCCATCAGCTTGGTTATCGATATGGGGGAAGACTGGCGAACAATTGCATCATCTTTGACAAAATGGAAGATATGAACATTTGGGAAAAAGATTTAAGTGAAATGTAAATGGATAAAGTCCGAGTGGGGTTCTCATTCATAGGCTAATGTAAAGTGCTGTTATGTGCCGACTGTTTCATATTAGCCTTTTGATAAGGAAGAAAAGCAAATACATGCTCCTTTCCGCTATCGTATGGTTATTTTTCTTCAAAACTGCGAAGAAGAGAAACGGGTGGAAAGATATTTTTGGAAAGTTGGTGGAGTAAATGAAAATGAATCTCTATAAACCTAAAAGGGATTGGAAGGATATTGAGCTTTGGAAAGACGTGACGGATGAACAATGGAATAACTGGTTATGGCAGCTGACCAACACCATCAGGACCCTTGATGACTTGAAGAAAGTAGTGAACCTGACGCCTGAAGAAGAGGAAGGTGTAAAGATTTCGACTAAAACAATCCCTCTTAATATTACGCCATATTATGCATGGTTAATGAATGAAGATGACCCACGCTGTCCTATTCGGATGCAATCCGTTCCAATTGGTCAGGAAATTCATAAAACGAAGTACGATCTGGAGGATCCATTACATGAGGATGAGGATTCCCCTGTTCCCGGATTGACACACAGGTACCCGGACAGGGTATTATTTCTCGTGACAAATCAGTGCTCCATGTACTGCCGTTACTGTACGAGAAGAAGGTTTTCAGGACAAATTGGTATGGGTGTACCAAAGAAACAGCTTGATGCAGCCATAGGATATATTCGAGAGACTCCGAGTGTAAGAGACGTACTGCTATCAGGAGGTGACGGTCTACTGATCAATGACCAGATTCTTGAATACATCTTAAAGAATTTAAGGGAGATTCCACATGTTGAGATCATCCGAATTGGAACGAGGGCGCCCGTTGTGTTCCCACAAAGGATTACCGAAAACCTTTGCAATATCTTAAAGAAATATCATCCAGTGTGGTTAAATACTCACTTTAATACATCAATCGAAATTACGGAAGAGTCCAAGAAAGCGTGCGAGATGCTTGTTAATGCAGGTGTTCCTGTAGGGAATCAAGCGGTTATTCTCGCTGGTATAAACGACAGTGTTCCAATTATGAAGAAGCTCATGCACGACCTTGTTAAGATTCGCGTACGTCCTTACTATATTTATCAATGTGACTTATCAGAAGGAATTGGCCACTTCCGCGCACCGGTTTCTAAAGGTTTGGAGATCATTGAAGGTTTACGGGGACATACATCCGGTTATGCCGTACCGACCTTCGTGTTAGACGCGCCTGGTGGTGGAGGGAAAATTTCCCTGCAGCCAAATTATCTTATTTCTCAAAGTGCTTCGAAAGTGGTTGTACGTAATTTCGAAGGAGTCATTTCTACTTATCCGGAACCGGAAGAATACGTAGCAGGCAGGGCAGATGATTACTTTAAAGAAGTATATCACGATGAAGAAATTAAAGAACCAACCATTGGAATTGCCGGCTTGATGAATCAAACCCATTCTTCCCTCACCCCGAGTGGGCTAAAGCGTTTGGAACGTCGAAAGGAATACGAGGAAAACCCGGATCACAATTCCCTTAAGGACTTTAGAGGAAAGAGAGATCAGCTTAAGGAGAAGAAGCACAAAGCGATGCTAACGAAAATGAATCAGGATAAAAATGATGATAAGGAAGAAACCATCAATGGATAATACAAAAGTATGTGAGTGGTGTGAAGAGAAGACAGCCCATGAAGATCAATCGAGCGTGTATTGGGAGCTTCCGGATGGCTCCAGAGCGATTCAAATCGCAGATGTCCCAAGTATGAGTTGCAGCCATTGTGGAATGGAGTACCAGGAAGAAGGTGTCATCAATGAAATAGAAGATCAGCTTATGCTGATTGACACCAAGTTAATCGATAAAGTGGTCGCCTATAAAGATTTAATGGAACTCCCTCGATTACTAAAGAAAAATTATTTTCGATATTAAATGGGGGGAAGGCTATAAGGGTGATTATGCTCTCTCCAAAGCAATCACTTTACGAAATCATTTTCTTCGGCTATCCTTTTAGAAAAGATAGAACAAGGGTAGGTGGAACAGATGAGAAAATCCTTTTATCACTATTTAATGAAGTATAGGCAACCTACAGCCAAGGATGAAATAACTCAATTTGCAAACTCAGCTTATGATGACCACAGCTTTCCTAAACAATCCCAACAATACCATGAAATCAGCTCCTACCTTGAAATGAATGGGCACTATCTAGAGAGTATGTCCATTTTCGATATGGCATGGGATGCCTATTTATTAGAAGAAAAAGATTAACGTGGCTACTTAAAAGCCACCGGACCGACGTTTGTTTTAAACTGATGTCGGTCCTTTTTTTCTCAAGTAGCATGGTCAACATTCAAACTCTCTTTTTGTTGATAAAAACAAAGCCTAAACATCAATTTAATAGTTAAAGTGTCTGACAAGCATAGACGATTCCTACTCTAAAGAAAAAAGTGAGTAAGGGATTTCGTGTATACCGTTATGGTTGTTATTGCATATCATATAAAAAAGGCGATTAAGGGTGAGGGGAGAATGAAGAAACGAAAAGAGCCTAGATTCAGAGTTGGAGAAACAGTTGTCGTAACAATCTATGGTACAGTCGGGAAAATAACCGACATAAAAAAACTCGAAGGTGAGTTTTTATATGAAGTAAATGAAAGTGAAGGGCTATTCAAGGAGAAAGCATTAGAATTGCTGGATTCTTATGATGGATACATTTTTGAACAGGAACAGATTGATATTGAATATAAATTTTTATTTGGAGATCTTGTTATTGTAAAGGGTTATGAAGAGGATCTCTTTAAAGTGGTAGGATTCAGGACGGAAATATGGCGCTATAAGGACGATGCCTGGGAAGACGTTATTTATGAGTTAATGAGAATTACAGATGGCGAGTGGTTAGAAGCAGACGAAGATGAAATCACCCTGGTTGCAGATGAAGAGCAGGCAGAGGCATTTATAAAAAAATATGGATTCGTATTTCCGAACAAAAAAGAAGGCAAAACAAAAATGCTTCATTCGCCTGCTTACCCGAAGCCAAGTTGGATTGATCAGTTACTGGATCATTATAATGATTACAAAACACTATACCTTCTCTTTCAAGATATTAAATATAAGAATAAGATGGACTATGTGTTAGAACAGTTGAAAAATCATACAAACTCACCATCCATTGTTAAAGAGAAGGAATAAGCCACATTATATACAGAAAAACGGGAACGCTTATGACTAGGAATGATAGCAGTATGACACGAAGGATCCATTGCATACCTGAAACGATCAACCCTTCTCCATTTTCCAAATCTTTTAACATCGTTTTCGTTTTTTGGGTGAATGTATGTAACATAATATCGCTCCTCAACCTTTGATGATAAATTCTATGCTTGTCTTTAAAGTCTTATGAAAACTTTTTTCTCATAGCATAACTCGGATAGTGTTGTCATAAATTGAGAATCAAAGGGGGCGATCACATGCGGGAGATAGAAGTCTTTATCGACACTGAGGAAATTGCAGAGTTCTTCATGAAAGAACTCATTCAAAGAGGGTATGTACCATCAGAAGATGAACTGGAAGAAATAGCGGATATAACATTCGAGTATCTGATTGCCAAATGTATTATTGATGAAGAATGGGAAGAAGATGTCTAGGATCTATTCAACCATCCAAATGGAAATCACGTCGTAAGGAATGTCCTTTAACATATTGGGGATTAACTCTTAAGTGTCTGTCATGTTTTTCGAACATGGAGGCACTTTATTTTGAGTTAATCCCGCTTTAATTTAACCAGTAAAGCGGTCAACGCTTTCCACTTTTTAGTCATGGAAAAACGGCCGGGTACCATTTTCGTCAACAGAGGGGCCATCACTTCAATTGGCTGGTCCGTAAACCAGTCAGCCGAAGAGAGCGTCAAAGGAGGGATGTTACTCCAAACCGAACGCAGTGTTGGACTATATAGGCGGTTTTTTTTATTTTTTTTCGAATATATATGTGGCCAGTAATCTGCTCTGGATCCGCTATGTGAATGGTTAATCGCAAATGAGTAGGCTGTTGGAAAGACTGCAGGATGAAATAATATACTATATAACTTCTTGCCTAACAAAATCCTGCGCTTTACCTGTTCAAAGTGAGATACCGAATGCCCGGCAAGAGAGTAGGGAGATTGTTTTCCATATGGAAAAAGGATGGATGTAAATTCCAGACGATCCTGCAATAGAAAAAGCCATTCTTCTAGTCCAATGGTTTTTTTCAGATCTGTTAATATTCTTTTTTGGATCATATGCTGTTCATTCATGATGAGTCCAATGGTTAAAACTTGTTCATTACCGGTAGTAAGAAATTCATCCCAGATATTCATCATGAAAATGGAAACGTTAAATTTTTTTAGGACGTGTAAGGAAGAATGTCCCGTTCTTTTCCATTGTTCATAGAGTAATAATTGAGGGTAGGCATCGTGAAAGATGGCTGCATTACATAGCTCGAGAAATGAGAATAGCGCTATTTGATCATTTCTGTCCAAGACGTATGAAAGCAGATTATTTCGTATGTCTGTCATATAATAACCAGCATTTCTTGATACCATATGAGCAAGAAAAGACCAGTGGATTTCAGGGTGTTTCTTGAAAAAGTCAAGGTAACATGCGGTTCTGGTTACGTTATTGAGGTTTGCATTCTTTACTTTGTTCGTAATCAGTTCATACAGTTTTTGATCCTGTGGGAAGTAGACCGTGGGAGTGGGGTCATCAATTGCATAGTAGAGCTTGCATATATACTCCTCGCCGAGAAGCGGTCTCGTAAGGTCGTTGCTCCCGGTCTTGATCAGATTTAAAATCTTTTGAATCGGTGATGAGGTCAAGTGATCACGCTCCACTAAAATATTTTTTTGGGGTTGAAACTAATTTCAAAATGAAACGTATATAGTAATACAAGTGAAGATGAATCATTAGAGGGAGGTTTGTTTATGTTAAGAAAAATAATCAAAGGTTTGTTAAGCTCGAAACATCATAGATATAGCTCGAGTGATGCGTGGGGAAAGTATAAATCACCTAAACATAAACATTTTGGACATCAACATTATAAGAAGCATAAAAGTAAAAGCTTTTTTTCCAGCTTTTTCAGCAGCTGATGGAATGAGTGGAATGTGTTATGATACAGACTCTTTTTCGCAGACTGATCGATGGTTTTGAACAGACTTGGAAACCGGGAGAAAACATCGATGGCTTCCATATCATCCGTTTAGTTGGAAAAGGGAGCTATGGAACCACTTACTTGGTTATCAACCCATCAAATGGTAAAGAGGCCATTTTAAAAAGAATACGCCCTTACAAGAAGGTATTTTCTAATCACGTCCAATATGTTCAAAATGAAATGAATGCATTACAAACTTTATCTCACCCTCAGTTTCCATCCGTATTTACAGCAGGTGAGTATAGAAAGACCCCTTATTTCGTTATGGAAAAAATGAACGGTCAAACATTTGAGGAGTTAATCTTCATAGAAGGAAAAACTTACTCCGAAGAAGAATCACTAAAGTTAGGAGTACAATTAGTTACCTTGGTTCAATGGATTCATGAACAGGGATACGTTCATAGAGATTTAAGGATCCCTAATATTCTTTTGGATCAGGGGACTCTTCAAATTATAGACTTTGGCCTTGCTTGTGAAATGAATACAACATCAGAGAGGATTCCTGATAAACTTAAGGGTTACATGAGGGATAAGTCTGTGAAGAGTGATTTCTACGCAATCGGCCATTTTCTGTTATTTTTACTGTATTCTTCTTATGAACCGACGATGAGAAAGGAAAGAAGCTGGGAAGAAGAACTGGCCATTCATCAAAATACCAGGTTGATGCTTCGAAGACTTCTACAAATTGATTTAGGGTTTAGGGACGCTGCAGAGATCCTGGAGGAATTATCCAGAGTGATTAACACACTACAAGAACGATAATCAAGGAGGAATTTCACATGTCTTTTTTTAACAAAGTATTTGCTTCAATTGGAATCGGATCAGCGACGGTAGATACAAAATTAGAGAAATCAAGCTATCATGCAGGGGAAGCAGCAAAGGGTATAGTAGAAATTACCGGAGGGAGCGCAGATCAAAACATCGATGCAATTTATTTAACTCTCTTTACTACATATATTCGAGAATCAGACGACAAGAAATACACTGATTATGCTCCTATACAAAAAGTACAGATTTCCGAGCCTTTTACCATTGGCGAAAATGAAACAAAAGAGTTCCCTTTTACCTTTACATTGCCATTTGAAACCCCGATCACCTATGGGAACACAAGGGTGTGGGTGGCCACGGGCTTAGACATTAAAAATGCAGTGGATCCCAAAGACAAAGATTATATTGAAATCGTCCCGAATGAATTGACGAATGCGGTGCTCACATCTGTTCAGGAGCTTGGCTTCAGGATTCGTAAGGTTGAATGTGAGCAAGCACCACGTCGCTACAGAGGTCGCTACCCCTTCATACAGGAATTTGAATTTGTACCGGTAAATGGTCCGTACCAACGAAAATTAGATGAACTTGAAGTGATGTTCATGAATCAATCGGAAGAACAAGTGGATCTTCTCATAGAAGTGGATCGACGTGCTAGAGGGTTAGGTGGATTTTTAGCGGAAGCTCTTGAAATGGACGAATCCATGGTGAAAATGACGATAAGTAAGTCGGATATTCCCCTTCTCTCATCTAAACTGCGAGAAGTGATTAATAAATTCGCTTAATGGATTGATTCGACAAACATTCCTATGTTTAGATGAAGGATTCGACAAGGTCTATGTGTAATAGTATGAGTACAACATAATGACGGAGGGGTGCTCATGCCTTTACTTGAAAAAATCATTCGTCCTAAGCTTTTGAGATCGACCTACGATATGACCATTTTCCAAACTCCTAGGTATGGGGAGGATAAGGGATATGAAAAGGTATATCGAATCTCTGTTCAAGCAAATAATCATGAAGAGGCCCTGTATGAAACGTTCAGGACATTTAACGTGCCAGATCTAGTTCCTAAAGATTATCAGGGCAGATACATTGCTACACGTGATATCATCTTTATTGACGAGGGACGGAGAGGTCATTATTATTATCGCCTTCAGCCAAATGGGTGGAAAAGAGTTAATCGGATCGTAATTCATTAAATAAGCAACGAATAAAAAAGGAAAGAATCTTCCATGGTGGTTAGATCCTTTCCTTTTTTTATTGTCTTTTATATGTGATTTCCCGGACCGTTTTTTCGATTCTGGGCTGAATTTTCTTTAGCATGCGCATTATGCTCAGCATCTAGTGCTTCTTTGGATATATGGTTATTTTTCTTCGGAGCATTAATTCTGTTTCGGTGTTTTTTACCCATACCAATTTTCCTCCCCGTTATGATTTAAGTCTTTCGGTTCTTGAAGAGTTAGGTTGTGTCCCGGAGCGGGTAGAAGGGTTTGTTTCATTTGCATGTTGTACTGCTTGCTTCAGTTTTTTACTCATTTTTTCTTTAGTCATCTGTATCCCTCCTTCTGAAGTTAGTTTGACCCCATGCATCGCTTTCTATCCTTCCATTTTCCAGCGTTGCATAAGAAATAAAAAAGGATTACAATGGTGTTTCAACAGTCTTGTAAGGAGGAAAAGTAATTGAGTATACATATTAATGCAAAAGAAAATGAAATAGCTGAAACGGTTTTACTACCAGGAGATCCCCTTAGAGCAAAGTACATTGCAGAAACATTTCTTGAAAATCCAACCTGTTATAACGAAGTCCGTAATATGTTTGGATACACAGGAACATATAAAGGGAAAAGAATTTCCGTTCAAGGAACAGGAATGGGTGTTCCGTCTATTTCCATCTATATTAACGAACTAATGCAAAGCTATAACCTCCAAAATCTAATCCGTGTCGGTACTTGTGGGGCTATCCAAAAGGATGTTAAAGTGCGTGATGTCATCCTCGCTATGACCTCATCCACTGATTCTCAAATGAACCGATTAACATTTAACGGTATTGACTATGCACCGACAGCTAACTTTGACTTGCTTAAACGGGCATATGATGCCGGAGTGGAAAAAGGGCTTAACTTAAAGGTCGGAAATGTGTTTACTGCCGACATGTTCTATAATGACAATGCCGAGCATGAAAAATGGGCACAATATGGAATTCTGGCAATTGAAATGGAAACTTCGGCTCTATACACGCTAGCAGCTAAATATGGACGAAATGCACTATCCGTTCTGACAGTTAGCGATCATATTTTGACAGGTGAAGAAACGACTGCAGAAGAGCGTCAAACAACTTTTAATGAAATGATAGAAGTTGCATTGGAAGCTGCCATTGGGGAGTAGATCCATCTATTATCAAAAGAAACTGCTTACATTCCCTTCCCCGGGTTTATAAGCAGTTTTTCATTTTTATGAAGAATGTCCTGCTTACATAAATCCTGATACATGGTAAGATGAAGGATGGAACCATTATAGAGAAACTAGGTGAAAGTATGAAAAAGATCATCTTCGTAACTGCTGCTTCCTTGATTATATTATCGGGATGTTCGCAAGTACAAGATTGGTCAGAGAATTTATTTGGCCAAAAACAGCAAGAAACGAAAGAAGAGAAACCGAAGGAACAAACTCCAGAGGATCAACCGGATGAACAAATTGAAGAAGAACAATCCGCTCCGTCAGAGGAAGAATCGGTTCCTCCAGAACTACAATTAGAGTCCCAATACTTTAATGAAGTAAAAGTGGTGGACGGAAAACAAATCATCCAAAATCCCTCCAACCTTTTAGCCCTTGTGAATAAGGATTATGCATTAGATGAATACAAACCGACTGATTTGGTTCGCCCCGATGTTCCATTCGTATTTGGTAATCAAGAACTAGAAAAGGCATATCTTCGGAAAGAAGCGGCAGAGCAGCTGGAGATAATGTTCACTTCCGCTAAAGCAGAAGGAGTTATGCTGACAGCTATTTCAGGCTATCGTTCGTATGAATATCAAAAAATGCTGCTGGAAAGAGAAATTGCTCAGTTCGGAAAAGAAAAAGCCGTAATGGCCGTGGCACCGCCGGGACAAAGTGAGCATCAATCCGGTTTGGCTATGGACATCTCAAGTCAAAGTAATAACTTCCAGGTAAACATTGAATTTGCCGATACAAAGGAAGGCAAGTGGCTTGCAGAGAACGCCTATAAATATGGATTCATTCTCCGTTATCCTGAAGACAAGGTTTCGATTACTCAGTATCAATATGAGCCTTGGCATTTCAGATATGTAGGTAAGGATGCGGCTAAAGTCATTTATGAAAATGATTGGTCTTTAGAAGAATTTTTTAATAATGTGAAAAAGATTTAATAATTTTAAGGGGTCAGGAGCTTTGGGTTTCTGGCCCTTTTGGTGTTTATCATTTGTAATATTGCCTTTAAGGAAACTCGCACCTGCCCAATCGCTCGCCACTTTTGTTCTGTTTTCTCACACTCTCACATACAACAATAATAAGGGCTGTCCAATTTGAGGTGAGCGGGTGAAACGGATGTTTAGGACATTTAGCATTATTATTATAGGAAGTGTGTTTGTAGGGATCGGGATTGATCTTTTTTTCGTACCTCATCATTTCCTGGATGGGGGCATGATTGGGATTGGGCTAATTGCCCATTATTGGTTTGGTTTTAAGCCGGGACTTACGATCATCCTATTGAGTGTCCCATTATATATGCTGGCTTTTTTCGTGGACAGAAAGCTTTTCTATAATAGTATCCATGGCCTCTGGTTATCCTCATTAATGATAGATTTTTTTTATCAATGGAAAAATATTTTCACTTTTCCTCCTCTTATGAGCGCCTTTTTAGGCGGGACCTTCGTTGGAATTGGGATCGGCCTTATGCTGAAAGGAAACTCTGCAACAGGCGGATCCGATTTACTGGCTCAATTGATTGGAAAAAGCTTTCACTTTAATGTGGGGAAATTAATTTTTCTCTTTGATAGCATAGTGCTGGTGGTGGGCTGGCCGATCATCGGTATGGAGTCTTTCTTATATTCTTTATTTGCTGTCAGTACAGTAGGGTTTTTTACAACCATTTTGACACATCATAATCATGACAATGGATTTTCCTTTCGTTAATATTGAAAAGCTGATAGAATAAAGAAGTTATGAGCTCAAGATTGCTCATATAGATGATTCATGATATTGTAAACGATAAATTCACACAAGATACATAGCAACGAAAGTGGTGGAAGCTTTGGAACAAGATAAGACGGATCAGTCACAACAAGAAACCCATTCAAATTTTATAAAAATTAAGAAGTTTAAATTTGTTATGCTCCTGTTCTTCCTTGTATTTGCAACTGCAGGGATTACAACATTTGCACTGGCATTCGGGGATGAAAAAGCAGTCAATGTAGGGGTTACAGAACGTTCAGAATTTCAAAAACTTTACGAAGCCTATGATAAGTTAAATGAAAACTATTATAAAGACCTTGATCAGGACACTTTAGTAAATGGTGCTATCAATGGAATGCTTGATAGTGTCGGTGATCCATATTCTGATTATATGAATGTAGAGGAAGCGGAAAAGTTCCAGGAAAGCATCTCCTCTTCATTTGAGGGAATTGGCGCAGAAATACAGGAGAAAGAAGGGTATATATCCATCGTTTCCCCTATAAAAGGCTCACCTGCAGAGAAAGCTGGTTTACAACCGAATGATACAATCACTAAAGTGGATGACAAAAGTATTCAAGGAATGTCTGTGACCGATGCGGTTCTCCTCATACGTGGTGAAAAAGGGACAAAGGTTACACTGACCATTCAGAGGCCGGGTCAGGAAAAACCAATGCAAGTTACCATCACCAGGGATGAGATCCCGATTGAAACGGTTTATGCGGAAATGAAAGAAAATGGCGTAGCTGAAATTCAAATTACGAGCTTTTCAGAGAATACGTATAAAGAATTGACCGAAGCATTAAATGAAATGAACGATAAGGGTATGAAAAAGCTTGTTCTTGATTTAAGGCAAAATCCAGGTGGCTTGCTGGATCAAGCCGTTAAAATTTCTAACTTGTTTGTACCTGAAGGCGAAGTTCTATTCCAAGTGGAAGACAGCAACGGGAAAGTGGAAAAGTATGTGTCCGAATCGGGGCAGAAAATAGACGTGCCTACAGCCGTTCTCGTTGATGGGGGAAGCGCAAGTGCTGCAGAAATCTTGGCAGCAGCTGTAAGTGAGTCAAACGATATTCCTCTTGTCGGGACAAAAACCTTTGGTAAGGGAACGGTTCAAACAGCTGAAACCTTCAAAGATGGTTCTAACATGAAATTCACAACGGCAAAATGGTTAACGCCTGATGGCAATTGGATTCATGAAAAAGGAATCACACCTGATATTGAAGCGAAGATGCCGGATTATGCACAGCTTCCATATATCAATCCTGAAAAAGAACTGAAGGAATCAGATTTATCGGATCAGGTGAAAACAGCAGAGCAAATGCTCAATGCACTGGACTTGAATCCAGGAAACGTTGATGGATACTATGATGAAGACACAACAAAAGCGGTTAAGCAGTTCCAGGAAAAGAATGAACTGAAGGTGACAGGAACGTTAAATGCTGAAACGACGGTTAAGCTTATGTCTAATCTTAGAGAAAAACTAAAAGAAAACGATCCTCAAGTGAAAAAAGCGATCGAAGAATTAAACAAAAATAACTAAATGTAAGATCTCAGGTGAAATCACCTGAGATCTTTTTTGATGATTGGTTTCTTCTTACTCGTATAGAATGCTGGAGCTTTACCAACAATGAGGGTATATATGAGGTGATTTTTATGAAAAAAACGGGGTTACTATTGGCTCTATTATTTTCTGTATTCATTGTTGTAAGTTGTTCGCCTTTCTGGGGTGAAAGAGAGCAACCGGTACCAAAAGAAGAGGTTCAATCGCAAAAGCGTTTCTTAAGTGAAAAGGATGAATCGATTTTCCCTTTAGTCCCGCAGGATAAAAAATTTCCTGTCAATGTTCTTCTGATCGGTTCTGATAAACGTAAAAACGAACCCGCCCGAGCAGATGTCTTAATGGTTGCTCAGTATACCCCACAATCATCTTCCATTAAGATGGTTTCAATCATGAGGGATACATACGTAAACATCCCTGGATATGAAAAGAGTAAAATAAATCATGCGTATTCGTGGGGGGGAGAGGAGCTCCTCGCTGAAACGATTAAGAAAAATTTCAACATAGATGTTCACCATACCGTCAAAGTAGACTTTAATGATTTCATTAATGTGATGGACCTCGTTTTTCCGGAAGGTGTCGGGGTTACAGTGTCTGAACCTATGATAAAGTATTGGAAATGGTCGAAGGACCCCGGGAAGCAAGTGTTAAGAGGAGAAGAAATCTTACAATATGTGAGGTTTAGGGGAGACATAAAAAGCGATTTTGGACGAGTGGAGCGGCAGCAGGAGATCATGGCATTAGCGGAAAAAAGTCTTATGGATCTATTGCAGTCCGGAGAAGGAATTACAACCGTCGTTTCCCTAATGAGAGAAGGTTTGAAAAACGTAGAAACCTCTACGCCAATTAGTGAAGTGATTAAGTATGGTATGTCATTAATGCTCGACCCCGTGAACAGGGTGGAAACCCTGCGTGTACCGATAGAAGGGAGCTTTACGGACCTTTCGACTGTGAATGCAGGACTGGTTTTAGATATGGACGAACAGAAGAATCAAGAAGCCATCAGGGATTTTCTGAAAACGGTTGAATGATTCACCAAGAGTGAAATTCAGAAGAATCCAAGTCAAGAAAGTTTTCTATCTTCTTCATTTTTCTTACAATTAAATCATGAAGATAATTTTTGTACTTCAGATCCTCAGCTTGGTTATGTTCCAAATGCAGGATTTTAAGATGTTCAAGATGCTCTTTTAATGTACGCTCGTCACTATCAGATCCACCTGACTGGACTTTGCGAAGAATCACGTCCACCAACTTTTCGTGTGTAGCTTCGATTGTTTTCGTTCCTTGTCTTGCATATATGGCCCCATATCTTAATTCACCTCTTGTCACAATAGAGGTATAGGGAACGTAACGTGGATCATAGTCAATGATGAGAACCTGGAACCGCTTTACGTCCAACAATGGATGAATACCTTTAGGGAAAATGAAGTCCTCCGTCCTATACCGTAAATATTTTGGAAGCAGATGTTGTAGTTTATTATCAACATCTGCTTTATCTAAAAATTCCTCATCCGACAAACCCTTTAAATCTAACGAGCCATCATCATATTGCATCACACCTACAATGATGCATCCGCCCCCCGTATTGGAGATAGCCAGAATATGCTTCGCCATTTTTGTGAATTCAATCCAATCTGATTTAAAATCCACATAATCTGTTTCGCCCGTATTATGAAGCAACAGTTCCTTCAATGTTTCATGAGAAGGATTCTTCAAAAAATCTCTAAGTTTAAGGGGAACAATCTTCTCGTAGTACAATGACAACCCCACCTTTAAAGTTTTAACTGGTTTATAATTGCAGCTGCAATGATGCAGTTTTTATTAAAAGTTACTCAAAGATCCAGATCTAATCTTGACTGACACGGTTCCTGTCTATTCATTCTATGCGTATGAAAATAAGAAAACGCTTTATTAGGAAAGAATCTTCATCCCTATTTCCCCTATGTACACAAATAGTTGAGGTGAATGATGTGGTTCGTTGTGTTCATGAGCACTTTCTAATAGAATATGTATAGGATCTATAGAGAGGAAGATTAAATGAAGAAAGATGTTTATATACTATCCGGATTTCTTGGAAGTGGAAAAACGACCTTATTAAAGAATTTGCTGGAGTCCTTAAAGGAACAGAATAAAAAACCGGCTGTCCTAATGAATGAACTAGGAAGTGTATCCATCGATAGTGATGAAGTTGATCAAGATACAGCTTTAAGAGAGTTGCTTGATGGATGTATATGCTGCACCATATCAGAAAAGCTGGAGTCCCAACTTCAGGAACTGTTAATGAACGAAGATTTCGATGTATTAGTGATAGAAACGACAGGAGCTGCACACCCTGTTGAAGTGGTCGATTCAATCCTATCCCCACTGTTTGCTGATCAGTTCGAATTTAGGGGGATCGTTACTGTGGTGGATGGTCTACAGTGGAGAAGAAGGGATGAATTCAGCCCTGCTGTTTTACATTTGATGAGAGAACAGATTCGTCATGCTCAATATATTGTGGCAAATAAAATGGATTTGCTTTCAGAAATGGAGCAAGGGACATTCTCATATGAACTTCAGCAAATTAACCCGAGAGCAAAGGTATATTTAACGAACTATTCAAAGGTGTCAATGAAAGATTTATTTTCTATGAGAGCGGATGACAGAAGCGATTCTTATGAGAAAGCATCCCTCGGTGAACATTTATCATTACAAGCCATCATATACTCCTTTAAAGGAACAGTAAGGGGAGAAGCATTTGAGGAATGGGTGAAACAACAACCTGATAGCATTTATAGAATGAAGGGTTATGTTCCGTTACAGGGACGGAAAAACCCGACCTTGTTTCAATATTCATATGGCATGCCCCTGTTTATGCCCGGAGACATGAAGTATCCAACCAATTTTGTAATAATTGGAGAAAATTTACATAAATCAGAGATAATACGTTCACTGGAAAAGATAGACATAGCGGAATAACCTAAAGTGGGGAGAAACTTAATATGGTGTTTCTTTTGTTTAGTATAGAATTAATCTTATTTATCAGTGGCATCTACGGTTTAAGTATGTATGAAACGAACCTCCAATTCATTATCTTTATTGGATTAATAGGAATCAGTGTAATCATGTTTATTACAACGATCGTGTATTATCAGCGGAAAAAACAAAAGAGGGATCAAGCATATGACTGCTGGGACTGTGCAATCTATTCACCTGACTGTATGCCTTTTCCACGCTTAGGAAAGAAATTTGACTGTGATTCACCGGACTGTGACTGCACTCCGGACTGCAGTCCATAGGGGGGATAGAGTGAAAGACATCCTTACATTATCCTTTATGCCCTGTCATAGAATACCTGAACGCTCACTCGTCGTCAGGGGGAAACAATTTCCCTTATGTTTCCGCTGTATGGGTATTCTCGTGGGAATGCTCATCGGGATCCCGTTCGTTTGGCTGTACTTCCCCTCGGTAACATTCGTTCATTTCGTTTATGCGGGGATTCTCATCATCCCTCTTCTGGCAGATGGATACACGCAGAAGTGGATGTGGAGAACCAGTACGAATTCGTTACGGTTACTGACCGGACTCCTATGCGGGATTGGGTTAGCGATCAGTATCATTCTAATTTCCAAAGTTGCAGTCAGAGCCCTCATGGTATTGACCGGTTCATAACCATTGACAGATCATAAGAAAATGTTTAAACTATAATAGTTAACTTAGTGAACTATTTATTTAGTGCAAGAAGTGAGAAAGGTCGATTTTTAGTGGGAAAAGAAATGTACGAGTTAGAGGGATTATTCAGATCCGTTTTTAGAATGATGAAATCAGATATCCGGACCATCTTTGGTGAGTTCATTTCCAATGGTGAATTCCGTGTACTTCAGCTCATTAAAGAGAATGGGGCGTTGAAATCTTCTGAAATATCCAAACGTATGGAAGTATCGGCAAGTCACATTACTTCGATTACAGATACTTTAGTAGAAAAAGGGTACATCACAAGAATGCGTTCGAACGAAGATCGTAGAGTAGTAGAGTTAGCCCTGACACCCCAGGGCGAAGAAATGCTTTCTCAATGTGAAGAAAAAAAGACTCAATACTTTCAGGAATTATTTGTGAAATTTGATAAAGAAGAGATAAATCACCTGATTGAACTGTTTGAAAAACTATTAGCATCAAATCGCAGGTAACAAGCGTGAGGTTACAAAGCAAGGGTTGACCGGGATGGGTCATCCCTTCTATTATGCTTAATTACTTAAGTAAGTGAATTATTCTTATTATAAATATTAAGGGAGACTTATAAATGGAGCACTTAGAACATCGTAAAAAAGTAATGATCATGATAGCCATCATGTCAGCCATGTTATTCGCAGCATTGAATCAAACAATAGTAGGGACCGCTTTACCAAGGATCATTTCCGAGATTGGTGGGATTGACTACTATAGCTGGGTATTTACAATCTTTATGCTAACCAGTTCGGTAACTGCCATATTAGTAGGGAAATTATCTGATATGTATGGAAGGAAACCATTCATCCTCCTAGGTATAGGAGTCTTTATGATCGGGTCATTCTTGAATGGACTTTCTTCATCAATCATTCAATTAATCATCTTCCGGGGGATACAAGGCTTTGGAGCCGGGATGATCATGTCTACTGCGTTTACGGCTGTAGGAGACTTATTTTCGCCTCGGGAAAGAGGGAAATGGCAAGGTTTAATGAGTAGTGTATTTGGTCTCGCAAGTGTGTTCGGACCTACATTGGGAGGCTGGATCGTTGATAATGCAGATTGGCATTGGGTATTCTGGGTCTTCCTGCCAGTAGGTTTCGTCGCCTTTGGGATGATTTATAAAATGTTCCCTTCACAGAAACCAAATAGAGGACTGAAAGTGGATTATTTGGGCTCTGTTATGCTTACTCTGACGATTATTCCATTATTATTGGCCTTTACATGGGGTGGAAATGACTATGAATGGGTTTCCCTTCCGATTATTGGGTTACTGTCAGCAACGGTGATATTCTTTGTCTTATTTATCATTACGGAAAAGAAAGCAAGTAATCCCGTTCTTCCACTTCAATTGTTCAAGAATAAAATTTTCACCTTATCCAATATCATTGGATTTATCCTGGGTGCCGGGATGTTTGGAGCCATCATGTATATGCCGTTCTTTATTCAAGGTGTCATGGGGACATCTGCCACTAAGTCGGGCTTGGTGATGATGCCTATGACAGTGAGTATGGTGATTGCAAGTACAGTTGGTGGGCAGATCATCACGAAGACAGGCAGATATAAATTTCTAGCCCTGATCGGTTTGTTCGTAATGAGTGCAGGAATGATTCTTTTATCCTTTATGGATACGAACACTACCAATACAACGGCCCTTATCAATATTATTATAGTAGGAACAGGTCTTGGGCTGAGCTTCCCTGTTTTCACTTTAACGGTTCAGAACGCTGTTCAGCATAAGTTCTTAGGTGTGGCTACCGCTGCCACCCAATTATTCAGACAAATCGGCGGTACGATTGGGGTAGCCATCATGGGTACCGTGATGAATACCTCCATGTCTTCAAAGATGACTGAGAAAATGTCAGAAGTGAAAGACTCACCTCTTCTAACAAATCCTGAAACATCAGGAGTGTTGAAGCAGCTTCAGGATCCTCAAAACATAATGAATGGTGAGAAATTAAAAGAATTACAATCAATATTACCTGAAGAATACCAAGGGATTTACGCAACCATTCTCGAAGGGGTGAGAGAGTCGTTAAGTTTCGCTTTAACGAATGTCTTCTTTATTGGTGCTATGATACTTCTTGTTGGTTTTGTATTAACGTTCTTTATGAAAGAAATCCCATTACGTATGTCGAATAAAGATGTAACGGAAGAAGAAAAAGAAACAAAACTTAAAGAAGCTTCCAATCATTGATTGGCTCCAGTTTTAAATAAGAAAAGGGGTAACCGGGTGGATCTGTTTACGATTACAGTGCCAACCAGTTACCCTTTTTCATTTGAATTACATCGTACTTTCTCCAAATTTCTTAAACGTCATCTCATCCTCTACTAAACCGCAAGCGGCACATTGAACTTTTAAATCCGGCCCATTATAAGCAAGATGAAACGGCTCGAGCTGCCCTTCTTCATAACTCTGAACAACTTCTCCAGAGGCGGGATCGAGTTTCACACTCTGAGATACTTGTTGTATAATATTAAACCGGGTGCGATTTGTTTTACAGCTGGGACAGCGATAGGGTGTAGTCATGTACATCACCTTTCTTTGTTTTTTTCTAGTATGCTTTATAAATAAACTTTTTATGTAAGGGTTGATTGAACATGAGATTAGAATCATTCGATGCTTTATTAGAGGCATACAGACAGATATGGAAAAACAGATTATTAATAAGTGAGGATACTTCTTCAGAAAAGATCCTGAAGGAAACCATCAAACGTGAATTATTGGACGGCAATAGTCATCCAAGAGTGCGTAAATCTAAAGAAGAAAAATATCTATCAGCTACAAAGAGAATTATTGAATCGGAACTGACGGGTGAAGAGAAAGTTGCATTAATAAAAGTACATCTTGAAATGATGTCAGAACTGAATGGAGATACATAAAGACATTTAATTGTCTAGGAACCGAGGACAGACATACCTTTTCACTCATGATGAGTTAACAGAAATAAGCAAATCTATTCATTCTGAGCATTTTGCTTTTATTAATACCCATATAGGTATATAATGATGATTAGATTATTAAAAAGGATGATGCCAGCATGCTAGTGATTAGCTTACTTCTACTTAGTGTACTTACTTATATGATGTACTATCGGTATTTCCCTGTTAGGACAAAACGATTGTCTTCTCCTGAGGTAACTTCCCGACATGTAGTGGTGGATGTCCGTGATTATCAGGATTCTGCAAAAGAAGATTGCCATAACATTATAGCTATCCCCTGTGGATATATAAGAAGGCACTCACACGATATTCCCAATGGTCCTGTCGTAGTAATGGGAAGCAATCTTATAGAATGCAATGTAGGTGTTAGACAACTAAAACGTCTTGGATTTAAAGTAAAAGGATATATTATCCTTGAATCTGATAAAAAATGTAAAGAATACCTATCTTTAGGGTAAAATCGCTTTTTCAATGAAATGCTATTGTAACATCCGTTACAAAATTGGGTGCGCTAAAAAGCTGTCAATACTGATAAACAGGTAATAATTAGTTTCCCAAGCTAAATAATACAACCACTGGAAATGTAAGTTAATCATTTTAAAAGTACTTTCTCCCTACTAGAATCAATGATTACTATAGTAATATAGGAAAATTGTCTTTCATAATTGAACAATTGATTTCTAGTTACCAAGATCTCCCGTAAATATAACAAAAACAGGGTGGTATGATGAATGTGCAGCAAGGAAAACACATTCACTAAGGAGGAATTCATTTTTATGAACAAGAAAATGATGGTTTCAACAGCAACAGCATTTACACTATTAGCAGCACCATTTGCAGCAGGGAAAGCTGATGCTGCCGCACCATGTCCAACTCCAGATAAGGTTTCACAGCAGGTGAATACTTTTAAATATAATGGTAATCAAGAAGATTTAAATAAATTTGTACAAGATACTCTATCAAAATACCAAATTGATGGTAAGAACATTAACGTACAAGATTTGTTAAAAGGACAGGCTCCTGAAGCTCAGGCAGCACCAGCTCCTGCTAAGGAAGCTCCAAAAGCTGAAGCTCCAAAAGCAGAAGCGCCAGCACCAGCACCAGCACCAGCTCCTGAAAAACAAGAAGCGCCAAAAGCAGAAGCTCAAGCTCCGGCTCCTGCACCAAAAGAACAGCAACAACAACCAGAACAAAAGGCCAGTGAAGAAACAGGTCAATTAAGTCAATATGAGCAAAAAGTAGTGGAATTAACGAACCAAGAGCGTGCGAAGCAGGGTCTTCCAGCGCTTAAAGTAGATACTGAGCTAAGTAAAGTTGCACGTGAAAAGTCTCGTGATATGCAAGCGAATAACTACTTCTCCCATGATAGCCCGACGTATGGCTCACCATTCGACATGATGAAGCAGTTCGGTATTCAATACAGTTCTGCCGGTGAAAATATCGCTATGGGTCAACCTACTCCTGAAGAAGTAGTGCAAGCATGGATGGATAGTGAAGGTCACCGTAAAAATATCTTAAGCTCAAACTACACTCACATCGGTGTGGGACATGTAGAAAACGGTAACTACTGGACTCAACAGTTCATTGGTAAATAATAGAATACAATCATAAAAGCAGCCTCTCTTTCTTGGAGAGGTTGTTTTTTTTATTTTTGAATCATGTCTGAGGTTAGTTTTCTCGAACCTAAGGAAGTTATACGTAAAATAGTGGTCTTGACGAGCATGAACGGATTATTTAAGAGCTTACATTTGCATTTCATCATAATCATTCTTAGTATTGAGTTATAACGAGTACGTGGAGTGAGCTTGATGAAAGAAAAAGTTGTGTTTATAACGGGAGGATCGAAGGGAATCGGACGGCGAACGGTAGAGGAATTCTCGAAACAAGGACATACCATTATCATTAACTACAGACAAAACAGTCAAATTGTTGAGGATCTGATTTCCCATTTGAAGGGGAAATATAACAATAAATTAATAGCCGTCGAGGGTGATATCTCCGTACCTGAAGAATGTGAGCGAATGGTAACAGAAATTCTGAATGAAGTGGAAAGTGTCGATATCTTAATTCATAATGCAGGTCCCTACGTTAAAGAGCGGAAGTCATTTGCTGATTATTCCCCAGAAGAATGGAACTACATAGTAAATGGAAATTTAAATAGTGTTTTCTACTTATCAAGGTTGATTATTCCTAAAATGAGGGAAAAGAAATGGGGGAGAATTATCACATTTGGCTATGATCGAGTTGAAACATCACCAGGCTGGATCTATCGTTCCGCGTTTGCGGCAGCTAAAGCAGGACTCGCTTCGTTTACGAAAACCATCTCAGTGGAAGAAGCACGAAATGGAATAACGGCGAATATGGTCTGCCCCGGGGACATCGTTGGGGAATGGAAAGAAGAAGAGATCCATAAAGCGAAAGAACATCATGATCCGGACACACCGGTGGGGCGTCCTGGAACGGGTGAAGATCTTTCAAGAATCATCTCTTTTCTATGTCAGGAAGAATCTGATTTTATTACCGGTTCCATTATTCCTGTTACTGGGGGCAAGGATGTACTGGGAAAGGTATTCCGTCAGTGAAGGTGTAAATAGACACAGCAGAAAAGAATCTGCCGTGTCTAATGGATTTTACATTATGAGTTTATTGTTTAATAAGACTATATTGCTTTCTATACATTTTTTGAATGAATAGGAGCCTGCCTGATAACGTAAGTGCTCCTGCCGTTAAGCCGGATGTCAGGCCGAGCCAATATCCGTATGGACCAAATTCAGTGTAGTTGGCTAGAACATAACCAAGCGGTAATCCAATCACCCAGTAGGATATGAGTGCCATCATAAAGGTGATATTAACATCCTTATACCCTCTTAGTGCTCCTTGTACTGGAGCTTGAATGGCATCTGATAGCTGAAAGAATACGGCATACAATAAAAAATGAGCCGTTAATTCCAATACATATGGATCATCAGAATAGAGGTGTGAGATTTCTGATCGGAACACAAGCAAAATCACACCATATATGACTGCCAATAGTAATGCAAAGCTTACTCCCATCCAACTATAAATCTTTGCGTCACGCAGCCTTTTCGCTCCCACCTCAAACCCTACAACGATGGTTAATGCCATGGAAATACTGAGCGGGATCATATAGAGGAAGGATGCAAAATTGATCGCTGCCTGATGAGCTGCGATCACGACTGTGTCATAATTGCTCATTAACAAAGTGACAGCAGAAAAGATGCTTACTTCAAAGAAAATGGATAGACCTATCGGAATCCCGATTTGAAAGAGCTCTTTCCATTTGGAGATGTCAGGCTTATGGATGGCTTTGAAGATAAAGTATTGGTCAAATGGCCTTTTCGTATGCACAACCCAAAATGCAATGATTGTAATGACCCAATATGTGATAGCTGATGCATAACCAGCACCGACTCCTCCTAATGCAGGGAAACCGAGTTTTCCAAATATCAATAAATAATTGAATACCACATTTATCGGAAGAGAAAGCAATGTAATAAACATGGTGACCCTTGTCATTCCCAGGGCATCAATAAATGATCTCAGCACATTATAGATGAATAAGGGAATCATCCCGAATGAAAGGGCAATGAGATAATCTTTCGCAACTGTACGGACCTCTGCTTCTATATTCATTCCATTTAGAATAGGATGTAGGACAGTTGCGCCCACGATCATGACGAAAGTAGATAATGCAATGGCGGCATATACTCCTTGAAGCACAGTGTGAGGAACATCTTTCTTATTACCTCCTCCAATTAGTTGAGCGACGATCGGCGTAACCGCGAGGAGGATGCCGCTTAAACCTGTAAACACCGGGACCCAAAGGGAGGACCCTATGGCAACACCGGCCAGGTCTATCGGAGAATACTTCCCTGACATGATGGTGTCGAAAAAATTCATTGCAAACATTCCAAGCTGGGTGACCAGAATGGGAATGAGTATAACGGATAATTGTTTGATTTTATCTTTGATAGTATGGGTTTCTCTCATAATATGAACTCCTTTAAATAACTTCATTGAGCGTATCATAAATTCACTATCATACTGTATCACATTTTTGAGAGACAGAGAGTTAAAAATGCTTTTATACATATCACTCTTATATAATGGGTGTTGAAAAGAATGAGCATGGCGGGGAGGAAGAGAATGACTAAAGAATGGCAGGACTGGATTTGGATTGTATTTCTTATTTGGTACGGAGTGGGGATTATCCTTGTTTCTCTTGACTGGCTACCTCCTGCTCTTCAATGGGCGAATGCCGTTTTCTTATATCTAGCCGGCTTTTTGGCTATTCTTTATGCAATGAAGAAATTTAGAGGACAATATGGGATCATCATCGCTTTAGGGATTATGCTGCTAACGATTTTTGCTGAGTCTTTAGGCGTTCATTACGGTTTGATCTTTGGTTCTTATCATTATGAAAAAGATTTTGGCTTTCAATTGGCAGGGGTGCCCATCACAATCGGCTTTGCTTGGGTCATGGTCATCTATACGAGTATGGCACACTATGAATTTTTATTGCATCGAAGAAAGACTGTAATAGGTGGGATCATTTATAGCACGGCTTCGTCCCTTATGGCTGTTACGATGGATTTAATCATTGATCCCGTCGCATTCAAGGGACGGGAGTACTGGATATGGGATGAGGGTGGGATGTATTATGATATTCCAACTCAAAATTTTCTGGGCTGGTTTTTTGTATCGTTCTTCATTCAATTTTTCCTGTATTATTTGATCAAACACGATGGGGTTTCTTCACATTGGAGCTCTCGGATGAGACGGTTGTATCTCCTCGTGATCTTAATGTTTATCGTGACAGCGATCGTGGAAGGCCTGTGGTTGGCTGTCTGGGTTACGTTGGCATTTTACGGTGTTTCTTTCTTACTTAGAAAACGATTGGAGAAAGCAGTATGATCGAACCTAAAAAAAGCAAAAGATTTCAGCGAATCTTGGCCCACTACCTTACCTACCAGCTCAAAAAACATTTTTATCGTGTATGGATCGATGATCGGAGGGAGGCTGGAAAATCTTCTTCCGGACACTTGATACTCGCGAATCACTCAAGCTGGTGGGATGGATTGATGGTCTTTTACTTGAATCATTATGTTGTAAAAGAAGATAGCTACGCCATGATGAGCCAGAAAGGGATGGAGGATTTCTCTTTTTTTCGTAAAATCGGAGCATTCTCTGTTAATCCCGATTCGCCCAAAGACTTGGTCACTTCCTTAAAGTTTGCTGAAAAATGCCTGCAAGAGAAGAAGACAGTCTGGATTTTTCCACAGGGTAAGGAAGAGCATCTTGAGAAGAGGCCAATTTCATTCATGAGTGGGCCAAGCTTCTTAAGTGAACGTAATCCTGAAATAAGTGTTTCGCTGGTCACTTTCTACTACACATTTCGTCATGACCAAAGGCCTGAATTATTTATCCGGATTTGTGATGAGCGTGTAGATCACAATCAGCATCAATCAAGAAAAGAGCTTACAGACATTCTAAGAACCGTTATGGAAAAAAAGATCGAATCCCTAAAAGCCGATATTATTAATGAAGACATTACAAGCTTTGATTTATTACTCAAAGGATTTCCAACGAATAGTGAATGGTTGACCTTTTGGAAAAGAAGGAAGTAGAGGTGTAAAATAATGAATTATTATATCCTCATTACTATTATGTTTGCTATAATCACGTTCATCAATCTACTCTTTTTACCGAAGCTTTCTAATAAATTATCTTCGAAAGAACTTGTTTCTGTACTCATTCCTATGAGGAATGAAGAAAGAAATGTGGAAGGATTAATTGAGAGTATGAGGAAAATTACCCATTCGCCTGTTGAATTCATCATATTAGATGATGGATCAACGGACCGGACCCCTGAACTCCTCTCCCGATCGACGAAAGGGGATTCCCGGTTTAAAATCGTCAGCGGAAAGCCTCTCCCAAAAGGATGGGTGGGGAAGGTCCATGCTTGCAAGGAGCTTAGTCTGCATGCCCGCGGAACGTATTATTTGTTCCTCGATGCAGATGTCAGGGTCTCCCCGTCCGTCATTGAGAAGGTATTATTCCAGATGAACCACTACGATGCAGGGCTTGTAACGGGATTTCCCCAATTTCCCATTCCTACATTACTCAGTAAAATGCTGGTTCCGTTTCAGCACTTCCTGGTTTATTTTCATTTACCCATTGCGGTAGCCAATCATACGACTAAAAAAGCATTCACGGCTGCTCATGGGGCCTTTATGTTTTTTAAGACGGAAGCTTATGAGGAGTGCGGTGGTCATGAAGCTGTGAAATCGTCTTTATTAGAGGATGTGCATATTGCGAGGAAAGTGAAAGAAAAAGGTTGGAAGGTAACGATCGTCAACAATACAAATGACGTGACATGTCATATGTATGACACCAATAGGGAAGTATGGTCAGGTTTCTTAAAGAATATTTATATAGGCTTAGGGAGGAATCCCATTTCTGTTTTGCTTCTTTCCCTTTTTTATTTCGTATTTTACATAATGCCGCTTCCCTTTTTCCTATATGGATTCATTGCAGGTGAATGGAGCTATTGTATACCGTTGGTTGCGATATGGGTACAAACCCTCATGATTGATATCGCATCCAATCAATCCAGGTGGCATTTTCTCATCATGCCGATTGCTTCTATAAGCTTTATCATCATTATGTGGGCTTCGATGTTGAGGGGAATGAAGAACAAAGGTTACGCTTGGAAAGGAAGGACCTATTCATGAAAGATATCATCATCATTGGTGGCGGATTAGGGGGATTGTCTGCCGGTATTTCACTCCAAAGCAAAGGTTATAACGTAACGATCTTAGAAGAGAACCTTCATCCCGGGGGTAAAATGATGCCTGTTGAAATAGAGGGGTATTCCTTTGATTTTGGTCCGAATACCATTACAATGCCTGAAGTGTTTCAATCGGTGATCAATGATGCAGGAGGAGACTCATCCGAATATTTCCAGTTCGAAAGGTTAGTAAGACATACTAAAAATGTCTTTCACAATGGGAGGATACTTTACCAATCAGCGGACCCACAGGAAATGATGACGGAACTTGAAAAGCTTGATCCTTACGGGGCAGTCCATTACAAAGAGTATTTAAGGGAAGTGGAAAAGCTATACATATTAGCTCAGCGGGGGTTTTTCTACCGGGTTTTTGGTTCATGGAAGGATTACCTCGCTCCACAGCTATCCTATAGCTTTTTGAAGGTCCGTCCCTTTGAGAAGATGGATCATTTTCACCGACGATTCTTTCAAGATGAAGATGTGTTGAAGGTTTTTAATCGTTATGCAACGTATATTGGATCATCACCGTTTGAGTGCCCGGCGACCTTTGCGTTGATCGGGCATCTCGAGATGAAAGAAGGGGTGTATTATACGAAAGGTGGAAACCCAAAGATTGCAAAAGGCTTCTACCGTTTCTTTAAAGAACTGGGAGGCAAGGTGCATCTGGGCAAAAGGGTTAAAGAGATATTAGTTGAGGAAAAAAGAGCGGTGGGTGTTGTAACAGAAGATGGTGAAACGGTAACGGCCCACGATGTGATTGTGAATGGGGATTTTATCACGGCTACGAAGAATCTTATTAATGAGAAAGATCGACCAAGCCATCATGATAGGAAGCTGGACTCCTATGAACCTTCGATTTCCGCTTTTGTCATATTGGCAGGGTTAAGGTCCTATCAGGATTCCGTTCATCATCACCAAGTGTATTTTACAGAGGATTATCAAAAGGAGTTCTCAGAGATTTTCATGAAGAAAGAGCTGCCCAGCGACCCGACGATCTATATCAGCCATTCAGCTGCCACAGATCCTGATATAACAAAGGGAAGCAATTTATTCATTCTTGTGAATGCTCCAGCCGTTGATGTGACTGGTGAACAAGCCGAGGCATATAAAGAGAAGATTTATCAGAAACTAGTAGAAAAAGGGCTCCCGATCCGGGACTCACTAGAAGTAGAGAGGGTATACACACCGAATGCGATCAAACAAAAATTCTCCGCCTATAAGGGCTCCCTTTATGGCCTGGCTTCCCACCGGATGACAGAAGCGTTTCTTCGCCCTTCCAACGTTAGCAAGGACATTGATCACCTCTTCTATGTGGGAGGGACAACTCATCCTGGTGGAGGATCTCCAATGGTTACAATCAGCGGAAGAAATGTGGCCAATTATATATTGAGAAGAGATAAGGCCTTATCTAATTAAATTTCACCTCGATTGTTTTTGGAATTGAAAGGGGTTCCGGTTGACGGACCCTATTCTTTTGTCAATTTTTCGTAGTTCTATCCCCAAGGCATTTTTGGTAAAGTGTATAATGATAAAAGATAAAGTAGAAAATTGAGTTAGGAGTTAATACATATGAGTAAACGTATATTATTTACAGGCGGTGGATCGGCAGGACACGTTACGGTTAATACCGCTTTGATTCCACACTTTGAAAAAGAAGGTTGGAAGATAACGTATATAGGATCAGAAGACGGAATTGAAAAGGAAATCATAACAGAACAATTTCCCCATATCCCATATGAAAGCATCTCAAGTGGAAAGCTCAGAAGATATTTTTCGTGGAAAAACTTTTCAGATCCATTTCGAGTGATGAAAGGTGTGTTTGATGCTTTAAACGTCATTCGTAAGACGAAACCAGATATCATCTTTTCAAAAGGGGGGTTTGTTTCCGTTCCCGTCGTCATGGCTGCTAAGATTGCAAAGGTCCCTGTAGCGATTCATGAATCGGATGTAACACCGGGTCTCGCGAACAAATTAGCTGTTCCCTTTGCCACCAAAATCTTCACCACTTTTCCTGAAACGGTTCAGTCACTTCCTAGTGATAAATCATTGTGTGCTGGAGCCATCATTCGTGAAGAGCTATTTTCAGGGGATGCACGTGAAGGAAAGCGGCTTACCGGTTATTATGAAGAAAAGCCTGTGTTAATGATTATGGGAGGCAGTCTTGGTGCGAGAAAAATTAATGAAGCGGTAAGAGGGAACCTGGATGAACTACTTTCCGTTTTCCAAATCCTGCACATCTGCGGCAAAGGAAATATCGATGAAACCTATACTCAAAAAGGTTATCGACAATATGAATTCATAAAAGGTGATCTTCCTCACTATTTAGCGATGACGGACTATGTGATTTCACGAGCTGGGTCTAATTCGATCTTTGAGTTTCTTGCGTTGAAGAAACCAATGTTACTGATACCCCTATCAAGAGAAGCGAGCCGTGGAGATCAGATCTTAAACGCCAACAGCTTTGTAAAGCATGGATATGCATTGAAGCTTGAAGAGGAAGAGCTGACCCAAGAAAGCTTCCTCAAGAAGGTCAATGAGTTGAAGGATCACAGAGATACCTATATCCACAACATGGAAAAAGGTCAAAAAGCCTATACCATACAAGACATGTATGAGGAACTTTCATCAATGTCCCGATAATAAGTCATCGTACCCTCCTTTAAGCATATAGTATATAAATGGTTGAAGGGGAGAAAGACTATGGCTTATCAATTTTCAAAAGGTTGGTACCTTCAAGAGCTTAAGAAGATGGGGATCAGTCATCATCCGTTAGAAAAAAGAAAATTGGAAAACTATAAAACCTTTGTCGTAAGAAATCTGTATTTCGAGAAAGCAGCGAAAAAGAAATAATATAGGGAGCTGCCTGTAGTGTGTGCTTATCTTTTATGAAAAAAAGATAAGATGGCAATTATGAGCAGCTCCTATTTTTAATGAGCTATAATAATTTTTCGGCGATAATATCGTTCGTTTTTTCGCTGAATCTGTGAGGGGATAGGTCTTCATTTTTGTTCGTGAATTTATTTTCAATAAGGGATTGATACCAATAAATAATAATAGAATAGCTGACCGTAAGCATGTACATATAGTGGTTCTTCATCCGTTTTAATTTATAAATGCCTTTTTTCTCAAAAAATGAGGTAAGGGGATAGGCAAATACATAATTAATGGAGAGGTTCAATAGCATATAGAGCGGGAAGGATCTAAAGGTCAATCTGAAAACCCAAAGTGTAGCAGAAAAAAACGGTCCAAGAATAAATGATAAATCACCAAGCAATTTTTCTTGTTTGCTACCTCGTATCTCCCAAAACTTCAGAATCGAATTACATAATGTGATGGTTGTTAGAATGAAGCTCACTAAAATCGCAGAAGGAGAAAAGCGTATGATCGTTTCCTTCTTGAGGAACAGCAGGCTTCCCCAAGATAGTACGACCAAGATAATTCGAATAGGCATCGTGACAGCCCTCCTATAAACCTTGTTCTTCACTATAGCTTTCCCGGATGTAACTTGAATTTATGTATGAAAGAAGAGATGGGAAATCTTTAGATTTATAACAAAAAACCGATTTCTCGTGTGGAAATCGGTTTTTATTCTAAGCTTCCATAGCCTGCTCTTCTTCTTGGGAATGTTGAAGCTGATATAGATAAAGTGTATATAAGTCTTTAGGAATTTCATATAGGTCATAAACCTCTTCTTGAGCATTTAATTGTTCGTAAAGAGATCTTCTTGTTTCGTTTGCCTTTAGTACATACGGAAGTTTTTCTGCTGCTTTTTGGGAGCGGGTATTCAGTTTACGGATTCTCATGAAGATGGTTTCCATTCCTAATTCGAAGAAAAGTTCAGCGAAGAATGCATCTTTGGCTGGTTGATTGTATCCTTTTCCATGATAAGGTTTGCCGAGCCAGGTTCCCAGGAATCCAGCATTTTCTTGAATATCAAATAAGTTTATCGTTCCGATAGGGCTGCCCCATTCGTCTAAAATTGTGCGTGAAATGAGCTCTCCACGTTCCTCTGCTTCAATGGTTTGTTTTGTTAAGAATAGAAGTTCCTCATAGGAATGAGCTTTTTGACGCACAAAAGGGAAGACATCCGGGTGCACCATCAGGTCATAGAGCTCATGACACTCATGTAATTCACGTTTCTTGATCATAGTAGACCCTCCTTGAGGGCAGTCTACTTGCGTACGATCCCACCCTCGAAATTTTTAAATGGTAACTAAAAAATTTCGGGGTGGGAATCGAACCCACTAAGACCAGTCAAGAAACTGGTGGCGCACCTTTTGCCTTCCCTTCATTACAGTCGCTCAATATTTAAATAAATCGCGTCTTTGTAACCGGAAATATATTATCCATCTGTATCATATACGAAATATCTCAAAAAGGAAATAGGTAAAATGCTAAATTTTGATGAAAATTTTTAACAAATTTCTACACGTTTTGATAAGCGACTTCTCCATTCACCAACGTTACAATCGGCTTGGCCATAAAATGAAATGGATGGTGGCTCCAAAGTACTAGATCGGCATCCTTGTTTACTTCGATACTACCGATGCGGTCAGAAACACCAAGGTTCCTGGCAGGGAGGATGGTAATTCCTTCAAGGGCTTTATGTTCATCCAACCCTTCCCGAACAGCGATAGCCGCGCACATATTTAAGTACTGAATCGGAGTGTACGGGTGGTCTGTCGTAATGGATACTTCGACACCAGCCTCCGTCAATTTTTGATACGTGATCCAGCTTTTGTTTTTTAGTTCTACTTTTGATCTTCTCGTAAAGGTTGGGCCTACTGAAACCTTTAAATTCTTACCATTAAATTCCTCAGAAATGAGGTGGCCTTCTGTACAATGCTCGATGCGTAAATCCAAATTGAACTCATCGGCAAACCGGACAGCAGACAGGATATCATCTGCACGGTGAGCGTGGATGCGAACCGGGATTTCACGTTTTAATGCAGATACTAAAGGTGCTACCCTGAGCTCTTCGGGTTGATCGCAATATTTAGCTGAGAAAAATGCCTCTCTAAGCATTCCCATAATGCCCATTCTCGTTATGGAATCGTTGTTTCCATTGCTATGAATCCGCTTCGGGTTCTCCCCAAGGGCGATTTTCAAACCGGACGTTTCCTTAATCAGCATCGAACGAATCGTTGATCCATAGGTTTTGATCACAGAAGTCGTTCCACCGATTACGTTTGCGCTCCCAGGCATGACATTAACTGTTGTGACACCGTACTTCAGAGCATCCTTAAAACCGGGATCCAATGGATATACTCCGTCAAAAGCCCTGATATGAGGCGTCATCGGTTCAATGGTTTCATTGGCATCATTCCCCGCCCAGCCGGTGCCTTCGTCATACAGCCCTAGGTGGGTATGGGAGTCAATGAAGCCGGGGAAGAGAAAATTGCCCTGGCAATCATATACGGAAACATCCCGGGATGATTCTACGTTATGGGAGTATATCTGTTTGATTTTTCCGTCTTTTATGAGTACAGAACCGTTTTGAATGGGCTTGGATGTGATGGGGTATATGGTTGCGTTTTTTAATAGTATGGAATTCATAATTAATCCTTTCGTGGGACATGTTTCCTTCTTATTTTAAACAATTTCATGAAAAAAAAGAAGTTAATCCTTCCTTTTGTTCCTCCAACTTGAAAAAAATAGATAAAGGAATGTGCCGAGCACCGCTATTAAACTCAAAGGTTTGATATAACGGACTCCGATTACTTCTATATGCTCCCAATGTGTGCCAAGTTCCATTCCAATGACCATAAATAATAATGTCCATGGGAGCATGGCTGCAAAGGTATAAAGACTAAAAGTAGAAAGGGGCATACGGGTGATGCCGGCCGGGATACTGATGGCATGACGAACAATCGGAATGAATCGTGCAGTGAAAATCACAATGGTACCATGCTTCTCAAACCAATTCTCAGCTGCATTCAAATGTTTAGGATGGATAAGGAGATACTTACCATATTTTTCGAAGAATGGTCTGCCACCATAATAGCCTAGCCAGTATAGAAATAATTGAGCAAGTGTTCCGCCAATGACACCGCTAAGGAACGCACCAATAAATGAGATTTTTCCAGCGCTCACCATAAAGCCGGCGTAGCTTAATACAAGCTCACTAGGAATCACTTCTATCATGAGAGCAAGTGCGATTCCGGCGTAACCCATATCAGTTAATTGTGTAAGGATGTGTACAATCGATTCATGGTTCATCATTTTCCTCCTACATGATCCCTGAGTATTGAAGAAAGAGAATCAATAGTCCCAAAGCCCAAACATAGTAGGAGAAAATTTTCAGCGAGTGCTTTTTCAAGAAATTTACCATTGTAAGGATGGCGAAGTAACCGAAAACCGCAGCACTTATTGTTCCGATGGCTAAACTTGAAAAAGAAATCGCTTCAACAGTCCCTCCTATCATTTCTTTTCCTTGTAGTACGATCCCACCAAGTATGGCAGGGGTAGAGAGAAGAAAAGAAAAATAAGCCGCCGTTTCCCTGTCAAGCTTCCTGAATAAACCTGCCGCAATGGTTAAGCCTGACCTTGATAATGCCGGGAATATGGCTGCTGCTTGAAAGCTTCCGATCACCACTGCATCTGCGTAAGTAAGATCATCCAGTTTTTTGTAGCCATTTTTCACTCCATCTGCCAAATACATGATACATCCCGTTGCAAGAAACTCCCATCCGATCGTAGCACCCGTCTTTGAGATTGAGTCAAAGAAATCCTCGAACAAAAAGCCCACGACCACAGCCGGGATCGTTCCAATAATAAGAATCCATGATAGTTTACTAAAGGGGTGCCTCAGCATGTAGAGAAGTTCCTTTTGATACACAACGAGAACAGCAATCAATGTTCCGATATGAAGCATCGTATCCAAGAATAGTCCAGCTTCCTGGAGTCCAAAGGTAAGCCTTCCTAGATAAAGGTGACCAGTGCTTGAAATTGGAAGGAACTCTGTTAAACCTTGTATGATTCCCAGAATAAAGGCTTCAAATTTATTCAAATCCATCACTACCTTTCTGCAAGTCCACTAAGGACAAACTCCTCTTTTAACTTATATTCCATCCTTTCACGTTTCATGAGGACTGTCCTGAAGTTTGAAGAATTTCTCTTAAAGGGTTCTCAAAAAAAAATTCATGCCGGGATGAAACTTTCTGATAAAATGCACGTAAGTATAGAGGAGGATATAATCTAACAGTCTGTTTACTCCAGTCTAGGGTGAGCAGTGAAAAGGAGGAATTTCAATATGCCTACAAAAGATGAAAGAATGATGGCTGCCCTTATTTATATATTAAGCTTCTTCACAGCATTCATCGGACCATTGATCATCTGGCTAATCAAAAAGGATGATTCAGAATTTGTGGACTATCATGGAAAGGAATACTTCAACTTTCTTATTTCATATGCCATTTATGGTTTGGTGAGCACCATTTTGATGGTGGTGCTGATTGGATTTATTCTAGCTCCCGTAGTGGGAGTCATGGCCTTGATCTTTACGATACTGGGAGCGATCAGAGCCTACGAGGGAGAGCAATATAGAATCCCGACGGTCTTTCGTTTACTTAAATAATCAATTGGGAACCCATGAGTATTCGTGGGTTCTCTTTTTCTGTTGAAATAAAAAGAATAAAGTGTTGACAAAATTATCGGAATATTGATAGTTTTATAAAAATGTCTCTGCGATTAGGATGGGTCTATCCATAGAAGGAGCGTGTCAAAATGACGAGGGTGGATAATAAAGAGAGAGTGCTCAGGTTGATGAGTATTTTGAGTGAAGAAACGGATGAGGATCATGAGTTGAGTTTGGATGATATAATTCTGCGTTTTAAGCAGATGTTTGGCCCTGACGTGAAATTGAACAAGAATTCATTAAAAGATGACCTTGAGCACCTTATTAGAAATAATTTTGATGTCACTATAAACCAGGAAAAAGAAGGGCTGCCTAAATATTATAGTCATCAATATCGTTTGTTCGAGTTATATGAACTTCGCATGCTCATCGATGCAGTCGTTTCGGCCAAATTTATATCAAAGAAGGAAACGAGACAGCTGACTGGAAAAATAAAGCGGCTCACGAGTATTCATCAAGGGAAAAAGCTCCATAATGAAATTCAAATCGATTCCTCCATTAAAAGTGAAAGTCCTTATATTCGTCTCGCTATCCATGATATTCATGAAGCAATAGCAGAACGTAGAATGATTACGTTCCAATATGGTCGATACGATGTGACAAAACAATTTAATTTGAGCCATGAAGGAAAACTATATAAAGTAAAGCCCCATGCCCTTGCATGGGCAAATGATTTCTACTATCTCATTGCCTATTATTTTGAAGCAGATGAAATTCGACACTACCGCGTGGATCGATTAAGAAATGTAGAACCCCTTTCAGAAACCTTTCCATACGAACCCTTTGATGTATCCAAGTATGTACAGTCCACCTTTCACATGTTTGCAGGTGATGAAGAATGGATTAAAGTTTCATTTCAAAACCACCTCATCAATGTTGTCATCGATAAGTTCGGAAAGGATGTAAACATTCAAAGAGATGGTGAAAACCATTTTATTCTAACAACAAAAGCCCGTGTCAGTAGTGGACTGGTGAACTGGATCTTAAATTTTGGCAGTCAGGCGAGAGTCATATCTCCTCCTACCCTGGTGGACACCGTTAAAACGGAAGTGACTAAGCTGTATTCCTTATATCATCAATAATGAAGCACTGAACCTCATTGAATGGGGCTCAGTGCTTTTTATTGTTTCAGAGTTTATTTGAAAGAAAAATGAACGATTTTCATTTTCCTCCGTCTTATATTTGAATACAAAAGGAGGAATCGGATATGAACGAATTACAAGAAACATTCCAGTCTATAAATTGGGGGCTTATTGCTCCTGTCATCCTTATTCAAGTCATACTAATGGTGGTTGCAGTGATTGATGTGATCCGTATTAAAGCAACGAATGGGCCTAAATGGTTATGGGTTCTCATTATCCTGTTTATCAATATTATCGGACCGGTTGTGTATTTCATTTTTGGAAGGAGGCAAGATGGATGAACGTATTGGAAGTAACGTCTTTAGAAAAGAAGTATAGGGAAAAGCCTGCTGTGAAGAATCTTTCTTTTCAATTAGAACAAGGTCGTTGTACAGCTCTTCTGGGTCCCAATGGAGCGGGGAAAACCACTACTTTAAATATGCTTGCAGGGTTGATTACACCTACTAATGGATTGATTTCAACCAGGGAACCCTCTCGGGATATACGGGAAATGATCGGCTACCTGCCCCAATATCCTTCCTTTTTTGAATGGATGAAAGGAAAAGAATTTCTCATCTTTTCAGGTGAAATAGCTGGATTAACGAGGAAATCATCTCAAAATCGAAGTGAAGAACTTCTAGAGCTAGTCGGTTTGCAGGAAGGAAAGGACCGGATAATTGGCCATTATTCTGGTGGAATGAAGCAGCGATTAGGGATAGCTCAAGCTCTTATTCATCAGCCGAAGCTATTAATCCTTGATGAACCTGTCTCTGCCCTAGATCCTTTCGGGAGAAGAGAAGTGCTGGAGCTGTTAAAAAAGTTAAAGAAGGAAACGACGATCCTTTTTTCTACCCATATTTTGAATGATGCAGAACAAGTTTGTGATGACGTGTTGTTCTTGCACGGTGGTGTGCTGATTGAAGAAGGGCCTCTAGTAGAAGTGAAAAAAAGACACCAGACACCGAGATTGAACCTGTATTTTAACGAAGATAGCGAAAAGTATAAACCGTATCTGCTGCAAAAAGATTGGGTCCATCATCTGATAGCAGACAGAAATCGACTCTCTTTCGAAGTAAGTGAACTGGAGAGGGATAGAGCAAGAATCTTTTCTTTGATCTCAGAAAACCATTGGGGAGTGACTAGATTTGAAACAAGTGAACAAAGCCTTGAAGAGCTATTCATGGAGGTGATTAAAAAATGAAAACATTCTGGGTTTTATTCAGAAAAGAAATGCTGGAACTAATACGGAATTATAAGATGATTTGGATGCCTATCGTATTCATCTTATTCGGCTTAACGGAGCCATTGACGGCATTTTATTTACCAGACATTATTAATTCAGTAGGGGATCTGCCGGAAGGAACGGTCATCAGCATTCCAACGCCATCATCTGAAGAAGTGTTATTATCGACTATCAGCCAGTTCAGTACCTTTGGTGTCCTCATCATCGTGTTAGGTTTCATGGGAACGATTGCAGGAGAGAGAAAGAGCGGAAATGCTGTTATGGTATTGGTAAAGCCCGTATCATACGCAGCTTATATATATTCAAAATGGATGGCTGCATTTGTTCTGGTGTGGATCTCCTATGGACTGGGGATGATATCCAGCTGGTATTATATTCAAGTATTATTTAACGGAATAGGCTATACATCATTCCTACAGGGATTCCTCGTTTATGGCTTGTGGCTTACCTTTATCTTAACATTGGTCGTCTTCATGAGCAGTTTAGTAAAAACTTCTGGCCTTGCAGGGTTCTTTACGTTTGGGATCGCCATAGTATTAACCTTTGTCTCAGGATACATGACCAAAACCTTAAAGTGGTCTCCAGGGCAGCTATCCAACTATGTAAATGAAATCGTTCATTACAGCACGTGGCCGGATCACCTGACAGGAACCATTATCTTCACTATCATCCTTTGCCTGGCTATCCTGCTCATAGCACCACCACTCTACAAGAAAAAAGATTTGATCTGACCAACTCAGCTCCCTTTTTTGAGGGACGGACCTGGGGACCCTGCTGTTCAAATCAGCCCTGTCCAGGCTGAAGATGAAAATGAGTTATTGATGTGGGTTGAGGGGCATTTTGGAAAACCATGGTCAAAAACGTTGTTACAAGCCTTTCAATCATCAGGGGATTCCATCCCGATTATCAAAGCGAAAGAAAAAGGTGAATTGATTGGATTTGCAGCATTTGATGTTTATAAAAATAAAAAAGGGATATACGGACCGATGGGGGTCCTCCAGGCCACTCGCCATAAGGGAGTGGGAAAGGGTCTCCTTTATCATGCATTGCAGGGCATGCAAGAGAAAGGGTATATGTACGCCGTATTAAAAGAAGCCGGACCCATCGAATTCTATGAGAAAATGTGTAACGCCAAGCTTATTCCCCTGATGACCGATGAATGAGAGACCGAGAGGGAATCATAAGGAATGAAATCAATAAGTGGCTTGATCATTGAGCAAGTTAGTACACATTCTTACTGCTTTGTGGGAAAATATAGTGGTTTATTCGATACCGGTGACGATAATGCTTGCATCATTAAGGAGGTATACAAGATGATGATTGAACACACTGGCCTCGTTCTCGAAGGCGGAGGAATGAGGGGGATATACACGGCAGGAGCATTGGAATACTTCCTGGAAAGAGGCATTGAATTTCCTTATGTGATCGGAGTATCTGCCGGGGCATGTAATGCGGCATCCTATTTATCTAAGCAAAATGGACGAAATAAAAAAGTGAATGTAGATTTTATCCGTGATCCAAAATATTTATCCTGGAGGAACTATTGGAAAACGGGAGAACTATTTGGAATGGATTATGTGTTTGATGAAATACCAAATAAGCTGGTCCCTTTTGATTATGAAGCTTTTCACTCTAATTCAACGGAATTTATTGTCGGCACCACAGATTGTCATACAGGTAAACCGGCGTATTTCTCGAGAAGAGACTATGGGGACGAGCTTCTTACGGTTATCCGGGCGTCGAGTTCCCTGCCATTTGTCGCTCCGATCGTTGAGTTTGAATCCCGTCATCTCCTCGATGGAGGGATAAGTGACCCAGTTCCCATCGAAAAAGCTGAGCGGGACGGGTTTAAGAAAAATGTAGTCATTCTAACTAGAAACAGGGGCTATTATAAAAAGCCTTCACGTTTTTCTTTCCTTCTGAAAAGAAAGTATCCTCAATATCCTGAATTACATAAAACGATGATGAACCGTTACTTGCGTTACAATCAAACGATCAAGGAATTAGAAACGAGAGAAAAGAAAGGGGATGTCCTGATCATTCAACCCCAATACCCGTTAAAAGTAAGCCGTATTGAAAAAAATCCACAAAGGCTGGATGAATTGTACTGGCAGGGGTACCTTGATGCAGAGGCAAAAGAGAAAAAGATAATTGAATGGAATCGCTCAGCGGCTCCAGTTCACTCATAACATATAAGCCAACGATTGTCAGAAAATCTTCTCATGAGGGTTCTGTATGCGTTGGCTTTTTCCTGTTGATTGGTCTAATTAAGGGATTTTCACATACATATGATAGAGATTCCTTGAAAGGACGAGCATTTCATGAACCTCTATCAAATCTACAAAAATGAACAATATACGTTGCTTTATCGCAGTACCATGTATTTTCTTATAGGTGTAGGAATGCTGATGGTGACTCAACAACTATATTATTTTCCCCTGCTGATTTTTATACCTGCGTTTTCAAATCTTTATCTCAGCTTTAGTATGAAGAAGGAGCTAAAGAAAGCGAACCGACTATTTTATGAGAATATCCCTGTTTCCGAGCATGCATTAATCGGGGTTCAGACGAAAGAAGGTTCATATTACGTAAAAACGAATGGATGGTCAGAATACTTTATTCAAAGAACGTCCTTGATCAACAAACCGAAGCATTACATGCTTCACCGGAAAAATAAACACCCGATGGCAATTTCCAAATGGAGCAGAACCATGAAAATTGATCAAGGAGGAGCCGGAAAGATTTTTCACTTGAAATATCAGAGCTCTACTGCTATCGAATGGAGAAGTGACGAGGGTGACACGATTATCGTTTATAAAGGAAACAAAAGATGGATTTTGAATTATAACAAAAAAAATTATTTATCCTTACAAAAAGGATATCTTCCTCAAAGTGTTCAACAACTTTTCGATTATCATCATAGCTATGTTTCATTTTATGAAGCATATAGCGAAGAACTTGATTGGCTTCTTATTTTTCTATGGTATGTAGACAGCGATTATTTTCTTACAGCATAGTCATCCTTTTCCCCCAGTTGGGAAAGCTAAATAGGAATGTTCGTGGAGGTGAGATGATGAATGCCGATTACAAACCATGTTTAACGGCTTTGCAACGATGTCTTGAAGCATGTAATATTTGCTACCATGCATCCCTGAAGGAAGAAAAAGCGATGATGATGTGCATAGAGCTGGACCGGGAATGCGCAGGTATCTGTTCATATGCTATTAACGCCATGCAGCGAAGCAGTAAATTTGTTCAACAAATTCTGGTCGTCTGTGCAGATATCTGTGATGCATGCGGAACAGAATGCAATTCTCATGACCAGCAACATTGTAAGGACTGCGCAAAAGCCTGTTTTGAATGTGCGGAAGAATGCAGGAAGCTATTAGCATAATAAATGGAGGATGCTTCTATTAAGTAGAGGCATTCTTTTTATCCTTGTAGCATTTTCTTGGTGCTTGCAGTCAGGAATAGAGAGATATTTTTACTATTATATTCAAAAAATCAGTACAAAAATAAATTTTTAGAGCTCCTTACATGATTTCATTTAGAAAACTATGATAGAATAATGATAATCGAATAGGTTTCCTTCGGGGCAGGGTGAAATTCCCTACCGGCGGTGATGAGCGCATGCTCTCAGTCCGTGACCCGTCTAATGAAAATTAGACGGTGGATTTGGTGGAATTCCAAAGCCGACAGTGAAAGTCTGGATGGGAGAAGGAACGGCAGTATTTACTTGATGCAGACGCGAGAAGTCTCTCTTTTTTGGGAGTTGTGTTTCCAAAAAAAGAAATCATGTAGATGCTTTATTTAGTCATGCCAACTTCCCCCAAGTAAAAACTTACTTGGGGTTATTTATTTTAAAATAATAGTGATTATAGAGGGGAGGTACAATGCTTGAACCATTCACAATATATGAAGCTTGCCCTCTCAATGGCAAAGACCACCCAAGGTCAAACATCACCCAATCCTGCCGTTGGAGCGGTCGTGGTGAGAAATGGTGAAGTCGTTGGGATGGGTGCACACCTCAAAGCAGGAGAAGATCACGCAGAGGTTCATGCCATAAAGATGGCAGGAGACAAGGCGCAGGGGAGTGACGTCTATGTCACGCTGGAACCATGTTCTCATTACGGTAAAACACCTCCCTGTTCAGAGCTTCTGATTTCTAGCGGAGTGAGTCGGGTCCATATTGCAAGTACAGATCCAAATCCCCTAGTCGCGGGAAGAGGAATTCAACAGTTGAGGGATGCTGGCATAGAAGTAAGGGTTGGAGAGCTTGAAGAAGAAGCCCTCGAACTAAATAAGCACTTTTTCCATTTCATCCAATACGGCACGCCTTATATAACCCTAAAGACAGCAGTTACATTAGACGGGAAAACAGCTTCAGCTTCAGGGGATAGTAAATGGATCACCTCAGAAGCTTCACGCACAGATGTCCACTATGATCGTCACCGGCATGACGCGATATTAGTAGGAGTCAATACCGTTATTCAGGACAACCCACACCTTACCACCCGTTTGCCCCAAGGTGGAAAAAACCCCATTCGAATTATATTAGATACCTTTTTACGGACACCTCTCCACTCCCATGTAGTGGAAGACCCAGAAAGCAGGACGCTCATCTTCACGGGCAGTTCTGTCAATGAAGAACAGAAGAAGCCATATATGGAATCAGGCTGTGAAATCATCACCCTTTCAGAGGAAAGGATAGACATTCACACAGTATTAAAAGAACTGGGTGCCCGGCATATCGGATCCCTTTATGTAGAAGGTGGATCCACTATTCATTCCTCTTTTTTAAAGGAAAAAGCCTTTCAGGAATTGGTTATGTACATGTCTCCCAAGCTTGTAGGCGGAAGCTCTGCCTTCACCAGTTTTGGAGGGGAAGGTTTCCCGACCATTGCAGAAGGTCTTGAAGTGGAGATTAAGAGCCTTGAACGGGTAGGAGAGGACATTAAAATTGTTGCTCTGCCTAAGAGTTAACCTTTTTGAAAGGAGGAGAAAGGGATGTTTACTGGAATCATTGAAGAAATCGGATCAGTTGAACGCATGAAAAAATCCTCCTCATCCATGGAACTGACGATAACAGCAGGGCGTGTTCTGGAAGACGTTCATATTGGAGATAGCATCAGTGTGAATGGTGTCTGTTTAACGGTTACTTCATTCACCTCCAGGCAATTTCAAGTGGATGTGATGCCTGAAACCTTTGAAGGTACAACGCTCAGAAACCTGTCCCACGGTTCTAAAGTCAACCTGGAGAGGGCGATGGCTGCAAATGGTCGTTTCGGAGGGCATTTCGTTAATGGGCATGTCGATGGAGTAGGGACGATTGTGAGGGTAGAGAAAGTTGAAAATGCCTGGTATATGGATATTACCATTCCGGAAAATCAAAGCCATTTATTTATCATGAAGGGCTCTGTTGCAATAGACGGCACTTCCCTTACTGTGTTTGATGTGAAAAATAACACCATTACGATTTCGTTGATCCCACAAACGAGAGGTGATACGGTTCTTGGCGAAAAGAAAGTAGGGGACCGCGTCAACATCGAATGTGACGTAATGGCGAAATATTTTCATCGCTTCTATGAAGCAAAGGAACAATCTAAGAGTACTTCAAGCGGCATCAGCTATGATTTTTTAACTCAAAATGGTTTCGCTGACTAATAGGAGGGGTTGCCCCATGTTTAATAAGATTGAAGAAGCTCTGGAAGATTTACAAGCAGGTAAAGTTGTCATCGTTGTGGATGATGAAAACCGTGAAAATGAGGGGGACTTTGTCGCCCTAGCGGATAAGGCTACTCCTGAAGTCATTAATTTTATGGCTAAAGAAGGAAGAGGCTTAATTTGTGCCCCTATAACAGAGGAGATTGCACAAAAACTAAAGCTTGCACCGATGACGATGTCAAATACGGATCCTCATGGAACGGCCTTTACGATTTCTGTCGATCATAAATCAGCTACTACTGGAATTAGTGCATTTGAGAGATCGAATACCATACAGGAATTATTGAACCCGGTCTCCATGCCCGAGGACTTTAAAAGACCTGGTCACGTCTTTCCCCTTGTCGCTAAAAAAGGAGGAGTACTAAAACGGGCAGGACATACAGAAGCGGCCATCGATTTGGCTGTTCTGTCAGGGGCACAGCCATCAGGCGTCATTTGTGAAATCATGAATGAAGACGGCACGATGGCAAGGGTACCTGAATTGATGAAACTCGCTGATAAATGGAATCTTAAAATCATCTCAATTGAAGACCTGATCAGATACAGACGCAAAAAAGAAAAGCTTGTGACGAGGGAAGTTGAAATTGAACTTCCAACCGAATACGGAAATTTCAAAGCGGTAGCTTACACAGAAGACCTTACGGGAAAAGAGCATATCGCACTTGTGAAGGGACAATGGACTGAGGATGAAGACGTGCTAGTGCGTGTACATTCAGAATGCCTGACAGGGGATGTATTCGGTTCCAACCGCTGTGATTGTGGACCTCAGCTTGCCACAGCATTGACACAGATTGAAGAAGAGGGTAAAGGTGTACTCCTCTATATGAGGCAGGAAGGCCGTGGAATTGGCCTGATCAACAAATTGAAAGCATATAAGCTTCAGGAACAGGGCTATGATACGGTTGAAGCCAATCACAAATTGGGTTTTGGCGCTGACTTGCGGGAGTATGGAATCGGCGCACAAATCCTCAGAGACCTAAATATAGAAAAAATTAGACTGCTCACCAACAATCCAAGGAAAATTGCCGGCATCAATGGATATGGATTGGAAATTGTGGATCGTGTGCCGATTCAATTGCCGGCCAAATTTGAAAATGAAAAGTATTTGAAAACAAAGCATGCCAAGCTTGGACATTTACTTAAATTTTAATTAGGAGGAATATACAATGAAAACAATTTATGAAGGTAATTTAGTCGGATCAGGATTAAGGGTTGCAATTGTCGTATCCCGTTTCAATGAGTTCATTACATCAAAACTTCTGGGTGGGGCTGAAGATGCGTTAAAGCGACACGGTGTGGAAGAAGGAAATGTTTCTGTCACTTGGGTTCCGGGGGCGTTTGAAATTCCTATGATCGCCAAAAAGCTTGCCCGTTCAGGGAAATATGATGCCGTTGTTACACTTGGAACGGTCATCCGCGGAGCAACCGCTCATTTTGAATACGTAAGCGGAGAAGTTGCAAAAGGAGTGGCCAATCTAAGCCTGCAGGAAGATGTACCCGTCATCTTTGGAGTACTGACAACAGATACAATCGAACAGGCCATCGAAAGAGCCGGCACAAAGGCTGGGAACAAAGGATGGGAAGCAGCGGTCTCAGCCATTGAAATGGCCAATTTGATCCGTGAGATAGATAAATAAAATCGTATTGACGAGTCTCCTATTATGGGAGACTTCTTTTTTTGAGGGACGGACCTGGGGAATATGTGGGTAAATTTGTAAATCGGCTGGATTATTCTCCAAATCGGCTGGATTCCTGGTGATTTCGGCTGGATTAAGCCAGAAAACGGCAGGATTTTTCACAAAAGCCGCTGGATTATGCAACTTTTCGGCCGTATTCTCGATAAACTAGCAAAAATTCCGCCGCCTGTACCCATCAAAATACATATTGGCAAACGTCAGACCTTTTGCTAAAATAGTATTTTGTGGCTCCCCTTAATATGGGAGGAGCGGGTAGGGAGAGGGCAGTTTTATAGGAAGATTATAATATGAAAGCACGTGGAGATATTTTTCAGTTAAAGGATCACGGCACCACGATGAAGCAGGAGATGATGGCTGGAGCAATCGGTTATTTCACGATTGTGTACATCATCGCTGTGAATGCTTTAATTCTTTCTGAAGCTGGAATTCCATTTGAAGGAGCGGTCTTGGCAACGATACTGGCTTCCTTCGTAGGGTGTTTGGTGATGGCCTTTTGGGCAAATGCGCCGATCCTTCTGGTTCCAGGCATGGGAATTAATGCGATGTTTACGTTTACACTCGTAAAATCATCCGGTTTAACGTGGCAGGAAGCTCTTGCTGTCGTAGTGATCTCAGGAATACTCTTTATGATCATTGCATTTACAAAGCTTTCAAAAGTATTATCAGAAGCCATACCCAAAACATTAAAAGAAGCCATTACTGTAGGATTAGGGATGTTTTTAATGTTTATCGGTCTTGAAAAAGGCGGTCTCATTCAAAGAGGAGAGAGTGCCATTATCATGATTGGTGATTTTGGGGAATTAAAGGTGTTGGCCACTGTGCTGACTTTCCTGGTTACGATATTTCTTTTCATACGCAATGTGAAAGGTCAATTTTTATGGAGTATTGCTTTCGGGACAATGCTGGGATTCATTTTTGGAATTGAGCCATCCATTCAATCGAGCTCTTTCCAATTAAGTGAATACAGTCAGGTTTTCGGTCAAATATCTTTTAGTGCCATTTTGGAAATCCCGTTTTGGATTGCGGTTTTTTCCGTCACGATGGTGCTCGTATTTGAAAACATTGGTCTCGTTCATGGACATACGGATATGATCGATCAACCACATAAATACTCTAAGGCGTTTCAAGCAAATGCTTTTTCTGCATTTACATCAGGTTTCTTCGGAACGAGTCCGACAGTTTCGACGGTGGAAAGTGCTGCAGCCATGACAGCGGGTGGTCGAACAGGATTAACATCTTTGACTACTGGAGTATTATTTTTAGGATCCGTATTATTTATTCCATATTTGAAGTGGATTCCTGACCATGCCATCGCGCCCATACTGATCATCATTGGCGGCCTTATGATTCAAAATATAAGACATATGGATCTTCGTGATTTAACAGAGGCATTTCCTGCAATCTTCATTATTGCAATGATTCCGTTTACGTACAGTATTGCTGACGGAATTGCCATCGGTTTTATTCTTTATCCAGTTTTGAAATTGGCTACGGGTAAAGCGAGAGAAGTATCCATTCCTCTATATATTATTGCTGCATTGTTCCTTATGAACTTTTTTGTTCATTCGATTCATTAAAGCAGAAAACGACTCAAGTAGAATTGTACATCATGACGATTTTAATCGTATGTGATGGTAATTCTGCTTGAGTTTTTCTATTGGAAATTGTAAATGGTCACCCTAAACCATAATGAAGGAGAAAAAATAAAAGTCAGTTACCACACAGGTTTATATTCCCCTGGAGACAGATATTTTCTTTGAGGCTTTATATATCTTTTTAATTCAACGATGATTAAACGCTGGAGATGTTTTGAATATATCTGGCGGGCTACGTCTGCAGGAAATGGATAGATTCCGATCTGATTGAAACGCACACGAAAGAGACCTTCATGTACAAGGTCTTTTTTGTCATTCAGTACACGGCCCAATACCGTCACGACCCGTGACTGGTATTCGTCATACGCTTCTTCAACTTTTTGAACTTGAAATCGAAAAGTATACTCATCCTTCATAAACATCACCTATCTCATTGTCTCTAAATGGACGAAACAATTCAACTTTTAAGTTGCCTGAAGTCACACAATGGGGATTACTTTCAATAAAATAGGGTGATATGATTGCGAAAAGAGCTTGTTTGTGGCAAGCTAAGACTATTAAGAATAGTTTACTAGTAAATTACCGTGGAGGGATTCACGATGAACTTGAATCTAATTAAATGTCATGGCTCAGGAAATGATTTTTTACTGATTGATGAGATGACGAATGGATACGAATTTACGGAAGAAGCGAGACAAAACCTTGCTCTTTCATTATGTGATCGAAAAACGGGTCTTGGAGCGGATGGGATCCTGTTTGTGCTTTCGAGTGAACGTTGCGATGCGCAAATGAGGGTATTCAATGCAGATGGTTCTGAAGCATCCATGTGCGGGAATGGCCTTCGGTGTGTGGGACGATATGTATGTGAGCTTCTCGACAAAACAACGATTGTGATCCAGACGATGAAAGCGGATCTGCGTGTTTCAGCTCAAGAGGCTATTTATGAAAATATCCCAACGTATAATGTTGAAATCTCGCCTGTATTATTTGAATTGGACAAATTACCGATGAATATGGATCGTGAAACATTAGTGGATGAGAGTATTCCTGAAATTTCAGATCGATTAACATTCACTGCCTTAGCGGTGCCCAACCCTCATTTGATCAGTGTCGTTAATACAGAACACATTCTTTCAAATGAGCAGAAGACGATTGCTGAAACGGTGAATGGCCCCAATAATTTCTTTCCTGATGGTGTGAACGTGAGCTTTGTTCATCCATTGGAGGAAGGTGCCATCTATGTCAGGACCTTCGAAAGAGGAGTGGGCTTTACAAATGCTTGTGGAACGGCTATGTCTGCCTCCAGTCTTGTAACGTGCTTACTCAACCAGAATGAGTTTGGTAAGGAAATTGATGTCTATAATAATGGCGGAAAAGTACGGGTGGTCGTGAACCGATTAAGTGATGGGCAATACAATATGGAGCTGATCGGAAATGCAACGTATCTGTATCAATCTCAAATCGAATTGTCTATCTCACATCCGGAAAGCTTTCGTGAATTATCCAGACAGGACTTCACTGAAGAAGGAACATACGAACTACTCCAAAATCATGCGAAATCAATTGTTGATAGTAAAGTATTTATGAGTGCCTAAAGGAGCAAAAGCCTGAGCTTGTGTAAGCGCAGGCCAGGGTGTCCCAAAAGCTAAGCTTTTGGGACACCCTTTTTTTCTTTAGATTGCTGTTTCAAAAAATCAATCACGTTATCAAAGGGCTGGAGTTCTTTTACCCATTCGAATTTTGCAAAGGGACAACCCATCTGCTTGAATCTCTGCAAAACAACATCTATTGTAAAATGTTCTGGATGAAGGTCCTCATTTACTTCATTCCACCAAAGGGGAGTAGCGACCAAAGCATCTTCATTCCCTCTCAAGGAATATGGAGCAATGATGGTTTTTCCTTCTCCGTGCTGAATGTAGTCCACGTATAATCTGCCTTTTCGGTTCTTTTTTAAACGCTCGATCGTAAAATCATCTGGATAATTGGTCACAAGGTAGTGAGCGATGAATTCAGTAAACAAACCGGTGTCCTTCCATGTGTATCCCGGTGGTATGGGAATATACACTTGCAGTCCCTTATTCCCCGACGTTTTAACAAAACTATGCAGGTTGAGTCGGTCGAATAGTTCCTTAATAATGACAGCCGCTTTAACCGCCAGGGAGAATTGATCCCTGCCTGGTGGATCTAAGTCAAAGACCACTTCATTGACGGATGTATCCTTTGTCCTTTGGAAAGGAACGTGAAATTCTAATGCAAGCTGATTTCCAAGCCAAATCAATGTCTCCAGGTTATTGCATATCGTATAGTCGATGTTGTCTTCCTTGTAGGTTTCAATAAATGAAGGGGCATAATCAGGCGTGTTCTTTTGATAAAATGATTCACCAAAGATCCCGTGAGGAAAACGAATACATGTCAATGGCCTATCTTTCAAGAAAGGCAAAATAGCGACGGACATTTTCCGAAGGTACCGAACGTAATCAAGCTTAGTCATTGAGACTTTCTGAAACAATTCCTTATCTGGATGAGTGATTTCAACCCCATTTGGAAGGGATGCTTCGTCCAGCTTGAATTGCTCCAATGTGCAGGATTCTGGAGAAGTGGAGAAAAGAAATCGATGAAAATGTGGTTCTCTCAATTGCCCCTCATACCAGTTTAAATATGAAATTTCCACAGTTATAGCCGGGTCTATGTAATAAAGGGAGTGCTCTTTCTTGGTACTATTCTTTTTAATCATTGCTTTTAGTGTTTTTTTCTCTTCTGGAGAGAGACCAAACTGAAATAAGCCAACAGGCATTATCTGTTCATTTTCGAATACCCCAATATGAAAATAATCGTTCGTTTCATCCAGGGCAGTGATGAAACACTGACAGTTCTTCCAATTCTTGATTTTTATCCAGCTTGTACTTCGTTTGCCCGATTCCCATTTACTATGTTTCCTCTTGGCGATGACCCCCTCAGCCTCTTCCTTCTCTACTACCTCCCATATCTCCCTGCAATCCTTGAAATAGGGAACCATTTGCAGGGTAGATGGGTGAGAAGGAGTAGGTTCTAACGGTAATTGAAAAAGAGTAAATGCTTCTTTCAATTTTTCTTTCCTTGAAATATAAGGTAGTTGGATAAATGATTTTTTCTCATATTGAAGTAAGTCAAATGCCACAAATTTCACTGGCCTCTTTGTCGCTGCAAGATGGATCTTTTGCTTGTTTCGCATTCTGCCTCTTACCTGCAGCTCAAAGAATTCACTGCTGCAGGAGGAGCGTAATAGCACAACCTCCCCATCCAATACGAGAGGGGTGGGAACGTTTTTTTCATTGAATAATGCGTTAATCTGTTCTTCAATTTCCGGGAAGTGTGGAAGCAATTCCTTCCCGTTTCGACTTAGTAAGCTTATCTTATCCTGAGAATGGATGGAGAGAATGGCGCGAAATCCATCATATTTCACTTCATAAACCCAATCCCCTTCTGCAGGGCACTCGTCATATAAGGTAGGAAGCATCGGTTTCATATCTATTCACCTAAGATTTTTAGTATTAGTGTGACCAATGGATGCTGTTTTATTTCCAAATGTTTAAAGGGATGGGGAAAGTATGACAACTAAATGATAAAGATAAGGGATTAGTTTATGTGAAGGAGGGTATTGATATATGCATACGATTTGGAAAGGCTCTATCAGTTTTGGACTTGTGAACATCCCCATTAAACTTCATTCTGCTACAGAAGATCGAGATATAAAGCTGCGTTCACTTCATAAAGAGTGTCATACACCGATTAAATATGAAAAGGTTTGTCCCGCTTGTGAAAAAGAAATCGACCATGATGACATTGTAAAAGGTTATGAAGTAACGAAGGGGAAATTTGTCGTTCTTGAAGAGGAAGAATTAAAGGAATTAAAGGAAGCGAACGGGGATAAAGCTGTGGAAATAGTAGACTTTATCAAAATGGAGGAAATCGACCCGATATTCTTTGATCGAAGTTATTTCGTTTCACCTAATGATGGAGGGAAAAAAGCTTATTCATTATTACGAAAAGCCCTTCAGGAATCAGGGAAAGTAGGTATCGCCAAAATCACGATGAGGTCGAAAGAACAACTCTCGATTGTTCGGGTGTATGAAAATACTCTTGTAATGGAAACCATACATTACCCAGATGAAGTAAGAGGCACCGGTGATGTTCCGAATGTTCCAGAAGAAGATGAAATAACGAACAAAGAATTAGAAACGGCGACGATGCTGATCGATCAATTAACCACTGAATTCCAACCGGAAAACTATAAAGATCAATACCGTGAACGCTTAAGTCAATTGATTGAATCGAAGCAAACAGGGGAAAAGGTTGTAACAGCGAAAGAAAAAGAGCCTAGGGAAAATGTTACAGATTTAATGGCCGCACTTCAGGCCTCTATTGATTCATCCAAGCCGAAAAAGGCGAAGAAACAAACCAAAAAGAAAACGACGTCAAAGAAAAAAGCTCAATAGTCGTTAATAAAGAGAGGGACAAGTTTTGGAGGAGAAACATATAAAACAAGGAGTATTCATTGCGGTATCACTCATTTGTTTGATTGCATTTACATGGGGATTCGTCACTATTGTCGAGGAGTGGAAGGAGAATGAAATCGCCCAGTTTGACAATGGTGTTTTTGAGATTGTAAGAGGGTTCATCTCCCCTAAATTGACAACCTTTATGACGTCGATTACATTTTTAGGGGGCGTGAAAGGAATCACAATTTTTACAATCAGTGTGGTGGTCATACTTTTGTATCTCAAGAAGTATCCACTTGCTCTATTTGTAGCAATAACCATCACTACAGGGGCAGGGTTTAATTGGCTGCTTAAATGGATTTTTAAACGTGAGCGCCCAGATATTGAAGCACTGATCGAGCAAGGCGGCTATAGCTTTCCAAGTGGTCATTCCATGAGTTCCTTTATTTTCTACGGGACCCTTGCATTTATATTGTTTCGGGCATTGGATTATAAACGGTATAAGTGGGCAAGTGTCATTGCGGTCAGCTTTCTTGTATTACTGATTGGGCTCAGCCGGGTATATTTAGGAGTCCATTATCCCAGTGACATTCTTGGAGGGTTTACTGCGGGAGGTGCATGGTTGACGCTTTGTATCGTCATTTATGCTTACTTTCATAAACGAAAACATTGGAAAGAAAATAAGAATTGAATGTAAACAAAGCGCCCTGAAATTCTTCTGGGCGCTTTGTTTACTAACATTAAAACAAATTAAAAATATAGGGTCCAATGGAAGTGGCATAAAGAAGAATGTAAATACCCATGAAATAGAACACTCCACCGAAAGTACCCCAGTCAGGGTCTCTTCCAAATTTCCATAGAAATGTAGTAATGACGCTGATCACGAGTAATAGTACATACTCACTTCCTGAAAACATCAGGTATCCGGGTGCAGCAAAGTGGAAGTAATCGCCCATCGCTTTAGTGATAAAGGTTAGTGGCATTACTAGAAACATAATGATGGAAGCATATTCGACCCAGTTGATTTCTTCCTTCTCAAATATATTGGGTTTAAAAATATAAAGCAGAATTAAAAGAAATAGAGATGGAAGTACCCAATAGAATGAAACCATGATTGTGATTAAGCTGCTGAATATCATAAGAACGGAATTGTTTACGGCTTCTTTGACACTTCGTTTCGACCATTCGGTGCTTTTGGCGATAACCTGTGCATCCTGTGAAGCACCAAATAATTCATAAGAATCCCCATCATAATCCAACCAGGCAATGCTATACTTGGTAAGCTGAACTGGAGAATAAGAAAAATGTTTGGTTGTACTGACTGGAGCCGCTTTTAATTGATCAGAGTCACTGAAAGGTGCTACATATAGACTAATTGCATTATCATCCCCGACCCGATGACCTTCAGCTGTGAAGAGGATGGATTTTTCTCCATTAATAGAAAGAAGTTGTGCGGTTCTTGGACTTTCAAGTTTACCCCCTGACATTTCGTTCGTAAAATCAATTTTTGTAGGCTTCAAAATAGAAGATCCTATTTCATCTATCGTTGTTTGCAGCTTGAAAATTTTATATGACAATGTTCCCTGGGCTCGCAACTCTTCATTGTAAAGAAGAGTTAATTGATTATTTTCTGTGGTAAATGTCAATCCATTAATTTGATGATTCGTTGCTGTGTTTACGATGGCAAAGGGATCTTTCACTACTTGTAACGTATCATCCATATAGTACAGGTGAGAGTGACCGTCATCCTGTCTTACCTGTACTACGGCATTGCCATTATTTCCAATATAGACGTCCTGGATTTCATTAGAAAAGCTGAAAACCTCCTTCATTGATAACTCAATGGGATTAAGAGAAAAAAGGTTTTCTTTATTCCAGAAATACACAGAGTTCATTGCCGTGCTGATTCCTGTTGCTTCCTCAGCAATCGTCGTTACTTCATTACTCACTGTAGAGATTAACTTGTCATCTTTGATCTGAATGACTTTTGTAGCGTCTGTCCAAAAAGGATGGCCACGTGTAACGCTGGTGTTTAGAGTTGTTTCTTTGATAGAACCCAATGATCCCTTAAACCCCGTTATTTTCCCTTTGCTGGCCAAGAAGAGTCCTTCCTCTCCATTAAAGATGACAGGACGTTCTTCAGAAGTGTAGTTTAACGGGATGGATCTGCTCCAGTCAGGCTGTGGTAGTTGTTTCACTTGTAACAGCTGGTGGAGAAATAATGCTCCTATAAACAGAACGATTAACACTAAAGGTATTCCAAATGATTTGAATTTCGCTTTCAAACGTATCCCCCTCTATTCTCTATCTCTATAATATGAGCTCAATTTAGAATTTTACCACAATTCACATTTGGAGGCACCAAATATTTCCTTCGGTAAATAAGAGTATTATGTTGACATTTAATAAAAGAGGGATTACAATGATATTGAAAATCATTCTCATTTGAACAAAAGAGTTTCCCCCTCTTTCAATAGAGAGAATGGTTCATGAAAAACCCCCTTTATTAGATATAAAAAGACAGACCCGAAGCATTTGCTTCGGGTCTGTCTTTTTATATTGCATTTCATTTCTTCCTGTCGTAAATTGTTAAAGAATGTGTTATTTAAGGAGGGGAAATGTAAGTGGATCATAAAGAAGATAAACGGTTCAGGGTTGCACGTCACGAGGCACTGATAGGAGTAGCACTTGTTCTTATAAATTTCTTATGGTGGTATGGTTTTGCGTTCGGATTAGGTGGTCAACCGGTTTCAGATTACGATTGGATCCTCGGGATGCCTGAGTGGTTTTTTTACAGCTGCATCGTTGGCTTTTTCCTTATGGTATTTTTAGTGATTATCGTCGTAAAGTATCTGCTTACTGATATACCTTTTGACGAGGAGGGGGAGGATCATGAATAGTGTGGCATTAGTTCCCTTATTTGCTTTTTTGATCTTGATCTTTGTTGTGGGAATATATGCAGCTCGAAATGTAAGTAGAGCAGATTCATTCGTCCAGGAATACTTCTTGGGGAGCCGTCAGCTTGGTGGATTTATTTTGGCGATGACCATGATAGCGACCTATGGAAGTGCCAGCAGTTTCATCGGGGGACCCGGCGCAGCATATACATATGGTTTATCGTGGGTTCTTTTAGCCATGTCACAAGTGGCAACAGGCTACTTTGTCCTCCTTATACTCGGGAAAAAGTTTGCGATTATGGCCCGCAAGTACAGGGCTGTTACTTTGATCGATTATTTACAAGGAAGATATGGCAGCAATAAGATTACCATCCTATCTGCCATTAGTATCATCATCTTTTTATTCTCAGCCATGATTGCTCAATGGGTAGGTGGAGCACGGCTCATTGAATCATTGACCGGGTTAACCTACGAGAGTGCTCTTTTCCTGTTTGCCGTATCGGTTCTTGTTTACGTCATTATCGGAGGCTTTCGTGCGGTTGCCATCACGGATGCGATCCAAGGGGTGGTCATGCTTGGGGGAACCATTATTCTATTGATTGCCACCATTATAGCCGGAGGTGGAATGGAGAACATCATGACGGGATTGAAAGCGGAAAATCCTGACTTATTAAGTCCTCATGGTCATGATGGAGAATTAAGTGCCCGCTACATTTCGTCTTTCTGGATTTTAGTGGGTGTGGGTGTGGTCGGATTGCCTCAAGTCGCAGTCAGGGCCATGAGCTATAAGAATTCCAGGTCCTTGCACAGAGCCATCATAATCGGAACAATTGTCGTCGGTTCCATTATGCTCGGTATGCACTTAATCGGTGTGCTTGCAAGGGTCGTGGTCCCGGGAATAGAAGTGGCTGATAAAGTCATGCCCCTTCTCGCTTTAGAAGTTCTTCCACCATGGCTTGCAGGGATGGTCCTGGCAGCTCCGATGGCAGCGATCATGTCGACAGTGGATTCATTATTATTGATTGTATCCTCGGCTATTGTGAAAGATGTATATATGAATTTCATCAATAAGGATGCAAAGGAAAAACAAGTAAAAAGAATTAGCTTTTGGGTGACAAGTATAACGGGAATTCTCGTTTTTCTTATGGCGTTAAGTCCTCCTGAATTAATTATCTGGCTTAACTTATTTTCATTTGGAGGCCTTGAAGCTGTATTTATTTGGCCAATTGTATTAGGTCTGTATTGGAAAAAAGGAAATGCCCATGGTGCCATTGCTTCTATGATCTCAGGACTGGTAGCGTACATCTTATTTCACAGTTTCGCACCTAACTTTCTGGATATGCACACGGTCATCTTTCCAATTGTCATTTCTTTTTTCATGTATGTACTCGTTTCCCTGTTTACTCAAGCACAATATCGACAAGATGGATGGGTTTAACCCATCCATCTTTGTTTTTATGAGGTGAAAAGAGTACATTGTATGGTAAGAATGAATGGATAGGGTGACGGAATCATGAAAAATTCAGTAGTTGTAATAGGTGGGGGGATTGGAGGGCTGACGGCAGCTGCACTCCTTGGACGTGAGGGTTACAGTGTCAGGATTATTGAAGCTTCAAGGGAGTGGGGAGGCTGCGCGGGTAAATTCCAAAGGGGGAAAGCCTTATTTCCTGTTGGAGCCACTCTTGGCATGGGGTTTGAAAAAGGAGGCATCCATCAGCGTATTTTTGACTATTTAGGGATAGAACCGCCTAAGTCTCTTATGCTTGATCAGGTTATGGATATTCACCTTTCTGATAAGACCCTGATATTCTACCGAGATAGGGAAACACATGTGAATGAGTTGAAGAAAGCGTATCCAGAAATACAGGAAAAGCTGAGCGCTTTTTATGAAGAAGTGTACAGGATAGCTGCAGAAATACGAAAGCTGATGGTCGCGTTGCCCATACTCCCGCCTAAAACGGTGAAAGACTGGCTGGAGCTCACGTTAAGTTTAAAACCCGGATCTCTGACACTACTCCCTGCCTTTCAGAAAACAATGCTTGATTTATTAAAGAAACATAGACTCAGCGAACACTCTTCATTTAAGCATTTTATCGATGGACAACTGATAGATAGTATGCAGGTGACCAGCGAGCAGTGTTCATTATTGATGGGATGCCTGGCTATGGATGTTTATCATGAAGGTGCATTCTATTTGGAAGGTGGATTATTCCAAATAGCTCAAAGCCTGGTCGGATTTTCAGAGTCTATAGGGGTTAAAGCCACGTTAGGCAGAAAGGCAGTTCGCATCGAGCGTGATGATCATGAACTAGAATGGATCATACTTGATCATAGGGGTAATGAATATCGTGCAAATCATGTTATATGCAACTTTCCGGTGCAGTCTTTAAAAAATCTTTTTCCCCTCCGCTACAAAACAAATCTTGATAAGTATTTAAGTGTAAAAGAAAATGAAGCTATTTGGGGAACCATGTCCCTTTATATGTTGCTGAAAGATGAATCACTCCCAGATTCCTACCCCTTGTATTCCCAAATTTGTACAAGTCCAAATGGAAATATGACAGAAGGGGATCATCTCTTCTTATCGCTATCCCATCCAAATGACCGTCAACGTGCACCGGAAGGATTCCGTACCTTAACGGTATCAACCCATACAAAATTAGAAAAATGGCAAACAAAAGAAAGATATGATTCTTACAAGGAGAATCTTATGGAGAAGATGCTCGATTCCATAGAGTCGGTCATTCCCACTATAAGAGATGGCGTCGTAGACATTTACCCTGGAGCACCTAAAGCCTGGGAACGGTATACGGGTAGGCCCGGGGGCATTGTCGGTGGATTTCCTCAATCTAATGACCATGCTCTCTTCAAAAGTCTTTCCCACAGAACCACATTGGAAAACGTGTGGGTATGTGGTGACTCAGTCTTTCCAGGAGCAGGGACCATCGGTGTATCTGTAAGTGCTTACCATGTATTTCATTCCATAACAGGCAGAAAACTTCAGAAGTAAGGAGGAAAGTTAAATGATGATGTAGAATTCTGGGAATGGGGTGATAATATGTATAAGCTGACACAGTATAAGGACCCGACAGCCTTCCATGATAAGGTCAATTCGCTTTTAATGGAAGATGAAGCAGCGAATAACCTGCCATTGGGTTTGTTGAACACGATGAAAACGAGTGACAAGTATAAAGATCCGCTTCTTCTTTTAGTGGAAAATGGGGATGGTATGGTAGCGGGATCATTCATCATGACTCCTCCTCACTACCTTGTCAGTACACTGAAAGTAGGAAGGGAAGAGATTCAAGGAATAGCTGAACAGCTCATAACGTTTTGCAAGAATACCAATATCACAATTCCCGGTTTTGTTGCTGAAAAGGAAACCGCACTTCAATTGACTCATGCATGGTGTCACGTTACAGGAGAGAGTTTCTACGTCCGTATGAGGCAACGTATTTACCAATTGAATAAGGTGAATGATATTCCGTTAAGCGATGGGAAAATGGTTCCCGTACGGAAGGGCCAGGAAGGGCTTTTAGCCCGGTGGCTACTTGGGTTTATCGAGGATACAGAAGTGATACACATGTCGGGTGAAGAGGCTCTTGAAAGAGCGACGGATATGATTGAAAATGAACCATATGTGTTTTTTTGGGAAGTGGACGGAAAGCCTGTTTCCATGGCACGGGGGGCAAGAAGAACGGAAAACGGCATTACCGTAAATTTTGTATACACCCCTACAGAATACAGGAAAAAAGGATACGCATCTTCTGTTGTAGCAGAGCTGAGCCATCTATTGTTGAAGGACCACTCCTTTTGTTCCCTTTATACGGACCTGGATAATCCCACCTCCAACAAGATTTATATGGAAATCGGCTATAATCCCGTTTGTGATTCCATGATGATCTCCATTGTGTGAACCTTTTGATCAATATCAGAATATTATTTTATATAAATAGTTGACATTGTGAAGGAAAGCAATTAGTATAATAAACAATTAATTAAATGAGCGAATGGCTTTGACGAAGAAGAGTACCTCTGATCGGCACTTAAGAGAGCTGGTGGTTGGTGAGAACCAGTGTGAACGATCTTTGGGAATGGACTTCTGAGCCTCCAAACCGAAACCTTAGGGAGTAGGCTTTGGCGAATGTCTTATCGTTACAAAAGACGCGTATTCAAGCAAACCGCTTCGATACGATTGAGTGGACTGTTCAGGCAGTCAACAAAGGTGGCACCACGGGTATCTCGTCCTTTACATGATGTAAATGGATCGAGATGCCCTTTTTTTATAACTGAATAATGATAAATCGTTGAGTAAGAGGAGTACATTCAAGTGATGCATGACAGAGAGCTGAGGATGGTGAGACCTTGGCATGATAGCTTGTATGGAATGGACTTATGAGAGATGATCTGAATGGAAGTAGGATCGTACGGAATTCCACCGTTAACAGGATAGAGTATCGGGTGATAGACCCCGTACTTGAAGCAAGAGGGGATACATTGTATCCCAATCAGAGGTGGCACCGCGGTCAGCATCGTCCTCTATGAACGGATTTTTCTGTTCATAGGGGACTTTTTTTATGGATTTTAAGGATGGAACATAAATTGGAGGCATGAAATGATGAAACAGCAAGCATTGGATTATGTGGTGAAAGAATTAAACGGAGACATATTTACACCCATCTCACTTTTTCAATCGTTAAAAGGTAAGAAGAAATTTTTATTGGAGAGCTCATTGAAGCATGAACAATCCGGTAGGTATTCATTTGTGGGGAGTGATCCATTTTTAGAATGTAAAGCATACGGAAATACCGTACAGTTAAAAAAATCATCTGCAAATGAAATGAATGAAATTGTGGGCAATCCCATCCAAATCATACAAAGCCTTATTCCTACCCACGAACTAAAAGCTGCGCCTTTTCCTTTTACAGGTGGGGGGATTGGATATCTGGGATATGACGTTATTCGACTTTACGAAGACATCGGTATTACTCCTCAAGATGAATTGGAAATGCCGGATATTCATCTCATGTTTTATGAAAAAGTCATTGTGTTTGATCATCTGGAACACAAAGTGTTTATTGTAATCATGAATGAATGGACAGAGGATCAAAAAGGGGATCTGGATAAAAAGGTGAAGGAAGTCGAGGCTGAGTTGAACAATGTGTATTTGAAAACTGATAAAAAGAAACTAGATCGCCTTTCCTTCCATGCTCAAACCTCAAAAGACGAATTCATGAAAAAGGTGGAGAGGGCAAAGCAATCCATAGGAGAAGGTGAGATATTTCAAGTCGTGCTCTCTCAAAGACTAAAGGCGTCCTTTACCGGGGATCCATTTTCATTCTATAGAAGCTTGAGGAAATCCAACCCGTCCCCTTACATGTTCTTCATTGATTTCGAGGATTATGTCGTAATGGGGGCATCACCAGAAAGCTTGCTGAAAGTGCAAGGGAGGGAAATCACCACCAACCCGATTGCAGGAACGCGAAGAAGGGGAGAAACACATGATCTGGACAGGGAGCTAGAGAAGGAATTACTCTCAGATGAAAAAGAAATCGCTGAACATCGAATGCTGGTTGACTTAGGCAGAAATGATTTAGGCAGAGTCTGTGAGGTCGGCTCGATTTACCTTTCAAAGTATTTAACGATTGAAAGATATAAATATGTCATGCACATCGTTTCGGAAGTAAAGGGTGAATTAAAAGAAGAAATAACACCACTGGAAGCATTAACAACCTGCTTACCGGCAGGTACGGTCAGCGGAGCACCGAAAATCAGGGCGATGCAAATCATCAATGAACTTGAAACCAGAAAGCGCGGAGTGTACTCAGGTGCCGTCGGGTATATCGGGGTGAACGGGAATTTGGATTTTGCCCTTGCCATCCGGACGATGGTTCTTAAAGATCAAACGGCATATGTTCAAGCCGGTGCCGGTATTGTTTATGATTCAGACCCAGCCAGTGAATATGAAGAAACCATGAATAAGGCTAAATCATTATTGGAGGTGACAGGATGATCCTTCTTATTGATAACTATGATTCTTTTACGTATAACCTGTATCAATATATAGAAGAGCTCGGTGAAGAAGTAACCGTGAAACGGAATGATGCTATTTCATTAGAGGAAATCAAGGAATTGAATCCTGCGGGAATCATTTTATCCCCTGGTCCAGGGAAACCGGAAGATGCGGGTATTTGCATCTCGATAATACAGAATCTTCACGCTAGTGTGCCGATTTTAGGGGTTTGTTTAGGGCATCAGGCAATCGGGGCAGCATTCGGGGCAACCATTGAAGTGGCTGAGAAAGTCATGCACGGAAAAACATCCCTCATTAAACACGATGGCAGCGGAGTATTCGAATATCTGCCGCAACCATTAGAGGTGATGAGATATCATTCCCTGGTGATTAAGAATGGGACCCTGCCGACACAATTAGAGACTGTCGCTTTGTCCATGGATGATAGAGAGATCATGGCGATAAAGCATATGAAGTATCCGATGTACGGGCTTCAATTTCATCCAGAATCCATCGGTACGAAAACAGGAAAGAAAATCATTCAAAACTTTTTAGTTCAGATGAGAAAGGAGAATAACCGTGAAACCCTATCTACAGAAGTTATCTAACGGTCATTCATTAGAGAGAGAAGAGATGAGAGAGGCAGTAGAAAAATTGTTCATTGAAGAAACAAAGGATAGTCAAATCGCCTGTTTCCTGACCCTGTTAAAAATGAAGGGGGAAACTGTAGATGAAATTACCGCTCTTGTTGAAGTTTTAAGGGAGAAAGCGATGCCTATTAAAAGCACATTAACAGGAATCTTGGATAACTGTGGAACAGGTGGAGACGGATCCCAGAGCTTTAATATTAGTACAACGAGTGCATTTGTTCTTGCCGGGGCCGGGGTGAAGGTTGCGAAACACGGTAACAGAAGTATTTCCAGTAAAACAGGTAGTGCAGATGTGTTAGAACATTTGGGGGTGGCACTTGATTTTCAATCTCATGAGGTTGAAAGTTTACTGGATGAAACCAATATAGCTTTCCTATTCGCACCCCATATCCACTCAGGTTTAAAAAAGATAATGAAGGTTAGGAAAGAATTAAAGATTCCTACCATCTTTAATCTCATTGGTCCCTTAACGAATCCGGTTCATCTGGAAACTCAACTCCTTGGGGTATATAGAAGAGATAAATTAGAAACGATGGCCCATGTTTTACATGCACTGGGCAGAAAACGGGCGATTGTGCTTAATGGGGCTGATTACATGGATGAAGCCTCATTAGCAGGAGAGAATCATCTCGTTCTGCTGGATGGAGGGGAAATTACTTCACTCACTTTAACGGGAGAAGATGTCGGCCTTCCGAGTTATTCCCTGGAAGAGATACGTGGAGGGGACGCGGGAGACAATGCCATCATCTTAGAAGAAGTATTGAATGGGAAGGAAGGGGCTTACACTGATACGGTGTTATTCAATGCCGGAATCGGCCTGTACGCTCATGGCAAGGCGGCCAGCTTTGTAGAAGGTGTAGAGCTTGCCAGAGAAAGTATTGAGAGCGGCCGTGCAAAAGAAAAGCTCCACTCATTAGTTCGTTATAGTCAACAACGTCGAAAGCAGGTGATTTAAGTGTCTACCATTCTACAAACTATTCTTGAAAAAAAGAAAGAGGAAGTGAAAGTGTTAAAGAATGGAGGGTATGAATCCCATTATTATAATGGAAGTCCCAGTCATTCCTTATATGAAGCATTAAAATCAGCTTCCAAATTACAGGTGATTGCAGAAATTAAGCGGGCATCTCCATCAAAAGGAGATATCCGGACAGATGTGGATCCCGTGATCCAAGCAAAGAAGTATGAAGAAGCGGGAGCCTGTGCCATATCGGTATTAACCGATGCTCCTTTCTTTAAAGGAAGTATGGAGGATCTCGCAAATGTTCGAAAAGAAGTATCCATCCCAATTCTTTGTAAGGACTTTATAATCGATGAAATTCAGATAGATCGTGCCAAGGACGCTGGGGCAAATGTCATTCTTCTTATCGTGGCTGCTTTAGATGTAAACAGATTACAAGAATTATATTCTTATGCAACGGAGCTTGGCCTGGAAGTTCTTGTAGAAGTTCATAATGCAGAAGAAATGAATGTCGCTATGGAATTAGGGGCAACTATAATTGGTGTGAATAATCGTAACCTGAAAACATTTGAAGTCAATCTTCTGATCACAGAAACTCTCAGCTCCATGGTAAATGGAACTGATATCGTGTTCATAAGCGAAAGTGGAATAAGAAATGTAGAAGACTGTCATCGAGTCGTAAACGCTGGAGCGGATGGGGTCCTGGTAGGAGAGACGTTAATGAGAAGTAATGACCCGGCAACTAAGCTTGCTTCCTTACAAGTAAGAAAAGGCGTGGTGAAATGACCAAAGTAAAGGTGTGTGGAATAAGAAGGCAAGAAGAGGCTCTCTGGGCACTTGAAGCAGGAGTTGATGCGATAGGATTCGTATTCGCAGAAAGTAAAAGAAAAATTGACGTGGAATCAGCAGCACTTATAAGTGCTTCACTACCTTCTCATGTATTAAAAATTGGCGTGTTTGTAAATGAATCTAAAAAGAATATGGAAGAAATATCCAGAATAGTAAATCTAGATTACGTGCAGCTTCATGGCGATGAATCAGTTCAATTTTGTAATAATCTCGATCTTCCTTTTATCAAGGCGGTTTCGATAAAGGAAAAAGAAGACTTAGATGGGATTGAACACTTTGGCGGAGAGATGATTTTGGTGGACAGTGGAAAGGGGCCTCATCGTGGAGGGAATGGGACAACGTTTAATTGGGATTATGTCCATGCACTAAACACCCCTCAGCGCTTGATTCTTGCCGGTGGATTGAATCGGGATAATATTCGGGAGGCCATCACAAAGGTCCGTCCCTATATGGTGGATGTTTCTAGTGGTGTGGAGACGGATGGGAAGAAGGATAGAAGAAAGATAGAAGCATTTATTCGAGAGGCGAAGTCGGTATAACGATTGATTAATAAATGAATGGAGGAATTGAGATGATATACGCACAACCAGATCAAAAAGGGTTATTCGGACAATTCGGGGGAAGGTTCGTTCCGGAATCATTGATGAGGGCTGTTCAAGAATTGGAAAAGGCTTATGATGAAGCCTCTAAGGATGAAGAATTCCAAGCGAAACTTCAAAGCTACTTAAAGGATTATGTAGGAAGAGAAAATCCTCTCTACTTTGCTGAAAATCTGAGCAAACAGGTGGGGGGAGCGAAAATCTACTTAAAACGTGAGGACCTCAATCATACGGGTGCTCATAAAATCAATAATACAATCGGTCAGGCCCTGCTCGCCGAACGGATGGGCAAAAGAAAAATCGTGGCGGAAACTGGAGCAGGGCAGCATGGTGTCGCAACGGCAACCGTATGCGCCCTATTAAACCTGGATTGCGTCATTTTTATGGGGGAGGAAGATATTCGCAGACAGAAGCTCAACGTTTTCAGAATGGAGCTACTGGGAGCGAAAGTGGTAAGTGTAACCCAGGGAAGCGCCACGCTAAAAGATGCAGTCAATGAAGCCCTGCGCTACTGGGTCGCAAATGTAGAGGACACACACTATATTATCGGCTCCGTGTTAGGGCCACACCCATTCCCTAAAATGGTACGGGATTTTCAAAGTGTAATCGGAAAAGAAACAAAGCGACAGTTCTTCGAAAAGGAAAAATGCCTGCCAAAGGCAATCGTCGCTTGTGTTGGAGGCGGGAGCAATGCCATCGGGATGTTCCACCCGTTCATTGATGATAGGGAAGTTGACTTATACGGCGTAGAAGCGGCTGGAAGCGGGGTTGAAACCGACAAACATGCAGCCACATTAACAAAGGGGTCCGTCGGCATTCTTCATGGCAGCATGATGTACCTGCTGCAAAATGATGAAGGGCAGATTCAGGAAGCCCACTCTGTTTCAGCTGGCCTTGATTACCCTGGTGTCGGGCCGGAGCATAGCTATTTGAAAGACATTGATAGAGTGGAATATACGTCTATTTCAGACGGGGAAGCATTAGATGCATTTAAGCAGCTGTCCCAGACAGAAGGAATTATACCAGCACTTGAAAGCTCACACGCAGTCGCCTATGCGGTGAAGTTAGCTGGGAAAATGAGAGAAGAGGAGTCAGTAGTGATTTGTTTATCCGGCAGAGGAGATAAAGATGTGGAACAAGTGAAAGAGTTACTGGGAGGTAATCAACATGGGTAAATCATTTCTTGAAAATACGTTTAAAGCTGAACTGGGTAAAGGGAACAAACTATTCATTCCTTACGTGATGGCAGGCGATGGGGGGATAGAGACCTTGATAACGACCCTGAAAATGCTCGAAGAAAGAGGGGCGACGGCCATAGAAGTCGGGATCCCGTTCTCGGATCCCGTTGCCGATGGCCCGACCATCCAGGAGGCAGGGAAGCGGGCACTTGAGAATGGGACGACACTGCAAAAAGTGTTTGAAGTGCTAAAGGAAAGCAGAAAGGAAATAGGCATCCCGTTAGTCTTTATGACCTATATTAACCCCATTTACAAATATGGAGTAGAGCGTTTTTTTCTAGATTGTGAGAATGCAGGGGTGGACGGTGTGATCATTCCTGATCTGCCGCTTGAACATCATGACTTGGTCCGGGAACCATCTCAAGAAAATGGAATCGCTATTATTCAATTAGCAACGCTAACAAGTCCTTTAGAGAGAATCCAGGAATTGGCTTCCGTTACTGAAGGTTTCCTTTATGCGGTTACGATTAATGGTATTACTGGAAGTAGAGAAGGATTTGGCAACACTATTTCAGCCCACCTGAATAAATTGAAAGAAAACAGTCAAGTCCCAGTACTTGCCGGGTTTGGAATATCCACCCCTGACCATGTGCGTACTATGAGTAAGTACTGTGATGGAGTGGTCGTTGGAAGCAAAATAATCGATTTGATTCAGCATGAATCATTTGATGAAATAAAAGAATTAATCAATGCTTCAAAGGCTAAAGCATTAAATTTGTAAAGATTACTGAATGATTCGTAAATAAATGAACGCCTAGATTAACAGATTCTAAATGTGTGTTAAATAAAGGTAAATAGCCTTCTTTTTCCTCCTGAAATCAGTATGATAGAGATGTAGTAAACAAAGCATCATAACAGGAGGCTATTAAAATGAAAAGTATGAAAAAGTGGTTATTAATGTTAATGACAGCTCTATCAGTAGTAACATTTGCAGCCGGATGCAGTGGAGACACAGAGGAAGACACAGGTACTGAAACGGAAGAAAACATGGAAGAAGAAAGTAATACTGAAGAAGGCAACACTGAAGAGTAAAATGGTAACAGTCAGCCCTATGCGGGCTGACTGTTTTAGATTTGGACAGAAATGCGGAGGATTAGGTTGTAATATACAATTATTTCTATTAATCTGACAATATAGGGATTCGAGCCCCACTTCAAGTTCACGATAAATAAAAGGATTTTCATTTTATGGAAAAGCCGGCTACATAAGGAGGAAATTATATGCTTCAAAGAAAACTGAATACAGTGTTTATCCCCGTGGCTAATCTAAAGGAGTCTGTGGATTGGTACGAAAAAGTGCTAGGTTTTGAAATCGATCCCGTGCAGTATAGTGAAATTGAGGACCTTCCCGTTTATACTTTTCAGATGGGGGAAACATCCCTAACTCTAGAAGAGGAAAAAGGATTTACTCCACCTGCTTCTAATGTTCCAATCTTTAATTTTCATAGCACTCAAATTGAAAAAGTAAGAGAAGACCTTCACGAAAAGAAAGTCACAATTGAATCTGGGATCATCACGTTTCCCGCCTTTTCTTATTTTAACTTTAGAGATATCAACGGGAATTTATTAATGATTTGTACGGGTTAATGTTGATTAAAAACATGTAAACAGTATAGAAAAAACCTCCTGAAGAATTGTTCGTTCTTCAGGAGGTTTTTATATTTGCAAATTTACTTCACACACTTCACACATACCGTTAAAGCGGGTTTAACATTCTTATAAGAAAGAGTGATATCTTTAAAGCCAGCTTCATGCAATGCTTCAGAAATACTTTCTCCATAGTGTTTCGCCCGGCTATCCCTTTCTTCATCCCCACGTGGTTGGACGGTGATGAGAAGGATGCCGCCCTTTTTTAGCATATTATATAAATGTGAAAGGGATTTTTCCTGGTCCTTCCAAAGGGGGTAGTTATTGACGGAAAAGATCCGATCGTACGCTACGTTGTTCAATTCAAATTGACTAATATCATGAACAAATAAGCGAACTCTTCCGTTCTCAATGGCTTTTTCATTCTTATTCTGTGCAGCATTCTTCATTGTCTCAGAGATATCAACCCCATCTACAAGCGATTTAGGAAAACGACTGGAAATCCGATGAATACAATATCCAGGTCCATAGCCTACTTCCAGAATATGATCGCCATCTTTAATGGATAATTGCTTAATGGACCAATTGTTAATTTTTCGATTATCAAATTCCATTACTTTTCCGACTAACCAGCCAAGCAATCCATTCGGACGCTTGAATTGCTTTTGTAATGAAAACAACAGGGCATCACCTCTTTTGCAGAAATCTGTTCTAATAAAAATAGTATCGTCTATTCACCTTTCCACTAATAGACACAAATAAAACCTCGAAAGTAATGTTGCAATTTTTTGAAAAAGTGGCATAATATAAACAAATCTAATTTGCGTTGATGAGAAGAGTACATGGATGAGCCCCTTATCAGAGAGCTTCGGAAGCTGAAAAGAAGCAGGGTAACTCGTTATGGAAAATGGTCTCGGAGCATTCTATTCGAACCACTTTGGTGTAGGGTAGGACGGGAGTGGGCATCCGTTATCCTTGTCACGGTATAAGAGCTTTTTTATGCTCCGTACTTGCTGAGATAGACTTGTGTGAGCAAGCTATAAACTAAGGTGGTACCACGAGTTCAACCCCTCGTCCTTAGATGTCGATTGATATCTTAGGACGAGGGGTTTTTTATATTGTTCAGGAGGAGGAAAAGGTCATGACTATATTTATTGGTGGCGCTTGGCCATACGCAAATGGCTCGTTACATTTAGGGCATATCGCAGCCCTATTGCCAGGGGACATTATTGCACGATATTACCGTTTAAAAGGAGAGGATGTTCTCTATGTGTCAGGAAGTGACTGTAATGGGACCCCCATTGGTATTCGGGCCAGACAGGAAGGAACAAGTATTGAAGAGGTCGCGAATCGATATCATTACGAGTTCCTGGAGTGTTTTCACGCCTTAGGCTTTAGTTATGATGAGTATACAAGAACTGATCACTCACATCATCATGAAGAAGTTCGAAACATCTTTACCACCCTTTATCAACGGGGCTGGCTTTATGAAAAAGAAGTGGAGCAAACGTATTGTGAGCATGATCATCAATTTTTGCCGGATCGGTTTGTGGAAGGAACCTGTCCCGTATGTGGCTCGAGGGCAAGAGGTGATCAGTGTGATCAATGCTCGACGGTTTTAGACCCCACTGATTTAATCGATAAAAGCTGTAAGCTTTGTGGTCATGAACCGGTTCTTAAAACGACAAAGCATTTATATTTCTCCCTTTCAAGATTGCAGGAGCCTCTACAACGATTACTGAAGGATAACGGTACTAGATGGAGAGATAATGCTCTTCAGCTCACAAGTCGCTATTTAAAAGAGGGCTTGCATGACCGACCGGTGACAAGGGATTTAGAAAATGGTGTTAGTGTCCCGATTCGAGGTTTTCAAGATAAGAAAATTTATGTATGGATAGAAGCAGTGAGTGGCTATTTGAGTGCTTCAAAAAAGTGGGCGAGGGATCACCAGCGTGATTGGAAAGACTTTTGGCAGGAGGAAACCACGTCCTATTATGTTCATGGGAAAGATAATATCCCTTTTCATAGTATTATCTGGCCGGCCATTCTTATAGGAATTGGCGAAAGGAATCTTCCTGACTATATTGTTTCAAATGAATACCTGACGCTTGAAAAAAGGAAAATTTCAACGAGCGGGAACTGGGCTGTTTGGGTGAAGGATCTTCTCAACGACTATCATCCAGATTCCATTCGGTATTTTCTCACCATTAATGCACCGGAAAAGAGAGATGCAGATTTCTCCTGGAGAGAATTCATTTATAGTCATAACAGTGAACTGCTGGGGGCTCTGGGGAATCTGGTTCAACGAACGTTAAAATTTTATGGGAAAGAATTTGGTCAGGAACTTACACTTTCTGTTGTCCCAAATGAAATTAAGCAAAAAATAGGAGATACGTTTCTTTCTGTCGGTCAAGCGATTGAAGAAGGAAAAACTCGACAGGGACTGGAAGAAGCATTCGAATTTATTCGATGGTCGAATAAGCGTTTTGATGAAAAGAAACCGTGGAATGTTATAAGAGAGGATTGGGAGGAAGGGAAAAAGGTACTGGAAGAATTCCTGTACGTATTATGTAATGTAAGGATTCTTATTCAGCCGTTTTTACCCTTCACTTCTTCAAAACTGGCAGTTCAGCTGGGGATGGCCAGTCAAATAGGATGGGCGCCGGTATCTTTGCCGGTGGAGCTCAGCATTGAAGCGACCACACCATTATTCAATCGAATTGACCTTGAGAGAATTGAGATGGAAAGGAATCATTTGAAAGAGAAAGCCGAGTGAAACCAAAAGGAGCATGAAATGAAGATTATAGTCGTGTCAGATACTCATATGCCTAAAATTAGGAGAGGGCTTCCAGAAATTCTGAAGGAAGACCTCAAGAAAAGTGATTTAATCATTCACGCAGGAGATTTTCAAACCCTTGATGTTTATAACGAGTTTATGGAGTACGGAGAACTGGTTGCCGTTGTAGGAAATGTTGATGATCCAGATCTTCAGGCGTTACTTCCCCAAAAAAGAATCATTATGAAAAAAGGACTTAAGATTGGGGTGGTGCATGGAGACGGCATGGGAAAAACAACGGAAAAAAGAGCCCTCGAAGCATTCCAACCTGATGAAGTTGACTTGATTATATTTGGTCACTCGCATATCCCATATTCCCGCTATATGAAAGGGGTCTTTTTGTTTAATCCCGGTTCTCCCACGGATAAACGTAAACTCCCTTACTTCTCCCACGGTGTTTTGACCATTGAAGACACTTGGAAAATAGAACATAAATTTTACCGTTAAAAAAGCACAGGGGTGTTAACCTCTGTGCTCTACACTTTACTATGACCCTAACCTTATAAAGGATACTGGTAGTAATCCTGACTATAGAAGGTTTGAAATCCACTCGATTCATAAAGCTTGAGTGCATTCCTGTTCGTAGCGGCAACATCCAGGTAAATATCGCTGGACCATTCGGATTCCATCATGACGACTTTAGACAGGGCATTTCTACCGATGCCTTTTCCCTGATGGGAGGGATGGATAGCAAAGCCATAAATAAAGCTTTGATTATCCACTCGTTGAATTCTAATCTTCCCTACGGTTGTTCCATTATATTCAATCATTAAGTTGCCTTCCCCTGATTCTTCAAGCAATCTCTTGGTATAGGATTCAGCATCAGATCTTACAACCTGGAAGCATTTTGCATCAAGGTCAATGATGGTTTCAATATCCTCTTTAGTGGCACTTCTTAGTTGGACATCAGCAGCATTTATAGACAAGCTTTTCTTATTCCACTTCATTTCATATTCTGTAAAATCATAAGAGGCTTTTATTTTCTCAACAAATTCTTTTCCGGAAGTCGATGAGCCGGGAGCGTTAAGTAAGAGCTTTTGAACAGATCGTGATCTTAGCGACTGTATGGCTTCCTGGAGTAGTTCTTGAAATAGCCGCTGTTTACGGTAATCCGGGTGAATCATCCCACATAATTCATAGGTTTCACCAAAGCCGTACAAACCTAAAAATCCAATCAGATGATCCCCTTTGTAGTGAAGGAAATCATCCAGGCTGTTTGTACGGTTTTTAAGCATATCCCAGTTTAGCTTTAAATGAATATCTTCGTGTTTTTCACAGACGATCTGCAGGTTTTTAATGTCTTGAAGCTGTTTTGAAGTAAGCATGTTTCATCTCCAATTAATCAAAATGAAAAGAATTCCCTTACTAAATTTTATGAAAATTCTTTCATCCACACAAGGTTTTTATGAAAAAAAGACCCGTGTACATGGGTCGTGCTTATTCTTTTTCTTGTATTCGCTGTATCACTTCATGCAGCTCATCAGGTTTTAAAAATTCCAGCGGGGAGAAGCCTTTTTCGAACATGACGGACTCGCTTTCAATCATCAGTACATATCGGCCGTTCACTTTCGCCAAATGAATGCTGTCACCAAAGTCGGAAAGAAGAGCTTTAACGGAGACATGATCAAGTTTCACCTTCAGTTCGACTTCTGGTGACTGCTCGACGATTTGGGAGGTGGCTTCCACCACTTGTTCCGTCGTGAATCTTTCCTGAAGCTCCCGCTTTGGGCTGATTGCCCATTCTTCCACCGCTTCTTCAAATTCAACACGTTCATCACTTTCTTCAGCATAGGTTTCTGAAATATGTTCCTTCACCATCCCATAAACTTGGGATTTGACGATTTCAGGCATAGACTTTTCATACTCCACCCATTTCAAGAAATCTTCAAAGTATCTGGCGTGTGAAGCTTGATGGATTTTGATTTCTGCAGAGTCCATCATTCCTTCTTCAGGCATATAGGGATATTGAATGGATTTCATATTCTTGGTGGTAATTGCCATTTCGACATTGTGAATCAGAGTCGCTTCATCGGTAATGGTTGCAACCTTAGGCTCGAAATCACATTTCATAATGAACACAAACGGATCATCAAAAAATTTCGTGAGCTTTGCAGTAGCAACGAGGAATGCACCACCGCGGATAGCACTGGCTTCTATGTACATTTGAACGATTTGATCGCAGGCTTCGCGAAAATCCTCTTTGTTCTCTGCATAACGTGTGCGGTGAAATAAATTATAGTTTGGATTGGAAGTCAGTTCATGACCTGGTTCCACTACAAATCGTCCAATTTTTGTTGGGGCAGACTCTGATTTTGAATGCCGGTCTACTTTCCGCTTCACAATTTTGGTTAGTTCCCCATCTAAAAAGCTTTTTAATGGACTTTCTTCATACTCGGTTCCAGTTAACGTCTGAAAATGCTTATGCCGTTTATCGGCTTCTTCGCCTTTACCCTCCACTTGTATTAAATAGAAGGAAAGGTTTTGAATTGTAAAATCCATGTTTTGTTCTCCTGACCTAAATAGATTCGCTTTATGTAATCATCTATACATTCATTGTTCAGTATAGAAAAGCTGAAAAGGTTCGTCAATTGACTTATGAAAGTTATTTCTGGTGAGATACTACTTACATAGGCATTAAAAATAGGTGGTGTGCTAAGTGAGTAATGATTCATTTTTTTCTTTGGTGAAGAAAGGAAACAAGTCATCGTTTTTCGCCATGGTGGGGAACGGGATCCTGGCAATTGCAAAAGGGATTGCTTACTTCATTAGTGGAAGTGGAGCAATGTTCGCCTCGGCTATGCATTCATTGGCTGATGCAGTGAATCAAGGCTTTGTATTCATTGGAAGTGTTCTTTCTGAGAAGCAACCAACGGAGAAATTTCCGACCGGATTCGGAAGGGTCATCAATCTTTTTTGTATGGTTGCGGTTATCGTTGTTTCCATTATGGCCTATGAAACCATACGGGAAGGGATTCATTTACTAAAACATCCCGCTGAGGTAAAGGGCATTTGGTTGAATGTGTCGGTATTATTACTGAATATCCTAATCGATGGTGCCATTCTTTATAAAGTAATGAAGGAAATTGGACAGGAAGCAAGGGCAGAAAGCACGGGTTTGGGAATTTTCTCAGGAGCGTTTAAAAACGTAAAGCGTGCTTCACCACCGACAAGGCTCGTATTTTATGAAGATTTGGTTGCTGTTTCAGGGGCTATGTTAGCCCTGATGGCTGTATTGGTGTCCTACTTCACTGCCTATCAGCTTTTGGATGGAATCGTCACCATTGTCATTGGATTCCTCATGGTAGGAGTGGCCTTTAGGGTCGGTTATGACAACATGGTCGGTCTGATAGGAGTTGCTGCCCCGAAGGAAGTCGAGGACCGAATCGCACGTACGATATTTGAGCACGAAGCAGTAATTGATATCTTTAAACTGAGGATCACTCAGGAAGGACGATACTATCATGTTGAATCGTATCTTGAACTGAAAAGAGGATTACCACTTTCAGAAGCAGATGATATTAAGTTCGCCATACAGGATAAATTAATGAGTGATCCGGATATTGCGGACGTAACGTTGGGGATCATTGAGGATGATGGAATTCAGGAATGGAAACGCAGTAGTCCGGAACTTCAATAAGGAACAAAACATCCTGCCGAAAATTCGGCAGGATGTTTATTCGTTAAGAATTAAAATCAATAAGCATTCTTCTAAGATGCATTCATGGCACGATAGAGTCATAGATAGAACTGGGTAAACACGAATAGGTGAATGGGAATACGTATAGTTTGGTCTTGGATCTTGTTCATACTATAATAAAGAAAATCATAGAATAGATTATATTAAAGGGGGGGATAGGATGGATGTGAATGAGATACTGCAGCTAATTAAAGAAAGAACTCCTAAAGTACTTGGAAGCGAAACATTTTCTGAATATGCTATTCTACTTCCTTTGATTGAGGTCGACGGCCAAACGCATGTTTTATTTGAAGTCCGTTCCTTAAACATGAGAAGACAACCAGGAGAAATTTGTTTTCCGGGAGGGCGGATTGACCGAAGCGATTCAGATGAGAAAGCAGCAGCTATTCGGGAGACATCAGAAGAACTTGGAATTCATACGGATACCATAACTGAGGTTTATCCACTCGATTATATTGTATCTCCGTTCGGGACGATCATTTATCCATATGTAGGCAAGATAAATGTATCCTTAAAAGAATTAAAACCCAATCAAGCCGAGGTGGAAGAAATCTTTACTACACCGTTAACGTATCTTCAGGAAAGGGAACCGGACTTGTATAACATAAAGTTCAAGATGGAGCCAGAAGAGAGCTTTCCGTTCAAACAAATCCCGGGTGGAGAAAATTACAACTGGCAGGCAAGAAATATGAAAGAACATTTTTACTATTACGAAGACAAAGTCATATGGGGGCTAACAGCAAGAGTCCTTCACCATTTTGTGAAACTTCTTTCGTAATTCGTCCTTTTAATAAGCGGAATTCTAAAAGTGGATTTACAAAACATCATGCTTAGAAAGTTGATTGGAGCAGAAATAAACGACTAATTTCTTTAAACATGATTTCAACTTTAAACATATTCTTTCTAAAAAGAAATTCTACAATTACCTATACGTATTGACATTCATTTTCAATTAATACTTTTTTCGATAGGGCAACATGTCGGAGAAAGTATTTTTGTTTGTAAATATGTAGCAAATTGAAGTGTTTGTAATGGTTTGAATGGAGGTAAAGAGAAGTAAGTAAAAGATGAAATTAAGGAGAGGGGAAATAATAATGATTATTCGTGCTAAATGCTGGAGAATGTTAAGTGTACAGGAAAAATTGTTTATCCTTAAAGCTGTATGTAATAAGCATCTCAAAAAGTAAAGAATAGGAGTTCTTTTTATGTTATTTAAAAATTCAAATTTCACCAAGTTCGTGAAGTCATCAGGCCAATATAAAACTGAATTCCTATCCCGTTCATCTGAAATTCCTTTGCTTGTCCATTAGTAATGATTGATCTAACGTTAACATAACGATCGTAAGGTAGAATTTATTGGATGTAATCGATTGGTGGTAAGATCAAACCGAAAATGAAGATCCAAAAAAGCTTATCGAAAATCAGTACACACTGTGACTGTGTGCTGAAACCAAGAGTGAACTTGGCGACTTTTGATCCAGCCACCAAGTGTTTTTTATATTGTGATTAAAACATTAAAATCTGATGTCTAACTTTCGGCACCAGCCTTTAATTTCTGAAAAAAATTTACACCTCACCTTAATTATTCCCCCTGATCTATCTCTATTTAACATTTTCATAAAATCCCCTATCATTATATTCCACTTCTCTTGCATAAAAAAATCAGGAAGGAAAGTGCCGGGAACAATTGTTTCTGGCGCTTTGCATTTAACATTTGGTAAAATGAAGTAGCACATACATATAAGGAGGACACCTTAGTGAAAGGGAAAAAAGTAGTCATCATGGCCGGAATTCTTATGGCCGTTCTATTAAGTGCATGTAACCGGAATGCTGCTGAAATGGTCGTGGATGGTGGAGTGACAATAGATGAAAAGGCCAATACGATTACATTCAGAGGAGTGCTCACAGACAAAGCACTTGAACCGAATACTCCGTTTCAAACCCGTTTCTTCCTGCAGGGAACCACGATTAAAAGCGCCTTGGGAACGGATTTGATTTATATAGATGAGGAGCTAAAGAGCCGGAAACAGGGAGAATCACCAAAAGAGTTTGAGGTTAAGAAAACAATAGACATAAAAAAACCGGAAGAGATTGACAAGTTGATAAGTGAAATAAAGGACAAAGAGGAAGAAGCCGTCACGATTGAACTTGTTAATGATAATGGTCGAATTGATGATCGAGTTCTTCATAACGTAACAAAGGAGTAGGGCGTAATGTCCTGCTCCTTTGCATGTATTGATTATCTAGTATTGACCGGTCTTTTTAAGGCATACAAATCATCTTCGAGAAGAAGCATCTTATCCATCAGTACATCTTTAGAATCCATCACTCCCTGATTATAGAGATAGGGACCGATTTCTTTCATAAAGAAATCAAACCAATTCTCAGCACCTAAATCTCCAATTTCATCCCCGGTCTGCTCATAATAAAATGTCTGGATTTTTTCAATCATTGTGTCTTTCTGTTCTTTTGGTATCTTCGTAAACATGAAATGATTCCCTCCCATTGTGTTTCATCCATCGTAACATAAGCGGACCGATTATAGGCATGTAGCTAACGAGTTACATTGCAAAATAGATCATTGCTTATGATTTAACATTCTCCGATGAAGGCTTCCTGCTTAATTCTAATTGGATGCAATATGCAAACCCCCCTTTTGCCTAGTAATACTGAAACACTGATGCAGAAGAAAGAACGTCTCCCTATCATATAAAATTGTATAATTGTGGCAAACTAAATCCTGACAGGCCAAGTTCCTGTACATATTTATAAACAAAAGGAGAATGCGAATGTGGCAGGAATTTAAAAAGTTTGCTGTGAAAGGAAATGTCATAGATCTTGCAGTGGCCGTCATTATAGGTGCTGCTTTTGGTAAAATCGTCAAATCCCTTGTGGATGATATCATTATGCCACTTTTAGGTATAGTGCTTGGTGGCATCAGCTTTACGAATTTAAAAGTAACGGTAGGAGACGCTGTCATTACATATGGAGTGTTCATGCAAAACGTAGTGGATTTCTTCCTCATAGCCCTCGTCATATTCTTTATTGTACGGCTATATAAGAAAATGGAACGCAAAGAAGAGATCAAATCGGAAGTGAAGGTCGATCAGAAGGAAGAGCTGCTTAAAGAGATACGAGATTTATTGAAGGATTCCCGGCACAGTCCTCAATAAATGGATAATCGACAAAATAAACAAGGAGATTCCCATCATTTATCCAATATATAGTAGAGAGAAGAACTGGAGGAGGAGAAACATGGAAATCAACTCAATGTATTTAATTAAAGAAAAAAATGGAATGAAAAAAGACTTTTCTTTACTCCTTTCAATGATGGACTATGCACGGTTCACTTCTATTAGCGAAGTGAAGGGCTTACCGGTGGAAGTGCTCGACTACCGATGTCACGATGAAGCAAATTCAATAGGGATGCTTCTTGCGCATTTTGATGCAGTTGAAAAAATTTATCAGGTACTTACCTTTGAGAAATTAAGTGATGATGAAATTGAAGAATATGCAGACACCCTGGAACCTGCGTTAAGCTTAGGCAGTAGAGCAGCTGAAGTGATAAAAGGAAATACAGTTGAATTCTACCTGAAGAATTTACAGATAACCAGGTCCAAAACCGTGGAGCAGTTCAAACAACTTGATGAACCCTGGTTGTATGAAGAAACCGATTGGTGGTATGGGGAAAAAGGAAATAACTTTTTTAAATGGTTTCATGTATTTGAAGATGAGATCAATCATAGAGGGCAAATTCGTATGATCAAAAAACTCTATGCAAAAGAACATAATCCTACAATTGTAGAGTAGATTTACCTTTGCATTTTACAAATAGACCCAATCATTTCTTGAGTTTCGCGTTAGAATCTGTTATAGTAAGGATAGTTATTTTTGTTCGGTTAATATACATGATTGATGAACATCCGTCTTGAATCTTAATCAGAGCAGGAATATAAATATTTTTATGTGCAACTGCACTAGGAGGTACTTGTTTTATGTTACAAGGTAAAGTTAAATGGTTTAACGCTGAAAAAGGTTTCGGTTTCATCGAAGTTGAAGGTCAAGACGATGTTTTTGTTCACTTCTCTGCTATCCAAGGTGAAGGATACAAATCATTAGAAGAAGGTCAAGACGTTACATTTGAAATCGTTGAAGGTGCTCGTGGACCACAAGCAGCCAACGTTCAAAAGTAATTCAATTGTAAAACTCCAAACAGAGTACGTCAGCTGACGTACTCTGTTTTTTTACGACTTCATACCTTTACGTGGATACTCGCTTCTTATCCTTTCCTAAATATCACTGTTATTGTACTATTAAACGATATCTTATATATTGGAGTGCTGAATTTTGTGGAAAAACGCTAAGAAATTTTTTGTGTTTATTGGAGTTTTTATAGGGAGTAATATCATTCTAAGTCTTATTGCTGGTCTGATCTTAACAAATTTGTATCATAATGATGGTTTTAAAGGGTCTCCCGTTATCGGGACCTCTATCAATGTTGCATCCGCAGTATTTGCGATTTTTGTTGCGTATAAACCATTTAAAAAGAAAAATCAGACTTAACCAGGCAGGTTGTATCGTTGGAGTTTTTTTCTATCCTTCATATAATGAATTTATCTTCTTCTGTATATGTGCACATTTAGTACCAGTATGAATAAGCTATCACACTAACCTTTCCGGAACAATCCGGGGAGGTTTTTTCTTGTTAAAGATATTATAGGAGAAATGTTCATTACTATATATGGAAATCTATTTTATTTTCCATTCAACGGTACAAAAGGGGAGTAATCAATGAAAAGGAGCGTTGTCATAGATGGGGGTTCCAACGTTAAGAGGGACTCATGGAAAGAGACTAGTCAGTAGACTAGTCTCTTTGTAAGTATTCAATTGGCTCACTATGTTATTATTTATTTTGTTGGTTTTGTTGATTTTGTTGTTTAGCAGCTTTTCTAGCTCTTTCAGCAGCGTTTTGCTCTTGAGCAAATTCTGCTTCGTTTTTTTGTTGTGGTTGTTTGTTGTTATTGTTTGTCATCTTTATCACCTCCGTCTACAATAATTTGCCCGGAAATGAAAAAAAGATACGTAAAAAATAAATTTAATATGGGAACTTTTAATTCTAAACAGTCCCCGTTTGATTATATGTCAAAGGAGGGAGGGACGGACCATTTCAAGGTCCGTCCCTCTCTCTTTCCAGTTACTTACTAGTTTAACGCCAGGACTTGGAGGGTATTACTAAGTTCGTGCATTTATTTTCTTTACATACTTCATTCTGCATGTAAATAACATCAACGACGTATTAAGGGGGAAGCTAGTTGAAGAATTTCACACCAATGTTTTGGATTGCGATTTCAATCGGAGTAATATTTGTGGCTTGGGGAGTTATTTTTCCTCAGGCTTTGATCGATATTATGACCAATACCCAAGGAGTACTTCTGGACAAGTTTGGATGGTTCTACCAATTTTCGGCTACGTTCTTTTTTATAATCGCTATCTTTTTTGCAATTAGCAAATACGGAAAGATTCGTTTAGGAAAAGACACTGACAGACCGGAATATTCCACTTTGACATGGTTTGCCATGCTCTTTAGTGCAGGGATGGGAATCGGACTCCTTTTCTACGGGGTCTCGGAACCTGTTTCTCATTATTCCACTCCACCATACGGAGAAGGTGGAACCATTGAATCAGCTAAGATCGGTTTGCGCTATACCTATCTTCACTGGGGATTCCATGCGTGGGCAATTTATGCAGTTGTTGCTTTGGCCCTTGCCTATTATAAATTCAGAAAGGGCATGCCAGGACTAATGAGCGCCACGTTATATCCTGTCATCGGAGATAGAGTGAAAGGACCTATAGGGTATATTGTAGATATTGTCGCTGTGTTTGCCACTATTTTTGGTGTAGCAATTTCACTTGGGATTGGGGCACAACAAATTAACAGCGGACTCAATTACCTGATGGGAACCCCCATTGACTTTAGAGTTCAGCTTATCATCATGGGAGTTGCAACGGTACTATTCATTACTTCTGCTGCTACTGGATTATCAAAGGGTATTAAATATTTGAGCAATGCCAATATGGTATTGGCGGTCTTATTATTCATTGTCTTTCTCATAGTAGGACCCACACAATTTGTTCTGGAATTGTTTTTGACCACTTTTGGGAGCTATGTTCAGAACCTTCCTAGTATGGGTTTACGCTTTTCACCATTTAATGTGGAGAATAACCAGTGGGTGAAGGATTGGACTATTTTTTATTGGGCCTGGTGGATCTCATGGACACCTTTTGTGGGAACATTTATTGCCAGGGTTTCAAAAGGAAGGACAGTCAGAGAGTTTATCATCGCAGTCATCATTGTGCCTACGATTGTTTGTGCCCTCTGGTTTGGAGTATTCGGAGGAACAGGCTTGTATTACGACTTTGTTCAAGGTATAGATGTAGCCGGTCAAAGTTTGGAGACGGCATTATTTTATGTTTATGATCAAATGCCTCTAAGTGGAGTCCTGTCGATTATTTCCCTTTTCTTGATTATCACTTTCTTTGTGACGTCCGCTGACTCGGCAACATTTGTGCTGGGGATGCAAACGTCTAATGGAAGTTTGAATCCTCCATTCTTCGTGAAGTTCAGCTGGGGAATAGTATTAGCTGCCATTGCAGCGATTTTAATGGGGACTGGTGGAATCAGCGGATTGCAAGCCGCCACCATCATCACCGCCTTACCATTAGGCATCATCTTATTTGTCATGACATATGGATTGATTCTTTCATTCCAGAAAGAGATGAAAATGAAAAAGAACAAAACGTCTGGTACTGGTAAGTGATTTTATTAATGGGAAAAGAAATATTCTAAATCAAGAGCCCTCTATACTGTATAGAGGGTTTTTCAATTGGGTTTTTTGATTGATTGAAAAAAATGTACTCCATCGTCAATGATTTTGATAGGATTAAGATATCTATCGGAAAATTTTGAATAGAGGGAGAGTGGTGATTCAATGAAACAGATTATCGCAATGGGTGGAGGCGGGTTTTCTATGGAGCCAGAGAACCTGCTATTAGACCAATACATTCTAAATCAGGCTGGGGAGTCAAAACCAAAGGTTTGTTTTTTGCCTACAGCCAGTGGAGATGCAGATGGGTATATAGAGCGATTTTATAAAGCTTTTCACTCGCTTCCGTGTGAGCCTTCACATTTATCGTTATTCAAATTGCCTACACGGGATTTGGAGGGGTTCCTTCTTGATAAGGATGTTATCTATGTGGGTGGAGGCAATACAAAGAGTATGCTTGCCCTTTGGAGAGAGTGGGGGATTGATTCCATCCTTAGAAAAGCGTGGGAAGCAGGGACCATTCTTGCAGGTTTGAGCGCAGGTTCGATCTGTTGGTTTGAAGAAGGAATTACTGATTCCTATGGAGAAGACTTAGATAAGATCAAAGGTTTAGGAATGGTTAAGGGAAGTCACTCCCCGCATTATGACGGTGAAGAAAAACGGCGTCCCCTTTATCATTCGTTTATTGACAAAGGGAAACTACAAGCCGGCTTTGGAGTGGATGATGGTGCCGCTTTACATTTTATCGATGAAAATCTATATAAAGTAGTAAGTTCCAGGGAACGAGCTTCCGCCTATTGGGTTGAAAAGAGAGAAGGAGGTATGCATGAAACAGTCTTATCGACGGAATATCTAGGAAACTAATAAAAAATCCGAATCAAAACAAGGGGGGAGAATGGTGAATCATATTTGTTTTATTTCAGCTACTGATACATATACGATAAGGAAAAAGATCTTAAGGCCGACTCAATCGATAGAGGAGTGTCAGTATGAAGGGGATTCAGCCGAGAGTTCCTTTCACGTCGGAGTTTTTGATGGAGAGTTACTGATCAGCATCGGTTCCTTTTATCAGGAAGCACGTAAAGAGTTGAATGGTCATCTGCATTACCGTTTAAGAGGGATGGCCACGCTTCCCGATTATAGAGGGAAAGGCGTAGGGAAGCAACTCATTGCATACAGTGAGGAAGTGTTAAATGAAAAAGGTTGTGAATTGTGGTGGTGCAATGCCAGAACTTCTGCGGGTCCTTATTATGAGAAATTGGGCTTAACCCAATTGGGGGACGTATTTGAAATAGAGCCAATCGGGCCTCATGTTATAATGTATAAACAGATGGTTTGAGTGTAAGGGCTGGACGGGAATGGATGATGTTTATACTCATCTCCTGCATCTCCGTCCTAATTCCATAGATAGTCACTAAAACCATCTTAGTATCTAAACGATACTCTTATGCCACACTCCAAGAAAAGACAACCGGGCTTGCCCGGTTGTCTTTTCTTAATCATTCTGAATCGTAGATCTTCTCAATTTAATAAACTTCACTAAATTTAATACAACGGTTTTCGTGACGGCGTAAAATGGGACGGCCAGAATCATTCCAAGGATACCAGCTAAGTTTCCTGCAACAAGTAATAAAATGATTATGGTCGCTGGGTGTGTATCCAAACGCTTTCCTAAAATTAGAGGTGACAGAAGGTTTCCTTCAATTTGCTGAGCGATAGTTACAACCACCACGACCAATATGGCCTTTGTTGGTGAATCGAACAATGCTACTATGATAGCCGGCGCAGCACCGATGAACGGTCCAATAAAAGGAATGATATTGGTGACGGCACCTATTAATGCCATAACCAGTGCATATGGCAGACCAATGATCAAATACCCGATAAACGTAAGCGTCCCTACAAATGAAGCAACCGTTAATTGTCCTTGTATGTAGGCAGCAAGTGTATCACTTGTATCCTTTAACGTGTTGATTCCTTCTTCCCGGTAGGCAGGAGGAAGGAATTTTGAGATGGCCTTGGGAAATTTATGGCCGTCTTTAAACATAAAGAATAATAGAAAAGGTACGGTTACAATCAGGATCGTAATACTGGTCAGAACACTTACTAATCCTTTAAGTGCAGTGGTGATATTATCCGGTAACGTATTGGCAAACTCCACTAACTGATTTTCCACATCTTTAAGTGACACATAATCTTGACTCATCATCCATTTGAATTGTTGAGTCTCAGATAAATATTCGATAAAATTCCTCGTTTGTCTTGCATACTCCGGAAGTTCATTGAACAGACCTGTTATTTGCTTTGAGAGAATAGGAGCGATATTTCCTATTATCAACACCATCAGACCAACGATAGCAGCGTAAAGCACAATAATGGCGATGGTTCTCGGCAGTCTTGCTTTCTCCAGGAGATTGACTAATGGATTCAATAAAAAATACAGAAACCCTGAAATGATGATGGGGAAAAATAATGTTGAAGCAAATACGACGATCGGTTCAAATAAAAATGAAATTTTGGTTGAAACATAAATAATGGTAAGAATAATAAGAATTTGTAAGCTCCACGAATACATCTTTTTCTTGGTCAAGCTATTCACCTCTACCTATTGACTTGTTTGTGTGAATAAGTATATCAAAAATAAAAAGGAAAACCCTACTAATATACAAAGGGAAGGAGAATTATTTTTGAGAAGCATTATATTAGAAGGTCTAAGGTGTATAGAAATTGAAGAGGGGATCAAGATATTGTATGCCGTGGAAGCTGGTAGTCGCGCATGGGGGTATCATACAGATGATAGCGATTATGATGTCAGGTTTATATATATACGAGAGACAACCGCGTATCTAGACCTTCAAGAGACAAAGGACGTCATTGAAAAAACTACACACCATGCCATTGAATACAGTGGATGGGACCTGAGTAAATCTCTGAAACTTCTTCGTAAATCAAACCCCTCTCTACTGGAGTGGTTAACCGATGAGAACGTGTATATTGAGCACCCTACCATGGGGGTAATAAGGAAGCTGCGAGATCTGACTTTTTCTCCAAACCGTTGTCTAATTCATTACTATCACATGACAAAACGCAATATGGAGAAGTTGAAAGACGAACCATTCAGTACGAAGAAATGGATGACCATCATCAGGCCATGGCTTGCTTACGAGTGGATTATGAAGCATCGGACATTTCCACCAAATGGAATCAACGAAATGATGGGGCACCTTAATATGAATGGAGATATAAAAAGTACGATTACTTCAATGGTTACATCAAGAGGGAAGGAGATTCATAACCTGAAACATTTAAAAGACTATATAATGGGGAGCTTACTAAAGTTAGACAGGGGTCTGGAGCAATCACATAGCAATGACTATCATCAATGGGGGAAAATTAATGAAACGTTCATATCCATTTTAGAAGAGGTATGGGGTGTCAATTTAGCCGTGAAGGAACGTTAACACGAGCAGTGGACATGCATAAATGAAGCTACTTTGGGAAGTATAGGAAAAAATGACTCTGACTGAAGGTGGCTAAGATGAATTCGTTTAATAAAAGGAATAGAAGAATACCAAAGCAGCTGCTTTCAGAAAAAGAAGAAGTTGTGCCTGAATTTCTCACTTTAGAAGAGAAAATCTCTTATTTTCGAAATGGTCTATTTAATACAGATGATCTGAAAATAAGAGAATTAACTTTTAATAATAAAATATTGACCATTATGTTTATTGATTCTGTCATTGATAATAGGAGCTTACAGACGTATATTATCAAGCCTTTATTAGAGAAAGGCTCCGGTGAAATACGTGATGTAGTAAGTAGTAATAGTATCAAAGAAACATTGCATTTAGATGAGGCACTCAGTGCAATGGTGGATGGGCACTGCCTTTTAATTATGGAAAACAGTGAAATCCTGACTTTTATCGATATGCCTAAAATTCTGACTAATCGTTTTGAGCCAATAAATGAAAAGGTGATTAGAGGATCTCATCAAGGGTTCAGTGAGAATATCACAGAAAATGTGCATCTTATAAGAGACAGAGTCTCCAGTCCCAAACTGACAGTGAAATATTCAAGTGTAGGAGAAACAACGAGAACGAAGTACGCTTTAGTTTATTTATCTCATTTAACAAATCCTGAATTATTGAAAACGATTGAGGACCGAATCAATTATGTTCATGCAGATTCGGTTCAGTCGCCTGGATACTTTGAAGAATTTTTGGAAGATAATTCGTTTTCTCCATTTCCACAGATTTTGAATACGGAAAGACCGGATCGGGTGGCCGGAAATCTAATGGAAGGCAGAATTGCGCTGGTGATGGAAGGCAGCCCTACCGTCTTAATCTTGCCTGTGAATTTTTTTTCCTTCTTTCAAACGTCAGAGGACTATAATAATCGGGCATTCATCGGTTCATTTATACGATTCATAAGATTAATCAGTTTTATTGCAACCCTTTGCTTACCCGCTTTTTATATCGCTGTCATTTCGTATAATTATGAAATCATACCGGTGGAAATCATATTCTCGATTAAAAGCTCCCTGGAGTATGTTCCATTTCCTCCATTGATTGAAGCAGCCATTATGCAATTGACCTTGGAATTACTTCGTGAAGCTGCGATACGATTACCGAATCCTATCGCTCAAACCATAGGGGTAGTGGGGGGACTTGTCATTGGGACGGCGGTTGTTGAAGCGAATTTGGTTTCAAATACAATGGTTATCGTAGTTGCGATTACCGCTATATCTTCCTTTGTCATTCCTTCTAATGAACTGAGTACTTCCGTTAGGGTATTAGGATTTCCGTTAATGATATTTGCTGCTTTATTCGGAGTTCTCGGAATCGTGATCGGGTTGATGTTACTGTTAATACATATGTCGACGCTTAAATCATTAGGTCAATATTATTTGTATCCTGTTGCACCTTTGGATTTTAAGTCACTCAAGGACACTTTTATCCGTGTACCCATATGGCTGATGAAAGAAAGACCAAAGGATTTGAAGCCCCAGTATAAGTGGAAGACGACGGATCCCCGAGGATGGAAAAAAAATGAAGAATCAGACTAATCTTACGTTCATTCAATTGACGTTCTTCATTATTCAAACACAAATTGGTGTAGGGGTTCTTGGCATGCCATTCAGCGTATTCTCCGTATCTAAAGGTGATGCTTGGATTTCAGTATTACTGGCTGGGATTGTTGTTCAATTGCTTATAACGACTTTGTGGGTCTTGGGCAGAAGATTCCCTGCTAAATCGCTTTTCCAATATTCAATACAGCTGGTAGGAAAAGCAGGGGGGACATGCATTAATATGTCCTATGTATTTTATGGAATGCTTGTAACCAGCCTTATTCTGATGTATTCAACTGCCATCATCAAAACTTGGGTGCTGACACTTACACCAAAATGGATCATTATGTTTCTATTGATGGGGACTGCAGTATATTTAGGAAGGGAATTATTATCTGACATCTGCAACGTTTATGTTATGGTTTCGGGGCTTATTTTCTTTCTGATCTTGATATCTGTAGTAGTATTGATCGTTTACCCTGTTGATTGGAGGTATCTACTTCCGATTGGGCACTCAGGTGCAATCAATATTTTTAAAGGGATAAAAGAAGCCTATTTTTCCATGCTAGGTTTTGAATTGCTTTTGTTTCTTTTTCCTTATTTTCAGCATAATGGGGAACGGTCCGTCCTATTCTCAGCATCAATGGCAAATCTCTTTGTGACATTGACCTATACATTTCTTACCATTGTCAGTCTTATAACGTTCAGTCCAGAGGAATTAGTCATTGTTCCTCAGCCGGTTCTATATTATGTGAAATCCCTCTATTTGCAGGTTGTCGAAAGAATTGATTTGGTGTTTGTTTCACTTTGGGTGGTAAGTGTTATTACTTCTTTAACCAGCTATCTTTTCTTATCGACGGAGGGAATCGCGCATACCTTTAAACGAATCAAACGTTCTGTCATTACAATTTCCATTGGCAGTTTATCTTTTATCATTGCGTTATTTCCCAATAAAGAAGCAGAAATGGAGTTGTACAACAAATGGGTGATTAATACATCCTATCTATTCATACTTGTCATTCCATTGCTTTTATTAAGTATCTCCTTTGTTTTCAAGAAAAAGGAAAGAGGGAAGAGCGCATGAAGAAAAAACTCATCTTAGTCTCGGTTCTATTTCTCATTCTGTTAACATTAACGGGCTGTTGGGATCAACGATTGTTGAAAGACGGTAGGTTGGTCTTTTCCTCTGCCTTTGATTTAGTTGATGATGAAACCATAAAAGCTACGGCCATTATCCGTGATTTCCAAGATAAGACACCGACCAATGTTGTCGTACAAGGGGAAGGGAAGACCATACGTGAGACAAGAATGCATATGGACCGGAAAATTTCCGGGGTTTTCGAGCCATCAAAGAATCGGGTGTTCTTATTAGGGGAAGAATTAGCAAAAAAAGATATCTATAAGTTTTTAGATATTTTCTACCGGGACCCCAATAGCTCCATTTCTGCCAAATTAGCCATTGTAGAAGGAGAGGGTGGGGAGATCCTTACTAAATTAAGTGAAAAAAACGTATTGATTTCAGAATTTATCATCGAACTATTCAAAAGCGCAGAATCATCCACGGGTATCCCTAAACAAAATTTACAAACCGTCTGTACGTTTATGTTTGATAAGGGGAAGGATTTTGCCCTCCCCCTCATCAAACTGGAGAATGATGAAGTGGTGTTAAGTGGTACGGGCATTTTCCATAAGAATTCTATGTCAGGTACTTTGACCTTTGAGGAAACATCAATGTATCTAATGATGAGCAACCAAGTGGCGAAGCGGATGCGATTAGTATCCAAAATTGAAGAGAATAAGAAAATGAATATTGAAAATTATATTACGTACAATATATCAAATTCAAAATCAAAGCTTAAAATTATTTCTGACTCACCAAGTAATATACAAGTAGTAATAAATGTAAAGACAGATGTATCTGTTGTAGAATATCCAGAAGATAAATTAACCGACAAGAAAAAACTTAAGAAACTGAATAAACAAATTTCCAAACGCTTAACAGAAGATGCCGAAAAGATGATTGAAAAAATTCAACTGGCTAATTCAGATTTATTTGGTATTGGCAGAGAATTGATTGCACATCACCCAAAAACCTGGGAAAAGCTTGACTGGGAGGAAAAATACCCCACCATTACGATTACACCTACGATAGAAGTGGACATTGTTGGTCATGGAATAATCAATTGATAGATTCCTGGTCATTAGATTAATTAAGATTTCTTAGAGGGGTTCACCCTTCGTGATAAAAGCCAGTAAGTAAAAATCAATGTGTAAGTAAACAAATAATGTCCAGCTTTTGAGTACTGCATTACTCAACGGCTGGACATTGTTATGAGGTCATGAAACAATCTTTAATCCAATGATACTCCCTATAATGCAAGTAATAAAAAACAATCTCTTCAGATCCTTTGTTTCCCTGAAAAAGATCATTCCGATGATCACGGCTCCTGCAGAACCAATACCTGTCCAAATTCCATATCCTGTACTCACTGGAATGTCAAGTAGTGAAAGGGATAATAAATAAAAGCTCAGAGCTCCAGCAGCAAAACTTATGATGGAAGGGGCCAGTTTCTTGTAGCCTTCAGAGAGCTTCATGAACGTTACCATGACAACTTCCGAAAATCCTGCAAAAATAAGAAATATCCATGCCATTAGTATGACCTCCCTTTTTCTTGCTTATCTTTATCACTCATTTTGAGACCAATCACTCCGAAAATGAGTAGTGTGATAAAAGCAACTTTCATGATGCTAATTCCCTCATTTAGAAATACCATCCCCACTATGGCAGTTCCAGCTGCACCAATACCTGTGAAGACAGCATAAGCAGTTCCAATAGGCAACAATCTTATCGAATTAGAGAAAAAATAAAAACTGATCAAGATGAGAATTGCAGTGACAATACTTGTGACAGGTTTTGTAAACCCCTCTGAAAGGGATAACCCGGTTGCCCAGCCTATTTCCAAAATTCCTCCAATAATAACGTAAATCCAACCCATGATGCTACTCTCCTTTACGACTTGATATACCTAGTTCGTAAACCTTCCAAGCCGATTCGATTCGTTGCCTGAAAATTTCCTCTGTGTAATAGTGATGCTCTAAAAAAACACCATCAACTAGACATAAAAAGGAGGCAATAAATTCATCCTCCTTTATTTCACTAAACAGTTCTTGTTTTAGGCCTTCCTGGTAAATGGATACCAAAATGGCTGTTGTAACCTGTTCAAAATAAATGAATTGTTTTTGAATAAGGTCTTTAAACACTTCTGGAGGAAAGAATGTGACTCTTTTCCATAAAAGTGCTTCTTTTGTTGTTACTAATCGTTGACAAAATAAGTCAAAGAGTGTTTTTATATTCGTTAGCGGTTCTTGTGGGTTCATTTCTTCCTCGATGCTCTTGTAGGCCGTTACTTCAGACACACTTAAATCCTCAATTACTTCCATAAATAAGTCCTCTTTGCTTTGGAAATGGTTGTAAATAGATGGTTTTTTAATACCCACCGCGGTTGCAATTTCTTTTAACGAGGTATCCTCATACCCTTTTTGACCAAATAAATCCAATGCAACATTTTTGATGAGTTGTTTATTGTCATTCTTCAAATCCAGTCACCTTCTTTTGAAACTAACTAACGGTCGTTAGTTTTATCTTAAACCCATTTTTTAATAAATGCAAGAGGGGAAAAATAATCCTCTTTTTTTAGTATGGTCGAATGTATTTCAGATTGCTTACATATAATCATCTGTTGATTTTATATGAAAGGAAAGGGATATACATGATAGGCTTACGGGCTAAATTGGTGATACTTATTCTGTTACTTGTCTTGCTTGTGGGGCTCTTTATTCTGAAGCTGGTGGTTATCAGTCATGAAGATTGGGTAATGATTGAGGAAAAGTATTTTCCTGCGAATGATAGAAAAGGAGCGGAAGGAATTAAATCAGGTGAGGTTATAGATGAAAACAACAGCGATCCGTCATGTTCTATGAAGTTTGATAACGGCCACACCTATAAAGTGGATTGTGATCAGTATTTAGATTTTAAAATAGGAGAGAAGGTCAAAATCGTTTCAGTTGAAAATAATTATGTGAAACTAAGAAGGAAGTAAATAATCCTGGGGCACTTTCCATGGTAAAATAACAGGTATTAAATAATATAGAGGGATGATTAAACGAATGAATAAGCGGGATCTCGTTCAATATTTTATTGTTAATAAGGAACTGAATATGTCAAAGGGGAAAACAGCAGCACAAGTGGCACATGCTGCTACTCTTAGCACGCTGACAATGCTGTCTTCTGATTCACCTTTTCAAGATCGACAAGCAGACTTTGTGGAATGGGTCCAAACAGGAATGAAAAAAATTGTCCTAAAGGGAAAAGCCGTTGAGCTGGAGAAATTAGAGGCTGATGGATATTTCAGCATTCATGATAGCGGGTTAACTGAAATTAAAGAGGGATCCTTAACCGTCGTGGCACTACCACCAATGGGGAAGTTTGAAGCAAAAGTGCTTGTGGGCCATTTAACCCTATTAAAAAACTAGTTAAGCAGAAGGAGGTATCGCATTGTTTTCTAAACTGGATACAATACATATGCGTGTAAAAGATTTAAAAAAGTCCAATCAATGGTATATAGAAGTATTGGAGTTTGAGCAGATTTTTGATTCAGGTAATTATGTTGTGTTTCAGATAGGCCAAGGAGACACTACTCTCACCATTCAAGAGGGAGAGGTGCGTCGCTCATCCGTCAAGCCGATTCTCTTTTCTGATGCGTTGGAAGAGACCCGATTAAAGCTTGTGGAAAAAGAAGTGAAGGTTGGGGAGATACAAGAGGATGGGGAGGTTACATTTTTTGAGTTCTGGGATTTAGATGGAAATGGTTTTGAGGCTTGTCAGTATATAACGTTCTAATTCGGTCCGAGTCTCATAACATAATCAGATCCAGTGAGGAGATTGATCAATGGGCTACATAGAAGAAATAAGAGAAGTGGTTGGAACCCGTCCCCTTATTTTAGTCGGGTCTGTCGTCATTATCTTGAATGAGAAAAAGCAAGTACTTCTGCAGCAAAGGAGGTTTCCAAATGGTTCATGGGGACTGCCTGGTGGATTAATGGAACTGGCAGAATCAACGGAAGAGACCGCGAGAAGAGAAGTGAAGGAAGAGACGAATCTGACTTTAGGTAAATTGAATTTATTAAACGTGTATTCTGGTGCGGATCAATACATTAAAGCTGAAAATGGAGATGAGTTTTATGTAGTCACCACAGCCTACTTTACAGATGACTACGATGGAGAAATGGAAGCAGAACACTCTGAATCCATTCAACTGAAGTTTTATCATTTTGAAGAATTACCTGATACTCTGGTGAGAAGTCACCAGCGCATGTTAGATGACTTCGAACAACATGAATACATACCTATGGATGAGTAGTGTTATAGATAAAGATTGTGAAGCCAGCCACTACCCCATTTTAGTTAAAAAGCATTAATGTTTATATAAAAGTGAATGTATAAATTCTTAAGGGCAATAGAACATTTGAAGATGGAAAAAGCTGATCAGGCTTTATCTGATCAGCTTTTTTATGATTTATTCTATAGAGATAAGCGTTTATTTTAAAGTATCTAGATACGCATAATATGCGGCTAGTTTTTCGTTGTTGTTTGCAGCTTTTCCGTTACCTTTTAATGATTTACCTATCGCGAAAAATTCTTTATGAACAGGTAGAACGTGAACGGTAACAGCCGGACGCCCTCTATGCCTGAAATCCTTAGGTACGTGAAGCATAGAAAATCGTTTCAATGGAATGCCTCCTTTGAGGAGAAAGCTATTCTACCCATCTATTATTATTTAAGTAGAATCAATAGTTGTTTAACCATATCATAGTGGCTCATTTGATTCAACTTTCTGATTATTACATACAATTACTGTTAGCAAAAAATTATTGAAAAGAACCCCCAAGAAAAAAATCACTCATTCGTATTCTATGATAAGAATGATCGGCGAGGATCAATGACATTCTGATTTAACACACAACTTGGGAGGTATTTAAAAGTATGAATATCGATGATGTACTAGAAGATACCGTAGAACTTGGACAAGAGGATATAAATCGCCCAATCTATTGCGTCGACATTGATAAACTACTAGATTTGACGAGTGATATGTAAGAAGAACTTTACCATAAATAAGAAAAGGCAAGCCTGTGTCAGGGCTTGCCTTTTCTTTTTGCTTGCATCAATGAACAGATTGCTTATGCTTGTCGCCTCTGTTCAGGGCCGCCTCCGCTTTTGGTTTCATCCAGCTCCGGCGGCTAGAGGCTTGAGGTCATAAGTCAGGACTACCAAAAAGGCAAAGAGCGCCTTTCCGGTAGTCCCGTCTTATGCTTGTCGCCTCTGTTCAAGCCGCCTCCGCTTTTGGTTTAGTCATGTCTTTTATGTTTGTTTAGTAGTTCTTTTAGCATATTTATGATGGTGGCACGTTCGCTTTTGTTAAAGGTTTGAGTCCATTCTGTGATAAGTCCTTCTTCTTCAGGTGATAGGTCTCGCTGTAAACCATCGACAAAAACTTCTTTTATTTCATCTTTTGCATTGGGGGTGATAGAAGATTCAAATTTCATACAATTTCCTCCTTTATTCTCCTTAACTCTTTTCCCCTTGCAAAATAATCCAAACATCTAAACTCTCCAACCGAGAAAATGGTTATGTGATGAGGCGATTAAGGAAAGGATATAGAGAAAAGATAAAGGAGAAAACAATGGCGCTTCCTTTCTTTATATCAATATTAATTATCCTGATCTATATCGTGATTTTCATGCGAAGAAAGCTTTCATTCACCACAAATTCCATACAATTTATGTTGTTATCGATTGTTTCAACGAATTATATTACGATTATGACTACCAAGCTGGAGTTTATAAGGGCTTCACAGGACGTCACTCAATTCATTAGCTTACTGATCAATCGGGAATGTATTTTACCATTGATTGGGATCATCATGATAAATGGTTACTTGAATTACGGACATAGAACTCATAAAATCATATTCTTCTTAAGCCTTTTATTCTTTATCACTGTTTTGGATGTCCTGCATATTCACTTTAAAACGCTTGATTATCCTCAATGGAGCCTATTAAATACAACCATCATTAATATTATCTATTTAATCATTTGTATTGGGATAGGCAAGGTGCTATATCATATGCAGAAAAAGGAGGAGGGAAGTAGTGGACAAAATATATGAAAGATCATTTGACTTAAACGAATGGTTTATCATTATCAGTCTTCTTGCACTCCTTATTTTAATTTGGATTACTCCAAAAATATTCTCATTCCTTGAAGGGCTAAGTTACTTTATTTATGGCATTGCAATAGGCATGTTTTATGACCATACAATCAGTATTCCACCTTGGGATTTTTATGATGTAAATGATAGTTCAGCATACCAGGCGATCGATTTTATTAGTTATATCATGTATGGTCCTTACAGTTATTTTTTCATATACATCTATAAGAAGTTAAAGATAAGGGGGATCATGAATCTTGCTTATCTATTGATTTGGACATCTTTTTCTCTATTGATGGAATGGTTTACGGTAAAGATTGGCTTTTTTCATTTCGATAAAGGATACGAAATGTATTGGTCCATTCCAATATACATGGCCGTCCAAAGTATTCAACTATTATTTCATCATAAAATAAAGAGGGGAGGTAACTAATGGATAGAAGTAATGAAAAAACCAGAAACCATTTTATATAGGGCTTCTGGTTTTACATTATAGAGGAAGAATCACTTCATATTGAGTGAATCCGATGTCTTCAAGGGCTTGTTTTAAGCTAGAGCTTGTTTTTAAATCGTCGAAGGTAATGCCGAGATTTCCTAAAGTATGGGCAACTTCAGGTCGGATACCTGTCAGTACCGATTGTACGCCCATCATCTTAAGAGCGTTGATGATTTGATAGATATTATGAGAAACCATAGTGTCCATTATTGCCACGCCGGATATGTCAATAAATAAATAGTCCAATTCTAAATCAGAGCTTTTCTTTAAAGCCGTCTCCATAACAGAGCTGGCTCTATGAGTATCAATTTCACCAATTAGAGGGAGGATCGCAATTTTATTTGCAATTGGCACAATCGGTGCCGAGAGTTCATCCATAGCAGTATGAATAAGAGCTAACTGATCTTTTTGCTGATTTACAAATAACTCATTGAAAAGATATGCAATTTCATCCAGTAATGGGTTAATCTTTTTGTTTACTTGCAGCATAAGAGAAGCTGCTATTTGATTCTCACTGATCTGTTTGGTGAAAATATCCCAAATAGCAGTACGGAATGCTGATAGTGTTTTTATGGATTCATTTAGTGGAATGCCTTTTTCAATTGCTATTTTTCCCACTTTTTGAGTCCACTCGCTTATCTTAATGAGAGAGTCTTTTTGCTCTTCTTGTAAAGATTCTCCCAGCATTTTAATCAACTCAATTCTCCATTCTGTAACTTGCTCCATTTTCACTCCAGAGAACTTTAGTTGTTCAGAATACTGTTTTTGCTGATATTCAATCACACCCTGAGCAATATCGGACTTATGTGCAACAATTTCTTGTCCTAGATACACCAATTCATCTCTCATTCTCCTCAGCCAACTCCTTATACTGCTTATTTATATAAAACTTTCGAAATAATCTCTATTAATGGTAATATAGTATATCATAAATTCTATAAGAATTATAGCTTTCAAAAGAAGGAGCAAATGAAATGACTCATATATGTTTAGTACGCCATGGTCAAACTGATTGGAATCTTGAAGGGAAATTACAAGGTCAAACGGATATTCCATTAAATGAAACAGGAAAACTTCAAGCAGAAGAATGCCGAGAATTTTTAAAGAAATCACATTGGGATGTGCTGATCACCACTTCTTTGGTGAGAGCCAGCAAAACGGCAGATATTATCAATGAAGCCTTGGAACTGCCGATTGTTAAGATGGACCATTTCAAGGAACGCTATTTTGGAGATGGGGAGGGGATGTCTCGTGAAGAAAGAGAAAAACAATATCCTGATTTCATCTTTCCGAATATGGAAACGTACGAAGTGTTGACAGATAGGGTCCAAGAGGGACTGAAAGAGATTTATAATCAGTTTCCTGAGCAGGAGGTATTGCTGGTTGCTCACGGTGCGATCATCAGCACAATATTGCGAGAGTTTCATAAAGAGGAGGTAGGTGAGAGACACGTGAAACTATTTAACGGCTGCCTTACCAATCTCCATTTCACAAATGGAGGGTGGAATGTCCATTCTTATAATGAAGTAAGTCATTTATCGGAGCATGCATAAAGATGTGAGTGAGAACGGGAGCGTTTACCTCATCAAAGGGATGTAAAGAATTCTAGTATAAATAGATGTGAATGGTGTGATTTTATTGGCAATTATTTTGTTTGATGGTATATGTAATTTCTGTAATAGTAGCGTCCAGTTCATTATTAATCGCGATCCAAAGGGTTTCTTTCAATTTGCTTCCTTACAAAGTGAGATTGGTCAAGAATTATTAAAGAAGCATAACATTCCTCAAACTACAGATAGCTTCGTTTTGATCGACGATCCTAAAGCGTATATTGAATCAACTGCGGCTTTAAAGGTGTGCTCTCGTCTAACATGGCCCTGGAAGCTTTTCGTTGTCTGCATGATCATTCCCAAGCCCCTAAGGGACAGGGTCTACAGGTGGATTGCCGGAAATAGATATAGGTGGTTCGGAAAACAAGAATCTTGTATGCTTCCTTCGCAAAACATGAGAGATCGTTTTATAGAATAGAAAGACTCGAGGAACGTCCTCGAGTCTTTTCGTATATAAATTTATCATTATTGTTGCCATTTCCAGGTCGATTCCGCTTTTTTAAGATTGGTGACTTTGAATCGTTTTAACCGAAACTTTTCTTCTTGAACGCGGTCCATCAAACTCACAAAGGTAAATACCTTGCCAGGTTCCCAAATGAAGTTCACCATTGGTAACGATGATTGTTTGGGAGTGGCCGACCGTACTAGTCTTTAAGTGAGCGGCTGTGTTGCCTTCTCCATGAAGATCCAGAGTATGTTCCCATGGATACATCTCATCTAATCGACGTAGAAAATCTGTTTTCACATCCGGATCGGCATTTTCATTCACCGTGATTCCGGCTGTTGTGTGCAGGGATTGAACCACCACAAGACCTTCCTTCATTTCTGCTTTGGTGATGATATCCTGGACATAAGTGGTAATATCAATCATTTCATCTCGTTTCTTTGTATCTATTGTAAGTGTTTTCATCGTACCATTCCCCTTTCTGTTTTCAATGTAAAAATTATTCCACTAAATGACTTCGTTAAAACCTGTCAAATACTTAGCGGGAATGGAAATACGGGTTTAAAATGAGGAGGATTATATCCCATAATGGGTCGTGGACTCTTCTGTCAGCTGCTGATTCAAGTTGAAGGAAAATATGAATGGCTCATTCATCACACTATACCCCTTTTTCTCAACAGGATTCCTCTTGATCTCCTATGAAAATATGGCTTTTACGTTTGAAAGAAGCCCTGAAACATTTTCCGTCTTTTGTCTTGTATAGAGCTTCATACACTTTTTCTTTATTGTCAGTGGTATGAGTCTGAATGATGCCGATAATGGTAGAATCGGGAACTGCAGTTTGTAGAGAGGTTTCAATGCTTGAGTGTAATAGGAAGCGCTGATAGCCATATAAAATAATAACGCAGGAAACAAGTAAGATGAACATCCAGCGGAACCCTTCCAGTAGTAACGTCTTATTCATCAGAAAATACTCCTATCTTCTAAAGAAATATAAATATTTATGTAAAGGTATGAAAAAGGGCTGGTGTAGCCCTTTTATAATTCAACTTAACTTTTCATGCAATCTCTTAGCAAGGTTTAACGCAGCTGTGTTGTCACCATGAAGACAAATGGTATCCGCTTTAATTGACAATACCTCACCATCTGTTGAAACTACCTCTTGCTTCTCCACCATTCGTAATACCTGCTTTTCCACTTCGTTTTCATCATGCATGACGGCATTGGGAAGCGAACGAGGAGTGAGTGAGCCGTCAGATTGATAGGTTCGATCGGCAAATACTTCATGAGCGACTCGCAATCCGATTTCTTCTCCTGCTTTTGTCAGTTCACTTTGAGAAAGGCCGAACAATGTTAATTCAGGGTCAAGGTTATATACTGCTTTAGCAATCGATACAGCCAGTTCGGAATCCTTTGCAGCCATATTATAGAGAGCACCATGAGGCTTAACATGTGACAACTTGCCTCCTTGTGCCTTGACGAAAGCGAGGAGAGCGCCAATCTGATATTGTACAAGGGCATATGCTTCTTCAGTGGTTACATGTATCACCCTTCTTCCAAACCCTTGAAGGTCAGGCAACCCGGGGTGAGCACCTATCTTTAGATTATGATTTAAAGCATTTGAAACGGTTTGTTTCATTACGAGGGGATCTCCTGCATGAAATCCGCAAGCGACATTGACGGAGGAAACGAATTTCATCATTTCTTCATCCTGTCCGATAGTATATGTACCAAAACTTTCTCCTAAATCACAGTTTAAATCGATTTTCATTTTTCCATCCTTTCATCCATTAGAATGTATTGTAACATTCTGAATTCTTATTTATCATATCACAAATTAAATTTGGATGCTTTTCTGATAGAGTAGTGGAGAGTCAGTGAGAAGTGATTTTCTCATCAAATTTTAATCTTGTTCTAATAGAGTTCACTTTTTCACCGGTTACAATGAATCTTGCTTATGAATAAGGATTTATCACTCCTAAACAAAAAGAAAGTGGGGTAGCTTTCTTTTTGTTTAAATCTTTATTATGTAAGACCCATTCTAATTTCTTTCCTTTGGAGACAAAAGTCTTGCTGAAGCTTTTGTCTCCTATTTTTTTTGTAATTTAACAAAAGTAGTTTTTTTGGGATTAGAATGAAAGGAATGGAGGGGTTTTATGGATATTGTGTTCAAACATAACAAAGACGTTTTTAATTATAGGGTGGTTGCCGTATGGATGGAAAATGAACATGTTTTATTACATAAACAAGTGGAAGACACTTATTGGTCATTGCCTGGTGGGAGAGTCGTTATCGGAGAAGCGTCACAGGAAAGTTTGAAGAGAGAAATGCGAGAAGAATTAGGTATTGATGTTAAAGTGGAACAATTAGTAATGGTGAATGAAAATTTCTTTACGTTTAAGGAATGGGATTTTCATGAAATCGGCTTCTATTACAGTGTGAAAGCATCAGGTCGGTCTATTTTTCAAAAAGGCGCTTTTCATGGATTGGAAGGGGACCGTCTATTGTACAAATGGATTCCAATCGAGGAACTTTCAACACTAGAAATATATCCTGAAGTGATTAAAGACATGTTATTACATCAATCGAATGAAACACAGCATTCGGTGTCAAAGAACTGATTTATTAAAGAGGCGGAGAAATATTCTCCACCTTTTAAACTATGTACGATCGCTTAACTGTGAATGAGTGAGCTTCAGCTTTACTTTATGATACATGGATTTCAGCTTTCTATCGCTTCTTTCAGTTTTAATGTGATGGTTTATTACTCTTGTGCGTAAAAAAAAATTAATGATTTCTTCAGCCAGAACGAGAAATACAAAAAGAGAAACAATCACGATTATCCAAGTCATACATATTCCTCCTTTACAATCCCTATCATGTTTATGGATATATCTACCACATTATGAATGGAAATAAACATGTGAGGATAATAAAGAATGGGATATTGTTATTTTATTCAGGCGGATATGTAATGAAAAAGAGGAGCTGAGATTCAGCTCCTTTTTAGATACAGGTCTCCCTAAGCCTTTTTAGGTGAGACTGCCTGTTGGGGTGTTTCTGGAATCCTGATGAAAAACATTCCTACAAGGCTGGATAGGATACTTAGGACAATGAAAAGGACAAAGGTACTCAAAGGTTCAATTAATGCTACTATAGGCGGCCCTAAAGCGACACCTGTAAACCTCATTGAACTGTAAATAGAAGTGATGGTTCCACGATGTTCTTTTTCAATCCCTTCTGTAATCAATGCATCCAAACAAGGCAGGGCTGCTCCCATCCCAATTCCTGCAATAGAAAAAATACTCAGTATAACCCATTTGCCTTCAGTGAAAATCAAAGGAAGGAATGCAACAGAACTCATAAGGGAACCAAAGACGATGACCCACTTCATCTTTTCTTTACTCTTACCAATCACTTTTCCCGTTATATAGGAGGTAAGACATAAAAAAAGGAGTGGAATAGCTAAATATAGTCCCTTTATTACTCCGTTAATTCCATAAGCTTGCTCTAATCTGGTTGATAAATAATATAAAAAGCCAAATAAGATGAACATGGAAATGATTCCGATGATGAAGATGCCAAAAATCCATTTCTTTTCCTTCCCAAGGACGATTCCCACCTCATGAATAAATTCCTTAATTGATTGTTTCGCATCTTCTCCTTTTTTTGGTGGAACTTTCACAAAGACGACAATCAGAAGAATCGAAAGAGTTGAAAATACAGGTATGGAAAAGAATGGTATAAACCAGATCCATGCAGCAAATAACGCACCGAGTATCGGGCTTAGCACCTTGCCGAATGTATTGGATGTTTCGATTAAGCCCAATCCCTTGGTGATTTGATCATCATCCTCGTATAGATCTCCCACTGTAGGAATGACGACCGGGAAAGCACCGGCTGCTCCAATTCCTTGAACAACCCTTCCTACAATAACAAAAATATAAGCATTCGAACCGTAAATTGAAGCAAATCCACAAATGAGGCCACCGATTCCTGCAATGATCAAGCTGGGTATCAGAATATTTTTCCTTCCGAAACGATCGGATAAATAACCGGCAATTGGAATGCAAAGAATAGCAATTATAGAGTATACGGTGATGATTAAGCTTGATTGGAATCCCGTAATATTTAGCTCCTTTTCCAATTGAGGAAGAACAGGGATCAACATTGAATTCCCGAGTGTCATGACTAAAGGAATAGAGGATAATGCCAGTAAATCTAATTTTTTCTTACTCTCCATTTCGTGCACCTCATTCTTATTTATACACATTTATTTTCTTCAACAGGAGCAATTTCATACTATTAAATTATTTGACCGTAATATCGTTATGTAAACTGATGAATTTTATCTTTTCTAACTAAAGCTTTATCTCTTTCTCACCCGATTTTAATGAAAGAGGAGGAAAATGGCAGTATTGATAAAAGGGAGGTAAGAACCATGTGGATTCGAATAATTCCTATTTTATTTTTCAGTTTTACTGCCATTACATTAATGACGTATCAAGGCATTGAAATCTTTCAAGCGCTTAATGATTTTATTTTCAGCAAAAGTAAAATAAAATAAGACGTATTAAGCATTTAGAGCAGGTGATTTATGTGAAAAGGATATTAGTCATAGAAGATGAAAAAAATCTCTCCCGGTTCATTGAACTTGAACTTAAATATGAAGGATATCAAGTGGGTCTTGCCTATGATGGAAGAGGGGGGTTAGAGAAAGCTTTAAACGAAGATTGGGACATAATCTTATTGGATCTAATGCTGCCGAATTTAAATGGACTTGAGGTATGCAGAAGAATCCGGCAAGTGAAAGCTATTCCGATTGTCATGATCACGGCAAGGGATAGCGTAATGGACCGTGTATCAGGATTGGACAGCGGTGCAGATGATTATATTGTAAAGCCTTTTGCTATTGAAGAGCTGTTAGCTAGGTTGAGGGCCGTATTCAGACGATCTGGAAATGATGAAGCAGCCTCTAATCAAACAACTTATCATTACCGTGATATCACCGTTCTAAAGGAGTCCCGGCAAGTATTTAAGCTTGATCATGAAATCGAGGTTACGAAAAGGGAGTATGACCTTTTGCTCGCTTTTTTAGAAAATATAAATATTGTATTAACCCGTGAAGTCCTTCTCAATAAAGTGTGGGGGTATGATACTGAGGTTGAAACGAACGTAGTGGATGTTTATGTAAGATACTTACGAAATAAAATTGACTCACCTGACGAAGATAGCTATATCCAAACTGTACGCGGTACCGGATATGTGATGAGGACATGAATACATTCATGAATCGTTTAAAACCCACTTCCCTTAAAGTGAAGTGGGCATTAGCCGCTGGATCAGCCATATTCCTCGCATTTTTCTTATTTAGCTTTTTTCAATATCATGCAATCAGTAAGTGGATGGTGGATGAAGAAGAAAAGAATTTTAGCCGTGTGCTGGATGAAATTACGGTGTTTTTTAAACAAAGTGGGCCCAATATACAGCTTCAGGACATATATGATAGTCGGGATTATTTGAAACAAATAGCTGAAAAGGACCAGACTATACGCATTTTAGGTGGTCAGGGGAATGAAGTATTGGAAATCAGGGGTGAAAATGAATCGGCTTTTTACGTTCCTTTTCAACCTGTTAGGGATAAGTCTGTTACACTCATTGAATCTGAGGGAATACAAATGCTTATTGGAAGATCACCGATACGATCAAGTCAATTCAACGGATATGTTGAAATTATCCAGCCTTTAAACCGATATGAAAAGATTATGAAGAACCTGTTCTGGATGATGACCATCACGGGGGTATTAGCCCTCTTGATCAGTGCAGTTATCGGTTATTTCATGGCCAGAAACTTTGTGAGTCCATTAAATAAGCTTTCTGAAACAATGAGATCCATTGAAAGAAAAGGATTTCACGAAAGAGTAGAGATTGTGAAGGCCCATGATGAAATCAGTGACCTATCGCAAATATTTAATAAGATGATGAGCCAAATTGAGAAATCGTTTCAGCAACAACAGCAATTTGTTGAAGATGCATCACATGAATTAAGAACGCCTATACAGGTATTAGAAGGGCATCTGGCTCTTTTGAACAGGTGGGGAAAAAAAGATCCGACGATACTAGAAGAATCTTTACAGGTGTCATTGGAAGAACTTGAAAGAGTGAAAAGGCTTGTAGGTGAATTGTTAGAACTCTCCAGGGCGGACCGGGAGACATTTGACCTTCAAAAAGCTCGTGCCAATCCACAAAAAGTGGTTGATAAGGTTATTAGGGACTTTAAATTTCTACATCAAGAACACACATTTTTTTGCATGGATGAATTGGATCACAAAGCGATGGTGACTATTATGCCAAGGCATCTGGAACAAATTATGATCATCCTGTTAGATAATGCTGTCAAATACTCTGAAAAGCATTCAAACATTGTTATAACGTTAACAAATCGTGAAGAAGAAGTGATGATCGAGGTGAAAGACGAAGGGATAGGTATTCCAGAAGAAGATCTTCCAAAAATCTTTGACCGGTTCTACCGCGTGGATAAAGCAAGAAGTCGTGAAAAAGGCGGGTATGGATTGGGGTTGGCGATTGCATCGAAGATCATTCAAAACTACGACGGTGAAATTAAAGCCTTAAGGAATGAACCTGCAGGTACCATTATACGCATCACTCTTAAGTACGCTCATTAAATGTTCTCTACAAGTAAAAGACGTCTCAATATTTATCTGAGACGTCTATTTCTGTGTATTGCATGTCGATGCTCTTAGGTATTTTCAGCTCTAATATGCCGTCCTTGTATTGAGCCTCTGCGCCCTTTTTTTTCACTAGACAAGGGAGTGTAATGACCTGTCTATCCCCCTTCTCAGGGATGTTTTCGATAATTGCCTGGTTCGACGTGTGGAAAATTTTCAATTGCTTCATCCACTCTTCACTAGGAACCTGAAACCGGATGTAAATATCCTCAAATGATTCAAAAACGTTTGCAGATATTGAATTAGTAGAAGGCGAAGACTGACCCCGCTGGGATTTCTGCCCTTGATTGCCCATTGGATTCATAAAGGATTGCGCCCCGCTCATCATATCATTCGGATTCATCATACCTTCCCATCCGCCCGGTAACATTTTTTTCATCATACCTTGTATATAGGAATCCATTTCTTTTGGATTCATCTGATTCATTTGATCTTTCATGTCTTTATTGAAAGGAAATAAACTCCATGGGAACATGTGAACCACCTCGCTTATATCTATATAGACCAACGTCATAATTGTTACATTGTATGCAATGGATGGGCGATGAGTTCATTTACAAAATGGAAGAAATAAAGTACATAAGGTTTATTTGTCATTCTGAAAATCTTATAATCTATAAAAATTTATGAAAAACAACAAAAAATATTTGGTTTTTTTTAGTAACAGTAGTAAGATGGTTTATGAAAAAAGTACCCTCATATCAGGGATACAAGAAGGTGAAAGAGAAAGCGCTTAATAAAATATTATTTCAGAATAGTCGATACACAAAAAGGTTTTCTTGTAATTTATTATGGGAATATAAGTAATATCCATATGCATAATACGAAAAACAAAATTTTGAGAAATTTGTTATAAAGACTTTATCTTACTACTGCACAGTGATAAAATGTCCTTGTAAGCGTTTTTATGTGTTTGAAATTACTATTCTTGCATAATGAAATATGACTTTGGAATTGTAAGAATACATGATACCCAAATTATACTAACTGGCAAAATAGTTGGAGGTTTTTCACAATGAAAAAACAATCGGCAAAAGGGGAACCTTGGCAATCGTTTTACGGACCGAACCTAGGTTATGTAATGGAGGTTTATGAACAATTCTTGGAGGATCCAACAGACGTAGATCCTGAATTGAAAGAATTATTCGAACAATGGGGCCCTCCTACAGCTGAAGACGTACAAGTAATCGCAAGCGCTCAGCATGGGGATACATCATTCACTTTACCAGCACAACCTACTGCGTTAAGCAAAATGGTAGCTGCAGTCAAATTGGCAGACAATATTCGTACATATGGTCATTTAGCTGCGGATATTAATCCCCTTAATGACCGAAACAAAGACACTAGAAGGATTGAACTAACTGAGTTTAATTTATCTGAAGATGATTTAAAGCAGATACCTGTTGATTTTTTATGCCCGAATGCACCTTCTCACATAAAGGATGGATTGCAGGCAATCAATCATTTAAGACAGGTCTATACTAAAAAATTGGCATTTGAATATGCACATGTTCATGAGTTGGAAGAGAAGAATTGGTTAAGAGAAAAGATTGAATCAGAATCCTATTTCACTCCACTTTCTAACGAAAAGAAACTTGCGTTGTTGAAACGACTTGCCGAAGTGGATGGATTTGAAAAATATGTTCACCGTACGTTCGTTGGTCAAAAGCGTTTCTCAATTGAAGGATTGGATTCTATGGTGCCTTTACTGGATGAAATGGTTCGTTATTCAGTAGAATCAGGTGCTAAAACAGTCAATATCGGGATGGCACACCGGGGGCGCTTAAACGTGCTGGCCCATGTCATCGGTAAACCGTATGAAATGATTTTTGCGGAATTCCAACATGCTCCAAGCAAGGATCTGATTCCTTCAGAAGGATCAATTGGAATCACATTTGGATGGACAGGTGATGTTAAGTATCATTTAGGTGCTGATCGTGAAATCTCACCTCTACAGTCGTCAACAGCGAGAGCACGTGTCACTCTGGCGAATAACCCAAGTCACCTAGAGGTTGTGAGCCCGATTGTTGCTGGTTACACACGTGCTGCACAAGAAGTTCGTGAAGATAGAGGCTATCCAGAGCAATCACCGGAATCTTCCTATGCCATCATGATTCACGGAGATGCTGCCTTCCCTGGACAAGGTGTTGTAGCTGAAACATTAAATATGAGCCAATTGCGTGGATATAATACGGGTGGATCCATCCATCTTATTGCGAACAATATGATCGGTTTCACGACTGAAAGCCGTGATTCTCGTTCTACCAAATATGCATCTGATACTGCTAAAGGCTTTGAAGTGCCGATTGTCCATGTCAATGCAGATGATCCCGAAGCTTGTCTCGCTGCAGCGGTGCTCGCCTATGAATATCGTAAAACATTTGGAAAAGACTTTGTCATTGATTTGATCGGCTACCGTCGTTTTGGTCATAACGAAATGGATGAACCGATGGTGACGAATCCATTAATGTACTCTGTCATTCAAAACCATCCGAATGTCAAAAAGCTATATGCCGAAAAATTAATCTCAGAAGGAATCGTCACAGAAGCAGATGTGGAAAAAATGGATGCCGGCATCGAAGAAGAATTAAAAGCGGCTTACGATAAAGTACCTGCAAAAGACGATGATCCTGACACCGTACTTGCTCCACCTGAGTATGTAGCAAATGGCTTACCGGAAATTAATACGAGTGTTGATTTTAATAAGCTTGAAGATATAAACAATGAACTGCTTCAATGGCCTGAAGGGTTTAATGTGTTCAAGAAGCTGGAGCGCATCCTAAAAAGACGAAGTCAGGTATTTGAAGGTAAAGGGAAAATTGACTGGGCACATGCTGAGACATTGGCGTTCGCTTCTATCCTGAAGGATGGTACGCCGATCCGATTAACGGGACAGGATTCAGAGCGTGGAACATTCGCTCAACGCCACCTGGTTCTTCATGATGAAAAATCCGGTGATGAATACATTCCTTTACACAATCTGAAGGACAGTCATGCTTCGTTTGTTGTCCTTAACAGTCCACTCACTGAAACAGCAGTTGTAGGATATGAGTATGGATATAATGTCTTCGCACCGGAAACCCTGGTTCTTTGGGAAGCTCAATTTGGAGATTTTTCCAATATGGCACAGGTGATGTTTGATCAGTTCATATCGGCAGGCCGTGCTAAATGGGGTCAAAAAACCGGACTTGTCATGCTCCTGCCTCATGGATATGAAGGTCAAGGTCCAGAACACTCAAGTGCTCGCCTAGAACGATTCCTGCAACTGGGAGGAGAATATAACTGGACGGTAGCCAACTGTTCTACAGCTGGTCAATACTTCCATATTCTTAGACGGCAGGCTGCCATTTTACAAAAAGAGGAAGTAAGGCCGCTTGTCATCATGACGCCGAAAAGCTTGCTCCGAAATCAATTCGCAGCTGTCACAGCTGAAGAATTAGCTCATGGAGAATTCCATTCAGTCCTGGAGCAAAAAGGGCTTGGTGAGAATCCTGATTCTGTTGAACGGGTTGTCCTGTGCAGTGGGAAGATAGCGATTGATTTGGAAGAGAAGCTTCAAGATATCAATGATAAAGATTGGTTACACATTCTTAGAGTAGAAGAAATTTATCCTTTCCCTAAAGGTGATATATCAGCCATTCTTGAAAGATATTCAAACCTTAAAGAAATTGTATGGATTCAAGAAGAACCTAAGAATATGGGAGCATGGACTTTTGCAGAATCAAGACTCCGCGACATTGCCCCTGAAGGTGTTGAAGTGCATTATGTTGGTCGTCGCAGACGTTCCAGTCCATCAGAAGGTGAACCAACAGTACACAAAAAAGAACAATCACGCATTATTAATGAAGCGTTAACTCGATAAGAAAGAGGAGGACATCACAGTGGCAGAAATAAAAGTTCCAGAATTAGCAGAATCAATTACAGAAGGTACAATTGCTCAATGGTTGAAACAGCCGGGGGATTACGTGGAAAAGGGCGAATACATCGTTGAGCTTGAAACAGATAAAGTCAATGTTGAAGTCATTTCAGAAGAAGCAGGTACGATACAAGAACTGAAAGCCGATGAAGGAGATACGGTTGAAGTCGGTCAAGTTATTGCCATAGTTGGTGCTGGAGGAGAAGCCCCAGCTACTTCTGAAACAAAAGAGGAAGCACCTGCCCCTAAACAGGAAGAGAAGAAAGAAGAGGTAACGGAAGCAGCACCGGCGAAAGAGGACAAAAAAAATCGTCCAATCGCTTCTCCCGCGGCTCGTAAGTTGGCACGTGAAAAAGGTATCGATCTTTCCGATGTGCCAACAGACCCTCTAGGCCGTGTTCGTAAGCAGGACATTGAAGCATATAGCAATAAGCCAGCAGAAGCTCCATCTAAACCTTCTGTTCAAGAAAAGAAGGCACCTGCAAAAAAAGATGATGGAAAGCCAGTGGTTCGCGAGAAGATGTCCCGCCGTCGTCAAACGATTGCGAAACGCTTAGTCGAGGTTCAGCAAACAGCTGCCATGCTTACAACGTTTAATGAAATTGATATGAGTAAAGTAATGGAACTGCGTAAACGTAAAAAGGATAAGTTCTTTGATGACCATGATGTTAGACTTGGTTTCATGAGCTTCTTTACAAAAGCAGTTGTAGCAGCCCTTAAGAAATTCCCATATGTGAACGCTGAAATTGATGGGGATGAAATTGTCCTTAAGAAATTCTATGACGTCGGCGTAGCCGTATCTACTGATGATGGACTGGTAGTACCTGTTGTCCGCGATTGTGAACGCAAGAACTTTGCGGAAATCGAAGGGGAAATCATGGATCTTGCTACAAAGGCCAGAAACAATAAATTATCTCTTGGGGATCTGCAAGGTGGTTCATTCACGATTACAAATGGTGGAGTATTCGGTTCATTACTATCCACTCCTATCTTAAATGGACCGCAAGTTGGTATTTTAGGAATGCATAAGATTCAACTTCGCCCAGTGGCCATTGATAAAGATACAATGGAAAATCGTCCGATGATGTATATTGCTTTATCATATGATCATAGAATCATTGATGGAAAAGAAGCAGTAGGATTCCTTGCAATGGTGAAAGATTTACTAGAGAATCCGGAAGATTTATTGCTTGAAGGTTAAGTAGTCCTGATTGAACAAGAATAGATGAATGTTTGGCTGATTCATAGATCCATTAATGGATGTATGAATCAGCTTTTTTTTTCACGTTTTTTTACCTGGAGAATAAAATATGGATAACTAAAATAAAGTTTGCCAAAGGAAACTCTTGGACATGAATAAGGGGGGATGTAATAATGAAGAACTTCAATTCAAAAAAAGTGATTCAGTATTCGTATCTGTTTCATAAAATGGGGTTGCTGGATAATGAACAATTCAAACAAATCGAGGAATACCATGGAGCAAATTGTAAGAAGCATAACTAACGTATGATTAAAAATGAAAAAAGACAGACTCAAGTGAAAATGAGTCTGTCGCCATAATCGCATCTCAGGGGGTGAGATAAGCTAGTTTTATTTTTTTCCCACTGTTAAGATTTCCTAAAAGGTTTCAATCCTCGGTTACGAATTTCTTTCTTAAGAAGTAAAATCCAGTCTTGATCATTCCCTTGTTTCTCAGCATCACGATAAGCTGCCACCAACTGTTCATTACTTAAGATTTTCATGACCAACCTCCCAGGAATGTGTAAAATATAGAATTTTCTATATTTTCTATTTATTCTACATAGAAATTCCTCATTTGAAAAGGGTTTTTTCATAAATTGCGTCTAAAGTAGTATTTTTAGTTATTATGTAGAAAAAGGTTTAGAGAAGATGTTTTTTGTCTATATAAAATGTTTGTACCTTACAGGAGATGTAGAAACTTGTCAACTCATTACCGTCAATAGCTATTCCTTTAGATAAAAGACAAAAGAAAATCCCGGTTAATTAGTTTGAAAATTTTCATTTTTGTGATAATATTACACGCATAAGGAACTGCAATTTTTAACCTCTTTGACTACAACATATATTGAAATGTTCCAGGCTGTAATAGGAAACAGATAAAGGGGGATATTCATTTGACGGAGATTTTACATGTAACTGTAGGAGAATTACTAGAAGAAAAAGCTCGTATTCAGCCTGAGGTTGAAGCGGTCGTCTACGCAGACAGGGGATTAAGATGGACTTATCATGAATTTAACCAACGGTGCAGACAAGCTGCAAAAGGGTTAATGGATCTTGGGGTCAAAAAAGGGGATCATATCGCGATATGGGCTTCCAATACTCCTGAATGGTTAGTAAGTCAATTTTCAACAGGCAAAATGGGAGCTGTACTGGTAACCGTAAATACAAATTATCGAACCGCTGAACTAGAATACCTATTAAAGCAGTCTGACTGTAAAACGATTATCTTGATGGAAGAGTTCAGGGGGGCTTCCTATATAGACATGCTGTACGAAATATGTCCTGAATTGAAAACGTCCCAGCCCGGCGAATTGGAGAGTCCAAAGCTTCCTTACTTAAAAAATGTAATTGTCTTAGGAGAGAAATCATATCCAGGTACATATAGCTGGCAGGATATTATGGACAGAGGGGATGAAGTAGAGGAAGATATGTTGGATGAAAGACTTTCGAGCCTTTCACCCCATGATGCCATCAACATGCAATATACGTCAGGAACGACCGGATTTCCTAAAGGAGTCATGCTTACTCACTCCAACATTGTAAACAATGGTTATAATATTGCCGGGTGCATGAGATTGACGAACGAAGACCGTTTATGTATCCCGGTGCCATTCTTCCATTGTTTTGGATGTGTATTGGGTACTCTTGCATGTGTATCGGTTGGGGCTACAATGGTTCCACTACAGGAATTCAATCCGAAACAGGTACTTCAAACGGTGCAGGATGAAAAATGTACAGGCCTTCATGGGGTTCCAACCATGTTTATATCTGAGTTAAACCTTCCGGATTTTGATGGGTATGATCTGTCCCATCTGCGTACTGGAATTATGGCCGGAAGTAACTGTCCGATTGAAGTAATGAAAGGCGTCATGGATAAAATGGGGGCTGATGAAATAACCATTGCATATGGTCAGACAGAATCTTCCCCTGTCATTACTCAGACACGTACCCATGACCCGATTGAATTAAAGGTAGAAACGGTAGGGAAAGCCTTACCGAATGTAGAGGTGAAGATTGTGGAGCCGGGTTCAAACCGGGAAGTCCCTTATGGAGTGCAGGGGGAGTTGTGTACTCGTGGATATCACGTCATGAAAGGGTACTACAAGAATGAAGAGGCTACGAGGCTTGCCATAGATCATGAAGGTTGGCTGCATACTGGCGATTTAGCGGTAATGGATGAACACGGCTATTGTAGAATTACAGGAAGATTAAAAGATATGATCATTCGAGGCGGTGAGAATATTTATCCGAGAGAAATTGAAGAATTTCTTTATTCCCATCCAAAGGTATTAGATGTTCAAGTCATTGGAATTCCTGATGAAGTCTATGGTGAAGAAGTTATGGCCTGGATTATTTTGAAGGAAGGTCAGACGTCAACACCAGAAGAGATCAGAGAATATTGTACAGGGAAGATTTCCCGTCATAAAATTCCAAGGTATATCGAGTTTACCGATTCCTACCCAATGACAGCCTCCGGGAAAATTCAAAAGTTTCGTTTAAGAGAGCAGGCGCAAGAAGCAGCTCTGCCTAAAAGTAGTCGATAAATTGAAAACGCTTCCTTAAAAAAGGACATGCCCATTTCATTGGGAATGTCCTTTTCTTACGGATATAGAAGTATAATAGAAGTATTACATAACTGAATTTCCAAAGACTATTTGATAAAATAAAGGAAAGATTCACTCGTTAATAAACAATAATTTAGTTATGTAAACAAAAGGAAGGGGATTATTTGTGTACGTTTTTGTTTATGGGACGTTAAGAAGACACGAAAGCAATCATTCTTTATTAAAGGAAGCTATTCTGGTGAGGGAACAAGCATGGGTGGAAGGTGTTCTCTACGATACAAAAAGAGGATTTCCTGCACTGAAAGAAGGCAATGGGACCACTTATGGCGAATTATATAAAATTAACTCCAGTATATTATCACCGTTGGATGAGTTGGAGGATTTCATAGAAGAACGTGAAGACAACCTTTATTTACGAAAGCTTAAGCTGGTCGACACAGATGATGGACCTCAGCAAGCTTTTGTGTATTATTCAGAGAACGAAGAATTGTTCAAGGAAGAAATTCTGTCAGGAGATTGGAAAGTACATCAGTTTCTAAATGAAAAGCCTGATAGAATACTATATTTTGCGTATGGTTCGTGTATGGATGATGAGCGTTTTAAAATAGCGCAAGTAGATCACCATTTTAAAAACTGCCTTGGTGCAGGAGTGTTAAAAGGATATTCCATGAAGTATCTCTTTAAAGTACATGATGGTGGCCGGGGAGATATCATCGAGGATGGAGGGACAATGGAAGGGGTAGTCTACGATATCCCTCAACTAGCAGTAGAATACTTGTTCACAAGAGAGGGGGTAGGTCCTGGATGGTATAGAGCAGCATTCATCGACATACAGATTGACGGGAAGCTTTATCATGACGTTTTAACCTTTATTGTAAAAGGTAAGTTTGAGGAAACGTGTCCCCCTGAACATTACGCAAAAGAGATTCTACGTGGTAGTCGACCACATGTAAGCAAGTCCTATCATGAAAAATTACAGCAACAATTACTTGGAATAGGGATGACAGAAGTTCAGGTACAGAATCTTCTTGACTAAGACGAATAGATGCTTGGACCAGTCCCGGGAGGAGAAGAAATGATGGTAAATGATCATACATTATTTACTGCAATAGAATCCCATCACTGGGACTATCCAGACAGACTGATCCCCAGTGAAGTGGTTAGTTTACACAGTGATGGAATCGTTGCCATTAAAAATAGACAATTGAAAAATGTATTTGCCAATAAGGTACCAAAATTCATTGCGAACAACATGCATGAACTTCATGAGCAATGGAAAGAGATTGAAACGTTTTATGGGGAGGAATCCTTTAGTATGTGGATCAGGGAGCCGCTTATCGATCAAGAAGAGGAATTTCTCCATTCTAAGGATGGAATGATGGAAGAGAGGTATGAGGGGCTTGTATTTGATCTAAATCAGAGTACATTCATCCCTCCAACTAATCATAGAGTCATTACAGTTGAAAGTGATCTTCACATCCATGATCTTGTACAAATCAGTTCCTCTATATGGGGGTATAGGGAAGAAGATCAGCCGGTAATTTTCAAACAAAGAAAAGAGTTTATAAGGAAATCGGGACCGGATGGTGGGTTCACATTGGCTTACAATAAGGAGGGGCATCCCGTTGGATACGGAAATTATCGGTTTAGCACTGATCATGAAGTCCTTTACCTTAATGGAGGAGGGGTGCTCCAAGAAGCAAGGCATGATGGGGTATATTCTTCATTAGTGGCGCATCGTTTGAAAATGGCAAGACGAGCGCAATGTCGGTTTGTAACCTGTCAGGCCAGGGTAGGCCACTCAGCCCCCATTCTAAAGAGGTTGGGCTTCCAAGCGTTTTCAACCTATCAATATTGGGTAGTGAATAGAAAAGCCCGGGCAAGTTTTGAAAGCGCGAATAAATAGTCTCTTTGAGTGAAATGGAGTGATACAATGGATGGATATTTTACTACAATTGGTTGATCAATTTGGATATATCGCCATGTTTCTTTTTAGCTGGATTGTTTTTTTAGGATTACCGGTTCCTAATGAGCTGGCTGCTGCACTATCGGGATATTTATCTGAATGGAGAAATTTCAACCCGTATACCTCCTTTTTCTTTATGTATAGTGGTTTGATCTCTTATGGAATCTTCGCCTTTTTAAATGGACGATATTTCGGAACTAAATTAATTTCTCGGTTTATGAAGGGAGATAAATCAAGAAAACTCATTGATAACGGTGAAAATTGGATTAAAAAGTACGGTCCGCTTGCAATTTCTTTCAGCTATTTTATACCAGGCATTCGTTTATTCATGCCTTATATTGCAGGAACGTCCAAAGGGATTTCTTTCATGAAGTTTCTCTTATATGCGCTTCCATCTGCTTTTATTTGGGGATTTGCGTATTTTCAGATTGGAAGATACTTTCCAAAAAGTTTTCAGGGATTGTTGGAAGAAATGAGCGTGAAGGCAGGAATTGTTTTCTCCATTTTATTCATCGGGGTTATCGTGTACAGTATTGTTTTGACATTGAAAAAAACCCATAATGCCTCGAAATGGAAAAAAGTCCGTTATCGAAAATAAAGAAGGACTGATCAAAGAAGTCATCTCCTTTAATCAGTCTATCTGTCTTGTTCGTCTTTCATAATAGTAAAATACTTACCGAGTATACCCAAAGCTTTAATTGTGGTTCTTGAGCCATTTTCATCCTCGTATATTTTACCGATAGTATTAAATAGCAAGTAACCGTTTTTAATGTTAGAGCCTGTTTCAATAAGAGTTGAATAAGTATTTCCCTCAATTTTCTTTGAACATGTTATGGATTTATTACATTCAATATTGTATTCATCTAGAAGCCATATATAAAACTGTTCTTCATTTGGCCGGTGGGTACTCATGTAAAAAAACATCAAAATCAACGTGAATATCCCCATTCTACTTAATGCGCTTCTCACCATCACAATCGAACCTCTCCTGAAAATCCCTTCTATAATATACCATATGTCCTTGTTGAATGTGAACATCATATGAAAACTGACAAATGAGATAGTAGTTGAACTTATAGCTTTGTAAGAATATACTATTAGCATAGTATATTCAAAAAGGAGGCTATTGAATTGATTCACAAAACTTGGACGGAAAACAATACCGGAAAAAAGGTAAAATGTGTACATACGGATGCTAAGAAATATACAGTTGAAAATGTTTTAACCATTGGTAAAGAATACGATGTGAAAAACGAATCTGAAGAGTATTACTTCGTCATCGATGAGAGTGGGAAAATGGGAGGCTTCTACAAAGTGTACTTTGAAGAGGTATAAACCACTTCTTTCTGGCTGGTTTCTTTTTATGAGGAGAAACCGGCTTTTTTGATACTACTAAAATATGGTGCAAATGGGGAAAAGAGAATGAAACACTCATTTAGTAAGCGAATCATTTCTATGGAGGACCAAGCATCTCTGAATAACCTTTTCAAGAGTTATGAAACTGAAGTATATGGAGAGGTTCAAACCAGTGAAGCTGAAATTCAAGAAATGATGGATTCTATTCCTGAACCTGACCGAAGAGGGCTTTGGGATGAAGGGGATTTAGTAGCTATCTCCATTCTTACTGAAAAAGATCACCGCTTACCTTCGTTAATCCTTGCCCTTCCTAACGATCATATGGAGCTCTATATAGGTGAGATGGCAGAAGAGCTTTTTACATCAGCCAGGAGAAAGAAAGAAATGAATTCGGACTCAAAAACCATTATCCTATCTGCAAATCTTGATAAAGAGAAAAAGGCTTTTGAGAAACATGGCTTTACACCAACTCGATATTGGTTTCAGATGAAAAAAGACCTTAAAGATCTATCTGTTGCATCAGTCTCTTCATCTTATCGTATTTCAAGTTTCAACCCAGAGACCGAAGCGGAGAGTCTTCATCAGGTATTTGAAGAGGTGTTCTCGGACCACTTTGATTATCATCCATCAAGTCTGGAAGAATTTATGAAACGTTTTCTTCGCCCCTCATTCGATCCCGATCTCTGGTTTGTATTAAGAGAAGAAAAAGACCTGGTAGGTTTTGTCTTTTGTTCGGTTAACAATGAAACAAAATTAGGGGAAATCACTCATTTGGGGATTCGCAAAAAGTGGCGTCGCAAAGGGCTTGCCCATTATTTGCTCAATTATGCTTTTTCAAAATTGAAAGAGCAAGGAATGACGACAGCCGCTCTTTCAGTCGACAGTGATAGCTATACAGACGCAACCATTGTTTATCAAAAGGCTGGAATGTATGTATATCGAGGGTTCACTCGATATGATTTAGAAGTATAGAAGCTGAAACACCCATATAAGGGTGTTTTTTTACATTTTGGGATATTTATTGGTTGCTGATCCAGAACTAAAATAAATGCTTTGAAACAAAATTAGGCATAGCCTTTGCAGTGTAAGCGTTATTACATGTAGAATGTCTAGTATGTGAAATGGAAAGGATGTCATAACATGAATGTTGAACGGTTATTACCAGAATCGGTTACTTATATAATAAACGAGAGAAAACAATTATTCTCTTCTCCTGAGCATTCTTCATTAATTGGAGAAGGGGGGTATACTGCTAGTGAAGACTATATTATTGAAGATAGTATCATCTCTCTGTCATTAGGAAAAAATCTTCTTCTTAAGGGACCCACTGGTTCAGGGAAAACGAAGCTATCAGATACCTTGTCATCCATCTTCTCCCAACCGATGCACAGTATAAATTGCTCGGTTGATTTAGATGCAGAAGCATTACTGGGCTATAAAACAATCAGCGAGAGAGACGGAAAAAACGTCATTGAATTCATCGAAGGGCCTGTTATTCAAGCGATGAAAAATGGGCATCTTCTTTATATTGATGAAATCAATATGGCTAAGCCTGAAACGCTGCCAATCTTAAATGGTGTGTTGGATTACCGTAGAAGTATAACTAATCCATTTACAGGGGAAATAGTCAAAGCCGCACCAACATTCGGTGTGATAGCGGCAATTAATGAAGGATATGTAGGCACAGTTCCATTAAATGAAGCACTAAAAAATCGCTTTGTTGTAATCGATGTACCGTACATCGAAGGGGAAACGTTAAAGAGTGTGATTGAAAGTCAAAGCAAGCTTTCCGATTCTAAGCTTATTACTCAGTTTGTAGCTCTGTCTTCGGATTTATTGGTTCAAGTGAAAAATGGTCAAATTTCAGAAGAAGCGGCATCCATACGTGCTCTTTTAGATGCCTGTGATTTAGCCGTTTACTTGCCGGCAAAAAGGGCTATACAACGTGGAATCGTTGATAAACTGGAAGACGAACGAGAAAAGGCGGCTATTCAAAATATAGCTGAAACATTATTTGAATGAGGGACATGTAATGCATCGATTTATCCAATTTAATGATGAAACCATTGACTCTTTTTTAGTGATGGAAATGGCTGATTTGACGAAAACACTTTCCAAAAATGCCGATATGAACTTGAAATACGGACCGTTTTCTTATCTCGATTATAAAGAAGGAACGGTTTATGTCAGTCATTTTTGGGATCACCGGAAAAAAGAAGAAGAAATACATGGATTGAAAAGTGATATTTATTTAAGGACGATCGGTAATCTTCATGAAACCATGAACGAAGAGGTTATCGATTATATTGAGAAGGTGAAAGCCACGTCTGTTCCCCGATTTGCCAAGCAGCTTTTTGTCATTGGTGAAGAGGCCCGCTTAGAGGAAATCTGTAAATCAAAGCGTCCCGGAACAAAGAAATCATTTGAAACGAGAAGAAAATTATATCGCCAGCATTTCGAAGCACAACTTAAAGTGAATATAACGAAAAGTGTTTTTACAGATGCATTATTTAATTCTATATTCCTTCTTCTCCATGCCCAATCTCCATTAGAAGAACCGGTTCTGATAAATGAGGATATTGATTTAGCAATGCCCTTTTTGCATCGGCAAATCACCCGCTTCTTTGAAACCTGTAACACAAAAGATGTGGTAAGAATTTGCTTGGAAATGGTAGAAGTAATAGATGAGATTGTTAAAAAAGATATGTTAAATGAATACTTCCATCTACCAGAAGATGTATATGACACTGAGGAAATGTTTACTGAAACATTTGACGATTTAAAAAGAAAAGATCCTCTTGCTAATCAGGATGTGTTGGAAGAAGAGAGCACAGGCGAGGAAGAAGTGATAGATGAAGAATTCCGAACTTGGCACAGGGAAACGAGTGACAAAGGGGAGTCATTCCTTCAGTTTGACTTAGATCAAGGGTCTCAATCAGACCTTATGGGCAAAGGTGTCCGTGAAGGAGATGATGGGGACCAGGCAATGGCTATGGTACAGGGCTCAGCCAAAGAAACGGAGCAGGAGCAGTATCAAAATGTGAAGGCACAGGAGCAAGAAAGAGAAGAACTTGGTGGAGGGGAAGCTGAGTATGGAAAGGATAATCGCTTTGCTGTACCTCACTTTATTTCGCCAACAGTTCCATCCTCAGAAGACAAGCACTTGTATAACCTAAACAAAGGCATTATTGCTCCTTATCAAAAGAAACTTCAGAAAATGATTGAGAAAACATTGGAGCATAAGCGAATTCAGCCCAGAAGTGATTTGCACTTCGGCAGGCTGAACAAAAAATTATTGCGCTTTATCACAGATGATAACCCAAGACTTTTCTATAAAAAGCAAAACCCTTCATCTGAAATAGATGCTGTTTTCTCATTATTAGTGGACTGTTCAGGTTCGATGTATGACAAAATGGATCAAACGAAGCAGGGGATTACGTTATTTCATGAATCATTAAAATCGGTTCGTGTACCACATGAGGTAGTGGGATTCTGGGAAGATACTAACAGGGCGACAAAGACCAGTCAACCCAATTATATGAATCCTGTACTGGATTTCTATTCTTCCTTAAAACCTAACAGTGGTTCAGAAATCATGCAGCTCCAGCCTGAAGAAGATAATAGGGATGGCTTTGCCATTCGGTTAATGACAGAACGGATTATTAAACGGAACGAAAAACAGAAATTCCTTCTTGTCTTTTCTGATGGTGAGCCAGCAGCCATGGATTATGAGCAAAACGGGATTGTTGATACCCATGAGGCTGTTTTAGACGCAAGAAAACAAGGGATAGAAGTCATCAACGTCTTTCTAGCGAACGGCGAGATAGATGAGGGGCAAAGAAAAACCATTCAGAATATATATGGGAATTACAGCATTCTTGTTTCAGATGTAGAAGAACTCCCTGAGGTGTTGTTTCCTTTATTACGAAAGCTTCTGTATAAAAGTATATAGAAGAATAACCAAGACGATTACATGGGAAACATGTAGTCGTCTTTTTTGGGAGAGGAGCAATTCAAATCAGTCCTTAGACTGAAACAAAATCAATCATCCATCTCATTCGGATCCCCTTTACCTGCAATATACTAAAAGTAATAACATTAAAGGGGATGGGTAGGATGAACAATATTTCTGATATGAATGCGGCGATTCAAGAATATCACAGAATGAATCATATCTTAAATCTAAAAGGGTGGAGGCAAAAAAGAGCCTCTAAGAAACAGCCATGGTTTGCTAAAAATCTGTAGGTGAAAAATTCATTATGAGAGGAAAAAAATGTATAATAAAAAGAATGATTATTCTCACTTTATCGTAGAAGGTCATTCTTTTTTGTATGGTGAAAATCATATAAATACGAGTTGTATTCATGATGAAGGGAAGGTTAATGAATAATAAGATGAGGAAAAATTTATAGAATAAGGGAGGTCACGGTGATTTTGCATGAGTTGGATATGCACCATATTTTTGAACTGGGACTTATTTTAGTGATGATCGCAGCAGGCATAACGGCGATAGCCAAGAAATTCAAACAACCGTATCCAATTGCACTTGTTATTGTAGGTGCCCTTATCGGGTTGTTCAATATACCAGTTCTTGAGCCCCTCAAGGGTTTTATAACAGAAGGGGAAGTATTTAATTTCGTCATTATCACATTATTTTTACCAGCGCTTTTGGGAGAAGCAGCTTTGAAGCTGCCTTTTACTCATTTGCGTGCTAACAAGGAGCCTATTATAGCCCTGGCTTTTGGTGGAACATTCATTTCTTTCTTGATAATAGGATTTACCTCTTATTACTTCTTTGACTTTCCCATTCCGGCAGCATTTGTTTTTGGGGCATTGATGAGTGCGACTGACCCTGTCAGTGTATTATCCATATTCAAAAGCGTAGGGGTAAAGAAGAGGCTTGCTGTTGTCATTGAAGGTGAAAGCTTATTTAATGACGGTTTAGCCGTGGTACTGTTCAATATCTCAGCTTACTATTTACTATCCTATATCGATGCAGGCTGGGCCGGACTTGGAAGTGGGATTTGGGAGTTCATCCGGGTAGTATCCCTGGGGGTCATTATTGGAAGCTCCCTCGGTTATGCATTTTCCATATTAACGAAGTACTTCGACGACTATCCGTTGGAAATTATTTTTAGTGTGATTTTGTTTTACGGTTCATTCCTTCTTGCAGAAAGTGTGCATGCTTCAGGTGTTATCGCAGTGGTCATTGCGGCTCTTATATTTGGAAATTATGGCGGGAAAATCGGTATGAGTCCTACGACCAAGTTGAATATTAATAGCTTTTGGGATGTAGCCGCATTACTGGCCAATTCACTCGTTTTTTTAATGGTCGGCCTGGAAATAACAAGGATTGACCTAGTTGAAAAATGGCCTTATATTTTCGCAGCCATTGTCTTAGTACTCTTGGCACGAAGTATTGCCGTCTATACAAGTCTATCTCTCATTGGGAACTTTCCTCATAAATGGAAGCATATTTTGAATTGGGGAGGTTTGAAAGGGTCGCTATCCATTGCATTGGTACTTAGCCTGCCAAGAGACTTTCCGGGCAGGGAAGACGTCCTTATTCTTGGATTCAGTGTGGTATTATTCAGCCTTGTCATTCAAGGATTAACGATTAAACCACTAATCAATGTATTAGGTATTAAACCAAAGGAAGAGGGACATGCAGAATTTGAAAAATTGCTCAGTCAACTACACAGATATGAAACAGCCATTGGTGAAATCCATCGGGTAAAACAAAAGCTCTATATTACAGACCCTGTATCAAATGAGCTTATCGATACGTACACAAAAAGAATTGATATGCTAAAAGCTCAGTTGGATGATTTATTTGAACAAAATCCGGTCATAAAAGCAGATCAGCTTACGACACTGAGAAAACACGCATTATACGCAGAATATGAGGCTGTTGCAAAACTGGAAAAAGAAGAAATCATCACAAGCTCCATCGCTGAAAAAGAATATGATGATATAACCGATAGCATTGTTCATAATGAGGAAAAATAGTAAAAGAGGAGCCAAATCGGCTCCTCTTTTACTTTCTGATTTCAATGAGTTTTTGTTTTAAGTCGTTTTCCATCGTGACCATTTCCTGTTCTGCCTGCTGACGTTTCTGGCGTCCTTCTGCTTGTATGGCCAATGTTTCTTCAATGGTGGAAATAAGGTTTTCCTGTGTTTTCTTCAACGTTTCAATATCAATGATTCCACGTTCATTTTCTTTCGCAGTTTCAATACTATTTGTTTTAAGCATCTCTGAATTTTTCAGAAGGAGCTCATTGGTGGTGCGCGAAACCTGTTTCTGAGCGGCTACAGCCTTTTGCTGATTCAAAAGAGTCAAGGCTATTGCAATTTGATTCTTCCAAAGAGGAATGGCTGTGAGCACCGATGCCTGTATTTTTTCTGCCAGTGCCTGGTTCGTATTCTGAATTAAGCGTATTTGAGGAGCAGACTGAATGGTCATTTGTCTACTCAGCTTTAAATCATGAATACGCTTATCCAATCGGTCTAGAAATTGCATGGTATCATTGACTTCCTGATAAATCAATTCGTCATCCGTTTCTTCAGCTTTCTTGCGTAATGAAGGAAGCAGTGTATGTTGAATCTCTTCACGCTTAACTTCAGCTGCTGCGATGTACATATTCAATGCTTGGAAATAGTCTTTATTTTTTTCATATAAAGTTTCCAATAGTCGATTATCATCAAGCAGGGTTTTTTTTGAATGTTCGAGTCTGACTGAAATGCGATCGATCTGTGAGCCGATTTTTTGATATTTGGAAAGGACCTCCTGCAGGGAGGAAGAGACTTTACGAAATAGCTTCTTGAAGACACCTTTTTGCTTGGTGTTTAGCTCATCCGGATTCATTTGCTCGAGCTTTTTCATTAAATCTCCCAACACATCGCCAATCGGGCCGATGTCCCGCTTTTGTACATGATCGAGCATGGAGTGGGAGAAAGTGGATAGCTGGGTCTGTGCGGCAGTACCATATTTCAATATCGCTTCATAGTCTTTATAGTCAATCTGCGCCGCCAATTGTTTTGCCTTTTCCTGCTGTTCTTTTGGTAAGCGGTCGAGTAGCAAAGGAGATTTTGTCTGTTCACTTAATGCAGGCATTTCATCTCCAAACGGGTTGGAAAGCAGAAGGTCCAGTTCAGATTGTTCATTTCGTTGCTCCATCGTAAAACCTCCGATATCTATTTTAAGTCTTTTTTATGAGATAAATGTTGATTGGCAAAGTTTAGTTCAAACTGTAGTGTATCCATATCATCAGCCAGTACGTTCTGCAGGTCTTTTTCCAATGACCCTGTCAGGTCATCAAGTGTCGTCCGGGTTTGTTGAAGTGATAAGAAAGCTTCTTTGTTTTTCCCTGATTGTGCAGCAAGAAACGTATATTTTTCTGTGATTTCAACAACTGAATCCAGATGGTAGAAAAAAAAAGATTCTGCTGAAAAAAATCTTTTTGGCTCTTTCTTCACCAGTTGATAAATTCTTCTGCTCAATCTGCTCAATTCGAGGATTTGCTTAAATGCCCCAAGTGACCTTACCCTTAATTGTTGTTTTTGAAGGCGTTTTACTTTTTCTTTCGCTTCTTTTAAATTCTTATTAATATATCGAAATTCCTGTGAGGAAAGTCCATTTTTTTTCAGCCACCATCTCTTTTGCAGTCCCTTTACGACGAAGAAAAGAAGAATACCCGTACCGAGACTTGACAAGAATGTAAGAGGAAATCCTAAGTCAAATAGGAGTAAGTAGGCGATAAAACTACTGGTCCCTATACTGAATGAGATGACTGTTCTTACTAAAAATTGAAGAAATGTATTCATTTCATCTACCCCTTATTAAAGATGCTTACGTTAAATACGATTTAATGTGCAAAAAAGTTTCATATTCATATTCTTATTTTATTGTAAATGAAGGTGAAATGGAAATATTGTACCCATTTTTATTACCCAGGCTGAAAAAGTTTACAGGAATTGACATCATTCTTTCAATTTCTTAACATTTCGCGCATTCATGATTAAAGAAGAAATATTTTTGGTAGAATGGTTTAGTACATTGACAAGACAGGTGTGTGGATATATGAAAAAATGGTTCATTGTGCTGATCTTCTTCTGCTTCTCTACCTCTATCGTATCAGCTCAAGAAAATATTGTAAAAAAACCTAAAAACTTATTTAGTGATTCGGCTATTATCATAGATTCTAAAACAAATAGTATATTGTACTCAAAAAATTCGACAAAACGAATGAACCCTGCAAGTATTACAAAAATTGCTACAGCTATTTATGCCATCGAGCATGCAAACCTTGATGACAAGGTGGTAATAAGTGAGAAAGCAAGTAATACAGAAGGCTCCACCGTTTACTTGGAAGCAGGTGAAAAGGTTTCTTTGGAGCAGTTACTTCAGGGGTTGATGGTCAACTCCGGTAATGATGCAGCGGTTGCCATTGCTGAACACACTGAGGGATCCGTTCAGCAATTTGTGGAAAAATTAAACGTTTTTCTGAAAAAAGAAATTGGCGTAGAGAAAACAAATTTTGAAAACCCTCATGGACTGTTCGGTAAGAATCACTATACAACGGCTTATGATATGGCAGTGATTACCAGCTACGCTTTGAAGAACAAACAATTTCAAGAGCTATTTAGTTTGAAATCCATAGATTGGTCGACTGAGGGATGGAAGACTACTCTTTATAATCATCATAAAATGGTGAAAGGAGAACTTCCTTATCCGGAAGTGACCGGAGGGAAGAATGGGTTCATTGATGAATCCAAACATACGCTGGTGACTTCCGCTGAAAATAATAATCTTTCTCTGGTCACTGTTACGATGAAAGCTCAGTCGAAGAGAGCCACCTACTCAGATACCAGAAAACTACTTGATTATGGATTAAACAGTTTCACTAGAAGCCATATTCCAAAGGATACGGTCTTTCAATATGAGGATACTTCCTTTAAGCTTAATAAGGATTTCCAATATACCCGGTCTAAGAATGGAAAGATTACTGAGAGCCTGGATCGAAATGGAATATTAACACTATATAATGAAGAGCAGGAAGAAATGGCTTCAACAAAGCTCAATCCTGTGATGAAATCTCCCGTAAAACAGAAAAACGCAGTTGCTTCGAGCAAAAGCACAGAATTATTTTTCCAAGATGAGTTACGTCAACAAATCCTCTTTTATCCGTTTTTTATATACATGATTTTGCTTTTCATTATAGGAATTTCCATTGTTCGAATAGGATCTGTAAAGAAATAACCCTTAAATGGAAGAAGGGAGCCCTTGGGCTCCCTTTTTTCATTGACTTTCTTGTTTTTCTAAAGAGGGTTGATGATGATAAAGAGTCTTACCAATCAGCGTTTGTAAGATGAGAAATGCCCCTCCAGCTGTCCAATATAGGGGTAAGGCGGCTGGTGCATTAAATGAAAAAATAAAAATCATAATGGGCGAAAGATAGCTCATTATTTTTATTTGGGCCTGCTGCTCTGCAGGCATATTTATTAAAGATACCCGAGCCTGGGCTAAATAGACCACCCCAGCGATAATGGCCATAATATAATTCGGCTGCCCCAAATTAAACCATAGAAAGGAGTGGCTTGCGATTTCAGATGATGACCGGATTGCATAGTATAACCCGATCAATATGGGTGTTTGAATTAACAAAGGTAAACATCCCATATTAAGAGGATTCACTCCATGTTTCTGGTAAAGCATCATCATTTCTTTTTGCAGTTTCATCTGCTCATCTTTATCATTCGCTTCTTTTATCTTTTTTTGAATTTCCGTCATTTCTGGTTTGATTAAAGCCATTTTCCCTTTCATCTCTTGTTGATTTTTATACGTGTTAAGCATAAATGGAAGAAGAATGAGACGAATAAGAAGTGTAATGACAATGATCGCAAGTCCAAAGTTTCCACCCAGGAAGGTCCCTATTTCATGGATGAGAAACGAAAATGGGTTAACAAGATAGTCGTGAAAAAACGCTCCCTCAGTTGTTGCACTTTGACACCCTGAAAGAGTTAATAGTGACAAGAGCATGATGAATGTAATTTTTTTCAATGATTATTCCTCCTCTGTATAAATGCTTCATGATTAGAAACATACAGAAGAGGCTTCGTCGTCATTATCGGTATGATAAAATTGAAATTTCATGCATGCAATGAACCTCAGCCCTATAGGAATAATCTTATTCGCTGTAACGCACGTTACAATGAAATTTGTTCTTTCGAGGCTCTTATCATAAGGTCGTACGTATAAATGATATATTCCAGGAAAATGATCCAAAATCAAAGCTATTATAAATAGAAATACTATACTAAAATGTAATGGGCTTAAGTAAAAATCTATAAAGTCTTGTATAATGATAAATGTCAATGGAGAAGACTCCTTTAATTTACTGATCAAATGTATTGTTGAATCATAAACTCTATTCCATTTAAAGTATACTGCTAAATGGAAAAAGAAACTATGGTAATTGTACATACGAATATGTCAACAATAGGTTTCACAATAATATAATCTTATAAAATAGGGATGTTATACAGAATGAAATACTTATTAGTCGGCATTGGTGGAGCATTAGGAAGTTTGTGCAGGTGGGGAATAAGTTATCACTGGACCATTCAAAGCGGGTTACCGTTCGCGACCCTAACGGCGAATCTCTTGGGAAGTTTCCTACTAGCCTATTTCTATAGTCAATGGTCTGCTAAATATGAAAAATCGTATTTATTTATAGCTTCAGGGTTTTTAGGCTCTTTTACAACTTTTTCTACACTGAGTATCGAGTTAGTCACCTTTTTAATAGAAAAACAATTGGTTCTATTCTTCGTGTATTTTGCCTTTACTTCTATAGGTGGCCTTCTATTGGCTTGGACAGGTTATGTAGCAGGAAGAAAAAGAGGGAGGCTTGTTCATGGAGATTAACATACTTCTAATTGTATTGGGCGGAAGCTTGGGGGCTATTGGACGATACCTGGTTGCAAATGGCGTTAAAAAATGGAGTAGTTCCAGTTTTCCGAAAGCGACCCTACTAGTTAATGCGATTGGTTCTTTACTATTAGGGTTATTGGTTGGAAACGGTGCTGGAGAGACCGCCATGTTCTTTATCGGGGTCGGTTTGTGTGGGGCATTTACCACCTTTTCAACCTTTATTTGGGAGACGATAAGCCTTCTCCGACAAAATATGAAAATGGGCCTATTTTATTTCTTTGGCAGTCATATCATTGGAATCATATTTGGAGCGACAGGGTACATCTTGGGTATGGCAGCTTAGCAAGGTGTCATACCAAACAAAAGGACCCCTTTCGTGGAATAATCCCGCATTAGAGATCCGTAAAATAATCATATGAAAAAGGATTAATCAACCACAATATATGCAATCATAGGACCGTTGCGATCAATGGTTTCATGAGTCTCGCAAATCAGTCTATACGTTCCCTCCTTCGAAAACGTTACGTTTACAACAGTTTCTTCCCCTTTTTTTACCGTACCTTTAATGTCTGTTCCCTCAATATAAAACGGATGTTCCATGCCGTTGACTCCGTAGATTCGTAATTCCACAGGCGTCTCTTTTTCAACTACAATCGTCCCAGGGTCCCATCTATAGGCCTCAATCTTTTTTCCGGAGGCAGTTTCAGACTTGAATTCCCCAGTGACCAGCTGGATGACTTGTTTCTCTCTTTCTTTATCTGATAATGAGACCGTAGGATAGGAGTTCTTAGAGGATAATGCCCATATCGTCCCGACAGTAATAAGCATGATTGTTACCAGTATTGCGATGATGGAACCCTTTTTTAACACAATAAAATTCATATGGTTTTCCCCCTCTTTTTCTATTTAGCGTAGATTTACCAAGGTCTTTTCTATTAAACCTATGCTTGTACTTGAGGGAACTTGTCAATAATTTAAAAGATGCATAAGTTAAATATTTTTCTTTCGTTCGTATTTTATGTACAATTTGGACATGGAAATAAGGAGGGTGAAGCATTGAATAATACATGGAGAGTCATGACAACAAAGAGTGATGCAGAGCCTTGGTGGTTTTTTGAAGGCTGGGAAAAAGATATCATTCATGAATGGACATTTAATAGCAGGGATGAAGCGGTTGGAAGGTTTCTTGAGGAAATGAGACGACTGAGTAATACCCATCATAAGTCCAAAAGTAAGAAGATGCACTCTATTGCGTTTTGGGACCCAGGTGAAGTATTTTTTTGCGAAGCGTGTGACGATGATCTGCAGGTCTATTACGGATTGATCATTTTTGAAAATGACCAACCGATGGAAATGAAGGATGAGTCCGTCATCAATCAAATCAGAGATCGAATTCAACAATAATAAAAAATAGGTCCATCTTTACTGGATGGACCCTTGGCTTTTAATCAATTACTCCTGTCCGAATGATCTTATTCTCTACTTTCACTTGAAAAGAAGCATCTTTGTAGAGTTTATCCCACTTTTCCCTTGATAAATCTTCGTGTCCCCTTATACTCTTATACTCCATGCCAAATCCAATCGGATCCGTGCCTTCCTCTTGAAGCATCAAGATAATCTCTTTAATATTCTTTTCGATATAATTCCCAATCTCATTTTCAAGTAAGCTTAACACTTTCGGATTGGACAACTTCATTTCTTCAGACATTTCAAGTAAACGTGATTCGATCTTCAAGTTCACTTCAAAGGTTGGTGTTGCTTTTTTTTCTGTTTTTATCTTATGAGATGATTTGATACTATCTATCATAATATAAACCTTATCTTTTTCTTGTCCAAGATGAGGACTTGTCAAGTAAGGTTTGAACTTTTCTAATGGCAGTTCCACTTCGACGCTGCCGGCATCGTAATCTTCCATAAGTGATCGAATAAAAAAAATCTTGTCTTTTTTTATCTCTTTAATGAATTTATCCCGTGTAAATAATGCGAAGCCATCTACTCCAACCTTCCCGTCTGATGCCTTTAGCAACGGCAGCATGGGGTCTTTGCCAACACTTCCGTAATCAGTGATGAATTCTTGAAGTGTCGGTGAAACAAGCGTCTCCGATTCAACATTTTGCCTGACCAAGTTATATAAGTACGTCCCCATATTCGAAGGTCTTTCCGTCATTTGATAATTCAGGATTTGTTCGGCAGTTGTATCAGCAATTGTTAAGTACACCATATTCCCAATGGAGGAATCCCGTTCCAACGTATCAACCAAGTGGGATATCCCTTTTTCCGCAAGCTCCCTTCCGTAAACAGTAATCCTTAACTGACCGGAAACAAGCTTATGGTCGGTTTCTAAATTCTGCGACAGACGGATTCCTTTACTGGTCTTAGACTTACTAATAAGTACCTTTTCAACGTCCTGCATTGCCGGATTAAACTGATACAGGACCATTGTGCCGGTTATTTTCTCGTCTTCAGCCTGATCATATCCAACGGCTGTAATCAATCCCAGCTTTTCTAAATACCTTGGCTCCACACAGCTACTTAAGAAACAAGTACAAAGACAAAGCAGAAGAAGCATGATGGTTTTAATCATACATCTACACCCTTTTCTTTCTTACTAATGTATTTCAATTTAACCAGTATGAATAAGAGGCAGGGATAGACAAGGGAAAGAATAAAACTGGAGGTCCCGACTTTGTCTGTAATGACGTTCATCGTGAGACGATCCTGTACGCATAGGGATAATAGCCATAGCAGGATGGCGAAAAGGTAAATGGACTTTTTTTGAGAAACATTAAATACTCTTTTCATTCCTCTTGAAGCTGACCAAAAATAGAGACAAATGTTTGGAAGGATGACCAGCATCCAGAAAGAGACTGCAATGAATTCAAATCGTTCCAAGTTTGGGATCCTCAATATCTTGAACATGGACAGGACTGGCCAGATGGTCTTTAAAAGGGCATCTTCTGAGAAGAACCCGATACTGACAACGGTCACAATCGTAAAGAGAAAAGTGGAATATCCTGCACCAATCAGGCCATATTTTAGTACTTTTTTCTTTTCCTTGATGTAAGGGTACACAAATAACACCAATTCAAATCCAATAAGGGTAAAGCTTGATTTATATATACCCATCATTATTTCTTTGGGGGAAGATGTTAAAACAGGCAGAAGATGATTGAAGTCCAGATATTTAATAGGGGTGTAGATCATAAATACTAACCAGAATGCAAGGATGAGCCCCAAAAAAGCAATGCCGACCACAACCCGGATGCCCCCTAACACGCTATAAACCATTAAAAAAATCAGTAACCCCATCAAGAGCCATGTAGGCATTTTAGGGAATATCCATGCCTGGACCATCTCGATATAGTTCATTAAAATCACGTAAGTGACACTGAGATAATATCCGATATATAGGACGTTAAATCCTTTGCTGATCCATTTTCCATAAATGTCCATATGGATGCCGTACAAATCGGTACTATCGTATGTTTCAAGCATTTTAACCATGAGAAATAGAACAAACGAAACGAGAATTCCAGCTGAAAGGACAGAAATCCATGCGTCCCTGTTTGCCTCCATGTAAATGACCCTGGGCAGTCCTGCAATCCCGACTCCAGTTTGTGCCGTGTGTACGATAAACATTATCAAGAAGGCATTAAACATTAACCGTTCCTTTGGATTCACATTAATATTCATACATTTCATCCTTTACTCATCAACGTCTTTCTTCTCTTTTGCTTTCTTCTCAGGGATTCTTCCCTGATCTATGGGGTGGTTGGAAGTCGGACGTTGGACTAAATACTGATAAGGTAAGCGGAATAGACTGTATTTGAAGTCTGCAAACCTAAATGGGTAAATGGGTGATAGATAAGGCCTGCCCAATGTTGTCACTTTCAATAAGTGAATGAGAATAAAACAGAAGCAAAACATGATTCCCACACCCCCGTATAATCCCGCCATGATGATGATTGGAAAACGGATGATTCTGACGGCAGTTCCGATTGCATAGCTTGGAGCAGTGAAGGAGCCCAAGGCAGATATCGCGATGATGATAATCAAAATGTTACTGGTGAACCCGGCTTGAACTGACGCTTGACCGATGACGATACCACCTACGATCCCCATGGTTTGCCCAACCTTTGTTGGTAACCTTGCTCCCGCCTCTCTTAACAGCTCAATGATGAATTCCAATAAAATTGCCTCGAAAACGGGAGGGAATGGAACATTAGATCTCGACTGTCCCAGAGAAACAAGGAGAGCAGAGGGAATGACTTCATAATGAAACGTCAGGACCGCCACATAGGCAGGTGTCAAAAGGATGGAGAAAAAAATAGCTACAAAGCGGATTAGTCTTAGGAATGTCCCCATATTCCATCTCATATAAATGTCTTCTGTCGATTCAAAGAAATTCATAAACGTAGATGGCCCGATGATCGCTGTAGGACTGCGATCGACAAGTAAACAGATCTTTCCATGCAGGAGTGAGATGGTACAGCGATCAGGCAGCTCAGTCGTGATAAATTGTGGGAAGAATGTAATTGAATTATCTTCGATCATCTGAGCCAGCACAGTGGAATCCACTATACTATCGACTTCAATTTCCGTAATTCGCTGTCTGAACGTATTTACATTCTCTTCTTCAGCAATGTCCTTTATGTATACCATTTGAACTTTTTTCTTCGTTCTTGAACCGATCATAAAGGTTTCGACGCAAAGTTTTGGATCGTTAATATTAGAACGGATTAAATTCAAATTCTTCGTGATGGATTCTGTGAATGAAATTTTGGGACCAAACACTAGGGATTCTGTTTCAGCTTTTTCTAAGGCACGTGTTCCTTTATCAGCTACATCTGCTAAAATACCGTGAGTATCACCTTGTTTAAAGATATAGGCCGTCCCGTTTACTAAATTATCTATTACATCGTTCATTTGATTTGTCTGTGTAAGTTTCGCAATATTAATCGTATCTTGGATAATAAGATAATTTAGCTCTCCAGCAGTTTCTTCAAGGGGCCGGATAATGCTATCCTGCAACGATGTTGTATCGATCAGGTCTTCAAAGTAAACCACTGCGAGTTTCTGTTCTCCGATAGTAATGATTCTAAATACTAAATCCTCACTATGGCTAACCAGGCTGAGTACTTCTTTGTGAAACGTCTCTATATCAAAGCTATGGGCCGACCCGTTCTCAATATCCTTTTTTACTTCTCTACGTCTAAACACAGAATCAACACCCTAAACCTTAATTTAAAGATTAGACTTCCCATGAAACCTATTCTTTATCACATAAAGTCCTTCATTCTAAGAAGTGAAAAAGGGAAAATATATACATAAACTGTAAAGGAATTGGGCAAGGTAGGAGTGGAGGTGAAGCAGATGAGCAACAAGAAAAAAGATCCATCGAAAGCTGTTCTGGGTTCTTCTCAAGTAGAAGGACAAGGTACAACCAACCAGGAATTATCAGGTGGAGTAAAGGCTCCTTCTTCTAGAAGCAGAAAGAAAAAATGACGGAGGATATTCATCCTTCCTTCAGTACATATGAGGCGATTGTTACCTATACTAAGGAGTTCATATATTAAATTGAAGTCAAGTATGGTATAATGGAAACAATCGTAGAAATTGTTCCGATTATACTGGCTACACCTAATTGACCACATACTATCTGCAGCATAAATTACCACAATCATTATTTTCCTGTTAGAAAGCATAGCAAGGAAATCCTACTTACCTTAAAGGAGGACGTTCAATGGCTTTTGGTCGTAGAAATCAAGTTGAGGAAGAAATTAAAACAGAGGAAACAAAGATTTGGGCTTGTTCCGCTGAAGATTGTAAAGGCTGGATGAGAGATAACTTCAAAAGTGAAGATACGCCTAAGTGTCCGCTTTGTAAAGAAGATATGGTGACATCTACTAAGGTATTACAAGTTGTAGACAATCCACATCCTACAATGAAATCTTCCTAATGGGTCGTAAAGAACCAATCATTTGATTGGTTCTTTTTTCTTGACCTAGCTATACTAGCATCATCCTCATGGTGTGATTTTAAAAAAAATATTAAACTCTTTTTTTACATTTGAATAGTATGTAATGTATTTATGTAATAAGGGAGGGAGCACCATGTCTAACAAGAAAGAGAAGGAAGTCAAGAGTACTTCTACTGAGAATAAAGAAAACGTATGGGAAAGCTTTTGGAAGCTGTCAAAGCCTGTTGAAGTAAATAAAGAAGAAAAAACAGTTAAGTGGTTCTAAGTTGATGGCAAGGTTGTACATGCGTGTATGAATACGACTGTACAGCCTTTTGTTTGAAAAATCAGAGCTTCCTATTGGCACATTCCTCGTTCTGGAATACAATAAAGGAATACGAATGATTTTCTTGGAGGGGAAAAATGTGATCGTAGAAGCAAAACAAGTATTAAAACAATACTTTGGATATGACGAATTTAGAGATGGACAAGCAAAGATTATCCAATACATACTTGATGGAAAAAATACTGTAGGAATTATGCCGACGGGAGGGGGGAAATCGCTCTGTTACCAAATTCCCGCATTAATGTTTGATGGAGTAACATTGGTTATCTCTCCACTCATATCTTTAATGAAAGATCAGGTGGATTCGTTAATTCATCAGGGAATTCAAGCAACCTACATTAATAGTACGCTATCGAATAGTGAAGTAGAGACAAGAATGGAAGAGATTTCTTTAGGTGAATACAAGCTTGTTTACATTGCTCCTGAAAGATTAGAATCATTTGGGTTTATTCGTTTCCTCAATTCATTACCAATCCCCCTTGTAGCTGTTGACGAGGCGCATTGTTTATCTCAATGGGGTCATGATTTCAGACCAAGCTATTTAGGTATTTATAAAGCAGTTAAACAACTACAATCAAATCCCGCCATCCTTGCACTGACCGCGACTGCAACTCCACAGGTACAAACCGATATCCTTCATCATTTACATATTCCAGACCAATATAAAGTATTAACTGGTTTTCAACGGACGAATTTGTTCTTCCAAGTTGTAAAAGGTGAAGATCGAAAGCGTTGGGTGGAAAGGTATGTACAAAAGAATCATCAGCATTCCGGCATCATTTACTGTGCCACACGGAAGGAAGTTGAAAACCTTTATATATATCTTGAGAAAAAGGGAGTTTCTGTCGGGAAATATCATGGCGGGCTGTCTGACATTATCAGGCAGGAACAGCAGGAAGCCTTCCTCAATGATTCCATTACTATCATGATTGCGACCAATGCATTTGGAATGGGGATAAATAAATCAAATGTCCGCTTTGTGATCCATTATCAAATTCCGAAGAATATGGAAGGATACTATCAAGAGGCTGGCAGGGCAGGTCGTGATGGAGTGAACAGCGAATGTGTCCTGTTATTTTCACCTCAGGATATCCAGACACAGCGGTATATCATTGACCAGAATATCGTAAATCAGGAATTACATGATAATGAGATGCAGAAATTGCGTGATATGGTTGACTTTGTCCATACAGAAGCATGCCTGCAGAACTACATTTTAGCGTATTTTGGTGAACATGTAGAGGAAGCATGCGGTCACTGCAGCAATTGCCTGGATGATAGGGAGTCCGAGGATGTAACGAGAGAAGCACAAATGGTATTATCCTGTATGATGCGAATGAATGAAAGATTCGGTACCTCACTCATCAGCGGTGTACTGACGGGGTCAAAGAATAAAAAGATCCTGGAGTGGGGATTTGACCGTCTTTCCACATATGGACTAATGAAAGAGCAATCTCAGAAGGATGTCGGCCTGTTCATCGATTATTTGATTTCAGAGGGAGTCATACAAGTAGAGGGTGGCAGCTTTCCTATCCTGAAAGTTTCATCAAAAGGCAAAGAGGTGTTAATGGGAGAAAGAAGCGTTACGAGAAAAGTACAGCCTACTGTTTCTTCCATCGCTCCTAAAGAAGATGGCTTGTTCCAAACCTTGCGGATACTCCGTAAATCGATTGCAGATTCAGAAGGAGTCCCACCTTTCGTTATTTTCTCAGATAAGTCGCTTCAGGACATGTGTGTGAAGATGCCGAAAACATCAGAAGAATTCCTGCAGGTTAGCGGAGTAGGTGAAAACAAGCTGAGTCGGTATGGAGAAATATTCATAAACGGAATTTCCGTTTTTTTACGGGAGAATCCTGAACATCAAGTTCATGTCGCCAAGCCTTCGCGATCACGGAAGAAAAGTCAGTCTGAAACAGCTTCCCATTTAATCAGTTATGAGTTGTTCAAAGATAATATGGATATAAAAAAAATTGCGAAAGAGCGGGGAATGAGCACGGCAACGATTGAAAATCACATTATCCGTTCCTATCAGGAAGGCATCACGCATGACTGGAATATCCTTTTTACAGAAGAAGAAGAAGAACTTATTGAAGATGCAGTCTCGAAAGTAGGGGCCGGCCTCTTAAAGCCCATTAAAGAGGAATTACCTAAAAAAATAAGCTATTTTCAGATTAAAGGATACTTGGTCAAACACGGACATCATCAGTGATGGGAATAGTGACTGAATAAAAAAAAGCAGGTGCCGTCTGGCTACCTGCTTTTTTATTGTATATTAAGCTTTCATAGAAGCTTTCATTTCAAGAAATTCATCGTAAGTCGTTTCTTTATCAATAACACCATCTTCGGTGATCTCAATAATGCGATTAGCGATGGTTTGAATGAACTGGTGGTCATGAGATGCGAAAATCATGGCGCCCTTGAAATTAATCAAACCATTATTTAGTGCTGTGATGGATTCTAGATCCAAGTGGTTTGTTGGTTCGTCTAATAAAAGAACATTTGATCCACTTAGCATCATTTTCGATAACATACAACGTACTTTCTCTCCTCCGGAAAGGACACTTGGCTTCTTCAATACTTCTTCACCTGAGAATAACATACGACCTAAGAATCCGCGAAGGAATGTTTCGCTCTCATCCTCTGGTGAGTATTGACGTAACCAATCCACAAGTGAAGGCTCATTGCCTTCAAAATACTTGGAGTTGTCATTTGGGAAGTATGCTTGAGACGTTGTAACTCCCCATTTGAATGAGCCGCTGTCAGGCTCCATTTCTCCCGCGAGGATTTTGAATAAAGTCGTCTTTGCAATCTCGTTCGCACCGACTAATGCGATTTTATCATCCTTATTAAGAATGAAATTCACATTGTTTAAAACCTTTACTCCATCGATCGTTTTTGTAAGTCCTTCTACACGCAGGACGTCATTTCCGATTTCGCGCTCAGGCTTGAATTGAACATATGGATAACGGCGTGAACTTGGTTTGATATCATCCAATGTGATTTTTTCCAGCGATTTTTTGCGGGAAGTTGCTTGTTTTGACTTAGATGCGTTAGCACTGAATCTTGCAACGAACGCTTGAAGTTCCTTGATTTTTTCTTCCTTCTTTTTATTCTGATCCTGAGCCATTTTAAGGGCTAATTGACTGGACTCATACCAGAAATCGTAGTTTCCTACATAGATTTGGATTTTACCAAAATCAAGGTCAGCGATATGTGTACATACTTTGTTTAAGAAGTGACGGTCATGGGATACGACGATGACTGTGTTCTCAAAGTTGATTAAAAAGTCTTCTAACCATTGAATCGCTTGAATGTCCAAGTGGTTGGTAGGCTCATCCAGTAAAAGGACATCCGGTTTTCCAAATAGTGCTTGAGCTAATAATACTTTTACTTTTTCTCCACCTGTTAGTTCAGACATTTGTTTCGAGTGAAGATCTTCGTTGATCCCTAAGCCTTTTAGGAGGATTGCAGCTTCTGATTCAGCTTCCCAGCCGTTCAGCTCGGCAAATTCTCCTTCTAATTCAGCAGCTCTCATACCGTCCTCGTCAGAGAAGTCTTCTTTCATGTAGATGGCGTCTTTTTCTTGCATTACTTCATATAAACGGGTATGACCCATAATCACTACTTTTAGCACTTCATATTCTTCATATTCAAAGTGATCCTGCTTTAATACAGCAAGACGCTCTCCAGAACCCATCGATACGTGGCCAGTCTGAGCTTCAATTTCTCCAGAGAGAATTTTTAAAAATGTAGATTTACCTGCACCGTTTGCTCCGATAAGGCCATAGCAATTTCCTGGAGTAAACTTTATATTCACGTCTTCGAATAGTTTTCTATCACCAAAACGTAAGCTTACATCTGATACTTGAATCATGTGTGATATACCTCCTAATACTCAATCTAAAAGATTATAACACGCGAGTACGTTAAAAAGATAGAGTATTGGGAGGAACAGTTATAAATTAACCGGCTATTTACATAAGGGTATGAAGGACTTGGAATGGAGAGAAGGAAGTTGAGGTTGTGGTGGGTGGTAGCACTTTTTATTGAGAGAGTTATTCTGTATGGGAGGATTTTTGGCTCATTCGAGGGAAACGTCCGTTTCCCTCGCCTTTCAGCAAAGCTGAAAGGTCGCCAAGTGATAAAGATGCCCTGGCAAAAATGCATTTTTGCCAGGGCATCTTTATCACTTGGCGGAAATGAGCCAAAAATCGATGCTATATATTAGCAGACTCTTCTGAAATGCTGAAACCTTTCCATTGTTTGTTGTGCTATGATAACTTAATAAAAAAAGATAGGTGATGAGAGCGAATGATGAGGTTTGTGAAGCGGGTGAGGTTTCTTTTTAATGTTCGCAGGTCGGTTCCTTTTTTGGTTGATTTTTTTCGGTCTAAAGAGGTTTCGCTATTTAAGAAGGTCTTGTCAGTTGGGCTTGTGGCGGGGTATTTCTGGCTGCCGTTTGATTTGATTCCCGATGTTTTTATATTGTTTGGGATTGTTGATGATTTGGCAGTGTTTACGTTTGTACTTCAGCTTATGGTGAAGATGGCTCCTGAAGAGTTACAGCATCGATACGAGTTAAAGAAATGACGCAGAGCATCACTATGGATGGGCTTCTATCATAGTCTGTAAAAGGCAATGCTTTAGGAGGAGATGTATGATGTACAATCAATATCCATATTACTTTGAAAATCATGACGACCGTCAAATCGATCGACAGTTGAGAAGGGATATACAAAAAGCCATTAATGATGAGTTCAAAGCTATTTCTTACTATACACAGCTGGCTGAGCTTGCTCCGAATGATACAGCCAAACAAGCGATCCTGGGAATAAGACAAGATGAGATCCGTCATTTTAATGGATTTACACAATCGTATTTACAACTGACCGGTCGCTACCCTTCCATTAATTTAGTCAATCCAAGAGACCTTCCCTCGAATTACCGGCAAGGAATAAGAGAAAGCATTAAAGATGAAAGTGATACGGTATCCTTTTATTTATCCATTTCAAACCGCCTTACCGAGCCAAGAGCCAAACGCAGATTCATGAGGGCTGCATATGATGAACAGCGTCATGCAGAAATACTAAGGAACCTATAAATGATAAGAACCGAAAGTAGCCAAAAAATGGGCAGCTGCTTTCGGTTTTTTCTTTTGATTTTTACTGCTGTATCCATTACACTATAATTACAACAATTCCAATAAGGAAGGTATGGATTAAAAGTGGATACATTCAATTCAATACCAAAACCGCTCGTTCAATTAAATCAATGGTTTATCGTTACATCTGTTGCCTTTTCATGGGTATTTCAAATGGATTTCTTCTTAGTACTTCCATTCCTGGTGGGATTGACGTCTGTACTATTCAAGTTCAATCCTGTCATAAAAACAGGGAGGCATTTCTTAAAGAAAGAATTGTCATCCTATCCAGCTGAAGACGCTGATCAACAGCAATTCAATAATATCATTGCCGTGAGCTGTCTAGGAGCAGCTATCATTAGTACTCTAGCTGGATGGAGTACAGGCTTTTATATTTTCTCAGGAATGGTATTCTTGGCAGCATCAATTGCTCTTGCAGGATTCTGTATCGGTTGCTTTATCCGTTTTCAATGGAAAAGGTTCCAATATAAACGGTCTATGCAATAGCCTATTGACAATGGATCCCATACATCGTAAACTAATCATGAATTTAAATACTGTATATTAAGGGAGTATGTTATATGTTAGGTGTCGTTCTTAACTAACCGTGAAATGAATACGGACATTTTGTAGGCAGTGGCCTTTAAATTAGGCTATTGATCAATGCTTATTTAGTTGTGCCTTCAAAGTGTAGTTAAGAACAATGGTCATAGCATACTCAAACCTTTATTAGGAGAGCTGTGTCTTTGTGCACAGCTCTTTTTGTGCACAATGCGGGAAATCAATGTAGTCGTTTCTAACTTCGAGTTTTGAACGATACACGTTTTGCCAAAGCACAAGCTACTATTACGGGGTAATTAGTATACGAGTGAAGGAAGACCACAATGGACATTGTTCGTTGTGGTCTATTTTTGTATATGGAGGAGAAAACATTGAACGAAAAAACGTTTCAAACATTAGAATTTAACTCAGTGAAAGAGGAGCTAACCCGATTTGCTCTGACAGAAGAAGGAAAAACAGTACTGATGAACATGATTCCCACCACAAACATCCGCCAGATTGATATGCGTTTAGATGAAGTAACAGAAGCCGTTAGAATCCTGGAGAAGAGTGCCAGTATACCGATTCATGCGCTGGACGGGGTAGAAAACATTATAGCTAATCTTAATAAAGGAGTACCTTTAAGGCCGGATCAGCTTACAAACCTGTATTATTTTCTGGATGCATGCAAAAAACTGAAAAAATATATGCAGGATAAACAATGGGTGGCACCTAGGGTATCTTCTTATGTCTATTCCATTGAAGATATCCCTGAAATTGGAGAAGAAATCAATCGATGCATCCGAAATGGTAGAGTAGATGATTACGCAAGTAAAGAGCTACTGCGAATTAGAAAGCAAGTTGGAATTCAAGAGGACCGCTTAAAGGATAAAATCCAATCGATTGTAAAGTCTGCCAAGTATAAATCGTTCCTCCAAGAATCGATTGTGAGCCAGAGAAACGGCAGATACGTCCTCCCGATCAAGAAAGAATACAGGGGTAAAATGAAAGGTGCGGTACTCGATACTTCTGCTTCCGGGTCAACCTTATATATTGAGCCAGAGGAATTATGCAATCAGCAGGACCAACTATTGTTTTATAAACTGGAGGAAGACCGTGAAGTCGAGAATATCCTTTGGACATTAACAGGATTGGTTCAATCATATGAACCACAATTAAAACTGGCGATTGAAACAATGGTACATTATGATGTATTATTCGCAAAAGCGAAATATAGCCGTTCCATTGATGGTGTGAGCCCCATGGTAAATGAAGATCATCAAATACATTTGATAAATGCAGTTCATCCCCTGCTTGGAAAACAGGCAGTACCATTATCCATTCAGATGGGTGAAGGCTTTCATGCATTAGTCATAACCGGTCCCAATACTGGAGGAAAGACGGTCGCCATCAAAACGGTGGGCCTTCTTACACTCATGGCCCAATGCGGCCTTCATATTCCGGCAGAAAAGGGAAGTGCAATCAGTATTTATCAAGATATTCTTTTAGATATAGGGGATGGTCAAAGCCTTCAGCAAAATTTAAGTACATTCAGCTCCCATATTAAAAATATTATCGATATCCTAAAGGGTACAAATGATCGAACCTTGGTTCTGTTGGACGAACTCGGTTCAGGTACTGATCCCCTGGAAGGAATGGGTCTGGCCACCGCCATCCTGGATCAATTATATGAGAAGGGAGCAACGATTCTCGCCACTACTCATTATAGTGAAATAAAACATTTTGCAGAAGAACACGAGGGGTTTATGAATGGAAGTATGGAATTTAATATTGAAACATTGCAACCAACGTATCGGTTGATCGTAGGGGAAGGAGGAGAAAGTCAGGCATTTTCCATTGCTTTAAAACTGGGAATGCACCCTGAAATCATTGAAAAAGCCCACGAAATCACCTATAGAGAAAAGAAAAGCTATAACTTTGGAGAAATTGATTATCATGTGAAGAAAGAAATGGAGAAGCAGGTTATTGTAAATAAATACAAAAAAAGGCTTCATAGTAAATCCGATTCATCAAAGAGAAACAGTTCAGTTCCATTATTTCACAAAGGGGATAATGTGAAAATTTCGCCGAATGGAGAGTTCGGAATTGTATATGAAGGACCTGGTGAAAAGGGAGACTACACAGTTCAAGTAAAAGGAGAAAAAAGAAGTCTTAATCATAAACGATTGGAGTTGTACGTGTCAGCCAAAGAATTATATCCAGATGACTATGATTTTGATATCATTTTTAACAGCAAAGAAAATCGTAAGAAAGATAAACAAATGAGTAAGCGCTTTGTAGAAGGATTAACCATTGAACATGAATAATCATAAAGACGAACTGAAGCACTGGCTACAGTTCGTCTTTCTTTTCAGTTTGGGGATTAATTAAGCAAAGTATCTACGATATATGGGTTAATATAAAAGAAAGGATTATACCGAATGACGATAGGAATCCAACAATCGGCCCTCCTTCTTCAAACGCCTCCGGCAGCATAGTAGATGAAACCATAGCCAATAATCCACCTGCACCAAAAGCGCCTATTATGTAAGAGATGCTTTCTGAGGCATCTTGTAAAAATATATACCCTAACAAGGAGCTAAGGGAGGAGAGAACGACAACACTTCCCCAGAGGGTGAGAATTTTGCGTGTACTATAATCGTCTAGCTTGAACCCGATGCTGCTTGATAATGATTCAGGAAGGTTACTGATGAAAATGGCGATGATAAACACCCATTGTATTGATTGGTCTCCTATAAAGCTGACGCCAATAATGATCGATTCGGGTATTGCATCCATGATGGTTCCCCCATAAATGGCTAATCCTGAATGACCATGGGGATTCTTCTTTGACCTCTTCCTTTCACTTCCACCTTTCTTGGAAATGAAGATTTCGAAAAGAGTGAATAAAAGGGCCCCTGATAAGAACATGGATGTTAGATGAAGCAGGTTTGCCTTACCCTCTGCCTCACTTAGTAGATCAAAGGTGGCAGAACCTATGATCAACCCGGTTCCTAAAGCCATAATATAGGCCACAATTCGTTTTGATATGTGCAAGTAAATCCCCATGACAGCTCCGATTAGTAAGGATAAACTTGCAATCCCACCCCATAAGGCAGCCTGGAACATTTCTTCACCTCCATAAACATTCTTCGTATTGAGTTTTCCCTTATTGTGTGATGGATTAAACACAAGACCAGCACTGAATAGTTTTAAAAAGGTGTGGGGATAGTAAGGTTGAATACTATTTAGGAGGTAATCAAATGAAAAAATATTTATTGATTTCCCTTTTGGGAATAATGTTCATGACGATTGTAGCTGGTTGTGGTATGGGGAATGACATGAACGAAGAAGGACAACAGATGAATGAGCGTAATTTGGAACAAGTGAACTACAAAAATGATCAGGCAAATCGTGACTATGTAAATAATCGTGAGTATGTAAATGACGGGACAATGAGAGAGAATTATTCACTTGCCGATAAAGAGGCGAATAAGGTGGCTAGTCTTAAAGAGGTTAAAAGCGCTTATGTGCTGACAACTGATCAAAACGCATATGTAGCAGCGGTACTTGAAGATAATATGAATGGAAAGGTCTCAAAGAACCTGGAGAAAAAGATCTCGGATCAAGTGAAAAGTCAAAACGGAAATATAAATAATGTTTATATTTCAACTAATCCTGATTTCACTGATCGCATGAGGGATTATGCGAACAAAGCAGAGAATGGGAAACCGATTGAGGGTCTGGGAGAAGAAATTACTGATATGCTGAAACGGGTATTTCCGAACAGAGGATAATCCTATGGTGAAAAGTCGAACATTGCTTCGGCTTTTTTTATTTGCCTGTAGGAAATGGACAGGGAATTCAGTATACTATTTAGAGTAACGAAATAATAGGGAGGAGTGACAATGTTTGACGCAACCTGCTGTGAAAACCCTGCACAAACAGAATCCTACCATTTACGGTATTTTATTAGCCATCAGTTCCGGTCATTTTATCAATGATACGTTACAGGCAGTTGTTCCGGCCATGTTTCCGATCATTGAAAAATCCTTGCAGTTGAGTTATACCCAAATTGGCTGGATCGCATTTGCACTCAATATGACTTCTTCGTTGTTGCAACCGGTATTCGGTTATTATGCGGATATACGATCAAAACCTTATCTACTTCCACTTGGAATGCTTTCAAGCTTAATCGGTTTAGTGGGCTTTGCATTATCCGGTCATTTTATCTGGATCATTCTATCTGTGTTATTTATCGGGTTCGGCTCTGCGATCTTTCATCCCGAAGGTTCCAGGGTAGCATATATGGCAGCCGGAAACCGCAGGGGCCTGGCTCAATCGATATATCAAGTTGGTGGGAATTCAGGGCAGTCACTAGCCCCATTGATTACGGCATTTATTTTTGTTCCATTTGGCCAAAAAGGGGCACTGTGGTTTTCCGTTGTAGCAATCTTAGGGGTCATTGTTTTATTTCATGTATCCAATTGGTACTCTGAACAATTACGTTCTAATGAAAAGATGAAACGTCATGTCAAGACAAATGCGAAGAAAATCCCGATTCATCCGAGAATTAAATGGGCAATGGTATTAGTAGTGTTTTTAGTGTTTGCCCGTTCGTGGTATGGAGCCGGGTTATCGAATTACTACCAGTTTTATTTAATTGAAGATTACGGTCTTTCAATTAAAGAAGCACAAGCATACATTTTCGTATTTATGTTTGCGGGAGTACTGGGGACCTTTTTGGGCGGGCCGCTTGCAGACCGTTTTGGAAAAAGGAATATCATTTTCTTTTCAATGTTAGGTTCAGCGCCGTTAACCCTTGCATTACCTTACTTATCATTAAGTATTATCTATCCATTTATCTTTTGCATCGGGTTCATCTTGTCTTCAAGCTTTAGTGTAATCGTTGTGTATGCACAAGAGCTTTTACCACAGAAAATTGGAATGGTGTCTGGTCTGACCGTTGGACTTGCCTTCGGTATGGGGGCTGTCGGTGCAGTCATCTTCGGGGGATTGGCAGACCTTTTCACTATTCGTTTCATCATGATCCTTTGCAGCTTTCTCCCACTACTAGGGATGGTGACCTTCCTGCTTCCTACTGACGAAAAGGTGAGGAGTTTTCATAAACTTCCATAGAATAAAAGAGAGAGTGATTGCAAAGGTGATAAACCGGCAATCACTCTCTTCCCATTAAGAAAAAGCAAAGTAAACAATGAATAATGCACAAAGGATGTACATGATCGGATGAACATCTTTCCATTTTTTTAACGAGATCATCGCTAAAGGATAAAGGATGAACCCTAATGCGATCCCGGTTGCAACACTGAAGGTTAAAGGCATCATAATAATTGTTACAAATGTAGGAATAACGATTTCCAAGCGACTCCAGTTAATATGCCTTACTTCAGTGGCCATCAGAGCACCGACAATAATCAATGCCGGGGCTGTCACTTCAGGTGTAATAACAGATAATATAGGTGAAAAGAAAAGAGCAATAGAGAAACATAATGCAATCACTATGGAAGTGAATCCCGTTCTGCCTCCAACGGCTACTCCTGCAGAGGATTCTACAAAGGAGGCTGTCGTTGAAGTCCCAAAGATCGCTCCAGCGACTCCTGAAGCAGAATCAGCTAAAAGAGCTCTACCTGCATTCGGAATCTTATTGTCTTTCATTATACCCGCTTGACTGGCAACAGCAATCAATGCCCCTGCAGTGTCAAAGAATGCTACAAATAGGAACGTGAAGATCACCGCCATAATTTCAAGAGTGAAAATGTCACCTAAATGAGTAAAAACAACTCCAAATGTAGGCTCTAAGCTGGGAACCTTGCCAATAATGGAGTGTGGCACGTCGATCTTCCCGGTGATCATACCCAGGACTGTGGTTGCGACCATTCCATAAAATATTCCGCCTCGGATACCTCTCACTAACATCATCAATGTAATAACGAATCCGAAGACTGCAAGAAGTGTAGCAGGAGAAGAAAGATTTCCGATTGAAACAAAGGTTTCTGGATTGGCAACAACAAGTCCGGCATTTTTAAACCCTATAAACGCTACGAAGAATCCAATTCCACCTGCAATCGCATATTTTAAATCCTGTGGAATGACATTGATGATTTTCTCGCGTATTTTCATGACACTTAAGATCATAAAGATGATACCAGCAACAAATACACCTGTCAGTGCAATTTCCCATTGAACTCCCATTCCTATGCATACGGAAAAGGTGAAGAAAGAGTTTAGTCCCATGCTGGGTGCAATGCCTATCGGGAAGTTTGCAAGAATTCCAATTAAAAGGGACCCGACAATAGCCGAAAGGGCAGTAGCTGTAAATAAAGCGCCTTTATCCATTCCCGCCTGGCTGAGAATGATTGGATTGACAACAAGAATATAGGCCATTGAAAGGAAGGTCGTTACCCCTGCTAAAGTTTCTTTTCTATAAGTTGTTTCTCTTTCAGCAAATTGAAAGAATGTTTTCATATATAATAACCCTCCAAGTAGAAAAAATAAAAAAACTCTGGTTCAAAAGCAACCAGAGTTATGTCCACAGGATAAAATAATTCTGAAAGAATCACTTTATTCTTGTAGACAAGCCATTTAAGGTAGCTGGTAGAAACGTTCAAGCCGTATTCCTGAACTTATACAAGGTGTATGAGATTTTGTTATAATTGAATTAGAAGCATCATATCAAGTCACTTTCATCAGGTCAATGGAAGCAAAAAATGTCCATGAATTCATTATTTTCTAAATTGATCGTTTATTATTAAAATCGCCACATGTACTATACATAATCATTGAAAAAAGCTATATTTAGTGAATACAAACGTTGAGTAGAGAGAACTTAAGTTAATACTTAATTGAAATAGGAGGAAATAGAATAATGTCTTCTTTAAAACCAGGTACGGTAGTTGATTTATTCGTTGATCATGAAGTACCGTATGGTTTCTTTCTAACGAATGATTTAGACCGTGTGTTACTTCACCATTCTGAAATAACAGAAGAAATTCAAGAAGGAGATACTGTGAAGGTATTTCTTTATCATGATAAGGATGTTCGCCTGACAGCGACAATGCGAATTCCTAAAGTACAAGTAGGTGCTTACGGATGGGCTGAGGTAGTGGATAAACGGGAGGATTTAGGCGTTTTCGTCAACATTGGTCTGCCTAAGGATATTCTGGTTTCAGCAGATGATCTTCCAAAGTTTCTGGAACTTTGGCCAAACCCGGGTGATCAACTGTTTTTAACTCTGAATCGAGATAAGCAGGAACGATTGTACGGACGATTAGCAACTGAGAATATTATTGAACAGGTATCTAGAAGAGCATCTACAGAAATGATGAACGCAAAAGTGCAAGGACGGGTGTATCGACTACTGAGAGTCGGAACCTTCTTCTTATCCGAACAGGGATATCGATGCTTTGTTCACGAAAATGAGCGCAAGGCGGAACCAAGACTGGGAGAGCTGGTAGAAGGGAGAGTCATCGACGTTAAGGATGACGGTAACTTAAATGTATCGTTCTTACCGTTAAAGCAGGACAAAATGCTGGATGATTCGGAGGTCATTCTCGAGTATCTGGAGCAAAGAAATGGAGCCATTCCTTATTGGGATAAGAGTCTGCCGGAAGAAATTAAAGATCGCTTCAATATGAGCAAAGCTTCCTTTAAACGGGCTCTTGGAAAACTGATGAAAGAAAACCGCGTTTATCAAGAAGAAGGCTGGACTTATCTGAAAAAGTAAAAAAGAAAGCGAGGGGCTTGCCAGAGGGGATGGCCCCTCCCTGAGTAAAGAAAGGAGTACTGACCATATCTGTCAGCACTCCTTTCTTTATGTTACAATTCAGAGTGTTTCACATTATTTTGGGCTTTATGAATTCTTACAGGTTTTATCGGTAGGAGCGTGCCGATTAATGCTATAAAGGCACATCCAATCAATACAGAGGAATATCCTGTCACTGCAACTGTGGATAACACTCCAAACACAATAAGGTCCAAGCAGGAATCTACAATGGATAGCAAGGAGATGGTTGTAGCCCTGATCCCGGATGGAATCAAATCATTGCTTAATTGAGAGTATATCGGATAACGGATGGCTCGAACGAGTCTTAATATGAAAAAGGATCCAAGAACTATCCATAAAGATGAACCAAACATAGCGGATAGTAGTAAACCCGCTACCGCTAAAAAACCAGATACACTCATAAGCTTCACCCTCGAAAACTTTGCAGTCATCCAACCAATGGAATTAGAAGCAAGAAAACCCATGACCGCTGAAATGGCATAAAAAACACCAATAAAATAAACAGGCAACCCTGCCTCCTTCATTAAAGGCTGATCAAAGTATTGATAAACAGCACCTGCAGGAATGAAGACCAATGTTACGTTTAGAAACATCAGCAAAAGCTCCGGTGCTTGACGAATCACGTGCAGACCGCTTTTAATTTGAGAAAAAGGATTTTCCTTTTTGAAGGAGTCCTTAGAGGGCTGCTTAATTTTGAGGACGAAGATAACCTCGATTAAATGGAATGCCAAACCTAAGACGATGAGTAGATTAAATTGGCTGTCAGCCAAATCTTTAGCTAAATAAGAACCGACTATAACCGCAATCAACATACTGATAAATGTGGCAGATTGAATTTTGCCCATTGCATGATCCATGCGATTTTCTTCATTGGATTCTTTGAGTGAGTCATAGATAAGTGCCTCATCAGCACCGGAAAAAAAAGTCACGCTAAACCCATTCATAAAGCTGTACAAGAAAAACAACCATGGCTCATATGCGAATAAAAGCAGGGCAATACTAAGGATTTTAAGCATAGAACCAACTAAAAAAGAATTCTTTGCCCCAAACCGATCAGCAAACATTCCAGTTGGAACTTCTCCAATTAAAACAGCTCCACTCCAAAACATGAGCAGAATCAAAATTTGAGAAGAAGTTAATCCTCTTTCAAAATAGAATAAAGTTAAGACCGGCTGAAGAAAACTGATCGTACCAAAAAAAGAGATCCAAAATAGCATCCGGATATTATGGGATGCAATCGTTTGTTTATTCATTCATTTCTCCTACTTCCATTTTTGTACTATATGTCCTGGAAGAAGGAGCGTCGTTTCATGTTTAAAGAACCTAAACGTTCACTCCTCCTTGAGATGAAAGTGTTTTGAACGTTTTTTGCATGTTATTTCCCCCTCGTAATTGATGAAGTAAGTTTAGCATACTGATGAGAAAAAGAAGAGACTTATTTGTTCGACAATTTTCTGCATAAGGGATTTATTGATGAAGGAGTGGGGGGGATGAGGGAACCGAGCAAACCGGGCGATTTATGGCCTATTGTAGTGGAGGACTTCCTCGGTTCTTATTTCTTAAAATGGACAAATTTTTATAAATTTATGCACTATTTGAAAAATGCTTAAAAATGTGGGGTCTTAGTCTTACCTGGTGGTCTCAATTCCTCAGGTAGAGCATGTTGTACCATGATCTGTACAATTCTCATTCGATTGTAGCGTTGCACGAGGATAAGTGGGAGATTAAATAGAATTCCATATATAAACATCACCCAGGACACAACGCCATTATTTAGAATATAAAAGAATGGTGCCGGTAACATTTGCAGCCAGTGAGATAATTCAGCACGATTCAATTCGTTAAGGAAGGTAACTCTACCCTGATGAGAAAATAGCCCGATATCATTCTTATTCAATCCTCCCGGAAACCATCCCCCTGCATCGGGTATATGCTTCTTCCATTTTTGGATCCTTACGAACCTATACATACCACCCCCCGCTTCCATTTGAAGTGGTTGAAAGGGGGCGGACAACTTCTGGAGTTGATGTGGGGTCATTCTGGAAGTTATATAGGAAACAAATAAATGAATACTTACCCATGCAAAAATATTTAGAAGGATGATCATTTCATTTTTTCATCCTTCCCTTTTTCTATATAAACATATCGATCCTTCCATTTCGTGTTTTTCGTGAAAAATGTAGTCAAAACGGAGTGGGAAAAAGTCACAATGAAAAATAGGACATGGATTGGAAATAAGAGCGTATCAAAAACGGTGAAATTCCCTATCCTACTAATTATGAAATACAAGTAAACACTTAAAAAAATGTACTGAATCATATAAGTATATGGGTTTGTCCATACCATTACCGGCGAATGGATGACGAAAGAAGTGAGAGAGGCAATCCACAAAGAAGAAAGTCCCAATAATATGATATTTGTCGATTTGGCCCCAGAAGCGAAACTTTTCGACCACCCTCGGAATACTTCACTTAATCCGTTACCGTACATTCTCATGGAAATTGCATTTCTTCCGCTGACTGCTTCTACGGATTCACCACATTTTTTTGCACGTCGACTCAAGGCAAAATGCTCCACCATTTCTCCTTTGATTGCTTCGTGGCCTCCGATTCGCTGATATACATCTCTAGAACACAGGAAACACTGACCAAAGCCACCTGAAGGTTTGAACAACCCTGAAAGGAGGTGGGTGACACCGGTTGAAGCGAACACCATTAAATGAAACATCATGGATAATGTTTCATATCCACTATTCATCCTATGATATGGGTGAATGCTCAGAACTCCCTGACATTGCTGTCGTTGATACGTTTCGCATATTCTAAGCAGTCCTGCTTGCTCAAACCATGTATCAGAGTCGACAAACAATAAGAATTCACCCTTAGATGCTTTCACTCCATTCCAACAAGCCCATGATTTCCCGTTCCACCCACTTGGCAGAGGGGGGGAATCGATGACTGTTGCTCCGAATCCTTCAGCTATATCCTTCGTGCGATCCTTTGATCCATCATTCACAACGATCACTTCTACTGGCTGAATAAATTGCTTCTGAATACACGATAATAAATTTCCTATCGTCTTTTCTTCATTCCTGGCAGGAATGATGATGGAGCATTTTTTTACGAGAAAGCTATTCCTAACGTGAATGGACTTTTTGACTGTCGGGATTCTAGTGAAAAGGAAAACTGTAAGAATAACAGACCATAACCAAATATACATATTTTCACCCTCTAATCTTTTAATTTGTATGGACATTTTAACCATTTTGGTTGAAGGTGATACGTTTATTCTTCAGGATAGGATGTTTTGGGCTGATTCCTTCTACGTTAATTCATGGTATGAATTTAAACAAAATGGGTACAATGGAAAGCTGAATAGGCGATTCAGCCGAAAACGATCTTTCTCGTTGGGAGGAAATGAAATGAAGAAGAAAGTAATAGTAGTAGGAGGCGGCTTAGGAGGTATGTCAACAGCCATCCGTCTTGCCTCAGAGGGATATGACGTTACGATAGTTGAAAAAGGGGAAAGGCTTGGCGGAAAATTAAATAAAAGAGAAGGAAAAGGCTTTTCTTTCGATACAGGACCTTCCATCCTTACGATGCCTTGGGTACTGGAGAAAGTCTTTGCCCATGCGAATCGCGACCTTCATGATTATGTAGATATTATGAGAGTGGAACCGGGCTGGAGGACATTTTTTGAAGATGGGAAGGTGCTGGATGTATCATCGGATCTTCCGACGATGCTTGAAGAAATGAACAAGACATCTATAGAGGATGCGAGTAACTTCTTTAACTATTTAAGCTACTGTGGGAAAATGTATGAACTTACATTGAAGAGCTTCTATAAAAAGAGCATCAATGGCTTGCAAGACTTACGTTCAATGCATCCGGTCAAAGAATTACTGCAAATGGATCCAATGAAATCCATGGATGCTGCAAATCGTAAATTTATTAAAGACAAGCATTTACAGCAGTTATTTAATTTCCTTATCATGTATGTCGGGTCTTCGCCTTACCATGCGCCAGCCATCATGTCACAGCTCACTCATGTTCAGCTAGGTCTTGGTGTCCATTACGTTAAGGGCGGAATGTACAAAATTGCTGAGGCAATGGCTAAGGTGTTGCAGGAACTCGATGTAGAGGTCCGCTTAAATTGCGAAGTGGAAGATATACTTACATCAGGCAGCCGTACTGAAGGAGTCCGGACGAAAATAGGAGAAGAGCTGAAGGCGGACATCGTTGTATCAAACTTAGAGGCAATCCCTTGCTACAAATCCCTATTAGCTGATTACCATGAATCTTCAAAAGAAGTCGATGAATTAAGCAAATATGCTCCAACAGTTTCGGGGCTGGTGCTGCTACTCGGGGTAGATCGTAAATATGAACATCTCGCTCATCATAATTTCTTCTTCAGTAAAGATCCCAAGAAAGAATTCAGACAGATCTTTGATGAAAATAAAATAGCGGACGATCCAACGGTCTATATCGGCATTTCTTCCAAATCGGATCCCACCCAGGCTCCTGAAGGAAAAGAAAACATGTTTGTGTTAACACACGTGCCTCCATTAAAAGAGGGGGAAGATTGGACCCAATACAAAGAATCCTATCGCTTCAAAGTGCTGGATAAATTGGAGAAGATGGGTGTTACAAACTTAAGGGATCATATCGAATATGAATATACTTTTACTCCTAATGACCTTAAAAGTCTCTACGGGGCTAATGGTGGGTCTATCTATGGTACGGTCACGGACCGAAAGCTTAATGGAGGTTTCAAGGTTCCGAATAAGAGCAGAGTGCTCTCAAATATGTATTTTGTGGGAGGTTCAACCCATCCGGGTGGAGGGGTGCCAATGGTCACTCTTTCCGGACAGCTTACAGCGGAATTGATCTTGGAAGAACAAGTGAAGGTAAATCGTTTTATTGGATAAAAATATAAGGTGATGGTTTGATGCATGATAACCATCACCTTATATTTTCATTCTGAACTATGATTATCCACCGTATCCGAATTATTCACTTTCGCCTCGTCCTGAGCTGGATAGGGATCAAAAAAGTTCACCAGTTTTCCTGGACCTTCATATCCCACGACTTGCTCTTTATCTTCTTTGACGAAATCATTTTTCTTCATATAAAAACTCCTTTCTGCCAATTAGTTTGGCAAAAGGAGTTTTTTTCATTCTCCAGGAATGATAAATTTATTAAAGTCCTTAAGCTTTTGGGTTTTCCCAATGACTCTCAATAAATTCGTCACGACCAGATTTTGCCCGGTCTTGTTTATATTCATCGGGATTCTTTTTGTAGAACTTTTGATGATATTCTTCTGCCGGATAGAAGATTGAGGCAGGAAGGATCTGTGTGACGATTGGTTTTTTAAATCGGCCACTTTCTTCTATTTCCTTCTTCGTGTTTTCTGCTAAGCGTTTTTGTTGCTCGTTGTGATAGAAAATGGCTGTGCGATACTGGTCACCGCGATCATGGAATTGTCCTCCGTCATCAGTCGGATCAATCTGAGGCCAGTATAGTTCTAATAATCTTTCATAGGGAAAGAGAGCAGGATCGAAGGTGATTTGAACAGCTTCAAAATGCCCACTGTTACCGGCTTTGATATCCTTATAGGTAGGGTTCTCAAGATGCCCTCCTGAATAACCTGACACGACATCAATAATACCCGGTAGTTCATCAAAAGGTTTTACCATACACCAAAAACAACCGCCGGCAAAAGTAGCGACCTCTTTCTTTTCATTCATTGCGAAAACCTCCTATACATATGCCACTCTAAAGTAGTAAGGCGATAGCTTGAAACAGATTTTATCATGAATGGGGGGAAGCCACAATCAATTAGCTTCAATGTCTCCTTGCCTATAGGGATTACTTTAAGTGGGTAATTGATAACCACATAAACCGAAGCTATTTTCCTATTCTATGGCATGGGCACACAATCAACTTGCATTACGCAGGTAGATTCAATCATTCTGCAAATTTCAACAAATTCATAAAAATCAATTCACTAAAGATGATAACTTGTGTATAATTCATGTGAACGGAACAATTACATATGATACGAGATTAGGTGAAGCGGAAGTTTCGGTAGCAAACTTTTAGCTTCTTAATAGGGAAGTTGGTGTAATTCCAACGCGGTCCCGCCACTGTAAATGGAAGTGAGCTGTATGAATGCCACTGTACCAATAGGTATGGGAAGGTGCAGCAAACAATGACCATGAGCCAGGAGACCTGCCTAATGTCTTTCGCACCAAATCTACGCGGATAGAAAGGTGTAATGTGCATGTCTGACGGTATGAAAGCCATTTTTATGCATTTTACACAACATCTCTAGTCCCACTGGAGATGTTTTTTTGTCTGGGAATAAGTTCATTTACAGGAGGAAAACGTATGAAACACACATTCAAAATCATTCTTGCACTACTATTATCCCTGGGACTCCTTTCAGCTTGCGGTACTGATGGTGAAAGTGTAGAAAAGAAAAAAAATAGCGGTGAAGTCAGTCAGGGACAATCTGCTTTTCCTTTGTCAGTAAACGACGCCCTGAATAATAAAGTCACGATGGAAGAGCAACCTAAGCATATTGTTTCATTGATTCCAAGCAACACAGAAATCTTATTCGAGTTAGGGTTGAATAAGGAAATTGTAGGGGTTTCAGATTTTGATAATTATCCAAAAGAAGCGGCGGCGAAAGAAAAAATAGGAGGAATGGAATTTAACGTCGAGAAGATCATCAGCCTGAATCCGGATTTGGTTCTCGCTCATGAGTCCACAGCTGTTTCGGCAGAAGAGGGGCTAGAACAGCTTCGAAGTGCAGGGGTAAAGGTATATATCGTACGTGATGCCAATAGCTTTGAGGAAGTGTACACCACGATGGAAAACATCGGCACATTGGTCGGAAAGAAAGATGAAGCTGAATCCGTCATTTCGGAGATGAAAGCTGATCTCGAATCCATTAAGGAAAAAGTCAGTGGTGTATCTGAGAAGAAAAAAGTGTATGTAGAGGTGTCACCTTCACCTGACATATATTCTACTGGTAAAAATACATTCATCGATCAAATGCTATCACTTGTAAATGCCGAAAATGTAATGAGTGACCAAGAGGGATGGGTCCAAGTAAACCAAGAAGCAGTCATCGCTTCAAATCCAGACATCATCATTACAACATACGGTTACTACAGCGAAAACCCTAAAAAACAGGTGATGGGCCGAGAAGGATGGAAAGACGTAAATGCTGTGAAAAATGAAGAAGTTCATGACGTTCATTCTGACCTGGTCACACGTACTGGCCCAAGACTGGTTGAAGGAGTAGAGGAAATTGCAAAGTCGATCTATCCGGAGTTATTTACAGAATAAGATATGGATAACATACGGATTGGCAGTATCGTTTTTACTATTCACTCTTCTCGCAGGTATATCGATTGGAACCATCTCAATCCCACCAAAGGACATTTTGTTCATCGTCGGAGCTAAATGGTTTGGATACCATCTACCGGAAGAGATTGATCCCATGTTTACCAACATTGTGTATTCAATTAGATTGCCCAGAGTATTATTGGCATTATTGGTTGGAAGCTCCTTAGCTATCGCCGGAGCTTCTTTTCAAGGGCTTTTGCGAAACCCGTTGGCGGATCCATATACATTAGGCGTGTCTTCAGGAGCATCAGTCGGCGCTGTTATTACCTTGTTTTTTAATTGGAGCATTCCGTTCATTGGAAAGTTTACGCTTCCTTTTCTCAGTATTCTTTGTTCGATTATTACCGTGTTCCTTGTATTATGGTTTGCACAAAAAGTTGAAAGAACGATGAAGGTAGAAACCATCATTTTAACAGGAATTATTTTCAGCTCTTTTTTAGGGTCCTTTATTTCCTTAATGATCGCCCTGACTGGAGAAGAATTAAGACAAATCATTGGTTGGCTTCTTGGGAGTGTATCCATGAGAGGGTGGGATTACATTGCGATAATATTCCCGTTTTTCCTCATTGGAGTGATTTTGTTGTTCTTTAATAGCAAGGAACTGAATGGCATGAGTTTTGGTGAAGACCAAGCCCATCATATCGGGATATCCGTACAAAAGAGAAAACTCTTCATCTTAATTGCTGGAAGTATTCTGACAGGAGCGGCTGTCGCCGTTTCAGGTACGATTGGATTTGTTGGTCTTGTGGTCCCTCATTTTCTGCGAAGGATGGTGGGTCATGATCATAGGCACTTACTTCCTTTGTCTATCATAGTAGGGGGAAGCTTTCTCGTTCTGGCTGATCTTATCTCGAGAACCATCATTGCACCGACAGAACTTCCAATCGGAGTGATAACAGCCCTGATTGGTGCTCCCATGTTTGCTTATATTCTCCTAAAGAAAAGAGGTCTTTCACCATGATTGATATAAACGGGGTTACAGTAGGATACAACGATGAAAAAATCGTGGAGGACATGAATTTTCATATAGACAAAGGAGAATTCTTTGGGATTCTTGGACCTAACGGCAGTGGAAAGACCACGCTATTAAAAGCAATGACGGGACTCCTACCATTAATGGAGGGGAATATCACATTAAAAGGAAAAAACCTGCATCATTTTTCTTCAAGAGATTTAGCCACAGAAGTAGCGGTACTTCCTCAGATATCGACAGAATCCTTCTCATATGAAGTGAGGGAGACGGTTATGCTCGGAAGATATGCTCACCAAAAAGGTTTTTTTAAAGGGACGACTGAACGAGATATTGAGATCGTCGAGAAGGTTATGAAACAAACCGGCATTACGTCCTTCCAGCACCGCTACCTTCATGAGTTGTCCGGGGGAGAACGGCAGCGGGTGTTCCTTGCACAGGCCCTGGCTCAGGAACCACAAGTCCTGTTGCTTGATGAACCTACTAATCATCTTGACCTTTCGTATCAGAAGTCACTGTTGGATTTAATTAAGAATCAAACGGTACACGAAAAATTAACAGTAATCGCGATCTTTCATGATTTGAATTTAGCAAGTTTATACTGTGATCGCTTACTTCTCTTAGACAAAGGAAAAACCAAACTACTCCATCACCCGGAAGAGGTTCTGAAAGAGAAATATATTGAAGAGGTGTATCATACAAAGGTTCAAAAACAAGCTCATCCTTTAGTGGCGAAACCTCAAATGGTGATAGTTCCTGAGGAGAGTGCGACAGAGAACTTTGTTTTAGATGAAAGGTACCTCAGAGTGGGGGCAGAGTACATATACTTCTCTGCTCCTTATCCGCTAAAATGTATGTCTTTAGGGATTATTGGTGCAGGAATAGGATGGTATAAGCACTTTATCAATCGTAGAGTCCCTGCAGATTATGATTGCCCGGATTATCAAGAGGATATGAAAGAATTTCTTGTTCATAATCAGCTGGATCCCTCATTGTCTGTTGGTATGATGACAGCTCTTCCTTTAAATAATATGGTATGTGATCGTTTCGAAGTACAGGGTCATTCCGTATTCGTTGTAGTGACAGCCGGTGTCGGGAATGCGATTGATGTCTCAACAAGTTATCAATATGATATAGATTCAAGGCCGGGCACGATTAATACATGGGTTTTCATCAATGGGAATCTATCAGATGAGGCATATATAGAAGCCCTTGTAACCTCAACAGAAGCGAAAGTGAGAGCCCTTCAAGACATGAGTGTGAGGGACAGAAGAACAGGTCAGCTTGCAACCGGTACACCGACCGATAGTATTCTGATAGCCTCCAGTCAAAGAGGTGAGCTTGAACCGTTTGCCGGGCCGATTACACCGATAGGGAAGTTGATTGGCCGCGGTGTGTATGAGGTAACGAAAAAAGCCATTCAACGATATTTGGATCATACAAAGTAGAATTATTTCAATGACAGGGGTGATTGTGGAGAGGGGGAATCGCCTTGGGAACCCTATATTTTATAACCGGAGGGGTTAGAAGCGGCAAAAGCTCTTTTGCTGAAAAATGGGCAATAGAGAAGAAAAAGTCTGATGTTCCATTGGTCTATCTTGCTTGTGGAGTGAACACTGACAGGGAAATGGAGCAAAGAATCCTGAAACACCAGCAGGACCGGCAAGCGTCTACTGTGGAGTGGACGACGATTGAATGCCCTAATTCGATAGAAGGGATAATCAATCACATTCCTCGACACTCCGTAGTTTTGTTGGACTGCCTCACTACTCTCTTAACAAATGAGATGTATATGAATGGAGATAATAAAGGTCAGTCTCTAGAAGAGAAAATCTATCAGTCTATCTTACAGTTACTAAATAGAGTTGATGTACTGATCCTGGTTAGTAATGAATTGGTTTCTGACCTTCCAATTGATTCAAACGATCTTCTTACTTTCCAGAAACGACTTGGTTCATTACATATAAGAATGGTAAAGAAAGCATGTGTCGCAATTGAAATGACGGCGGGAATCCCTGTTGTGAAAAAAAGGGGCCCGAATGAGGAAGGACGGTTGCCTCATGATCCTATTTAAAAGTTTTCTCCTTAACCTGCAGTTTTTTACGATTGTGCCGATTCGAAAGGAATTCTCTATAGGGAAAAGGGAAATGAAGTGGATGGTTCGTACATTTCCAATGCTGGGTTTATTTGTAGGTGCGATTCTCCTTGGAGGATATGTTTTTCTGACTTCTTTTACCCAAATAAGCTCTTTGGGAATATCATTCTATATCTGGGTAATGCCAATTGTATTAACGGGTGGTATCCATTTGGATGGCTATATGGATGCGAGTGATGCTTTTTTTTCCTATAGAGAAAGGGAGAAGCGTTTAGATATCATGAAAGACCCAAGGGTAGGTGCCTTTGGCGTTTTGTCACTGGTGGTATTGCTTTCATCCCGGTTTTTATTTATTTATGAAACCATCCTTCAATCCCAATCCCCAATTTTGAGGGGTATGGTCCTTGTGTCGATTCCCTTTTTAAGTCGAATGATGATGGGGGCGAGTCTAATCTTTATCCCTGCAGCCCAGTCGTCAGGAATGGGATATGGTCTCAGTAAGAATGTGACGCGTTATGATTTTATTTGGATTGTTTTTGGTTTAATGCTGGGTGGAATCGGCAGCTTCTTTTTAAATTGCTTTTATTTTTATGCTTTATTCACCCTGGTGACGTTAGCTTTATTCTGGTTTGTTTATTCCAGATCCATTAAATGGTTTGGCGGTATGACCGGCGATACAATCGGGGGCAGTGTAGAGGGAGTGGAGTTGTTATTATGGATGACTATATGGTTGTTGCATGTATTCGCCATGGTTTAACAGATGAAAATGAAAAGGGGAAATACCTCGGCTGGACAAATTCTAGTTTATCTAAAAAAGGAATCGAATCACTTAAAAGGAGAAATACCTTTTTTGAAAATTATGAACGATGCTTTACGAGTGATCTTAATCGCTGTTTAGAAACTGCTCATCTTTTGTTTCCTCATGCCCCATTAATCTCTTCATCCCTTTTAAGAGAGATACACTTCGGAGGCTGGGAAGGTTTGACCTATGAGAGCTTAAAGGATGACGATGTTTATCAAGAATGGTTATTGGACCCATCCATTCCCCCACCAAATGGGGAAGGAATTGATCAATTTGGAAAACGAGTCGATTTAGCCTGGGCACAGATAGTAGCCCAGATAAAAGAGCATAATGGGAAGCGGTATGCCCTGATTACTCATGGTGGAGTCATTCGACATCTATTAACTACTTTATCCCCTATAGATGTTCACAGAACGTTTTGGGAATGGGAGGTCAACCATGGGGAAGGGTATGAATTTGTATGGAAGACAGAAAATGATTGGAGGAATCAAACATGTACTTCGTTACGGGAGGTTCCTTTAATGGGAAAAGTAAATGGGTGAAAGTCCATTTTAATCTTAATAGTACTGATACAACCTGGATTTCATTATTTAATAGGGAAAGGATTCATCTGGAGGATATCGATTTTTCAAAATCTGTCATTGTAATAGAGGGACTTGAGTATGGAATTCGATCAAGCATTTTAAATAATGAGTCTGAAATCAGAAAGTCCTTGACCATGTTGATGCAATTCTTAAAGCAGTGGGAAGAAGAAAACCCTGATCGCAAGGTAATCTGGATAGGTTCAGAAATCGGGAAAGGGATTGTCCCAATGGATAAGCTGTCCAGGGAATGGCGGGACATGACAGGATGGGTTTATCAAGATCTGGCGGAAATGTCTCAGAAAGTATGGCTGGTTTGGTACGGACTTGCTACACCATTAAAAGGATAAAGGAGAGGGTTAGTATGCAGCTTTACACAAGAACTGGTGATAAAGGTCAAACGAGTTTAATCGGTGGAAGAGTAGATAAAGATGATATTCGTGTCGAAGCATATGGTACATTAGATGAAGTTAATTCATTCGTTGGACAAGCCATTTCTGAACTTCATGATGAGCGTTTTACAGATTTGTTAGAGGATCTTGAGACGATTCAGCATGAGCTCTTTGATTGCGGAGGTGACCTATCCAACGTTTCGAAAAATAAAAAGATCAAGCTCCAGCCCCAATCCGTCCAGGCGTTGGAAGAGAAGATCGATCGCTTCACTAAGGAAGCGCCCCCTCTGGAAAAATTCATTTTACCAGGTGGTGTGAAAGCTTCTTCAAGTATTCATATAGCGAGAACGGTTACAAGGAGAGCAGAGAGAATCATGGTGTCACTTTCAAAAACGGACGAGGACTTTCCTATAGTGACATTGCAGTATATCAATCGCTTATCCGACTACTTTTTTGCCTTGGCACGTGTGATCAATTATCGCTGCAATGTAAAAGGTGTCGAATATATTCGCAGCGCAAACGTATTTTCAACAGGTAAAGTTCATAAAAAAAATGAAAAGTAATCTTAAAACTCTTTTATTACTGTCCTTGTTTATGGGTTTTTCTGCGATCGGTGGAATGGTAAAGATCCCTGCCGTGATTGGTACGGTTGCTTTAGATAGTATGCCTGCACTATTAATTGCATCCCTTTACAATCGGAGATGGGGCGCAATCGTTGCTGGGGGAGGACACTTGCTGTCAAGTTTATACGTTGGATTTCCGTTGGGACCTTTACATGTTCTCATTGCTATTGAAATGGCCTTCTTTGTATGGGTATTTGGATATGTGTTTTCCAAGGGGAATCGTGTACTGGCAGCCATCCTGTTTCTTATAGGTAACGGGGTACTGGCAGGAGTTCCATTTATATTCATCCTGAATGCCTCCTTTTATTACACCATTGTCCCTTCCTTATTATTGGCCAGTTTCATTAATTTGACGATTGCCCACTTCCTGTTCCCTCCTCTGGCTTCAAGAGTTAGGAGGGGAAAAATCGCATGATTCAAAATCGGGATGTTATATCCATATCGATCTCAGATGAAGAAGAGCTGATCCTGGCTTCAGATTGCAGCGGAGGGATAGGAAGTAAAGAAGGGGATGCGGTTATTGTTGATCCGGAGACTGTGGGGTATTACTGCTTTCGTGTAGCAGTGATGGAATGCTTGTCCGTGGGAGCAACCCTAAAAGCTGTTCAAATATTGAACTTTACGAGTAACTCTGCATGGGAGAGTTATTATTGTGGTGTGAAGAAAGGTTTGAGTGAATTAAACAAAGAGGATATTCCCATAACGGGAAGCTCTGAATCGAATATCGTTCTACATCAATCTGCTCTTGGAGTTACTTGTATTGGGACGAGAATAAAAGAGAGACCTTTTACCTCTTGTCATAACCTTGCCCATGCCCTTATCGGAACGCCATTAGTAGGAAATGAAGTAATCACGAATGGTGCTTCTGTTGCCCCCCTATCCCTATTCATGGACTGTGTACTTCACTCTTCCATCATTGATATTCTGCCAGTAGGCTCTAAAGGAGTATTTCATGAACTTTCTCTATTATTAGGGAATCCTTTAAGAAGGGAGGATGTCACCTCTGGTCAAGACTTGGATAAATCCAGCGGGCCTTCTACTTCATTTCTCATTTCTTACAAGAAAGAGGATGAACATGATGTACGAAAGCTTACCGGGAGGCATTTTCATTCACTACATTTATCATGCTAGGAACAAATAAATACTTTTTAGGATATTTATGATAAAATATACTTTCAAACGGTATGGAGAAATATGTTAGTTCATCCAGCATTCTGCGATTGTCAATTGTATTTGGATAAAGTACTATTTCATACTATCATCAGTAATTCATGAATGTCTTAAAAGTAGGTGAAGAAATGGATTCACGATTAGATCGCAAGACTAAAAAGAGAAAACGTGGAAGAAAAGTGATTTTGGTATTATTTTTACTTATCTTTAGTTTACTCGGCTATGCTGCTTATCAATTTTATAGTGGATATAAAATGGCTGGAAACGATCAGCTTCAAGGAGATTATAAATTCAATGGTGTGAAAGATGAAAACGGTAAGGTTAACGTTTTGTTATTAGGAGTCGATAGCAGGGGCGAGGAGAAATCAAGAACCGACACAATGATGCTCGCACAGATTGATCCGAAAACAAATGAAACCAGGCTTGTTTCTTTTATGAGAGATATCTATGTTGAAATACCAGGATACAAAAACTACAAGCTGAATACAGCTTTTTATTTAGGTGGACCCGAATTGCTCAGGAAAACCATTAAACACAATTTTGATATTGATATTCAATATTTTATGGTGGTCGACTTTAAAGGATTTGAACAATCCGTAGATATACTTGCTCCTGAAGGTATTGAGATGGATGTTGAAAAGGCGATGTCTGAAAACATCGGCGTTTCCCTCCAGCCTGGAGTCCAAAATTTAAATGGGAAAGAGTTATTAGGCTATGCCAGGTTCCGTGCTGATGCAGAGGGGGACTTTGGAAGGGTTGAAAGACAGCAAAAAGTCATAAATGCTCTTAAAGATGAGGTCCTCTCAATAGGCGGCGTCACTAAGCTTCCGAAAATGGCAGGATCGATTCAACCTTATATTAAGACGAATATGAGTAAGCTGGATCAGATTTCCATCGCAAAGGATATCTTGTTGAGTAACACGAGTGATATGGATAAGCTCACCATTCCTGTTGAAGGTAGTTATGGTTTTGGAAGCTATAGCGGTGTAGGATCAGTACTTGAAATCGACTTTGAACAAAACACGAAAGCACTAAAAGACTTCCTAAATGGAAAAAGCCCGGATGAAGCTGCAACTGAATGAGTTTGTAAAGCCCGTTAAGCTGGTAAATGACTTAACGGGCTTTTTTTGTACAAATGGAAGAAAGAAACGTTCCCTTAGAATTGATATAGCAGTCTTCATCATATAAAAATTGATGCCTCTTCAAGTAGAGGCAGAATTTTAAAATTCTGATTATAGGCTCTCTGAGCCAATATATAGCCTTTAGACGGAATCTGACTAACATAAATGACGATGATAACGCTTCCACTAGCTATTTCGGCCAATTCCTTACTACTTCCTATATTGCCCTTGATATCATTTACCAGCATGTTACGATTATAAACGTTGTGAACAAAACACACGCCAACAAAGGTTTTTTGAGACATGAACCAGTGATTTTAATAACAAACAAAACCTTCTTATTATTACTATTTATTAAAATGAATGCACGATTAAAAACTAATCATTAAATATAGGAACAGGAGTGGATATGATTGTTAAAAAATAAAACAATTGCTTTTTTAGGTGCAGGAAACATGGCTGAAGCTATGATTTCAGGAACTGTACAAAGTGGAAAAATCCCATCTGATCAAATTATTGTTTCAAATCGAAGCAATCAAGGAAGACTTCAGGAAATGAAAGCCAAATACGATATAACAGCTTTAACAAAAGATGATCTACCTTTTAATGAAATAGATATTCTTATCCTGGCGATGAAACCGAAGGATATTGATAAAGCATTAGATTCCATTAATCACTTAGTAAGGAACGATACGGTGATTATGTCAGTGCTGGCGGGAATCACCACCTCTCATATGGAAGAGCAGCTACCGGCAGGGCAGCCAGTTATCCGGGTCATGCCAAATACGTCAAGTATGTTGAAAGAATCTGCTACAGCCATAAGTGCAGGACGTTTTACTTCTAGAGAAGACATGGATAATGCAAAAGAATTATTATCAAGCATCGGAGAAGTTTTCGTTATCGAAGAAAGTCAAATGGACATCTTCACTGGAATTGCCGGTAGTGGTCCAGCATACTTCTATTATTTAATGGAACACATCGAAAAGACCGGTGCTGAAGCAGGATTAGACCCTAAATTAGCTCGTAAAATCGGAGCTCAAACCATTTTTGGCGCAGCTAAAATGATGCTTGAGCGAGAAGAAACACCAACTCAACTTAGAGAAAATGTAACATCCCCAAATGGTACTACAGCTGCAGGACTTGATGCATTAGCAGAGTTCGGCGGAGGTAAGGCTATCTCAGAAGCTGTCAAGGGAGCAGAAAAACGTTCGAAAGAAATCAGCTCATCCTTACAGTCCAAACAATTAGTAACTAGCTAAAACAAACATCGACTATTAAACACCCCATATAAACATTACCAACCAAACAAGAAATACAAGTCCGTCCCTACACACATAAAGAGGGGCTAGGGACGGACCTTTTTACTAGGAGTGATTGAATGTCCCAAAATAATCAGAAGAAACGTATCGTAATTAAGATTGGAAGTAGTTCATTAACAAGCTTGCATGGAGAAATGAGTCGCAGGAAGCTGGAGCGACTTGTTGATGAAGTTGTTCGATTAAAGGATGACGGTCATGAAGTATTGCTTGTTTCCTCAGGAGCCGTCGCTGCGGGCTATCGAAAATTAGGATGCTTAACACGCCCAAGCTCTCTTCCGGAGAAGCAGGCAGCAGCAGCTATCGGCCAAGGACTATTGATTGAAGCGTATTCTGATCTGTTAATCTCCAACGGCTACGTGGCTTCTCAAATTCTGATCACTCGTAGTGATTTTTCTGATGAAGACCGATACAACAACGCAAGAAACACAATCAATGTCCTTCTTGAACGAGGAATCATTCCAATAGTAAATGAAAATGATACCGTAACGATCGACCGATTGAAATTTGGAGATAATGATACACTTTCAGCCAAAGTTGCGGCATTAGTGGATGCTGATCAACTCATCATTCTATCTGATATTGATGGATTATATGATTCTGATCCACGTAAAAATCCTGATGCTGAACTGTTAGAGAGTGTTACGGAAATCACTGAAGATATTGAAGATATGGCTGGTGAGCCGGGAAGTGCAGTAGGAACAGGTGGTATGAGGTCTAAGATTGATGCATTTAAAATCACAATGGCTTCAGGCATTCCGGCGTTCCTTGGTAAATCAGGGCATTCAAACGTCATTTACGATGCTGTCCAACACACAGCTAAAGGGACGTATTTTGAATCTACTGAAGATTCCGTCAACCTTGACTCTAAAAAGCAGTGGATTGCGTTTAACTCAGGTCCAGAAGGTGAAATTACCATAGATGCGAGTGCGAAAGAGCGCATTTTAGAGCAGAAGGAAAGTTTGACAATAGATGATATTTATACTGTAAAAGGCCGATTTGATAAAGGGGCCGTCGTTCGAATTCTTGACAATCGTAATGAAGAAATCGGGTTGGGAATGGTGAATTTCCGTTCAGGTCAACTGAAGAATCCTACAGACATCAAAGCCGATCAAGTCGCAGTTGAAATCGATCACCTTGTGTGTCATGTAGAAGTACCCATTCCAGTAGGAGTATAAGCGAAGGGTTTTTTCTCCTTCATATCCTGCTAAATCCGTTCGAATTCTTTTTATAAATATTCAGGAGGTATTTGATGAATTTAACTATAGAAAAAACCGATGTAAAAAAACAAGCGATGCTAGCCAAGAAAGCTTCAAAGACATTAAGTATGCTAACAACGGAACAAAAAAATAAAGCTCTTCATATCCTTGCCGATCATTTAGAAGCTAATTACGAATCCATTCTGACTCAAAATGAAAAAGACCTTGAAAGAGGTAGAGAGAAGGGATTCGAAGCTGCATTTATGGATCGCTTATCTCTATCGAAGGAACGTGTCCAAGACTTTGCAAATGGGCTTCGTCAGGTAGCTGACTTGGAAGACCCAACTGGAAAAATCGTATCCGATTGGACACTTGAAAATCAACTGCAAGTTCAAAAAGTGACGGTTCCTCTAGGTGTCATTGGAATGATTTATGAAGCACGTCCTAATGTAACAGTTGATGCGACAGGATTAGCCCTGAAATCCGGTAATGCCATTGTTCTTAAAGGTGGTTCAAATGCCATTACCTCGAACAAAGCTATTGTAGACGTCATGCATGAAGCACTTGATAAAACGGATATTCCTAAAGATGCAGTACAATTCATTAATACAACCGACCGAGAAGCAACAAGCGAGTTATTCACAATGAAAGAGCATATTGATGTGTTAATTCCAAGGGGTGGCGGTGCATTAATCAATGCTGTTGTAAACAATGCAACTGTACCTGTTCTTGAGACTGGCGTAGGAAACTGTCATATCTATATTGACAAGGAAGCTCATGTAGAAAAAGCATTAAACATTATCATCAATGCAAAAACGGACCGTCCAGCGGTATGTAATGCTGCTGAAACCGTTATCCTTCATGATGACTGGTTTAAAGAGAATAAGGATGCTTTTGTAGAAAAGCTTAAAGAACACAATGTTTCCATTCATGGTGATGAAAAAGCTGTCGCAGCGATTGAAGATGCTAAGCTTGCTGGAGAAGAAGATTGGGCAAACGAATACCTGAGCTTGGATATTGCCGTGAAGATTGTATCTTCTTTGGATGAAGCAGTCGATCACATCGAACAATACGGGACAAAGCATTCAGAAGCCATCGTCACTGAAAACACAGAAACGGCGAAGAAATTCATGATGCTCGTGGATGCTGCCGCTCTTTATCATAATGCTTCCACTCGCTTCACTGATGGAGGAGCGTTAGGATTTGGTGCAGAAATCGGAATCTCTACACAGAAATTACACGCTAGAGGACCAATGGGGCTGCCAGCGTTAACAACTGTCAAATATATGATGCATGGAACAGGACAAATCCGATAATAAACATGGCAAAACGCTTGAGATATTTTCTCAAGCGTTTTTTCTCATTTATCAGGTAGCAGGGGAAGAATTCTGATCAGAACCCTGAGCTGGTATCCTCCAGTATGAACTCATTCAATCCCCTTATCGTGTGGACTTCTTGCTGATAACAGATTTTTAATAGTTCCTCAAAGATTTCGGCGGTCATGATCGCGTCATTCAGTGCATGATGACGGGTCCGGTAGTCGATGCCAAACTTCTTTACAAGGGCGTCCAGGTAACAATCGTCCCGTTCCAATAATCCATTTGCAAGTGAAAAGGAGTCTACATATTCGGGGTTAAATGAAGGTAGCTGCCACTTGAAAATACGTTTCCGAAGAAAGTTTATGTCAAAACTAGCAGGATGGGCAACAAGGATGGTACCTTTGCTAAACTCTAAAAATCGCTGCAATCCAATCGGCAGTGTAACCCCGTTTAGAAAGTCTTTTCGTCTTAGACCCGTAAATCTCTTCGTACTCCTAGACACCGTTTGAAGGGGGTTGATGACTTGATAAAACGTGTCTTTCCCTTGAACTTTACCTTCCTTGATCTTTACCGCTCCGATGGAAATGATTTCATCTCCCACCTCAGGAAAAAAGCCCGTGGTTTCAAGGTCAAATATTGTAAAGTCACAATCGAATAAATGTTTTTGCTGAAGCGTGGGTTTTTCCTCTTCAAATTCTTTTAGGGCACGAGATAATTTATGGTAGGAAAGCTTTTCTTTTTCCTTTTTCACTTGAAAGCGAAAGAAAAACTGCTGCCATAAATAATATTTCAGAATGCGGTAGCCCACATTAATTCCAATATCGTTCATTAAACCACCCGGTTCCTATTAAAACTAATTTCCATCACTTGTTGAAGTCGATTAGCAATTTGGATGGATTCTTTTAATTTCTGACGATCCTCTTTTGAAAGAGTACGTACATCAATATCGTTACTTAATGCCTTTCCTTCTTTAAGTTCAAGAAGGTTTTGCTTTGTGCGCAGAGTGAGGAGTATATGCATAGCTGTTTTAACATTTTGTGCATCCCTGGGATGGAACGCCTGCATATTTTTCAATGCGTGAACACGTTTAATTGTATTGACTTCTTTAATTCCATACCTCACAGAATGAATACGTATCATATTGACGATCTGCAAAAGTCCTGACTTTTTAATATTAAATAAATGATTCCTGGGTTTCAGGTTAACCCGTCCCAAAGGACCGACAGGAAGCTTGAAACGAAGGGCATCTTTTCTTAATAATTGCTGCATATTTAGAGATCGTTTCGATTTTTCCGCTAAATAATTTCGAATTTCTTCTGCGATGGAGTAATCACCGTAAATCGGACGGAAATCATAAAACATTGTAATATTTTGAACTTCCTGTGCGTCTATTTCAAAGAGCCATTCATCAATCGCTTTTTTCCAATCGGTATAGGAACGTTTCCATTTTTGTTCCTTCGCCATGATCCCGCCAGTACATTCAGGAAAACCACATGCTGCAAGCTTTAAATTGAGTTTTTCCGTGAATGCCTGGAAATACAAATCAACCTTTTTGAGATCCGATAAGTGATTATAATCATCGAGTATGATTCCATTATCCTGATCAGTATGAAAGCCTTGTTCACTCCTGCCCTGACTGCCCATGACGATAAAACAATAATTGATAGGTGCAGAGCCAAAGCCTTCCTGACGCATTTCTTTTTCGGTCAACTGAATGATTTTTCGGTGAAGGCGATCATTATAGTTTGAAATCACTTCGCATATATCGTAGCCAAAACTATCCTGAACAAGAAGGTCTTTAATGAACTGTTGAAAGGTATTACTTTTTACAGTTGCCAGTTCAACGAGTTCATCATTCGAAACGGCTTTTTGGATTTTATAGGATAGGTCCAAATAATTTGAATCCTGTATATTGAGAAACGATGTACTTGTCAGAACCCCAACAACTTTATCATTGCGAATAATCGGTACAAAATCCACTTCTTCATGTTTGAAATAAGAAAGAGCTTCATAAGCAAAAGATTCATCACGAATCCAGAACGGTTTTTTCTTCATCCAATCCTTGACTGTTTCACTGACACTTGGGTTTGTAATATAAGACAGGATTTCCCGTTGGGTAAGAATGCCATGCATTTTTTTATCTTGATCCACTACTACTAAACCGTATGTATCTTCTTCTTTCATCTTTCTTGCTGCATCAAGAACAGTGGCATTGCCGTCAATGAAAGTGGGGCGATCCATTAAAGTATGGACTTTGGTACGAAACAGGCTGATATTTTCATCGTCGGTATCCGTAGCAGACTTCGCTTTTATTTCATCGTACAAAGTTTTCATACGATTTCCGATGCTCTCGAAGATGATTTTTGAAAAGTCGTTGTTCTTGGTCATAACCTCCAGGAGCCTATCCTTGTGAATCCGGAACACGGTACAATTTTCTATTGCCTGTACGGAAAAGGTCATTTCACCGCTTGTAAGCATGATCATGATCCCGATTAAGTCCCCAGGATAATAGAATCGGAGGGAATACTGCTTGCCACTTGATCGATGCAGGACATTTTTCGCAAGTCCCGAGACAAGGAAATATATATCCAATTCTTCTACTGTCTCATCTTCATGAAAAAGGAATTCACCCTTCTTGAAGGTAGTGTATTTAGAACCGGAAATAATGTAGTCTAACTGTTCTGTGGTTAGAACATCAAAGGGATAGTGATCTCGTATAATTTGTAACAATTCCTGCTGGTTCATCGAATACCTCCCGTTCTCACTAGTTCCATAGTACTTTACCATAGAATTCCCTAATTTGAAAACGATAAAACAGGCACGGTATATACAAAAAACACCCAACTGTGCAAAAATCATAAGGGTGTTTTCTAAGGTTATATAGCATTTATGTAGTTGTTCACTAAAACGATGGAATAAGAAAAAGGAGTCCCATCCCCTAGGGACTAAGAGGGACTTACTTATTGACGATGAATTCAGCAGCTTCCATTAAGTTTGTAAACATGTAATCGGCGTTAAATAGGGGAGAAGGACCGTCGGCAAGTAAGATCGTTGTGCATCCCGCTTTGTGGCCCGCTTCAATATCTACATCACGATCACCTACCATATAAGATTGGGCAATATCCAAACCATACTTTTGGACTAAGTCCAGAAGCATCCCTGCTTCGGGTTTTCTGCATTTACAACCTTCGTGCGGCTTGTGAGTACAACAGGAAACCTCTTGAATCAATCCACCAGCCTTTTCAATTTCCATAACCATATGATCATGTATGGATCGTAATTGTTCATGAGAGAGATATCCCAACCCAACTCCACCCTGGTTGGTGACGACAAAAATCAGAAAGTCTGATTCTGTCAATAATTTAATAGCGTCAAGAACTCCCTCAAGGAAATAAAATTGATCTGGTCGATTAACAAATGTCACTCGTTGGGTTTTCACCTCATTGATTACTCCATCACGATCCAGAAAAACAGCTTTCTTCACCAGTAATCCCCCTAATTCGATCTTATTCTTCAACAAATCCTTATTTTGTGTCGCTTTATGCGGTTTCCGAGGAAATAATGACAGAGTATTCTGTCATTTACAGATGATATGAACTTAAACCTATAAATGAAATTTTACCACCATTCTTTACAGAAATAAACGAATGGAGCAGGACTCACCTCCAGATATACAAAATAGATAGGGACGGACCTTTCAAAGGTCCGTCCCTATCTATTATCTATCTATTATAATTTTTGAATAAAAGCGACTTTAAGGTAATCACTCTGTTTGTATTGACTGAGGGTTTTAAAGTCTTCCGGCAGGGTGTACTCCTCAAGTATTTTGTATTTACCAGTGGTTTCTTTAAAGGCTTCTTCAATAAAGCTTTTGAATTTCTTCATATTGAAGGTACTGCAATTAGTGGATGCCACAATGGTACCGTTTTTTTCAGTTATTGCAATCGCTTCTTTTAACAAATCTTTATAATCCTTTGATGCACTGAATGTATGTTTCTTTGAACGTGCAAAGCTTGGTGGATCAAGAATAACAAGATCAAAGGAGAGTTCTTTTTTTACGGCATATTTAAAGTACTTAAAGACATCTTCCACAATGATGTTTTGTGCTTCATAATCGATTCCGTTAATGCTGAATTGTTCAATCGTTTTACTTAGACTGCGATTAGCAAGATCTACACTAGTGGTCTGTGAGGCACCACCGAGTGCAGCGAAAACAGAAAATGCTCCTGTGTAAGAAAACGTATTTAATACCCGTTTTCCCTTAGAATAAGAATCGCGAATTCGTTTACGCACTTCACGTTGATCAAGGAAAACACCTACCATGGCACCGTCATTTAAATAGATGGCAAATTGAACGCCATTTTCTTTGACGAGAAGAGGGAATGAAGGGCGGGTCCCTTCGACGAAATCATCTTCCTCCACATATTTTCCTTCCTGTGCAAACCGCTTTTTCTGATAAATGCCTTTGAAATCGGTTAGTTTTCTTAACGATTGCATAACCTCTTCGTGAAAAGAATAGGCTCCCTTTGAATACCATTGAATGAGGTAGTAGCCATCAAAGTAGTCGATGGTGATGCCCCCAAAGCCGTCTCCTTCACCATTAAACACACGAAATGCTGTAGTATCTTCATTATAAAAGAAGTGAAGTCGTTGATTGATGGCAGCTTGGATTTTCTTAAAGATAAAGTCTCTATCAATTGCTTCTTGCTCCTTCCAGCTCAGAAGCCAGCCTCTCCCTTTGTTCTGAATTCCGAAGTAGCCTTTCGCAATAAAGGTATTCTTATTGTCAACAAGCTTGAAAATTTCTCCGTCTTGTACACTCTCCATCGATGTTGTCACATTTTCTTTATTTAAGAGGGGAAAACCTTTTTGGAATTGTTGTATGTACTTAGGGTTTGCTTTAATGATTCTTTCTTTTGTCATTCTACTCATCCTAACCTTGAGGTTTAGTCTTGTGTAGTATAGAACGTAAAGGGATTTTACGCAACTGCACAGAAAAAAACTTCCGTATCAGAATAGAAACTCTATCTGAGTACGGAAGTAAATATTCTCTTATTTACTCCATAGGTAATCTCCAACAAGCCGGTCTACTTTAATCGTCTCATGTAGGCCGCTATGAGAAATAGATGGATCATACACGATCTTGTATTGAAAACGACTTTCTTCAAATAGTGATTGACTACCTATAGCACTTGGAACGTTTACCACATCATCACCTGATCCAGCAATGGATAATACATTTATATGGGAAGGGATTAGATGACGATTGATAAATAACTCCTTTAATGCATGTGACTCAGGTTTTAGATCAATAACAGCTGCGCCTGTATTAATTTGGTCATAAGATTCCTTCGTAACTCCAAGGAAAGGTGTAGCAATCGTAATGAATTTATGGGTCTTCGGAACAAACGAGTGATCTCTTGTATTTAGAATATATTTAGTCGAGGCAAGCCCACCCATGGAGTGTCCTACGATATTTACGTTTGAAACGTCAAATTGGTGATATAAGAGCTTCATTGCATTTTCTAACCAGATTGCTTGCTTCTCTAACGATGCACGGTTATCTTCAAATATGACTTGAACGAGTGGAGGTGAAGTGGGATTTGTGGAAAGAGATCCTTTATACACTACACTCCCATCTTCAGACACATAAATCTCCAACGTTTTTTGACCCCAGCCATGCTGATTTTCAAAGCGTTCTAACATCGTTCTAAAAGAATTATATGTACCTTTGTACCCGTGTACAAAGACAGTGGGATATTTTTCTTCAGCGGTTAAAGGTTTTTCACTGGATTGAACATTTGTAGTGCGAAATAGAATATATAAAGTGAAGAGGGTGAAGATGATACCACTCCACAAAAACAAATGTTTATGATTAATTGACAAGGAAATCGCTCCTTTAAAAAGGTATACTTCTATTGTAAAGGATTCGAGAAGTATTGAATATGTTAAAAAAGAAATTTATTTGTCATATTATATGTAACTTTTACCAAAAAGTGATGCAGTGCTTATACGTTTACATTCCTGATTGGAAGTGAAATTGTGTTGATTGAACTAAAAAAAGGCTTAAATGATTCATTTAAGCCTTCAGCTTTATTCTCCCATAATCATCATTTTTTAAACCCAATCACCAGCTCTGAAAACAGGTTCAAATGTCCCGTCTTCCTTTTCGCCGTCGATGTCTAACTGATCCGATCCTATCATGAAGTCAACATGAATCATGCTTTCGTTAAAACCTACTTCCCGTAATTGTTCAGCCGACATACTTTTACCACCTTCTACACAGACGGATAAGGCTCGTCCCAGCGCTATATGACAAGATGCATTTTCGTCAAAAAGTGTGTTGTTAAAGACGATGTTTGTATTAGAGATAGGGGAGTTATGGGGAACCAATGCCACTTCTCCTAAATAGGAAGACCCTTCATCTGTTTCTAGTAGATTTTTCAAGGTGTCATACCCTTCCTCGGCTGTGAAATCTACAACTTTTCCTTTTTTAAACGTGAGCGAAAAGTTCTTAATTAACGTACCGCTATAGTTAAGTGGCTTTGTGCTTGAAACTACACCATTCACACCATGTTTAACCGGAATAGTAAACACTTCTTCCGTTGGTAGATTAGGAACAAAGGGAATACCCTGATCATTTGTAAACTGAGCACTGATCCATTCCGTTTGAGGATGGAATTCAATTGTAAGATCTGTTCCAGGTCCTTTATAATGAAGCTTTTTATATTTGTTTTGATTTAAACGTTCGGCGTTCTTGTTTAGGTTGTTAATATGTGCTTCCCATAGGGCAACTGTGTTCACTTGATCCGTTCTTGTTGTATAAAAAATGTTTTCCCATAGTTTATCAATTGCTTCTTCTTGGGAAAGTTCCGGGAAAACGGTTTGAGCCCATTCGACCGTAGGGAACGCAGCTATCAACCAGCTTATTTTTCCCCCGCCTATATAAGCAGAAAAATCTTTCATGGCTTCCGCTGAGGCTCTGTTCAATATAGCAACCCTTTTAGCATCTGTATCTCTTAATAGGGAAGGGTTTGGTGCAGCTAAATTCAAGAGGGCCACGTTGTTTTCTGCCATCTCGATATATCCTTTTGCTTTCCAATCAGGAAAGACTTTCAAGCCTTCCTCGGATGAATTCTCTAAGCGGATTTTCTTTAATTCTTCATCGTAGAAGTCCGTTAATACATTTAAAACCCCGGCTCCATATGCCTTTTCAGTAACAAGACGAACAAACTTGTACGCTGTAACTGGTGCAGAAATCAGTAATTCCTGATCCTTTTGCAGATTTAGTCCTACCTGTACGATTAAATCTGCATATCTCTCCAACTTTTTCTCAAATGCATGATTCATCTGAAATCCCCCTCAATATGTATTCAATACTAACTATATCTCTTTATTCAGAAAATTTCATTGATTATGTTTATGAAGTACGTAATGAAGAAATGGTATTGAAGTGGATAACAACCTGAGGAAGAAATTGTGTTTCATAAAAGCTATAATAACAAAAGAAAAAGGACTGCCCAGATGGGCAGTCCTTTATGGTTTTATAGTTTACTAGAGAAGGGCGGGAACTCTTCTTCATTGCCATTTATTACGACAACACCGGAGAGTGCCATAGCAGTTAGGCTCGTGATTAGTAATAATTTTTTTAGCTTTTTCATCATTTCACCTCCTATAAAGTTAACATTTCTTCATAAATGACATTGGCTTCATTTAGATGAAATGCTGCATGTTTATATTTTCTAACCCCCTGATAATACTGACCAAGGAATTTAGAATACTCGGCATATAACAGATGGTAGCCGCTCTTTTTAAAAAAGGGCAGTGTATACTCCTTCATAAACGCTTCAAAACCATGTGGGAAATCATTTAAAGCAAACTGATAATAAGATAATTGATAGAACTTATCCGGATACTTTTGTTTAGAGCAAAGGTGTAATCCTTTAGGTAACCAGAAACGCACCTCGGTAAATTGGTTTTTTTTGTAATATTCTTTGACCAGAGAAAGAATAGAGTACAACTTTCCTTCTTCGTCTGAGTCTTTAAGTTCAATACTTCGTAAATAATGCTGAATGGCTTCTTCACTCTTATTCATAAATGATTTTAAATAGCCTAAATTCTGCTCCACCTTGGAGTTTAATGACGTATAGTTTATGGAATGTGAAATGAAATTGGCCCAATCATAATGTTTCATCGCTTCTTCGCTATAACGTATCCGCCGATAGCAAATCCCTAATATCAAATGCACCTCAGCGCATCTCTTCTGGTAATAAACGCCCTGGAAAATGGAGAGTGCCTTCTCCCCATAAAAGATTGCCAAACGGTATGTACCTAAACGGGTCAAGACTAAGCTGAATAAATAATATAAATCTGCCCGTTCTTCTTCATTAATCACATTGCCAAGTACGTAGTAGGTTTCAGCTTCTTTCAGTTCCCCTTGGGCTTTATCGTACTCTTCAATCAAATAATAGTAATTTCCTTTGTATTTGTGATAATAGAATTTCAGCGTATCTGAGAGATCTTTATAATTGGATTGGATCTGTACCATATGCTCTAAAGCTTTCTGAAGGTTCCCTTTAATCAATTGGACACGGAAGCAAAGGATTTTATAGAATAAATGAGGTATAAGATCATCCGTTTGTTCAAGCTCCTTTTTAATGACCTCGTTGATGGACTTGGCTTCCTCTGATTTACTCCACAACAATGCATGGTTCCAGTTCTCGAGAAGCTTGTTCAAATGGTTTGGGTTATCAAGCAGATTGTTTACCCCTAATCGGTCACAGAGCAGATTAATTATGTCATTTGACGGAGTAACTTGATTGTTTTCCAGTTTGGAAAGATATGATACGGAAATAATCCCTTTTGATAAATCTTCTTGAGTTAAATTTCGTTTTAGTCTATGAAAGCGGATTTTAGAACCGATTGTCATATGATCCTTCTCCTCTAACCGGGCTTTAATAGTTCATTTCTTCATGTGATTGAGCTATTAAAATAGTAACATATAAAAAGGGTAAATGTTTTGAATATTCCTATAATTATATTTTTTGTGGGTATTTTGTATGGTGTTTTATTCCTGATGCTTTTATTGAGGGAGAATGAAACTGTGAGAAACTCTTTCTCATTTCGTCTGGGGGAGGAGACGCAGGGGTGTGGGGGAAGGGAAGAGGCCCCCTCCACATTTTCCTATTCTTTGTGATCAAGTTGTTTTCCATGGTGTTGATGTGGATGCCATCTCATCATATAGTCATTTTCTTTCAATTTTTGAAACTTAGCTTCCATCATTTTAAGTACGTTGTCCCCCTGTTCTTTTGAGAAGACGCCATACTCTACATATTTTTTCACAAGTTCTTTCTTTGTTGAATACATTTGTTCATGCAATTTGCCAAGCTCTGCTTTTTGTTCTTCAGTAAGGTTCACCTTCGGCGTTTGTGGTTCACCTTCTGCTGCTGCAATTGTGCCGACATTCAGGCTAATCAAAAAGACAGCTAAGATAGATACAAACATTTTTTTCATTTTATTCACTCCTTTTCAATGTTTCTCCCATATTCTTTGCCGAATACTAGCAGAATATGTAGGAATAGACGAATAAGACGGGTATATAATAGGGTAAAGACAAGTAGTTATAGGAAAGGTGGCTGAAATATGATTAAACAATTTTTGTCCAGCATAGGCATAGGACATGTAAAGGTGGATACAATCGTGCACAAAACTGAAATTTCTCCCGGGGATCCGATTGAAGGTGAAGTCGTCTTAGTCGGGGGAATGTCCGAACAGCCTATTAACGAAATTCAATTATTGCTTCTTGAAAAATATGAGGAGGATAAAAAAGATAGTGATTTTTCCTATCATGAAAAAGATTTAGATACGATTATCCTTGATAAGGTAGGTACAATCCGTGCGGGTGAAGAAAAGAGGATCTCTTTCACGTTTCCTACCTCTACGGATCATCCCAAAACAACGGATGCAAACAAAACCATTTTAAGAACGACAGTAGATATACCCCAAGCGGTAGATCCTACAGATGAGGATAGTATAATTGTCCGTTAACATTTCACGTAAGGCAGATTCTATTATTGAATCTGTCTTTTAATTTGGCTTCTATGTCAATTAAGAGTAAAAGTTCTCATTGAAATCCATATTAGCCCAATGTAAAATATAGTAAGCGTATACATTCGAAAAATTCAGATATTTAAGAACGTATACTAAATTAAATGAGTGGGAGGAATTTGATGGGTGGAATATGGTTAGCGGTAATAGGGGGGCTTGTCTTTTTATTAGGGTATAAATATTATTCTAAGCTTATCGCTGAGCGGGTGTACCGGCTGGACCCGAATTATGTCACACCGGCTCACCAATATAAAGATGGGGTCGACTTCGTACCGACGAATAAGTTTGTCCTTTGGGGTCACCATTTTACTTCTGTTGCCGGGGCGGCTCCGATCGTTGGCCCTGCAATTGCCGTATATTGGGGATGGCTGCCTGCTTTTCTATGGGTCATATTAGGAACCGTATTCGCTGCCGGCGTGCACGATTTTGGGACCTTGGTTCTTTCAGTTCGAAATAAGGGGCAATCTGTTGGTTCTTTAGCCAATAAATTAATAGGCAAAAGAGCAAAAGTACTTTTTCTATTCATTATTTTAATTCTTGTGTTAATGGTTAACGCAGTATTTGCCTGGGTAATTGCAAATCTATTCATTACTTTCCCAGCAAGTGTGGTGTCGGTGTTCATTCAGATTCCATTAGCAGTGTGGATTGGGTATTCGGTCTATAAGCGCAATGGAAGTATGTTGTTGCCTTCAATCGTGGCTCTGGCTGTGATGTACGCATCAGCCGTCATTGCAAGCCGGGTGGGATTTTTACAAATTGATCTGGTTCGATATTTTGGTGGACAAGAGGCAACCTCATTGTTTGGCTTGAGTTCAACAAGCATGGCTTTCTTTGTATGGATCGTCATTCTGATGATTTATGTGTACATAGCTTCAACTCTACCAGTTTGGAAGTTATTACAGCCCCGTGATTATATCAACTCACATCAATTAATCGTTGGTTTAGGACTGCTTTATCTTGGTCTCCTTTTTACAAATCCTGAAATCACCGCACCAATGACAAACGGAGCTGCAGATGTTTCATGGTTCCCGTTACTATTTATTACAATTGCCTGCGGTGCCATTTCCGGGTTTCATGGGCTGGTTTCTTCCGGCACATCATCCAAACAGCTGGATAAAGAAACGGATGCACGCTTTGTAGGATATTTAGGTGCTGTAGGTGAAGGGGCACTTGCACTGATTGCGATCATTGCATGTATTACATTTTTTCCGAATGTGGAAGAATTTCAAGCGACATACAGCGGATTTGCTGCAGCAAGCGGAGCTGGGCTGGGTGTCTTCATCCAAGGAGCCGGACAACTTGCAACAGGTGTAGGAATTCCGGCGGATATCGCAGCTACGATTGTTTCCGTGATCATTGTGAGCTTCGCCGCAACAACATTGGACTCCTCTGTTCGACTTATGCGCTATATCATTGCCGAGCTGGGAGAAGAGTACAACGTGAATCCTTTAACAAATGCTCATGTTGCTACTACCATAGCCGTTGTTTCAAGCGCAGCCTTAACCTTATTACCTCAAGGACCTAAAGGATTCGGGTCGGGTGGATATCTTCTATGGCCACTTTTTGGTACATCGAATCAATTGCTTGCGGGAATCAGTTTACTTCTGATTACCATTTGGCTTAAGCGCCAAGGAAGGAATTATATCGCCACCTTGATTCCAATGGTATTCCTTATGTTCATGACCTTATGGGCTATGATTAACCAAGTCGTGTTTGAATGGTCAGGTGTCGGTGAATCAGAAGGGAATATGCTGCTCTTTATCTTTGGAAGTATCATTCTCATTTTCACCTTGTGGATTCTTATAACTGCGGCATCTTCACTGTCTAAAAAGGGAGATGACCCTTCACAGTTTTCTGCTTAGTTAGGTGATAAGGGTGACTCGGGGTCTCGAGTCCCCTTTTCTTCTTATTTTTAAAGGAGGGATTATGTATGGTAGAGGTACTGATGATTCGCTCAGAGCTTGAAGTAGGCATGGGTTGATGTGGTGGGGTAAGTGGTGACGGGTTCATCACAATGAAACATGATTTTTCTCATCATCATCATGAAAGAAGTTCTCTTGGAAGACTCTATTGTGAAACCAGTGAAAAATATGGGGAGGCCGTGTCCATCCTATATTGCGACCCTAGAAATCTCTTTTCTATCATCTATTATTTAGTGAGGCAGGTAATAAGAAAGCATATACCTCTCTATAAAGCTTTTTTATCATTTCTCTTCTCGATTAAAAGAGAGGCCATTTTCATTAATGGTCATTATCTAAGAGACAATCTCAAGTATCATGCCACATTACAGAAACATCTATAAGGAGGGGAACACGAATGGATAGCTCTCTGAAAGAAAAGTTCAAAAGAATCATACAGCTCTATGATGACATGATTCGTCTTCCTCACAAAACAGAAATTGCCAGGGAATTGAGAGATGAGGATGATTTATTCTTATTATTGCTCTATTCAGATATGCTTGGCCTGCCGAATCCCGTTTTTTATTATACATTGGAACTTTATCCATATATAATAGAGAAATTTCATGATTGGCATTTGAGAATGGGAATGGAGCACTCTCCCTTGGATGGCATCAGATGTTGTTAAAGTAAACTGAGGAGGGTAGGTATATGAATGAATTACTGCACCAGTCAATTTTATTTGTGGGAGGTAAAGGAGGCGTAGGAAAATCAACATCTGCCTCTGCTTTAGCCGTAATGTTTGCCAAGATGGGAAAGAAGACGTTGATCATTTCAACAGATCCTGCTCATAATTTAGGTGACATATTCCATCAAGATATCAAGGGATATAAAACACCATTACTTGAAAATCTATGGGGAATAGAAATTGATCCACAAATCGAAACACAGGGATACATCAACGGAGTGAAACGAAATCTAAAGGGAATGGTCAAATCAAATATGGTGAATGAGGTACATCGCCAAATTGATATGGCTGCCTCTGCACCCGGGGCAGAAGAAGCTGCATTATTCGATCGAATGGTTTCCATCATTCTCGAAGAAGGAAATGAGTTTGAAAAAATCATCTTTGATACAGCCCCAACAGGCCACACGATCCGACTATTGTCTCTTCCTGAACTGATGGGAGTTTGGATGGACGGTATGCTTGAGAGGAGAAAGAAAACAAACAAGAATTATTCTCAACTTTTAAATGATGGTGAGCCAGTAGAAGATCCCATTTATGATGTGTTGCAAAAACGACGTGAAAAGTTTTCAAAAGTTCGGGGGATCCTTCTTGATCAAAAAAGAACAGGGTTCATTTTCGTACTCATTCCTGAAAGGCTTCCGATTCTTGAAACTGAAAAGGCTATTGAAATGATGTCGAATCACGGATTGAAAATTGGTGGACTGATCATAAATAAGATCCTTCCCGTTCAGGCAGATGGGAAGTTCTTGGAAAAAAGGAGAGATCAGGAGAAACTATATTTAAAAATCATGATAGAGAAGTTTACAAACCAAACATTATTTCGGATTCCTTTATTAGAAGAAGATATCTGTTCATTCCGTCATCTTGAAAAATTTGTAGACAATCTACAGCAAGAGGTATTTAGTGGGGAACGAAGCATTTAGCATGAGAATATACATATAAATTTTTCAAACAATGACCATTAGGATATTTTCTCTAATGGTCATTTTAATTTCTTAGAAGGGATAAATCATTTTTTGTCGAAAGTGTGTAATGAAAACTATGGAATAAGGGAGTGACACCCATGAGTAGTGATAAGAAGGATTTACCGGGAATTCTCCCCTTGAAGAAAAGAGAAGAAACACAGAATCGTTGGCTATTTCACCGACTTAATACCCTTCTACCATCGTTGATGAAAAAACATAATCTTGATATGTGGATTATTGCGGGCCGGGAGTATAATGAAGATCCTGTGCTGAAGACTCTTTATCCAGCATCCATAGACGGTTCGAGGAGATTGACGATCTTAGTGTTCTTCCTCGACGGCAATCAACAGGTGAAAAGGTGGGTACTGCATCCTAATCCAAATTTTGAGCCTTTTTATGAACGGGTATGGAATCCTGAAGTTTGTGATCAATGGGAGTGCCTCAAACGACTGGTAAAAGATCATGATCCGGATACAATTGCATTGAACTATTCCGCTACCTTTGCCGCAGCTGATGGTTTAAGTCATTCGTTATATCAACATGTAAGCATGCTACTGTATGAGTACTCTCATAAATTTGTATCTGCCCAACACATCATTGTTGATTGGCTTTCGATGAGGACATCAAAGGAACTCATAGCCTATCCCTTTATTGCGGAACTGGCTCGGCAAATAGCAGCAGAAGCATTATCCGGAGCGGTGATTCATCCAGGTATCACAACGACTGAAGATGTAGTCGATTGGATAAGACAACGCGTCTTGGATTTAGGAATAGAAACCTCATTTTACCCTACTGTAGATTTACAAAGGAAAGGAGCTGATATGGATCGATTAGAGGGGGAAATCATACGATGTGGGGACATTGTACATGTGGATTTCGGTATTCGTTACTTAGGTTTAGCGACAGATACTCAGCAGCTTGCATACGTTCTCTATCCAGGCGAAGAAGAAGCTCCTGAAGGAATTCAATCAGCGCTACAGACAGCCTTAAGGTTTGAGGACGTTGTGTCAGAAGAAATGAGAGTGGGCAGAACAGGAAACGAAGTATTTCGACAGGCAATGAGAAAGGCAAGGGAAGAGGGTATAGAGGCGATGCTTTATTCTCATCCCTTAGGAAACCACTGTCATGAAGCAGGGGCTTTAATGGGATTGTATGATCAACAAAGAGATATCCCAATAAAAGGTGACCTGCCTCTAACAGAAAATACATGCTATGCCATGGAGTTCAATATCAAGCAATACGTTCCTGAATGGAATCAGGTTGTCCCGATTTATCTAGAAGAGCCCGTTGCCTTCATTCAGAATCGATTGGAATACATGGCGAAAAGGCAAGTGTCCTTCTATCTTATATAATGAAATGAAAGAAATATCGGTTATGGAATCAGGAGCTCAAGTACAGTAAGAATTGTACTCAAGCTCTTTTTTGATTTTGACTGCACAGCCTTTCGTCCAGACAAGTTCCAAATAAACTTCTATAATAATCTATTCCAATTAAAAAAATTGTTGATTATCCCTTGACTTTATACCTAGTGGGGTATATTATTGTAAATGTAGCAAGAAACAACAAGCCAACAGGAGGTGTCTTTATGGAATACAATTCACAAGTTAAGAATCGAATAAAACGTGTCGAAGGGCAGCTCCGAGGAATCGTAAGAATGATGGAGCAAGGGGAAGATTGTAAAGACGTTATTACACAACTTTCCGCAGCCAAAACAGCTCTGGATCGTTCCGTAGGCTTAATCGTCAGTATGAATCTTGTTGAATGCGTACGGGATTCACAAGAAACCGGTGAAAGTACAGAAGACCTTGTAAAAGAAGCAGTGAATTTATTAGTAAAGAGTCGATAAAAAAGAGTTGACTTCTTTTTTTATATCATATAATATACCCTTATAGGTATTTTAAATCATTTTCTAGGAGGAATTATAAATGAACGCAGATAAAGTATTAGATGCAAAGGGACTTGCTTGTCCAATGCCGATTGTAAAAACCAGAAAGGCAATTAAAGAAATCGAGGCTGGTCAAATTTTAGAGGTTCAAACAACTGATAAAGGTGCCAAAAGTGACTTAACAGCTTGGGCTAAATCTACTGGACATGAATTGCTAGATTCAAAAGAAGAAAATGATGTATTTACATTCTGGATTAAAAAAGGTTAAATTTTTTTGAGGGGATCAATACCCCATATAGTAAATTGGAGGAGATACAATGTCAGAAAGAAAAACAACCAATATTATTCTCTTTAGTGGAGATTATGATAAAGCGATGGCTGCATATATCATTGCGAACGGAGCTGCAGCTTATGATCATGACGTAACCATTTTCCATACATTCTGGGGATTAAATGCTTTAAGAAAAGAAGAAATGGTACCTGTGAAAAAAGGATTTATGGAGAAAATGTTTGGGCGTATGATGCCTCGTGGCGCAGATAAGCTAGGATTATCAAACATGAATTTCATGGGTATGGGCCCTAAAATGATCAAAGGTGTTATGAAGAAGCATAATGCGATGCCTTTACCTGATTTAATTGACATGGCAAGGGAACAAGATATCAAACTGGTTGCTTGTACCATGACAATGGATTTATTAGGATTACACAAAGACGAATTATTAGAAGAAATTGAGTATGCTGGAGTGGCTGCATATTTAGCGGATGCTGAAAATGGTAACGTGAACTTATTCATCTAATTTTTTTTTGCAACGAAATATACCCTATAAGGTAATTGGAGGTTTTATGTATGAACACAATTGAATCAAACTTCGTATTGGATGCAAAGGGATTAGCTTGTCCGATGCCTATTGTTAAAACAAAAAAGGCCATGAATAACCTGGAAGCAGGCCAAGTGATTGAAATTCAAGCAACAGACAAGGGATCAAAGGCTGATCTTCAAGCATGGGCAAAAAGTTCCGGTCATGACTATCTGGGCACGATTGAAGAAGGAGATGTGCTGAAGCATTTTGTGCGTAAATCAAGTGGTGAAGATACAGTAGAACGCAAACATGAGTCAGTAACAGATAATGGTACATTAGCAGGTAAATTAGGCGATGAAAATATCGTTGTATTAGATGTCCGTGAAAAAGCGGAATATGCGTTCAAACATATTCCTGGTGCTATTTCAATGCCACTTGGGGAGCTTGAAACACGTGCAGACGAACTGAATAAAGACAAGGACATATATGTGGTTTGCCGTACAGGAAACAGAAGTGACATGGCAGCGCAATTGTTAGTTGAAAAAGGATTTTCAAATGTGATCAATGTAGTTCCGGGAATGAGCGATTGGACTGGAGACGTTGAATCGGATATTAAGTAAATTTATTACAATATCATTAGGAGGTTAAATTAATGGCAGTCAAACCAATGAATTCAAAAGAAGTAGCTCAAAAAGTAATGAATAGAGAAGGTTTATTCATATTAGATGTCCGTAATGCAGATGCCTTTGAAGATTGGAAAATCGAAGGCGAAAAATTCGAATACCTGAACATCCCGTACTTCGACCTTTTAGATGGTGTAGAAGAAATTATGGATCAACTTTCTAAGGACAAAGACATTCTTGTCGTGTGTGCGAAAGAAGGTTCTTCAATTATGGTAGCGGAAATGCTTTCAGACGAAGGAAAGGACGTTTCTTACCTTGAAGGCGGAATGAAAGCTTGGAGCGAACATTTGGAACCTGTGAAAGTGGGTGAATTAACAAACGGAGGAGAGCTTTATCAATTTGTGCGTTTAGGTAAAGGGTGTCTTTCCTATATGGTCGTTTCAAATGGTGAAGCAGCGATCGTCGATGCTACTCGTATGACTGATATCTTTATTGACTTTGCAAAAGAAAAAGGTGCAACGATTACGAATGTATTTGATACTCACTTGCATGCCGACCATATTTCTGGCGGACGTAACATAGCAGAAGCAACAAATGCTACCTATTGGCTACCTCCTAAAGATGCTGAAGAAGTTACCTTTGAATATGCTGCACTAGAAGATGGGAATAAAGTCGTGATTGGAAATACAACGATTGATATTACAGCTCTGTACTCACCGGGGCATACAATCGGATCAACTTCATTTGTGATTGATGGTAAGTATTTATTATCAGGTGACATTCTATTTGTGGATAGTATCGGACGACCGGATCTTGCCGGGAAAGCAGAAGATTGGGTAGCAGACCTTAGAGAAAGTCTTTACAAACGGTATAAAGAACTTTCTATGGAGCTTACCGTTTTACCTGCTCACTTTATGATTATTGACGAAATAAATGAAGATGGCTCAGTAGGTGAAAAGTTAGGAACATTATTTGCAAAGAACCATGGTTTGAATATCGAAAGTGAAGATGAATTCAGAAAGCTGGTATCTGAAAACCTTCCACCTCAGCCAAACGCTTATCAAGAAATTCGTGAAACGAACATGGGTAAAGTAACTCCTGATGAAGAGAAACAGCGTGAGATGGAAATTGGACCAAACCGCTGTGCAGTTCGATAATCAATCGTACTAATTTAAACAAATAATCAAAACGGGAACCTGCCAGAGAGGTTCCCGTTTTACTAGAAGAGGAGGAACCACACGATGGATTTGGCCTTTATTATTACAATCTTTCTAATCGGATTTATCGGTTCTTATATATCAGGAATGGTAGGGATCGGGGGGAGTATTATTAAATATCCCATGCTCCTATATATTCCACCGATGCTTGGAGTAGCAACATTCACTGCTCACGAAGTTTCAGGTATTAGCGCAGTTCAAGTATTCTTTGCCACGCTTGGTGGCGTTTGGGCTTACCGTAAAGGAGGCTATCTTAATAAAACTCTTATCACTTACATGGGTATAAGTATATTAATCGGTAGCTTCATTGGCGGGTACGGGTCGAAATTCATGAGTGAAGCCGGGATAAATATTGTGTATGGAATGCTTGCATTAATTGCAGCTGTCATGATGTTCATCCCCAAAAAAGGGATAGATGATGTAAAACTCGAGGACGTAACATTCAACAAATGGTTATCTGCAACACTAGCCTTGATCGTTGGTATTGGAGCAGGTATCGTTGGAGCGGCCGGAGCCTTCCTGTTAGTTCCGATCATGCTGGTTGTACTTAAAATCCCTACAAGAATGACGATTGCCTCATCCCTGGCTATTACGTTGATATCTTCAATTGGATCAACGATTGGTAAGATATCGACAGGTCAAGTGGACTACTTACCAGCTATGATCATGGTGGTAGCGAGTTTAATTGCATCTCCACTGGGTGCGATGGCAGGAAAGAAAATGAATACAAAGATTCTTCAAATGATTCTAGCCGTTTTAATTTTGGGAACAGCGATTAAAATCTGGCTCGATATACTATAAAACGTTTAAAGCTTAGTTCTTATTCACAATGCATCTTCTGCTGAAAAGAAGATTTCTGTTGAAAAGAACTAAGCTATTTTTGTGTTATAGCTTCGTGGTTGTTAAAATATCTTTAAAAAAGTATTGTAACTTTCCTCTAGTATTGTGCGTCTAATCAATTGCAAGAAATAAGACTCTGGATGGATGAACATACTCAATGACACTAGTACAATGGATGAATGGAATAGCTCTATTATCCATCAAACATGAAAAGGGAGAATGATTGATGAAAAAATGGATTGGTATTGCCTTACTGTTTTCACTAATGGTGGGCCTCATACAGCCGGCATCGGCGGCAGATAATGATAAAGAAAGCATTAATGAAAAATTCGGATTACCTATCGTTGTATATGGACAAACACTTACTAGTGAACAAAAGAAAGAGGTTCAAGCTCAATTAGGAATTGAGGAAGGAACAGAAGTAGAAGAGTTTACGGCCACAGGAGAAGACTTGGTGAAATATATTGACGGTGAAAACCGAAATGCCCGTATGTTTTCCTCCGCGATGATTACACGTAAGGATAAAGGTGAAGGTTTAAAGGTTAATATTGTGACGCCCGGTAATATCACGGAAGTGACGAATTCTATGTATTCAAATGCTCTTTTAACTGCGGGGGTTGAGAACGCAGTAGTAGATGTAGCCTCTCCAGTAAAGGTAAGCGGACACTCTGCATTAGTGGGGATCTATAAAGCGTATGATGTCAGTGGAGAGAAGCTTGATACGGTCCGCATGGAGGTAGCCAACGAGGAGTTGACCGTGGCGACTGAACTTGCTAAGGAAGCAGGGATCGATAAAGAAGAAGTCAGCAAACTGTTAACTGAAATCAAGAAGGAAATAGCCGAACAAGATCCAGCTACAAAAGAAGAAGTTGAAAAAATCGTTGAAGAAAAGCTTCAATCTCTGAACATCGAGCTAAGTCCTGAGGATCGCCAGCTATTAATTGACCTGTTTGAAAAAATGAGGTCACTTGATATAAATTTTGATAATGTACAACAACAATTGGACGACTTAACAAAAGATATCCAAACCACGATTAAAGATATTGTGAATGATGAAGGCTTTGGACAAAAAGTGTCTGATTTCTTTACTGGCTTGTTAGATGCCATCGCTAATTTCTTTAAGTCAATTAAAAATCTATTTGGGTAATTGTCTACCTGTATTTGAAATAAAAAAAAGACTGAGTCAGCATGTGACTCAGTCTTTTGGTTATATTTCAAGTAAAGGAAACCTTAGATAAACCGTCGTTCCTTTGCCTTCCTCACTATCAATGGATAAAGAACCTTGATGTTTATGCATGATCTCTTTCGCAATAGATAAACCAAGACCGTATCCTCCCGTATCCCTGGTTCGCGACAGATCCGATCGGAAAAATCTTTCCCCGATTTGAGACAAAGATCCTGCCGAAATGCCAATGCCGGCATCCACTATTTGTACAACGGCCATTCCTTCTTCCTCGTAGGAATGAATGGTTATCCGACTCTGTTCAGGAGAATATTTCAATGCATTATCAAAAATATTATAAAACACCTGCATAACCCGGTTGGGATCCCCATTTATAATCGATTCTTCATTTAAATGATGTTCTAGATTAATTTTTTTGTTTTCAGCATGAGGCTGGATAAGTGTCAAAGAATCCATTATGAGCTGAGAGAGAACAATCGGTTCAATATCTAAAGAAAAAGAGGCATCCTCCAATTTATTTAATTCCAATAGCTCTGTAATTAACTTCTGCATTCTTATCGATTCCTTTTGAATCAGGTGCAGGCTTTCTTCGATTTCTTCAGGATTCGTTTGTACCCTGTCAGTCAATGCCTTTGCATATCCTCCAATATAAGTAAGTGGAGTCCTTAATTCATGCGCAACATTCGAAAGAAATTGACGTTTTCGTTCCTCTTGATGTTGAAGTGAGTCGACCATACTATTGAAGGTTAGGGCAAGCTCCGCCATTTCATCTTTAGAGGTGACATTGAGCCTGCCCGAAAAATCCCCCTTGGCCACTTTATTTGAAAACAGCTGCATTTCCCGGACAGGTTTAAATAATGACCCTAAAGAAGATTGAATGAAAAGGAACAGTACAAAATAAAACATTACACCAGTGAGTACCAATATAGGAATCCCCTTGCTAAAGACTTCCGTCATTTCTGCGAGGGGGATATAAATAAGTAAATATCCCATTAATCTTTCTTCATTCATAAGAGGAAAGATCGCTCCAATCACATTCCGGTCAAACTCTTCTACATATCCTTCTTTCATTACCTGATTACCTTTGATCAATTCACTTTTGTCATCGTTATTGATGAGAGGCTCCTGGTCAATAAGATATGGAAAACTTTTCGTTAAGTCGTCAAGGTTCTCGACAACTGACACTTCGTAAGGAGAAATCACGTTATACCATAGAATTTTATCCCTTACACTTCCGCTTACATCACCGTAGTGATAGTGAGCTGCTGTTCTTTGTCCCTGATATAGCAGTGACTCCTTGACGGTCCCAATATATAAATCCTTGTAGAGAAAATGAATAAAAAGAAAGGAAAAGACAATGGTTAAAAATATGCTGCTTAATAATAGAAGAGAAACTTTTTTATTGAGAGTCAGGTTTACGTTTTTCAAGTTGATCCCTCGAACTTATAGCCAAGACCCCAGACGGTGACAATCAAATGGCCAAAACTTTTTAATTTAAGTCGTAAGGTTTTAATATGGGTGTCGACTGTACGGTCGCTTCCCTCATAGTCACTTCCCCATATTTGATCAAGAAGCTGGTCCCTCTTATACACTCTACCTTGATTACGAGCAAGGAATAAGAAAAGTTCATATTCCTTTAAGGTCAATCGAGGTGAAAGTTCACCTACGATAACGGTTCTGGATGCTAAATTAAATGACACGGGTCCAAACCGCTCAATCATCGAATGTTGGCTAGTTTGGGTTCCATAAGCTCTTCTCAGAATCGTTTCAATCCGTGCCACAAGTTCTTCGGCGTTAAAGGGCTTAACCATATAATCGTCACTTCCCAGCTTTAGTCCCTTCACTTTGTCTAAATCGTCGCCCTTTGCGGAAAGGAAGATAAAGGGGATCTGACTCGTTTCCCGAACCTTTTTCAGCAGCGAATACCCATCCATGAAGGGCATCATAATATCCACGACCATGATATCCACATGGGTCTTATTCAACTGATCAAGAGCGGCCAAACCATTCTCTGCTTCTAAACAGAAATAATGATCCCTTTTTAAATATAGTTTGATTAGCTGTCGCATTTCAGGTTCATCATCTACAATCAAGACATTCCATTTTTTCAACGTAAATCGCTCCCGTCCGTTTACATAGGAAATTGCATGAGTTTTATTATAGTCGAAATTAGTGAATTTTTTATGATATAAAAAACATTTACCGTATCAGTTTTCTCTATTTTAGCATGAATTACAGCAGGGTCCAGGAGTGGAAATCAGTTCATGGCTCACTACATTTCTGGAACATGGACATTTGCCCTTCCCTTTTTCCCATTTCTTAATAGGCTAATAAAGAGGAGTGACGAAGATGTTTGAGAGGAGAACCATATACAGAAAGAATTTGATGAACCTATTCAATTCGGGATCGGGATTTCCAAACCTTGGGACTGGATATGACGGCAATCCTCAAGGCGGTTACCAAGACTATATACCATGGGATGGTAACCAGGCTTATGGAGGGGGATTCGGTGGAGGACCAGGTTATTATAATCAAGGCCTTTATGGTAGTACAGCTGGTCCACAAGGATTTCCGCCACAAGGGTTTCCCCAGCCCGGTTACGGACCACCTCCATTTGGGCCGGCAGGCTACGGGTATGGAATTAATCCAATCGGTGCAGGTTTAATCGGTCTGGGATTAGGATTCCTTGGGGGGCAGATTGTAAATACTCCATTTAAGGGCCCACATAAACGATACTATTATTATCTATAAAATATCGAACCGACTCTCAGGATAGAGTCGGTTTTTCTATGGAGAAACAGGACTTGACTAAATACCTAATGGGGTATATTATATATATAAAGTAAATGCTTTTGAGAGTCAGATTAATGTAGACAGAAGAGGTGATATTATGGATTTTATTGGAGCTATTATTTTAGCTGTACTCATTTTTCTATTTCTGATGATGAAGAAACCAGGAAAAAACATCAAACAAATTTCTACGGCTGAATTAAAACCATTACTTGGTGACACTGATAAGCAATTTATTGATGTTCGTACGCCCGGAGAGTTCAAACAGAATCACATCAGGCAATTTAAGAATATCCCATTACAATCTTTAAAACAAAACGCTCACACATTATCAAAGGACAAAGAAACCATCGTCATCTGCCAAAGTGGAATGAGAAGTGCCAGCGCATGTAAAGTGCTTAAACAGCAAGGTTTCACATCTGTTACAAACGTTAAGGGCGGAATGAATTCCTGGTCCAATTAACTATTCTTAAAGAACCATCTTAATTGAATAGCAAGTGCTCAATATAAGAATCAACCTTAAACAAAGAGAGGGAATGTATATGAAAACAATCTCACCAAATGAAGTGATGGATCGATTGTCAGCTGGAGAACCTTTAAATATCATTGATGTTCGAGAGGTTGCAGAGGTGAAGAACGGGAAAATTCCAAATAGTATTCACCTTCCGTTAGGTCTACTGGAATTCCGTATGAATGAATTAAATAAGAATAAGGAGTACGTTGTGGTTTGTCAATCAGGTGGTAGAAGTAGTCAAGCTGTAAGGTTTCTCGACTATCAAGGGTTCAATGTAATAAATATGGATGGTGGAATGCTCGCATGGGAAGGGAAAGTTGAATAATTCTTTCCTTTTCTTCCCTGATTTTCATTAAATATAGTAAATATTTTATTTCTGCAATACCCCAATAGGTTTAAAATGTGGAAAATAGGATAATTTATTTACGATGGGATGAAAATAGGATAAGGGAGGAACATAATATGAAAACTACAGTAAAACAATTGACTTCTAAGGAACTAACTAAAAAGATACTTAATGGAGACAGGATGTTTATTCTGGACGTCCGCCCGAAAGATGCCTTTGATGATTGGAAGGTTGAAGGCAAGAACGTAAAGATCATTAACAAGCCTTTTTCCGAATTGAAAGACAATCTTCAATCTATTCAATCCACACTACCTAATGATGAAGCCATTTATGTTATTTGTGCCAAGGGAAATTCCTCGACGAAAACGGCAGAAATGCTTGTTGATGCCGGCATGGACAACATTTATTCCGTTGAAGGAGGCATGCAGGCTTGGAGTGAATACTTAGAGCCTATAAAAATTGGTGATATTTCAGGCGGTGCACTTTATCAATTTGTCCGCATAGGAAAAGGATGCTTATCCTATGCGATCGTCTCAAATGGAGAAGCAGCTTTCGTTGACCCCAGCCGACTGCTAGAACCTTATAAGGAATTTATTCAAGACCATAAACTTTCCGTTAAAGCGGTACTTGATACACATCTGCATGCAGATCATATTTCGGGCGGTCGAACTTTGAGCAATGAATACAATGCCCCTTATTATTTACCACCTAAAGATGCAGAAGAAGTTCAGTACGAATATAAAGTATTAAATGATGATACTGTCATTCAAGTGGGCGACACAACGATTAAATCTGTATACTCACCTGGACATACTATAGGAAGCACTTCCTTTATTGTCGATCATCGCTATTTGCTGACAGGAGATATTCTGTTTATTGATTCGATCGGTAGACCTGATTTAGCTGGAAAAGCAGAAGATTGGGTAGGGGACTTGAGAAAAACGTTGTATTCCAGATACAAAACCCTTGAGGATCATTTAACTGTATTACCTGCACATTTTATGACGATAGACGAGATGAATGAAGATGGATCAGTCTCACATCTTTTAAGTGATCTATATAAGGAAAATCACGGTTTGAATATTGAAGATGAAGAGGAATTTAGAAAAACGGTCACAGAAAATCTTCCTCCCCAGCCGAATAGCTATGAAAAGATTCGTGAAACCAACATGGGTAAAATGGATCCTGAAGAAGATGAAAAAAGGGAAATGGAAACCGGACCAAACCGGTGTGCTGTCAGATAAAAAGTAAGCTATGCTTAACCTCTAAGCAACAAATGATGCCGGTTTAAAAGAGGGAAGAATCATTCAAAGTACAATTCATCCCCCCCATTGGAGGGGATGGTTGTATCGAATGGAAGAACCAGGGAAGTGGAAAGCATGAATGAAACAAAAGAATCAAAATATATTCAGCAGCACCTCGCAAACGAACGAACGTTTTTGGCATGGATACGAACAGCCATTGCCATTATAGGGATTGGTTTCTTAACAACAAGCCTGCATTATAACTCCCTTGAAGGGGGTGCGGTCCAAGACCGGATCGCCGTTGCCATTAGTGCTATCTCTCTCATCATCGGATTAGTTATCATTATTGGGTCAACCGTTAACTATTATAGAACGAGAAAGCATATAAACACACAAACATTTGTATCCGCAGATGCCTTTATTAAGATGATGGCCATTGTTGCAACGGTTGTTCTTATATTTGTAACGGTTTATTTTTTTACACTTAATTGAAAAAAAGCTGAACAGAGGAGATTCGCTCCCCCGTTCAGCTTTTTTAATTTTGTTTCTTGTCATTGTAATATTGAACCGATGTCATGGCTCCTTCACTCACCATCGAATTGTCTTCGATATTTGCGGGATCAGGATTACCGCCTTTTTCTACTGGAAGATCTTCTTTTCTTCTCTTTTTGAATTTCGTAACCAGTCCTTCTTTAACATTGTGCAGCTGATTACGCTTTTCTTTCGATGATAAAATCCATCCTAATGAACCTGCCGTAACTGTTGCACCAACAAGTAAGGTTTTATTTACTCTCATCTTTTTCTCCTCCTACAAATGATATAGTTTGTTTAGTATGCTTTTTATTTTCCCCGCATACATGAATTTAAACATTAGTGATTGATTCAAATTAAACCAGGAGTGGACAATTATAGAGTTCTAGTTAAAAATATACATAGAAGAAATGCAAAGGGAGGAAGAAGGGAATGAAAGATTTAACCAAGGATAGCGTCATAGGATTTATTGGAACAGGTGTAATGGGACAAAGCATGGCTTTGCATCTACTCGATTCCGGTTTTCCGTTGGTCGTTTACAATCGCACCAAAGAGAAAGCATTAAAACTTATACAAAACGGTGCAAAATGGGCAGACACTCCAAAAAAAGTTGCTGAAGTTTCGGATATAGTCATTACGATCGTTGGTTATCCATCTGACGTAGATGAAATTTACCTTGGTGAAAGCGGAATTCTTCATCACTTGAAACAGGGTTCGATTGCCATCGATATGACCACATCATCTCCAAGATTAGCAGAGAAAATCTACACATGTGGGGTTGATAAAGGGGTTTTTACACTGGATGCCCCGGTTTCAGGGGGAGACATCGGAGCAAAAGAAGCAAGGCTTTCAATCATGGTAGGAGGAGACAGAGAACCATTCGAAACGGTAAAGCCTCTTTTAGATCTTCTAGGTACAAATGTTGTATATCAAGGAAAGACTGGGGCGGGGCAGCATACGAAGATGTGTAACCAAATCACGATTGCTTCTAACATGATGGGAGTCAGTGAAGCCCTTCTTTATGCCAAAAAATCAGGTTTGGACCCAAATAATGTTCTCAAGAGTATCACGTCTGGGGCAGCTGGCAGTTGGTCACTTAGTAATCTGGTTCCACGAATGATCGAGGAAGACTATGCTCCCGGCTTTTATGTAAAGCATTTTATCAAAGACCTTAAGATTGCCCTGGATTCAGCCAGGGAAATGGATATTAAGACACCTGGGTTAGAGCTGGCCCTTTCATTATATGAAGATTTAGCTCTTAAAGGTGAAGAGAATAGCGGAACTCAAGCTCTTATTAAATTATTGGAAGCATAATAATAAAGCCGTCCCATTTATTAATCGGGACGGCTTTTATATTTTTCCAATGAAGTCAGGATCTTTCTGGATTCCCGCTTGGTTCGGCAGCCAATTGGCTGGAACACCTGCTCCCGTTTTTCTTCCAAACTGTATACCTTCCAGTACTCTCAATATTTCATACGTATTACGCCCAACCTCAGGCGGGTAGATCATTCTTGAAGTAATGATGCCTTCAGGGTCGATGATAATGGTGGCTCTGAACGTAGCACCAGCACGCTCATTTAATACCCGATAAGCTTTACTGATTTGATGATTTCGATCACTTACTAACGGAAATTGCACTCTGGATGCAGACGGAGATACTTCAGTGAAAACTTTGTGGGCGTAAACACTGTCCGTACTTATTCCGAGAACTTCAGCTTGCAGTGATTGAAATTTAGGGTGAATAGCAGCGACCGCTGCCAGCTCAGTCGGTCAAACGAAGGTGAAATCGCTCGAATAAAAAAACAGAATAACCCATTTACCCCGATACGATTCTAAGTTAACAGTGTTTATTTTCTTTTGTGCGTTATCATACGCCTCGGCTATAAAGAGAGGGGCAGGATCATTGGTTTGTGAACAAAAGGGTAAGGTGCAATCTTCACTTCTCTTAGCAGGATTAAATGAATTGTGGGGAGGATACATTGGATCACCCCTTTCATAAAAAGTACTATCAACATATGCCAGGTCATGGCTTTATATGATTGGATTGGCGGTTCTTTTCCATATCATACTTTTTTTCGAAATGGGAATGATAGGAGAGTGTTATTACAATTTTAAGGTTAGGTGATTCTTTTGAGGAAAAATTCAAGTAAGCAATTTTCGAGACTTATATACACATTTGGTTCCATCATGACAGTGGTTGCCTTCCTTGTATCTTATTTCCAAACGAAAACAATCATTCAAGCTATAAAGAAGTATAGCCCGTATAATTAAGGCTTATTGGTTGCAATATCTAAATATAACTTAGACAATGATAGTGAAGATATGTGAGGAGGGATCCTGTTGAGGTTAACGGGGAAAAAAGTCATTCAATTAGTAAGTGCAGATTTCGAAGATCTTGAACTGTGGTATCCTGTATTGCGCCTGCGCGAAGAAGGAGCAACTGTACATATTGTAGGAGAAAATGCCGATCAAGAATATATCGGAAAATACGGGGTTCCGATTGTTTCAGAATATGCGTTTAAAGACATCGATCCTGCAGATTATGATGCCATACTAGTACCGGGTGGATGGTCTCCCGATAAGCTGCGCCGCTATGAAGATGTCATTTCGATGATACAAAGCATGGACAGGAGTAAGAAACCTATCGGTCAGATCTGTCATGCGGGATGGGTATTGATTTCAGCCAAAATTCTTCAAGGTGTAAAAGTCACCAGCACTCCTGGAATAAAAGATGACATGGAAAACGCTGGGGCAACCTGGGTGAATGAACCGGTCGTCACTGATGGTCATATCGTTTCAAGCCGCAGGCCACCTGATTTACCAGACTATATGAGAGAATTCATTGAAGTGTTAGCAAACTAAATACAATATTAAAAGGATTGGCCAAGAAACTGTGTTTCAGTTCACATGGACCAGTCCTTTTTCGTACCTATTTCTTTTTTTCTCGTTTATTACGATCATTCACCCGAGAGAAAAACGTCTGTTTAACAGATTGATGGGTGGTAATGGCTGCACCCGTTGCAATGAACCCATTGGCAATTCCATTAAAGTCAAATCCCAAAGTCCAGCCGCTGGCAGCAACCCCTGCGAGCAACAAGATCCAGATAATCAACCAATCCGGAATGTGAGGAGTCTTCTTCAATGCATACCCTAAAACCCATAGCACTGGAACGAGTACAGTGACTTGGGGATCGATTGAAATACCACTCAATAAATTTTCGATCATTTGTTTCACTCCCTAAAAGAAAAATGACTTCTATTAAAGCTTATTCGAACAGGTTGGTGTTTCATGACAACCTGTACCCGAAGATTTAGGGGAGAGTGAAAACAGCAGGCACAAACGGTGGAAATAATTGAAGTGGTACGTTCAAAGGATTGTTTTCCTGTTGAAAACGGACCTTTAAAGTGACATTAGAATTGTTCAATGATATTATATTGATTGACCTAATATAAAAAAGGAGCTGTTAATTATGGCGAAAAAAGGATACATACAATTTCAAACAGGTGAAAAAATCGAATTTGATCTATTTCCAAATGAAGCACCTGGAACAGTGGCAAATTTCGAAAAATTAGCAAACGAAGGTTTCTACAACGGTTTAAGCTTCCACCGTGTCATTCCTGGTTTCGTGAGTCAGGGAGGATGCCCTAATGGAAACGGGATGGGCGGCCCTGGATACACAATTAAGTGTGAAACAGAAGGAAACCCACATAAACACGAAGAAGGTTCACTATCCATGGCACATGCAGGTAAAGATACAGGAGGCAGCCAGTTCTTCATCGTACATGAGCCTCAACCTCACCTAAACGGTGTTCATACGGTCTTTGGAAAAGTGACTTCAGGAATCGACATCGCTAAATCAATGAGAAATGGTGATGTAATGGAGAAAATGGAAGTTTACGACGCGTAATGAAAGAGGGACGGACCTTGGTCCGATTCTTTTGTTAACGAATGTTCCATTGTTGGTAAAGAAAAACAATAGTTGAAATGATATTCATGATGATGTATTATACTAATACAGGCTGCGTTGTACGTAATCATAACGAAGTTTTAACCTTTAAACTGTAATAGGGAGTTTTACATCGAAGTTGGAATGTCAAGCCTCCACGACCTGAGGACGACAGGAAACCTTCTGCAAACACCCACTTTGAGGAGTGGTGGTTTAAAACTTTCTTATATCAAATTACGGCAAATGTGGCTCCTTACATTAGTACCTCAAGTCAGTTCCCAATCGGGGGCTGGCTTTTTTCATATCCATGAAAAGTTTTGTTGTCTTTAATTAAACAGCCAATTAAAAAAGACCGAATTCCTGATAGGAATTCAGTCTGAAGGTTTTTGTATCGAGGCCCCTCCCGTCCGTACATGGTTAAGTGTCCCGCAACAAGCGAATGTTCGGGAGAGGCAATGTTAGTATAACACGCCATTAGTCTAATTAGCAAAACGATTTATTTAACACAGCACACCACTATTTGTTAGATAACGGTCAATGTCAGTGAAATCATTCACTTCAATAAAAGAAGTATGGTGTTCCTTTAGAATAGCCTGTAATGCTTTCATTGCAAAGGTTACATCGGCTACTTTAGCCGGATGGCTATCCGGTTCACTATCACCTGCAAAATAGATGGTTTCATACTCATTTTTAAGATCAGTAATAACCTTTGATTTGTCAATTCCATATCTTTCAGAGTGATGAGGATGTTCAGGATCAATATTCATATGTACATTCTTTTCTTTGTAATACCCTTCATTCGAATATACTTTCACATCGGTGATTTCATGTCGTTGAAGAACATGATGAATATAGTAATCAGTGCCTGCACTTAATATATAGAAGTCTCCTCCTTGTGCCTGCACTTTACGGATGAAGGAAGGGACGTGTCCATCTATTTCGAGAGAATGGATGTCATCTATAATCTGGCTTTCTTCTTGATTGATGGATGTGAAAACTTGACGCAGGAATTCGATATCCTTTATTTCGCCTGACTTCCATTGTTTGTATAAATCATGTCCCTCTGCAAAGTATTTCTCCAGTACTAGATGATAAAAATCCTTTTTAGAGATCGTTCCGTCAAAATCAGAAACAAATGCCCATTTTTTCATGCCGAGTCCTCCTCATAGTCTAATGTAGTCGATTGTATCATGTTTAAATAGGGAGATGGAAGCGAAGGGGGTAACGGTAATTTCATTATGTAAATTTAAATGAGCTACATAAAGAATCACCTCACATTAGAGCGAGGTGACCGATCATTTATTTCTTCATGCTGCTTAAAAATCCCTTCAGTACTTCTGGTGTTCGTTTCACTTCTTGAATCGTGTTGGTAATAGTCGTCTTTTTGTATTCTATATCCCCCTGAATTTCTCCTTGTGTTTCTTGAAGCTGGTTCGCTTCAGAAGAAATTTTGTCCATTCTGGTTTGAATGCTTGCCACCGTTTGATTCATATCATTGATTATGGGCCGGGTCGCCTTTACCGTTTTCATTAGTGAGACTCCCAACATCACTAAAGCAATCGCCATTAACCCTATACTTGCATATACAATCCACATATTAATTCCACCTCATTGAATGTTGTTTTTATTTATATTCCCTAAAAGCATTGAAAAAAACGTTGAAACTTATTTTCACTTGCCGGTTTACTAATTCCGGCATAGCTAGTAATCTAAAATATAACTCAACGTAATCAAAAAAGGGAGAGAAGAAAATGATTAAAGCCATCATGTTTGATTTGGATGACACATTATTATGGGACTCCAAGAGTATTGAAGAAGCGTTTAAAGCCACATGCGGTTATGCACAGACGAAGGTGGGGGTAGATTCTAAAAGCTTAGAACTTAGCGTTAGAGAGGCTGCGAGAGAGTTATATGCAACCTATGATACATATAAGTTTACACAAAATATCGGTATTAATCCCTTTGAAGGACTTTGGGGGGACTTTTTGGATGAACATGATGAAGGCTTCCTTAAGATGAAAGAAATCGTTCCTACATACCGCAAAAAAGCTTGGACGTCAGGGTTGCAATCTTTAGGTATTATAGATGCAGAGCTTGGGTCAGAATTATCCGAGCTATTTCGTAATGAAAGAAAAGAGAGACCTTACGTGTATGAAGATACCTTTCAAGTGTTAAATGAATTGAAGGGGGATTTTCAACTATTGTTATTAACGAATGGCTCTCCCCATTTACAAAACACGAAACTTGATAAGACTCCCGAACTCGTACCTTACTTTGAAGAAATTATCATCTCAGGAGATATTGGGAAAGGAAAACCAGATCCAGCGATGTTCCTTCATGCACTAGAGAGGCTAAATCTTCGAAAGGAAGAAGTGATCATGGTGGGAGATAATTTAAATACAGACATTCTAGGGGCTTCAAGGCTCGGTATAAAAACGGTTTGGATTAATCGCCATCAGCAAACCCCTCAAGATCTTGTCCCTGATTATGAAATTAAAGAACTCCATGAAGTTCTCGATATCGTAAATAATATGGAATGAGAGGCTTCGTAGCGAAGCTTCTTTTTTTGTCTGCCCCCATCAGTCATAATGGCATCCACCCCTTCATAATATGCACGTATATCTCATTTAATAAGGAAGGGGGTACTCTTATGCTAAGGGGAATTCATCAAGTTAACGTATATGCTTCACAATCACATGTATGGGAATATATACGTGATATGAATGCCTGGGCTCCTCTTGTTCCTGGATACAAGGAACATACTATTCTTTCTGACGTTCAATCGACGTGGAAATTCACCGTTCAATATGGGGTGGTGAGCAAAAAGGTTCATGTGAAGGTACTTGTAACAGAATGGAAGGAATCATCTTTAGTGAAGTTCCGTTTAAGGGGTATCAATCAAAAATTTACGGGTGAAGGGTTTTTTTTAGCTGAAAAAGTAAACTCTTCCAATACGGCTATGACGGGATGTTTAACGATTGAATCCACAAGTTCACTGGCTAAAATTCTTGAATCTACATTTGCTAAAATGGTCCATGAACTTACAAGGGAGCTAACTGAAGCGGTTAGAGAAACAATCGAAAGAGAATTGACATAAAATGCAGGCCCTTATGTATGGGGCCATGCTTACTTCTGATTCAATTTATCATCATTCCGGGGCAGCTTGTATGCTATAATGAACTATTTGTAAGCATGAGGATTGTTAGATAGAGAAGAATTACATACACTATAAAGTACATATAAAGATAACTTGTAAACAAATAAAGGGGTCTTACCATGCAAAACCTTCACATACTTAGAGAAGAAGCAATCGAAGAGACAAAACGAAAAATAGAAGAAGATATCACACTTTACTTAGAGAAACATGAAAAATGCCCTGAATTCTGGGATTATGTTACTGAAAGAAGCGCCTTCTTTCATCAAATCTGGACGAATATCTGGCTTAACAAAGTAACCAACGATGTTCTTCGCAGCCATAAAAAAGCCTTTTTAAGAAATAAAGGCTATGATATCGAGGGAACAGATAAGAAACTGATAAACAAATTATTTCGCAATGAAATTAGAGATTTTGAGCCATTTCATATTTTGACCTGGTTAAAGGGAAATCCACCTTCAACAGACGAGTGGGAGGAGCGCCATCTACATGTAAGAGAAAACTATCTTAAAAAAAATGAGGAAAAAAAACAGGCAGCCCTCCAAAAAGATATCCAAAAAGAAATCATCTCCTTCATAAACACTCAAATGGAAGAGTTTGAGCTACATTGGTATGTGGAGTTACGGTATTTATTTGCAAAGAAGTTTGTAAATGATTTAAGAACAAAAACAAAATATCGACATACGGAATCATATATGCTGGAAGAGAAGCTGGAAGAAATAGGGGGATTCGTCAGTGATTCCTTTACAACGGTATCTGACTTTCTTAAGGAATTCACCGGCTCCATTCACAAGAAAAGCGAGAACTGGGATGGGCATGTGTGGGAATATGAAACCTATTTTTATCCATATGAACGATTCGTCTTCTATTATTCAGAGCAAGTTGTATACCGGTCTCTTCTTGATCATATGCCGGAAAAATTATTGACGGATTACGTTAAAGTATTCGATCAACAATTATCGGAAGAACGCTTGAGCAGACTTAGTCACCATTTCCTCCTAACGTTGAAATCAACTTTTTTCACCATGATTCAAGATGAGTATGTAGCGGATTTATACCAGCTTGTTCAAGTTCCATTTGATGAGGAAATTCATCTTTCCATTTATAAGAATGATTTAAAAGAACGGGAGAAAAGAAAGGCTGCTGAATTAGCGGAATTAAAACGGAAGCAAGAAGAAGAACAGAGAATGCTGGAAGATATTTTCGGAAGGGAATACAGTCCTTCATTTCGGGGGGATATCAAGTATATTCTCCACATTGGGGAAACCAATACAGGGAAAACCCATCATGCCATCAGCCGGATGAAAGAAGCCGCTAGCGGCATGTATTTGGCTCCACTCCGTCTTCTGGCACTGGAGGTGTTCGATACATTAAACGCTGATGGAGTACCATGTAATCTGAAAACGGGAGAAGAGGAAAAAGAAGTTCTCGATGCGAAACATGTTTCCTCTACAGTGGAAATGTTTCGCGAAAAAGACGAATATGAAGTGATTGTGATTGACGAAGCTCAAATGCTGGCCGATCAGGATAGAGGTTTCTCCTGGTACCGTGCCATTACGAAAGCGAGGGCGAAAGAGGTCCATATCATCGGGAGTGAAAATGTACGAGAGCTGCTATTGGAATTAGTGGGGGAGGGTGACCTTGAGGTTCATAATTATAAAAGAGAAATTCCATTGCAAGTGGAATCAAGAGAATTTCAACTGCGGCATGCGAAAAAAGGAGATGCTCTCGTTTGCTTTTCCCGGAAGAAAGTATTGGATACGGCTTCAAGGCTGCAAAACAATGGTCATAAAGTAAGTATGATATATGGTAGTATGCCTCCTGAAACAAGGAAGAGGCAAATGATGCAATTCATTAAAGGAAAAACGAACATGATTGTAGCAACAGATGCAATCGGAATGGGTCTGAATTTACCTATACGCAGAATCGTATTCCTGGAAAACGATAAATTTGATGGAACGAGAAGAAGAAGGCTGACATCCCAGGAAGTAAAGCAGATTGCCGGACGGGCTGGTAGAAAAGGTCTGTATAATGAAGGGAAAGTCGCTTTCACAAAGGATATCAAAGTGATGAGAGATCTTTTAGATCAGCCCGATCGCTCTCTCGAAACATTTGCCATCGCACCGACTAGTGGTGTGTTTGAGCGTTTTCAACGCTATTATCATGACCTTGACTCGTTTTTCTATTTTTGGGAGAAATTCAAAAGTCCTTATGGAACAGAGAAAGCGACTCTATACGAAGAAAAAGAATTATATGATTTAATCCGAGGGACCGATATTGAAGCGAAGCTTACATTAAATGACCTGTACGGATTTTTACATCTTCCTTTTTCGAAAAAAGAGGCTCAGTTAACCGAGCAGTGGTTAGAGTGTATGTACTCCATTGTAGACGGAGAAGAATTACCGGAACCAGCTATCAAAAATAAAAACCTGGAACAGAAAGAGGTTTCCTATAAAGCTGTTGGTCTGCATTTATTGTTCTTATATCGTTTAGGTAGACAAACAGAGGCATATTACTGGGAGCGAATTCGAAGTGAGATCGCTGATGGAGTTCACGAAAGTCTCAGAACAGAGGTCACCAGCATGACTCAAACGTGTAAACAATGTGGAAAGAAACTTCCTCCAAATTTTGGGTTTCCTATATGTGATCGCTGCCATTCAGCCAGAGTGAAAAGAAGAACGAGAAGAAAGCCTCCTTATTCGTAAGCCGTGAGCAAATCACAAGGATGAATGCATGATTTATGATACGATCACATGTGAATCGAAAATGTAAACAGAGGTGTATAATATGAAAATTGAAGTTTGGTCAGATTATGTATGTCCATTTTGTTATATAGGGAAGCGCCACTTAGAAGAAGCACTTCAACAATTTCCTCAAAGAGATCAAGTTGACATTGTTTTTAAAAGCTTCGAGCTGGATCCCAATGCCCCAGTCCATACAGACATGAGCATTCAAGAGATTCTTTCGAAAAAGTATGGTACGTCTCTTGAACAAGCAAAAAATATGACAGACACCATGTCTCAACAAGCGGCAACTGTTGGTCTGGATTTTCGTTTTGATACCAATATCCCCACGAATACGTTTGATGCCCATCGCCTGACAAAATTTGCGGAAACGAAGGGGAAAGAAGCAGAACTTACTGAAATGCTGCTGCATGCTCACTTTACACTTTCAAAGCATATTGGTGACAAGGAAACCCTTTTAGGATTTGCGAAACAAGCCGGTTTAGAGGAAAATGAAGCAAAGGCTGTTCTAGAAGGTAGTGATTTCTCTCAAGATGTCCGAACTGATGAAGAAGAGGCAAGACAAATTGGTGTACAAGGTGTCCCATTCTTTGTGATCAATCGTAAGTATGCCATTTCCGGTGCTCAGCCAAGTGACGTTTTCTTGAGTTCCATCCAAAAAGTCTGGGAGGAAGAAAATGAAGCTTCACCACTTCAACCTCTTGGAACGGAGGGAATGGCTTGCGATGAAAATGGATGCGATGTTCCACCGTCTAATCCAAAGGGAAACATTAAATAATCAGTAAAAAAGCAAGTGAGAGATGCTCACTTGCTTTTTTACTATTTACTATAAAAGTTCTCTGTGAAATAAGGCTGTTCTTTTTCGTTAAATGCGACTCCTACACCTAAATGTTCATAATGAGGTTGCAGGATGTTTTCCCTGTGACCTTTTGAGTTCATTAATCCTTCATGTGCGAAGATTGAACTTAATTGACCGTAGGCCAAATTTTCTCCTGCGGTACGGAAGGCTACCTGATCTTCCTCCATACGGTCAAAAGGGGATTCACCTTCCAGATTCGTATGACTGAAGTAGTCCTGCTCCGCCATATCCAAACTATGTTTTCTAGCGGTGTCCCTGACTTGATCATCCCAAGTAAGGACATTGAATCCTTTTTCGACACGCGAAGCATTTGTTAAATCGAAAAGCTGGAATTCAAATCCTTCTTTCAATTCTGTACTCGCTTCCGTATAGAAATTTTTCTTATTTGCTTCAAGGCTTTCATTGATTATTTGAATGGCTGTGACTGTGTCATTTTCATGCTTGTCGTAAAACACAGTTACGAAGCTTCCATCCACTTGATATACTTCCTGTTCTCCATTGTTTTGAAGCTGATAAAGAGTTAATCCTTTTCTTATATTTGTGAGGGGTTCACCAAGCACATTCTGAACCACCTCTTTGGAAACTCCCATTTCAATGCCTGAAGAGGAAGAAAGGAGGGCCTGATTGGTGTAAAGACCATTAACCATTTCCTTTTCATCATAAGAAACCATTAGGAAATTCCGGTAGTTTTCGTGATAAGCATACCAGGAAACACCGTATTCATTAGTCGATTGTCTCTTTGCTTCACCCAGTGCCTGTTCAACGCTCTCTTTGGAATCTCCCATTTCAATGTTATAGATAGAGAACGTCTGATCACTTGGTACCATTAAAGTTGGTTTTTCTACAGGATTCTCTTCTTTGGGGTTTGAGGGATTTTCGAGATCTCGAAAAGACTCGTCCAATTTTATGAGAAGAAGGTTTACTTCATTATATAATTGATCAAAGGCATCCTTTACTTTAGGACTGTTCTTGATTTCTTCCAGTTTTGAAAGCACAGAATCGAGTTCCGTCGCTTCCACTTTCTCCTCCCAAGCAGGTTTCGATATATAGGCAACAACAACTATCATGATAAGAAAAAATAATCGTCTCAATATCTAACACTCCATTCTACCTACCATTGTATCCAAATTAGTATATAAGTAAAAAGAGAAATGCTTAGTCACTATGTTCCACATACCCATTTTCAACCATCTTCAATCTAAAGAACCTGTTTTAGTATGGGTGGCTCTGGGTAAGATAAAAACATACGAGATACAAACCAAACTTACATACAAGGGGAAATAAACAATGAAATTATCTCATGAAGAACGGATTCAACTACATGAATTTAATAACTTAACGAAGTCACTGAGTTTTAATATGTATGATATTTGCTACACAAAGACCCGAGAAGAGCGTGAAGCATACATTGAATACATCGATGAGCAATATAACGCTGATCGATTAACCAAGATCCTGACGCATGTATCGGATATCATTGGAGCCCATGTCTTAAATATTTCAAAGCAGGATTATGTACCCCAAGGAGCAAGTGTGACAATCCTGGTTTCAGAAGGACCGATAGTCGAAGTTCCGACGGAGCATTTTGATGAATCACCGGGACCGCTGCCATCCACTGTTACAATGCATCTTGATAAGAGTCATATTACGGTTCACACATATCCCGAGTATCACCCTCATGAAGGAATTTCTACTTTCAGGGCAGATATCGACGTCTCTACTTGCGGGGAGATTTCTCCACTTAAAGCGTTGAATTATCTTATTCACTCATTTGACACAGACATCATGACGATGGATTATCGGGTCAGGGGATTTACACGTGACATTAATGGAAAAAAATTATTTATCGACCATGATATTAATTCCATTCAGAATTACATTCCAGAGGAAATTAAAGATGAGTATGACATGATTGATGTAAATGTGTATCCCCAGAATATATTTCATACAAAATGTAAGCTGAAAGAATTTGATTTAAATAACTATTTATTTGGGTATACAAAAGACAGACTGGATGAAAGTGAAATGGATGAAATTACAGACAAAGTAAAAATGGAAATGGACGAAATTTTTTACGGTAAAAACATTCCTAAGCCATAATAATGGGGAAACACACTTGGTCACGAGCCAGATTTGTGACGGAGTGTGTTTTTTTGGTGAAATCTCATTATTGCGAAAATAGAATCAGAGAAGGGAAATGCATCAGTCTTGAAGAATAGGTAAATATGCTCGAAATTATAAGGAGGAACAAGGAATGAATTCACACGAAATTGAATACAAATTGCATGGAGATGATATGCAGTTCGTTGAAATAGAATTAGATCCAGGAGAAAGTGCAGTAGCAGAAGCTGGTGGAATGATGATGATGGAAGACGGGATCGGGATGGAAACGATCTTTGGGGATGGTTCCCAGGGAAGCGGCGGGGGGTTTTTTGGTAAACTTGTTGGTGCAGGAAAGCGTATATTAACAGGCGAAAGCTTGTTCATGACCGTATTCACCAATGAAGGTATGGGTAAAAAGCATGTTTCCTTCGCTGCACCTTATCCAGGAAAGATCATTCCGGTTGATCTAAGTGAATTGGGTGGCAAAGTGATATGTCAGAAGGATTCATTTCTTTGTGCAGCAAAGGGAGTATCTGTCGGAATCGATTTTCAAAAGAAATTAGGAACTGGCTTCTTTGGCGGCGAAGGATTCATTATGCAGAAGCTTGAAGGAGATGGATTAGCCTTTCTTCATGCAGGCGGAACGATTCATAGAAAAGAACTTCAACCTGGCGAGGTGTTACGGGTAGATACCGGCTGCTTAGTGGCCATGACGAAAGATGTAGATTACAATATCGAGTATGTCGGAAAAATTAAATCTGCCTTCCTTGGAGGAGAGGGATTATTTTTTGCCACGGTCCGTGGACCTGGAACCGTCTGGATTCAGTCACTTCCATTTAGTCGATTAGCTGAAAGAATCTATGCAAGTGCTCCCCAAGGCGGAGGTCGTTCGACTGGTGAGGGAAGTTTACTTGGTGGAATCGGTGATTTCCTAAACGGTGACGATTGATTCTGGGATATAAAAAACATTTCCAATTGTGGAAGTGTTTTTTTTATGTCCAAGCGTTTCCGCTTTTGATCGTCCAGCTCCAGCGGCTAGAGGCTCGAGGTCTTAAGCCAATTCAGCCAGGAAGGCAAAAAACGCCTTCCCGGCAGAATCGACTTAAGCTTGTCGCCTCTGTTCAAGCCGCTTCCGCTTTTGATCGTCCAGCTCCAGCGGCTAGAGGCTCGAGGTTTTAAGCCTCTGTTCAAGCCGCTTCCGCTTTTGCAAGTGGGTATTCACCTATTTAGATCCCACATCATATGTTTAAATAAATGATGTGAAAGGGTGATTTCATGACTGGAAAGATTCGTCACTATTATGCAGGAGGAAATACGGCAAAAGGTTTTTACAGCCTATATGATTCTGTATTAAGTGGGTTAGAGCGGCTTTATATCTTAAAGGGTGGACCTGGAACAGGTAAGTCCTCATTAATGAAGTCGATTGGAAAACGTTTTGAGGAAAAAGGATTAAACGTGGACTATCTACATTGTGCTTCCGATAATCAATCCATCGACGGTGTTCTCCTCCCGGAGTTTGGTGTGGGGATTGTGGATGGGACAGCTCCTCATATTATAGAACCAAAAGCACCCGGTGTCATCGAAGAGTATGTGAATCTGGGAGTGGCTTGGGACCGGGAAGAACTGTCCCGTAACAAAAAAGCAATCCTTGGCCTAAATGATAAAATTGCCTCATTCTTTCAGAAAGCTTACGACACCTTTGCAGAATCCCTGAGTGCCCATGACGACATAGAAGACATCTACATTTCCAACATGAACTTCGAAAAAGCGAATGAATTAACAAATGAGTTAATTTCACTCTTTTTTGAAAATACCAGCCTGCCTAAACCCTCGACAGTCAAACATCGGTTCTTAGGTGCCGCGACTCCTGATGGGGCGGTTGACTACATCCAGAATTTAACAGAGGATGTCCGTAAGCGCTACTTTATCAAAGGGCGTGCAGGATCCGGAAAGTCCACGATGTTAAAGAAAATTGCTTCTGCCGGTGAAGAGAATGGCTATGATGTAGAGGTATATCATTGTGGATTTGACCCTAATAGTCTTGATATGTTGATCATAAGGGAAAAAGGAATCGCCATTTTTGATAGTACTGCACCACATGAATATTTTCCTGATCGGAAATCTGATGAAATCATCGATATGTATGAAAGATGCATTACCCAAGGGACAGATGAAAAATTTGCTGAGGATATAGAACGAACGACAAAAGCCTATAAGGATAAAATGAAAGAAGCAATCTCTTATCTTAAAGAAGCTAAGTGCCTTCGTGAACAACTTGAATCCATTTATATAGGAGCCATGGACTTTTCAAAGGTGAATGCGATCAAAGAAGAAATCTTTCAGGAAATAAATGAGTTTATAAGGAAGTAGTATATTGTGTAAACTTAAGGACGCGATGATCTCTAGGTAATCGCGTTTTTAATTGGTTGACAATATACCCATGTAGGTATATTATATGTACATACAGTTGTTATTCATATAACGCAGAGGAGGAATAATCAATGAAACAATTAACTGCTAAACAAGTGGAAGATTCATTAATTGATGGAAAAGAATCATTAAATATGATAGATGTTCGTGAAGATGATGAAGTGGCTTCAGGAATGATTCCTACCGCCAAACATATTCCATTAGGTTCTATTGAAAGTCGTATGGATGAATTAGATAAGACGAAAGAATATATTATGGTGTGCCGTTCAGGCGGCAGAAGTGGACAAGCGGCTCAATTTCTTGAGAGTCAGGGGTTTAACGTCATCAATATGACCGGTGGAATGATGTCGTGGGAAGGCCCGACAGAATAACCACATTTCTAATATCACTTCAGGAATAATGTGATTTTCTGTTCTAATAAACGATATATAAATTAACTGGAGGAATGAAAATGAGTAAAAAAGTAGCGATTATCGCAAGTAACGGTGGATTATTTGATGCATACAAAGTGTTCAATATTGCAACTGCGGCAGCAGCCACCGATCAAGAAGTAGCCATTTTCTTTACATTTGAAGGATTAAATCTTATCCATAAAGAAGGTCACAAACAGCTTCCGATGCCAGAAGGAAAAGAACATTTCGAAGAAGGATTTGCAAAAGCAAATGTACCCGGTATTCCTGAGTTAGTTGAAATGGCAAAGGAGATGGGAGTATCCTTTATCGGGTGCCAAATGACGATGGATGTGATGGGTTTAGATAAAGAAGCATTTGTGGAGGGAATTGAAGTGGGTGGAGCCGTCACATTCCTTGAATTCGCAAAAGACGCAGACGTAACATTAACATTCTAATTGAATAGATCAATACGTGATTAAACTTAAGGGATTCCTTTTTGGGATCCTTTTTTGTTCTTGCTTTTTCATCACGAAACCTTCACTATTAGTAGACAAGTCAAATCTCGTTTTAAGAAAGTAGGAATGATCATTGAACTCGTTTGCAACTCTGGGACTATCAAAAGGCCTTCAGAAAACCTTATCTACTAACGGTATAAATAAACCGACACTCATACAAGAAAATGTGATCCCGGTCCTTTTGGAAGGAAAAGATTTCATGGCCAAGGCACAAACCGGGACTGGTAAAACCTTTGCTTACGTTTTACCTATTTTGGAGAAAAGTAAATCAAACACTCATCACGTTCAGAGTTTGATTATTACACCGACACGTGAACTTGCTATTCAAGTAACAAGTGAAATAAGAAAGCTCACAACGAAAAATAAAGGGTTTAGCGTTCTCTCCGTTTATGGTGGAAAAAGCCATGAGGAGGAAATCAAGGAACTGGAACAGAATGTAAATATTGTGGTTGGAACTCCCGGGAGGCTATTGGATCATCTGAAAAGAGGGAATCTCGATCTATCTCATCTTATGTTTTTGGTGATTGACGAAGCAGATCAACTTCTGCAAATAGGGTTTCTAAATAAAGTTGAAGAAATTTTAAGGAAAACGCCAGCTCATCGTCAAACGATGTTATTTTCTGCAACGATACCTGCTGAAATCAAAAAATTGGGTCGCAAATATATGAAAACACCCAAATTTATCGAGGTGGTGGAAGCTGAAAGGTCCTCTTCCATTAATCAATATGCCATTTTTACAGTGGATCGTGCCAAGCAAGACACCGTCATTCAATTGATAGAGGCATTTCAACCAAGTAAATCCATCGTTTTTTGCAGAACGAAACGACGGGTGACGAAATTATATCAAGTGCTGAAATCAAAAGGATATAAAGTGGCTGAACTTCATGGGGACATCCCTCAAGAGAAGCGAGAAATGGTAATGGAGCAATTTAGAACCGGTGAAGTCCCAATGTTGGTTGCGACTGACGTAGCTTCCAGGGGGTTGGATATCGAGGGGGTCACTCACGTATTTAATTATGACATGCCTGAGAATGCCGAGATCTATATTCACCGAATTGGAAGAACCGGGAGAGCAGGTGAAACAGGCTTAGCTTATACACTCTATTCTTCAGAAGAAAGAATCCTTCTGGACGAAATTGAAACAGAGCTGAATAGTCGAATTCAAAAGCAAAACCTTGGGAATACCATTTCTCTAAGATCGAAAACAACCTCTAAGAAAAAGGGAGTTAACAGACAAGGGAATAAGAATAGTAAGGACCGGGAATCCCTGACAAGGAAAAAGGGCGAGTTCAAAGATAAACAAATAACAAGCAAAAAATCCTCTAATTCATTAAAGCAAAAACCTTCAAAATATTCGGAGGGGACAGCAACAGAAACGAAGCCTGCCTTTACAGGGAGAAGAACAGGAAAGAAGTCCTCTTCTAAATCTAATAATCAAAAAAATAGACGATAAAACCATGCACACGCATGGTTTTTATTCTGCCAAAATTTCAAGGGTGAGATGAAGTTATATCAGAATAACATCGCGTGAATGAGTATGTTATATCAGTATAATGAATATCTTCGGGTGGTTTTATGGTAGGATAATAAAGGGTATGGCTATGAGTAAAGGAGTTAAATAGATTAATATGAAATTAGTATCATGGAATGTAAATGGAATTAGAGCCTGTGTAAAAAAAGGATTTTTAGATTATTTTCAACATGTGGACGCAGATATTTTTTGCCTTCAAGAAACAAAGCTTCAAGAAGGGCAAATCTCATTAGAGCTAGAGGGATACCATCAATATTGGAACTATGCGATGCGTAAGGGATATTCAGGAACGTCCGTTTTCACTAAACAGAAGCCACTGTCTGTCTCTTATGGCATTAATGAAGATATGGAGCCTGAGGGAAGGATCATTACCTGTGAGTATGATTCTTTTTATTTGGTGAATGTATATACACCTAATTCAAAAAGGGATCTGTCAAGGCTAAGTGAACGTCTGGAGTGGGAGGATACTTTACGGAAGTATCTTGCTGATTTGAAACATCATAAACCTGTCGTTCTATGTGGGGACCTGAATGTCGCACATACCGAAATAGATTTGAAAAATGACAAATCAAATCGGGGGAATTCAGGTTTTACAGATGAAGAGCGCGAGAAAATGACCATGCTCCTGCAGGAAGGGTTTACGGATTCTTTCCGATATATCCATCCAACAAAAGATGATGCCTTTAGTTGGTGGTCCTATATGAGTGATGTGCGGGAACGGAATATTGGGTGGAGAATTGATTACTTTATTGTGTCAAACCGTTTAGCACCCGCTATAAAGACCGCAGAGATCCACACTGAAATACTCGGAAGTGATCATTGTCCTGTATACTTAGAGTTGGAGTAGTGTATAAAAGAAGTAGAAAGAATACATTTGCGGAGGGTAAAGGATGTTAAGAAAGAGGTTGCTGCAGTATATCGAAGAATCGAATGGTAGCGTTGCTTTATTTCCACAGGAAAAAGAATTTGCATTGAAACATGAATTGGTGGATGCTGGCAAGATAGTGACACCGGAATCCAGTTCGCGATTCAAAGAAGCTTATATCGAGCGTTGTGAGAAGGAAACAGAAGAACTAATCGCACAAGAATCATTTCATTTTCTGAATCATCCGATCACCTATCTGAAAAAACATAAAAACGAGTTCATCTTCCTGGAACTGGAATGGTTTGATATGATTGGGGTGGATGCTGTTTCGATAGAAGTGGATGACGTGTTTGGTACGTATGATGCGATGCTGGGATTAAAGCTCCAAAAGAAATATCGCAGTGAAATCGAGCAGTACTTGGATAAAACCCTAAAAGGCGAATCATCTTATGACTTATTGTTTAATGGTGAGGATGGATTATGGGATTTAAACATTACTTTAAACGATATCCCGGATTTTCATGAAGAACTCACGATGCTTGCTGCCTATGAGCTCATATATGATTTCCTTTTTCATCTCCTTCAAACGGTGGATGAGGCTTAAAGAAAAAATAGCGCCCCTCGATTAATCATGATCGAGGGGCGCTTTATCGGTTTGTAGTCGATCATTCATTATCCTCTATTACCAGGGCGGTTGTTGATTTCTTCTGTTACGACATGTGCCAAGTCATCGTTTCCAAATAGGGAGAGGACACCAAGTAAAGTCGTATCGGGAATTTCTTCAGCCTCTTCTTTAGGGACCGTTAAGGCAATTCCTTGCAATAATGCGGGGTTTTCTCCCTGATGCGGATAGGCTTTCTGATAAAGGGCAGCAGGGTCCAGGTCATGATTCACACACCACTGTGCAAATACAAGAATCATCATATGCTCGTCCTTTTGATAATTTTGAATGATTTTCTCTTGCCTCTCTTTAGAGTTCATTGCATTCTCTCCTTAAACGTTGATTCTATTCAGTATTATAACGAAGATGGAGGAAGAAGCCTATTCATTTACTTGGTTATGATCGATTAGATTTTTAAAATGAGTGAATAAAGGTGTATAATAGAATGATGTAAGAAACTTGTTTTAGATTGAAAGGAAGTTAGAAGAATGAATATTACCAATCACAGTGCTGAGGAGCTTAAAGACCCTACTGGTATACTAAGCGGAGAGCGTTATGAAGTTATACTTGATATTGAAGTACCCGAGGATGATGAGCTATTTAGTGAACAGGGTATTTACATAAAAGCCATTTTTGTCCGGGACGAAGACGGTGCCAGGGTCGTACAGTCGACCATTGTAGAACGAAACTCTGAGAAATATCTTGATTTTGAATTAGAAGAAGATGAAGAAAGTCTCATTCTTTCATATTGCGAGGAAAATATCGGGTAATCGATATGAGCTATACCCTCTACGTTCGAAACCAAACGAATGTAGAGGTTTTTTTATTGGTTGATTTGTAACCTCACCATAAATAGCCTATTTTAACCCTTTCTTTCTTATGTGACTGATAATTCAGACACTTCAGAGTTGGCATGGAAATTGCATAATAAATAATTGAAAATAGATTAATAGAAGGGAGAAATGTTGATGAATGGTCATTTGGGTAAAGCGATGAAACTATTCATTGTTATAGCTGTATTTACAGTTATAATGAGCTTGGCAACTTCCAGTGTATTTGCCAAGGAAAACGAGAGCGGCATCAAGGGGAATCTAGTGATTGTCGGAGGAGCTTTAGGTAGCAGCAACTCGGCTGTTTACGAAGAGTTCATTAAACTATCAGGAGGTAAAAAGAAAGCGAAAATAGGAATCATTCCTTCTGCTTCAGGCTCCCTGAAGTCATCAAATCAATTCAAGGAAGATTTGATGTCGTATGGAGTAGATGAAAAATCGATTGAAATCCTTCCTCTATCTGCTCACGATTTCTCAGGTACAGAGGAAGACGAAGGTAAATGGAAAAATAATGCTCAAAAGAAAGAAATAACAGAAAAAATCAAGAAGATGACAGGTATTTGGTTTGTCGGAGGAGATCAGCTTAAAATCACAGACACATTAGTAAAGGACAATGGGAAAAACACGAAAGCTTTAGATGAAATTTGGAATATTTACCGAAAGGGAGCCGTCCTTGGTGGGACAAGCGCCGGAGCAGCCATCATGAGTGATGTGATGATTACAGGCGGTGATAGTTTAGGAGGGCTTCGTCAAGAGTTTATAACTGAAGACGTTTCGAATCCCGAAGAAGAATATGCACCCGTCTATATTGAAAAAGGGCTTGGATTCTTTCAGTGGGGAATAGTAGATCAACATTTCAATGAAAGATCACGGCTAGGCAGACTAGCTGCTACAGCCATCCGCTACGAAACGAACAAAAACCACTTTTCCTATGGAATTGATGAAGATACTGCGATGGTGGTCAACAATGAAGAACAGACGATTTCAGTATTGGGCAGAAGTAACATTACGGTAGTGGATGTATCTCAATCCACCTTAACAGGAGAAGAAATAAAGAACATTGATCTTAGTTATATGTCTCCTGGAGATGTGCTCGATGTGAAAACGAATGAATTTAACATAAGCGAGGATAAGGTTGAAACAAAAGACTATGAATATTATAACTTTAAACCTCTATCGGCTACAGGAGTTCTATCATCATATGGAACATTACCACATTACCTGTCGTATTCCCTGGTGGACAATGAAGCTGTAAGTGAGGTTTACAGCTATATTTATGATACTGAAGGAAATGGTTTCGAGTTAGAGTTCAAACAGACAGATGAAACAAACGGGTATTGGGGATATCAGGATGGTCAAAAAGATTCATACTCCCTATTGCATGTGGAAATGAATGTTTCACCTGTATCCGTCGATTTTAATAAGAAAGACCAGCTTACACAGGAGTTTCATGCATCCTCATTAGAAGTGCCTGAAAGTTCTTTTGATGCTGAGACAAAAGGCAGCCTGGTGATTGTTGGAGGAGCTCTGGGGAGTAGTAATGAAGAAGTGTACAGAGAATTTATCAATCGGGCTGGGGAAAACGGGAAGATAGGGATTATCCCTGCTGCAAGTTCCAGCTTAAAGTCTTCACATGCATTTAAAGAAGATCTGGAAACATATGGTGTACCTCAAGAAAATATCGACATTCTTCCACTATCAAATCATGACTTCAAAGGGACAGAAGAAGATGAGTCTAAGTGGATGGAGAATAAGAATAATCCAGATATAGCAGAAAGTATTTTAGAGTATGATGCCATCTGGTTTGTTGGAGGAGATCAAACGGATATCACTCAATCATTGTTAAATCAAGATGGATCCAAATCACTGGCTCTTGAAAATATGTGGGAAATTTATCGTAATGGAGCCGTTCTTGGCGGTACTAGTGCAGGAGCTGCAATCATGAGCGATGTCATGATCGCGGGTGGTGGAAGCTATGACACTCTATCGAAAGGGTTTACGGATACGTATGACGGCATGTCTCAACAAGAAGGCGGACCTGGATATCTTGAGAAGGGATTAGGTTTCTTCCCGTACGGTATCGTTGATCAGCATTTTGATAAAAAAGCACGTTTGGGACGTTTAATCGCAACCACTGCTGAACATGGAGAAAAAAATGAATACTCCTATGGTATCGATGAAGATACAGCGATGATAGTGGATAACAAAGCCAAAACCATTGAAGTAAAAGGGAGAGGCGGCGTTTCAGTAGTAGATTTGAGTCAGTCAGATTTATCACAATCTTCTCATACGTATAAAAATGTACATTTGTCATGGATTACCTCTGGTGATCAATTAAATTTAAATACAAAGGAATATACGATCAGTGATCATAAGGTCTCAACAAAAGACTATGAATACTACGAATACAAAGCTGCTCCCCATACAGGAGTATTGACGCCGCATCCTTCTCTTGCAAACTATTTAAGCTATAGCCTTCTTGATAACTTTGGACAGGATGAAGTGAAAAGCTATAGTTTTTCTGAAGATGAAGGATTCGAACTTACTTTCAAAAAAGGAGATCAAACGGAAGGTTTTTGGGGTTATAAAGATGGAAACAAAGACGATTACTCATATCTCAATGTGAGAATGGATATCGTACCAGTTAAAATCTCGATTGAAAACAAATAAAACTTGCCCGGGCGGATTGACGCTCGGGCTTTTTCAAATTGAATCAACTTTTTATAGGTCATTTGCCGGTATATGCAATTGATAGCATCTGTTATACTAGTGATAACAAAGTGCTAGCAGTTACTAACAGAAAGATAGAAAAGGAGGGCGAACCTTGTCAGATCAAGGAAGAATGCAACTTAATGTAAGGGTTGATAAGGAAACATCAAAAAAATTGGATGAAATCGTTGAATACTATCAGCAAAACACGAAAATCGGAAGAGTTTATAAAGGTGATGTGTTAACAGATATCATCCATAAATCCTATGGGATCATGCAAAAGCAAAAAGCGATACAAAATCGGAAATATTAGTATTTTAGAGTCTAGGGTTTCCTATGATTAACTTCTCTAATGGTTCATAACATCCCAACCACTTGTTATGAAAATCGGGATAATTCATGTAATAATATAGGAGACAAGCTTAAAATAATGAAAGTAAGAGAGGTCTGCATCGTGCAAATGCCGAAAAAGTTAATCAATATACAAAAAGGTTCCGGAATTTCCCCATACATATGGAGCATCATCAGCATCCTGCCATTTTATTTTATCTTTCAGTCCTCCTCTACGATCGAAATTGTTGTAGGGATTTCATTGACCATCATGTTCTTTATTTCCTTACGATTTGCTTTTATTTCAAAGGATTGGCCGGTTTATTTATGGACGTCGATTTTAATTGCCATATCCATTACCATGACCATTCAATTTAATTTTATCTATTTTGCTTTTTATATTGCCTACTATAATGGGAATATAAAAAACCGGGTGGCATTTCTAACCCTTTATATTATCCACCTTGTATTAACGACAGCATCGATCAATTATAATTTTGTTATACAGGATGAATTATTCCTATCCCAATTTCCTTTTATTCTGATCATTTGGATAAGCGTCATTCTGTTACCTTTTAATATTTATAATCGCAATAAACAGGTGCAGCTCGAAGATCAGTTGGAGGATGCCAATAAACGTATTTCAGACTTGGTCAAGCAGGAAGAACGCCAAAGGATTGCCCGTGATCTGCACGATACTTTGGGTCAAAAGCTTTCTCTCATCGGCCTGAAAAGCGATCTGGCCAGAAAATTGGTGTACAAGGATCCAGAGCAGGCCCGGAATGAATTAAAGGATGTTCAACAAACGGCACGAACCGCTTTAAGTGAAGTAAGGACGATGGTTTCACAAATGAGGGGGATCCGACTAAAAGACGAAATCGTCCGGATTAAACAGCTATTAAAGGCAGCTGAAATTGCTTTCGTGATGGATGATGAAATCATTCTGCCCCAGGCATCACTCTTTCTGGAAAATATTTTGAGCATGTGCCTAAAAGAAGCCGTGACAAATGTTGTCAAACACAGCAAGGCGTCGTACTGTGAGCTTATCATTGAAGAGTCGGATAAAGATATGACCATCATAGTGAAGGATGATGGTAAGGGGATCGAGGGAGATTACACACAATCTAAAGGCAGCGGTCTAATCGGGATGAGAGAACGTTTGGAATTTGTGAATGGGAGCTTAGACGTTTTTTCCGAGGTTGGAACCACTTTGATAATGAGAGTGCCGAAAGTAATCAAGCAGACAGACAGGGAGGGAATGGAATGATTCGAATTGTGATTGCAGAAGACCAGCGAATGTTACTAGGGGCTTTAGGCTCATTATTGAGCTTGGAGGATGATATGGAAGTGGTAGGGAAAGCCGACAATGGAGAAGAAGCCATTGCCCTCGTCCACGAGCTGAAGCCGGATATTTGTATCATGGACATTGAAATGCCTAAAAAGACCGGTCTTGAAGCCGCAGAGGAATTAAAGGGAAAAGATTGCAAAGTGATCATACTGACAACTTTCGCGAGGTCCGGTTATTTTCAACGTGCATTAAAGGGCGGGGTGAAAGGTTATTTGTTAAAGGATAGTCCAAGTGAGGAACTGGCGAACTCGATCCGCCTTGTGATGGACGGTAAACGTATATATGCTCCGGAGCTCATGGACGATGTGTACGGTGAAGAAAACCCTCTCACAGATCGAGAAAAAGAAGTGTTGGAGCTGGTTGCCGACGGGAAAAACACGAAGGAGATAGCCGATGAGCTCAGCCTCAAAACGGGTACCGTCCGAAACTACATCTCAACCATTCTAGACAAGCTTGAAGTAAAAAATCGAATCGAAGCCATCACTCAATCAAAAGAAAAAGGATGGTTTAAATGATGGGCAGGGACGGACCTCCAACGTGGAGGTCCGTCCCTGCTTTTAATGTAGTGTTTATACATGTTTAATCGATCCCTTGTATTTTTATATATTTTTAATAAGTGCTTAATTTTGCTTTGTGAGAACCTTATTCTAAAAAGTATTTCAATTAAATTTATTAAGGGGAATCCTTTGCCATCATTGGTTTTGTCTGGAAAGGACAAATGTGAAAATGATGAAAGGATCTCTTTTTGGTGTTGACAAGTAAAAGAATCGTGGTACGATAGCATCGAATACAAAATTTCATAGGACGATCCACTAGGGGTGCCTTATTAAAGGCTGAGATTAAAGTGTGACTTTAAGACCCTTTGAACCTGATCTGGTTGAGACCAGCGTAGGGAAGTGGTGTTTGACGGTCGCGTAGAATCGTAATCTAACATTCTGATCTCAAGCCACTTTCTGTATGCTGTATGCATAATGGAAAGTGGCTTTTTTGTTGCCTATTTCGGATCGTCTGGAAAAGGAGAAAGATACTATGTCATTTACAGCGTACTTAAGAAATGAAGTGAAGGAAATTTGGGAAGCGAGCTTTCAACATCCATTTGTTAAAGGTATCGGCGATGGAACCCTTCCCCTTCGAAACTTCAGGTATTACATTCTGCAAGATGCTTATTACCTGTCGCACTTTTCAAAGGTGCAGGCACTTGGGGCAGCCAAGGCAACAGACTTACATACCACATCGAGAATGGCAACACACGCTGTGGGGACAAATGAAGCAGAGCTTTCACTTCATGAAAATTTCTCAAACCGTTTAGGAATTACGGAAGAAGAAAAACAGCAGTTTAAACCTTCTCCCACTGCCTATGCCTACACGTCGCATATGTATCGTTCCGCACAGTATGGAGGCCTTGCAGATATTCTGGCGGCAATACTTCCTTGCTACTGGTTGTATTATGAAATCGGTGAACGCTTGAAATCATCCACACCTGAGGATGCCATCTATCAGGAGTGGATCGCAGCGTATGGCGGAGAATGGTTTCGGGAATTAGTGGAAGAACAGATCCATCGACTGGATGGATTGGCTGAAACGATGACGGTAACAGATAAGGAAAGAATGAGAGAGAATTTTATTTTAAGCAGCATATATGAATTACAGTTTTGGGAAATGGCATACACTCTGGAGAATTGGCCGTTTCAGTCATCTCTTGGTAAAGAAGGTGGAATACATGTCTAAATTAAAGCTGACGGACATTTTAGTAACGGTCGTTATCTCCATAGGTTTTGGAATCATTTATAAGCTTTGGGGACCGGTCTACAACCTGTTAAAGCCATTTGGATTGCATGCTGATCAACTGATCTATGGCATGTGGTTCATGGCGGCGACCGTGGCTTTTTTAATCATTCAGAAACCTGGCGTGGCACTTCTGGCAGAGATTGCAGCATCTTCAGGGGAATTTCTCATGGGAAGTGAATGGGGCCTCGAGGTACTCCTATTCGGTCTGATTCAAGGTTTGTTTGCAGAGTTCATTTTCCTTATCACCCGCTATAAACGTCATGATGTCTTCATCATTTGTACAGCAGCAGTGTGCTCTGCAATTGGATCAATCCTGATGGACTATTTAAAAGGATACATGGGAGACCTCGTTCTGTGGAATTTATCACTTTTTATTGGTGCCAGATTAATAGGTTCCATCTTGATAGCAGGCATAGGAGCCTTTTATCTTGTTAAGGCTTTGGAGAAAACGGGGGTAACCAGTTTGGTAAGACGTGCAGACCAAAGAGATTACGATGCCCTTAATCAGTAAAGGAGGGAAGGACCATGCATGTTGAAAATCTGCGGCTTACATTTTCCGGTTCAGAGAATCTGATGTTTAAAGACGTAAGCCTTAAGATAAAAGACGGGGAAAAGGTATTGCTACTCGGGCCATCTGGTTGTGGAAAATCCACACTCCTTCAGGTTCTATCCGGTGTGATCCCCCATTCGATAGATGTACCGATGAAAGCTGAATCGATTGAACGTCCTGAATCTTTCGGGTATGTCTTTCAAGATCCGGACGCTCAATTTTGTATGCCTTATGTTGATGAGGAAATTGCCTTTGTTTTGGAGAACAAGCAAACTCCAAGAGACGAAATGCCAGAGGAAATTAAAAAACTGTTAAAGAAGGTGAATTTAAGTCTGGGGGATTCCCATACGAAAATCTCATCTCTATCAGGGGGGATGAAACAAAAATTGGCCATTGCTTCTGCCCTTGCGCTCCATCCCCATACGCTATTTCTGGATGAACCTACAGCCATGTTGGATGAAGAGAGTACAAAATCTGTATGGGAAACAGTGAAAACGAAATGTAAAGATAAAACGTTACTTATTGTTGAACATAAGCTGGATCACGTAATGGAAATCATTGACCGTATTATTCTTTTCGATGCTTGTGGAAGGATAGCGGCTGATGGTCCAAAGTCTCACATCTTATCAAATTTTAAGGAAACATTGAAATCAGTTGGGGTATGGTATCCGGAAGCGTGGAAAGATTATCTTTCTTCCCACCCACCGGAGAAGGTTGCCCCGTTTGGAAGGACGACTATAAAGCTAGAGAACTTCAAAGGGTATGTACAAAAAGAGGTGAAGATCCACCTTCAAAATGCCGGCAGCATTAAAGGTGAGTGGATTGCAATCACCGGAAAGAACGGAGCCGGGAAATCTACATTACTCCACAGTCTCATGAAATTCATCCCGACTACCGGGAAGTATGAATTATATGGAAGACAGGTAAAAGGGAAGAATGTTCCAAGAGAATGTACATTTGTTTTTCAAAATCCCGAGTTTCAGTTTGTAACACACAGTGTGTTTGATGAAGTTGCGTATACCTTTCGGCGGGGGAAGTGGGATGAAGGGATAGTGGAAGAAAAAGTGCATGCACTATTGAAGCGATTCAAGCTTGATCCATTCAAACATCATCATCCCTATCATTTATCCGTGGGGCAAAAGCGCAGATTAAGCGTCGCAGCCTCCCTTGTCAGGAATAAAGATATTCTGTTATTGGACGAGCCGACTTTTGGCCAGGATTCCCAAAATACGTTTGCGTTACTTGAGATGCTTCGAGACTATCAAAAAGAAGGGTCTACCATTCTGATGGTGACCCATGATGAAAATATCATTACTCACTTTGCATCCAGAGTATGGATCATTGAAAACGGGCGCCTCACCCAGGATTTCAATAATGAGATTACAGGTAGTAAAGCAATATGAATATAGAACTCGAGCACAGAGAAACCTGGCTTCATCAAATCAATCCCAGCTTCAAGCTAATGACCTTGATCGGGCTTTTTGTATTCCTGCTTTTTATTCATTATCTTAACTGGTTGTTATATTTGAGCTTACTGTTTTTTCTCCTGTTATGGGTGTTCTCAGGATATTCATATAAAACCGTCAGTCTAATGATCCTACCCTTTTTCCTTGTTTTCATCTCTACAGCTTCATCAATGATTTTATTTGGGAAAGGTGAAACAACATGGATGAAACTTGGATTGATCCACATTACCGAAGAGAGTTTTTATCGGGGGATCCATGTTGGATTGCGTACCATCGTATTCGCTATCTTGGGATTATTATTTGCCCTTACAACGAGACCGGTGAAGCTTTTCTACTCCCTCATGCAGCAGCTGAGATTAAAACCTAAGTATGCGTATAGTTTTATGGCGGGATTTAGATTGATTCCCATTATGATTGAAGAATTCTTCACGATACGAAACGCCATGAGAGTCAGGGGAGTTGAAGAACGTAGAGGAATAAAGCACGTATTCCATAAATTGAAATCGTATTCCATTCCCCTGCTTGCCCAGAGCATCAGAAGAGCGCACCGAATTGCTGTGGCCATGGAAACAAAGGGTTTTAAAGGAAGTGGGCAGCGAACCTATTACTACAGAGTAACCTTTTCGAAATATGATGGATATTTCTTGGGGAGCATTCTCTTCATGATTGTGCTCAGTTACTATTTTTCTACCCATCTACCTATTTTTCCGGCGGGAGATGTTCGCTATGGAAATTGAAACGAGAAAACAATTACATGTGATATCAACAGGAAAACAATCTGTGGAAGAATTAGTGAAAATCTCCAAGTCCATTTATCCATATCTCGACATGCTCCATCTTCGCGAAAAGCAGTGGACGGGGAAAGAAATGGCTGTGGCCATCGATCGATTAGTAAAAGCAGGAGTCCCATTAACAAAATTATGTGTCAATGATCGTGCAGACATTGCCTTTATGAAGCATGTAAGAGGGGTGCAGCTTGGCCATCAAAGTGCGGATATCAGCTTGGTGAAAAGTGCTTTTCCTTCCTTGAAAATAGGTGCTTCTGTCCATTCCCTTGAAGAAGCACAACTGGCAATGGATAAGGGAGCGGATTATCTACTCTATGGAAATGTATATGCTACTTCTTCGAAACCAGGGAAAACCGCCGTGGGAGTAGCAAGTTTGGTGAATTTGGTTCAATCAATCCCTGTCCCTACTATCGCTATCGGTGGCATCACACCTAATCGTATACGTGAAATAATGCAAACTGGAGCAAGAGGGGTGGCGGTTTTATCAGGCATTTTCCTGTCAAAAGATCCAATTGATTCAGCCCGATCCTATTATAAAGAATTACATAAGGAGGTGAGGTAGTTTGGTAAAGCAGTATGACGTCATAATTGTGGGTGGAGGAGTGATTGGCTGCTCCATTGCCTATCAGTTATCCAAAAGAGGAAAGAAAGTTCTCCTGATTGAGAGGAATCAATTGGCGGGAAAAGCTTCGAAAGCCGCAGCAGGCATGCTTGGCGTTCAAACAGAATTACATGGGGGGAGTCCTATGTATCATTTGGCGATGGCAAGCCGGAATATGTATTCTACATTAGCTGAGGAACTCAAAGAAATCAGCGGAATGAACATTGAGTATGTAGAAAATGGAATGATTAAACTAGCGAAAACAGAGGAAGAAGCCCATGACTTACTGAAAGTTGCATCTATAGCAGCAAAAGAGGAACAGGTTGAATGGTTATCTCCTGGAAGCCTATCTATCTACGAACCTTATCTCTCAAAAAATGTGGCTGGTGGTTTATATATTCCAAAGGATGGAAATGTCTCAGCCCTAAAGCTTACACAAGCGTTAGGTTTGGCAGCGGCAAGTTTAGGTGCAGAAATAAAAGAATTTACGGACGTCTATGATTTTATAATAGAAAGAAGCAGGATTACGGGGATTCAAACATCTATAGGTCCCTTTTACGCTAACGAAACGATCGTAGCGGGAGGTGCTTGGAGTCAATCTCTACTGAAACAGTTGAAAAAGACTTTCAATACGTATCCAGTCAAAGGAGAATGCTTTTCAGTAAAAGTATCCCGGAAAGTAGTAGAACGTACAATTTTCACTGATGGCTGCTACATTGTTCCGAAAATGGGTGGAAGACTTTTAATAGGGGCGACAGAGAAGCCCCATACCTTTGATGAAACCATTTCCGTAGATGGTTTATTGAACCTCATGCAGCTGGCGACAAGCATATTGCCTGATTTAGCTTACGCCGAGTGGGAAAAGGCTTGGGCCGGCATACGTCCACACACACATCATGGATCTCCATTTATCGGGAGAAGTGAGGAATGGGATGGTCTTTCCATTGCAACGGGGCATTACCGTAATGGTATTCTCCTCGCCCCAATAACAGGAGTGATGATGGCAGATATTATTGAAGGTAAGGATACTCACCCAATAGATGAATACCAAAGGAGTTGAGAAAGTGGAATTACGTATAAATGGACAGGTGGTCACGGTCCCAGACACAATTTCGACGATTGCAGATTTAATTCACTATTTTAAACTTGAAAACAGAGTGATTATTGTTGAACAGAATCAAAACATTCTTGAAAAAAATGAGCATGAAAAGGCTGAACTAAAAAAAGGCGATACTATTGAGCTTGTCCAATTTGTAGGAGGCGGTTGAAATGTTAAAAATCGGAAAGTACACATTCCATTCAAGACTTTTACTGGGAACGGGAAAATATCCTGATTTTGATATTCAGAAAAGAGCTGTCGAGGTTTCCGGTGCAGAAATTCTTACGTTCACAGTAAGGCGCATGAATATATTTGAGCCTGGTCAACCTAATTTCTTGGAGAAACTGAATCTTGAAAACTATTCATTATTACCGAATACAGCAGGGGCTAAATGTGCTCAGGAAGCAGTCCGGCATGCGCAATTAGCGAGAGCTTCAGGGCTCTGTGACATGATTAAGGTAGAAGTGATCGGATGCGATAAAACGCTGCTGCCCGATCCCGTCGAAACACTGAAAGCAACAGAAGAATTAATAAAAGAAGGCTTTACGGTGCTTCCCTATACGTCTGATGATGTTGTTCTTGCAAGGAGATTGGAAGAGTTAGGGGCCCATGCCATCATGCCGGGCGCTTCCCCTATAGGATCTGGACAGGGAATCATCAATCCAGTCAATCTCCGTTTCATCATTGAGCAAACAAAAGTACCGGTCATTGTGGATGCTGGAATTGGTTCTCCTTCAGATGCTGCTCTTGCGATGGAACTCGGGGCTGATGCTGTATTACTCAATACAGCCGTCTCTTCTGCGAACGATCCCGTTATGATGGCGAATGCCATGAGGCTTGCGATTGAAGGGGGGCGATTCGGATTTGAGGCTGGAAGAATTCCGAAGAAACGTTATGCAACAGCAAGCAGCCCAGTGGAGGGGATGAGTGTTTGATAGAAGATAGATATTCAAGACAAACGCTGTTTCACCCCATCGGAACAGAGGGACAAAAGTTAATAAGCAATAAACATGTGTTGCTGATCGGGGCGGGAGCACTGGGAACAGGCAATGCAGAAGCCCTTGTGCGTGCTGGTATCGGGAAGTTGACGATTGTGGATCGTGATTATGTAGAATGGAGTAATTTACAACGTCAGCAGCTATATAACGAGGAAGATGCAAGAAATCGAATCCCCAAAGCTGTTGCGGCAAAAAAAAGACTCCAGGCGATTAATTCAACTGTGAAAATTGAAGAGCATGTACTGGATGCCATGCCCGAAGAAATGTTGAGACTTGCCAAGAACGTAGATCTTATCATCGATGCAACGGATAACTTTGATACAAGAATGATCATAAATGATATCTCTCAAAAATATTCCATTCCTTGGATTTATGGTGCGTGTGTTGGGAGTTATGGACTATCATTCACTATTCTTCCCGGTATCACCCCTTGTCTTCAATGTTTGATCGGCACTGTTCCAATCGGTGGGATGACATGTGATACAGCGGGCATCATCTGCCCTGCCGTCTCCACAGTGGTGGCTTATCAAACAACTGATGCATTAAAGATACTTGTAGAAGACATGGAGGCACTTGGGAATAAAGTGGTCTCTTTTGATTTATGGAAAAATGAGCATACTTCGCTTGATGTGAGCAAACTGAAAAGGGATGGATGCCCTTCATGTGGAGAGCATAATACATTCCCCAGTCTGAAATACGAAAATCAAACCAAAACAGCCGTCCTTTGTGGGAGGGATTCAGTTCAGATCCGTCCAGTTTCAAAACATGGAATCGATCTTATTGAACGATCACAATGGTTAGAACTCCAGGGGACACAAGTTGTTAGAAATCCATATTTGATTTCATTCGAGGTCGAATCTTATCGAATCGTACTCTTTCGTGATGGACGTGCTCTCGTTCACGGAACAAAAGATGTAAGGGAAGCAAAATCGGTTTATCATCGTTATTTGGGATAAAGGGAGGAGAACATCATGATTAAAAAAGCATTGACGATTGCCGGATCTGATTGTGGCGGTGGGGCTGGGATCCAGGCAGATCTCAAGACGTTTCAGGAGCTGAATGTCTATGGGATGTCTGCCATAACAGCAGTGACGGCGCAAAATACAAGAGGTGTACAGGGTGTGTATCCATTATCTAGAGAGGCTGTCATAGATCAATTGACATCGATTGCTGAAGATTTATCTCCCAAAGCCATCAAAACGGGCATGCTGGTGAACGAAGACATTATTTATCATGTTGCCGACTTTGTTCGATCACACTCTTGGACGAATCTCGTTGTAGATCCTGTCATGGTAGCAAAAGGGGGAGCAACTTTATTGGAGAGGGAAGCCGTTAACGCTCTGGTCAATGAATTGATCCCCCTTGCGTTGGTTGTCACGCCGAACATCCCTGAAGCCGAGGCATTGACAGGGATGGACATTTTGAACGATATTGAACGTAAGAAAGCGGCGATGGTATTGTTCCAGATGGGGGCGAAACATGTGGTGATTAAAGGTGGGCATCAATCTCACGCTCAATCTTTACAAGCTACCGACATCCTCTTTGATGGAAAAAGATTTTATGAGTTTAGCAGTCCGAGAGTCTTCACACCCCACACACATGGAACAGGGTGTACATTCTCTGCTGTGATTACAGCACAATTAGCCAAGGGACATACGGTCTATGATTCTGTCCAAACAGCCAAACATTTTATAACTGCCGCGATCAGTGACTCACTGGGTATTGGGAGTGAACACGGTCCGACGAATCATTGGGCGTACCAAGCAGGTATGAATGTATGAACCTCAGAAGAAGTTTGCAGTTATATTTTGTGATGGGAAGCCCTAATTGTGAGAAGCATCCGGCACATGTATTAGAGGAAGCCCTTTTAGGCGGAGTGACCATGTTTCAATTCCGTGAAAAGGGTATGGAAGCTTTAGAAGGTGAAGCGAAAGTTGAGCTGGCTCATGAGCTGCAGCGTTTATGTCGTAAACACGGTGTTCCTTTCATCGTGAATGATGATGTGGAGCTGGCGTTATTAATGAACGCAGATGGAGTACATATAGGTCAGGAGGATGAACCTATCGATAAAGTCCGTAGGAAAATAGGGAATAGAATACTTGGTGTCTCCTCTCATGATGTGAATGAAGCGAGGTCAGCTGTGGAGTCCGGGGCAGACTACCTAGGAGTCGGTCCTATGTTTCCTACCAATACAAAGAATGATTGTAGAGAGGTCCGTGGTCCGAAAGTCATCCAATCAATAAGAACAAATGGTATCGATATCCCCCTTGTCGGGATTGGAGGCATTCAATACAGTAATGCATCTAAAGTATTTGAAGCAGGTGCGGACGGTGTCGCAGTCATCTCAGCGATTTCAAAACATCCCTATAGCACGGAAAAGATAGCCCGAGCTGTCCAACAAAAGCTTTTACGATTGTGATCGGTTCAGAATAAAAAATTAAACCACTATAGCAACATATCTCTCTCTCCCTCATCATACTATACAGTAGACCTCGGTCTAACTTGTATCATCATCAACGATAAGAGGGAGGGGTAAGAATGAATGTCTGGTTTGTTTTGTTAAACATTTTGGTGTTTCTTGTTCTCATTGGTGTATTACTTTATATGCAAAAGAAAAATGTTTCGTTTTCAAAACGGGTGTTTACCGCTCTGGGTCTGGGGATACTATTTGGTCTTGGATTACAGTGGGTATATGAAGCCGGTGATGAAAATGTAACACAATCGATTGAATGGTTTAACATCGTCGGAACCGGCTATATTAAACTACTGCAAATGATTGTCATGCCTTTAGTGTTTGTGTCGATTATTTCAGCCTTCACTAAATTGAAGCGTTCTCACAATTTAGGGAAGATTTCTGTATTGATCATTGGATTGCTGGTAGGCACAACTGCCGTTGCTGCAGCTGTCGGAATCGCTACGACTGTGGCTTTTGACCTGGAAGCGATCCAAATTGATCAAGGAGATGCTGAAGCGGCAAGGGGTGTTCAATTAGAGGAGAGAGCAACAGCTTTAGAGGGTCAGAGTTATCCTCAAAAAATTCTCGAGCTTTTACCTGCGAATCCGTTCCTGGACTTTACGGGACAAAGAGCAACCTCGACGATCGCAGTCGTAATTTTTGCAGCTTTCATCGGTATCGCTTACTTGGGAGCTCAGCGCAAAGAGCCAGAAGCTGCTGAATTCTTCAAAAAGATTGTTGATTCCGTCTATGCTGTAGTGATGAGAATTGTGACTTTAGTGTTACGACTCACTCCATTCGGTGTGCTGGCCATCATGGCTAAGACAGTGGCATTAAGTAATTTTGATGCTATCATGAAGCTTGGAGAATTTGTTGCAGCATCTTATGTGGCCTTGATTATCATGTTTGCCATTCACTTAATCATGCTTACTCTATTTGGCTTAAATCCGGTCACTTACATGAAAAAAGTATTTCCTGTATTAGCATTTGCTTTTACGTCGAGATCCAGTGCCGGTACACTGCCACTTAATATTCAAACACAGAAGAATAAATTGGGTGTTTCAGAAGGGATTGCCAACTTCTCGGGATCTTTCGGGTTATCCATCGGTCAGAATGGTTGTGCAGGGGTGTATCCTGCCATGCTTGCAGTGATGATTGCACCGACTGTCGGGATCAACCCATTAACCCCTTCCTTTATTCTTACGCTCATCGTAGTGGTGGCCATCAGCTCCTTCGGTGTTGCAGGCGTTGGAGGCGGAGCTACATTTGCTGCCATCCTTGTTCTATCCGCCCTGGATCTTCCAGTAGCGTTAGCGGGTCTATTGATCTCTGTTGAACCTTTGATTGACATGGGGCGGACAGCTGTTAACGTAAGTGGTGCGATGACATCCGGAGTGATAACAAGTAAAGTGACAGGGGATTTGGATAGCGAAACGTATAACAAAGAAATCATTGAAGCAGAAGCTTAAACAAGTGGGCTGGCTCATTCATATATGAGCCAGTTTTACTTTTGCATACAAATAAATTTAGTTATTTAGAGTGGTTATGATTGAAAATTCAGACTATATTCTTTACTATAGAATTAAACATACCGACCGGTTAGTATCTTAGGTGTGTGATTGAAATGCTCTAAAGATGAGGAGGCACGTACATGCATGTGAAGGAATTATTTGATCTTACAGGTAAAGTAGCCCTTGTGACAGGGGGAGGCAGAGGATTGGGAAAACAAATCGCGACAGGGTTTGCTGAAGCGGGGGCAAGCGTTGTAGTATGCTCGAGAAACGTTGAAGCATGTGAAGATGTGAAGAAAGGATTAGAAGGACTAGGTGTCCAATCACTGGCATTGAAGTGTGATGTCACAAATCCTGAGGATGTACAGCATGTTGTAGATGAAACAAAGAAGATATTTGGCCGCATTGATATTTTAGTGAATAACAGTGGTGCTTCCTGGGGGGCACCTGCAGAAGATATGCCCCTTGATGCCTGGCATAAAGTAATCAATGTGAATGTAAATGGTACTTTTATTATGTCACAGGCCGTGGGGAAAGTAATGCTTGAGCAACAGGAAGGGAAAATCATTAATATCGCTTCCGTAGCAGGACTTCAAGGGACAGACCCTCGTTATATGGATGCCATTGGCTATAGTACCAGTAAAGCAGCGGTCATCAATTTCACGAAGGATCTAGCCGTGAAATGGGGATCCCGCGGGATTCATGTGAATGCAATCGCGCCGGGTTTCTTCCCGACAAAAATGTCAAAAGGAATTCTATCTCATGCAGGGGAAGCCATTTTAAACGGCACACCATTAAATCGATTCGGTACCGAAGATGATTTAAAAGGAGCAGCACTTTTCCTTGCGTCTCGTGCAGCTGATTTTGTCACTGGTTCAGTTCTCGTCGTTGACGGTGGTTCGTCTGCCATGTAACTTTAACCAATTTAAGAGTTCCTAGTTGAGAAAGGAAGGATGGAATGGATTTCTCTTATTCTCCTAAAGTACAAGAATATCAAAATAGACTATTGCGTTTTATGGAAGAATTCGTGTACCCGAACGAGTCCTTCTATGAAGAACAGCTCAATCAGCAAGAATCCCGCTGGAGTGGAGTTCCTAAAGTAATGGAAGAATTAAAAGCCGAAGCGAAGAAACAGGGATTATGGAATCTATTTCTTCCCAAAAGCGAATTCGGAGCCGGGCTCAATAATGTAGAATACGCCCCACTATGTGAAATCATGGGGAGATCCCTGATTGGGCCTGAAGTGTTTAATTGCAATGCTCCTGATACAGGGAATATGGAAGTGCTGGAACGTTATGGCACCCCCATTCAAAAACAACAATATCTTATCCCACTTCTAAATGGTGATATCCGTTCATGTTTCTCTATGACCGAGCCTGATGTCGCGTCTTCCGATGCAACGAACATTAAGGCGAGTATCATTCGGGATGGAGATGAATACGTCATTAACGCCAGGAAATGGTGGTCATCTGGTGCCGGGGACCCACGGTGCAGCTTTTCCATTTTGATGGGGAAAACCAATCCGGAAGCGGGCCGTCATGAACAGCAATCAATGATTATCGTCCCTTTGAATACGCCAGGTGTAAAAATAGAGCGTATGCTTCCTGTATTCGGGTACGATCATGCCCCCCATGGGCACGGAGAAATCACCTTTACCGAGGTGAGAGTTCCCTTGGAAAATATGATTTGGGCAGAAGGAAAGGGATTCGCCATTGCACAGGGACGTTTAGGTCCCGGCCGGATCCACCATTGCATGCGTTTAATTGGTGCAGCTGAACGAGCCCTTGAAGAATTATGTAAGCGCGTTCAAAACAGGAAGGCGTTTGGAAATGCACTGGCCGGGCAGGGAGTCGTAAGAGAATGGATTGCGAACTCAAGGATTGAAATTGAGCAGGCCCGTCTACTAACGATGAAAGCGGCTTATATGATGGATACTGTTGGGAATAAAGTTGCAAAACAGGAAATCGCCATGATTAAGGTGGTGGCTCCTTCCATGGCTTTGCGTGTGATTGACAGGGCCATTCAAGCGTTCGGGGCAGCTGGTGTATCGGATGACTACACATTGGCAGCTCAATGGGCAAATGCCCGTACACTGCGGCTTGCCGATGGCCCGGATGAAGTGCACCTTGCCCAATTGGCAAAATTGGAATTGAGAAAACACGATGAAGCTTCTCACGTAAAGAGCTAGGAAGAGAGGTGGATGATGATGAGGTTAAAAGGGAAGGTTTCAGTTATTACGGGAGGAGGAGGAGGAATCGGGCGCGCTACAGCCCTTAGGTTCTCAGAAGAAGGTGCTTCTGTCGTCGTTGCAGATCTGGATGATGCGAGTGGTGAAGAGACGGTTAGACTCATCCAGGAAAAAAAAGGGAGTTCATTCTTCGTCAAAACGAACGTACGGAAAAGTACAAGCATTCAATCCCTCGTACATACAACGGTGGAACATTTCGGAGGACTCGATATCCTTATCAATAATGCAGGGATCGGACAGTCGGAAGTCAGGGGCATCGATCTGGAAGAAAACGAATGGGATTCTGTACTCGATACAAACTTAAAAAGTATTTTTCTGGGAATGAAGTACGCCGTACCGCAACTGATGAAGAAAGGCGGTGTCATTGTGAATGTATCGAGCCTTCTCGGATTGAAAGGACGGAAATACGTGTCAGCCTACAATGCGGCAAAGGGTGGTGTCATACTACTGACACAAAATGCAGCCCTGGAGTATGGGAAGGATAATATTCGTGTAAATGCAGTTGCGCCTGGAGTCATTGATACGAACATCATCACTGACTGGAAGAAGGATGAGAGGAAATGGTCGGCGATTTCTCAATCCAATGCACTAAGGCGCATTGGAAATCCAGAAGAAGTAGCGTCAGCGATTCTGTTTTTAGCTTCAGATGAGGCATCCTTTATAACAGGCAGTACATTATCTGTTGATGGTGGAGGGTTGATCTTTTAGGGATCATGACGAATTGGTACATGAATAATCTGAAATGAAAGGAATGATTATGTGACAACTAAAACTTGGCTCAGTCATTACCCTGATACGTTTGAGACTGAAATTCCTGCAATCGATTTTTCAATCCCGGAAATGCTTCAACTTACCGTTTCTTCATACCCGGCTCATCCATGTATAAGCTTTTATCAAAAGCGGATTACCTATGGTGAACTTCAAGGTGCCGTCACCATGCTTGCTTCATCCTTTCAACAAATTGGAGTGAAGAAAGGAGACAGGGTGGCGATCATGCTCCCGAACTGTCCGCAATATGTGATCTCTTATTATGGGATCCTTACATCCGGGGGAATTGTCACACAGGTGAATCCGATGTCGGTTGAAAGGGAGTTAATCCATCTGCTTAATGACTCGGGGGCAGAGACAATCGTCGTATTGGACCATTTTTATCCTATGGTCAAATCCATACAACAGGAAACAGAGATCAAGACGATTATCGCAGTCAGTCTGCAAGGGGAAAACAGTGCTTCGGACTACTCCTTTGATGAATTTTTAAGGGTGGGGGACGGTAAAGTATCTCGAGTATCGATAAATCCTGAAGAAGACGTGGCAGTCCTTCAATATACAGGTGGAACAACCGGTGCATCAAAGGGAGTCATGCTCACTCATAAAAACATTCTTTCAAATGTGATTCAAAGTCAACTCTTCTTTAAAGACAGCATCGAAACAGGAAAAGAGAGAAGCCTGAGTGTGATCCCGTTCTTTCATGTATTTGGGATGAATTCCTGTATGAACTTTGCAGTGTATTCAGCAAATGAAATGATCTTACTCCCAAGGTTTGAGTTGACCGAAGTATTAACAACGATTAAGAACGAGCAACCGACCCTGTTTCCGGGTGTGCCGACGATGTACGTGGCGATCACCAATCATCCCCAGGCAGAAGAGTACGGAATTGATTCTATAAAGATTTGTAATAGCGGAAGTGCGCCGATGCCAGTAGAGTTATTGAATCAATTCGAGAAGAAAACAGGAGCGAAAATATTAGAGGGATACGGTTTATCAGAGGCTTCACCAACGACTCATTGCAACCCAGCTTTTGCAGAAAGAAAGCCGGGAACCGTCGGAATAGGCTTTCCATCCACAGACTATAAGGTAGTCGATTTAGCGACCGGTACTAAGGAGGTTCCTTTAGGGGATGTGGGCGAACTCATTATAAAAGGCCCTCAAGTCATGAAAGGCTACTGGAATTTACCTGAAGAGACTGCCCACGCCCTGCGGGATGGCTGGCTTTACACAGGGGACATCGCCCGGATGGATGATGAAGGGTATGTATCGATCGTCGACCGAAAGAAGGATATGATCATTGCATCAGGATACAATGTGTATCCAAGGGAAGTCGAGGAAGTCATTTACGAGCACCCAAGCGTACAGGAAGCTGTCGTAATCGGAGTCCCGGACTCTTATAGAGGAGAAACCGTTAAGGCAGTGGTCGTCTTAAAGTCAGGGGAAAAGGCATCCGAAGGAGAATTGGTTCGATTCTGTCAGGAGAATATGTCTTCATTCAAGGTACCAAAAATCATCGAGTTCCGTGATGAGCTTCCTAAGACGAGTGTTGGGAAAATATTAAGAAGAGCTCTGCGAGAAAGCGTCGGGTAATATGATATAATTCAGGTGATATTTGCAGATTGAGAGGATTTCAGATGAAAGAAAAACTTACGGAACATGCTGTACGCTTATTTGATGAAAAAGGGTTTACCGTTACTTCCATCCAGGATATCGTAGAATCCATTGGTGTAACGAAAGGAACATTTTATTACTATTTTTCCAGTAAGGAGGAGCTGTTAAGGGAAATTCACATGCGCTACATTGATGGCTTATTATCTAAACAGGAAAGAGTTCTTAAGGATGACCGGAAGAGCTACATGGAAAAACTGTATGATATTGTCCACCTTTCCATTCTGGACATTAAAGAGCAAGGGGCCAGTGCCAAAGTGTTTTTTAGAGAAATGAGGCACCTGAGTCAAGAAAGTCTGGATGCAATTGAGCCTAAGCGGGATATGTATCGCTATAATATTGAAACTCTCCTGAAAGAAGGTAGGACGAACGGAGACTTTCATAAGGACTTTGACGTATCGATTGTAGCCTTTGGAATTCTCGGTATGATGAATTGGAGCTATCAATGGTATAAACCCCATGGTGCGAAATCCGATCAGGAAATTGCCCGGACTTTTGTCGATATGGTATTAAAAGGGATTGAGTCAGAGTAAGTGGGAAATCATCTACAGGATTTCCTTTAGGATTAACATACCGACTGGTTAGTATTTATGGAAGGAGATGTCGTGTAAATGGAAACCATCACGGTAACGAGTAGATTTTGCGAAACGGATGCATTAGGTCATATCAACAACGCAACGTATTTTGTTTATTTAGAAGAAGCAAGAATAAAATTCTTTCAATCACTCGGATTTGATCTGGATGTGAAAGACTGGCGTTTTATTCTGGCTTCAACAAAATGTGACTTTGTGTCACAAGGGTATTTTAATCAAGAACTAAAAATCACCACCTATCTATCAAAAATTGGATCAAAGAGCTTTCAGTTAGAGCATGATATCTTATGTGCGGACACCAATCGATTGATTGCAAAGGGAAATGCGGTGATCGTTTATTTTGATTTTCTTGAGCAGCAAAGCAAAATGATCCCTGAGTTATTAAAAGAACAGTTAAGCGTTCATCTACGATCGGAAAAGACTGAATATTCTTGATTAAGGAGGGAGACTATGTCTGAAAAAGCAGGGTATGAAACGGTATCGGTGCGACAAGGAGAAGAACTGAATGTAACCGATTTAAAATACTTCTTGAAAGAGCATTTCCCCAACCTCCTTCATGAAGAGCTATCTATTAAACAATTTTCTGCAGGACACTCAAATCTTACGTATCTATTAAAAGTAGGTGAATGGGAAGGTGTACTGAGGCGCCCTCCTTTAGGTCCCGTCGCCCCGAAGGCTCATGATATGAAAAGAGAATTCAGGATCCTTTCAGAAATTAAACCACTTTTCGGGGCTGCACCGGAGCCATATGTGTTCTCTGATAATGAAAGTATCGTAGGAAGTCCATTTTTTATCATGGAACGAAAAAAGGGCGAAGTATTCGATACTTCCTTTCCCCAGCATCTCCATGTGGCACCGGAAGACTGCAGGAAAATATCGGAGGAAATGGTTTCTAAACTGGTGGAACTTCATTCCATTGATCACCGAAAAACAACTCTGCATGAAATCAGCAAGCCCGAACATTTTATGGAAAGGCAAGTACACGGATGGATCAAACGTTACGAGCGTGCCAAAACAAGTGAAATACATGAAGTAGATCAACTGACACACTGGTTGATAAACAATGTACCAGAAAATGCTGAATCGACAATCATTCACTATGATTTTAAATTAAACAATGCCATGTTTTCTTCCGACATGACATCCATGGTGGGGTTATTTGACTGGGAGATGGCGACCGTTGGCGATCCCCTTGCAGATTTAGGTGTGGCTATGGGGTATTGGATACAGAATGATGATCCCGGGTTGTTAAAGTTCGGTCTTGGAAAGCCTCCTGTAACGATCATGGATGGTTTTTACAGCAGAAGACAATTTATCGAAGAATATGCGAGGAAAAGCGGAAGGGACGTAAATCAGATCCATTTTTATTTATCTTTTGCATATTTTAAGCTTGCAGTCATTGTGCAACAAATCTATTACCGCTTTAAGATGGGTCAAACGAGAGATTCACGATTTTCTCAATTCGATCGGTTTGCGGAATCTTTGATCACTTTGGGAAATCAAGCTGCATTTGATCGCCAGGAATAAAGACAAGGAGATGAACGAAGACGATGAAATCCTCTTTACTAATAGAAACCACTGACCGGGTGCTTACATTGACATTAAACAGACCGGATAGCTTGAATTCCTTTGATGAGAGCATGCTGACGGGAATCGTTGAAGCACTGGAGCAGGCAGAACATGATCAGGAAATCAGAGCTATTGTGATCCGCGGTTCCGGGAGGGCCTTTTCTGCAGGCGGCGACGTGAAAACGATGGGGAGCGCCACATCAACAGAAGTCTATGAACATATCGGGATCTTAAATACATGCATTAAATCGATAAAGGAAATAGATAAACCGGTCATCGCCTCGGTACACGGCTTTGCTGCAGGTGCAGGATTTAATCTGGCCCTGGCCTGCGATTTGATTATCGCTTCAGAAGATAGTCAGTTTGCTTTAAGCTTCTCTAAAGTAGGTCTTATATCCGATGGCGGAGGTTCGTATTTTCTTCCACGCATCATCGGTCCCCATTTAGCGAAAGAATTCTTTTTTTCAGGTGAACCTGTGGGTGCTGGAAGAATGTATGACTTAGGTGTGGTAAACCGTATTGTACCTTCTGAAAGACTGGAAGAGAAAACAACTGAGTGGGCTGTAGAATTAGCCATGGGGCCAAGTAAAGCCTATGGAATGATGAAGAAAATGATTGATCGTTCATTCATTACATCATTGGATGAAATGCTTGAACAAGAACGAATCACACAAACAATGATGATTTCAACAGAAGATCATGGTGAAGGGGTTTCAGCATTTAAAGAAAAAAGAAGACCATCTTTTTCAGGAAGGTAGGAGGAACCAGGATGAAAGCCATTCAGTTCAGAGAGTTTGGAAGCCCTAATGTATTAGAGAGTGTGGATATAAATATCCCGACGCCTCGGGGGAGAGAAGTCCTTATTGAAGTTCATGCATCTGCAGTCAATTACGCTGATACAGCAAGACGGGAAGGCCAATACGTGGTAAAAACCCCACTCCCCTATATCCCGGGTTCTGAAGTGGCGGGAATCGTCACTGAAATAGGGGAAGATGTGACGAGAGTAAGAAAGGGAGACCGGGTTGTAGCCATGATGGATTCAGGAGGTTATGCAGAATTTTCCCTGACAGATGAGCGTTCGGTTATCCCCCTCCCATACGGGTTGGATTTCAAAGAAGCGGCCGCCATCCCTGTTCAAGGTTTAAGTGCCTATCACATTTTGAAAACATTGGGAAGATTGCAGCAGGGAGAAGCGGTCCTTATCCATGCAGCTGCTGGTGGCGTTGGCCTGCTTGCAGTACAAATGGCAAAACGCTTTGGCGCAGGTAAGGTAATTGCTACGGCCAGTACAGAAGAAAAATTACATCTTGCCGGGGACATGGGGGCAGACGTATTAGTCAACTACACTCAAGATGGCTGGGAAGCAGACGTTTTAGAAGCAACAAATGGAAAGGGTGTAAATCTGGCATTGGAGATGGCTGGCGGTGACATTTTCTATAAAACGTTAAAATGTCTCGACTATTTCGGAAGGATGGTCATTTACGGAGTAGCAAGCGGGGAACAGAGCAGATTTTATCCGTCATCCTTGATGGCAAAAAATCAGTCTGTTATCGGGTTCTTCCTCCCTCCTCTCATGAAAGATGCTGAACTGACCCAGAAAACCCTTCATGAAATCTTTCATTATGTCGCGACCGGTGAATTGAAAGTAACGGTTGGTCATGTGTTTCCGCTAGAAGAAGTAGCTAAGGTCCATTCGCTCATGCAGGCAAGAAAAACCGTAGGAAAGGTAATCCTGCAACCAAAATTCTAGGTTTTACTCGTTGATATACGATCCACTTTATAAGGGGGAACCAGGATGAACTTACGTTTATCAGATGAACAAAGAATGATTCAAAAAACCATCCGTAAATTTGTTGAGAAAGAACTTATACCTTTAGAAAATGAAGTGCTAAGAAATGAACGGGAAGGAAAACCAAGTCTTTCCCCGGAAAAAAGAAATGAGCTGCAGTTGAAAGCGAAGGAAGCAGGGTTCTGGGGGATCAATACACCAGAAGAGTACGGCGGAGCGGATCTCGGGCAAATGATGATGGCCATTGTATATATGGAAATCTCCAAGACCTTTGTGCCTTTCAGTTTCGGTGGTTATGCAGATAACATCCTATACTACGCAAACGAAGAACAGAAAAAGAATTATTTGATTCCCACAATAAACGGAGAGAAAAAATCCTGCTTCGCCATGACGGAACCGGGAGCCGGATCCGATACTCAAAACATCCGGATGACCGCAGTGAAGGATGGAAATGAGTGGGTGTTAAATGGTGAAAAAACCTTTATTACGGGCGGAAATGAAGCAGACTTTGTCATGGTCATGGCGGTGACCGATAAGGAAAAGCATCGGCGGACGGGTCGGGACGGAGTAACCTGTTTTATTGCCGATCAGAGCATGGGGTGGACATCTGAATACATTCATACCATGGGGGAATGGGGACCGGCCAGTCTGTTTTTTGATGACGTGCGGGTGCCTGAGGAAAATATTCTGGGTGAAATCGATGGTGGCTACAATTTGGGCCTGGAATGGATCGGGTTCGCACGTTGGATAGTAGGGGCACAAGCGGTAGGGGCAGCGGAACGCTTACTTCAAATGGCGATCGACTATTCAAAGGAACGGGAGACATTTGGAAAGCCAATCGCAGATCGACAGGCGATTCAATGGCAGATCGCTGATTCTGCCGTGGAAATTGAAGCTGCCAGGTGGCTTGTGCTAAATGCAGCATTCACGCTGGATCAAGGAGAAGATAATCGCCATGTTGCATCGATTGCCAAGCTGTACGGATCGAACATGGGCAATCGGGTAGTGGATCGGGTCCTTCAAATTCACGGAGGGATGGGCTACACAAGAGAGCTTCCCATCGAACGCTGGTATCGTGAAGCAAGGTTGTGGCGGATTTATGATGGTACGGATGAAATTCAAAAACTTATCATATCACGGAATCTATTGAAAGGGCATGTGAAAGTGGGCCAATTTGTTTAAAGCGATGGGGAGGTAATGTGAATGGGTAAAAGATTCAGAGGAAAAGTAGCTTTAGTAACAGGCGGGAGCCGGGGGATCGGTAAAGCGATTGCAAATCTCTTTGCAGAAGAGGGGGCAAAGGTTGCCATCATTGACGTGAATGAAGTGGCGTTAATGGAAGTCAGTGAGGAATTAAAAGAGTATGAGATATATACAAAAGTTGCGAATGTAGTAGAATCCCAAGAAGTAGAAGAGGCCATTAAAGAAGTCTATGAAACTTTCGGCTCCGTTGATATTGCCGTCAATAATGCAGGAGTCATCAGAGACAATTTGCTATTTAAAATGACCGATACAGATTGGCAAACGGTCATGGATGTGCATTTGAAAGGATCATTTAACGTAGCGAAGGCAGCGCAAAGTTATATGGTGAAGAACAAGTATGGTCGTATTATTAATATCTCGTCTACTTCTGCACTGGGTAACCGCGGACAGGCAAATTATGCCACGGCTAAAGCAGGCCTTCAAGGTTTGACGAAAACTCTGGCTATAGAGCTTGGTCCACTTGGGATTACGACCAATGCAGTCGCCCCCGGATTCATCGAAACGGAAATGACCAGGGAAACGGCGAAGCGGATCGGAATACCCTTTGAACAACTGGTGGAAGCGAGTCTTCAAGGAATTCCCGTAGGAAGAAGCGGCCAGCCGGAAGATATAGCGAATGCAGTGGCGTTTTTCGCGGATGAAAGCTCGTCATTCGTTAACGGTCAAGTCCTCTACGTAGCTGGCGGGCCGAAAGCCTAAAGGGAGAAAGAGGTGAAGGATATGTTTCAATCTTATATTGGTAAGCGTTCAACTTCCGTAGAAAACTATGTGGAAAAAGGAGCAGTCCGTAAATTTGCCGAAGCCATCGGTGATCTCAACCCCATTTATGTTGATGAAGGAGCAGGAAAACGATCCAGATACAGGGGCAATATCGCTCCCCCCACTTTTCCCAGAGTCCTCGACTATGGAACGATTGAAGGTTTTCATTTACCGAACGTCGGGTTAATTCATGGTGAACAATCATTTCACTATGAAAGACCACTGAAGGTCGGGGAATGCATTCGGTGTTACACGAAAATAAAAGATTACTATGAACGGAAAGGATCGGGTGGAACACTTGGTTTTCTTGTAATAGAAGACATCGGTGAAGAATCAGGAGGGAAAAGGATCTTCACCTCCGAGGCGATTGTCATCATCACAGAAGCGGTTAGAGAGAGGTTGGGAATATGACTACACTATCATCCTTAAATATAGGTGAAACGCTTCCCATTGTTGAATTAGCTCCAGTCTCGAGAATCGACTTAATCAAATACGCAGGAGCATCTGGGGATTATAACCCTATTCATACAATCGATGATGAGGCACATAAATTGGGTCTTCCAGGGGTTATTGCCCATGGCATGTGGACGATGGGAAATGTCTCCAAGCTTTTTAGTGATTATTTTGAAGAAGGATATATCAAAGAGTACACCGTCCGGTTTAAAGGAATGGTTGTATTGAACGATGTCATTACATTGAAGGCAGAAGTATCAGAGAAACAGGATGATATTTTACATTTTAAAGTCTTTGCGGTCAACCAGGACCAGAAGAAAGTGCTCGAAGGTAAAATAATGATTCAATTATTTTGATCACCGGGGTAAAATAGTGTCCTATAGCGTTCATAAAGCGAATAGAAATAAAGAGAATGAAGGCTTTGCAAGAAAAATAAGCAAAAAGACACAAATCCGATGGAAAAACTCGGGTTGACTTCCCCGTAGAATATGATATTATTTAGAATATTAAAATTAATAACTCTTATCCAGAGTGGTGGAGGGATCTGGCCCCGCGAAACCCAGCAACCTACGTTATGTAAGGTGCTAATTCCAGCAAAATGTGAAGTCATTTTGGAAGATAAGGTATCCTTACCTGAACAACTTTCCAAAATGGAGGGTTGTTTTTTTCATTCATGATTTTTCTGGATAAGATAAAAATTGGGGGAATCATGTGACTAAAGAAAAAAATCAAGAAGCAGAGTATGATGTAGTAGTCGAAAAGATCACTTCGATGTTGAAGACGATGAGTTTCGGGTCGATTACCATTGTGGTCCAGGACGGTAAAGTCATTCAATTGGAGAAAAACGAGAAAGTGCGAATTAAATAAGCTGACTAGACAAACTAGAGGCGCATAACACAGATAAAGGAAATCCCTATATCTTGTTATCGCCTCTTTTTGTTTGAATGAGCGGGAAAGGGGTGTATCATGTTAACTTATCAAACTTGGAAAAAACCATCCATCAAATTTGAAATTGATCCGGTCTATAAAGGAGCGTTAAATGTTCTCGAGTGGACGTATGACCATTATGGTGAAAGTGTCGTCTATGCATGCAGTTTTGGCATTGAAGGGATCGTATTAATCGATCTCCTTACCAAAGTACAGCCGAAAGCAACCATTGTATTTCTTGATACAGGAGTGCATTTCAAGGAAACCTACGAAACGATTGAAAAGGTGAAGCAGAAGTATCCTGGTCTCACCATTCATATGAAAAAGCCTGAATTAACGCTCCAAGAACAAGCAGAAACATATGGAGATAAGTTGTGGGAGAAAAACCCCAATCAATGCTGTCAAATTCGAAAGCTTGACCCTCTAAAAGATTCCTTATCCAAAGGAAATGCTTGGATTTCAGGGTTAAGAAGAGAACAATCATCTACAAGAAGTCAGGTTGAATTCATCAATAAGGATGAAAAGTTTCAATCCATTAAGATTTGTCCTTTAATTCACTGGACGTGGAAGGAAATTTGGAGGTATGTTCATAAGCATAACCTATCCTATAATCCACTTCATGATCAGGGGTATCCGAGTATCGGATGCTTCCATTGCACAACACAGGCCTTAGACATCAATGATCTCCGCTCCGGAAGATGGAAAGGAAAAGGTAAAACCGAATGCGGTCTTCATTAAAAGAGGTGATATTCTTTGCTTGAAATATTCGCCCTGATCATAAGTTTGTTCTTTGCTATGAACATTGGTGCCAGCGGAGCGGCAGCATCGATGGGGGTTGCGTATGGTGCAGGAGCCATAAAGAATATCAGGGTAGCACTATGGATCTGCGCTGGAGGTGTCCTTAGCGGGGCGGTTTTAGGTGGCGGAGAGGTTGTTAAAACCATTAGTTCAGGGATTATCCCGCAGCATTTACTTTCCATCAAAATTGTGGTCATCATTTTGTCATCCGCCACCATATCCTTGTTTCTGGCAAATGTGATAGGAATTCCGCTGTCTACAAGTGAAGTGACGGTCGGAGCGGTTGTAGGAGTCGGAGTCGCATATCAAGTTCTTTATGTGAAATCCCTTTTAACGATCATGTCATTTTGGGTGATTGTCCCGGTCATTGCCTTAGGGGTTACATGGGTATTCGGTATAGGTTTAGTAAAACTTGAAAAGCGAGGTATCCATTTTGAAAAAAGGTGGCTTGCGTACCTTTTGATCATCGCCGGGTTCTTTGAAGCCTTTTCAGCAGGGATGAACAATGTAGCCAACGCCGTCGGTCCATTGGTGGGTGCGGGTTTACTGTCCCCATCCCGGGGGATTTGGCTGGGTGGTTTATTCGTTGCCCTCGGAGCGATCTTACTTGGCAAAAAAGTAGTGGAAACAAACGGAAAAAAAATTACACACTATTCAAAAGCCGAAGGAATTGTCATTTCCTCTACAGGAGCGATCCTAGTGATGGTGAGCTCACTGTATGGATTACCGATCCCGCTCACTCAGGTTACTTCATCCTCTATCATAGGCATCGGGATGGCGAAGAACGGCAAACATATGCTGCAAAAGAAAATCGTCAAAAAAATCGTTAAAATTTGGGTGGTTTCACCCCTGATTTCGCTTAGTATTTCATATTTTCTAGTAAAGCTCGTGATCGATAGCGATCTGTATTCGGTCGTTGTTCCAATAAGCGTCATTATCGCAACTGTGGGAGCACTATCCCTCGTGCGAGTGATCAATGAAGAAAGGCGATCCGTTCACGAAGACGGAGGCGGAATTTAAACTGAATTCCGAGTAAAACAATATGTTAAGGAGGATAAATGATGAGTTTACAGCCCCACGGAGGAACGCTTGTTCAATCGTATTTACCAGAAGAACCCTATGAGGATATTCTACATGAGATCCCATTAGACGAAATCGCGTTAAGTGATCTGGAACTCATTGGAATAGGTGCATACAGCCCTATAAATGGATTCTTGACCGAAGTTGATTATCAACATGTAGTGGAAAGTTTACGTTTGCAGAATGGCAATGTGTGGAGCATCCCGATTACCCTGCCCATTGCAAAAGAAAAAGCAGGAGACGTAAAGAAAGGCTTAAAGAGCCGCCTTGTATATAAGGGGGAAACATATGGCCTCATTGAAGTTGAGGATATTTATGAACCGGACAAACAGAAAGAAGCCCTTCTCGTATATGGAACGACCGATCCGGTCCATCCAGGTGTCAAGAAATTATTCCAACGGGGAGATGTGTACGTAGGTGGGAAAATCAGCCTGATTATACGTCCTTCCAAAACGTTCAACGGGTATACATTCGACCCAAGTGAAACGAGAAAATTGTTCAAGGAAAGGGGATGGAAAACGATTGTCGGTTTCCAAACGAGAAATCCTGTTCACAGGGCCCATGAGTATATTCAGAAAACGGCATTGGAAACCGTGGATGCACTCTTCTTAAATCCACTGGTTGGCGAAACAAAGGCAGATGATATCTCAGCGGGCATCAGGATGGAGAGCTATGAAGTTCTGTTACAGAACTATTACCCTAAAGATCGTGTGTTTTTAGGAGTCTTCCCTGCTGCCATGAGGTATGCGGGTCCAAGGGAAGCCATCTTCCATGCACTGGTACGGAAAAATTATGGATGCACGCATTTCATCGTCGGGAGAGATCATGCAGGTGTCGGTGATTATTATGGTACCTATGATGCACAGAAAATATTTGATCAGTTCAGTAAAGAAGAGATAGGGATCACCCCTCTCCGCTTCGAGCACAGTTTTTATTGTGAGAGGTGCGAAGGGATGGCAACTACGAAGACCTGTCCTCATGATAAGAGCAATCACGTTATATTATCAGGGACAAAAGTGAGAGGAATGCTCCGTAACGGGGAGGTCCCCCCTTCGACGTTCAGTCGCCCTGAAGTGATCGAAGTGTTGATTAAAGGTCTAAAACAAGAAGCGGGACAAACGTCTTAAGGAGGATACCGGGTTGAATGAAAAAACAGAAAACGTCGTATGGCATGAAACGTCAGTAACGAAACAGGAGAGACGTAAAAAAAATGGACATGAAAGTTTTATTTTGTGGTTCACGGGTTTATCCGCTTCAGGGAAATCGACTGTCGCCAATGCATTGGCCCACTCCCTTTTCGAACAAGGAAATCAGGTCTATGTTCTGGACGGGGATAATGTCCGTCACGGATTAAATCAGGATTTGGGGTTTAAGGAAGAAGATCGAAAGGAGAATATCAGGAGAATCGGAGAGGTGTCCAAACTTTTCATTGATAGCGGTCAAATTGTCCTGACGGCCTTTATCTCACCATACAGGGAAGACCGTGCTCTCGTCCGAAATTTAGTGGAGAAGGATGAATTTATCGAAGTGTACGTACATTGTTCGTTAGAAGAATGTGAAAAACGCGATCCAAAAGGCTTGTACAAAAAAGCACGAAAAGAGGAAATAACTCATTTTACAGGAATCAGTGCTCCTTATGAAGCACCTGAAAAACCGGAAGTGGTATTGGATACGGAGAAATATACAATTGAAGAATGCGTGGAGCACTTACTAACTGTATTGAATCTAAAACAGCTTATATAAGGGGAGAGAATCATGGCATATTCAAAATCATGGGAGTCAAATGAAAAATTGAACAAAACGGAACAATGGAAACTGGAGAAAGACGGGTTGTCTATCTTTGAAGATATTCCTTACTATGCGGAAAACGGCTTCTCTTCAATTCCGAAAGAAGAGTGGGATAAGTTTAAATGGGCAGGTTTGTATCTGCAAAGACCAAAGGAAGACGGCTATTTCATGATGAGAGTGAACGTCCCGTCGGGCATCCTGACACATGAACAGGCTCTGGAGCTCGCTGCCATTTGTAAAGAGTATGGAAGAGATGTCTATGACATCACTACCCGCCAGGCGATCCAATTTCACTGGTTGAAGATTGAACAGATTCCCGACATCTTTGAACGTCTGGAAAAGGTCGGATTGTCTTCTGCGGGTGCATGTGGTGATATCACACGTAATATCGTCGGGAACCCCCTTGCAGGGATCGATCCTGATGAACTTTTCGATACAAGGGGTATTGTGAAAGAAGTGTATGATTTCTTCCAGCACAATGAAGATTTTTCAAATTTACCGCGAAAATACAAAGTAGCCATCTCCGCAAACATCAATAATGCGTCGAATGCCGAGATTAATTGTGTTTCCTTTGTTCCTGCGAAAAAGCTGATTGACGGTAAAGAAGAAGTCGGCTTCCATCTGAAGATCGGTGGAGGATTGTCCGCGAGACCATTCCTCGCCCAAGAGTTGGATGTTTTCATCCTTCCTCACCAAGTGAAGGAAGTCGCAATAGCCGTTACCACGATTTTTCGCGACTTCGGTTATCGAGAGAAAAGACATTTGGCACGGTTGAAGTTCCTGATGGCCGACTGGGGACCTGAGAAATTCAAAGAAACCTTATTACAGTATGTTGAGCTATTACCGGCGGGAGTGGATGCCGTGGAAGGTTGGAATGCAGGATATTTCTACGGAGTGCACCCACAGAAACAGGCAGGACTCAATTATGTGGGGCTGAATGTACCGGTTGGACGCTTAAATTCCGATGAAGTATATGAGCTTGCGAGAATCTCCAAGAAATATGGGAATGGCGAACTTAGAAACTGTAATTCTCAGAATCTCATCATTCCCAACATACCAGATGAACATGTCGATGCTTTGCTTTCTGAGAAAATCTTTGATCGTATTTCAACAATTCCTCTATCCTTCATCGGGTATTCCGTATCCTGCACAGGAATCGAGTATTGTAATCTGGCTTTAGTGGAGACGAAGGAACGAATGAGACAAATTGCCAATCAATTGGACCAGGAACTTTCATTGGATGTCCCTGTCCGGATTCACATGGTCGGGTGCCCGAACTCATGCGGTCAAAGACAAATCGCTGATATCGGGCTTCAAGGAATTAAAATGAGAACAAAAGATAAGAAGATGATCGAAGCATTTGAAATATACGTTGGCGGAACTCTTCAAGACGGTGGAAAACTGAACGAAAAGCTAAAAGGGAAAGTGGAAGCCGGTAATCTGACAGGTGTGGTAAAGCAATTGCTGCTTCATTTTAAACAGTCAAAAGAACCGGGGGAAGCCTTCTTTGACTATATCAACCGGGTCGGTACCGCTCCCCTTCAAGAATCGTTAGATCAATTACTTCAGGAAGCGTAAGGGGGCATACCGGATGAACTTGTATCGATTTGAAGTGACTACTCACGACTTCGTCACGATTGTCGTAGTGGCGGCAGAATCAGATGAGAAAGCCTTTGATTTAGTAGAAATTGAATTAGAGAAGTATTTTTTGAAAAAGCCTGATGTGGTAGACATCTCTCTTTACGAGAAACGTAGAATCCGTGGAAATGGTGCAGGGTTTGTTCTGCATGAACAGGAAACAATCATCAAATCTTAAGGAGGAAAATTGGATGGGGAAGGTTTACTTGGTGGGAGCGGGTCCAGGGGATCCTGAATTAATCACATTAAAAGCATTGAAATCAATACAAAAAGCAGATGTCATCTTATATGACCGTCTGGTAAATAAAGAGCTTCTCTCCTATGCGAAAAAAGGAGCCGATTTGATTTACTGCGGGAAACTGCCAAACTATCATACGATGAAACAAGATACGATCAATCATTTTCTCGTGCGTTACGCTGCCGGTGGCAAGGTAGTGGTGAGATTAAAAGGGGGAGATCCCTTCGTATTTGGAAGGGGGGGAGAAGAAGCAGAAGCTCTCGCAAAAAAAGGAATTCCCTTTGAAATCGTCCCTGGTATCACTTCGGGCATAGCAGCGGCTGCCTACGCAGGGATTCCCGTTACACACCGGGATGCCAGTTCAAGCGTAGCCTTCGTTACCGGGCATAAACAAAATAATCAGCAAGAAGATGAAAAGTGGGAAAGTCTGGCCAAAGGAATCGATACACTAGCTATTTACATGGGGGTCGGCAATCTTCCTTACATTAAAGAAAAACTCATTCAAAACGGGAAGTGCAAGGATACGCCCGTGGCACTGGTCCATTGGGGAACAACGGAAGTGCAAAGAACCGTAACAGGCACGCTGGATACGATTATCGATATTGTAAAAGAAGAAAAAATTGAAAATCCGAGCATGATCATCGTCGGAGAAGTGGTCCGTTTCCGGGAGAAGATTCAATGGTTTGAAGAAGCATTTGATAAGAAATCGATCATGAGTGAGGCACTGTAAATGACACGAGCGGTCTTATATGTTTGTCATGGAAGTCGTATTGCAAAAGCCCGTGAAGAAGCCATTGCTTTCATTGAAAGATGCCAGAAGCATGTAAAGGCGGATATTCAGGAAATAAGTTTTCTTGAGCTTGCATCACCTTCCATTGAAGAAGGTTTTGAAATATGTGTGAAAAGAGGGGCTTCACACGTATCCGTCGTACCGCTTCTCCTTTTGACAGCGGTTCATGCAAAAAAAAGATATTCCAGATGAAATTCGAAAATGTCAAGACTCATATCCCTGGATTACGGTAACGTATGGTAAGACTATTGGGGTTCACGATAAGATGGCTGAAAGTGTCATAAAGAAAATACATGATGCTGCCACAATTGACTCTTCTACCATTGCCGTATTGATCGGGAGAGGGAGTTCAGATCCAGATGTTACAAAGGATTTAGGAGCCCTGGCTGAACTTGTGCAAGTCAAGACTGAGTTAGCAGATGTGAGGACCTGTTATTTAACCGTAGCCTCACCAAGCTTTTCAGACACCTTGGAATCTGTGAGGAAAACAGAGAGAAATGTCATTTTCATTCCCTACTTGCTGTTTACCGGGTTACTCATGAAAGGAATTGAAAGGGAGATCAGCCGAACCGAAAATGAGCATATCATCCTGGGGAATTATTTAGGGTATGATCCCCTTGTGGAAGAAGCATTCCTGGACCGGGTGAATGAAACCCTCTTCGTTAAAGGAGAATCACATGCTGCCAATCATGATTGATGTGAAAGGAAAACAAGTAACGATTGTAGGCGGAGGGAAAGTTGCGTTTCGTAAACTCACTGTATTCTTAGAACAGGGGGCAAGGATTACAGTCATTAGTCCCGATGCTGATGATGGAATTCAAGCATTACATGAAGAGGGTAGAATTTTATGGGTCAAAAGAAAAGTGGAACCAGATGATTTACGAGATGCTTTCATCGTCATCGCTGCCACGAATGAAAGATGGGTGAATGAACAAGTGAAAATTCACTCTGAGGAAAACCAACTTTTATGCGTGGTGGATGATGGTGATTGCGGAAATATGCAAATGGTATCCTTTAAACAAAAAGGAAATTTAACGATTGCCGTTTCAACAGGCGGAGCAAGTCCATTCTTAGCTAAAAAGCTTACCAATCAATTCTTCCAATCATTTGATGATTCCTATATAGAAAGGCTTGCTTTCATTGCCTCTAAGAGAAAAGAAATCAAGGCATCAGACTTGACTGATGGTGAGAAAAGGAAGCTGTTACAGGAACTTTCTGAACGGGTGTAAAGTGGATGAAACTTTATGCCCGTTCACTCGTTTTACGAACATTTTTATAAATTACGTACATATTGTTAAGAAATGAACCTTTACAAACTGTCAAGTTCCCGTTATACTATCCAATATCAAATCAATATTCGTTTTCACTCATATAATAGCGGGGATATGGCTCGCGAGTTTCTACCGGATTACCGTAAATGATTCGACTATGAGTGAGCAATGGATTGTCCGACATCACGGACGCTCTTTGCCTAACCCAAAGGTCATTGTCTCACTCTAGCCGGAGCACAATAGCCTTTGGGTTTTTTTGTAGACTTCCAGGTTTTAATACAATAAAGGAGCGTTTTGATTATGAATTTATTAAAAAACAAAATTGAAGATGAAGGTGTCGTCCTTTCAGATACTGTATTAAAGGTAGATTCATTCCTGAATCATCAAGTGGACCCTGAATTGATGATGGAGATCGGGAAGGAATTTGCACGCCGTTTTAAAGATCTGGGAATTACGAAGGTGTTAACCATTGAGTCGTCCGGAATTGCTCCTGGCGTGATGGCTGCTCTTCAATTGAATGTTCCACTTGTATTTGCACGAAAGCGTAAATCATTAACCCTTTCAGAAGGGGTTCTTACATCAACGGTTTACTCCTATACGAAGCAGGAAGAAAACACAATCTCGATTTCCAGTAAATACATAGAAGAAAATGACCGTGTCTTATTGGTTGACGATTTCTTAGCAAATGGACAGGCGGCCTTGGGGTTGATCGATTTAGTTAAGCAAGCAGGCGCACATGTTGCCGGCATCGGGATTGTCATAGAAAAGTCCTTCCAAGACGGCGGAAAGCTCGTTCGTGAAACTGGATACAGAGTTGAATCATTAGCGGAAATCCAATCCCTTGAAAATGGGAAAGTGATATTCAAGCAAGAGGAGGCGCGGGTATAATGAAAAATCAGCCTATTAAACTGGCGTCACTCGGGATTCAACATATTCTCGCTATGTATGCGGGAGCGGTCATCGTTCCACTGATCGTAGGAGGAGCATTAGGATTAACGGGAGAACAACTTACTTATCTGGTATCCATCGATATCTTCATGTGCGGTATCGCCACCTTATTGCAAGTATGGAAAAACCGTTTCTTTGGGATAGGACTTCCGGTCGTTCTTGGGTGTACGTTTACGGCAGTAGGGCCCATGATCGCGATTGGTGGGCAGTATGGTATTTCAGCGATCTACGGTTCGATTCTGGTTTCAGGTTTATTCGTTATTGTCATCAGTAAGTATTTTGGAAAGCTGGTTCGCTTCTTCCCTCCTGTAGTGACTGGCTCTGTAGTAACGATTATAGGAATTACCTTGATACCAGTAGCTATGAACAATATGGCAGGGGGACAAGGGAGTGCTGATTTCGGTTCATTGGAAAATTTGTCTCTAGCCTTTGGAACGTTGTTCTTTATTTTAATCCTTTATAAATTCTTTACCGGTTTTGTCCGGTCTGTTTCCATTTTACTGGGGTTGATGGCAGGAACAGCCGTTGCATTTGTTTTAGGTAAAGTAGATTTTAGTGCGGTTGGGGATGCATCCTGGTTTCATATGGCAAAACCTTTCTACTTCGGAATGCCGACGTTTGAAATAACGGCAATCCTTACCATGATACTGGTTGCAATGGTGAGTTTAGTGGAATCTACAGGGGTTTATTTTGCTCTGGCTGATATTACCGATAAGAAGGTTTCAGAAGAGGATTTATCGAAAGGATATCGTGCCGAAGGATTAGCCATCGTTCTTGGTGGATTGTTCAACGCATTCCCCTACACCGCATATTCCCAAAATGTAGGCTTGGTCCAGCTTTCAGGAGTGAAGCGAAACAGTGTGATTTATGCAACAGGAACATTTCTCGTGGTCCTTGGGTTGGTACCAAAGATTGGTGCTTTAACGACGGTGATCCCTGCATCAGTATTAGGCGGGGCGATGGTGGCCATGTTCGGGATGGTCGTAGCATATGGGATTAAAATGCTTAGCCATGTGAATTTTGCATCCCAGGAAAACCTATTGATTATCGCATGTTCAGTCGGGATGGGACTCGGAGTAACCGCTGTTCCGGAATTATTCGCGCAAATGCCATCAAGCATCCGGATCTTGACGGATAACGGAATTGTTGCTGGAAGTATAACAGCCATTGGACTGAATATGTTTTTTAACGTGTTTTCTAAACGCAAGCTAAATGTTGTGTTAAATGAGCAGAAAGCTTCTTAATCATTTTGGTAGAAAGAACGTCACCTTTTCACTATTGGAAGGTGACGTTTTTCTTTGTGAGTTTATTTCTGAATTATCAGATATTAAAGAAGAGTATATGTACAACTGTCTCGAACTTTATTGATTAGGGAATGCTGCAGTGACTAGGATATACCTTTATTAAAAGGAGGAGAAATATGTATTCAACGACAGGATCCATATTTGATCAAACGGTAGGAAAATTTCGCAACAAGGAGGCGATTGTAGAAGAGAAAACAGGCACACGGTTAACGTTTGCACAGTGGCAGGATGAAGTTCATCGTGCAGCCAATGCGTTGCTCAAGGCAGGTGTAAAAAAGGGAGACCGGGTTTCGACGTATCTATTTAATACGCTGGAGTTAGCAACTGTGTACTTTGCGTGCGGGAAGATCGGTGCTGTGATCAACCCGATTAATTTTCGTTTAAAGGCTCAGGAAATACACTACATTTTAGAGGATGCAGAACCAAAGGTCGTCATATTTGAAGAAGATCTCACACTGCCGATTGAGCGGATTTCACAGGACTTTCCACAGACCCTTTTTTGGTATGTTGGTGAAGGTGCCCCTGCCTTTGCCCAAAGCTATAAAGATGTTGTGAATCCATGTTCGAGTGAATTAATGTACATCTCTGTGGAAGAAACGGACGCATATGCGATTATGTATACGAGCGGTACTACAGGGAGACCAAAGGGAGTGCTGCACAGACATAGGGATATGGCTGAGCAAAGCTTGATATGTACGTCTGTCATGGGTCTGACACCAAATGATATAGGACTTGTTACAGCCCCTATGTTTCATTGTGCCGAGCTTCATTGCTGTTTCCTTCCACGCGTTCAAGCGGGAGCGAAGAATATTATCGTCCATCAGTTTCAACCGCAAAAGGTATTAGAAGTGATTGAACGGGAAAAGGTCAGCTCGTTTTTCGCTGCGCCGACAATGTGGAACATGCTTCTGCAACACGGGGTGGGTGATTACGACACTTCTTCTTTGCGGATCGGTCTCTATGGGGCAGCCCCAATGGCTCCGGTACTTGTGAGGGCTCTCCATGAGAGAATGAATATTGACTTGATACAAGCCTATGGTCAGACCGAGATGGGTCCAGCGGTTACCTTCCTTCTCCAGGATGAGCAGCTAACCAAGACAGGCTCGGCAGGAAGGGCGGCCTATAACCATGAAATTCGGGTAGTCAAACCAAATGAAAACGGACCTTCCGAACCGGATGATCTTTGCCAGCCTGGTGAAGTCGGGGAAATCATTGTTCGCGGTTCCTGTACCATGCTTGAATATTTTAATCGCAAGGAAGCGACGGAAAGAGCATTGTATAAAGGCTGGTATCATTCAAGTGATCTGGGATATATGGATGAGGATGGGTATCTGTACGTTGCGGATCGGGTGGATGATATGGTCATATCGGGAGGAGAAAATGTGTATCCCCGTGAGGTAGAGGATGCACTGCACGCACATGAAGATATTGTAGATGTTGCCGTCCTCGGTCAGCCCCATGAAAAATGGGGAGAGCAGGTGATTGCCGTTGTTGTGTCCAAAAGCCCTTCATTGACTTCTGAAGATCTAGATTCCTTTCTGAAAAGTGGGGAAGTTCTGGCCGATTATAAGCGGCCGCGTGAATATATATTTGTAGATGAACTTCCCCGGAATGCAAGTGGTAAGATTCAAAAGTTCCTGTTGAGGGAAAGGTTACCGTCTAAAGAAAAACTGGTATAAATTGATGCAAGAAAGGTAGATTTGGATTGTGAAAATCCAAATCTACCTTTCTTTTTTTAATGAAGTGACAGCGGAAAAATCTGAATAATAAAATTTCTCATTGAATTTGAAGTATATAATGCAATATACTATTAAAAAAGAAGGATTTCCTTCATTGAGCAGAAAGGAGTAGTCATGGTTAAAAAGTCAATTGTACGAATCATTAAAGAGAACTATTCTTCCTTATCGGCCGGTCAAAAAAAGGTGGCTGAGTTGATTCTTCAACATCAAGGTGAGGCAGCGTTACTGACGGCTTTTCAGATGGGGAGGAAAGTTGGTGTAAGTGAAACAACTGTGATCAGGTTAGGCTATGCGTTAGGCTTTAAAGGATATTCTGAAATGCAGGAAGTGGTGCGGAGGGATTGGTTGGAGAAGAAGCATGCTGATGAAAATGAATCATTTCCTCCATCCTCAATAGAAGATGATGCGGAGAGTGTATTCAATAGGGTCATCGAGAAAGAAAGGTCCGTACTGGAACAGCTGATGAATCAATTAGACTTGAAAGAAATATGGAACATCATTGATCGCTTAATACAATCAGAGCGAATTTATATCGGTGGGTTTGGAAGTTCCTATGCTGCGGCTTATTGGATGCATTATACGTTAAAACAATACAGGGCAAATGTATTCATCTCCAGTCCAACAGGATTTGTTCCTGAAGATATATGTGATTTGGATCAGAATTCTACTGTCGTTACGTTTTCGTTTCCCCGGTTCCGCACAGAGTCCATTGAGCTTGCGGAGCAGGCAAAGAAACAGGGTTCCTACGTCATTGCAATCACGAACAGACAACTATCACCTCTCGGGCAGCTTTCTGACCTTACACTCACAACCGAAGAAGGGATGAATTCAGGACATCATTCGATTGCATCCGTCGTTAGTTTAGTTGAAATCATCTTAACCGGTCTGCAACATCGAGATCAAGACAATATAAGCGTTCGTCAAAGAAAGCTGGAGCAATTATATACAAATCAGGGGTTATTTATTGAATAGAACCGAGGGGTGGAGAATATATGAACGGGGTATCACAAACGAATGAAAAGATAGAAGCGAAATCATTTACTACCAGTGACATATGGAAATTCCTGATTCCATCATTAATTGGAATCCTATTATTTATTGTACCAATTACAACAGAAGATGGCATAACGATTCCCGTCGCTTATTTAGCCGGACAAATTAATCTGTATTTAGATGAAGCGATCCCTGGTATGACTGTACTGATTATGGCACTCTCTGTCATAGGGTCACTCGTAGCGTTAACGATCAAACCAGCTTTTATTACAAAAAGTCGTTATTTGAGCACTCTTTTGATCATTAGTCCGTTTTGGCTCGCTGCACGTGTCCTTGGAACAGTGTTTGCTGTGATGACGATTTATCAATTAGGACCCGGGATGGTTTTCTCAGAAAATACGGGTGGGCTCTTGATCTATGATCTGATTCCTATTTTATTTTCCACTTTTCTTCTGGCTGGTTTACTGCTTCCGCTCCTTCTTAATTTTGGGTTATTAGAGTTCTTTGGTGCCTTATTGCTGAAAGTCATGAGACCTGTTTTTACATTGCCAGGACGCTCTTCACTCGACTGCCTGGCATCATGGGTGGGAGACGGCACAATAGGCGTTCTTCTGACGACCAAGCAATATGAGGAAGGGTATTATACAAAGCGTGAAGCGGCTGTCATTGCCACTACATTTTCGGTTGTTTCCATTACGTTTACTATTGTAGTCATTTCTTACTTGAACTTAGAGCAATATTTCCTTCACTATTACGCAACGATTATCTTTGCCGGGCTTGTAGCGGCACTGATCATGCCACGTATACCTCCGTTGTCGAGAAAACCGGATACTGGTTATGAAAGAACCGAGTTAAAGAATGAAACAGGTATTCCATCCGATTTCTCCGTTGTTAAATGGGGATTTCATCAAGCAGTAACGAAAGCTAAAAAGAATAATGGTCCGGTTTCTGTCGTGAAAGAAGGCGTTCAGAACGTATTGGATATGTGGCTTGGGGTCTTACCAATCGTTATGGCGATAGGGACAGCAGCCTTGGTGATAGCAGAGTATACACCTTTATTCACTTATCTCGGGAAACCTTTTGAACCAATTCTCTCCATCATGCAGGTTCCTGAAGCAAGTGAAGCGGCCCAGACAATGGTCGTCGGCTTTGCTGATATGTTCCTTCCGGCTGTCATCGGTAGTGGAATTGAAAGTGAACTTACCCGATTCGTAATTGCATGTGTATCTGTTACGCAATTAATCTATATGTCTGAAATGGGTGGATTGCTTCTTGGTTCGAAGCTTCCTGTCAGTATCGTAGATTTGGTTTTGATCTTTTTAATCCGGACATGCATCACTTTGCCTATTGTGGTAGTGATTGCACACATGATTTTTTGATAGGAGGAAGAAACACAATGAACTTTGTAGATGAACATCATGATGAGATTCTAAAAACATATGAGGAGCTCCATCAACTGGCTGAACCGAGCTGGATGGAAGAAAAAACATCCACCTATCTGAAAACAAAACTTTCAGAATCAGGCTTTATTATTAGAACGTTCGAAGGTCATTACGGATTCATTGCTGAATTAGAGGGTGAGCAGTCAAATGTCATTGCTCTTCGTGCCGACATGGATGCATTGCTTCAAGAAGTGGATGGAGTGGTTAAACCGAATCATTCTTGTGGCCATGATGCCCATAGCACGATGGTATTGTATACAGCTCTTGCTCTATCGAAGAAACCACTGAAGCATACTGTTCGCTTCATCTTTCAACCTGCTGAAGAAAAGGCAGCGGGGGCATTGAAAATGATGGAAGAAAATGTACTCAATGATGTAAAGTTTCTTGGTGGAATTCATCTTCGACCTGAAATGGAAGTCCCTTATGGAATGGCTGCTCCCGTCATCGTTCATAGCTCTACTGCGACGTTGAAGGGAACCATTAAAGGAATTCCTGCACATGCAGCAAGGCCTGAACAAGGGAACAATCCACTGGAGGCAGCCTCTTTATTGATTCAAACGATCAAGCAAATCAGATTGAATGTCAACGATCATTATTCCATTAAGATCACTGAGCTGCACGGAGGCGAATCATCCAACTCGATTCCTGAACATGCGCATTTCACCTTCGATTTAAGAGCTGAATCGAATGACACCATGACAGCATTATTGGAACAGGCGGAACAGGCGATTTCAGGTATACAACAAGAGTCGGATACCACCATCACCTATCAAGTGGAAGAATTTCTGCCATCGGCTGTAAAGGATCAACGGGCAATAGAGCTTGCCCGTGACGCCATTCGTCTGGTCCTTGGAGAGGAGAATGTGACATCAGACTGTATCTCTCCTGGCGCAGAAGACTTTCATTTTTATTCCATCAGGAATCCTGAGTTATGTTCTACTATGATTGGGCTGGGATGTGGCCTTTCACCAGGATTGCATCATCCTTCCATGCGATTTAATCAAGAATCTCTGGTTTATGGAACAAAGATATTGATACAGATGTTAGTAGTAGCTGATCGGCAAGACTGGGAATGAGGAGGTAAAGATCGTGAAACATGAAGTGCAAGCATCATTGAAGATCCGGACACTGCACTCTGTAGAGGATCTAGAAGATGTCAGAAGATTAGAGTCACTTGTGTGGAGTTTTGAAGATTCTGTACCGGTTAATCAGAGTGTAGCCGTGGTGAAGAACGGCGGGTTCATTCTTGGAGCCTATTATCAGGATAAGCTCATTGGCTTTCAATATAGTTTTCCTGGTTTTGATGGAAAAAAAGTGTATCTTGTATCCCATAGTTTAGGGATCCATTCCGACTTCAGGAAATTCGGGATTGGAGAAATGCTGAAAAGAGCACAAAAAAATACGGCTGCTGAGATGGGGTATGATGTCATTACCTGGACGTATGATCCGTTGGAAACTGTGAACGGTAACCTGAACTTACATAAACTTGGAGCTGTTGTGCGTACGTATATCCCCAATATATATGGAGAAATGTCCGATCAATTGAATGCAGGAATAGCGACGGACCGGTTTCTTGTAGAGTGGCGGTTACGTCAATCGAAGAGTAATAACGTGGGAGGAAATGACCTACATTTTGCTTCTGCTATTGACTTAAAAGAATGTGAGCTTGGTTGGCTTGTAGATAAGGTGAATTTATCCCTCACCCATACTCACATTTCCGTTTCGGTTCCGGGCCATTTCCAGGAGATTAAAAGGGCTGACCTTTCACTTTCTATGGATTGGCGAAAAAATACAAGAGACGTCTTTTCTCACTATCTAAATCATGGCTGGATCGTGACAGACCTCGTTAAAGATAAAGAACACCACGGACAATACCTATACCTCATGGAGAAAGGTGATCATCATAATGGAAATCAAACGAATCATTCTTAGACAGATCAAGATGGATTTACTGAATCCTTTTACGACGAGTGTAGGGACAGAAACGGATAAAACGATTATTCTCGTTGAAGTGAAATCAGCATCAGGTTTATCAGGATGGGGGGAGTCGGTCGCGATCACCCAGCCGATCTATAACGAAGAAACGGTGGCAACCAACTGGCATATGATGTGTGACCACTTGATTCCTCTTCTTCAGGGGGAAGCGGTCCAACATCCTGATGAGGTGTCCGGAAGATTTAAGAAAATCAGAGGCAATTATAATGCGAAAGCGGCCATCGAAGGTGCTGTTTGGGACCTATATGCAAAGGAAAACAACCTCCCGTTAGCAAAAGCACTAGGGGGGACGAAAGATAAAATAGAAGTGGGAGTAAGTGTAGGCATTCAGCAATCCGAGACCCGTATGCTCAAACAAATTGAAGACTATTTGAAAGAAGGTTATAAAAGGATCAAGGTGAAAATTCAACCAGGATGGGATGTCGGGATCATCAGGTCGATTCGACGGGAATTTCCGAAGATTCCACTCATGGCCGATGCAAACTGCGCTTATTCACTGAATGACATTGAAATCCTCAAAGCTCTGGATGAATTCGATCTGATGATGATTGAACAGCCGTTGGATCATGATGATATCATTGATCACGCTAAGCTGCAGTCTCAACTTAAAACGCCTATCTGTTTAGATGAGAGTATTCACAGCTTTGAGGATGCAAGAAAAGCCATTGAACTCGGAAGCTGTAAAATCATTAATTTGAAAATAGGACGTGTAGGAGGACTTACTGAATCAAGGAAAATCCATGATCTATGCATAGAGCACGATATACCTATGTGGTGCGGGGGGATGCTTGAAGCAGGAATAGGAAGGTCTCACAACATTGCCATCACGTCATTAGGGAATTTCACCCTGCCTGGCGATACGGCACCATCTTCTCATTATTGGAAGCGGGATATCATTCAACCTGAGGTGGAAATGGAGAATGGATATATAGTTGTACCTGAAGCGCCCGGTATTGGATACAAACCGGACTTGGACCAGATCGAAGCGTTGACTATGTATAGTAAAGTTTTTCATTTTTAATGAGATCAGTCGAATTTCAAAACAGATATCATTAAGCGAACACTTGTTCTTTAATGTATTATTAGGCAAGTTGGTGAGGAAATGGCCGTAAAATCGAGAAAAACAAAGATATTAAAAAGCGTTAACTTGAAAATATATCACAAACTACACGAAAAAATTGAGCATGGGGAGCCCCATGCTCATAGAGAGTGAGTAATTAACTAACCCCTTTATCAGATAAAACGATCAGTGGAATAGGGGTTTTCACTTAGAAATTGCGGTTGCATTTAGGACAATTACATTTATGGTGATGATTATTCTTATGGCATCCACAATGGTGTTCATGCATTTTACATCCGCAATCGCGATGGTGATCTTTTTTATGACATTTACAGTCGTGTTTGTCCATTATTTTAAAACATTTCACTTCTTGTTCTTCGAATTCTCTTCTTCTTGGCTTATCGCAAACATCATAGTCATCATCGCATGAACAGTGGATGAACATCAAGTTGTCCCAAAAACGGCAACGATGAAAATCATCTCTTCTGCTTCTTTCACACTGATTAAAAAATGGGAACCACATACTAAATCCCCCTAACTTATATAAAATTGTCAAGGTAGACCTCGACTTACTCTATACTATGCAACTTTGTCCACTGTGCTTGGGCAGGAGTCATAATTTCTATGTGTTTTAATCAGATTATGTGAGAGGAGATGCTCATTTGTTTGAAGATTAGATGAAAAAACTGAAATCAATATAGACGGGAATATATCGAGGAGGGGAGAGGGGGCATCACCAAACTCAAGTGTTCGGAAAAGGACATCACTGCAGATCCTTTTTATATGGCCGGAATCAGAATGATTTATTTTATAATGCACAACATCAACGAAAATGAGAAAAAATTAGCTGTAAATGTAATAGTATGTCTCTTATTTTGTGTAACGGTTGGCATAACTGGAAGCGACGAAGGCATCGGGTTTAATTTTCGGCTCCACACCCATTGCTTCCATCCTTGCGACCATTTCCTTAACAAACTTGCTTGTTTTATTCTGTTTTCCAGCTCCAATATCAATATGTCCTTCCATTGAAAATGTAGCTCCTTCATAAAGAAATGGAAGGATTATATCAATCAACTGATTTTTTCTTTCCTCAGTAAATAACGAAACTATTTCCTCGGATAAAGACAATTCGTAGGAAATCCGCTCATGCAATTGCAGCATTCTCCTGGGGATTAACACTTTTCTAATGCATGCCCACACACCATTTCCTTCATTTAATATCACAATTCCTGTTATGAAGGTGGTATGTGATTGATGAACTTGAGAATCAGTCCCCACCATTAATCGATAGTTACCATTTGGCTCCACTCGCATGAACTTTACAATATGTTCAAAGACCTTGTCAAATGACATACCATTTTCCTGTAGATTTTGAAATGAGAAGTAATTATCATTACAGTTTTTCATCTTGTCAAATCACAGCTTTCTTAACCAATTTGTGAATGGAGAGATAAGATCTTATCAATATTCTATGATAAGAATTTATTATCGTGTGAGGAAAAAAATGCAGGCGGATCTGTTTTGGCCAAAGCCTTTGTCCTTTACAACAACACCCACATGAAACAAGAAGGGTTTGAGCAAGGCAAGAAGGGTTTGAGCAAGGAAGTCTCGAATTAAATAAGTGGTAGATATTTTTGATCTTTCTATAAAAGAATACGATTGCTGAATTAGAGGTCATCTTTCAGTAATTCAAGAAAAGGTTTTAAAATAGAAAAAAGGGGGAGGCTTTATGCCAAAAGGATTGCTTCATCATATTGAAATATATGTATCGGATTTAAAAAGTTCAATTGATTTTTGGAGTTGGCTTCTTGAGGAACTAGGCTATAGTCTTTTCCAAGAATGGGAAAGTGGTCAAAGTTGGAGATTAGGAGATACATATATTGTTTTTGTACAAACAGAAGAACGGTTTCTGGACGTTCCATATCATAGATGTCGAGTAGGTTTAAATCATTTAGCATTTCATGCAGAGTCACGAGAACACATTGATGATATGACTATGAAATTAAAAAATAAGGGAATAAACATTCTATATACAGACCAGCATCCATTTGCAGGTGGAGATGATTATTATGCTGTTTACTTTGAAGACCCTGACAGAATTAAAGTCGAACTTGTGGCCCCATAATAATTCAAGCTTATAAGGAAAAGTGAGTTGCACAGAGTTATATCGAAAACGGGAGGTAGAGGATAACGTTATCTTTCGTTTGCTTAAGATTTGTTTATAGTTTACATAATATCTATTATCGGTACCCAAATAAAATAATATATTTCCGTCTCGTATCAAAAGTATACTGTTAATAATGAGACAAAAGAAAAAAATAAGACCGATTTAATCTGTTCTTTAATTATCATTCATTTGATTCTAATGTTATCTATTCGTTATGTTTTCTGATGAACTTAGTCTGATCAGCGATTTCATTATTTATATTAAGAATTACTTGATCTCTGTAAGATTATTTTCAATTTGATTGCTAATATAACTATTTTCAATTTTTATCTTGATTTGTCTGATAATTCATTTTTGGTATTAAGATATCAATTTGCTAACTAACATTCCAATCCAGCTGTTTGTTAATCCATTTTTTGAATTAGTTTACATAATATAAACGTTGATTGTCTATTTCATTGCTATCGACTTTCTATCATATTAAGCAATCTTTTGGTTGTTACGACCTGAACTAATAACGATTATTACTAAATAAATCTAACTACCTCCCTCCTCTTCATGTACAACCCAAAGAAAAAGCATAAAGAGTTCACATTTCTGAACCTCTTTATGCTTGAGTGCTTGAGCACTATTTCAATAAATATTGTCTTGGTGTCCCGAAATAAAGCGTTTGCTGAAATTCCGTGAATACGGATTCAAAGCAGATGATGATGGGTGCATCCAGAAGCCATGGATAATACGTGTAAAACCCTTTATCCCCGTTCACCATTGCTGCCAGCGCCAATGGGAGCTCCTTTTTGAAAATCATAAACCGTACTTTGGAAAGCTGTTGATCAAATTCCCCCCCACTCACATACACGGTTCCTCGAAGGGTGTATTGACCAAGGTCTCTTCTCCATTCTCCTAACACTTCGTCTCTCATGGATGGATTGATCTTCTCCAGATCAAAGTGACAACCGACGCTCAAAAATAGTTCACCCGTAGTATCAGAATGAGTCAATGTGTATTTTCGGTTATCAATGGGATTGAAGATTGAAGCTGGTGGCAAATACGTAACAGCTAGCTTTTCAGGCTTGAATTCACTCATGTTTAAGCCTCCTTTACAAAAATGGGCTTACAACAGAGTATGATAAAAGCCTAGAAATGGTTCAGCTATTTATTTGCTTTCCATTTTATCTTCATCAGGTTCCATTGATCATTTTCATAATACCAATAAGATGTGGCCGTTCCGATACCATCCGCCTTATAGGCACCGCTTATTTGCTGATAACCTTTTAAACCCTTACCAGGTTTGCCGATGATTTTCGTCGGCTCAAAAAATGCATAAGGTAGAACCATTAATTCCATAGGTTCATTTAAGGTTCCGTCCGTGTAAATCCCCAATCGATCGTAATCTTCTTTGCGGTCACGTAAATCGACAGTGTAGGATTGATTTGTATCTACAAAGGTAATAGAAGCTTTGTAATCATCTTCAAATTGAGCCTGAATCGTTAATGGCTCAGGTAACCCGATATCGACCAATTTATTATCAGCTAATGTATGGAGCGCTACATTATAGAGTCCACCGCTTCCCCCTGTAGCTGAAGAATAAAGCATGTCCTTTACTCCATCATGATTTAGATCCACGAATTGGATTTTCGGCTCATAGCCACCCTCGTAATCAATTCGAATCTCACTGCCTTCAGACGTTTTAATATCCGCCCAGATTTGTTTCAGGAACAGGGCATCAGGAGAAAACGGTATCGCCTTAAGTGTAATCGTATCCTTTTTACCATCTCCGGTTACATCTTTTTTATAAACATTAACGGTCATTTCATTCACAGGCTGTTTCTCAAGAGGTTCACTGGAAAAGTTCCCAGCTATGGCATGGAGGGACATAACAAAGAAAGCACCGAAAGCAAATAGTAATTCTTTTCTCATGATTCTCTCTCCTCGATAGAAAATGATTCCCTTTTATTTTCACCAAAGAAGGAAAATCTATGTAATCAAATCCTTACTTTTCGCATCTTTCTTAGCAAAAAAACTCAAAAAGGACCAACCACGAATAAGGTTGGTCCTTTCATGCTATTTTTGTTCTGTTGTCGTTTCAGGTTTTGCTTCCCAGCTCTCAATTCCTTTTAAGCCTTTAATAGAGTTGGAGTAGAAAACAGGATCTTTCCCTTGTTTCTTCTGTTCACGGTAATCCTTTAGTGCGGATATGGCGATCTTAGCTAATAGCGTAATAGCGATTAAGTTGATGATCGCCATTAGACCCATGAATAAATCTGCCAGGCTCCACACAATATCAAGTTTGACAACCGCTCCGAAAATCACCATGCCAAGAACGGCCATTCGGTAGATGAATAGAGTGACAGGGCTGTATTTAATAAACTCGATATTTGTTTCTCCGTAGTAATAGTTTCCGATAATCGAACTGAATGCAAATAAGAAGATAGCGACAGCGACAAATGTATCTGCCCATTCCCCTACATGGAAACTTAATGCTGCTTGCGTCAGCTGAATGCCATCGATTCCTGTTGTGTATTGGTCAGACAGGATGATCATGAAGGCTGTTGCTGTACAAATTAGTAATGTATCAGTGAAAACACCTAGAGTTTGAATAAGTCCTTGTTTAACAGGGTGAGTGACACCAGCAGATGCTGCTGCGTTCGGTGCACTACCCATTCCGGCTTCATTTGAGAATAAACCACGTTTGATTCCCATCATGATGGCTGCACCGACCCCACCACTTGCTACTTCCCGGATACCAAATGCATTTTCAAAAATGATCACAAACATATTTGGCAGCATGGTAATGTTGGTGATCAGAATAAAGAAAGCTAGAATCAGATAAAGAACAGCCATGATCGGTACCACAATTTGAGTTACACTGGCGATTCGTTTTACTCCACCGAAAATGACAAGAGCCGTTAATACGGCGAGGATGATGCCGACAGTCATACGATCAAATGCATACGCTTCTTCCATTGCAAGTGAAATCGTATTGGATTGTACTGAGTTAAATACAAGGCCGAAACAGAATGTGATGATAACTGCAAATAGGATCCCCATCCAGCGGGCATTCAATCCCTTTTCCATATAGTAAGCGGGACCACCACGGTAGCCGTCTTTTCCGTCTTTCACTTTGTAAATTTGAGCAAGTGTACTCTCCACGAAGCTGGTCGCTCCTCCCAAAAGGGCGATCAGCCACATCCAGAATACTGCTCCTGGTCCACCGCCGGCAATCGCTGTCGCTACCCCAGCCAGGTTACCAGTACCGACACGGGATGCGGTACTGATTGTGAAAGCCTGGAAGGAAGAGATGCCTCGTTTTCCTTCTGCTGAAATCGTGGTCTTATCTGTTAATAACCTTCCCATTTCTCCTAAGTAACGAAACTGTGCAAATTGTGTTCGGAATGAGAAATATAATCCCAATCCGATCAGCGCCACAATAAGGATGTATGACCACATATAATCATTCAAGGTACCTACTAAACTTGTGAATAACTCCATAATTGTTCCCCCTAGATGTTGTATTTATGACAAATAATGTTTAAACCTATGTATGTTTACCCATTCAGACACTTTCTTAATCTATCAAAAAAAAATTGCCTATTCAACTGATAAATTCATCTTTTTGAAATAATATTAATTGTTGTACAATTTTTTACGGGTATTGTACAACAATGCCGAATGATTATACAATTATTATTCATTAATGATTCTATACGGATATAAAAAACGACCAGAAGCAGTTCTGGTCGTTTTATTGCATGCTATTCTTTTGTTTCAAGCAGTGATTCTGTCCACGTTTCACAAACTGATCCGCTATCCCCTTCATCAATCACAAATGATCCATTTGAATATCGGTCATTCGGTCTAAGGTCTGTAAGGAGCACCTCTTCTGCTTTTCCTTTTTTTGTGATCAGTCCTACTTTATCTGTGTCTTTTACTACTTCTATACTAACCACGCGATGTGGATTTGATTTCAATTCCCTCAGCATGATGACTCCACGCTTGGCACGGGATGTTTTTTCGAATTCTGCTAATTTCATTTTCTTCACTGCCCCACGCTGTGTAGCTAAGAAAATATAATCCTTCATTGGATCTTTTATGATTTTCCCCGATACGACATAATCGTCATCCTTAAGGTTAATCCCTTTCACTCCAGCCGCACGCGGTCCGACGATGTTCACATCTTCTTCCGAGAACCAAAGTCCATAGCTTAAGTGTGTGGCAATGAATACATCGTGCGATCCATCGGTCAAATGTACATCGATCAGCTCATCGTCTCCTTTTAAATTGATTCCTACTAGAGGACGGGAGTATCGTTGTGCTTTGTACTGAGGAAGCTCAGATCTCTTGATCATTCCATTCTTCGTTACAAACAATAAATAATGGGCCGGATCAAATTCTTTGATCGGTATTGCTTTTAGAACCTGTTCATCTCGATCAATCGGTACGATGTTCCCCACGTGCTGACCAAGATCTTTCCAGCGAATATCCGGGAGCTCATGTACAGGGCAATAGATGTAATTTCCTTTGTTCGTGAATACTAAAAGGACATCCGTCGTATTCATCTCATATTGACCAAGCAACCTGTCTGTTTCTTTCATGGCTAGATCCTGCCCGTTTGAAGCAGAATAGGAACGGAGACTTGTCCGTTTCATATACCCATCACGGGTAACGGTAACCATGACATCCTCACTTGCAATGAGTACTTCAAGGTTGATTTTAATTTCCTCAATCTCATCTTCAATTTTAGTGCGACGAGCATCGGAGAACTGCTTTTTAATGCCCTTCAATTCTTTTTTGATTACACTGTAAAGCTTACTTTCACTTTCCAGGATAGCCGTTAATTCAGCAATCGTATTCGATAATTCTTCCGCTTCTGCCTGTAGAGCTGTTATGTCTGTATTCGTTAAGCGGTATAGCTGTAGGCTGACGATTGCTTCTGACTGTGCTTCTGTAAATTGAAATTGCTGGATTAAATTATCCTTCGCATCTCGTTTATCTTTCGAGGCACGAATCGTTGAAATCACTTGATCTAAGATTGACAGAGCCTTCATTAAGCCTTCGACAATATGCTGGCGATCCTTCGCTTTGTTTAGATCATGCTTGGTACGATTTGTCACCACTTCTTTTTGATGTTGAATATAAGCATCCAATAGTTCACGAAGTCCCATCAGTTTAGGACGACGGTTATGTATCGCAACCATATTAAAGTTATAGGCGATTTGAAGATCACTGTTCTTATAGAGATAGTTTAAGACGCCTGTGGCATCTGCATCTTTCTTTAACTCAATAACGATGCGCATTCCATCGCGGTCTGTTTCGTCACGAACTTCTGAAATTCCTTCCACTTTGCGATCCACGCGGAATTCATCCATTTTCTTAACGAGGTTCGCTTTGTTTACCTCATAGGGAATTTCCGTTATGACGATCTGTTGTTTGCTTCCACGGATATTTTCTATGTCAGCCTTACCACGAACAACCACTTTTCCTTTTCCGGTTTCATAGGCTTTTTTAATACCGTCTACCCCTTGAATGATGCCACCTGTTGGAAAATCAGGTCCTTTTAAGACCGTCATTAAATCATCCACCGTACTTTGTGGCTTTTCCATACGCATGATTGTCGCATCAATGACTTCATCAAGGTGATGAGGTGGAATGTCAGTTGCATATCCTGCTGAGATACCGGTAGATCCGTTGACTAAAAGGTTCGGAAAACGTGACGGCAAAACAGTGGGTTCACTGGATGTATCATCAAAGTTCGGTACAAAGTCCACGGTTTTCTTATCTATATCACGCAAGAGCTCCATGGAGATCGCAGAAAGCCGTGCCTCTGTATAACGCATGGCAGCAGGCGGATCTCCGTCAATGCTTCCGTTATTTCCATGCATTTCGACTAAATATTTTCGCACTTTCCACGTTTGACTCATACGCACCATGGCATCATACACCGATGTGTCACCATGTGGGTGATAGTTACCGATAACGTTACCGACGGTTTTCGCTGATTTACGGAATCCTTTTTCCTGGGTGTTTCCATCCACATACATGGCGTAAAGAATACGTCTTTGTACAGGTTTCAATCCGTCGCGTGCATCTGGTAATGCACGTTCCTGGATGATGTATTTACTATAACGTCCAAATCGGTCGCCAAGTACCTCCTCCAGAGGCAAGTCTTGATATCTTTCTACAGTTGTCATGTATTACCCCTCCTCTGCGACCGTTATGTTTTCATTTTCAAGAATACTACCATCTTCTTCCAAACCGAACGCTACATTGCTTTCTATCCATTTACGGCGCGGCTCTACTTTATCACCCATGAGAGTGGTGACGCGACGCTCGGCTCTGGCCGCATCATCAATGCGGACACGTATCAGTGCACGTGTTTCAGGATCCATTGTCGTTTCCCACAGCTGATCGGCGTTCATTTCTCCAAGACCTTTGTAGCGCTGGATCATATAGCCTTTACCGACTTTAGAAATGGCTCCTTGAAGCTCTTCATCCGTCCAAGCATACTCAAGTTTCTGTTTCTTCCCTGCTCCTTTACTCACTTTGTAGAGAGGAGGAAGGGCAATATAAACTTTCCCTGCTTCTAATAATGGTTTCATGTAGCGATAGAAGAAGGTTAATAGCAGAACCTGGATGTGGGCTCCATCCGTATCGGCATCGGTCATGATGACAATTTTGTCATAATTGATATCGTCGACATTGAATTCAGGGCCGACCCCGCCACCGATGGCATGGATGATCGTATTGATTTCTTCATTTTTGAAAATATCCTGAAGCTTGGCTTTTTCCGTATTGATGACTTTCCCCCGAAGTGGAAGAATGGCTTGGAATTTACGATCACGACCTTGCTTAGCCGAACCTCCTGCTGAATCACCCTCCACCAGGTAAAGCTCGTTACGCTGAGGGTTTCTCGATTGAGCCGGTGTTAATTTACCAGATAGAACGGTTTCAGAACGCTTTCGTTTCTTTCCGTTACGTGCATCTTCTCTTGCTTTACGTGCCGCTTCACGGGCTTGAGCGGCTTTAATGGATTTCTTGATAAGAAGGGAACTTGTATCTGGATTTTCTTCTAAGAAATAAAGAAGATGCTCAGAAACAACCGCATCCACAGCTGAACGCGCTTCACTCGTACCAAGCTTTCCTTTCGTCTGCCCCTCAAACTGTAGGAGATGCTCCGGTATACGCACAGAGACGATGCTGGCAAGTCCTTCACGAATGTCGGTCCCTTCAAGGTTTTTGTCCCGATCTTTTAAAATCCCGACTTTACGGGCGTACTCATTAAAGACACGGGTCATCGCTGTCTTTGCTCCGGCTTCGTGTGTACCTCCGTCTTTTGTACGAACATTGTTTACGAAAGACAGAATGTTTTCCGAGAACCCGTCGTTAAACTGAAAAGAGAATTCCACTTCAATCGTATGGTGTTCCCCTTCAAAGAAAGCAACGTTATGAAGTACATCTTTTTCTTCGTTAAGGTATTGAACAAAGGCCTGAATGCCGCTTTCAAAGTGAAAGACTTCCTTCTGATCATGACGCTCATCAATGATTTCGATTTTTAATCCTTTTAGCAGGAAGGCAGATTCCCTTAGACGCTCACATAGCGTTTCGTAATTATACGTCGTATTGCTGAAAATCTCCGGATCAGGTTTGAAATGGATACAAGTTCCTGATTTTTTCGTTTTCCCGATCTTCTCAAGCGTGGTTTCAGGTTTTCCACCTTTTGTAAAACGCTGCTCATATTTTGTTCCATCTCTTTCAATCGTCACAACAAGCCATTCAGAGAGGGCGTTTACGACTGAGGCACCTACACCATGCAATCCACCACTGGTCTTGTACCCGCCTTGTCCGAATTTCCCTCCGGCATGAAGCACAGTCAAAATAACTTCTGGAGTCGGCTTTCCTAGTTTATGCATACCAGTCGGCATCCCCCGGCCTTTATCTTGAACAGAGATGCTATTATCCTTATGTATCGTAACGATTATCTCATTTCCGAAGCCGGCTAATGCTTCATCCACCGAGTTATCGACAATTTCGTATACTAAATGATGCAAACCTCTTGAATCTGTAGAGCCTATATACATTCCAGGTCTCTTACGGACGGCTTCTAGACCTTCTAATACTTGAATGGCATCATCATTGTAATCCATGGTCTTATTCTGGTTGGCCACGAACATTCCCCTTTCAAAACTTCTCTAACCGTAAACTAGTACTTGTACGGTATTATTGGTTATGTATATGTTTACTATAACACAAGAACGTTTGTTCGTTTACCTGTTTTGATCATTCTTTAGGTAAACCACTATTGCTTATTGTAGCGTTTTATTTGATTTTCGCAAATGTAATTCCTGTGACTGACCTAAATGAGGCCTGGATTTCTTTTATGTAGCATGTTATTTTCAGTGGTAATGGAGAACCTTCCATCCGAAAAAAAACAAGCGGTAAGAGCCGCTTGTTACGAGTGAGGCTTATTTGGTTAAAGCATGTTCAACCTTTATACAGCGATCCATAATGACTGTATACCCACGTTCTTTCAAAAAGCGATAAGCCTCTTCGTTCATTACACCAAGTTGCGCCCAAAACACGTTAGAATCGATTTCATCAAATTCTTTCGCGATCTCAGGCAAAAATTCTGAGCGGCGAAATACATTGACAATATCAATCGGTCCTTCAATCTCTTTAAGGTTGGATACGGCTTTAACGCCTAATGCCGATTCAATGGTTGGGTTCACAGGAATAATGTCATAGCCTTGATCCTGCATGGCTTTTGATACCATATAAGATGTTCGTGTTGGATTATCACTTAATCCGATAACCGCAATTCGTTTTGATTGTTTAAGAATATTTCCGATTTCTTGTCGGGATGGGTTTTCCATGGGTGCTTACAACTCCTTCATCGATCCTTATCCATTCATACTTTGACTGTTCCTTAAGTCCTATTCTTCTTTTATACCATATTTCCCTTTAACTTTTCAAAATTTTATAAATTTATTCGAATAAGAACAAAGTGTCAGATGGACAAAAGGAAGTGTTCCTCCTCCTATATCCTGCCTGACACTTTTTTAACATCTTACTCTTCAATTAATCCTTTGGAAATAAGAAATTCCCGTGCGACTTCTTTTGGATCTTTTTTATCCATATCCACTTTGGCATTCATCTCACTCATCTCTTCTTCAGAGATTTGTCCTGCTAATTCATTCAGGACTTCCTCTACTTCAGGGTGCTCTTCCAGGACTTCCTGACGGATGATTGGAGCGGCATCATATGGTGGGAAGAACCCTTTGTCATCAGTAGTCGTTTTCAGGCTGTAACGTTGTATTCTTCCATCGGTGGTAAAGGCCGGAATAATATCGACGTCCCCGTTCTTCACCGCTTCATACATAATGTTAGGATCGAAGCTTTCTTTTGCTTTGAATTCGTATCCGTAAGCTTCAGCAAATGCATCGTACCCATCGCCTTCACGTTCATAAAATTGATGAGGCGCACCAAAACTTAGATCTTTCGATAGGGGTACAAGGTCAGAGAAGGTTTTGGCATCGAATTCCTGATCTTGAGTATAAGCAAGAGTATACGTGTTTTCGAATCCAAGTGGTTTCAACCAGGTCACATTAAACTTTTCCTCGTATCCTTTACGGACTTGTGACAGAATTTCATCAGCTGAAGCTCCTTCTGCCGCTTGCTCTTTTAGAACCGCTTCCAGTCCGGTTCCTGTGTACTCGATATATACATCTATATCGCCTTTTTCAAGAGCGGGTGTCAGAATCGATACTTCTCCCAATCCTTCTTCCACTTTAACATCGAGATCTGTTTTCTCTTTGAGAAGCTCTGCCATCATTTGAGTTAATATAAACTGCTCGGTCCACATCTTACCTGAAACCGTAATCGTGTCCTTCCCCCCGCCATTTCCGCAACCGGCGATCACAATAGTTAGGGCTATAAATAAAATAAAGGGTTTTAGTTTCTTTTTCATTCTTACTCTCCTTTGAAATGTGGTTTATTTCCGTGCTTTTAGTCCTTTAGGTGTTGTCATCCTTTCGAGAAGCTTTAGTAAAAAGTCGAAAGATAATGCAAGTAATGCAGCTGGAATGGCGCCTGCAAGTACTAAAGAATTATTCCAAGTAGAAAGTCCCCGATAGATGAGGTCTCCAAGTCCACCTGCTCCAACAAAGGTTGCAAGGGTCGCGACTCCAACCGTCAAGACAGTAGCAGTACGGATACCGGCCATTATGAAAGGCAGGGCGAGTGGAAGCTCCACTTTAAACAGAAGCTGTGAGCTTGTCATCCCCATCCCTCTGCCTGCTTCTATGACTCCCTCATCGACTCCGATGATCCCTGTGTACGTGTTCCTGAGTATCGGTAAGAGTGCATACACAGTCAGGGCAATGATCGCTGTAATACTACCTGTACCTAATAGGGGAATGAGAAATCCAAATAGGGCCAGACTAGGGATCGTCTGGAAAATGGCAGTTATTCCGATGAAAAATTCAGCCGTTTGTTTTTTCCGTGATATGTATATACCCAGCGGCAAAGAAATGGCAATCGCAATGAAAATAGATACGAATGATAAATATAGATGCTCAAATAATCCATTTAAGATTGCATCAGAACGGTTTGATATCGTGTTGATAAACAAAAACGAGAATGAATTCATACAGAACGCACCTCCTTTTTTCCTTCCGAGGCCACTGCACGAAGAATCCCGTTAGCCGTTACGCTGCCGACATTCCTGCCGTCTTTTGTAACCATAAGATAATGTTTTTCTGACTTCAGAAGTATTCTTGCAGCTTCCTGGATGGACGCGTCATATGGAATCGATGAGTATTCTGATCCTTCCAAAAGCAAATAGGTTGTGTTTTCATCCATGATGTCAAAAACGCGCTTTTGGTGCTGTTGAACATTTAGTCTGTCCTCTCCGATAAATGCACGTACGAATTCATTCGCAGGATCTTTAATGAGCTCTGCTGGGGTAGCGATCTGTTCAATTTTACCGTCACGCATGACGGCAATTTCATCAGCGATTTTCAACGCTTCGTCAATATCATGTGTGACAAACACAATCGTTTTATGTATCGTATTTTGAATGCTCTTCAATTCATCCTGAAGCTGCTCCCGGCTGATCGGATCCAGGGCACTGAATGGTTCATCCATGAGAATGATCGGCGGTTCCGCTGCCAAGGCACGAATAACGCCCACCCGTTGCTGCTGTCCTCCGCTTAATTCAAGTGGATATCGCTTACGGTATACTTTAGGATCCAGTCCGACAAGATTTAGGAGCTCGTCCACCCGACCTTCGTACTGTTCCTTTTTCCATCCCTTTAATCGTGGAATCAGGCTGATGTTTTCTTCTATAGTCATATGGGGAAGCAACCCAATACGCTGAATCACATAGCCAATATTACGCCTGAGCTCAACTTCATCGGTGTCAGAAGTATCCTTTCCATTAATCAGGATCGTTCCACTGCTAGGTGAAATAAGCTTATTGATCATTTTCATCGTGGTCGTTTTCCCGCATCCGCTTGGACCAATCAAGGCGACAAGTTTTCCTGTTGGTATCGTCAGGTTGATCCCCTTTATTGCTTCTGTACCATCTTCATAGACTTTCGTGACGTCCTTAAATTCAATCATTTTTCCACCTGCTTTATGAACTGAGAAATTTTTCTAAACATAGAAGGGATACCCTCATTATACAAGAGGTAAACATGTTGTCCAAGAAATTGCGTTTGTCTTTTAGTTTATGAATAATGTGGAATCTGCATACAAGATATTATTTTTAAGAATCGTGTAAAGTCTGCAGCAGATAATAAAAACCAGCAAACTAATGTTTACTGGTTTCAGGATGTTGTTTGTGCTTTAACAGGATATATTGTTCTACGATGATTCCTGTGATGGTTCCGAGTATCAATCCATTGTTTAATATGGACGCCACCACTACAGGCATGTCTCTAAAAGCGGATGGGGGAACAAACATGGCCCCTACACCCACAATGAGAGAGATACCTGCGACAAAATGGATTTTATCGAGGTCCTTTTCTTTTCGATATTCTCCTAGAGCAAGACCGACCATTTTGATGAAAATGACCGTGGTCACAGCATAGCCGACAGGAGCTGGCAGGCTTGCGAAAAGATTCATTACTTTTGGGATCAGACTGATGATAATGATCATCACACTACCAAGAATAAAAGGGATAACGGAGTACATTCCTGTAGCGGCAACAAACCCGGCAGAACCGGAAATGGGAACAGATCCAATTGCTGAGAATACTCCACCGAACAATTGATTCAATCCTGAAGCAAAGCCGCTCTTTGTATATCTTTCATACGTTGGCTGCCCCTTTCCCTTCATAACCTCTTCCATCACTCGAATGGAAGCAATCATATTGGTGGTTAACAGGAATGTGATAAAGATCGATGTCACAATGACACCCGTATCGAACACCGGAGGTCCAAAGACGAACACATCAGGTAACGAAAACCAGCTGTCAGAAACAGTCGTGCTTTCACCTAATCCCATAAGGATAAAGATTAACCAGCCAGAGAACAGGGCAAGAATAATGGAGTATTGTTGAACCCACTTTCGTTTATGGCCTGAGAAGTATAATGCCACAAGTATGGTCAGCACACTTCCGAGTAAGACCAGCGGCTGAAGAGAATGTCCTTCATGCTGTATGCCGAACATTCCCTTGATAAAAGATCCGCTTAATTGGAGAATCAATAGCATTAAGTAAATAAATGTGATTGTTGGTGTAAATAAAGATGACAACTTCTTTAATAGTCCTGTTGCAGAAAGAATAAAGAAAATCACACCACTTACAATCATACCGCCCTGTAAAACGGTCAGCACTTCTTCATGACTGCTGTAAAGAGTTCCTGAAAACCCTGCATAGATGGCGAATACCCCCCACCATAGTCCAGCGGGTCCTTCATTGATGGGTAGTTTATGACCAACTAATGCTTGAATAAGACTGGCGGCACCTAAAACAAAGATGGTCCGCTGAATAAATCCTGCCGTGTCTGCGGGAGACAATTGAAACAGGTCAGCTATGGCAATAGGAGCGGCAATTGAGCCTGCGACCATAAAGGCAACCCATTGGAACGCCGATAAAAGTAATTGCATACGTGTACACCTTCATTTCAACTATGTAAAGTGTGTCTATTTTAACATACATCACTCCTTCTGAATCAGGTTTATGAGGAATTAAATATATTATCTACTTTTATGAACAGGTACTAATTTTTTTGCTTATTTTCTCCCCAACCTTTGGAAAACATGTTAAAATAAGAACGGATTAGTTCATTTAAAAGGAGCAGTGATGATGATTTTTGCCCTTATACTCGTATTAGCATATTTATTAGGCTCCATTCCCTCAGGATTACTGATCGGGAAGACGTTCTACGGAAAAGACATTCGTGAGCACGGAAGCGGAAATCTGGGCGGAACCAACACATTCAGAACCCTGGGTGTGAAAGCCGGTATGATTGTTACAATCATGGATATTTTAAAAGGAACGGTAGCGACTCTCCTGCCATTGCTATTTGAGAGTGATGTACATATGTTATTAGCAGGGGTATTTGCTGTTATCGGCCATATGTACCCTGTTTTTGCAAACTTCAGAGGAGGAAAAGCAGTAGCAACCTCTGCTGGTGTTCTTCTAGGCTATAATTACATCTTATTTTTAATCCTACTGGCCGTATTTTTTGTTTGCTTGTATGCAACCAAGTATGTGTCACTCTCTTCTATGCTGGCAGCGGTACTTGCCTTTGCGTACTCGATCTTCACTGGGGATATTCCACTTATTATCGTCGTAGGGATTCTGACCATTTTCGTTGTTTACAGACACCGGGCGAATATAGTTAGGATAAGAAATAAAACCGAACCAAAAATTAAATGGCTGTAAAAAAAAAGCGACCAAAGCACCAGGCTCCCTTTATCCTATGTGGGAGATCCTGGCTGTATAGGTCGCTTTTTTTATGGCTTGTTAAATGGAATAGGTATACCCTTTGATTCGTTAGAGAAAGATGATGGATATAAAAAGGCAAGTAATGATAAGGATTGCCGGAATAGTTTAATATTCACAAAATACGATAATATTCTTCAATATTTTCTTAAATATTCCCCGCTTTCCCCTATTATTTTGTAAAATAGAGGTAGATTTAAATAAAGGATGATGATTATGAATAAAAAGCGATTAATGGCAGGGTTATTCCTTTGTATACCTTTACTCTTAGTGATTGGGTATCTTGTAAATAATCAATACTCAGACTGGAGAACCTCTGCAGAAGGATTGCAGGAGGAGAACCTTTACTCTTTGCTGCATACGACGAGAGAAGTTCAAGCCTCAGGGAAGTCGATGAAGTCCAGTGCTTCAATTGCCGCCATCGGTGATATCCTTCTCCATGACACAGTGTATAATGATGCGAAAGATGAAAACGGATATAATTTCACGCCTATGTTCTCTCCGATTAAGGACATGCTGGCAGCCCCTGATTTTCTGATTGCCAATCAGGAATCAACTCCGGCCGGTGTGGAGCTTGGAGTCTCCAGTTATCCCCTTTTTAACAGTCCTAAAGAGATTGTGAAATCTTTACAGGACGTGGGGGTTGATGCGGTCACGACTGCCAATAACCATTCATTGGATCAAGGTGAAAAAGGGCTTCTAAGTGCAATCGACTATTATGAGAAGATATCCATGCCGTATGTGGGTGCGTTCAAAAGTCAGGAAGATAAGGAACGGATTCGTACCTTCAAGGTGAATGGAATCAAGTTTGCCCTGCTTTCCTATACATATGGAACAAATGGAATACCGGTTCCAAAGGGGAAAGATTATTTAGTCAACCTGATCGACGAACAAAACATGATACAAGAAATTAAGAAAGCAAAAGGTATGAACATTGATTTAGTCGTATTGAGTTTGCATTGGGGGAATGAATATCAACGCTTCCCTACCGAGGAACAGGAAAGACTGGCAAATGTCTTAACCGAAAACGGGGTTGATATCATTTTTGGTCATCATCCACACGTCCTGCAGCCCATCCAAACGTATAAAACGAGTGATGGTCGTGATGCCGTTGTCATTTACTCTTTAGGGAATTTTCTTTCAGGACAGAAAGATGATTTCAAAGACATTGGAGGAATGGTTACGGTCCAAGTAGAAAAAACGATGAACCCTGGCGGCTCTAAGGTCACGTACCCTTCCATTGAATTTCAGCCCACCTTTGTGTCAGAGAATCATTACAATAATTACAGGATATACCCTCTAGATTTTGCTAATAACAACGGTATGATCAGATATTCAGAAGAAGAAATGGTTTCACATATGGTGAATGGCTTACCTGAATAATAAAAAGCAAAGTGATCCTATGCCTTCAATCTATGCTGTTTTGAAGAAAAGTCCCAATGTATTAACCGTGATTTTCTCAAATACAAAAAAACGAGCTTCCACAATGGAAAGCTCGTTTTTTAATGTCCACCAAATAGCAATGAATTAAAGAATATGCCTCCAAGGGCTAAAATAGCCAATAAAGCATTGGCCATGAAAAAAGTACTGCGGCTCGCCTTAAAGAATAGGGTGACCATACCATAGTAAATGAGTGCAGCAATGATTATGAAAGTTCCGGCTTCAATTTGATATTTGGCTTCATGCAATTGCAGGAATGTTAATACACTTAATCCGGCAAATATAAATGCACCTATGTAATATAATAATGTTTGTGTATTCATTTGTCTCATCCTTTATGATCGTAATAGTAGAAGTTCCGTCTTCTATATGTATATAATATGAAATGAACCCTTTTTTGTAAAGTTACATGAACCCTCTGGGAGAATACCTGTAGAGAAAGGAGTCTCATCGATGAAGATACATATTTCAAAAGAAGCTCTTACATGGTTTAAAGACGAAATGCTTGTAGAGGTAGGCGATCAAGTCCGTTTTTATGTGCGCTATGGAGGTTCCAGTCCTCTGCATGATAGTTTTTCATTAGGAGTGAATAAAGAAGAACCGGTGGATATCGGGGAACGGGTCGAAGTCGAGAATCGGGAATTTTTTATTGAAGAAAGAGATTTATGGTTTTTTGATGGTCATGATTTGTACGTTGAGTACGACGATAAGCTAGAAGAACCTTCATATGAGTACAAAAAATAAGGAAGTATGGAAGGCTGGCATATGCCAGCCTTTTTATGTCCGGTTCAGAAAACGTTCAATATGGTCGTGCAGTCCCTCGGTAAGGAGAATGTCATATTGAATATCTCCTAAAAGATCGTAATGAGGAAAACCGTCTTCCCTCTGGTGGATCCATTCTTTTTTTAAACCATATTTCTTACCCCACCCAATTAATGTATCGATGTCACAACAGCCGACTTTCGTTACAGAGCGTGCATGGGGAAACCGGTCATCAAGCCAGTAATGAGTGAGAAATGCAATCTCTCCACGCTTTACACGCTGCTTCCATGCATGTAATTCATGTTTTGTAACCCCGAATGCCATGGAAGATCTTCCTTTCTATCATGCTTCAGTATGGGATTTTAAAAGGATCAACTCCTCTTTGTAGAAATCACTTCTTAGCCTTTTCGTATGCTTCGTGCCAATGAGGGAACATCTTTCTAATCGATATTGGACGGAAGTTTTCCTGCTTGACGCAAACATGTTTCGATTGTCCCGTGATGGCCAGCTGGTTTTGACCGTTATAAATTTCGTAAGCATATGTAATGCGAAGCCCGTCATATTCCTCAATCCACGTTTTGATAAACGCTTTTTCCCCGTAACGAACCGGTGATTTATAGCTGACATTCAGGTCGATAACAGGTGAAAGAATCCCTTCTTTTTCAATATCAGCATACTTAAAGCCCAGATCTTCGATAAGTTGCGTTCTTCCTAATTCCATCCATACAAGATAATTGGCGTGATACACAACTCCCATTTGATCTGTTTCTGCGTATCTTACCTCGATGGTTTTTTCAGCAATTTGCATCCTTTACACCCTCTTCATCTAATCAGTATCCTACCTCATTTTAACATAGATGGAGAAAGCATTGAACAGATTGGTTCGGGAGTGAAATGGCGCCTGGTGTCTTTCTTATGAATGAAAGAACCCGAACAGACAGGTCTCATTTGAGCCTTTTCCGTTCGGGTTGCAGGTACTATTGCTCAGTTTGATGAGCTTCGTCTTTAATTTCGTTTCGGAAAGCTTGCAGGCTTTCCCGGCGACGTTCATTCTTATCTTTAATAGACTGAAGCTGCTCTTCACTATCGGTGAAAGCCATCGACTCCTCAGCCTTCTCCATATTTTCAATCGTATGCTGAACCATACCTTGAAGCTTTTCTACATTATCACTGCGATCATCCGGATTCGGTTTATCCCATGCCATCCTGCATTCCTCCTGCTGTTCGTTTTGAGGGACGGACCTTACGCCCAATCCCTTTTCATTTTGGGTCTGAAGGTAAGTGCTTATTCACCCTTTGTCTGGATGACTTGTGCATGCTTACCCGATTTATCTTGCATCTGTTTCCCTTTGTTGCCGCCTGCAGCTCTTGATTGAGTTCCTATATGGTTTGGTGCAAAATGATTCGGACTTCCCTTTGAATTACTCATAACTTCCCCTCCTTACTAGTATGATTACCAAAATGGGAAGGAAGAAAAGACGTAATAATTGGCAGTATTATTTTCAAGGGCAAAAAAAATAAGCCTCGTAATTCCTTACTCGGCTTTGCCTATAGGGCGCTTTATTTCCAGTCTGGCATCGATTCGTTCTTCAATGGCATCCATGGCATCTTGATCTAGAAGGAGCTGCTTTTTATTTTCTTTTACAAGATCTGCAAATGATTTCTTCCTTGGTCTGCGCAATCCAATCGCCTCACTCTCCATTGTGATTTGTTATAAGTAGTATATCCAAATGTCAGATATTTTAAACAAAGGTCACAATAGATAATTGAGTTTGGTTCAGGAATTGCCTTTTTAAAATCTTACAGAGGTCCGTCCTTCACTTGATTAGCGCAGAGAAGTCTTCAAGGGTGGTGATGGCGCCGATTTGTTTGTGGGTGATGGTCCCTTGTTCGTTGATGACGAATGTGGTTGGGACGGTCAGGATGTCGTAGGCGTTGTTGATTTTGTCGTCTTTGTCTAATAGGATCGGGAAAGTGAGACCCATTGCTTTTTGGTATTCTTTTACGTTGTATTGGGGATCGATATTGATTGCCAGGACTTCAACGTTCTTTCCGTATTTCGTATAGAACTCCTGCATGACCGGCATTTCTTCTTTACATGGTGGACACCATGTAGCCCAGAAGTTAAGGATTACTTTCTTACCCTTTAATTCAGATAATGTGATTGATTCCCCCGATAAGCTATCCAATTTAAAGTCGATGGCTTTATCCCCCACATTTGGTCCAGGATAGTTCTCTACTGGAGTGGTTTCTGACACTTCCCCTTCTTCTATGTCAATTAACTGATCATATGCCTCAGCTTGCGGGAACGTGTTTTCTGAAAAGTAAGTAGGCTCTGACTTATTCTCAATATAAAACGTGAAGACTAATAATGCTACTAGCAAAATGCCGAAAATGGATTTCAAAGGAGTGTGCTCCTCTCATAGAAATGATATTACTATCATCTTATGTTAGCTTGTCTCTAATTAGTCATCGAATTTAGTATGAGCTTTAAGCTAGTCAGTTGCATTGGGAAAATAAAAAAGCCCCGGGAAGACCCGGGGCTTAAAGGTTACATTATGACTGTAATTTATTACGTAGAACCATTTGTAGAATTCCACCATGGCGGTAGTAGTCAACTTCTACATCGGAATCAAAACGGGCTAATACTTCGAACTCTGTTTTAGTACCATCTTCAGCTACAGCTGTAACTGTTAAGATATCACGAGGTTTAACATCGTTTGTAACATTGACAGAAATCGTTTCTCTGCCTGTTAATCCTAGAGATTCAGCGCTGTCGCCCTTCTTGAATTGAAGTGGAAGCACACCCATCATCACAAGGTTTGAACGGTGAATACGCTCATAGCTTTCTGCGATAACCGTTTTAATCCCAAGAAGATTTGTACCTTTCGCTGCCCAGTCACGGGAAGATCCCATTCCATAATCTTTTCCTGCCAGAACAACCAAGCCAGTACCGTCTTGTTGATACTTCATGCATGCATCATACATAGGCATCACTTCATCTTCTGGCCAGTATGTTGTGAATCCACCTTCAGTACCAGGAGCAATTTGGTTACGGATACGAATATTTGCAAACGTACCGCGCATCATTACTTCATGGTTTCCACGACGAGAACCGTAAGAGTTAAAATCACGAGGCTCAACATTGTTCGCACGCAGGTATTTCCCTGCTGGAGTGTCTTTGCCGATCGCACCTGCAGGAGAGATGTGGTCTGTCGTTACAGAGTCACCGAATTTCCCTACAACACGCAGTCCATTCAAACCTTGGATATCTTCAGGAGTTGGAGCTAAACCAGTGAAGAATGAAGGGTTTTGAATGTAAGTCGATGTTTCATCAAAGCTGTATAGCGGTTCATTGCTTGTTTGGATTTCGTTCCAACGCTCATTCTCAGAGAATACATGCTCATATTCTCTACGGAATAATTCAGGTGTAACGGTTTGCTTCACTACGTCTTTCACTTCATCTTGAGAAGGCCAGATGTCTCTGAAGAACACATCATTACCATCTTTGTCTTTACCAAGTGAATCCTTTTGAAGATCGATGTCCACTGTACCAGCTAATGCGTATGCCACAACCAATGGTGGTGAAGCCAGATAGTTTGCTTTTACTAATGGATGAATTCGTCCTTCAAAGTTACGGTTTCCTGATAGTACTGAAGTTAATAATAGATCAGCATCTGATACTGCTTTTTCAATTTCAGGACGTAACGGACCAGAGTTACCGATACATGTTGTACAACCGTAACCTACAAGGTTGAAACCGATATCTTCAAGGTATGAAAGTAATCCGGAGTCTCTAAGGTATCCTGTAACAACTTTTGAACCAGGTGCAAGTGATGTTTTCACGTAGTCTGGAACATTCATTCCAAGCTCTACTGCTTTCTTCGCAACTAGACCTGCTCCCAGCATTACGTATGGGTTAGATGTATTTGTACAAGAAGTAATGGCTGCGATCCCGATTGCACCAGTAGGCATGGAAACATCTTGACCATCTGCCGTTGTGTACTTTGCTGTTTTATTGATTTCAGACTTATCAAGTCCAAATCCTTGTACGCCTTCTTTAGCTGTAATGGATTTGTGGAACATTTCTTTCATGTCAGAAAGTGGAATTAAATCCTGTGGACGTTTTGGTCCCGAAAGATTTGCTTCTACCACTGAAAGATCGATTTCCACTACATCTGTGTAAGTAGGCTCTTCTTTTTCAGGAGTGAAGAACATTTCATTTTTCTTTAAGTATTCTTCAACCATCTTGATATGAGTTTCGTCGCGTCCAGTTAAACGAAGGTAATCCAATGATTCAGAGTCAACTGGGAAGAAACCACATGTTGCGCCGTATTCAGGTGCCATGTTGGCAATCGTTGCACGGTCTGCAAGTGGAAGCGTGGCTACTCCTGGTCCGAAGTACTCAACGAATTTCCCTACAACACCCTTTTGACGTAGAACTTGAGTTACTTTAAGCGCTAAGTCAGTAGCTGTTGCACCATTTGGAAGTTCGCCAGTGAATTTTACACCGATTACTTCAGGGATTGGGAAATAGGACGGCTGACCAAGCATACCTGCTTCCGCTTCAATTCCACCAACACCCCAGCCAAGTACACCGATACCGTTGATCATGGTGGTATGTGAGTCAGTACCAACCAATGTATCTGGATATGTTTCGAAGTCACCTTCTGTTGTTTCAACAGCGTGGACAACATTCGCCAGGTATTCTAAGTTAACCTGGTGAACGATTCCCGTTGCTGGTGGCACGGCACGATAGTTTTCAAATGCTTTTTGAGCCCAGCTTAAGAATTGATAACGCTCAGCATTACGTTCAAATTCAAGGTCCATATTTGTTTTTAATGAATCAGCTGTACCATATTTATCTACTTGAACGGAGTGATCAATTACAAGATCAACTGGTATTTCAGGATTGATCTTTTGTGGATCTCCACCAATATCAGCCATTGCTTTACGTAAAGACGCTAAGTCAACTACTGCTGGTACACCAGTGAAATCTTGAAGGATGACACGGGAAGGTTTGAATGGAACTTCCGCATCTTTCACTTCAGTTGAGCCCCAGTTTGCCAAATTTTCAACGTGGTCTTTGTTAATCACGCGTCCGTCAAATTGACGAAGTACAGACTCGAGCAATACCTTTACACTGTAAGGTAAGCGATTAATTTTTGTTACTCCTGCTTCTTCAAGCGCTTTTAAACGATAATAATGATAACGTTTTCCTTCTAGTTCGAAAGAAGATCGTGCATTAAATACATCGTTCTTTGCCATTTCGATTCCCCCTCTAAACTACATCACACAATAAGTCGAAAAGTTTTCGTTCTAAACTAACGAACTTTTCTCACATTTACATCTTAATACAAGCGATTACATAAGTAAATAACAATAAAGTTATTGTTTTTGATAAGTTTTTCTTATCTAAAATAATAAACTCCTTTGGGTTTCTAGAAAAATATTGGTATAACAACATTTTTCCCCATGTCAAAACGTGTCGGCTGCCAGAAAATATTATTTTGAAAAAACAAATCTGTTAGCCTTTCCCTCTAATAATGGGTAGATGATGGTGGCATTCTATCCTTATGGAGGTGTTCTACAATGGCCAAACGTAAAGCTAACCATGTAATTAACGGCATGAATGCGGCAAAAGCACAAGGAAATGGTGCCGGTTACAATGAAGAGTATTCAAATGAACCATTGACTGAAGCTCAGCGTCAGTTTAATAAAAAACGCAAAACAAATCAGTGATTCATTTGTAAGGTGATGAAACGACCTGGGCTAAAAAGCGTGAACCAATCAGTTTCGTCACCTGCATATACACGCCTTCCTCTCTTCTCCCCTACCCTGTTTATGACTAAATAAAACCCGCCCTGCAATTATTTAGCAGAGCGGGTTTATTCTATATTATTTCTCTATTGCCCATTTACTTCATCGACGATGGAAGACAAGTCTGATTTGAATTGTTGAAGCTGTGCTCTTTGTGTCTCTGAGGCCACTTCAAGTGCATTCTCGATTTGTTGATATGCTTCGTTTACTTCATTCTTCAAATGAGCCAGTTGTGAACCATAACTGGCTCCATCCAATACTAGTTCATTGATTGTATTCTGAATTTCAGTAACACTTTGTTCAGCAGCCTGAAAGGCCTGTTGCTTGTTTTTATGGTAAGGCATGGATAATCTCTCCTTATTCTGAAATTAGCTTTTTTAGTATGGTCAAAACAGTTTGAATTTATACCCATGAATAAACTGTTTTCCAACATAGCATTCTAAGAACAGGAGGGATGCTTTATGAATAAAAATGATGGTAAAGACATGCGTAAGAACGCTCCGAAGCAGTCAGGACAGCCGGAGCCTTTAAGTGGATCACATAAAGTGAAGAATCGTAATCACACTCGACAAAAACAACATAGCCATCACGATATGTAAGCAATAAATAAGGGAGTGGGGAACTGTGATAACACAATCCACACTCCCTTTAATCGTCTAATGCAGTTTCTTTAATGCACTGATAATATCGTTCTGTTCAATGGAAGAGACAGTCCGCAGATCAAAGAGAACGGTCCCTTCTTGTATTCTTGTTAAGATGGAAGGGGTCCCTTTTCTGAGTTTATCATGAAGATCTTGAGCAGACAGAATGTTATGAGTTACGGAAACTAAATAAGTATCTAATTCAACGTCAGGCATCGTACCTCCACCTATTTGGCTTTTCCCTGCGATTATGTCGAAAGTGAAATCTGTTTTCAGCGAATTTACATTTTCTATTAAATGGTGGGATTGATTGAGGATAACTTCCTTTTTCCTGGTGATGGCTTCAATGGTCGGATTTTTATCCTGGGCTTCCCCTTTTATATAATGCAAGAGAGTCATTTCTAAAGCTGCCAATGTCATTTTATCTATGCGCAGTACACGAGCGAGCTGATGCTTTTTAAGTTTATCGATCCAATGTTTTTTCCCCGCAATGATACCTGCCTGGGGTCCGCCCAACAACTTATCTCCACTAAAGGATACGAGGTCCGCCCCCATTTCAATGATAGTCTTTACTACAGGTTCATTCCCGATCCCCAATTGTCTGAAGTCATAAAGAGCTCCACTCCCTAAATCTTCATAAAAAAGAATGTGTGGAAGTCGTTGGGATAACTGAACAAGTTCATTGGTGGAAACGGATTCTGTAAATCCTTTTATCACAAAATTACTTTGATGAACCTTCATGATCATGGCAGTCTCTTCACACAATGCCTCTTCATAATCCCTTAAGTGCGTTTTGTTCGTCGTTCCCACTTCAGAGAGCAGGGCCCCGCTTTCTTCCATGATGGAAGAAATTCGAAATGATCCGCCGATTTCCACGAGCTCCCCTCTGGAAACAATCACTTCTTTACGTTTGGCAAGCGCAGAAAGAATCAGGTATACAGCCGCTGCATTGTTATTCACAACCATGGCTGCTTCCGCACCGGTCAGTTCACATATGAATTTCTCAGCATGTGTGTGCCTCGACCCCCTTTTTCCCCCTTCAATGTCATATTCCAAGTTACTGTAGTGGCCTGCAGTCTCTTTAACATGTTCGATGGCGAGCTTTCCCAATCGGGCCCGACCTAAATTTGTATGCAGGATTGTTCCTGTTGCATTGATGACCTTCAGAAGAGAAAGGGAAACGGTTTCCCGCATCAAGGCATCTGCCTGTGCAAAAATCTCTTCAATAAAATCGTTTGTCAATGGATGTGGTCCTTGCCATTGTTCATTCAACAGGGCCCTGCGGCAGCTTGTTACCACTCTTTTTAATAGGTCCGTCCCTCTTTCCTTGGTGAGGTGATGCTTGTTGAGGAGAGTATGGAATTGATTGGCTTGTTGGAGTTCGTGGATGGGTGGGATGTGTCTGACAAGTTGTTTCATTAATAACCCTCCTTCATTCTTTATACTGATTATAACACCCTCACCAATTAAATTAGAACGAATACAATGTGTAAAAGAAGAAGTTGGGGGTCAGGTGTAAATGAGTAAGGAAAAGGAGGGTTTCTATTTAGAGAACTGGGAGGAGAATATGAAGGATTGGTTGTTGGATCCTGCTACGGTTCAATTGGATGAACAAGAGTTTAAAGTAGAATTTCTGGATACGACGGAAGCATTCATTGTAGAGATTGAGACAGAAAATATTTGTCCTGAGGAATTGATCATTAAGAAAAATGATACTCAATTGCTAGTATCGATATTGATGAAAGATGAAATCAAGGTGAGAAATCGCACTATACGCTTTCCATTTTGCTTAAAACAAAGGGCGATCACCTATTCAATTGAGCATCATACAATCGAAATCAATGTTCCCAAAATGGAATGCCCCACCCCCTCATCCTTCTTTATTCGAGTCCAAGGGTTATCTAATGAATAATCATATTCTCTAAATAGATGGAAAGGTCTGAGATAAACACTCAGACCTTTCTCCATGTTTATAAGGATTCGATCGAAGAGATGATACGGTCGACATCCGGGAAAACGCCTGTATCCAGTTTGGAATAAATCTTTTTATCCCCTACAGTAATTTCAAAGGCACCACCAGAGGACGGTAATAACTTTAGGTCTTGAATGTCTGAACGGAAATGGGTAAACAGTTGTTCCGCGAAACTCGCGGCTTTAGGTGCATAGTTTCACATCATGCAAAATTCGATTGTAATCGAAACTTTTTTCATCATGATTCTCCTCCTTTTTTGTGTCTGTTGGATTCCCCTATATTATAGAGGAATTTCAACTGTATATCATCTTATTTCCCCCCTCATTTCCAATTGATCTTCACTTCTCCTTTGCCCAATTGTATTTTTATCCTGTACAATTAGATTATTCATACATAAAGGGGTGAAGTGAATGAGCAGGGAAGAAATTATTCGTTTGACAGAACTTTCTTCAAAAGCCGGCTGAGGCTGTAAAATTAGTCCTAGTGACTTGACGCAAGTTTTGCGTCAGCTACCCCCTCAACCATTTACCGAAGCATTATTAGTAGGAAGGGAATCATCTGACGATGGTGGTATCTATCAACTTACAGATGAACTTGCTATGGTACAAACCGTGGATTATTTCACCCCGATTGTGGATGATCCATACCAGTTCGGTCAAATTGCAGCTGCTAACGCACTAAGCGATGTTTATGCAATGGGTGGAACGCCGAAAACCGCCTTAAATATTGTCGGCTTTCCTATTAAAAAGCTTGGAAGTGAAATACTTGCTGAAATCTTGTCCGGAGCACAATGTAAAGTGATTGAAGCTGGTGCTGTGACGGTCGGTGGCCATTCTATCGACGATCAAGAGCCTAAATTTGGTTTAAGTGTGACGGGAATCGTTCACCCGAAAAAGTATTGGACAAATAATGGTGCCAAAGAAGGAGACGTTATTGTTCTAACAAAACCATTAGGTGTTGGCATTTTAACGACAGGCATCAAACGGGAAGTGGTGACAGTTGATCAAGAAAAAGATGTGATCGAGGTCATGAGTACGTTAAATAAATTAGCTTCAGAAGTTTTACATGCTTACCATCCGAATGCAGTGACAGATGTAACAGGTTTTGGTTTATTGGGACACGCCTTTGAAATGGCTAAAGGAAGTAATGTGTCCATCCAGTTCTCATACTCATCCATTCCCCTGCTAGAAGGGACGAAAGAATTAGCAGCTCATGGAGTCATTCCTGGTGGATCCAAAGCTAACCATAAGTGGCTTGAAGGAAAAGTTTCATATGATCCGGGTCTTGAACAGGAAGATCAATGGATCTTATGCGATGCGATAACTTCAGGAGGATTATTAGTAAGTCTGCCTGAGGATCAAGGAGCAAAGTATATACAGGATTTACGGCTTCACTCTGTATCAGCAAGTATCATTGGCAGGGTGCGAGCGAAACAGGACTGGAGTATCCTGGTTGAAAAATAAGAAAACGGTGGCTCCTTTTGAACGAAGTAGATTTCTGCTACTAGCTATCAAAAGGACCACCGCTTATTTCTCTTCAATCATTTTGAGGAATTGACCGATCATTTTCCTTGATAATATTCTAACATGATAAGGGAATCGGTTTTTTTCTTTTGAGAAAGAATTGAACCAGATGACCTTCTTATCCAGCACAATGAATGGGATGCCCGTTGTAGAGTTTTCAGTGTTGAAGCACATTCCCGATTGTAAGGAGCTGCCGTCTTTACATTGGAGGATGACGTTTTTCTCTTTTGATACAGTTTTTAATACGTTCATTATATCCGGCGGGATATCTCTTGGATGCCCCACGTTCACCAGGATTGTTTCTTTAGCTGCCTGAATATCCTTGACAAGTTTACGGTGATCATCCATATCAATCCACTTCATTTTTTTGGTTGAAAGAGGAGCGAGTGTTGAACTTGTTTCCTTATGCCCCTTCTGTTGTAAATGTCGGATGAATTGATGAACCGGTTTGGATGAAGGAGTATTCTCCTGGATAAATTGATCGTTTCCAATAAGAACAAACTTCCCCCTCGCCCGTGTAATTGCAACATTGAGCAGTCTATCGCTTCCGCTCCGGGTAAGTAACGCCCCGGGATTTCCATGGGAAACCCCATCCACGAGGTCAAATATGATCATGTCATTTTCCGATCCCTGAAAACCATGAACGGTAGCGGCATATAAATCTGTCTGAGGATGTGTGCTCTTTACCAATTCATTTAGTAAAAGATTATACCATTTCGCTTGAATACGGTAGGGAGTTACAATTCCGATAGATTGAATTCCATCCTCGATTGCTTGCAGAGTAAGTTGGATCGTCACTACGCTAGATAGGACGTTCCAACGTGAGCCTTTTTGAGCCTCTGCCCATTCAGTCCCTTCTTTCAGTGAAAATAATACCGCTCCATGTGAAGCAAAAGGCTTTTTATTCGTAATTCCGGCTCTCTTCAATTGTACAGAATGGTGATCGCCTACCTTAGAATGGTAGATATAGTGATTGGTGAACGCCGAAATACTGGGATGCATCCTCCGCTGTTCTGGAAGTAATAATAACTGCGGGTGATCCAGGTCCCTGTCAACGGCATGTGCAACCTGCGCAGAATGAAAGATGTCTTCTTTCAGCCACTTCTTTACCATCGGATGAAAGGATGTGGAAATTGGTGGGAGCTGTTTGAAATCCCCGCAAATTATGATCTTCTTTCCCAGGGATGCAGCAAATGCTACCTGAGGTATATAGGCCATACTTGCCTCATCCACAATGACAAGGTCAAATTCTTCCTCATAAAGAATACCATCAATCGCAGCTTTTGAGAGAGTCGTCCCGATGACCCTTGCGTCTGTGACAAGTTCACCTTCTCTTCGTTTAAACTTTTCTTTGATTTTTTGATAATGAACCTCTAGCTGAGACAACCGTTCTGAGTCGTAACTTGAATACGTTTTAGCCAGTTTATTTTTTAACCTTCTCCTGTAGGTTTCGACCTTTTCTTTTTCCTCTGCCAGGCCGGGGTCAAGTCCTTCTAATATTTGAAGCACACTTAAATCTGTAACTTCTTCACTATACGCTTTCCTGTTGGTACCATAGCGGATGACTTCGCCTGCTTTCCACCGATCATGACTGCTGAGGAAGTGATGCATTTCTTCTATTAAGACATCAACCGCAGCATTACTATGGGAAAGAAGCAGCACTTTTTTCCCTTCAGAATAATGATAAGCAGCCACTCTGGCAAGGGTATAGGTTTTTCCTGTTCCAGGTGGTCCCCAAAGATACGTAACCGGATTATACTTACTGCGCACATATGCTTCATGAAGAGGGTTTTTAAACGGAGTATACGGATGCCTTGTTTCCCTCAATGGATTTATCACATGTTGAATACGCTGTGTTTTTCCATGACGCTCTTTTGCTTCGTCCAATCGATCGATCAGCTTCTCTAATATTTCCCATGGTTCGTGCAGTAGTTGACCATTTGAGATGGTGTCTCCAATGAACTGATCGAGCTCAATTATGCACTCCCGGTCCTCTGAACTAATCACCACCCCTGGGATTCTTGATTGCTTCCGTTTATAAACCACGCCCCCTCCTTCAGGTAAGGAGGCAGCATAACCAAGGGTGAACCAATAAATATAAGCATTCTCTTCTTTTCGGATGCATCTGCCTTCTTCTATCATAACTCCAGATGTTTCTCTTTTTTTAAGTTGTAGAATTTCCATATCAAGAGCGGTTTTCCATTCTTCTATCATTTCTATTGTTTTCAATTAAATCACCTTTGTTATACGTAAAATCACGAACCTTATCATATCAATTTATTAAGTGGGTGTATACGATTAAGGACTTATTGGGAAATTTTCATTGGCACTTATAAGAAAAAATCAAAAAAAAGAACCGAGATAAGATCCAGGTTCTTCCCCAAACTATTAAGGAATCACATGGCCTTGCCTGACTCCTCTTTTTCCTTTTCTACAAATCGGTCTGCGTAGTACAGAACATCTTCCACATATTGGTCGCTATGATTGTAGGCAAATACGGCTTGTTCGATTTTTCCGTCGGCTGCTCCATTCCGCGCTAAATAGTTGGCAGCACTGAAAACTGCATCCTCAATTTGAAAAGGATCGGCTATTCCATCCCCGTTAGCATCAACCCCATATCCGCCGTACTTTTCAATGACGGCAGGGTCTGTCTTTTGATCTGAAGGGATGTTTCCTTTTCCCAGACCTGAGCAAGTTGGATGGGACCAGCCCACAAAGGTACACGGCATAAACTGCATGTGTCCCTCTGCACCTGCTGGAGAGACGAGGGTCTTCATGGTTGAGAATTTCGTTTCGACCCGGTGATGGGCAGCCAGTAAGTACCAGGGTACCCCATATTCTTCTTGGGCTGCTTTATAGATGGGAATATATTCGGATGGGATCTCTTCTTTACCAATGGAAGACAGGTTATAAGAGACCTCTCCATTATAAACAGCATAATAGATAACTAAGACGATAATGGGAATGAGGACGATCGTAAATGGTGAGGATCGTTTTTTCTTACTTGGACGCTTTTTCTTTGTCACTTTTTTAGTCATTGAGGTTCGATCCTTTACAAGAATATTGATTCCTCTTGTATTTTAATATGAGATCCAATCCATGACAATCCATTATGTATAAATAAAAAAGATGACCCCTGAAGTCAGTTCTTTCTTCACCGGATGTAGGTAGAGAAATCATCGACTTAGGCCGGGGTCACCTAACCATTATTTATTGTTAACAAACAAACGCTGCTCCAACGATAATTAATAGGATGAATAATACTACGATTAACGCAAAGCCACCAGCGTAGCCACCACCGCAGCCATATCCATATCCAGGGTATCCATATCCATACATCATCAGTCACCTCCAGTTATCTTACTACGATATTAATGTATGTAGTGGACAAATTGTAGGTTAATTAAAATCTTCATTCACTTTTTGACCATGAAATACAGCTGGAGCAGATTGCCTATGAACAGTGGGTTTTGCTTATTGTGGAGAAGTGGAAAATGAGTAAAATGTCTAGATAAGTAGTGCTCGTTATAGAAAAAAGAGAGCCTGGAAAACTCCAGGCTCTCTTAGATTTTACATATGCTCTTTGGGTTCTTTGGTTTTTCTTGGCTTAGGTTTGATGTATAATCCCAGCTCTTTTTTCTCTTGATTCAGTGATTTATAAAGAGACAGCATCATCAGGGCCATAATGACCGAGAATGGCAGTGCTGCGACAATCAATGCATTTTGTAATGCCTGCAATCCTCCACTATAGAGCAGGATTAATGCAACAGTTGACTGAGCAAGTCCCCAAGTTAATTTCACATAGTTAGGTGGAGTTAAGGAACCATAAGTTGTTTGCATCCCCAGGACGAACGTAGCTGAGTCAGCAGACGTAATAAAGAAGGTTCCGATTAATGTGATGGCAATGACCGAAAGGATCGTTGACCATTCAAAACTGTTGAATACAGCAAATAATACCTCTTCTGTATTCAGACCTGATATATCTGTTCCTGCTTGTTGGACTTCAATGGCAGATGTACCAAAAGTAGCGAACCAAATGAAACTGACCAATGCAGGAAGCAGTAGTACACCGATTAAGAATTCACGAATGGTTCTGCCTCGTGAAACACGTGCAATGAAGATTCCGACAAATGGGGACCAGGAAATCCACCATGCCCAATAGAAAATCGTCCAGCCATTGATCCACCCGCGATGCTCTTCGTTTAATGGGGCAATCCTGAAACTCATGGCAGCGATGTTCTGAATATAGGCACCGATTGTATCAGTGAACATATTCAGGATGAGCAATGTAGGTCCGATAAAGAACATTAACACAAACAGTCCAATTGCCAGTACCATATTCGTATTAGATAGATATTTAATTCCCTTACTCAATCCAGACCATGCCGAGATCATAAATAAAACGGTGACTACCGCAATAATAATGAATTGAACGGTGAAATTATTTGGAACTCCCAGTAGATAGGAAAGTCCTCCGTTAATTTGCGCTGCACCGAATCCAAGCGTCGTTGCAACACCGACAACAGTGGCGAATACAGCCAGTACATCGATGATCGTTCCCAGTGGACCGTTCACTTTATCTCCAAAGATCGGTTTCAATGTAGCGGAGATTAAGCCGGGCTCATCTTTACGGAATTTGTAATAAGCAAGCGCTAAAGCGACAATCGCATAGATCGCCCACGCATGTATTCCCCAATGGAAAAACGTATAGCGCATTGATTCTTTGATCGCCTGATTCGTTCCACCTTCAGCAAGTGGAGGCGTCAAATAGTGTGACAGCGGCTCGGCTGCCCCCCAGAATACTAAACCGATTCCCATCCCTGCACTAAACAACATGGCGAACCATGTTCCTTTCGTGTACTCAGGTTTCTCGTCTGGCTTTCCTAATCTAATTGTTCCCATTGGACTAAAGATCAAGAATACGCAGAAAATAACAATCACTGTTACTAAAATAAGATAATACCAACCGAATGTTGAGGTGATAAAAGATTGCATATTGGCTGTTACGGTTTCAAAGGATTTAGGAGCGATTACTCCATAAGCAACAGAAGCCGCAACTAATGCAACGGTAATCCAGAAAACATTTGATATCCTCTTCATAAAATTCTCCTTTCCATTCTCAATGTTTTTTGCTCTTTACTGTATGAAGGTAACGACAGCCGGATTATGGGTGTTCATCATAGTATGTACACCAGCGGCAATAATCTTCATCATGAAAGAGTCTCAGTTAATGCAGATGGGAATATGTGCATTCTGAGGATTGTGGGGGAATAATTACTTATTACCTATTCCCTCACGACACTCTCATAAAACCAACATTTGTTACCCTATCAGAAAAAAGTTTAACTTTGCAAGTGATAACCACTAATTTTTTTTATAGTGTTTGTCATTTAAGCGTTTTCATCCCTCTTCTTTTTTAAAAATCGTTTTAAAATTGAAAGTCCATATAGGAATTTTTTAAGCTTGGGAGACTGGAAATGAAGACGCTTTAAGAATCCAGTAAAGCAAATATGTGTTGACCATCAGCACATAAATTTAGTAGAAGAAGAATAGGCATTGATGGATAGTATGAAAGATTTCTTCTAAATACACTTGAAGTTTTATCTGGGAATTCCGTATGAAGTTCTTGTAGTAATTTTCTTCTATCGGTGAATATTATTAAAAGAATGGATGAAAGGAGGTAGAGTCATGAAAAATAAACCAAACAAATCGCAACATGAAACAGCTGAAAAATTAGCTCAACAACAAATGGGTGAGGAAATTGAGATCAAATCCGTAGCTCCTTCTGCTAGAAAAGGTTCTAATGTTAATGGTAAATAGTTTTTTTGATACAAAAAGGACGCCCGAGTCGGCGTCCTGATTATTCGTTACTCTTCAATAATTTTCACTTTGACATCCTGTACACCATATTTTAGGGCATCTTTTTCTTTTTCCATGTAAATGTCGATGCGGTTTCCTTTTATGGCTCCTCCTGTATCTTCGGCACGGGCATAACCGTATCCTTCTACATACACCTTAGATCCCAATGGAATGACACTTGGGTCGACGGCAATGACTCTGGCATCAGGGTTTTCGATTAAGTCTACGCCTGTCTTTGTGATACCAATACAGCCTTCGCAATACGCTGTGTACGCCGTAGCCGTCACATTGACCTCTTTCACAACATTGTCCTCAGAATCCTCAGAGGACTTTGTATCTGCTGATTTAACCTCTTGATCTTCTTCTGATTCGTTATTCACAGTAATACCTTCTTCTAAAAGTTGTTGGCGTGTCCCAACTTCATCTATCGAAACATGATATCGATTTGCAATCTCCCAGAGAATATCGCCTTGTTCTATATTATGATAATCATTCATTGCAGTATCATTATCGTCTGAATCTGCAGTGGCAGATGTAAGCCCGATTGTTAGAAAAACTGTGAAGGAAAAAATGGAAAATAATACTTTTGTCATCTTGCAGAATTCCTCCTTTTGTGTTCGGTCTGTGAAACCAACAGTTGAAATAGTAACATAGACTTACCTCAGGCACATAACAAACTGTTTATAAACCGATAACAATTAGATGACAAGCGTGTAATATTTATTGTTTTCTGGCAATTAAGCTGGAAATGCTTCTAATTCTTTCATTTTCGGGAAAATGTTTGATGTGAAGCGTAGAAGATTCGTGAGAAAAATTGTGTTGAAGGAGTTTTTTGGAAGTTTACACAATGATCACCTTGCGTGACAGATTAACTCAAAAAAAACCACTGAGAATGATTTCTCAGTGGTTTTTAATCTATTATTTCGTTTCAAGAATTTTTACGTTAACTGATTTTCTGCCCCAGTCAACCGCTTGGTCTTTTGATGGGATGAATACATCAATTCGATTACCTTTAATCGCTCCACCAGTATCTTCTGCAGTAGCATAGCCGTAGCCTTCAACATATACCTTAGATCCTAGTGGAATGACATTTGGATCTACTGCAATTACTTTAGCATCTGGATTTTCTAAAAGGTTCACACCAGTGGCTGTCGTACCTGAGCAACCTTCACAACTCGCTGTGTATGCAGTCGCTTCTACTGTGATTTCCTTTACAGCTTCTTCTTGGGAAGCTGGTTCTTCTGCTGCAGGTTCTTCTTCAGCAGGTTGTGCCTCTGCTGGTTCTGCTTCTGGCGCTTCAGCTTCTGGAGCTACTTCTGCTGTTTCTTCTGTAGCAGGCGCTGCTGCTTGCTCAGAAGTATTTGCAGTAGCTGAAGGTGCTTTTTTATCGTCTAGATTGATGACTAATTCTTGTCCAGGGACAATAAGATCACTTTCAAGTGCATTCCAGCCTATTAAGCTGTCAACGGAAACCCCGTAATGGGATGATATTCCCCAAAGTGTGTCACCCTTCTTTACTGTATAGTACTCTTTGGAAGATACCTGAAGTTCCTGATCAGGATAGATAATGTGTGAATTTAAGTTATTCCATGTCATGAGTTGATCAACAGATGTTCCGTATTCTTTTGCAAGTCCCCAAAGTGTGTCGCCTTTTTTTACTTCTATGTCTTGTGCTGAAGCGCTAGCTCCACCAGACACTGCAAGTGTAGTAAATGCAGCCACAGAAATAATCGATTTTTTTAGTTTCATAGAAAAATTCCTCCTTATGTAGCTAGCGGTTTATTTATTTTTGCTAACAGGGAAAATACTAACATAGTAAAATCTCAATTCAATAACAGGAACTTTAATATCGTGCGTCAAGAATATTTCACGACTGTAATAGAAAGCGATTTCCTGTATAAACTATCATGTATAGGAATACTATGGTAATTATTAAAGAAAATTATAGTTATAAAGGATATTTATGGATTAAATAGCAAAAGGTTCTATTCAATTTGCAGTTGAAAATAGAGATCATTTTATCTTTTTTGTTAGCTATAAAATTTCAAATATTATATTTAATGAATAAGATTCATTTTTTTGGATGAAATAAGATTTAATCTTAACAAGGTAGAAGATTGCCTCTATACTATTAGAAGGAACGAATAATCTGGAGGATGACAAGGATGGAAAATCAGGAAGAAAATATCGTACTTTATAAAGATGATCCCGATGAGCACAGTGGTCGCTGTGAATGCGGCAACAATATTTTCAAATCTCGCGTATTAGATGGAAAGTTTTATCGAAAGTGTCAAGAGTGCGGTAAGACGAAAATCGTTTAATAAAAAAGGAAACCGACTTCAATTCGGTTTCCCTTTTTTTATTTATTCATTTTATGAATGATCGTGGAAGCAAACTGAACCAATTCGTCAGTCGTATGATTAATCTGCCTGATTGCTTCAACGATATAATTTAATTCAGACTGATTTCGTTTGAACATGCCCATATAGTTTTCCATCTCCATTTGGACAGTCATAATACCGCTTTGAACATTTCCGATCTCTCTTCGTGAATTTTCCGTTAAATCAGTGATGTTTCGAACGCGGTTGGAGACTACGCCGATTTGCTTGTTACTTTCATTTACAAGCTGATGAATGGAGGTGCTCAGTTTCTTTGAATCTTCTGCAAGCTTTCGGACCTCTGATGCCACTACTGCAAATCCCCTGCCTTCATTACCTGCTCGTGCTGCTTCTATAGAAGCATTTAAGGCAAGGAGATTCGTTTGCTCAGCTATTTGCTGAATTGAATTTGAAAGCGGCGTAATCTGTTCTGCTATCGTTTTAACACCCTTGATTTCATTTAACAGCGTTTTAATTTGCTCTGTAATGATGCCAAAGCTATCGATCATATTATCTGTTTGGTCTTTGTTCATATTGGAAAGCTGAAGGAGGTTTTTGCTGCTTTTCTCTGTGTTTTCAGATTCAGCCCGGATACGTTCCGCTTTCGTCGCGGTCTCGTTTAGGCTTTGTTCCGTTTGACTTAATGAAGAACCGAGCTCAGTGTTCATGTTGAGCATTTCTACTTGAAGGGCCTGGTTTTCTTGATGAAGTTTTTCCAGCTCATCCATCCTGCTTTGAATATAGTATTCAGATACGATGCTAGCGTCTAAGTGTATGCCATGATCAATCGCTACCAGAACGGAAGCGAGTTTAGATGGTTCGTTTTGGTAAAGCTCTACAATCTTCGGGATTAATAAATGCTGAATGGTGGTGTAGGTAGAAATGAACCAATCGATGGTAACACCATTCCGATTATGGGTTTTCCCCATTCGTTCCCTCATTGAGAAATACTCTTCATTCAACTCACCAGAGAATAGTGAACGGAAATAATCATGGAATACGGTCTTTAATCGCTCTCGACTGGAGTGATTTACAGCGATCTCAACTAAACTGGGATGCTTATATAGGTGGTCTAATACCGTTTCAAGTAAGGAATCGGATAATTGCTCATATACAGGGAGAACTTCTTTTAACTCGCTTAAATGGTGTTCCTGGAATTGCATATAGTGTAGTCTTTCATTCAGTTTCTTATCTTGTAGATTAATGAAGTTGGATGAAGGAACGATTACAGGTTCAATCTTAGGTTTTCTCGAAAATAAAACAGCCATAAGGGATTGCCTCCGATAGATTTTGGTATTTTTTGATCGATATGTATAAATTTTGTATAAGTTTAATATATCTACTTTACCCCAACTTTTTTCCTAAGACAATCTTTTTGTTTGCAAAATTTCAATAATTCAACCAAGGGTGAATCTATTTGCTATGTACCGAGACAAAACAAGTTAATCGACACAAATCAAGCTAAACCTAATCAGTTCCCCCAATATCATTTACTTCATTTGTTGTACAAAACATATACAAAATGAGGGACGGACCTTTGATCCCAGGAGCTACTCCCGGGAATCAAGGTCCGTCCCTCACTGCTTTACTGTGTTAAAATGATTGGCTCGTTTTTGGTTATGATGATAGTGTGTTCGATTTGGGCGACCAGGCTGTTGTCGGGTGTGATGTAGGTCCAGCCGTCGCCTTTTTCGATTACATTTTGTGCTTTTGTGGAGATAAAGGGTTCAAACGCGATCACCATTCCTTCTTTGAGAAGGGCATTATCCCATGGGTCGAAATAATTTAAGATATGATCAGGCTTCTCATGCAGAGAGCGGCCAACACCATGACCAGTTAAGTTCATAATCACCGTATAGCCATTTTTTCTCGCTTCATTATTAACAGCTTTACCGATTCCGTTTTGTTTAGAGCCGGCTCTTGCTTTTTGGAGACCCGCTTGGAATGCTTTTAATGCAGCTTCACATAAATCCGTAAGCTTAGGGTCTCCCTCTCCGACAACAAATGAAATTCCTGTATCGGCATAATACCCATTTTTAGAACCAGATACGTCTATATTGATAAGGTCACCCTCGTTAATCACTCGATCTCCGGGGATCCCGTGAGCGACTTCTTCATTCACACTAATACATGTGAAACCAGGAAAATCATATTCTCCTTTAGGGCCTGAAATTGCTCCGTTTTGTTCAAACAGTCTTCCAGCTATCTCATCTAGTTCTTTAGTGGTTACTCCAGGTTTTGTCTGAGATCGTAATTCATCACGGATCATCGCCACAATGCGGCCGATTTCTTTTAACGCTTTTAAATCTTCATCAGTTTTGACAATCATAATATCTTCCTTCTCTTTTTTGATATTTCACCTTCCCTTACTATACCGAAACACTCTATATTTTTAAAGGGAAAGCTGCTGTAAGGATAGACTTCACGGGATTTCTTCAATTTTTGTAAAGGCTTCTTTCCTAAACACTGTTGCAATAGTCTCAAAGGAAGTGCTCTGTACAATTAGTATGATACTTGATTATAGTGATATTCGCTCCCTCTCCTCACTCTATCAAACAAAAAGGAAGAGAATAGGGATGACGAAGGACATGATTGTGGCGGTTAATGCCATGGCGGCACCACTTACTGCGCCTTCCTTTTCGCCCTCTTTAATGGCTTGTGCCGTTCCCACCCCATGGGAAATCACGCCGAATGGAAGTCCCTTTGCAATTGGATGCTTCACTCCCAGCCATTTTATTATTGTTGGGATGATCATAGCCCCGAACATCCCGGTCACGATGACCACTGTGGGAATGACGTCAATATTCGCTCCAATAACCTTTCCAATATCAACGGCTACTGGGGTTGTAATGGTTTTTATAAGCAAGGAGCGATTCCATTGAGAAGGAATCCCAAGCCACATACTGAAAAAATATGAAAGGAGGATAGACATTCCGCTACCTGTGATAATCCCCAAAAGTATAGGCTGTATGTGCTGTACTAATAACTTTCGGTGCTGATATAGGGGAAACGCCAGGGCAACAGTAGCCGGACCAAGTAAATACGTTATGAAAGAAGTGAAATCTGCATACTGTTCATACGGGATATCCACGATCCATAATGTGACAATAAGAGCAATCGTACTGATAAATATAGGAATCGTTAAGGGGCTTGGCCAAAGACGGTGAATCTTTACACCGATGATAAAATAAAATACCGTTATGCCCATTGCCAGTAGAGAACTAATGAGATGGATCATGTTTTCGTTTCTCCTTCCATCTTATTAAACTCTCTGCTGATAAAGATGTAGCAATGAAACCAATCATTCCACTAACGACAATAATGACAACCAGTTTCCATCCAAACTCAATAAAATATGGCCCCAGTACCATGGCGCTAGCAGATAGTGGAAGAAAAAAGAAGGAGAAGTGTCTAAGAAAAAAACCTGAACCGTCCAGTAATAATCGTTCCTTCACCACGCCCGTTAATAATAAGAAGAACAAAAACAGCATCCCGATAATGCTGCCGGGAATCGGTAAGTGAAAGAAATCTGTACACCACTTTCCAATTTCAAAAAATAAACATAGAATGGCAATTTGAATGATGACCCTGATAACCTGCATGAGCTTCTCCTCTCCTCATATTCTTCTCACGATTTTAACACAAATGGTTGGTGAAAAGAGAATATAGGAGAAGAGAAAAGAGCATGGGCTCTTTTCCTCCCCATGCTCTTTAGAAAAAATATTATGGCTTGCCCGTGAAAAGAAGCTCCATATCAATTTTCATTCAGCTTATACGCTCTTATAATACTTTAACGAACGCTTCCGCTGTTGATTGACTGGATTGTGGATTTTGGCCTGTCACGAATTTACCATCCGTCATAACATGGTCGCTCCAAGCCTCTGATTTTTCGAATTGAGCACCTTGCTCTCTTAATTTTGTCTCTAATAAGAAAGGCATCAATGAATCGAGACCCGTTTGTTGTTCTTCTTCATTCGTGAATCCAGTTAGGCTTTTTCCTTCAACTAACCATTTACCATTTGATAATTTCGTTCCAACAAAGCCTGCTGGACCATGGCACACGGCACCAATCGCTTTGTTGTTTTCAGCAAAATGAGCCAGTGCCTGTTGAAGCTCTGGACTCTCAGGCAGATCAAACATCGTACCATGTCCTCCTGGTAGGAAGATACCAGCATATTCATTTACATTTAGTTGGGAAAGAACCATCGTTTGGTCAAGTTCCTTTGTGACACCCTTCCACTTCTCCACCTGTTCATTATCGAGGCTATTAGGATCTAATGGAATGCGGCCGCCTTTTAAGCTGGCCACATCTACTCCGAATCCTTGATTCTTAAATTCTTCATATGGTTCTGCGAACTCAGATAACCAAAGACCTGTTTCGTGTTCATCATCAATTTTGCTTTCATTTGTTAAGACCATTAATATTTTTTTCAATGTATACCCTCCATTTTTAAATAGCTGATTCCCTACCCTTTTGTTTTATCCACTTCTGATGAAATTAAACTTCAGTCTAATAATTATTGTGTGTAAATAAAAGCTCATTTCGTATTCATTGCAGTTAGCATTAGCAGAAGTTTTAAAACCAGACATAAAAAAACGACTCCCTTGGAGGGGGTCGTTTTGATGCTGGTAATCTCAATAGGGTGGGTACCGGCTAATTCATGTGGGTTCTATCCGGGTGTTGAGTGAATCGGAGACGATAAAAATAGATTACTCCATGGGCGACCTTCTAATAAGTGGTCAGATATCAAATTGGAACTGAATTTTCTTTTCGTTGTGATCCCAGCTAAGATAAGCTGAGAATTCCTTTTCGCCTTTTTTGAAGCCGTCGATTCGATCGGATTTCCCATCGGCCAACACCTTTTTTACCATCGCTTGTGTAATTCGCTTCGAGAGTATGGTTTTAGAAATTGTAAAATTGCATTTCGTCTTTTGATAATTGGAACATCCATAGAATTTTCCTTTATCTATGACCTTTCCACCGCATTTTAAACACGTGCCCATGCTGGTTTTTGCTGCACTTTTTCCTTTCCGCCCTTTTGCTCGCTGGATGGAAGCTGTATCCAGGTCCTTGAAATTCCACATTTTAGAATCTTCAAGGGCATTTTGAACAAGCCGATCGCTTAATTTCTTCACTTGTTCCATGAATTCAGGCGCAGACGCCAAGCCTTTTCCTATTTCTTGTAATCGCTGCTCCCATTTGGCTGTCATTTCAGCTGAGGCTAACACGTTTTCTCCAATGGCTCGAATTAAAACCTTTGCCTTGTCAGTGGGATAGACGATGTTCTTTTGAATATCAATATACTGTCGATCTTTAAGCATGGTGATAATCCCTGCACGGGTCGCTTCTGTTCCAAGACCTTCTGTTTGCTTTAACACCTTTTCAAGCTCGTCATTCTCCATATATTTTCCCGCTGTTTTCATTAATGTTATCAGCTGTCCTTCAGTGTACCGCTTAGGAGGCTGAGTTTTTCCTTCCTTCGTATGAATAGCATTTACGACACCTTTGTCTTTTTCCTTTACGGGTGGAAGCAGCGGTTCATCCTCCTTCTCGTTCTGCATCAGAACCTGCCTCCAGCCCTCTTGGAGAATTTGCTTTCCTTTGGAAACGAACTCAGCCCGTTCGTCCACAACGGTAGTGATGGTTGTATAATTAATCACAGCTTTATCGTGATGTGCGGCGATAAAGCGTTTAACCACTACATCATATATCTTCTTCTCATCACTGAATAGGGATTGTGGATCAGTCACCTGTTCAGTCGGGATGATGGCGTAGTGATCGGAAACCTTCGCTTCATTTACAAAACGCTTGTTGTTCAGTAAGCTAGCTTGTGGAGTTGGGATCCAGTTAGTGTACGGACTGAATTCCTTAAGCTTAGATAATATTTCCGGAAAGGTTTCTGCTTCGCCTTTTGTTACATATTGTGAATCTGATCTTGGATACGATACTATACCCTTTTGGTAAAGCTTTTGCAGAACATCCAGTGTTTTCTTAGGGGAAAACTTATACATTTTGTTTACCGTTGCCTGAAGTGAAGAAAGATTGAAAAGCAATGGAGGCGCAAACTCTTTTCGTTCTGTTTTCATTTCATCTACGCTTGCAGGCTTATTTTTGCAAAAAGAAGCGATTTTTTCTGCCAGCTCCCGAGATTGAATCCGGGACTCCCCCTCCTTTTGCCAGATGCCTTCGTACGTGTGGTCACCGATTTGAAAGCTTGCCTTCACTTCCCAAAAAGGTTCGCTCTTAAAACGATCTATCTCCTCATCTCTCCTCACAATCAGAGCGAGTGTCGGGGTTTGAACCCTTCCAGCAGAAAAAACATCAGACATGCCTTGTTGTTTTAATAGGATGCTATATGCTCTTGATGCGTTCATTCCGACAAGCCAGTCGGCACACGCACGGGAATAGGCTTCATAATAGAGGGGGCGCATTTCAGTCTCTTCTCTTAAACTAGTAAACCCTTGAAGGATCGCTTTCTCTGTTAAGGATGAAATCCATAACCTCTTCATCGGTTTCTTCACTCGGGACATGGAAACGATATTTCGGATGATCAGTTCCCCTTCACGTCCCGCATCACCTGCATGGATGATTTCCGTGACTTCATTTTTCTTAAGAAGCTCCTTGATGACTGAGAATTGTTTTGCTTTTGCCCGTTGAAGCTCATATTGAAATCGGAGAGGTATGATGGGAAGGTCTTCTAAAGTCCACTTCTTCCATTTACTTTCGTATTTTTCAGGGGCTTGAAGCTGGAAGAGATGTCCTACAGCCCAGGTAATATATGCACCATTGGGGAACACATCGTTTGAATGTATTTCAATGTATCCTTGCCGCTTTCGATGAGGAAAAGGCTTTGCAAGGGTTGCTCCTTGGTCGGGTTTTTCGGCAATAACGACTTTCATAACATTCTCCTGTCCATGTCTATGATTCCTTTATTATAGCATGTTTTTTAGAACTCTTGTTCTATTAATCCAAGGAAATCACAGTTGTATTTTATCGGTTATATATTACATCATTTTCCTACAAAGAGGTCGTTCGTATCTGCTCTGGACAACTCAGCATTGTTACAAGAGTGATCGCCATCGCCTGATTTAATATTTCAACGTAAAAAAGTGCTACAAATAAGGAATCTTATCTGTAACACCTTTATGTTATTGGCCTATACTTTCTAAGTTTCCTTTAATATCTTGAAGTTGATTAAATGTATTCACGATTTCAAGGTTTTTCAATTCTGAAACCTGTACTTCTCCCTTATCTATCTCGACCAGGGCCCGATCAATCCCTTCTAACGCTTGACCGTTATATTCTTCCACTTTTTGGTGAATGTTATCTGCCACTTGAGGCGGAGTGAGATCGTTGATTTCTTGTATTTCTGTTTTCATGTCTTTTAATCTTGCTTCAAGTGTCGGGATGGTGGAGGGGTCTGCTGCAGCATTTTCCACTAATCCAGGGAAGTCATTGGCAAATTGTTCTGCTTCATTGAGGTAATCGGTCATTTCCTCCACATAGGTTAAACTGTTGTTAGCTTCTTCGAGAATCCCACAGCCTGCCAGCATAAAAAAGCTGAAAATGATCAATATTTTCTTCAATGTAGTTCATCCTCCTGTAGCTTATTCCCCTTATACATACGAACGACTTCTGTAAAAGTTTCATTTCATTAAAAGAAGGCCGACACTCTTTCGTCAGCCTTCTCATTTCGACTTATTCAATAATTTGGAGTTCTTTTGGGAAGTTGGTCAAAGTTTCATACCCGTCCTTTGTTATAAGTACATCGTCTTCAATTCTTACTCCGCCAATTTCGGGTACGTAAATACCAGGCTCTATTGTATAGGTCATTCCTTCTTTTAATATCCCATTATTTAAATGACTCATTGATGGAAATTCATGTACGTTGATCCCAAGGCCGTGACCGATTCGGTGTGGGAAATAGTCTCCATACCCTGCTTCTGAAATGATATCACGGGCGATTTGATCAAGATCACCAATGCGGTGGCCGGGCTTACTTGCATCTAGTGACGCCAGTTCTGCTTTTAAAACCGTGTTGTAGATCTCTTTTTGTTTCTCTGAAACCGATTTATATGCGAATGTACGTGTAATATCTGAAGTGTAGCCTTCAAGGACAACTCCGAGATCAAATAATACGAAGTCCCCGGCTTTCAGTTTGCGATTTCCCGGATTACCGTGTGGATCTCCAGCCTTTTCACCAAATAGGACCATCGTAGAAAACGACATTTCACGAATGCCTTTTTTCTTTAATTCATATTCAATCTTCGCAAGAACTTCCATTTCTGTTATGCCTTCTTGGAGGGCACTTACACCTACTTCTACCCCGAAGTCCGCCATTTTTGCCGCTCGGCGCATGATTTCAATTTCTTTCTCGTCCTTCACTACGCGCATCTCGTTTAATTTGTCTTCAACATTCACTACATTGGGTGAATCAAAGATGTTTAAGAATGCTTGACTTCGCCCATAGGTAACTACTTCATTTTCGAAAGCAACCTTGCCTCCATTTATACTTCTCTTTTGAATGGCTGACTGAATGAATTCCCATGGATTTTCATGATCAGAGTAGCCAATCACTTCATTGTTCCAGCCGGCATCCTTCACTTGACGTGCTTCCATTCCAGGAACTACGACAAATGGCTCTGCATCCGGAAATACAAATAGCCCCATTAAGCGCTCATGTGGATCTGTGTGGAAATTCGTTAAGTAGAATACATTTTCAGTTGAATTAATAAATGCTGCGTCGATCTTCTCTTCCTTCAACCAGTTTTTTAACATTTCTATACGCTGTTTCATCGTGTATTCCTCCTAGATGTTATGTAATCGTTTAATATGAGCATATCTATGCTAACATATTTCGAAGAAAGTTTGAACTATACGTATAATATGGGATGGTTTTTTAAGGGGGGCATGTTTTTTTGATAGGGTGAAGCTTTTCCTACCTCTTGCCTATAAAGTACGCGGGGTGTTTGTGTTATAATTTGAAACATACAGTGAATGTAGGGTGGGAGTGGCCACTTCCTTATAGAAGGAGGTGGTGCTTATAGTGACAACGTATGAGGCGTTAACGCTAATGATTACCTTTGGCTCTTTAATTGTCTCCATCATTGCCGTAGTTATTTCGAATGACAAAAAGAAATAACCCCACCCTCATGAAGCGCCTAAACTTTGAAGGGTAGAGTTATGTTCCTTTCTCTATTGGGCCACTGCTTTCCTTGCAGTTTGCTGTGTAGCAAGAGACATTGGTTGCCGCCAGTGTCTCTTGTTTTTTCATTATGCTCTACTTTTAAGATAGTATAAATCCCGTCGGAAATCAAGTGGAGTACAAGCAGATCTTAGGGGGAAAAAACTTTTTTCCTCTAACGTAAAACACTTAATCATTTCCTACTTTATTTGTTGAGGAAGCTAAATATGAATAAAAAATAAAGCTTAGAGAAAGATTCTCTAAGCTTTATTTTTTAATATACAGGGTCCGACTTTTTAGGTTTGCGAACAAACGCCATGATTCCTGCAATGAGGAACAGAAGTCCAGGAACAAAACCAAATCCAATCGTGCCGAGTCCGATGACAAGCGCAGCGATGATAAACATGATTCCAGATAATTTTGGCTTCTTATTTTTTACAATGGACACTACAGCAATGATGCCAAGAATGGATGCAATGATTCCCAAAATCACCAGGTAAGATCCCATTGATTCAGCCGTTTCAATAATGGTAGATATATCTCCTGCTGTCATTTCTTCGTTTTGCAGGTTTGGATCACTTGCCATACCTTCTTCGATTTGGGACATGACCTCAGGATTACTCATTCCCATATTAAGTACGATTCCGATGATGGAAAATAATGCGGATAAGATAATTCCGATGACTCCCATCACTACTTCTCCTGTTCGTTTCACCATTCTACTCTCTCCTTTATAAATAAATACTATATAATTTATTGAGCTTAAACGACACTATCCCTTTGAAGATAGTGTGTTTAGCTTCTTATTCAGGTAGGCTTCCAGGATGGAATGATCCTCTGGAAATCCCAGGGGCAGGTCCTTTAACTCTTGAAGTGAAAACCATTCGATTTTATGTATTGATTGATCAGGGTCCTGTAAGGTTGCCTCTCCTCCAAGGAGCTGGACTTCGTAGTAATGAATTCTTGTAGAGATTCTCCCTTCATTCCCCCACTTTGTATACAAATGTTTTCCCACTTCAACATCATAGCCTGTTTCTTCCCAAACTTCACGTTTACAACATTCCTGAAGTGATTCGCCCCCTTCCAATCCCCCAGAAGGAACCGACCATCTCTTCTCTTCTTTCTCTTTCCCCTGTAACACCATCAATAAACGGCCTTCATGGATGCAAAGAGCAGATGCACCAATCCATTCATTCAATCAATCACCTCATTTCGTGTGGAAAGATTCAAACTAATTTAGTGATTCCATAAGTTAATGGATCTCCTTAAGCATATTCTCTCTTTTGACAAAATTCTCCTTCAAAAGAATAATATTCTTTAAATTCAGACATTATTCTGCCTTGCTATAAGGTCCGTCCTTTTTAGTATTTTTCATTCCGAGTTTTTTTAAGATGATCTTTTCCATGATGCTCCATGGCAGGATGGTTTTGATCAGTAGGGTTAATCGCACTCCTTTTCCTATGGGAATTCTAAAGGCTTTTTTCTTGTTTAGAGCTATTTCACCTACGATCGTTGCAACCTCCCTGGGATCTCCTAGAGTAGCTGCACCTTCTTGAATTTCCGAGTTGATGGCCTCCATATAACCAAAGTAAGGAGAGTTTTTTTGCATCGAGAGTGGAGTGACTTTCTTTCCTGATGTCCAGATATTCGTACGATAAGAACCTGGTTCGATCAGGTGTACAGATATGCCAAGGGGCTTGAGTTCCAATCTCAGACTTTCGGTGTATCCCTCTAAAGCGTGTTTTGAAGAAACATAAGGACTGAGTCCAGGAAAACCGAATCTGCCACTAATGCTGCTCATATTGATGATTTTACCTTCTCCTTGCTTTCTCATAAATGGGAGGACAATTTGAGTCATTCTCATGACACCAAAAACATTGGTCTCGAATTGTTCACGGAACTCATCGATTGTCACTTCTTCTGCAAATCCTGCACCGGCAAACCCTGCATTATTAAGGAGAATGTGCACCTTGCCCAAACCATTAAGATAGATAGAGAATTCCTTAATGGATGCTTCCGAGGTTACGTCCAATGGATGAAGCTCAACTAAATCCCCCACATTTAGTTCCTCAGCCCGTTGAAGCAATGCACTTCCTTTATGAATGTCTCTCATGGAGGCGATTACTTTATATCCAAGTTGTGCCAGCTCCAGCGTTGAGAGAAAACCAAACCCGCTATTAGCCCCCGTCACTACAGCTATTTTATGATCCAATCCAGCTTCCTCCCCATTTTTTCTTTCTATTAGTATAGCAATAATATCCTTATCCATTTAGTTTTTTTGTTGAAAAAATGCAAAAAAAGGGTGGCTTCATCCCATTGAAGCCACCCTTTTGACGAGGAAGTCGTGTCAATTTCTATTCTTAATCTACAGCAATCCCATATGATATTCAACGACACTAAGAAGGGATGAACAGTTCTCTCGGGAAATGAACAGTCATCTACTGTCAATTTCATCAACTATTCATATATTTATATAATTGTAAGCATATTTATTAAACTTTAATTCGGGCGGATGAAGCAAGGAGAAGAGCAAAATACAAAAAGGCAGAAATGAAATTCTGCCTTTTTTCTTGCTTATGACTGAAGATCGACTGGTACCACTGCATTCTTCAACTCATTGTGCAAATCAAGAGTATATTGTTTTTTCTGCTCTATATTCCAATTCAGAAGTTTTGCCATCACATCAATGACAGGTTCCTTCCATTTCTCCACCCATTCACGGTCGAAGAATAAAGCTCCTGTTCGTCGAATGAAGAAATCAACAGGAGTTGCGGCCATCTCTTCCTGAATCGCATAAATCAGTTGTGCATACAAGTAAGGAGGGACGGAGCCTTCGTTGCTTCCGCTATAAGCGTGGGCAAGCTTGAATAGCTGATCAACATTAGATCCATACATTCCCGCAAGTTTGCGGCCCTCTTCTTCAGTCAATCCATATTGAACGGCTTCTCCTGCCTTTTGATCAATAAATGATTGGAAATTCTTCGATCCCCCTACATGGCCGCCGGAAATCGGCATATGCTTCGTGGAGGAAGATGGGAACTTCTGCTTGTTTTTTTCTTTTAATCGTGTTGAAACAAGGTCAACGACGTGTTCACCCATCTTGCGGTAACCTGTCAACTTACCTCCTGCAATGGTGATCAGACCGCTTTCAGCTTCCCAAACCTCATCTTTACGCGAAATTTCAGAAGGGTCCTTTCCTTTTTCAAATATCAGCGGACGCACGCCTGCCCAGCTCGATTCTACATCATCCTTCCCTACTGATACATCGGGAAACATGAAATGAATCGCATTCAAAATATAATCCCTGTCTTCTGACGTCGTATTAGGGGATGCTTTCTCAGAGTCAAAGAAGGTGTCCGTGGTCCCTACATACGCTTTCCCATCGCGTGGAATAGCGAATACCATCCGTCCATCAGGTGTATCGAAATAAACGGCCTGTCGAAGGGGGAATTTGCTTTGATCGATGACAAGATGGACCCCCTTCGTCAAACGAAGCTGCTTGTTATTGGTGCTGTAATCCTTGCCGCGGACATCATCGACCCAAGGACCGGCGGCGTTGACAATTTTTGATCCGCGAATTTCAATCGTTTCCCCTGTCACCAGGTCTTCTGCTTCTATTCCAACTACTTTCTTGTTGTCATAGAGGAAGCGCTGGGATTTCATATAGTTTAAGGCCGTTGCCCCATGAGCAACTGCTTCCTTCATGACTTCAATGGTTAAACGTGCATCGTCGGTACGGTATTCTACATAGTAACCTCCGCCTTTTAAACCATCTTTTTTGACGAGGGGCTCTTTCGTTAACGTTTCCGATACCGATAGCATGGATCTTCTTTCACTTCGCTTAACACCAGCGAGATAGTCATATACCTTCAGGCCGATCGAGGTACTGAATTTACCGAATGTCCCTCCTTTATGCAGGGGTAATAGCATCCATTCGGGAGTTGTGACATGAGGTCCGTTTTCGTAAACGATTTCCCGTTCTTTCCCTACTTCTGCAACCATTTTCACTTCAAATTGTTTTAAATAACGTAAGCCTCCGTGGACCAATTTTGTTGAACGGCTGGACGTACCCGCCGCAAAATCCTGCATCTCCACCAGAGCAACCTTCATTCCCCGCTTGGATGCATCGAGGGCGATGCCTGCACCGGTAATTCCCCCTCCGATTACAATCAGGTCGAATTGATTCGATGACAATGTATGTTTCACTTCTTGTCGGGCAGTACTTGAAAATGTCATAGTTGGTTCCTCCTAGGATTTAAGAAATGATTTAAACTCTCACTCTACTGTTTAACCATAAAAAAAGAGACCGAAACAAACATCATGGACGTAGTGTGCCATAATGCAAGTTTGGTCTCTCTTGGTCTCTAACCGTTTTATTAACTTGGTCTCATTATATCATAGAAATCTTTTATTTAAAAGCCATAGTTGCTTTTACAGCTTTTTTCCAACCATTGTATAGTTCTTCCTGTGTCTCAGGGGCCATAGCCGGTTCGAATTGTTTATCTTTATTCCACTGCTTGAAGATTTCTTCACGGTTCTTCCAGAATCCAACGGCAAGGCCCGCTAAATAGGCAGCGCCAAGAGCGGTGGTTTCATTGACTACCGGGCGTTCAACCGGTACGGATAACATGTCGCTTTGGAATTGCATCAAGAAATCATTCTTTACTGCCCCTCCATCGACTCTCAGCTTTTTAAGGGAAATTCCGGAATCTGCTTCCATGGCAGTCAAGACATCTTTCGTCTGATAGGCAAGTGATTCCAGGGTGGCTCTTACAAAGTGTTCCTTCGAGGTGCCTCTGGTTAACCCAAATACAGCACCGCGAACGTCACTATCCCAATAAGGAGTTCCCAATCCTACAAATGCAGGGACAACGTATACTCCATCAGTTGACTCCACTTTTTCTGCATATTCCTGGCTGTCCTTTGCATCTTTCAGCATACGGAGTCCATCGCGAAGCCACTGAATAGCAGATCCGGCAACGAAAATGCTCCCTTCAAGAGCATATTCCACCTTTCCATCGATTCCCCAGGCAAGTGTCGTTAATAGTCCATTATCAGACTTCACCGCTTTTTCACCCGTATTCATCAGCATAAAGCAGCCTGTGCCGTACGTATTCTTAGCCATGCCTTTCTCATAACAGGCCTGTCCGAACAATGCGGCCTGCTGATCCCCTGCTGCACCTGCAATCGGGATCTCCCTCCCAAAGAAATGATATGGGACGGTTTTTGCATACACTTCCGATGAGGGACGGACCTCCGGGAGCATACTTTCAGGTACACCAAGTATGTCCAATAGCTCTTCATCCCACTTCAGGTCATAAATATTATACATAAGTGTGCGTGAGGCGTTGGAGTAGTCCGTTACGTGAGCGGTTCCACCTGACATTTTCCAAATCAACCAGGTATCAATCGTTCCAAACAGAAGCTTTCCTTCTTCCGCCCTTTCTTTAACTCCATCGACGTTGTCCAGGATCCATTTCACCTTCGTTCCGGAAAAATAAGCATCGATCAGTAATCCGGTTTTATCACGGAAGGTCTCGTTTAATCCTTGTGATTTTAAATCATCACAGATTCCGGCAGTTTGGCGGGATTGCCAGACGATCGCATTGTAAACCGGGTCTCCTGTCTCCTTATCCCACACAACGGTCGTTTCACGTTGATTTGTGATTCCGATACCTTCTATTTGTTCAGGTTTCACACTTGATTCCGATAAAACGCTTGCAATGACGGCCAGAACGGATCCCCAAATTTCATTTGCACTGTGCTCTACCCAGCCCGGTTTGGGAAAATGCTGAGTAAACTCTTTTTGTGCAGTATGAACGATTTGCCCTTGTTTATTAAAAAGGATGGCTCTTGAACTAGTTGTTCCTTGATCCAAAGATAAAATATATTTCTCCATTGATAACCCCTCCAAAGATTAATTTTCAGTTGATAATTGATGTACTTTTTTAGCTAAACTGGTCTTTCTGTCACTTGCGTATGCAAGTCCAAGGACGGCAAGAGTGATCACAAGAACCACCCAGAAGCTTGTCGTGACTTGTCCAATGAATACCGCTTTATAAAATACGCCTCCAAACGATCCACCTAATACCGGACCGACTACCGGAATCCACGAATATCCCCAGTTGGATGGTCCCTTTCCTGGAATCGGGAGCAGGAAGTGAGCGATCCGTGGTCCTAAATCACGTGCAGGGTTAATGGCGTAGCCAGTCGTCCCACCGAGTGAGATCCCGATTGCGATAATAAGGAATCCGACGATAAATGGATTCAATCCGTCTGTAAAGGTATTCGCCCCTATAGATAATAATCCTACTACCAAAACAAAAGTTCCAATGATTTCACTCAATAAGTTTGAAAAATAATGCGGAATGGCCGGTCCGGTAGCAAAAACCCCTAATTTCACGCCCGGGTCCTTTGTTGCATGCCAATGGGGCAAAAAGTGTAAATAAGTAACCGTTGCCCCGATGATCGCCCCGATCACTTGAGCAAGAATGTATTCAGGTACACTGCTCCATGGGAAATCCCCATTGAACGCTAGTCCCAATGTGACAGCCGGATTTAAATGAGCCCCGCTGAACTTCCCGACGGCGTATACGCTCATGGCAACACCCAAGCCCCATCCAAATGCTATGACGATCCAACCAGAGTTATAAGCATATGACTTTTTGAGGTTCACATTGGCACAAACCCCAGCTCCGAAAATAATCAGTAAAGCTGTACCTACCACTTCTCCTAAAAATGCATTCATACATCATCCCTCATTTCAATTAGATATTGCACTGTTTTAATCTGCAGCTGGACGTTAACCAGTATGTGTGAAACGTCTGTCCTGAAGAAAGAACTTGTGGCACAGCCGCTCCTCGAGGTTTTATGAGGCTTTTTAGCTCGTTTACCCCATATCTGTCTGTGATAATCTTGTTATTCAAGCCTCTTTATTGTTAAAGGCTGTTGAAAAAAATAAAAAGACTCACGGAATATGCCCATCAATAGCAGGCAATTCACGTGAGTCTCTTCATCTCTTTCACAACGTATTAACTTGTGAACAATATTACTTCACAATGAAAGCGGTGTCAATGGATTTTTGTGAATTTTCATCTGTCAAAATGTTTCCAGAGTACCCGATCAGAAGTCGTGATCGCCGTTGCGCCTGCCTCAATTGCTGCTTCCACTTCCTCCACTGTGTCAATCAGTCCGCCTGCAAAAATGGGCTTGCCCGTCTTTTCACCTATTTCTTTTATTATTTTAGGAACCACACCTGGCAGCACTTCAATAAAGTCGGGATCTGTCTTATGTATAAGTTCAATGCTCCGATTCATGGCACTTGAATCAATCACGAACATTCGTTGAGTGGCAAATACACCTTTTTGCCTTGCTTTTTTTATCACATTTCCTTTAGTGGATATAATGCCATAGGGTTTGATTTCCTGACAGACATATTCTGCAGCATACTCATCACTTGATAACCCGTGAATTAAATCCAAATGTAAAAACATCTTTCGATTCTGGTTTCGTGCATAGTCGAAGACGCTCTTCAGCATCCCGACATGGAGGTCGAGAAACACACCATATTGAAAAGAGGTTTCAAGCATTTTATCAAAGTCCTTCATAGAGCGGATGGCAGGCATTATCTTTTGACCTTCAAAACTCATCACATTACCCCCTTATAGATGTAGCATGTATGTTTTCACAAGGAGAAATTATACCATAAATGATGCTCTATGTTATATATCACCCATATTGTATTGATTTTACCACAATATAACATTTTATGGGACCGGCATATCCATCAGGCGTAAAGTTAGATTCCGTTAAAGATGAGAGATATAATCATCTTAAAAATACTTTAAAGGAGTGTTCAAAATGAGTTCACCTTATACTCTACTGTTTTCAAAAGGCAACCTCGGCGCCGGCTTAACTAAGAATCGTTATATAGTTGCACCCATGACCCGGGTGAGTGCAGGTGAAAATGGCGTGGCAAATGAAACGATGGAAAGGTATTACGAACGCTTCGCAAAAGGCGGTTTCGGCGTTATCATTTCAGAAGGAATATATACAGATAAACAATACAGTCAGGGATACTTCAACCAGCCGGGCATTGTAAATAAAGAGCAAATAGAAGCATGGAGGAAAATTGTTCAAACGGTTCACAGTCACGGATCCTTGATGATTGCTCAGCTTATGCACGCAGGAGGACAAAGTCAAGGGAATGCCTATGAAGACAATACTAAAGCACCATCTGCCATTGCACCAAAAGGTGATCAGCTTGGATTCTACGGAGGGTCCGGCCCTTTCCCTGTTCCGGAAGAAATGACGATGGACGATATTGAAGCTGTCAAAAAGTCCTTCGTGGAAAGTGCTGTAAATGCCAAAGAAGCAGGCTTTGAAGGTGTAGAAATTCATGGTGCCAATGGTTATTTACTGGACCAGTTCTTGACGGATTATTTAAATAAACGCGAAGATGAATACGGTGGCCCGCTTGAAAATCGACTTCGTCTACTAACCGAAATCATCCACGATGTCCGGAGTGCTGTTGGGGATGACTTTGTGGTAGGGATTCGTATTTCTCAAGGGAAAGTGGCTGATCAAACTTATAAATGGCCAGAAGGTCAAGCCGCTGCAGAGACCATCTTTACATCATTAGGAAAAACGGAATTAGATTATATTCATACAACAGATGGAGATGGTTCTGAACCGTCCTTCGGGGAAGGTAGCATGACTCTCGCCGAGGCTGCCACTTCTTATAGTCAATTACCGGTAATTGCCAATGGTCAACTCGGTGATCCCTCTAAAGCAGAAGTACTTCTGCAAAAAGAGCAGGCTGAGTTTATCAGCTTAGGTACAAGTGCCCTTGCGAACCCGGATCTTCCGAATAAGGTTGAAAAAGGCTTGGATCTTGAGAAGTTTGACTTTGAAAGAACCTTGCTTCCTCAAGCATATGTGAAAAAACATGAGCTTGAGATGAACATTGTTGAATAAGTTTAATGTAAAAGAAGAACCCTTTACTGACATTAAGGGTTCTTCTTTTTATGATTCTAGTCGGAAGTAAGCTGACACTTAACACTTATACACCAATAGAATCTGCAATCAGATGTCTTCTTTTTGATCAAATGAGGGACCTTATTTCTTTTTTCCAAAAAGGGACCGAATACGTGCTTGCATTTCAGTTTTACTGTGATATTCGAACATACCGATTCCATTCCCCCATGGATCCTGAAAGGTTGCCCATTTTACCGGGACTTCTTCTCTTTCATGAATGTCAAAGTGCTTGGTACCTAAAAGGGATGACAGTCTTTCCCTTTCTCTGCCAATATCTTCAACGCCTAGACGGATGGGACCTGAATTTGGCGTTGGGGTACCTTCTGCTACTTGGAGCCAACAGCCAGGAATGAGTTCCCATTCAGCGAATCCGTCGTGGGGGATGAAATCAGGAGTACGATTTAATAATGTTTCATACCATCGTTGCCCTTCTTGCATATCTGTTACTCGGACTTGCACGGTCATTTCATAAATCATGGTTTATCTCCTTTACTATTAAATTAAATGTGTCGTGGGGTTAGTGGCTTAAAGAAGAAGCTAAAGCAATCAACTAGACTCTAGCTGGCTCCTTTCATTTATATAGCCCAGTTCCCATTACGGAAAATAGCGATTTTCCTTCCATCACGGCACACTCCATCTATATTCATCTGGGCAGAACCAATCATGAAATCTTCATGAACCACACTTTCATTAAGCCCCTTAGCCTCCCGTTCTTCATCTGATAAAATGTCTCCATCCTTTATGCACGTTGGATAAGAGGAACCGATCGCTAGATGATTGGATGCATTTTCATCAAATAAGGTGTTAAAGAATAGAACGCCAGAATCAGAGATAGGTGACTGATGTGGAACAAGTGCCACCTCACCTAGGTAGGCTGCCCCTTCATCCGTCAAAATCAATTTTTTCAGGATTTCCTCTCCTTTTCTTGCCGTTACATTCGTAATTTCCCCATCATTAAAAGTAAGGGTGAAGTCTTCAATGACGTTGCCATTGTAAGCAAGTGGCTTGGTGCTTATAACTGTGCCATTGACTCCGGTTTTCACAGGAACAGTATAAACTTCTTCTGTCGGCATATTGGCAATGAAATGTGTTCCTTGTGGTGTTTTGCTCGCCCCCGTCAGCCACAGGTGATCTTCATGGAGTTCTATGGTCAGGTCCGTCCCAGCCGATTGGTAGAGCAGGCTTTCAAGCTTTAAGTCATTAAGTTCGCTTGCTTTGTCGGTCAGGGTTTGGATATGGGTTTGCCAAGCGAGGACGGGATCTTCATGATCGATGCGGACGGACGTGAATATACGGTCCCATAGGCTTGCTATTCTCTCTTTCTCAGGCAAGCCAGGAAAGACTTTATCGGCCCATTTCTGCGAAGGGATGGCTACGATCGACCAGCTGATTTGATCTTTTTCGATGGCTTCATAGAAACGGTCAAGGGCGTCTCCACTTGCTTTTTCAAAATTAAGGATCCGGTCTGGATCGATTCCCTTCAGCAGGTCCGGGTCATTGGCTTCTATCTGAAGGAAAGCTCCTTTATGGTCCACAACCCACTCATGAGCAGCAGACAGCCAGCTTGGATATTCATAAAAGGTATCATCCGGGGCCATTTCATAATGTGTTCGCATAATCTCCTCGTCATACCATTGAACATGTACATTTCTGGCCCCGGCAAGATAGGCTTCCTTTACGACGATGCGCACAAAATGTTCAGTTCCGAGGGGAGCAGAGATCCAAAGTGGCTGATCATGTTGAACATTTACTCCCACTTTAATGGCAAGCTCTGCGTATTGTTTTATTTTTTTGTCGAAATCTTTATGTATGGTCATTTGGTTATCTCCAATTCTTGTATTCTATTAATGTAGGCCATCATCTTTTTTTGAGTTTCTTCCAGAGCTTCACCGTGTCGTCCAACCTGAGCCATTCCATAAAAGAGTTCGCCAAATCGATCTGCTTCCTCATTCCGCGGAATAACATGCATATGATAATGAGTTAACTCGTTGTAGATGCCTCCATTCTGACAGATAGTAATGCCGTTGGGTACATATAGTGCTTGTATGGTTTGTGCAACTAGTTGAGAAGCCTTCATAATGGAGAGGCTCTCAGCCTCATCCAATTCCGTTACTTCCACTTTATGTCTTTTGGGGAGGATCAGGGTATGTCCTGGGTGATGCGGGACATGGTCCAAAAAGCAGGACACATGATCATCTTCGTAAATGATAAATACTCTCTCCTTTTTATTTGCAAGTCGGCAGCCTAGGCATTCTTCCATTCATATACCTCCAATTTAAAGGAATTCCACCATTAATGTCGAAATCTGTTTGAATAGCTTAAATACATGCTTCTCTCATCTTATCATGTAAAAGAAAGAAGGTCAGAAATTAATGGAAATTCAATTGCTCAATGAAAAAAATGCCGAAGCTTATTGGCAGCTTCGTTTGGAAATGCTGAAACAAAGTCCTTCGAGCTTCGGTGGCAGCTATGAAGAAGCCCTCGCCCGTCCCAATCCAATTGAAGTGACAGCCGGGAGACTTGTACAAAAGGGCAGCTACACGTTTGGTTGCTTTGTTGACGGGAAACTGGTCGGAGCGGTGACCCTCGTACGTGAAGGTGCTTTAAAAATGAAGCATAAAGCTTCTATTTTTGCCATGTATGTGGCCCCTTCCCATCGTGGGAAGGGATTCGCAAGAAGGTTGATTCAAACCGCCATCACACAAGCAAAAGAGGAGGATGGCATTGAACAAGTCATGATTACAGTTGTAACAACCAATGAAACAGCGAAGGGGCTCTATCACTCTTGTGGATTCAAGCCATACGGAACGGAAAAGCGGGCATTGAAATATAACGATGAATATTTCGATGAAGAATTGATGGTGTTATTCTTATAATTCTCTTTTCATAATACATGATAATCAAAGCTAATAAGTAAGAAAGCAACGACAAAGACTGATAGCACCAGTGCCCGAAAAGGATTTCTGTAGTGAAGGCTCAGCATAGGAAACATAATAAAATAAAACAGTAGCGTCCACCAAAGGTTCCATCCTTCAAAATATTCAATGGATTCCATAGTCCACGCTGCCCATTCTATCAAAATGGCGACACCTATGTATTTAAAATTATAAAGGATTTTCATCCTGATTTCTTCAGGATAGTGGCTTAAAAATAGAACCACAAGGCAAGGATAAGCGATCATCGTGTAAAGAGAATCCGTGACGAACATATTGATGAAAAATCCATCAAGTTCCCAAACTGCCTTCATGGTGTAGCTGATATACTGATAAAACATATTGAAAAAACTAAAGTAATAGATGGTGGGAAGAAATTCTTTCCATCTATTCCAGGATCCCCACTTCAAGGAACTGAGAATTATCACCACAATGACTACAATATGAAACATGGGATCCCCCCCATAGCCCGACTCATAATATAGATGTTAGTGTTACCAAATATTTGGTAATTCATTCCTCGGTCTATTGCGGTGCACCATTCTTAAGGAAGGAAAATAGATCTGCCACTTTGTTACTGAACTCCCGTAAATAATAAAATAATAAAGGTATTCTTCCCCCCCATAGTTGTATCGCTTGTTATACATTTTTACCACCACCACGTTATAAGCAGGAATTACGAGAATTGTTGGACCGGTGACGCCTACTATTTGATAAGATCCAGCAGGTACCCTCTCACCGAGTTCACTTTTTTTTCGTGGAATGTCTTGAACGTACCAAAACAGACCGGTCCCAGGTAATGAGGTATCAGAATACGAAACATTTTGAATGGAGGTGGCAGCCTCAATCACTTTAGAGGGAACGATTTGTCTTCCATTCATCATGCCTTTTTGAACATGTAGCTGTCCCCAGAGAGCAAATTCCCTGGGAGATACAAATAAATTCTTCTCCGTTCCATCTGAAGCTGCCCCCAGTCCAGGTAGTGCAGGTTTATCAATGTGGTCGATGATAGGTACAAGATTTTCATCTGGTTCCGTTCTCCATCCCGTTTCACTAAACCCCAATGGTGTAAAAACCCTCTCGTTTAAAAGTTGAGGGTAACCTTTCCCATACAGTCGGTGAATTAATTTTGTCATTATGTCCACACCCACGTTACAGTATTCCCATTTGCTACCGGACTCGAATTCCCGAAAGATGTATCCATTCTCGTCGGTATTTAGTCCGTGGGAATGAGTTACAAGGTGACGGATCGTTGTACCTTTATACAGATCTTTATCAAACTCAGGAAAATAATGAGTGATTGGATCATCCAGGCATGAGATATATTTATCATGTAAAGCGTAGGCAACCGAAAGACCTAAATAACTTTTACGGGCAGAAGCTACATTAAATTGAGACTGTTCTGTGATATGAGAAGCATATTTTCCGTGGGAGTGCCTGCCGCTATAATGCTCCAATAGAACCTGATTATCTTTTAAGATATAAAGGGCTGAAGCGGAGCTCCCATTTTTATATTTAATGTCGTCAACCCAGGAGATCAATTCCTTTAGTGGTCCTTGTAGGGTCCCCTTCAAGACTTCTTCCACTCGTCTGCGAGCATACCGTATACAATATGATCCACATAATGATCATAAATCCATTCTCTTTGCCTCAGCTTCCCTTCTTCCTTGAATCCAAGACGCTCGGGGATCGCTCGACTGCGATGGTTGAATTCCGCAGCGGTAATTTCAACCTTATTCATTTTTAAGTATTCAAATGCGTATTTCGTAAGCCCCTTTGCAACTGTCGTCATAATTCCTTTTCCCTGGTAGCCTTCACCTAACCAATAGCCGATGTACGCCACTCTGTTTGACCAGTCAAGTACGTTGAATCCTGCTACTCCTACTATTTCACTTTGATAGATGATGCCAGTAGTCAAACTCTTATCATTCGCGAAGCCCAAACGTGTACCTTTAATGAATTCCTTTGAATCATCCACCGTTTTTGAGTAATCAACCCATGGGAGCCACTCACGCAGATAGGATCTGGACTGATCAGTCAGTTCATGGATTCGTTCAGCATCCTGTAAATCGAGAAGTCTTAATTCTAATTCGTCGTTTAGTTTATATGTAAACATGATGATTGCCCCTTTATCCTTTTTGAATGATGACTTTATATTGATAGGGTTTGAGAATTCGCATGACGATTGGCTTTTCTTTCGTTTCGTAATGTCGATTCCACCCATACATTTTTCTAAGCATCGTTAGGGTTTGCTTGTAGTTTCCTTTTTTGAATCCATATTTCTCTTCTATGTAGCGTTTGAGTATCCGAAAATTCCGCTTCCTTTTTGGTGTATCAAGAAAGATGATAAGATCTGCCTCTTCAAGACATTTGTACATCCATTCTTGATAATGTACGCCTTCGATGATCCACGATTCCCGATTTAGTATTGAGGTAAGTATGTCTCTTCGTTGGGCTTCCTTATTTCTACTATCTCCATCGGGGTGTCTTCTCCACATCACATTATCAAGTTCATAATAGGGAATCCCTCTTTCCTTTGAAAGGCGGCGAGCGAGTGTGGATTTTCCGCTTGCGACGGAGCCAATGATGTGAATTCTCTTAGCTGTGTTCATGAGGATTGACGGTCTTTGACTATTAGATAATCCGAGATAACCTGTTTAAAGCGGTCTGCTTCCTCGTAATGGGGTGTATGACCACTATGTTTAAAATGAACGATACTACCGTTTGCTGCATCTCTATGAAATGTTTCTACATGTTTTTCACATGTAACCGGATCATACTCCCCTGTCAGAAGAAGCATAGGTGTTTCTATTAGCTTGATTCTATCCAACAAACTGGTAAAAATGACGCCTTCTTCCCGGAGAAGATGATAGTGATGATCTGAACGGTCGTATAAGGTGTCCCATTCTTCGTCTGTGTAAGTAGCATAATAGTCAGTAGGGTTATCAAAATTATGTGTATAGATTTGCATTTGGTGTTCTCCAAGTTCGTCACTAAGCTGCATATAGATTTCTGTGAAGTCTCTTGGAGAAAGGTCTTCCTCAGCCAATTTCTTAGCCTTCTCTTGCAACTCAAACTGATTGTATTTTCCGAATAATTGAGCGGTTTTCTTAAGCAGTCCTCTAGATGTCAGGGTGAAATCGAAGGTGGGACATTCGAAAATGACTTTCTCGATGGATTCAGGATACTGGGATACATATGCAAGAGCAAGGAACCCTCCAAAGGAGTGGCCTAGTACAGACCATTTGTCGATTCCTAATTCCTTTCTGAGTGCTTCACAATCTTCTACCAGATCCTGAAAACCAAACTCTTCTTTTTCTTGAATGGCTTCTGAGCGACAAACACCTCTTTGATCGATCGCAATAAGATAAAAATGGTTCCCTAATCGTTCACTTTGATGAAACGAGAAATCATAGCAACTCTCACCAGGGCCCCCGTGCAGGTATAGTAAGGCTGGATTTTCCTTAGAACCATGGGTTTCGACATGAATACCCTTATTCCGAATGTTCATGATTTTTGATTTCATTAATAAAAGCTCCCTTAGCTGATTTCTGTTCCTCATTAGACTTCTATAAGATGTAGGTATTTTCCTTTTTTATGTAGGGATATGTTGGTCCATGTCGGAAATGGTTTGATATAATACAGAAGATTGGGGGCGCTGAAATGGAAAAAACAAAACAAAATAAACTCATATATATCATGTTCTCCTTCACTTCTCTGATTAATTTTCTTGTGTTTTGGTTAGATCCGAAATCCTACATGTATTTGGCCATCAGTCTTATCTTTTTTATGAATGCCTGTGTTTTCTTTATTAACAGCAGGGTGCCGGATGGCGACTACTGGAGGCGTTGGGAAACCATTCGAAGGAAAGGGAAATGGTTCTTTTCTTTTGTTTATGGGTCGTTGATTACTGGTTTGATATTCTCAGTGATCCTCTATGGAGTGATCAGAGACTACCTTCCACTTTTGATGGTATGCTGTATAGCAGGCGGATGGCTATGGGGATATCTCATGTGGGTGATGAATGAAAAGCGATATAATGTTTTGAGGAAATAGGCAGAAAAAACGTCCTGGTATGGGACGTTTTTTTTGATTATTTGAATGTTTGAATGACTTTTCCTTTTCCACCGGAGACCTCTACTTCTCCATATGCTCCGTTGATAAAAGTCATTTGAGGAGGCTGGTGCCCACAGTCAATATCATACACGATTGGAACATCTAGTTCGCCGGATAACTCTTGGTAGACATCTTCAATCAAATAATCACCTACAGGAGTGTTGCTAGCACTTCTTCCAAACAGAATTCCGGAAGAATGGTCGAACCAGCCGGCTAATTTCATCTGTACAAGTGTCCGGCGCAGATCTGCGGTATTTAGTTCACAGTTTTCAAAATACCAGAGAATGGTTTCATTCTTTATATGCTTCTCTCTAAAATCTGCTATGTTTCCATAAGGCGTTCCGATCAAGTGCCTGATGACATCTATGCAGCCTCCGAGTAGACGGCCATTGACCTTTACATCTTGATTTCCTGCAGTTTTCCAAATAGTTGGCTCATTCAAGTGAAAGACTGTTGGAGAAGGCTGGTCGTGATTCCATTCTTTTTGATAGTGCTGGGATGAGTATTGAGTAACAGATGATCCTTTTTTCGTTGAGAGCACGGTTTCCCATTGTGCCGTCGTCGGATCGGAGTACTCTCCTCTCAGATCAACGAGATTGGTTCCATGGGCAGTGGCGATTCCAGTTTTTAACGTTAGAGCCAGTAATAGCACACTCGTGTCGGAATAACCAAGCAGCCATTTATTTTTGATATGTTCATAATCAATGAGTTCCAGGATTTCTATGAGTAGTTCCCCGCCCCATGGCGGGAGAATGAGGGCGACTTTATTGTCCTGCAACATTTGGTTCAATTCAGTGGCTCTCTTTTGGGCAGGGGAAGATTTTGCTTTATGCTGCGTCCATACAGTCTCTCCGCATTTTACGGAGTAGCCTTTACTTTCCATTTTTGAGATGGATTGCTTTAACAAATCATGCAGTTCTTGAGGAACTCCTGATGAAGGAGCGGTCACGCCTATTGTGGCGTGTTTTGACAAAAGTGGGTATGTAATCATAGTCTTTACCTCCAAACAGTTTAAACGATTTTACCAGATTGGAAGGTTTGGAGCAAGAATTATTTTCCAGTTTCGATAAGAGGGACGGACCTCAGCCGACCACATCTCTCTATAAAATGAGGATTCTCCTCAAAGAAAGGTCCGTCCCTCTTTTTGACAATAATATGAACGATTTGAAAAGGTTTTGGGGTTTGGGGGCGCTTATGTGGTTTGTGTGGTAAAATAATTTGGTTGTGTAAACTAGGTTTTGGAGGTATTGGTTTGAAGAAGAATGCAATGAAGCAAAGCCTGTCGGTTTTGATGATATCCTTTATGGCCATGACGCCTTTTCAGCAAACGGCGCATGGGAAGACAAAATTAGATATAAATGCAGATGCTGCGATTTTAGTGGAAGCAGATACGGGTAAGATTGTTTATAAGGAACATGAAGATCAGCTGCTCGGTATTGCCAGCATGACGAAGATGATGACAGAATACCTTGTGTTAGAAGCCATTCAAGAAGGAAAGGTCAAATGGGATCAAACGTATAAAGTAAGTGACAAAGTCCATCAATTAGCGAATGCACCAGGCTTGAGCAATGTCCCCTTAAGAGCGGACGAAGAGTATACGGTAAGGGAATTGTATGATGCCATGGTGATCAAATCAGGAAACGGTGCAGCGATTGCACTTTCCGAAGTCGTAGCAGGTTCTGAGGGAGAATTTGTAAAGAGGATGAATGCAAAGGCGAAGGAACTCGGATTTGAACATTATCAATTTGTTAATTCTTCCGGACTGAGTAACTATGATATGCTCGGCATGTTTCCGAAGGGAACGGATGTAAATGATGAAAACATGGTATCGGCTGAAGATATGGCCACTTTGGCTTATTACCTCATTCACGATTTTCCAGAAGTATTAGAGACATCGAAGCTCCCTTCCAAAGTTTTCAGACCGGGGACAAATGAAGAACTCCTCATGAAGAATACAAACGGCCTTTTAAAAGATAAAACCTATTTTTATAAAGGTGCAGATGGATTAAAGACAGGTACGACACCCTTTGCAGGTTCCACTTTTACCGGGACTGCAGAACGTGATGGGGTACGATATATTTCAGTCATTTTAGATGCAAAGGATGAATATGGTCAGCCCAGCAGTGCCGAGCGCTTCATTCAAACGACAGAACTTCTTGATTATGGATTTAATCAGTTTGAGACGGTTAAGTATACTTTAAATGATATTGATATGAAAAAGGAACACACGTTAGACGTTCCAGACGGTAAGGAACAAACGGTAACCATTAGAATAGACAAGCCTCTATCTATCCGTGTTACAAAAGAAGAGAAAGAAAAAGTGAAAGCTTCAGTCAAATTAGAGGAAGATAAGCTTAACAACGATGGTACTCTTCAAGCTCCCATTCAAAAAGGTGAAAAAATTGGTGAAATGTTGATCGAAACCCCTGAAAAGAACGAGTATATCTTTGATAAAAAACAACCTTCCTATAAAGTTGATATATATGCCGCCGAGTCCGTAGAGAAGGCCAGTTGGCTAGTACGAAGCGCACGAAGCATTCAAGGTTTTTTTGGAGATTTGTTTTGATTGAGCTGGCTACATTATAGATTTGATGTTGCTTTTCTATCCAGTTCGTGTCAAGCTTACTAAGTTAGAGGATATAGAAAGAAGGTGGCATAATGATCGAAGTGAAAATATCATCTCTTAGTGACGGTGATCTTAATCGCGGCGTTTTTGCAAAAAGAGATATAGCCAAAGGAGAGCTGGTTCATGAAGCACCAGTCATCCCCTATCCCAATGAGGAACATGAACATATTGAAAAAACATTCCTTGCGGACTATGTATTTGAATACGGAATCAATCACACAGCACTTCTATTAGGATATGGAATGTTGTTTAACCATTCATATACACCAAATACAATTTACGAAATAAATTTCGATAACCATACCTTCGACTTTTATGCCTACAAAGACATTCAAGCTGGCGAAGAATTGCTCATTAATTATAATGGCGAAGTGGATAATGATGAACCGCTTTGGTTTAATAAAGATAAAAACGAAGATGAATAATTAAAAGGGACTTCCACTTGGAGGTCCCTTTTCTTTTACTGACTAATGATTTTCAGGAACTCAGATTCTGGTTTCATTACCTTTATCCCTTTATCTGATTTCATATAGATTTCCTTGTCTCCTTCGTATAGGACTTCAACTTTTAAATCATCAAACAGATAGGTTTTCTTACTTGAACGGGGTTCGGTTGATTGGTCATCCCAATCAATGCCATCGTTGATAAAATCAACTAAAGACTGTATGGTTTCCTTATCGTTGATCGTCCGGCAGGATTCATTACCAGAATCAACATAAACACATGCGTTTTTGGGAGGCCCCTCTATCCAAACAGATGAATGATAAATAGGATGTTTGTCAAATATGACTTCTGTATAGCCTTCCCCTTGATTGAAATGGGATGAGATGGATAATTCTCCATCAAATCCTACTTTTCTCCAACTAGAATAAAAACCGCCCCAATCATTTTCAGGAGCATGATCGTCAATTGCTGAATCTAATTCACTTACCTCCCAACCCAATTTTGGAAGTTCCTCGAGATAAAAAACATAGATACCCATCCAATGATCGCCTTTCATTTTATAATTGCTCATTGTTGCTTCCAAGCCTTTATATAAAGGGATGTCATCATGTTCTTCGGGGATGATAGTCATTCCCTCGTAGGTACGGTCAGTCATCCTCTGATAGAAATACCAACTAAGGATCACAAGGAAGGTCAACATAAGATAATATAACCATTTTGTATTTTTCATTGAAACACCTCAGCAATCAGCCTACTCCAATTTCTCAGAGTCTCTTCATCTACCGTATTACCATTAATATTCATCATCATCTAAAAGCATCCCCAAGCTTTTCTTTTATCTTATCATAATTTTTTCCAAAAGAATTTTCCAAAAGAATGACATTAAAAAAAGATCAGAGGGACGGACCTCTGATCTACATTCATTATTTAAAAAGGTTGATATTAAGCCTTTTCTACAGAAAAGTTATTATTCAGAGGTCCGTCCCTCTTCAAGCTTCTCAAGGATTCGTCTTTTACGGTAGAGCATACGGCCGGTTTCGCCGATGTCTGAGATCATGGATTTGTTGATGAAGGAGCCGAACAGGATTCCTGCGATGGGAATCATTTGGAATAGTTTTTTCCATCCGAAGTTATCACGGAAGCTGATCATCACTTCCCTCCAGCCTTGAAGCTGGGAAAGGGTTTGTTCTCTTTTCTCCGTATCCTTTTTGTTAAAGTCCGATAGTTCGTGAAGGATTGCTTGTTTCCCTACTATATCTGAAGAAACGAATTGTAAACACTTTATTATGAAAATGCGCTCTTGTTGATCATTTGGATCGTACCCGTAACTTATTGCGATCTCCTGAAGAGTCTTAAGTGAGATACCCAGAATGAAAGGTATATCAATGCTTAGAGTCAGGAAACCGCCGATTCCGGTAGTCGCCCCCTGGGTCATGGCAACCTTTTTTCTCATGCCTACAATCCCTTCGCTTACTTCATCCATATATGAAAGGGGAAGCTTGGAAATATGCATTACCGATAAGTGAGGATTGTCTGTTCTCTTAACAAATCGCCTAACGACTTCTCTCTCACTTGTTAGGTAACTTCCTCCCTTTTGTATATAGCTCCCTATTTCATCCAGCGCTTGTCCGATCTTGTTATGCACCGTTTGAGGAGTGATCCGGTCAAGGATCATAAATGGAATACGGCCGAGCTTCTCCCAAAACCATAACCCTTTTTGATCCTCTGACCATTTATTAACGACTTCCAGTTCATGCAAAAGAGCTTCCCTTGTTTCTGATTCGTTCATATTACAGCAGCCTCCTTGTATCAAAGATAAACCAAAAAAATAACAGGCAATGAAAAGCCTGTTATTTCCACCTTATTGAACAATATCCTCTGTTTTCCCTTCAAGTATTTCAACTTTAATCGTACGTACCCGGCGATTATCCACCTCTTCTACGCTCACTTTCAAGTTTTCATAGTCGAAGCTGTCGCCCTCTGATGGAAGATCTTCGAAGCTTTCAACCACCCATCCCCCAATCGTATGGTAGGAACTTTCGGGCTCAGGTACATCAAGCAGCTCTGTGAATTCATCTAATTGATATTGTGAATCGAATCGATATTCTTTTTCACTGATTTTTCTCATGGAATGGGTCTTCTCATCCTGCTCATCCCATATCTCCCCTACGATTTCTTCCAAAATATCTTCGAGGGTGATGATTCCCGTCGTGCCGCCAAACTCATCCACTACAATGGCCATATGCACATTGTTCTTTTGAAGCTTGGTAAGCAGGGCGGAAATTTTGGATGATTCAAATACAAACATCGGTTCACGAATCAATTCCCGGATGTTCACTTCACCGAACTTGATCAAGTGAGTGAAGAATTCTTTCTCTGAAAGAATTCCTATGATGTTATCGATATGATCTTCATAAACCGGAATCCGTGAAAAACGTTCTTCAAAAAACATTTCTTTGATTTCTTCAATCGGTTGGTTCACCTCAACGGCCATGACATCGATCCGGGGCGTAAGGACCTCGGTAGCAAGGATATCATCAAAGTCCATGGAGCGGTGAATCAACTCCCTTTCTTCTTTATCAATGACTCCTTCTTCTTCACTAATATCAAGCATCACTTTTAACTCTTCCTCTGTGACAGATGGCATCTCGTGATTTTTCGAGAAGAACTTCGATACCAACTCTTTTAATTTGATAAAAAAGTAGTTGATCGGTGTAAGGATTTTGATTAAGAAGAACAGCACGCCGGATATGGTCAGGGAATAGGTTTCAGCGTTTTCTTTTGCCAATGATTTCGGCAGGATCTCCCCGAAAATCAGAATTAACAGTGTCATGACAAACGTACTGATGACAAGACCAGTGTTACCTCCGAATATATCTGTGGCAAGCTTTGCTGAAATACTTGCTGCGGCGATGTTTACAATGTTATTCCCGACTAAAATCGTAGACAGGGCTTTATCAAAATTCTCCGCAATATAATGAGCCTTGATGCTTCCTCTTCTTCCTTCACTTACGAAATTCATAAGCCTGATCTTGTTTACACTGGAGTAAGCCGTTTCCGCCGATGAGAAAAAGGCAGATAAAAGGATTAATGCTCCTAATAATACTAATGAATTCAGTGGTATATCGTCCAAAAAAAAGTCACTCTCCTGTAGTTGTTTATCTATTATGCTGGTTTAACCAGAAAAAACCATTAATGCTTGAAATAGTGCCGAAGCCTGTGGGGAAACCTGCTTTAACATGCGTTTACGGTCCTCATCCCCTAATGTATCCATAGCCTGCAGGACCTCATGCAATTCGTTATGCAGATGCTTCATTTCATTTCGTATATGATTCACTTGCTTTTCTAGTACTGAATGATCGACATGCTCGGATTTCAAAAGAATCATTCGGTCTTTAATTTCATTCAACGTCATATTCATGTGCTGACACTGTTCGATCAGCTTCAAGTCTGCTAATGCTTCTTCATGATAATACCGGTAATTATTGTTCGACCGGTTGCATTTTAATAAACCCATTTTCGTATAATAATCAATCGTCCGCTTGGACACTTCACTTAGCTTCGATAGCTCGCCTATTCGATACAACTTCCCAAGTTATCACCTCTAGAGTAGTATACTTTATTTCTCCTAAACCGTACAGTTAAACGTTACGGTTTAGGGACGGACCTCAAAAAAAGTCTGTTTTCGTATTAAAGATGCTTAATACAAGGTTTCCAATGAAAATTGGCGTCAAATCGAGGTCCGTCCCTCTATTTTGCATCGAAATGGCTTTTCATACGTATGAAGGGGAATAAGTGAAGGAAACCCGCTACTACTGTCATTAATAGTCCGACTAATAGTAATAACCAAAATAAAATATTCGCTCCCGCAGTAGGTGATGAGGAGATGATGAAACTTATTACAAGGTCAATCACGCCAAGGAGGGCAATTGAAATCCGGAAAATTGTTTGTTTTAATAACCGAAATGCGATCAGAACTGAAAGATAACTGGCACTGATAAACATCACCCCGGGATAAAATGGTGAAAACTTGGCAGCATATACAAAGAAATCAAGTGCTACTATATCATTTGAACTTTGAACACTGCCATGAATCATCTCACTGAACGGAGCAGAATACCTCCATTCCCAAGAGTTATCCAACAAAGTACTCCCTTCATACCAAGAGACCAAAGACGCAAATCCAAAGATAATCAACCCGATGCCTATTTGTGACCAATACCTAATCGACATAACTTTCTCCTTTCCTTTGAGGGACGGACCTCAAAATATGTCTGATCGATGATAAAAAACGTTTAATATTATGGGTTCCCCCTTATGTAACAGAATGATCAAAGTGAACGCTTGCAAGATCCTAAGCTATGATAAGTACTCAAAAAGTCACTCAAACTGATAAACTTAAAATAGCGAACTAGAAAATGGATAGTAAAAATTTTCTTCTTCAAATCGCCTTTCAAGGAATTAAATTCAATCTTGTTTCACCCTCCAGTAATTTTCCATTAGTACCATAAACCTTCACTTTCGGCCACTTCGTATTCCAATCCTTTTCCAGCATCCTTTTTTCATAAATAGAGGCCAATGCTTCTTTACCTGTAAAAGGTGGTGTCGGCTTTATTTGGAGGGAAAGTAAATCTTGTATCCCCCAGGGTGCTGCTAAAATAAGGTCATTATTCTCGTTCAGCGTCAATGCAATGGAAGTAGCAGTTTCAGGGAATCGAGATACAGCATCAATCGTGGAGCTATAGGGTGCTTCTCCATTTTTGATATGCATCCTGGCCTGGTTTTTCACAGACCACGGTTCGGCAGGAGCTTTTTCCTTTAATTTGGATTCCAAATACTTTTCGAATTGCTCCTCTGTATTCGAAGCATCAAAATATACTACATCAATATCCGGCAAGGCTGTTTTCTTTGAATACCCATGCAGTGTATCCCACACTTTCGTCCTTACAAATCCTGCACAGATCCACCAGTCGGGCAGATGAATGGTTTGAACGGTTTCTAAGATGCCCATCATCGATGAATCATTTTTAACTAAATCCAAAATGTCCTGTTCAGATTTGATCACGGTCTTCCCCCCTTGTTCCTTTGTAGACCATTGAAGAATTTCCCCTGAATGAATTCTCGGGTATGACTTGAACGGTTTTAACTTATTTTACCATGAAAAGCGGGCTCAAAAGGATTCTTTTGGATTTGCTATTCAGTTCATTCAACCAGTGGGTAATGGAGGTCAAAATAAAAATGCCAGGAAGTTTTCCTGACATTTCTTATCGTATCATTGCCCCCCGGTAAACCAACTGCTCGCTTTCACTCGTTCTTCTTCTTGAAGTTGTCTTTCGTTATGATTTCCTGCATCAAATGTATTTTGTGAAAATTTACGTCTTAGAAGGCCACTTATTATACCGAATACAACGGCAATGCCAATAATCCACCATAGCATACGCTTCACTCCTACCCTTGAAAAATCCCTTTCTATATATACGGATGAAAGCAGGAGTAAGTTTCATCTTTTTCAAAAATCAGGCGCTATTCCAAGTAATGAAATTCAGGTTGTGGGTGCGACAAGAAATCGTGATGAGAGATGGTCCAGCCATACGCTCCTGCCTTGGAGAAAACCACTAAGTCTCCTACTCTTAACCTTTCTATATAACTCTTCCGGATAAGCAAGTCATTGGGGGTGCATAATTCTCCTGCTACTGTAACGAATTCTTTCCTTAACTCTGGTCTCGGCAGTGGCTCGTCGTACCATTTGTTCACTGGATAAATCGTATGGGGATGACTCATTTTCCAGGCTGCAGGCAGCCGTAAATGATGAGTACCTCCTCTTATCAATGCAAAATGCTCACCATGATTTCTCTTAATGTCCATCACTTCCGCCACATAGAATCCGCAATCAGCTACCACATACCGGCCAAGTTCCAATATCAGCTGGATTCCCTCATGAGTAAATAAAGCTTTCATTTGCTGCAAACCATTCGAGAAGGTTTCCCAATCAAATGGCTCTTCTGGATGTTCATAGTTTATACCGATGCCTCCACCTGCGTTCAATATAGTGGCAGAAGGTAATGTAAAGACAGCCTTCCACTCCACTATCTTTTCCCGGCAGGAATGTATGAATTCCAGGTGATCAAGGGCATCCAGATTATTACTCATCGCATGAAAGTGAAAGCCTTTTACTTCGAGGTAAGGATAGTCTGACAGATCATTTAATAGAGTAGGGATCCTTTCTTCTTCTATTCCGAATTGAGTCGGAACACCAGTCATTTTATGAGAGCTCCTGGCCACCTGATAGGTACTGTTCACACGAATGAGGACAGGGAGCTTCACCCCTGTAACGGATCCTAAGCGGTTCAATCGATGCAAGTCCCGTTCGCTTTCTATATTCATCGCGTGGAGATTTCCCTTGGAGAGATACTCCATTTCCCTGTCTTTTTTTGCCGGTGCTCCAAAGATAATGGGCTTATCAGTGAGATTCAGGACCTTGTTGAGTTCCCCTTCTGAAGCTGTGTCGAATCCATCAATATACTCTTCTAAAGCATGGATGATCTTCATGTCGGGATTTGCTTTGACCGCATAAAATAAGGAACAGTAAGAAGGCAATGACTCCCTCAGATAATGAACATGTTTTTTTAATTTATAAATGTCATAGATATAGGCACATATGGGATCCTCTCTTCTATTGTTAAGAAGTAACGGGAGATATGCGCTGACGTTATTAGAAATCATAGATTACTCCTTCCATAAACTTCGATTACTGCGGACAAAGATGATGGTAAACAGGACGGTTCCGATTCCCATTGAAAGGCCGGCCGTGTAAGCATCAAATGAACTGGCGATAAACCCGATCAGGATGGCCCCGAGGGGAATGTAGCCCCTGTCCATAAGGGCAATGCTCAATACCCTGCCCCGAAACTCATCTGCCACCTTCACCTGGATGAGGATTCTGCTTAATGTTCTGTAATATTGACTTGCGAATCCCACTAAGAACATAAAGCCCAGAGCTATATAATAATAACGACTCATCACGGTAAATAAGATTAAGGTTGTTCCGAAGGCAAGTGAGGACAAAATCAGCCAACGTCCCCCCATCCTCGGCTGTCGGAATGTCAGGTACCCGGTAGCGGCGATCGCACCTGCAGAAGAAATGGAAAGTAACAATCCAAATCCCGCCGGACCGAGACCCATCAGCTCTTTCGAAATAATGGGAAGCATTGTCGTATAGGGAAATCCAAAAATCATCGGAGCTACAGCAGCTAACATGATTCCGGATATCCCGGGTTCTCCTTTTATGTAATGAAAGGTTTCACTCAATGATTTCTTCCCTTTCGTTTCTGTCACTCCTTTCAGCCGTTGAGGGGTGGAAATGGTCATCAATGATAAAATGACCAAGAGAGTCCCGAACGAGACTCCGATCATGACATCCCCAGCTGTGAAATGCCCAAGGAGTACACCTGCAAACGCCGGACCAAGCATTCTTGCTACGTTGATACACGTCGTTTGTAGGGTTATGGCACTTCCCAGCATTTCAATAGGAACAATATCTGATAACATGGCATTACGAATGGGCACTTCGTAACTCATAAAAATGGATCGAATCGTTATGGCGAAAAGTAGTAAGTAAAACGATGCTTGCAGTCCAATTATAACCGCAATGGAAATGGTAGATAAAAAGATTCCACTATACAGGATGAGAAGTGCGTTTCGTCGATTATATTTGTCTGCTGCCACACCTGCAGATACGGAAAAAAGGAAAACCGGCAGCAGTCTGCATGCATTCACAATCCCCAACGCCACTGCTGAATGAGTCCACTCATACACAATCCAGTTGAGAATGGTTAGATCCATCCAATCTGTGGACCGTACAAAGAAGCTCCCATACAAGAAGCGGCGGAAAGGTCGTGATTTCAATGCGATATGCTGCTGAACAGGAAAAGAATTCACTTTCAGCTCTCTTCTCTTCCTAACGGATTGGTAACTTGACTGTATAGATATCCTTCTGAAGAGCTCATTCTCATCCTTGTTAACGCTTTATGCTTTACTTCTCTCTGATAAAAAAATGCTCTGTCTTCTTCAACATTCCAGGGAACCGTCAAGGAAAGTGAAGTAAATGTATCTTCACAAGTCATTTTTACCAATGCCCAGAACTCACCTTCATAGACACCTGAAGCTTCTACAAGAAGACGGATGACCTCCCCAAAATGACTTTGGAAAATCGTGTAGTGGGCTTTTGAGTACATTTCTTCTATATTGTCAGTCATCGTGATACTGCCTGGATGAAAGTCCGGGAAAAGATTTTGAGCAACTAATCTCTTTTTGAAGATCCTCGCTCCTCCCCAATCCCGGAAGTAAAAGCGCACAGGTTTACCGTTTTTGAAAACTGGGAGACTATTCTGCAAATGTCCTTCCAACGCAACTCCATATTTTGTCAAGAAGGTGAGGAAACCTGGAATAGTCACAGATAAATACTCTTTAAAAAATGACTGTGCTCCTCTTTCTTTAGATATTTTCTGATGCTCGCAATATTCATCCAGAAGTTCAGCAAGAATGGTGCGATTGGAAAAAGGTGAGATGGCGTATAAACTGCTGCCAGTGATCATTACTTCCTGTTCATCCAGATCCTCTTCCCGATTTTCTCTTATGACGACAGTCAGGTTTCTCCTTTGATCATCCCTTTCTGATTTAAATGTGTACCCGGCTATTTCGTTAAGTGGAAGAAAAGGAGTTAACTCTGTTTCTTCCTTTAAAATATCCCTCACCATTTCCGTGAAAATGGTACTGTTTAAGGCAGTTTGACTTGAGATCGATCTTACAGTGGAAGTCATCTGACTATTGACGGCCAGTTTAACAAACCGACTGTTGTTATTCTGAGGCAGAACTGTGCGAAATGATGAAGAAGCCTCACATACGATAGATAGAGTTTCAATCGGGATGATAATCCCCCTATTAATTTCTGATTGATAAAGTGGATATAAAGCATGTTTATACTGCCATTCGTGAATAGGCAGAAGCTTATAATTATCTAGATTGAGTTTATTTTTCGTCATAAAATCATGGTAGGATGGCATAATCTCTGAAAACGTTTCTTCTATTGTATTCGGCTCAGCTTCAGTCATTTCAACCCATTCCTTTTTAACCGCTACAAAGCAAATCTTAAATGTTTGATGAAATTCAGGTGAATAGGTGGCTACATCCTCAGGGGACATGCCCGTTTTGGTTTTTGAACCTGGATGTAAATGATGCCCTTCTAAACTAAGCTGCTCAAAGAATGAAAGCTGGCTCCATAGGGGTTCATCCTGCTTCTTCCTTTTAACATACTCCAGGGAAGACGGACAACGGTTCTCACCCATTTCTTTCTTCAGGCTCTCTATCCAGTGGGCATGCTTGGCATATCCGAGGGATTGATTAGCCGTTCCATTATCAAGTTCATGGATAAGTTTATACCCCTCATCTGAAATTTCTAAAAGAGAAATCAGCTCACTGGCCGTCCTTACTTTCCCATGGGACTCTTTTGAAATCCATAGTACTTCTCCCTCTAGAGTGACTCTTCGAAAGGCGAGTTCATCCTTAATAGGGAACAGAATCATATAGTCTTCAAAAGACTTCATTCTATAAGAAAGATCCTCCCTTAGCTCAACGGTTTGAAGCTGATGCAAAAACGGCTCCCACTTTTTATACACTTTCAAAAGGCTTGTTACATAAACCGAACCTATTTTCTTCAATTGAACAGAATCAGAGTAAAGTGAGTTCACGTCTTCCCTTAATAAAGAGGATGCAAGCTTGTTAAGAATCGTTTGTCGTCCTTTATCCAGATGCTCTATATAGTGGGCTACCAAATGAGGTTGATTTTCTTTCAGGTATTTCAGGCATTGAGTTTCTTCGTCCAGAAACCGCCTTTCAGCTAATGGATGATTTTTATTAAGGTTCAATGATATTCTCCTTTCCTCCTTGAATTAATGGATTAGGAGCCGAAACATACATATTTTCTGTGATGGCATCGGATAATCTCATTTTTATCAGTGACTTTAAATACGTTCTTGTACTAAATAATTCCTGTTCAAAATGATCTGCATGTTCCTTGTGAAGCATTCGGGTTTTTAAATCCTCCAAGGTGAATTGAATTACATCAGAAACCTGTCGCCACTGAAGAGCTTCAGAAATCTTTAGTTCTCTTGCTATTCTCACGATGATTTCTCCCAAATGATTATGAATGACGGCGTGTGAAAACATTTTATATAAATCTACTGGTTCGGAGGTGAGTAAATTCGTTTCGTTGCTGATTTTCCCTTTTTCGATAAACGTACGGCAACGCTCTTCTAAAATGCGAATCCCCCCGTTGTCTCTTATCGATAGTTTGCTCGGAAGCCCATTTTCGAAAATAATGAGTGCATTTTGAAGATGTGCTTCCAGACTGATTCCATACTTAACGATCAAGTTAATGAGACCGGGAATCAGAGTGCTTGCGTATTCTTGAATAAAATCAGCAGCAGCACTTTCTTTAGAAATTCCTTTCCTCATTGACCATTCTTCAATAAGTTCCACAATCAACACCTTCCCAGTAACCGGCGATGTGTTGATGAGCGCTGCTCCCGGAACAGCAAATTCCTCGTTCGTCAGGTTCTTTTCTGGATTTTCCCTGATTAGAGCAGACAAGTTCTTTTCTAAATTTAGCGACGCTTCCTTACGATTGGATTGGTAATGCCCACCACTACTTTCAGATAGAAAGTTAATTCTATTATTTATCTCTAAGTCATGTTTGGAGATAGTATTCAACAGGTCTGAAATAACAGGACCATTCCAGACGGATGTGGGTGAAACGATTCTTTTCGCACTCGTCATTTGAACGTTGAGGGCTGTTTTTATATGATGTTGCATTCGATTATTTGGCGCTAATGATCGGAAGGAGATCAATGGCTGATAGGGAATCGTTGTGTCGATCGGGATGAGCAATTTCTGTTTCAATTCTGTTCTGTAATGTTTTTTAACGGTGTGTTCGTATTGCCATGGATGAACGGGAATGATGTCGTATTCCTCAGGTTCCAGGTGAAGTCGGGTTATGTTCTCCTTGAATGCTTCGTCCAGGTAAGGATGATCCTTCAATAACACGGCTGTCATGGACGGTCCATCGGTTATTTTCGAGAATGACGATATGCTCTTATGAATTGCGAGGGGAATGATATCTACCTTATTTCCCCATTCTGGAGCGTACACCATCACTTCATTTTCTGATAAACCAAGCCTTGTCTTTGAACAAGGGTGGAGAGTATGACCTTCGATGACCCATTGTTCTAAAAAAACCAATGGACTGAATGATGCGTTAGAAGATTGTTCTTTTTGTAAATAGCCAAGGGTGCTCTCTGATATATTCCCACCCTGTCTCAACTTGGCAGCGGTTAAAGCTAAAGCATCATTCATGACACTGTTTTCCAGTTCGATTTTAAGCTGATTCAGATTACCGGATTCAGAGGACCGTGCCCCGATCAATTCCTCTATAAACTGAGCAGGAGTATCAATTGGATGGACTGTATTTTCTTTTTCTATAATAATGGGATCTTCAATATCCATTTGTCCAAGTGAATAGGTATGCTGTATGGGAACCTTGATTATTATGTTGTGTGAGGGTCTTATGTATAATGATTTGCCGTCATTTGTTGAATTTTCCCAAGTGTAGTCGAATACCTCTTCTCGAACGATCGCTTGAACAAGTTTATGAAGAATGCGTTTTTGAGATATTGGTAACTTTTCTTGGATGATCTTTCGCATATCGGTCTCCATTATTTGAGATGGCTGATGTGAGGACAGAATGGTCATCTGTGCTCCTCCTTTTTTAGTGAGAATCGTTTTCAATTACAAAGTTTAAATGAAAATGATTCTCATTGTCAATTTAAAATACGGAAATAAGGAAATAGTCCCTTCTCTCGAAATTGTCTCATAAGTAATGACTTCGTAATCGCCCTTCAAGTTATGCTGGTTGGTGGAGGTTTAGAACGTAGGAGGATTTTTATTTAAAATAAAAACGCAACCCTCATTACAAAGGATTGCGTTTCTGTTTATTCAGCTTCTGTTTCTTGCTCTTCCGTTTCTTCTAGCTGGTCAGCATTCCGGACCTCTTCTTCTGTCGATGAGTCAAAGTAACCGTCCTTTTCGTATTGCTTCTTCAGCTCGAAGTATTTGTCCATTGCCCGTTTGGCGATGGTTTTATTTACGTATGGGTCTTTGTTCTGATGTGAATATGGTAACACGACTGAAAAGGCTACTTCCGGGTTGTCGTAGGGGGCATAGCCGATTAGAGTGGTGTTGAATGTTTCGTATTGTCTTTTTTCTTCAGGACTATAATAGAAAGCTTCTGCCGTGCCGGATTTTGCTGCAGCGTTGTATGGTGCATTTCTAAAGTTAGTCGCAGTACCATTACTTCCATGAGTAACTTGATAAAACCCTCTTTGTACCTGCTGTATCTCTCTTTCCGTTGCATCGATCCTGTTTAAAACTTTAGATTGGTGTTCATATAATAGAGGCCCTACTTTACCTCTTTCCTGGCTGGGTTCACGAATTTCCTTCATGATATGCGGCTGCATCCGGTAGCCGCCATTTGCAATGGTTGAAGCGTATTGAACGAGCTGCATAGGTGTGTATAAATCGTACTGTCCAATCGAAAAGTCCATAAGTTTACCTGGTTCAGTTTCGTTCCCTTTTAGCCCCTCTACCTCTCCAGGGAGATCAATTCCCGTGTTGACTCCTAATCCAAACTGGCTGTAATAACTTCTCATAATGTCAAATGCTTTTGGATTCATATCCAATGGTTGATTATGACGATAAGTGGCATCTGCTATTTTGAAAGCTGTTTTAAACATGTATACGTTGGATGAAATTTCGAGAGCACCGATATCACTCAAATACCTTGAACCACTAAACCAAGATTTCTTAACATCAGTTCCTTTTATCTTAATCGGTTCATCATAAAGCACATCCCCTACATTCAAAGCTCCAGTCATATACCCTGTCAACACAGTAGCACCCTTAACAGCAGAGCCCACACCATACTCAGAAGTAAATGTCCCTAAAGCATAATCCTGCATCTCCGTCTTGCCATCAGCGTTTTTGCCATATTTCTTTCCGACCATGGAAAGGATTTCACCTGTGTGTGGATCCATCATGACAACAAAAGCGCGATCCAGGAATGGGGATTCCCAATATTGGGATGCTTGTTTACTCAGCTCTTCTTCAACGATTTTTTCAATTTCCTTTTGAAGCTGGAGGTCGATGGTTAATACGACATCCTTTCCACTGTGACCTTCGCTGACGAGTTGTGTATCAAGGACGCTTCCATTTTTCGTGATGTATTCGATTTCTTCCTTCTGACCTTTTAGGACGTTTTCATACTGTGATTCGAAATAACTAGTTCCAACACGGTCGTTAAGTGCATATCCTTGAGCTTTGAATTCATTGACAAGTTCACTTGGGAGCCCCTGTTGTGAGGTTGAGACTCTTCCTAGAATCGTTCTCAACGTACTGTCATTCACATATTTTCTTTCCCAGTCAGTGGTAACGTTCACTCCTGGCAGTTCTGAAAGGCGTTCACTGACTCTCGCCATTTCCTCCATGGAAACATCCTTGTTTTTGATGATTTGAGGTGTGAGGGCATAGCCGGTATTGAATTCGCGGAATATGGCCAGGACTTCCTCTTCTTGTTTAGTAAAAGATTTGATGTCCTTTTCCGTGATCCTTTCCAGCTGCATTTCATATACCTTTTTATTCACATCATCTTTTGTAAGATCTTCATCATCTTCCAGTTTCTTTAACTCATCCTCTGAAACGAGTTTTTCTGCTTTATCAGGATGACTCAGAAGCCAGAAATCCTGCCGATCCCGATCTGTGATCTTGTCTGGATTCATTTCGATCAAATCTGCGAGCCTTCTTGCTACTTTCAGCATATCCTCGGGCTTTGTCGTTTGTGTTCTGGTATATGTGATTGCGTTTAAAGGTACATTGTTCACGATCACATTCCGATACCGGTCATAGACTTTTCCCCTAGGTGGTGTACCATTATGGGATTTCACATTTTCTGTTCTCGCTACTTCTGCTTCATAATGGTTCCCCTGCACGATTTGCACAATCCCAAGACGAAGAATCAGAAGTGAAAATAGAAAAAAGACCGAAATAAACAGTAGATTCATTCTCAATGGCACATGGGTTTTTTTCTTTTTCTTCTTTTCCTTCAATTGAATGACCCCTTCTCAAGCTGGTATTTTACCAAAATATGATAATGTTCTAGTCCTATTTTATAGAAATCCTGCCTATATTTCTACCTCTTTATGGAACAAATTCCAATTAACATACTTATCTGGGGTATGTTTCATTCCCTTGGGAAAAGTGTTTGGGAATAGCTACTGTTAAAATACAAAAATACTTACAAAAATACGCGAAATATGTCGAAGAAGCCTTATAGACAAAAGGGCTTCTTTTCTTTTAGAATATAGTCGTAGAAAACATGAGAAAAGTGAAACCAAAGCTCTCCTTATTGCGTAGAATTGGTAACTAGATGAATGAGAGGTTGAATGACGGTTATGTTCAATAAATTGATGTGCAGGTTCGGGATTGGTGCGACAAAGATCGATTTGGTATTAAATAAGAAAGAGTTTCGCCCGGGAGACGTGATCAAAGGGGAATATGAACTAACTGGCGGTCGTGTTGAGCAGAAGTTGAAAAGAATCGAAACAGACCTTTTGCAGTATGTTCAGAATCGTGATCGCTCATCTGTCCTTCATCAGAATACCATATTAAGCTCATCAACGATGAAAGCAAACGAACAACGCACCATTCACTTTTCGTGCAGGCTTTCCGACTCATTTCCTCCAAGCAGCGACACAGTCTCTTATAAGTTCGTCACCCGACTTGTCTTTGACGATGGAGTAAACAGTGTCGACCATGATGAGTTTCAAATTTTAGTATAACAATAGTATAGACTTAAGCCCTTCTTATTAAAGAAGGGCTTTTAAGTTTAGTACTTATCCTTAATCCTTACCTAATGTAAACCCGTCAAATAGTCTCCCGCCGTGTGGTTCTAGTACGGAGTCTACTAATCTAACAATTGCTTGTTTATCCCCGATACGATAAAACCGTTCAAAAGCCTCTACATATTCTTCAGCAAAGTCTTGATCATATTCCGTTAGGGATCGAACAATCCATTTTGATGCACCAATCCAGCGGCCGTTTGTCCTGAGTACAAATTCATGGAGTGATTCCCCCAATGCTCCCGCTATAAAAATATCTTCCCCTCTACTTGTTGAGCCGATAAAATCATCCAATGCATCTGTAATGAAATATCTCTTCATATGGATCGTTTGATCAGTCCATTTGGGAGGTCCGTCCCTCAAAAGTTTATTTGCCTCTTCTTTCAGGGTGATGATGATGGGATGATCGACGATGGAAATTCCTTCTGAGACCATTCTTGGCAGGGATGGGCGGGCTCGTTGACAGTCTGATTGGAAATAGTCCCGTATGGATTTTAGGTTATGGACGAAGACTTCGATCGGCCATCCATGTGAGATAGTTGATTCCCGAAATTCTGAGGGAATCGTTTCGTCAATGATGACAATATCTAAATCGGATGTGCTTGTCTCTTCCCCCCTTACAACGCTTCCTCCAAGAAGTGCTGCTTGACAGGTTGGAAAGTTTTCCAGTACAAAATTCGAGGCTGCTTTATTCGCTGGCTGTCTTTCCTCTTGTTTTCTTACATTCATTAACAATGACTCCTTCCGATAAAGTGGTTATGAGTATAGTATACTTAATTTTTTTTGAGAAAGAGGAAATCCAATCCAAATTACCTTGTTTTCTCCACTCCTTCTTTGGGAATAATGAGGTCAAAAGGAGGAATATCTAGTGAAGAAAACAAATGTGATATCAGTCATCTTAGTAAGTAGTCTTTTGTTTGCCGGTTGTGGTGCCTCTGACGACGATCAAGGGGCAGATAAAATGAAAGATGCAAATGAACCTAAATCCGAGACCACATCTGGGGTTGGTACTTCAGAACAAACTGCAGATGAAGACTTAAAGTCAGGTATTAATGTTACTCTTAAAGCCATCGAGGACTTAAATATGACTCTTACGGCTGCTTCAAGTGATGCAAAAAAGGTGAAAGAACAAGGAATGATGGTAGAAGAAAAATGGGATGAAATCGAAAAGATGGTCGAGGAACAGTATCCTGAGGATTATAAGAATATAGAAGAAAGCCTTTATCCTTTAATTGCAGAAGCCCAAAAAGATGACCCAGATAGGGAAGCCTTAAAAGGACTGGTACAGGAAACAAAGGATAAGATGGCGAAATTTCAAGAGAAGCTTGAAACTTCATGAAGATAACGAGGGGTCGAATGAGCATGCTTATTCGACCCCTTATAGTTCTATGGCATATTTCGAATCGTACACATGTCTTAACAAATAGTAAGACCGTTCATTTTAAGACACTCTTCGATAAATTATCTGAGTCTAAAGATTTCTCCCCAAAGATGTCCTATTATACATCGGGGTCAACTCCCTTACAGTGATTCAGTAAATTCTTCTTTTTCTTTTCTCCGACCAATGCTGTACCCGATAACCAAGCCAATGATTAGGATGAAAAGATAATCCGTTTCAAATCCGTTAGTGAAGAACCCTGTGATCCCCCATCCCAGAAGTGCACCGACAATTACCAATAAAAGTGCCTTCATGCGTATCCACCGTCCTTTTTAATAGAATCCAATCATTGTAAGCAATCCCACTCCAAGAACGGTTGTCAAACCACCTGTTACGATTGCAATGAACAATATTCGCTTTTGTTTTGTTTCATACCAAATACTAAACGCAACCATGAGGGTGATGATTATTCCAAAGAACACTGCAGCATACGGGTTGGAGGGTGCTAATAAATCATTCCAATTTAACCAGCTCATCTTGTCAGCTCCTTAATTCCAAATTATGTTTGCCCTTCAATTCGGTCACGGGTAAGAATTGAGACATTTGGCTTGCCTATGAATGGATAAAAAACGAGGGATTGGGTAGAAAAATGTCAGGGCCAATCCTGATTACGATTACCCTTATACATTCTTAGATACCGGAGTGTGGGATGCATCTCTTATGTCCTCTACTCCATGCTTTTCTAATAATGCTAGAATGCGATCCAATTGAACCTGATCTCTAATCACTACAAATTGAGGCTGGAACCATTTATTTTTCACCTTTACCTCTAATTTGTATCCATAATTGATTTTGTCATCGAGGCCGTAAAGTTCGTGCCACTTAATGATCTTTTCTACCTCATATCCTTTCACCCTGTGCCATGGTACGTAATAGCTATTCAATACAAGACCTTCAGATAACAAATAGAAATTCCCGCGGTGTTTAATAGAGCTGATCAGGATAAAAAAGAGATGGACGATACTGATAATCGATTGATGAAGCAAATCAGTCCAGTACACAACGGCTATTAAAGCAGTTAACAGGCCAATGGATCCTGCCGTCCCCCATTTCACCCACCGATAAGATGTTGTTTCCTTCGTTAAAGGCTGCATCACCTGGAATTCGCCTGGAATCACAATACTGTTCAAATCTTCTTGCCTGGTTGGGTATAGGGCATTGCCTGTTTTTTCTGCGGCATATTTTAGGTTTAATCTATACCGTATGAGATACACGATTCCGAGAATGAAGATAAAGATGAAGAATAAATTGACCCACACAATGAAGTCCCCCTTTCAAGTGAACGTGGGAAGAGTTAATATCTTTCCTTTCTTGATTTACGATAATATATAGGAAAAGGTTTCATTTTTTTCCAGTATATCAAAAAGACCATTATTTGGTATTTCATCTTATAATACTTAAATAGTCACCGTCTTTAAATTCTAGTAAAATTTACTATTTGCTTATTTATTGGGGTTTATCGAATGGTGGTAACAACTACCTGTTTTAAAATTAACAGAATTATATTTCAATAGAACTATGAAAACTTTAAAACTTTTATCTATCTTATTGTTATCTGTCACTTTTGTCATTGGTTTTGGTCAATCCTCCAAGGTTTCTGCAGCAGGAACTTACACTGTAAGCTATGGAGACACAATGTGGAAGATTGCCGTAAAACATCAAGTGGGTGTATCTGAGTTAATCTCGGCAAACCCGAATATCAGCAACCCAAATATGATTTATCCAGGACAAAGCCTCATTATTCCAGGAGCAAATCGTACCGCTGAAAGCTATACATACGAGGTGGTGAAGCTAGTAAACCAGGAACGATCAAAAGTCGGTTTACCACCACTGCAGGAAAATTGGGAACTATCACGTGTGGCACGTTATAAGTCAGAAGACATGATTGCGAAGAACTATTTCAGCCATACATCCCCAACTTACGGGTCTCCTTTCCAAATGATGAAGGATTTCGGAATTTCCTATCAAGCAGCAGGTGAAAATATCGCAGCCGGACAAAGAACACCTGCTGAAGTAGTTGAAGCATGGATGAACAGCGAAGGACACAGAAAAAATATCCTTTCTCCGACATATACAGAAATAGGAGTGGGTTATGTGAAGGGTGGATCGTACGGTCATTACTGGACGCAAATGTTTATAAAGAGATAAAAATTGGAGACCCCCATTTTAGATTGGAGGGTCTCTTTTTAATTGTAAACTATTCATACAATTTTTAAGAAAGAAATAAAAAAGAGCCAACCGTAGTCGACTCTTTCTTACTATTAGAAAGTTTGTGCTAAATCCTTTGCTCTTGCAATCGCCTTTGCTTTGATTTCTTCAGCTTTGTTAGGCATTGCTGCGTGACCTTCGACGAATAAGCCTTCAAAAGAAGGAACTCCGTAGAACTGCATCATCACGTCAAGATAGCGATGCCCCATTTCCATTGCTGCAGCTGGGCCTTCAGAGTAAATACCTCCGCGAGCTTGAATATGAAGGGCTTTTTTATCGGTCAGAAGTCCAACAGGTCCCTGTTCTGTATATTTGAATGCTTTCCCTGCAACAGATACAGAGTCAATATATGCCTTCATTACTGGAGGGAAGGAGAAGTTCCAGAATGGAGTGACAAAGATATATTTATCAGCTTCAACAAATTGATCTGATAATTCACCAAGTCTGCCTACTTTTGCTTGCTCTTCTTGTGAAAGCTCTTCAAATCCTTGCCCGGATTGTAATTTTCCCCAACCGCTGAATACGTCAGCGTCAATTTGTGGAATGTTTTCTTTGTATAAATCCACGTTCACAATTTCATGCGTTGGATTTGCTTCTTTATAAGTGTCAATAAATGCTTTTCCTACTGCCATGCTATAGGATTGTGTATCATCATGCGGATGTGCTGTAATGTATAAAACCTTTGTCATGTTGAATCGTCCCTTTCTGATTGTGAATTTCTTCATCCAGTTCAATAAAACCAACTTGATTACCTCGAACTGAAATAGTTTTAATTCGAGATTAATATTATAGGATATTTTCTTTAATATCAACTATAAAGCTTCAACGTAAAAAAAAATAAGGAATTAGTCATGGTATATAGACTAATTCCTCCTAATTATCCTGTATATGGATTTGGGTACGTCCTTTGTAGAAAGCTCACTGATTGGTTAATCAATTGTTTCAAAACACCTTGATCGATGTCTGCTACTTTGTTTATGTACACGCAAGCTTTACCTGTTGTATGTTTACCAAATGAATTCAATATTTTTTCCCGCTCTTGATCCCCAGGGGCGAAATAAAGACTTATTTTCGCTTTTCTTGGTGAAAATCCAACTAACGGAGCATCCCCTTCATGCCCGGTTTTATATTTATAATGATAAGAACCGAATCCGATAATGCTTGGTCCCCACATTTTCGCTTCAAACCCCGTCGTCTCTGTGAAAATATCCAGCAGTTTATAGGCATCCTCACGCTTCTTAGGGTTTTCTACGGCTTCAATAAATTCAATCACACTGCTATCATTTTGCTTAGTTTTTAATTCATACATTCGACTGCCCCTTTCTGATCCTCATATTTTATTCTACCCACATATTTCTTTATTTTCCAGCTCGATTCCTCAATACTGCGTTAAGTTAGGAATTTATCTTGTTGAGAGAAGGTTAATGGAAAAGGATTTTCAACGGATGTTATTTTATTTTATCGGTTGGAAAATACCAAATAATTGAAACCATTCCACTATAAAAATCGTATATATACTATCTACATAAAGAGAGGATGAACGTGCATGGCAATCCTCATTGGGATTCAACTTATTGTTATAGTCCTCTTTTCATTATTAGGATGGGCGATCCGTGTTAAAAAAAATTATGGGCTGATTTCGGGGTTTGTGACGCGAAGTAAGACAGAACAAGCAGAGTTGATTAAAAATGGTTATCCCCAAAAGACCGGGTCTTTATTGATTTATACAGCTGTCGGAATGCTTATCCTTCTACCCCTTGCTTTCACCTCTTTTTCATTTGTTACAGAACTTCAATTTGGCTTTATGCTTGTCTTTTTAATGGGTGGTTTTATATACCTATCCAAATATGAGGTCTCAAGCAAAAGGAAAAGAAGTTACTGGATTAGTTCTACTTTGTTTGTGGTTATTGTAGGGTTTGTGAGTGTTCTCACTTATCTCGGATATGAAAAATACGAATTGATCGTTAAGGATGAGTCATTTGAGGTCACCGGTTTGTATGGAGAAGTGTGGAAGTTTGAAAATGTTGACAAGGTTGAGTTAATGGAAGATATGCCTGAAGTCACCTGGAAAATCAACGGATTCGGTCTTTCCACGATGGCTAAAGGAGAATTCAAAGTGAAAGGTTACGGAAAAAGTTTGTTGTTTTTACACAAGGAAGCTCCTTATGTATATATCCGGGTGAATGATCAACATCTCTTTTTGAATGGTGGAAATCCTGGGGAAACCAAGGAGTGGTACGATGAGTTGAGTAAAAGCATTGACTAGGTATCGGGACATTAAATCTTGCCCGGCAACCAAATTCATTGACAACCCTCCACCAATCGATTATGATAGTCTCATAATTTAATATTCTCCTAAAGGGGAGTAGCTGTAACAATAAAGTCGTCATTACAGAGTATATGACTCTCGGCTTTATTGACAACCATGTTGTTAGCGAGACCTTTACCAGTTGGTGAAGGTATATATATGTCTAAAAGAGACCTTTACCATTTCGGTAAAGGTCTTTTTATTTATCACTTCAATTTGAAAGGAAGTAATGGACAATGAAAAAATTGAAAAATAACCTATCTCTATTAATCGAACAAAATAAAACGGAAATTCTGAATGATAAAAATGAGATGAACAAAATCGAAGAAAAAATAGATCAAAAACATACCTCAATAGAAAAGGAGAATTCATAATGATACTACGTAAATATATGTCGTTACTGGGTATAGGCTCTGCAAAAATCGATCTTGTTTTACCGAAAACCTCTTTTAAGCAAGGAGAACTCCTGCATGGATACTTCTTTCTGGAAGGAGGAATCATCGAACAAAAGCTGAGGCGGGTCGAATGCGATTTGGTCATGCTTGATAAAAACGGAAAAGAAGAAAAAATCATTGATTCTACGACTGTTTTAAAATCAGATATTATTCAAGCTGAGGAGTGTAACAAACTCTCCTTTACGTATCGAATTCCAGAAACTCTCCCCTACTCTGAGGAAAACGGGATCCGCTACCTCTTCAAGACAAAACTGACATTCGATCAGGGTGTGGAAAGTTTGGATGAAGATTATATCACAATTGAACAGTGAAGAAGGCTCCTTATGTTGAGCCTCCTTCCAGTATGTATTATTTATCTTTCATTTCCTCGAGAAGTTCAATCATTCTTTCATTCTGCTCAATCATGGTTTGATTTTGCCTTCTGAATTTCGTGAAATCATATGAAAAGATTAATAGAAATATGACCAAAATGATAAGCACTCGATTGCCTCCTATTTCTTTTGTTTATAATAAACAATCTCCGGGTCCCCAGGGTCCAGGTTTTCAATCATTCCACTTTGTGAATAACCGTTTACTTGAAATGTTTTTTGCATTTGTCTGTTTGATCGGTTAGTAGACGAGAAAATTTTATTTGTATTCGAAATTTCTTCAACATGTTTCAATAGTAAGGAGGCATTACCCTTCCTTCTTTCATCCGGTGAAACAATGATGAGAGATACGAAAGTGTTATCGAAAAAGTGGGTGTTAAATAGAAGAAACCCGGCAGCAGCCTCCCCCTCTTTAACAACTAAACATCTCTTTTCCAGTATTGCCTCCTGGATTTGCTTATGTCTGCTTTCGTTTCCGATCACTTGACTATCAATTTGTATAAGAGAAGCCAAATCGTCTATATGCGCATATCCCACGTTTCTCATGACGCTCCTACTTTCTTTTCATTAAGAATAAGGAAATGAATACGATGATCAGCATTAGTACAACCATTCCTATGATTAGTATTCCGGCATTTCCTATTGAAAAATAACTGTCATTATACCTGTATGTTTCACTTGATGCAGTCAAGTTGCATTGGCTCCTTTACATAGAAAAAGACACCTGGGTGTCCTTTGTTCGAACTTAAAGAGTCTTTGACATCAAGACATTGGTCACTTCGAACCCTGTATTCTGGTACAAGGAAAGAGCCACTTTATTATGACCAAAAACATGCAGCGCGATTTTTGATATATCTTTTTCCCTCGCAAATGAGTCCAGGGACTTCAATGCTTCCTTTCCATAGCCCCGCCCTCTTTTGCTTTCATGAATCTTGATATCATAAATGAATGCTTCTTTACCGTCCTCATTTACATTAATCCATAATGTGCCTACGCCTTCCTGGTCTTCACCATCAATTAAAGTAAATATATAATGACCCTTTGACTCCAGTCCATCGGGCAGTAGTTGATTGAATTCGTTTTCCGCCTGCTCTAATGAAGTTTCCTTTTGGAAGTTACCGGCTTTCGTCTTTTCTGCCGCGTATTCTTTAATAGAATCTTGAAGCCAAAAAGTATATTCATGGTCTTTCATTGGTTGTAATAGAATCATTGAATGAGTGCCTCCTCTTAATAAACTATTTCCAGCGTTTCCTGATTTCCCTCACTACAGTCTATGGACGGTCCCAATGCGGTAGATTAGTTTGATAAGAAATTTTTGAACTTGGAATGAGTATTGAATATTCTATTCTTCTAGTTTACCATTATCAACCATTGCTTTCACCTGATAGTTAAATATTTTCACCATAAAGTAACATGCCTCCCCATGGGAGTTCCTATGGGAAGGGGATGTTGATATTATTAAGATGAAGCTGTTACACTTTCATCTGCCAAACCTATTTCCTCTGGATTAAGCTCTGAGGTGTGTGGAAGGGAACGTAAGGTTTTGTTTAAGATCCATACGAGGGAAATAAATAGAATCCCACCTGCACTCCCGATATATACAGACGTACTTCCGAATATTTCAGCAAGATAGCCGCCGATAAGGGATCCGAACGGCATAGCCATAGCTCCCAGGGAGGCTGTCACAGAGAAAATTCTGCCGAGCAAATGCTGTGGAACGATTGATTGAAGAGCGGCACCCATGATGACATTGGTGGCCCCGATTGGAATCCAAGATAAGCCGAATAATAAAATGCTTAAGCCATTCATAGTAATGAAGCCTGAAATCATCCAAGTAGTTCCACCCAGGAAGAACAAGACAATCGTAAGCTTGCCCAGCGGATAGCGCTCAAACCAGGATGCTCCGATGGCTCCGATCAATGCACCTCCCGAGATTGCAGCTAAATATAGACCATATAATTCTGAACCACCTCTGTCATCGGCAAATGCCGGCAAAATGGCATAGATGGAGCCGATGGCAAAGTTTGCCACGATGGACCCCAATAAAAATTTGGCTAGGTGGGATTTGAATACGATGGAAAAACCTTCAAATAGATCATTTTTGTATTCTTCAAAGGCTGATCCAATAGATTGTTTTTCTTTTAATTTCGTTTCGGATTTCATATTAAGAAGACTGAACAAAATGGCTGCTGCAATAAATGTGACAACGTCGATCATATAGAGGGTGATGGCGCCAACTAATGTGATGAGGATTCCGGCAAGGGCATTGAAGGCAAGATCCACTCCTTGAAAAGCAAAGGAGAACAGGGAATTACTTTTTACAAGTTGATCTTTTCTGACGATTCTCGGAAGGATGGCTGCCTGACCAGGGTAGGTGAATTGGTTTAGAGCAGAAATGATTGGCATGATGATGAGTATGAACGAGACAGTTAAGAACTCCATAAAATGTGCCAATGGTATTAACATAACCAGGATTGCTTGAATGATTTGGGTTCTGACCAGCATTTTCTGAATCGGCCATTTATCAACCAGGGGACCCACGAGAAATTGTAAGGTTCCGGGCAATAAGGTAAGGAATCCGGCTAAGCCTGTATAAAAGACACTTCCTCCCAGCTCATAAACGAGCCACATGGCAGCCACATAATAGATGCTATCCCCCATATTCGTAACCAATCTTCCAAAGAACAATGAGGCAAAATTACGGTTTTTCATTAATAATTCTTTCATACGAATTCTCTCCTTCAGACTGTAAATTTTTTTTAACCGTTTACGCAAAAAAATATTCCTGATCAGTAAAATAAATTTTACCGTTAGTCTAAAAAAAACCATTAACGGTCTTTTTCTTCTTTCATTACTCTATTTTCATATTCAGATTCATCAACTTGGAAACCATAAGATGTAAGATAGTAATAGTTGGCGTCTGGATTGGATTTATTAACTTTTGCTATGTCTTGATATTCTTTTATTAGCTTGAAATATCCATCAATAAACGACTTAAATTGTTCTTCTGTCACTTTTAGTTCTAATGAAGTAGCAAGAATATTCCATTCAGACGGATCTTCGGGACCAGCCTGCTCAAAGGCTTCCGGTGGTGCTGATAATACCCTAGCCATTGTTCTGTCAAGCATTCCATACATCAAATGCCTCTTCGTCTCGGTAATTTCTTCTTTATGCGGAAGCATGCTTGAATCGGGATAAAAACCACTGGCGACAGATTGATAAAACTTTTGGACGATACCGTTCTTTTCTTCAGTTTTGACAATTTCAATCAAACCGAGCTTCTCTAATTCTTTTAAATGATAATGAATGCGGGCTCTTGAGAGATCAAATATTTCAGATAACTGTTGACCGGTATAGGGTTTTTCCACTAATCGAATCATCAGTTGGACTCGAAATGGATCGCTGAGTGCTTTGAGTTGATCATATTCTTTAATGATGAACATTGATTTCATTTGTATCACCTGTCATGTTTATTCACACGGTAAAATTATTTTTACCGTGTGAATAAACTTTAACATCAACTGGTTATTTTATGCAATAGATATTTTACTTAAATTTCAATTTTTTTGAATCTTGTCCGAATTGGAAAATGTATTTTATGCCGGACAGACTTAACTGGATGTGGTTTATTATGCTGATTTTCATCGGGATGAATCTTATCTTTGCTTTTACGTGCTCAAAAAAAGACCCAAGTCGGGTCCTGTTTCAAGTAGTTTATAAATGCAGCCTTTAGAAAAGAATCTGTGAAACCTCCTAATCATTAATTCGGCTCCACATGTACATGCACATCGTACACTTCATGCTTCTTCATCAATTCTTTCTCTACAACGCTTGAAATATCATGTGCCTGCTTAATATCAAGTGTTGACCTTACTAAAATAACCACATCTACGACAGTGTTGTTCCCGTAGTTTCTCCCACGTATATCCTTAACCCCTTTGACACCAGGGATGGCTTCAATGGTCTCTTCGTATGCCTGAATCAATTGTTCATCAAACCCGTCTGTTAAATAGTGTGAAGCTTCCCGGAAAATATCCCATGCTGTTTTACATATTAAGAGACCTACAAAAACGGCCGTCAGAGGGTCTAACCAAGGAAGATAAAATTGGGCTCCAACAATTCCGACTACTGTTCCGATACTTACCCATGCATCTGAAAGATTATCCTTTGCAGCAGCCATAAGGGATTGACTGTTTATTTTTTCAGCCAATCTTTTGTTATAGCGATATACCAGGTACATGACGATAGCTGCCCCCACCCCTGTCCATGCTGAAAGAAGATCTGGTGATTGGCTTTTTCCGTCAAATACAGACTGTAAGGCGTTATATAGTACTTGAAGCCCTACAATCATCATAATGAATGAGGCAATTAGAGAGGCAACACTTTCTGCTTTCCAGTGACCATAGGGATGATCCTGGTCTGCAGGCTTTCTGGAATATTTTAGTCCAATAAGTACAGCAACAGAAGCCACAATGTCTGTCGCATTATTCAAGCCGTCTGCCTGTAAAGCTTCTGAATTGGCTGTGGTGCCAATGATAAATTTTAGTATTGATAAAACGATGTATGCAAGGATACTGATGATAGCTCCGCGTTCACCTAATTTTAACTGATTATACTTTTCTTGATCCACTGGTTTAATCCTCCACACTTTAATTGTGTTTATCATATCAATTCGCTTTCATGTGGGTCTATAGCAACCTTCTTTAGTTCAGCTATCTTATTATGAAGAGGTTAAAAATGTTTTGTTAAGTAAACTTTTATGACTTCATAAAAAATAGGACAGCGAGTGCTGTCCTATTGATCTTGGAATTGTTGCTGCCTATGAATCTTTCGTTGTTAATCTACAATATCCGCTGAGAAACTAGGCTTTGTAAGGCCAGCTTCTTCATAAACGGCTGCCATTTTTTCTTCGAATGCAGCGAATTGTTCATCAGATTCTGTGTATTCTGCGTTCGCTTCATCTGAAAGGTTAGCAGCTCTGGTTTCATACGATTTTGCAAGATCATCTAACGCTCCTTGGATTTCTTCTTTTTTAGAATCAAGTGCGGCAGGAACTTCAAGAGCATGAACGTCTTCTGCTACAGTTGTAGCAGCTGCTTCTGCATCCGTTTTCAGTTTTGCAATTTCTTCATCGGATGGTTTATCTTCTTCCTTTGCTTTAGCTGCTTCAAATGCATAAATGGCCGAATCATTCGCATTTACCGTGTTGATAATCTCCATTTGATAGTCTAATAGAGCGCTTTTCATTTCCATCTCATCTGATTTTGCTTCTTCCTCTGTAGCTTCAGTGTTCGTTTCGGTTTCTTTTTCTTCGGTACTGCCTTCACTGTTGCATGCGGCAATAAATAAACTCATAGATAACAAGAAAAATGGTACCAATAATTTTTTCATCATCATTTCCTCCCCTTTTTTGAGAACCTGCAATTACATATATTACCTTATTTCGTTTTATATGTAAACAAATGGATATTATTTTGTATTATTTGTAAAGAACTCAAATGTTGTCGGGGAAGTTAGTTACCATAATAATATTATTGCATTCTCTTTAGTGATGTTTCCTTTTCCGCGTTATTCAATCCATATCTGAAATCACAAATATATTCATATTTAAAAAGAAATCGTGATTAACAGATGTTCTAAAAAAAGTATGAACAGTCCAATTATGACATGGAGACCGTTTCGCCGTTAAAATAGAAATTTCGCCGATAAATGTATCAATTTCGCCGTTAAAATCAAAATATCGCCGATAAAATGTAAATATCGCCGATATCCATCTTATTTTCCAGTCAATCCAATGACAAATATAGACAAATCAACACATTACTTTCGATTTAAGCAATCTATGCTTGGATTTATGTGAAGAGATGACATAATTTACACAAAAAATCATTATTTTATTCTTAATTCCCCCCATAATTCGTCTGAATTAGCATGCCACATCCTCGAATTAGGATCTTAAACACCAACCTGTATGTATTAAAATTAAACTTTTGGTTACGATGATTATTAACAAAAGTCATATTTGGGGGTGCTTTTCTTGGTGAAAAAAGAATGTTCATGTGAACGCTGTAAGTGTAAAACGAAAAAAGAATGTGATTGTCCTTGTTGTTGCGAAAAATAATATAAGCCCCTAAACTCCAATCGAGCTTAGGGGCTTATTCTTTTCACACTTTTACATCCACACCTACAATGTCATCAAAATACTGAACTGATTTCATTTCTTCATCAATCCATTCGTTTTGTTTCCATGTATGATCGATAAATACTTCAGCGATCATTCGCTTCCTCTCTCCACCCATTGTATGGGCATCCTTAAGTGCGATGACACTTTCGAATATATCGACCATTAATTCAGCGATTCGTTTTGAATGATACGTTTGCGTGTCGACGTCCGCCCCTGCTATTTTTTCCAATAATCGTTCTAGTTTTGCGATACCCTCTGTAACTGGGGAGCTAAACAATAGAAGCTCTTCAGGCAAATTGGATAACTCTTCTTTTATTTTAACCAAAAAGTACTCATGAGCCCGGTGCTTATTGATTAATCTTAGTACTTCAAGTCCTAAAATATTCGCTGTTCCTTCCCACACCGTCAATACCTGTGCGTCCCGAAGTAAGCGTGGAAGAACGAAATCCTCGATGTAGCCATTCCCTCCGTGCATTTCAATGGCTTCGTGGGAGAAATGAATCGCTTGTTCCGCTGATTCCTTTTTCAGAATCGCAATAAGTAATCTGTTTAGGACGTTTTCATCTTCTGTCGTCGGGGTTTCATCCGAAACGACACGATCAAATAAATGAACGAGATGAAACACTGCACTTGTTTCTACCTCTTGCTTGGCTGCAAGACGAGTTAATGTTTCTTTGATCATCGGATATTGGGTCAATTTCTGCCCGAATGCTTCACGATAAAATGCATAATTTCTTGCTTCTAGATAGGCTCTTCTCATGATTCCGATCGAGGCGATGGCATTGCAGACACGGGAAAGATTCAATGCCTCCATCATATAGTATATACCTCGATTCGGTTCTCCTACAAGATGGGCTTCAGCTCCGTCGAATTCTACTTCTGCAGAAGGGACCGCCCGGACACCGAGTTTATCTTTCAATCTTCTAATGTGAATGCCATTCAGTGAACCATCATCTTTCCTCCAGGGCACTGCAAACAGGCTGAGTCCTTTCGTCCCATCAAAAGAACCATCGATACGGGCGAGCACCATGGTCACTCCGCACATTCCGGAGTTGGATGCAAAATATTTTTCACCAAAAAGCTTATAATTATCACCATTTTTGACGGCTTTTGTATCATTGGCACCAACATCGGAACCACCTTGACGTTCAGTTAAAAATGTAGCCCCCTCGTATAACTCCACTTCTCCTGTTGAAATGACATGAGGCAGGAATCTCGTTTTCACCTGATCGGATGCGTATTTTTGAAGTAGCAGGGCAGTAGCCATGGAAAGGGTAACAGGACAATAGAAACCAGCCTCTGTTTGTGATAATAGATAGCCTTGGGCATAGGAATATACATAATTCCCTTTATGGCCGAGTTCGGGAATGTCCTTATGGATATAACCTACTATTCCCTTGTTATAGGTTTGTTGCACCGTTTTCTTATATCCTTCGTTCACCCAGATTTCAGAGATTTCTTCTCCTAATCGGTTGTATTTGATTAGTCTTGGCTGCCCTTCACGGTCGGTATGTACGGCTCGATCATCAATTTCCCCCGCACATAATTCGCCCATCACATCCAGCTCTTGATCAGCCCAGACAAAAAAGTCTTTGTCAAGGTGTTGCTTCATAAGTTCCTTGAAATGAGGATCCTCCCTATAAAAATTTTCAATCCTTCTCATGATTTACCACAAATTCCTTCGTGTTATCTCCAAGACTCATTCAGATGTCTCCCCTGACCCATTTAATTTTTTGATAAACGCATCCCTTAGTTCTTCCATTTCGGTTCTCATGGCTTCGAGCTCTTCAATAAAGCTGGTCACCTCTTCGATTCGTTTGGTTCCATATTCAATCGTGCGCTCTAATTGTTTCCTTCCAGTTCGGTCCTGATCAAATAATAGGACCATTTCTTTGATTTCTTCCAAGGAGAAGCCGAACCGTTTTCCCCGAAAAATCAATTTCATTTTCGCGACATCTCTCTTTGAATAGATTCTCCTTCCTGACTCGCTCCTTGCCGGTTGCAGAAGATTTAGCTCCTCATAATACCTTATCGTGCGTGTCGTTACGTTAAAATCTTTTGCCAGCTGAGTAATCGTGTATGTCATAGTAATCATCTCTTTATTAGAAAATTTCGATACTTCAAGTTTACCATTGACGTCAACGTAAAGTTCAACCTGTATTAAAAGTTTTTGGTTCTTTGGAAGGAGTACCCTCACACATAATCAGAACACTGTTTTCCATATACTAGTAATAAATATTGACGAGGTGGTGAGTGAATCATGCAGAAGGTGTTGTTATTTGCGGATATAGGAATCGATGATACCATTGCCCTGATCTACTCTTATCTGAGTGAAGAGATTGAACTGGTGGGGGTGGTTGCTGATTATGGAAATGTCCCAAGATCCCGTGCTGTTGCAAGTGTCCACTACCTCATGAATCTGTTGAATCCTAAAGACAGGATTCCGATTATTGGTGGGGCAGAGGTCCCGATGACAGCTGAGCAGCCTAAATTCTATCCTGAAATACACGGAGAGTATGGACTTGGACCAATTAAACCTGGTCTGTATGAAGGAAATATTGAAAATTTCTTTGAGATTATTAGATTGATTGAGAAATATGGGGATGAACTGATCATTGTAAATATAGGGAGGCTGACCTCCCTTGCAAATATGTTTATCTTATATCAAACACTTTTGAATAAAGTAAAGAAGATTTTTATTATGGGTGGAGCGTTCTGGGTACCTGGAAATGTAACGGCGGTATCTGAAGCAAACTTTCATTCTGATCCGATTGCAGTGAAGATTGTCTTGACATATGCCAATAATCTCACCATCATCCCTCTAAATGTGACTGACCATGCAATCGTAACCCCTGAAATGGTTGATTACATTGAGTATAAAGGTCGATCGAAGCTTGTTAAGCCCCTATTGGACTATTACTATGAATTTTATAAGAAGCGAAATCCATTGATTAAAGGAAGTCCGGTACATGATGCGATAACCCTTATGTCAGCAGTCAATGATGACATGTTCACGTTTCGAAATCTACCCGTTCATGTAGTGACTTCCAGCTCCGGTATCCACCGTGGCCAAAGCATTGCGGATATCAGACCGTATATTCAGTTTGAAGAAACAGCAAAAAAGCATCGGATTGCCTTTTCGTTCGACTATGAAATGTTTTTCGAACGATTTATGAATGTGATGACCGGAGAATCATTTGAGAGAAAAAAGGAATGATCTCTTCAGAAAGAGGTCATTCCTTTTAGCATTTATCAGGTGATTACTTCAGGCAGTGCATATGATAACTTCTTCAATTCGTCCACCCCCTACCAACTTACAATGAGGTAAATGGATTATAGCCCTAATTCTTTTTTTATGGATTCTAATGTCTTGCCATTCAAGGAATCGGCAGGTGCTGGTGGATTTTTTGCGTCTTCATTTTGCTGTAAATAATTCTTCTCAACAAATCTCAAGTCCTTTTCATTCACTACTGTGTCGAAATTTATATCAGCCGCACGGTTATCGGTCCCCCATGCCTCCTGAATCGCAATGGCATCATGGATATCGATTACATGGTCCTGGTTTACATCTCCTCCTACTAAGCTTATGCGGATAGTTTCTGATTCTCCGTATAAGGTCCCTTTGTATTCGAAGCCAAATGTTTCTTCATGTTTTTTCATAAAATGTCCAGGAACACTTACTTCAAATGTATAGTCATCTTTACTTAACGGCAGTGGCTCAATTTCAAAACGAGAAGTCCCATTAAGCAAGTTGGAAGCATCAAGATCATATCCAGAAGGATTTGTCACCTTAATTGATGCCCCTACTTTCTCCCAATCTCTATTTTCAGTAAAACCTCCATCCTCAGCAAGATACCCTTCTGGTGCCAAGTTTCCTTGAACGCGGTTAAATGTAGGTTTTAAATTGTAGCGATTTCCGGCACTGAGCAAGGTCTGCTCTTCATCGTTTGCATTGATGATCTTAGCTGTAGGTTTGATGTATCCAATCGGATAGAATAGTTCGTCTTGTACTTTCACTTTTACATCTACCACTTCTGTACGGTCAAATGCTTTATTTTCGTCGAATTTCACTCTTACTTGATTTCCTTCGACTTCAATGGATGCATAATCACTAACTTCATCTGTCAATGCAGCTTCAACAAGGTATACATGTTGTATTCCTGGATTATCAAATGACCAGGTTGCTTCTTTCACTCCGTCAAGATTATCCAATACGAGTGAAGCGTTTAAGATATCCCCTGATCTTGCAATTTCTACATCGTGTTTGGCATACGAAACAGGGGTCCCTTCTTTCACGAAGAAGTATTCCTTCCATTTCGCCTGGTTTCCTGCTTTATCATAACCAATAAGATTGAATGAAAGAGATTTGGCGTATTCATTCATCTCTACTTCTTCCACCCATTTTCCATTCTCATCCATATAGAAAGGCCCGTTTGGTAAAGGGAATCCGTAGGTATAGACCGCAAAGTTGGACGATTGATTAATATTTACCCCTGCATCTTGCATGGCTTCGACGTTCGAATCCTTCACTTCCATTTCGAATGGCACTGTCTTTTGTCCAGGTTTGTATTCAATGAAAGGAGACTCACTGTCGAGTGTACTTTTTACTTCGGGAGCTTCAATATCAATGAACAAATCATGCAAAATGGTTTTCTGTTTTCCGCTAGGTAAGGTTGTAATGAATTTCAGTTTGTAATAACCTGGTTGGGCAATACTCGTTTCAGATGCTACAGGATCCTTCTTATTACCCGTGAACTTGTAGTATTCACCGGTAAAGGATTGTAAGAAGTAATCACGGTTTTCTTCAGCTCCGTTCATATCAAGTGATCCCACTAAGCCCAGGTCCTCTCCAGATTTCCCATCTTGAAGGATGACATCCATTGTGTCGACTGGCGAGCTTAAATTGAATAACACCATGGCCGTCGTCGTTCTGTATCCATCGAAACCATGATTGTAATGTGCTGGCGTGATTGCTGGTGTGAGTAGATCCAGAGAGTTGAATCCTTCCTCTGATTTCTTCACGCTGAAAGGAACCCTGTAGCTTTCACTAGAATCTTTGCTGTTGGTAATGATCAGGTATCCTTCATAAATGCCTTTTTTTGCTGTCTTCGGCATAGTAAGGAACACATTTGATTTCAATGATTTCCCGGCATTGACCTTAATTGATTTGTCAACATTCACCTGTACTCCGTTTTCCTTCAGACTATTGGTCCCTTCTTGAACATTTTCTATAATCTCTACGTTGTATGTTTTTTTATGGCTACTGCTGTTTATAAATTCGAGTGTCTTCTTTACGCGAACGTGAGAACCCTCTGATACGATCTGGTTATCAAAGCTTAAGCCGCCGGTTTGTTCCTTGATTGTGATCAGGTTTTCTCCATTTGGAAGCAATGTTTCATCATTTACTTGAATCTTCGTTTGACTGTGAAGTGCTTGATAAGGATCTATTTTACCTGCTCCTACTTCAAACACACTGTAATCTTCGTTTAATGGATCAGCGGAATTCATAAGGATCGTTTTAACATCTGACGGTTCAAGGTCAGGGTTCTCTCCCAGAAGTAACGCAGCCACACCAGCGGCAAAAGGCGACGCCATTGAAGTTCCATTCAATCTTGCATAAGCATATCTATAGTCTTCAGGATTCTCTGGATTCACCATATAGGAAGGGAAGGTGGAGAGAACACTTACTCCGGGTGCTACGATCTCCGGTTTCATATCATAGTTTCTATTCACAGGACCTCTTGAGCTGAAATCAGCTAACTTGTCCCCTTCTGAGAAGGATTCTTCAAAGTTGCTGAATGTGAAAGTGTTTGCTCCATTCGCGATTGCTTCCTTCAGCTCTTCCCCGGATTTCTTGGTCATGGAGAAAGCTGGAATATAGTGAGTAGATTCACCTAGATTATAACCAACGTGACCTTCCACATTGTTGTACATGATGACCGCTTCTGCCCCATTTTCTTTGGCAAACTTCACTTTGTCAATTAATGCAAAATCTCCCCGTTGAACAAAAGCTATCTTTCCTTCGACATCTTTATTTTGATAGTCTTTCATATTACCCAATCCTACATCGACTATTTCAAGGGACTTATCTTCTAAACTAGCAAATTGGTGAGCAAATCCTCTTGCCATGCTGATGATTTCCGTGGACCAACCATTTGATAGTTCTCCTGTAAAAGTGGTTTGAGAAACCGGTACATCACTTGCCCCAACGGTCAATGCCAGTGCTGCTGTACCAGGTGATCCAAGCGTGAAATCATTGGATCCTGAATTCCCTGCTGATACTACAGCGGTTACACCATTTAGAACTGCATAATTTAACGCCGTACTGGTCGGGTAATATGGATCGTTTACGCCTGCTCCGAGAGATAGATTAATTACATCCATGCCATCTTCTACTGACTTATCAATTCCAGCGATGACTCCTTCTGACGACCCACTACCATATGGACCTAGTACACGATAAGCGTATAAATCAGCATCTGGAGCAACTCCTTCTACAGATACTTCACTATCGTTCTTATTTTGCCCTACAATGGTTCCTGATACATGTGTACCGTGTGAAGTGTAATAAGGAGTACCTACTTGACTAATTTCAGGTTGATTGGAATTTTTCCAATCTACATAGGTTGCTTCCATTGGATCGCTATCATTATCGACAAAGTCATATCCATCTTTATATACGTCCTTCAAATCAGGGTGATTATAGTCAACTCCTGTATCGAGAACACCAACTTTTATCCCCTCACCTGTGATTCCTTCTTTGTGCAGTTTGTCTACATATAAATAGTTGATGCTTTCCACAGATGTGGTGATGTTTCGATCAACATCTGCCGGCAGGACTTCCTTAACAGGATCTACTGTAAACGTTTGGTTTTTATATACGGCTTTGACGGATGTTGAGTGAAGGAGCTGTTCTACCTGATCGGCTGGTAGTTTTATAGCTACTCCATTATAAGCCGTTTTATAGGTTTGTGTGATTTTTGGCAATGGTTTTTTTTCTCTTTTATTTGTAGTTGATAAGTATTTATTTACGTCTTCTTTAAACACTTTGTGCTCTTGATCTACTTTTGCTTTAGCATCTTCTTTCTTTAAGGTCTTTCCTTTAATTGCAGCTTCTAATACAGCTACATCGGCAGGTTTTGAACGGAATTCAACGATGACTGAAATCTCTTCTTCAGAAGTCAGTTCGGTTTCATTGAATCCTTGAAGACCCTCTAGATTATTTAATTCCAATTGTTTCAAAGCGCGCCTTTGTTCTTCTGTTAAGGAAGATAACATGTCTTCTGCTTTCCAGTCCGTTGCGTTTACGATTGGTGTGGAGAGGGTGTTGACCGGGGATAAAAGTAATCCTGTGGAAAGGGCAATCACTGCAGAGCGTTTAGCAATTGAGTTTGTATTCATTATTCCTACCTCTTTCTTTTCTCAGCTGATTTTAGTAGTATTCGAAATAGTATTACAATTTCATTTTAGTATTCTTTCAGTTTAGAAGCTATTGGGGTTTTTATTGAGTCTTTATAACCAAACGTAGTCACAATTAACAGTTATTAAGACCTGTTTATTGGGGTTATTTTAAAGAAAAAGTGGTAAATACATAATTAATAATTGGGGTTATGATAATATTGGGGGAATTGGAACGATAGCAAAAGGGGATGAGATCATGCTTGAAGGTAAAATTATCAAGTTCTATCGCGAACACCAACAGGTAAAACAGAAGGATTTGGGAGAAGGGATTTGCTCTACTACCCATATCAGTAAAATAGAACGAGGACTTACTGAGGTCTCAAAGGAAACAATCCAATTATTAAGTGAACGATTAGGTATTGATATGGAGAAGGAATTAGAGAATTATAAGAGTATCGATTCCCTTTTGAAAGAATGGCACGAATCGATCATTAAGAAGCTGCAGACCAAAGCAGATTCCATAAAAGCTCGACTCGATGGGATTCATTTATTGCAAATCCAGGATTTCTATCGGACGTATACCTTGATTCTTACTCGTTATCATTTATTTTCTGGGGAAGATCAGCTTTCGAAGCGACTTATTGAAGAAATGGAGACGTGGTCAGGACTTAGTCCATATGAGCATAATATGCTGCTGCATATTAAAGGCATTTATCAAATGAGGGTAAAACACGATTTTTTCAAAGCCATTTCAATGCTTAAGGAAATTCGCTTGGAGGACTATTCTAACCGGGAATGCTTTTACGATTTGGCGGTTGCCTATCATTCCATTCATTCAAATGTACTAGCGTACTTTTATGCAAATAAAGCATTGCAATTCTTTGTTGAGAAGCGTAGTTTCTCCCGGATGATCGAGTCAGAGATGCTGATGCTGCTTCAGCTTGAACAATCAGATGATTCCAATGTGGAAAACAAAGAATACCAACGATTAATCGACATGGCTGAAGACTACGAACTCGAACACCAGAGGGCCCTTCTTCATCATAACTACGCCTATCACCAGCTCAGAAAAGGCGATTTCAAGTCAGCCGGCGAATACTACAAAAAATCCGTCAACACCCGTAAACCCCAAGACCCCAACTACCTTGGCTCACTTGAAGGATACATTAATGCTCTTACCAAAGAGGGACGGACCTCAAAAGATGAGTTACTGCAATACATAGAAGAAGGTTTAGTTTTGGCCCGAAAAGGTAACAACAATACGTTCTATCACTTCTTTACTTTACACAAATTGAATGTTAATGAAGACAAGAAAGGGTATTATGAGTATTTGGAAGAAAAAGCCTATCCCCACTTTCAGGAAATGGGATACGTCCTCCCTATGGAGCATTACGGCGTATTACTGTTTGATTATTATATGGAAAAGGGAGATATGGGGAAAGCAAACTTCTATGCCAAGGGCCTGATGGAGAAGTTCCGAAAGAATAATCAATTCGTATAGCCATATAATAAACGCAATGGAGAGGTCTCTCCTTTGCGTTTATATTATTTATTTTCTTGTTTTTTGATTCAAGTCATAAGCATATTTACTAATTTCTTAAGATTCACTCTAGGCTCCTGGATTGCAGTTTATTCCAATAGTGATTTTGAGTAGACGATTGGAGCATCTATACAATCCTTGGAATCGTCGACTAATTCAATTAAAGCAATACCGCAGATCTTTGCTTCAATGGAGTCTCCTCTTTCTAAACAATGCTTAAAGCCCTGAGATAACTTTTCCGGCGAAAGCTTATTGGCTAAAGTACAGTGTGGGATCCATTTGTCAGGAAGGTAGAGTGGATTAGCGGTTTCATTGAATTCATGAAAGAATTCATGATGATCCGTATGAAAGTTCAGTAGTTCTCTTGTGATGGTCGGGGAAAAAAATAGAGTTCCGAAGTTTAGAAATGAACCCACGGTGTTGAAGGTGATATCGATCGGTTTTTTATGCTCATAATACTCATCTAATGCTTTTATGTATGTTTCTTTATCTAATTCTTTATAACTCCCTATCGTAATGTGGGGCCGTGCATCGTTGATTTCTTCCTCATAGTAAGAAATATTTTTAACGGTTAGTTCCTTCCATATTTCTTGTATCAACTCCTCAGTCTTTCCGTCGAATAGAGCGATTACCCAATACATAGCTTAACCACCTCTCCTAATATACGGATTTTTTCATAAGCCCTTCTTCCTTATACTGTAACATAGTCTCTCTTTCAGTGGGTTCATAAACTCTTATTTGCAAACGCTTAAGTACTTGTTGAATCAATACCCGTGCAAAATCCAAAGCCTTTTCACTTAAAATGATAAAAATCTTTGACATTGATAAGAAAATGATGTAAATTACCTTATGGACGAACATTTATAAAACAACCAAACTTTAATATTCGTGTTTAGGGGTGTAATAATGGAAAATGTATTTGATTACGAAGATATTCAATTAATTCCTGCAAAATGCGTGGTTAATAGCCGCTCTGAATGTGATACAAGTGTGACACTGGGTGGACATACGTTCAAATTGCCGGTGGTTCCTGCCAATATGCAAACCATTATTGATGAAAAAATCGCTGTATACTTAGCTGAAAATAATTATTTTTATATCATGCATCGCTTCGAGCCTGAAAAACGAATTTCATTTATTAAAGATATGAAGTCCCGTGGTTTGATTTCTTCTATTTCTGTAGGTGTCAAGGATGAAGAGTATGCATTTGTAGAGCAGTTAGCAGAAGAGAAGCTGACACCGGAATTTATTACAATCGATATTGCCCATGGTCATTCCAATGCCGTAATCAGCATGATTCAACATATAAAAAAACACGTACCCGAGAGCTTTGTGATTGCCGGGAACGTTGGTACTCCAGAAGCTGTAAGAGAATTGGAGCATGCTGGAGCTGATGCTACAAAAGTGGGAATCGGACCAGGGAAAGTATGTATCACGAAAATCAAAACCGGCTTTGGCACAGGTGGCTGGCAGCTGGCTGCTCTACGCTGGTGCGCAAAAGCCGCTACAAAACCAATCATTGCTGATGGTGGTATCCGTACTCACGGTGATATCGCAAAATCAATTCGTTTCGGTGCGTCCATGGTGATGATCGGGTCATTATTTGCTGGCCATGAAGAGTCCCCGGGAGATACAATCGAAAAAGACGGCAAGCTATTCAAAGAATACTTTGGATCAGCTTCAGAGTTCCAAAAAGGCGAAAAGAAAAATGTCGAAGGTAAAAAGATGTTTGTAGAACATAAAGGGTCACTGGAACACACTCTGACCGAAATGGAACAAGACCTTCAATCCTCTATCTCCTATGCTGGCGGTACGAAGCTAGAAGCCATCCGTACAGTGGATTATGTAGTAGTGAAAAACTCAATCTTCAACGGAGACAAAGTATATTAATCCCTATTATCATAACTTTTAGCCGGGTACATTAGTATCCGGCTCTTTTTATTAGGGACGGACCTATATACCTCTTTACTGTCCGAATTATCGAAGTTTTTTGCCAGTCGGAGGTCCGTCCCTCTTAACTATTTATAGACACCAGTGGAAATTAAGCTATAATTAGCTTTAATATTATCTTGGGAGGTGAAGTGACTATGATGAGATTGCTTTTGTTGATGGTATTGAGCATGGTGTTTGGGACAGTTCCCGTTCAACAACAGAATCAAAGCCCGATTTTCTTGAATTTTGATGACGTGGCCACTATTTCTGACCATGTGTTATTAACCGATGCAGACATGATTATCGACGTGGTCCCTTCCCTCATTCAAAAACAAGATGGTATGACTTCTAATAAAACTTCCATTCTTTCAACATTACACTTCAAATTAATCCCTTTAGCTGGATGTCTATTAAGCACTGATATTTTTCCAGACTCAATGGGCTTTCTTGAAGTAGTCATGTCCCATTCAAATTACCTCTGAATCCTTCCATTATAAAAGTACATGTGATCGTAAACCCTTTTTTCTCTTTGAAGTTAAGAGTTTCTTTGTAGTGCCTAATAATAAACACTGATCCTTGAAAATTAAATTAAATTGAGGTGCATCCACATGAGAAGTTATGAATATCGTAAGGATTCCATTGCTTGTTATGTCTTCTGTTCTCTTTTCCTACTTAGCTTTGTTGGAACGATACTTGTATTTGGAGAAATGAGTGGAAATAGCATCATTTCATCCATCCCTAATTTCTCTTGGGATATGATGATTAAGTGGAAAGAAATTGTTGAAATATTCGACTTGAAGTAAAAGTAAACTTGCCTTTCAAAAAATACTTCTATAAAAAGTGAGGAAATGAAAATGAACCTGGGCTTCGGTGAAATTGCGATAATTTTATTCGTTGCACTCCTGTTCTTTGGACCAAGCAAACTTCCAGAGCTCGGAAAAGCTGCCGGTGCTTCATTGAAAGAATTTAAACAGGCGGTAAGTGGATTGATGGAAGATGAGGACAAAGATCATCATGGTGAGAAGAGTATTACTCAAGATAAATAGTTAGTAGTTAGAGTATTTAGGGACGGACCTTTAAATGACCAAAATCCACATTCATAGGCGTCATTTATCTTTTCAAGGTCCGTCCCTCATCCCTAAAAAAGCGAACCTACGAAATTGTAGGTTCGCACTGTTATTAAGTGAATTTGATGTGTTGCAGCGGTTTGATGGCTTGTAGAGACTGTGTTTCTCCGTAGAATAGGATGCTCGGTTCTATTACGGTGGTTTCGCCCGTTGCTGCAGACCACTTGTTTGTTGACGCAACGAGGAGCACATCTTGGTTCAAATAAGCTTCTGACCGTTTTCTGGTGCTTGGGTGAACAAATGTCACAGATTCTGGTTGATCATCTGAGCCAACAGTAATAAATGGTGTATCTCTCAATACGAATTCCTCAACGCCTGCATAGTACTTATGGACAATACCTTGTGTGGGGAGTTTAACGAAACTGGATGTTAATGTTTCTCCCGGCATGAAGAAAGCCTCTAAATCCAGCAACTCTTCAGTAAACGTACGTCCAGAATCCTGCTGAATCTCTGCATATACAGCCAGGACAGGCACCTCTGGGAGTGTTAACGCATACTGACGAAGAACAATCCCCTTCATCTTTTCATGCTCCTGAAATTCTGTCGTTAAACAAATACCTGCCCATTGATGGCCGTGTTGATCCAACTTGGTTACAGATCCGATTACAGTATCCTCTTTCAACATTGAATAGGAACTAACGGATTGGAAAGAGTATCTGATACCTCCACCCCAAGGATTCCACCACGCCCGTGGACCAGGGTTTGGGAATTGATGATCCAACGTTTCCTTGCCGTCAATCGATAAGGAATAGATACCAGGAAAATAATCAGATGACGCTTTAAACGAAATGACGCCATTATCTACAGACCAGCCATCTTGGTTCCCCTCGACTTTTACCTCCCTCTTACCCTTAACAAATTGCAGAGCTTCTATTTTTCCGAAATGACTTTGAGAATTGAATTCCCCTGCTATCCATTTTACCCCTGGTGATGAATGTTCAAGTCCAAGATTCAAACGGGTTACTGACTCAGCTTTATCCACTTCTTTCACTAATGTTTCGTTTTCTGTTTGAACGGTTAATGTACCATGAATATAAGGAGTCAGCATGGAACGGAAAGAATAATCTTCCCTTTCACCAACGGAAGAAACAAAATCTCCATCCTTTTTCTCTAATGCATATTGGGGCAGCTCTTTCAAGTCCCTTTCATGATCCGCCACCAATTCCCGCCACTTAGACCAGTGGTTGCTTGAATTGATCCCGACCTGGATGGGACCTAAACACGTTTTTTTCTGGGATTGTATCAGGTCGATTTCATATTCAAGAGCCATTCGCCAATCATCTTTTCTTCCAAGAGCTTCTTCTGGCCATGCAAGTCCGATAGTATCCCCAATCGAAGAACGTGTGAAAATCCAATGTTCAGCCATATCCTTATCATTAATATACTCCATAAAAGGAACCAGTGGCTCGTTCCCCATTAAGACTCCATCCCTTTGTGGGATAGCCATTCCTTCAAAGTTTATAAAAACAGGCTGAATGAGGGAAAGATGCTTCCTGTCTTCTTCTGCAGTATTTACCACTTCATGCTTGATTTCCACTAAACCGTCACCGTAAATAGTAAAATACGTATTCAAAAGCATAGAAGAAAAGGCATCGGAATGTAATGTCGTTTTGATCACTAATGCTTCAGGAAGCTCAATATACTCCACAGAAGATGCTTCTTTCTTTGAAAACTCCTCACTGTATGGTTTTCCAAATTTAGGTGTGAAGAAAGTTATCGGATCTTGGGTTGAACTCATAGACCCAATTTTAACGATATGGTTCCGTTTTTCAATCTCAACATAATGCGGGCCATTGAACCCTGACCAATGCTCGTCTGTTTCTCCCCCGAATTTCGCCCCAAATCCTGGTAGAGCCAATGACAGCCGAGTGGCAAAAGAAGTCACTTCCCCGTTTTTCTGTTCAACCTCTACATTTATTTCTTCTGACAAAAAGCCATTTTTCAAAAGCTGGATCGGAATTGGTATCGAAACTCTCTTTTTCCCTTCGATCTTTGCCATCACACTTGAGGTTTGCCACTCTACAATCTTATTTACAGGCAGTTTGATTGTCCAGGTAGTTTCATCTTCTAATTGGTTTTCTAAGTCAAGATAGAGCAACCCTTTACTATGGGGTTTCCAATTCTTTTTTATCGCTCTTAGATGAAGCTTCCCGGCTTGTTTAGGAAACAGTCCTATTGTTAAAGGAACTGATTGTCCGTCAACTTCAACCGTTACTCCAACAGTCGGGTGCTTTTTCCAAGGACTTGGTTCACTGGTTGGCATAGTGGCCATTAAAGGGAATTCTCCCATCCAATTCTTTTTCACTAAAGCGCTCTCATGGAATTCATGCTTCACATTAGAGGATGATACCCCTCTTAGGGAGATTTCAACTGGTTTTTCTTTGCGATTTTCTACATGATAGGTTACGTATTGTTCTTTTTTCTCGAGTATCTTGAAGTCAGGAAGCTTCATTTCTACTAAAAGATCCTGTGTTTCGATTAAACGAATGCCTCGCCCGGTTCGTTCAAATTGTATCCGAACGAACTCATCACCCGCTTCCCATCTGTATTCATAATAGGTGTGGTCTTTATCTTTCAGGCCATCTGGTTTGACTTCAATCAGGCGCTGACTCGATGTATACCAATCATTCTTCTCAAAAAATGGCTTAAGCCAGTCGATTTGGAGCACCATCGGGATAAAATTCATCAGATGGACAGTGTCATCTCGCTCTTCCCAGAAGAAACCGCATTTTTTATAAAGTGGTACGGCTTTGGTATTACCCGCCCACGTAAATAAATCAAGTCTTGGCCATTTTAACTCAACAGTTTTTTCTACTGCTTTCAATACGAGTTGTTTACCGATCTTCAAGCCCTGATACTTTGGGTGCACATTCAGAAGGGGGATGTAAAGGGCACCCTCGTCCTCGCGATATTCAGATAATCCGCAGTAACCTGCCACCTCATCTCCCACCATGGCTATAAATAGATGGAGATTTGTAGAGTTAGCTTCTTTATCTTTCACATCTTGTTCAGAGGTGACAACAGAATCCCCACCCCAGTTCTCACGGCTTTCATTCCACATTTTCGCGATCCCTTTTGCTAAGCCTTCATGATATTCTACGATCTTCACTTGCTCAAGCGTTGTCTTCATAAGGTCCTCCCAAGCTAGGTTTTAATATAAATAATCTCATCCTCATTAATTTTTTGCACTGCACCGACGATTCTAATCATCGCCATCGCCTCCTTTCGTTTAGTTGGAAAGATTTTCTTCCTCACCCACAGTTTAAGATTTTATGATGAGTAAGTAAAGAATATTCTAACTAAGAAAAAAATTCATTAACTTCTTTAATTGTAAGGAAATTGGAAAAGGGGAATAATTTCAGCAACACAAGATAACCCTACAAAATAAAAAGAGGGTAATGGCATTGAAAATGATCCGACTTGTTTCAGCTCTTCTCTGTATGATGTTTGTTGGGAACTTGGCAATCGATGACGGGATTCAGATTCTTCATGCGCAACAGGAGATTCCTTCCTATGCAAAATGGGGAAGTCTTGCTGTGAGAAAGACGAAAGAAAGATATCCTGACGCGGATATCGTTGATTATCTTTATATTGGAAAAGAAAATGGAACAAAAATTTCAACTGAAAAGTTCAAACTTTGGTTAAGACGAGGCGGGAAAGAATTCGGTGTATTTGTTGATATTGAGTTTGAAACAGATAGTGAGAAACTGGTTGATATTAAGTTTAGGGAGACGGATCGATAATTTCAAATAAGAGATCGAAGGATTTTGTAATCCTTTGATCTCTTTTTATGTCTTTCACTCTCTTTATACGCATTGCATTGCATGGAATAGAAAAGATAGGGAATTAACATGCATTGTTTCTTTTGCCAACTGAAATTATGCGTGAATAAAATGGCTAATAATCTTCAAGCTCATCTTCCTTAGGTTATATACTATGAATTTCGGTTGAAGCAGTGGCAACGCCAATAATGATACCTTCCTCATTTAGTAAGGGATGTGCGTAGACATTATAGGAGATTTTCCCTGAGGGTAAGGGAATGGAAATCACTCGACTAATGGGGGTCTTTTCATCCAATACATCGTTCTTTAACTTCATTAGTGCACGGTTTCCGTCATTGTCACCCAACTCTACGTCCGTTTTACCAATATGCTCTTCCGGAATGAGATCAGGAGTATTGAAAATCCAGGTATATCGTAATTGGGTATCACAATGAGCAAGGATGACAGGCGCATTCTGTAAGGCGATAGAGAAGGGATTTTCCTCCAGATTAAAACTGGATGCGTGAAAGTCAAGCACTTCCCCAAGCTTGATCGTTACCTCAGGACTCGGTTTGCGGATTCCATTTTCAATTTGGGCATAATAGGATCTTTCAATAAAAGCTTTTGCAGCCACTTCCTGCTGGGTCATCTTTTTCCTTTTTCTTAACTTAGTAAGCCAAGTTCTTTTATTCAACCCTCAATCCCCCCTTCTGAACCTCAACGGCCGAAAAGCAAATGTATACTTCACTTGAGAAAGTGTCTAAACAGACACTTTTTCAAGTGGTTATATTCGGTATAATAGAATTGCAGGAATAGATTAATAATAAACTCCTTATTCCTTTTCATTCAGTGACCTCTTTACTTCCTCAATTAGGATCATTGCTTTTATACTCTTTACTGAAAATCATAACATAGTATCCAACGTTTCCTCTATTCTTTTTCCAAATATATTTACATAATTAGACAACCCGCAAAATTGATTAATAGTAGGAGGTTATTATATGTCGATGAAGGCCGTTCAGGACGAAAACAAATATCTTGATTTCATTAATCGTATCTTCGAATCAAAGTCGGGACTGATTCAGGAAAGAGCGAACAATGACTCTTCTTATTCAAATATCGTTGATGTGTCACTTAGGAAATGGAGGGGAGATTCCATTGAGGTGCTGGCTCACTCGTTGCGAATGGCTGATACTGATACACAACAAGGAATCATAGAGAAGTGGGCATGTTCTTCCGTGACGCTTTTCAAGCAACTGGACGTGTCTCTTGAAGTAGCGATAAGTGATCTTCACTTCTTTCGCAGAGTAATAGGGGAAGTGATAAAAGCTGAGGCGATCGACAAAGAGTTATCGATTGAGACGTTTTACGATTTACTTTCTCGCTTTCATTCCGGTGTGGACCGTGCCATTTTCCGGATTACAATCGCGTATTCTCACCCCCTCTCGGATGCGATCAGCTCAGAGCTATCCATTCCCATCGTGAAGGTTACTGATTCGATTGCCATACTTCCCCTCATTGGAGACATTGATTCCACTAGAGCGAAGGATTTAATGGAAAGGGCACTCACTAAAGGATCGGCATTGGGTTTACAGTATCTCATTATTGATTTGTCCGGTGTTTCCGTTGTCGATACGATGGTGGCAGATCAGTTATTTAAAGTAGTGGCCGCCCTTAAATTATCCGGGATTCAAGCTGTTTTGACTGGTATCAGGCCAGAAATAGCACAAACCATGGTCAATCTTGGCATTGTCATCAACCACATCCCGACTTTCGCGAGTCTTCATACAGCCCTGATCCATTTACAAAAAAACAAAAGCACCCTGAGTTATTAGGGTGCTTAGCCTTTGTGGTTCATCTGCTTCTTCTAATTTTCCTCATTGTTCAAAAAATCGAAAATCAACTTCCCGATCAAAGCAATGGTATCCTTCCCTGATCCGTTTTCTCCAAGCTCATCGATTAAAACAGCTATGTAGGCCGTTTTATTTCCGAGCTTTAAGATGGCGCAATCATGCTCGATCCCGGGTAGTTCTCCTGTTTTATTTGCCACAAATACGACTTCCCGATCCATCCTTGAAGGGAGCTTATTATCAAATTGCTGCTGATGTAAGATATGTAGCATTTTTTCGCGGCTGGTTTGACTGAATTCCGGACTGTTATCCATTACCTTTAAGCAAGAGATCATATCGAGTGCCGAAGTAACGTTATTCAACCCCTGCTCCATTGCTTTGAAATCCATAAACTTCCTATGAAGTTTGGTATGCTTTAATTTTAAAGAGTTGCAAAGTTCTTGTATTGCATTTGAACCAAGTCGGTCTATGAGAAGATTTGAGGCCGTGTTATCAGAAACGATAATCATAAGAGTGAGGAGGTCTTCTATTGTCAGTGATAGGTTCTCTGAAAGTGCTGCCAGTACTCCGGCGCCCCCCACTCTTCCTTCTTTTGGAACGGTAACCATTTCACAAAGGGAAATCTTCCCTTCCTCTGATTGACGGAAGCCTTCTAGTAAAATGGGAATCTTGATTAAGCTCGCAGCAGAATAAGATCTGTCCCCATTGATTTGGATGGATTGTGTTGGAAGGTCAATGGCAACACTGACCCTCCCATTACAAAGATCCATTACTTCCTGTATTTTATTTTCAAGTAATGTCTTCATTTATCTCCTTCATCCCTTTACTTAGTGACTGCTACTTCGTCATGATCCCTTACGACTTCCTTATCGTAAAGGTGACAAGCCACAAAGTGCTTTTCCTCTATTTCCTGCCATTTAGGCTTATGGGTGGCACATGCTTCCATGGCTGCAGGGCAACGGGTCCTGAATACACAGCCACTTGGTGGATTGATCGGACTGGGGATTTCTCCTTGAATAATCATTCGTTCACGCTCATCCTCTACATCGGGATCAGGAATGGGGATTGCCGAAAGCAAGGCTTGGGTATAGGGGTGAAGAGGCTTCTTATATAGCTCCTTACTCTCGGTTAACTCAACCATATGTCCCAGGTACATCACTCCGATGCGGTTACTAATATGCTTTACCATTGATAAATCATGAGCAATGAATAAAAATGTCAAACCCTTTTCTTTTTGAAGTTTTTTCAATAGATTTACAATCTGAGCTTGTACGGAAACATCCAGAGCAGAAATCGGTTCATCAGCGATAATGAAGTCTGGGTTGAGGGCAAGCGCCCGAGCTATGCCAATACGCTGACGCTGTCCACCACTGAATTCGTGGGGATAGCGATTAGCATGATCCCTATTCAATCCGACGTCTTCCAGCAGTTGATAAATACGTTCCATCTGTTCTTTTTTATCCCGGTATAAATTGTGGGCTTCCATCGGTTCTGCAATAATTTCACGGACCGTTGAACGTGGATTAAGAGAAGCGTACGGATCCTGGAAAATCATCTGCATGTTTCGATAAAAAGATAGCTTTTCTTTTTCAGGGAGTGTGTGAACGTTCTTCCCGTCATACAGGACTTCTCCTTCTGTACTGTCATACAAACCGATAATGGTACGGCCAGTGGTCGACTTCCCACAACCCGATTCCCCTACTAATCCGAATGTCTCACCTTTATAAATATCAAATGAAATACGATCTACTGCCTTCAAGGTTTTCCCTTTCTCAAGCTGAAAGTATTTTTTCAATTCCTTTACTTCGAGTAGTTTGTGATTCGTCATGATGATTCCTCCTTTTCCTCCCAGTAGCGTCTTGCTATACATAATTCTTTCTCGTAATAGGTACCTTTCAGGGAGAGAATTTCAATGGTTTTCCCAGTATTGGGAGAGTGGATCATTTGTCCGTCACCATGATAGATCCCAACGTGATGAATGTTCCCCTTACCTTCTTCATATGCAAAAAATAAGAGATCACCAGGCTCTAATTGATCTAGTTCTACTTCTATTCCCTCTTTTGCCTGGTCATTTGCATCACGGGGAATCAGATAACCATTTGCCTTGCACATGGTATAGCTGAAACCTGAGCAATCAAACCCATAGCTCGTCATCCCACCCCATAAATAAGGAAGGTGAAGAAAGGCTTCTCCTGAAGTGACGATGTCTTGGCCGCTCCCCTTTTGATCGTTACCCTTCGTGGATGAGATAAATACATCTTTCTGCTTTACGAAGCGTGTACCTATCGGGGTGGCCACTTCAATAACGTGATCATGCTCTTTTACAACGGGTAAAATCGTTTGAAAACTCAGTTCCAACTCGATCTCGTTTTCTTCATTGATTAAATCCGTAAAATTGCTTTTGACGATGGCATATGTATCCGTTTGAGGTAGTTCCCCTTGTGAAAGTTGAACACTTGGAACCCAACCAGGGTATCCCCTACTGTCTTTCGATGAGGCTTGTTCTGGAATGATCACATGGGACCAACCATTACTCTCTTCCATCACCAATACTTCTTGGCCGAATAATGCTTGAGATTGTATACGGTTTTCATCGCACAGAGCCAACCGGGTTGCATGTGTTAAGGAATCTAACCATTCGTTGATTCGAACGGGATTGGAAACGGCAGGTGAATCCAAATCACGGGCTGAATCCTTGGATGTCCATACGGTTGATACGGGTACTGCTATTAGCGCTTTTGTCTTCATATTAATTCCCCCTCGTATTCATTTAAAATAGTACTCCCTCTATCCCTAACCCGGGTTGGGTGGGCATCGTGATCACTCGACCGTTATATTCTATGCCTCCCTTTACAATATCTTTTGCCAACATAAGAGGGGCGTCGAAATCAAATCGGGTCACGTTTTTCTTGCTTGCTGCAAAATGAGCTGCGGCCGTAATACCAAGGCGTGTTTCAATCATGCTCCCTACCATACATTCGACACCACAAATCTCCGCCAGATCGTTAATTTTCTGAGCGTAATAAATGCCGCCGGCTTTCATGAGTTTGATATTGATCAGGTCTGCACTGCGGGTTTTTAACACCTCAAATGCTTGATATGGTGTAAAAACACTTTCATCTGCCATAATCAGTGTATCCACTCCATCAGTGACTCTCTTCAGCCCTTCAATGTCATGAGCAGGTACAGGCTGTTCGACTAATTCAATATTGAGATCAAGGTCTTCCATTTTACGAATCGCTTTGATAGCAGCTTTCGATTCCCAGCCTTGATTGGCATCCAGTCGAATTTTGATATCGTATCCGATTCGTTGACGGATTTCATGAATTCTTTTAATATCAGTCTCTATTTCATCTTTTCCCACTTTTACCTTCAGTACGTTGAATCCCTGCTTCACATATGCTTCTGCATCCTCACCCATCTCCTTTGGGCTATTTACGCTCACAGTATAATCGGTTTCCAGTTCATGACGGTACCCGCCAAGAAATTGATAGAGTGGGAGATTGCAGTGCTGAGATAGGCAATCATATAAGGCCATATCAACAGCAGCCTTTGCGCTTGAGTTTCGGACAAGTAATGAATGTAATCGCTGAAAAACCTGTTCATAATTTAAGAGATTCTTGCCTATGAGCGCAGGCTTGATCACTTGTCGTATAGCCGACTCAATGCTCGGTAAGCTGTCCCCTGTAATCACGACAGTTGGCGGTGCTTCTCCCCATCCAACAGTCCCATCATCACACGTTATTTTCACTACGATGGCTTCTGCCACTTCAACGTTTCGTAAAGCAGTTTTGAAAGGAGTATGCAACGGGACAGCCGTTCGGAATGTTTCCATTTGATGGATCTTCATTTATCATTATCCTCGCTTATACCAGTTTCGACTATGAATGTTTGGTCATGTGTGTCCATTCTTCCTATGCTCCCAACAGGGATGGCGATACTTGGAGAGGAATGTCCGATCTTAAACCCTTTTAGTACGGGCTTACCTGCATCTGAGATATGTTCCTTGAGCACCTCATCGAGAGTCAGGGATTGATCGCGTTTTTCCGGCACACAGTTTTTGAAATCTCCGATGATGATTCCACATGCGTCATGGAATTTCCCCGCCATTTTTAGCTGATTCATCATTCTGTCCACTTTATAGGGTTCTTCATCAATATCCTCTATAAATAGGATCTTACCTTTTGTATCCACTTCAAAAGGAGTACCTAATGTGCTTACCGATAAGGTGAGGTTCCCACCGATTACAGGGCCGCTTGCCATACCTTCTACAACTGTTTCCAATGGGGATAGTTTATTGGTGTATACGATGTCTTTCGATTGAAAAAGCTGTTCAAAAGACTTCTTCGTTAAGTTATGTACATCAGAAAGACCAATATCAGAACTTAACATGGGTCCATGGAATGTCACGATTCCTGTTTGTTGATGAATGGCTGTATGTAAAAAGGTGATATCACTATATCCCCAAAAGATTTTAGGATTTTCCCTTATCAAGGTGTAATCCAATCGGGATGCGATCCGTCCTGTCCCGAAACCGCCGCAAGCACAAAAGATGGCTTTCACCTCATGGTCTTTAAACATCATATGTATGTCTTCTATCCGTTCTTCATCATAACCTGCCAGGTAACCATATTTCTTATGGACAGATTTCCCAAGCTTTATGTCCAAACCTAATTCTTCAAGAAATGATATGGCTTTTTTTAATGGTCCAGGTTTAGGAGGGCTTGCTGGAGCAATGACTCCTACTGTATCCCCTGCTACCAGTTTTGACGGTTTTATCACCATGCGTTCTTTACCCCTTTCGTAGAAAAAGAGGGAGCAAACGCAAGGCTTCTAGTAGCCTTGCGCTTCTCCACTCACTTTTGGTTATAGCAATTATTTCTTATCTGCCCATTTTAATTCCATGTATCCAACTGGATGACGAACAATGCCCGATACATCTTCATTCTGTAAGTACACGTGGTTGTAGAAGTGGATTGGAATGATCGGCATTTCATCCATTAAGATTTTCTCTGCTTCATACATTAATTCAAAGCGCTTCGCTTCATCTGCCTCATTCATGGCTTCTTTGATTAAGCTGTCAAACTCTTCATTACTCCAACCTGTTCGATTCATAGAGTGGCCTGTTCGGAAGTTTTCCAAGAAATTGATCGGGTCTGCATAGTCTGCCAGGAATGAGCTTCGTGATAATTGGAACTTCAATGCTTTTTGCTCGTCCTGGAATACGTTCCATTCCATATTGGCTAATTTCACGTCGACCGCTAAGTTCTCCTTGAACATTTGTTGAAGGGCTTCAGCGATTTTTTGATGTGTATCACTTGTACTGTACGTCAAGGTTACCTCTGGTAACTTATCGTAACCTTCCTCTTTCATTCCTTTTTCCAGAAGGGCTTTTGCTTCTTCAACATCTGTTTTCACTAAATCTCCGTTAGCATCACGGAAGTCTTTTCCTGAAGGATCATTGAACCCTTTGGATACGAAGCCATATGCTGCTTTTTCTTTGTTCTTTGTCACAAAGTCGACCATTTGCTGTTGATCAACAGCCATGGCGAATGCTTTGCGGATGTTTTGATTTTGGAAAGGCTCTTTTTCTAAATTGAAACGATAGAAGTAGGTTCCTGCTTGGTCTTCTACATTGACTTTCCCTTCTTCGAATAACTGCTTACTTAAATCAGCCGGTACGTCTGCTGTATCCAGCTCACCTGTTTTGAATAATTGATAATCTGTATTTGTATCGTTAACCATTGCCCAGTGAACCTTGTCCAATTTCACTGAATCTTTATCCCAGTATTGATCATTCTTTTCCATGACAAAATGGCTGTCATGCTCCCACTCAGTTAATTTAAACGGCCCATTTGCAACGAATGTATCCGCTTCTGCAAACCACTCAGGATTTTCAGTAGCAACCTTCTCATTGATCGGGAAGAATGCCGGATTCGCAATGACGCTTAAGAAATAGGCTTGTGGACTTGTTAAAGTGACCTCGAATGTTTTCTCGTTCTTCGCTTCTACCTTCACTTCATCAGCAGACCCTGTACCTGTATTGAAGGCTTCTCCACCTTCAATGAAATAACCTAAGAAAGCAGCCGGTGATCCTGTTTCGGGATTCAACAGACGTTTCCAAGCAAATACAAAGTCTCCAGCGGTAACATCATCACCATTGGACCATTTGGCATTATCACGAATGTGGAACGTGTATACTTTTCCATCTTCGGACACGTCCCATTTTTCTGCCATGGCTGCTTCGGGTTCATGATTGGCGTTTAAGCGCGTCATCCCCTCCATTAAATTGTTTAATGCTGTCCAGGAGTAGGAGTCGAATCCAATTGGAGGATCAAAAGACGTTGGTTCAGCACCATTATTCAAGTGAAGAACCTTTCCTGCATTTTCTTTCTTACTGTCTCCACTGCTTGACTCACTGCCTGCATCCTTCGTGGCTGTACAAGCTGCCAACACAAACAAGAGCATTCCCACTAAAAAAACTGATAATAGCTTCTTCATGTTCTTCCCCCTCTTATTCTTTTTATCTATCAAACAATTAACTTAACGGAAGGTTAAGCTAATCGATGAAAGCATCGCTTTTTTGGCACGTTTATCCTGAAGCCAGCAGTCGACATGGTGATCGTTTGATAGCTGTGTTTTCGCTGGATACACACGGTCGCACACTTCCATCGCCTTTTCACACCGGGGAACGAAAGGGCATCCGATAGGTGGTGAAAATAAATCTGGCGGTGAACCGGGTATCGGAATCAGATCTTCCCCATCAAGATCAAGCCTTGGAACTGATTTCAGCAAACCTTGTGTATACGGATGCTGAGGGTGATAGAAGATTTCTCTTCTGTTTCCTTCCTCTACAATTTTCCCGGCATACATGACGGCGATCCGATCAGCAACTTGAGCTACAACACCCAAATCATGGGTAATCAAAATGATCGAGACCCCGGTTTTCTGCTGGATCTCTTTGAATAATTCCAAAATCTGCGCCTGAATGGTTACATCGAGGGCTGTTGTTGGCTCATCTGCGATTAACACGTCTGGCTCACATACGAGTGACATCGCAATAACAATACGCTGTCGCATTCCCCCACTAAATTGATGGGGATATTGCTTTAATCGTTCTTCCGGGTTTGGAATGCTAACAAGCGTCAGCATCTCAATCGCTCTTTGTCTGGCTTGTTTCTTGGATACATCGTTATGCTGTAGAATTCCTTCTATAATTTGTTCCCCGATTGTTAGGGTTGGGTTAAGAGCCGTCATGGGATCCTGAAAAATCATGGAAATGTCAGCTCCCCGGATCTTTCTCATTTGTGGCTCGGTCAGTTTCAAAAGGTCTCTCCCCTTGAAAAGAATCCTTCCGTTCGTCACCTTTCCCGGAGGATCCGGAATCAATCTCATAATGCTTTGAGACGTTACGCTCTTACCGCATCCTGATTCGCCAACAATGGCAAGCGTTTCCCCTTTATGTAAATCAAAGCTCACTCCCCGAACCGCTTTAACTTCTCCTCCATATGTCGAGAAATGTACATGGAGATCCTGTACAGATAATACTTGATTCATGATGATTCATTACCTCCTTAGCTTCGGATCAAGTGCATCTTGTAGTCCGTCACCCAAAACGTTGAATGAGAACATAGTCAGTGAAATAAATAAAGCCGGGAAGAATAAACGCCACCAATAGCCAGATAGAATCGTAGATAAGCCGTCATTGGCCATGACTCCCCAACTCGCAAAGGGTGCTTGAATTCCCAATCCAAGGAAGCTTAGGAATGCTTCAGCAAAAATAGCGCTCGGTACGGTCAGTGTCATCTGAACGATAATCGGTCCCATCGTATTAGGCAGTAGATTCTTACGAATGATACGTGCCGTCTTTGTTCCAAACGTCTTAGAAGCCAGAATGAATTCATAGTTTTTGATTTGGAGCACCTGGCCCCTTACAATCCTGGCCATCCCAATCCAGCCCGTTACGGTTAAAGCAACGATAATCGTGAGTAGCCCGGGACCCATTACGACCATTAATAAAATAACGACTAACAAGTATGGCAAACCGTAGAGAATTTCAACAATTCGCATCATCACGTTGTCTGTTTTTCCACCTTTATAGCCGGCAATGCCTCCATAGACGATGCCGATAACAAAATCAATCAGTGCTGCCATAAAGCCCACAAACAATGAGATGCGTGCCCCGTACCACGTACGGGTAAATACATCTCGTCCCATATCGTCGGTACCAAACCAATGATCACCGGAAGGCGGCAGGTTTTGGTTCGAGAGCGTTTGTTTCGTCACATCATGGGGGGAAATAATGGGGCCAATGACAGCCATCACGATCAAACCTATTAAAAATACAAAGCCAAGCATCGCCAGCTTATTTTTCACAAGACGCTTCCACGCATCCTGCCAATAGGATAGACTCGGTCTGACCACCGCTTCTGCATCATCTTTATTCCTCTTCTTGGGTGTGAACCATTCATCGAGCACATCTGGAGTCACATTTGTCTCTTGGTGTTTTGGAACCCCCATTATTTCGCCTCCTTCTTGTGTAACTTAATACGTGGATCAAGGAAACCATAAGCTAAATCAACTAGAAACAGCATGAGTATAAGAAATGCACTGTAAAATACAGTCGTTCCCATAATGACAGGATAATCACGCTGATTGATGCTTTCCACGAAATACTTTCCCATTCCGGGAATGGCAAAGATTTGCTCAATAACGAATGTTCCAGTCAAGATTCCTGCTGCTAGAGTACCCAGTACGGTTACAACCGGCAGTAAGGCATTGCGCAGGGCGTGCTTAAACACAATCTTGATTGGTGACAACCCTTTGGCCCGGGCTGTTCGAATATAATCCTGGGTTAACACTTCCAACATACTTGAACGAGTCAGACGTGCTATGATCGCCATTGGCCCTGTCGCTAATGCCAAGGTCGGAAGAACCATGTGACGCCAGCTCGTCCATGTGGCTACAGGAAGGATCCCCCAGTTTACTGCCACTTGCTGAATAAGTAACGTGGCCATTACAAAGTTTGGAATGGAAATCCCCAGTACGGCAAACGTCATAGCCATATAATCGATCATTCCATTATGTCTAAGGGCAGCCAGTATTCCCAGGATGATCCCGGAAAGAACAGCAATCACGAGAGTAATCATCCCTAATTCAAAGGAAATCGGAAATCCCCTGCCTAATAAATCATTAACGGTCTGAGATGGCTGTGTAATAGATGGACCTAAGTCCAATGAAACCAGAGACTTTAAATAGAGAAAATATTGAACCATCAACGGCTCATTCAAATGATAATGAGCCTCTAAATTCTGCTGTACGATCTCACTTGTATTTCGCTCTTCATTAAAAGGTGACCCTGGTATGGCATGCATTAAGAAAAATGTTAATGTCACAATAAGCCATAATGTAATCACCATGGCCAGTAGCCGTTTTAACAGATATGTACCCATTGATCTCACACTTTCTAACAGAATGTTGTTCGCATCGCCAGTTCAGTCATTACAAGCATGGCTCTATAGGCTTCAAGGATATCTTTCGCCTCAAATCGTACAGTCGTTGTGCCCGCTTCTAATTCTGTGCCTGGCATGAGGCTTGCCCACTCCGCTTGACCGTAATTCGCAAATTCAATTCGCAATGTCGGATGGTCAGGTGGAGTGAGAGGTTTTACATTTTCTTTATTATGTATCGCTTCTTCGGTTTTCTCCTTTAATAATTGAGCTGACTTCAGAGGAGTAAGGCTTTTCGCCACAGAGCGGGAAATCGTTTCTTTCACGACGGCTGTCGTAACATTAGGGATCAATGCTTCTGCCTCAAGTGCCGCCTGGTCATCCCCGGCAACCATTAACACCGGAACCCCGTAAAACCCTGCTACATACGCATTAAAGCCGAGCTCACCCACGGCAATATCATTGATATACATGTTGCGCACGCCGAAGATCATCGAATGGGACATCACCCCCTTCGTAGAAGCCCGTGCGTGATAGCCCACAAAAAAAGCCCCATCAAACGTTGAATCCAGTCCTTGAACCATTGAATATGGTTTCACTCCCCCAGATATCAACTTTGTTTCAGGGTGCAGCTTTTCAATTAACAGATTGTTCATTTGTGAATGGCTATCATTAACCAGTACTTCGGCGCAGCCTTTCTCAAAGGCAGCAGAAACCACAGCATTGGCTTCATCAGTCATAATGATTCTCCCGCGCTCATAATTATGCTTGCTCGAATCGACGTGTGAATGATCAACTAAGCCTGTAATCCCTTCCATATCCACCGACATGTATAAATTCATAATGTGTCCCCCCTTTCCTAGGAAATATTTATTAAATTTTCTTAATATTATAATTATTAATTCGCCTAATTACAACATTTTTTTGAATAAAAAGGAATTTATTCCTATTTTTATAAAATAAGGTGATTAGGACTATGTATCTTTTCGTACCACATGAGTTTTTCACCATTTATAACAAAAAATAGGTATTTAGAATGTATAAGCTCTAAGAGAAACTAAAGGTGCGATGAATTTCATAATCGAAATCACACCGCACAGTTTTGTTTTAATACATATCAAATATCATTTATTTTTGAGAGTTCAATGGAGGATAAATGACCTAGATTCATTATATTAATATATTTCGAATGTCTTTAGTCGTTTTATGACATGATTTTTATGTTTGGTATGTGGATACATTGTAATCCTATGGTTGGCTGATGATGGAGAGGTTTTGATTACGTTTCGCTGATAAATTTTGGAGTTCGCTGATAAAATGAAAGTTTCGCTGATATATTCTGAGTTTCGCTGATAAAATGAAATTTCCGCTGATATATTCTAAGTTTCGCTGATAAAACGAAAGTTTCGCTGATAAAAACGAAATTCCGTTGATAAATTTACTATTTCACTAAACGTATCATCTTTTATTCATTCCCACTCCTATTTCCCCTTCCCAAAAGAAAAAGACCTGGAGAAAAAAATCTCTCCAGGTCTCTTGCACGTTTCATGTATATTAGCTTATTTTATTCAAAAGTTTTTCTGAGTGCTGAGAGCCCATCTCTGCCACTAAATCCAGTAATTCTGCTTTCGTTGTCTCATCTAGGCCTTTATAAATAAGGAAAGCTTGCGTTGCGTCAGAAGTAATTAACTTTCTGTATAACTTTGATATTCTTTTACTCCTGTGGGTGTCCATTAGATCCTCCTCTATAAATCCTTTCTGTTATTATAATAAATATAGGCTTGTTTTTTCAATATATTCTTTAAAAATTAATTATGTAACTAAAATGATTCAATTATTTTACAAATTTACTAATGGTCAACCCTGGAGGAGAAAATAATTTTCTTAGACCTTTACACGTTGGTGATTATCTATAAGATAAATCAGGTGCTAATGTTCCAAACTCAAGTGCTTCGAGAATGATTTCCTCAGAGAAACCTGTATACTGAGAAAGCATTTGGATTGTAATTTTCTGAGATTTACGAGAAGCTTGGTTTTTTGCCATATGTGTTTGATACAAAACAATTGAATATTTGTCATGTATATTGAGCAACGATCGTCACAGCTCCTATTATTCTCTCCTCACAAGGTTGCGGGTAAAGGCTACTTACTATTTACCCAAAGAACTTTTTTAAAAACGTATCCTGAGCTGTAATAATTTTTAAATTTTTTCGTTGACTTTGATACGGTCTGAAATGCTCATGGCAAGTTAATGTGTTTTTAATCAATGGGGGTTACTGCTGTTTATCCGACCTATTGATCCTCAGCGAATTCATACTGTTTATACTCTCCATTATTGGATGAGAGCTTCAGAATATTGCGGTCCTCAGGAACTCCTTGAAAAAAAGCCCCAATACACCCAGTGGTACAACGATGCCCAGAGATCAGGATATTCCTTTCACTTTCTCCATGATTCGCCTTAAGTTCCTCCATAAATGAAAAAACTCTCTTCATGTATTGATCCGTTTGTTCAACACCATTATAGATATGTGGATCAGGGAGCAGCCCGGCCATCTTCACTTCACATTTTTGCAGTCCATCCGCTTCTCCCAGATCAAATACATCCAATCTTGAATCAACAATTGCTTTCATCCCCGTGCTAATTTCAGCCGTTTGTATCGCTCTTTCTTGAGGTGAGGAAAAGACGTAATCGAAAGTGACCTGAGAAAGAATGTGTTTTAGGTTTTCAGCTTGTCTTATACCTTCTTCATTTAAGGGCAGACCCTTTCTTCCCTGTAGTCTGCCCTCTTTGTTTAGTGTGGTTTGACCGTGTCTGATGACGTAAATCATATGTCTGTTCCCTTCCATAGTGGAGTTATTTAATGAGTAATGTTGAGCGCTAGTCATCTATGTATCTATATCCAGAAAGATAATTATTTAGCTTTTCCTCTCTTTTGTTTCTCTATTTGAAAAACAACAAATGCAATTCCGATGATTCCAACAATCCCGAACACGCCTGCAATGAGTCCTTGAATGGAAATTGTAAAGAGTGAGAATCCCATGATAAAACTTAAACCTACAAATAGGAGAAGTATCCAATGGGCAAATCTGGATATAAAATTGTTCATAAAATACCTCCATGAAATGAAATATTTATATAATATTAACATAATAATCCAATTTCTCCCACAAAAAATAAGCTACCCCGCAGGATAACTTATTCCCCTTACTTATAAATTTTCAAGAAACAATCGAACAACATCTGCACCACCGATGACGGTACCCAGTGTGCTTCCGAGGTTAGCCAGTACGACAATAAGTAAGATGCGGGTAACTTTGTTTCTCCAGAATCCTCTGACACTTAAAACGTCTTCAGATAGTGAGTCAAAGTCACCGACATTCGGTCTGCGGAAATATGCTTGTACGAATCCAGCAAACCATCCGGCTGCAAGAAGTGGATTTAATGAAGTGATTGGTGCCGCAACGAAAGCTGTTAATATCGCCAATGGATGTCCTAATCCAATGGCTACACCAAGTGCAGAAAAACCACCGTTCCACAGTATCCAACTGATTCCCTGCTGAATCCCTGCATCCGGGTTGGAAATGAAGGTATAGGCAATCACAGCAAGAATCATGATGGGAATAGCCCAGCCGATGATTTTTGGCCATTTTGATTTAGCAGGTCGTTCGTTCAGTTTGTCTAAATCATGTTCTTTATAGATTTCCTTTGTGATACCAGGAACATGAGCTGCCCCTAAAACCGCAACAACTTTCTCTCCCGGCGCAGCTTTAATTTTCTGAGCGAGGTATTGATCACGCTCATCAATTAATGGCGTTTTCAATTTTGGAAACACCTGGGTAAATTCATTTAGCATCGAATCCAGCATATCTTGAGATTTGATTCTCTCGAGTTCTTCTTCTGAAATGGTATCGTTACTGAAGATGCTATATATGATTTGGGTCATAAGTTTAGCCTTGCCACTGAAACCTACTGCATTCCATATACGGGAAAATGTGATTTGAATGTTTCGGTCAGCTAAGACGAGTTCGGCACCCGTTTCTCTCGCTGATTCAATTCCCTGAATCATTTCCTGACCCGGCTTGATCCCGAATTGCTTGGCCATCCTTCTCTGGAATGATCCGATTGCAAGGTTCATAAGAAGCAAAGTTGCTTTTTTGTCTTTAATGACCTGAAAGATGTCTGTGTCTTTCCATTTATCTCCCTCAACGATTGACTGATACCTCGGTTCATCCAGTTCAACACAAACCGTGTCGGGCTGCTCTGACTCAATTACTTCTTTTACTTGTTCTGCGCTCAGACGCGATACGTGAGCCGTACCGATGAGAATATATTCCTTCCCATCCATATGTATTCTTGTAATATTCTTCTCGTTCTCTGTCGACATAGGGTACCTTCCTTTAATTCCGTTGACTTCAGTATAAATTGAATCTTCCTCATAATGATAAACTAGTTTTGTCAAAATTAAAATAAATTCTGTTCAGAATCAAGAAAGATATTGGTTGTCAAGGTCGTATTAATGTGTTTTGAATAGGTTGAAACTTTTGAAGTATTGTTGGGTGCTACTCCGACTTAACGGCGAAATCCTAATTTTAACGGCTATATTCAAAATTTAACGGCGAATTCATTATTAAGAACGTTCATTATTTACTACTCAAAAAAAGACCTCACCCTAATAGATGAGATCCCCTATATCAATCAATACCCACTCCTCTTCTCCCTTACAGCATCACTCACAATATCATACATTTTTTCAACACCTTTAGCAGAAGCTTCAAATTGATAGGAATTCTCAATGTCAATCCCAATATTCATGCCTTCTTCCGTAGCATCGATATTCGCTCCGAGAAAAATGAACTCCCAATTGTATCGCTCCTGCTGATGATTGATGAGGTCCTTCACTTTACTGGCCGAAAATTCGACACTCGCATTTTCCATACCATCAGTTGTAATGACGAAAATGACTTTACCTGGTCGTTCAACTTCTTCAAGATTGGATAAGCGATGACCTACTTCGAGAATCATTTTTCCCACAGCATCCATCAGAGCAGTGCAGCCCCTTACATAATACTCCTCTTGTGTGAGCTTTACATCATTAGCCTCTATTCCACTCCATAATGGCTCAACTTTATCATCAAAAAGAACGGTAGTAACGAGGGTTTCACCCGGTAGTTGACTCTGCTTTTCAATAAAAGAGTTAAAACCTCCAATCGTATCACTTTCAAGGCCACTCATTGATCCGCTTCTGTCTAACAGGAAAATAATTTCAGTTAAATCAGTATTCATTTTGTTCCATCCTCTCTTCATTGTTTCTGATATAATCATAAACACGAATAGAAACAAATGGGTCGCCTCGTAAGCGACATTTTGGAGGTGAACGGATGCTTAATGAAAAAATTTTGCAGGAACTTCATGATTTCGTGGAAACAAATAGAGAAATACGGATATATGATATACATAAAGAAGAACCCTTTTTAAGTGATAAGGTTTACTCCAGTGAGCTTGAGGAATTTATTGAGATGCATCAATCTGCTCCTTTTTCACAACTGTTGTTTCAATTTATAGATGCCAAGGGTCAAACAGATACTTCCATCTATAAAAAAGCAAGAATGGACAGGAAGCACTTTTCTAAAATCAGATCGGTTCCTGATTATAAACCGGGTAAACGAACAGTAGTAGCTTTATGTCTTTCTCTTGAACTGACCCGGGAAGAAACTGATGATTTACTGAGTGCAGCGGGTTTCTCCCTTTCAGATAGTGATCGATTTGACCTCGTGATCCAGTTTTGTATAGATAAGAAGATCTATGATATAGACGATGTGAATCAGGCACTATATTCCCTTAGGTTAAACGTACTATAAAAAAGTAGAGTGCTAGAATCGCACTCTACTTCTACTAATATTTCTTTTCGATTTTTTCTTGTAATGTTTCGATTTTTTCCGGAAGAACAAATAAGTATTCAATGAGGCCTTCTAATAATTCCATCAATAAGCCGGCTGTTTCATCGTCGATTTCCCTCTCCAGTTCAAGCATTTCATAAAAGGGCGAGTTTGGATGAACAAGGTGGCTCAGTGCCTGGATAGGTTTTGTGAGATCGACATTCTTTGGCAGCTGGTCGAATTGTTCCGATAAGGATTGCCCGTTTACTTTGTCACCGTTGAAATTCTTTAGAACACTCTCGAGCACACGCTTCGACATAACTGCGGTGGCAGAGTTATCCTTAGACTGGCTGACGTTCAATGCAGAACGAAATGACCGGACGAGATCTTGGGGAATGCGTTTATTTCCTTGAATCTGATCCAACGGTCCGTTCGTTGCCAGCGGATCGTAAATATAAAGGCCCGCTTCCTCTCTTCTATTGACCGAGTCATCATTAAGCATAATAACGAATAGAGCAGGTTTCTTACATTCTGAACAATTTGCATCTGCAAACAACCCTGTTTTGTTCACTTGATAAAAATTGGCCTTCAGTAAAAATTCACTTGTCTTAGAACAGCTTGGACATTGACTTTTAACTTTCTTAGGAACTTTTTGATAACCGTACTGGATATGAGACAGTACAGATCCCGGTAATATTTCTCTCATTTGAACCTCCTAAAAAACGAGCCTTATACATTTTAACTATTTAGAAAATTTAAGATAAAAACGCTTTCCTTATATCAAAATTATACCTTTGCTAGCAATGATTACAAGGTTTAATATTTGGAAAAAGGGATTTATGAAATTGGGACTATGAAGTGAAGGTTTGACATAGTCACTCATTTAACTCCCCTAGCGTTTTTCCCACTCGACTTACGATGGATTCAAGCAGTTCTTTAGCAGATACTTCCCTGCTTAGCCTCGGGCTTTGTCCAGACCACAAGGACATCAATTCTGGGACTCCCTGTCTACCAGCTTGTTTTCTCAGTTCTTTCGTTAACGCATTTTGTATAGGGTACGATGGTAATTGATTCTTGTATTCCTGCATTTCCCTTGTAAATCTGTTTTCGATCCCTCGAGCAGGCTTCCCGCTAAAGGCAGTTGTGATGACCGTGTGAGTTTCTGATGATTCTAATACAGCCCTTTTATGAGAAGCCCCGGCCCCGCTCTCTTTACATGTAAGAAAAGCAGTTCCCATTTGGACTCCTTTTGCCCCTAGAGCAAGTGCTGCAATAACGCCCCTTTCGTCCATAACCCCCCCTGCAGCAATCACTGGTATGCATACCGCATCCACCACTTGTGGGACTAGAGAAAAGGTTCCAATCATTGACTGTTCAAATAAACCTAGAAACGTGCCCCGGTGCCCACCAGATTCACTCCCTTGCGCGACAACGATGTCTACACCCTTCTCCTCATTGATCATGGCCTCTTCAACAGTCGTCGCGGTGCCGATCACGATGATTCCTACCTTCTTTAACTCTGACACAAGCTCTTTAGAAGGCGCGCCAAATGTAAAGCTGCAAACAGGTACTTTTTCATTGAGGATGACTTCCAGCTGATTTTCAAAATCGATTTGAACCTCTGAAAACGAGACGTTATCTGTTAGATGTAATTCTTTTACATAAGGCTCCAATAATTTTTGGGCGTTGGTTATCTGTTCATCATTTACTACTGGAGTTTCAGGTATGAAAAGGTTCACCCCAAAAGGCAGATTCGTTTGATCTTTTATTTCTTTGATTGCTAGTTTCATATCAGCAGCAGACATATATCCCGCCCCCAAGGTTCCCAGTCCCCCAGAGTTTGAGACCGCCGATACCAGACTTGAAGTAGTGACTCCACCAGCCATTCCTGCTTGGATGATGGGATAATGTGTGCCAAGTATTCTAGTTACGCTGTTTTGATTCCACATGATTTCCCCTCCTTTTGCGGATATACTAAAAATTGAAGTATAAATAAATTATGTCAAATTTATCCTTCACGTACAAAGAAAAAGCGCTCAATGCTCTGAGCGCTTTTTTTAATCTTTTTTAAATGAAGTAAACTTTAACACAATTTTCATGAATTCCTCATACGAGGTAAAATGTTTGTTCCATGAGTTATACCATTTTCTAATCGTTTCAAGTAACCAAAATGGAACGGCTTTTCCGTCAATAAGGTGGTAATGATCCTCATATGCTTTCTTTAAATGCTCCCACCTGAAATCATTACCGGGAAGCACGTACTCTGACACATCTATAATTTTCGCTCTTCCATTTTGAAGCAGAATATTCTTTAAATGAATATCACGGGGATTCAATCCTTGACCACGAACAAATTCCCTGGCATTTTCCACGTCTTTAACGGCTTGTTCTGGAATATGGATTCCTTGGAGCAGGCAATCAAAAAATGTTGGCCCCTCTTCGTAACTCAGAACGAGAAATCTATCTTGAGCTGTAAAGCAGGTTGAAAAAAATGGGGAATCACCAATTGCTTTATAGACCTTATCTTCTATTTTAATTTTCGATTTTTTATCCTCCGCGTACAGTTTAAACGCATAATCAGGAGCATAGATAGATTGAAAGACCGCTGCATCCGTCCCGACACCGATGCATCTTAGACTATCATCGCCACCGTGGATCGTGACGGGTTCATTATTGAGATTGGAAGACACGGTAACTTGAGATAGAGATGGTAGAACTGCTTTCCATTTAATATCCATATGTTCTCCCTTCGCTGAACTGAACTCTAAATAAGGTATGATTGGAATTCATACCTTATTCAGAATAATATAGCACCTACCAAGCCTTTATTTCAATTTTGCACCTTCATAATTTGCTAGAAATTTTAGACAGTGATGTAATTGCAAAAAATTTTCAGATACCGTAAGTGGGAGGCCAAAATCACGCCTCCATGCATGGAATCAACCTACTTTCACAGTATCAGCCTGCTGTTTAAACTCCACAACTTCTTTTCGTCTATCCAACTCAGGTGTAATGGTCTTTAATATGAGTGTCCCGACAAGACCGATTGAAAGGATGATACCCGCCATGATGGTTGATGGCAGTATGGAACTAAGCGTGACCGTCACAGAAGCAATCAACATGGATAAGTTAAACTTCAATCCATTGAAGGCCATATAAGAACTACGGGCATCGTCAGGCGGGATGGTCGCCATATAAGATTGCTCCACAGGCACCCGGAATACTTCACCAATCGTGAGAATCGCCATCATCAAGAACAGCATAAATAAGTTATTGGAGTATGCAAGAGTGGCATACCCTACTGTGAAAAGGAAGCAGCTCCATACAAGCACAGTTTTATCTTGTAACGAGTGTTTGATCCTTGTTACAAATAGCATGAGAATCACGACTAGAATCGTATTTTCACTTCTGAGAATCCCCATCGTCTGCACTCCGTCAATTTGCCATAAAAAGAATTGTTGAGAGGGCATTTCTTCGCTTAATCGAATTCCGATATAATTGGTTAGTTGAAACTCCATTGATAGAATAAGAACACCTGCGATCGTAAAGAGGACAAATAGCTTGTCGTGCATTACTTTTCCATAGTTTGATAGTAATTGCTTAACGTGCTGGGAAGGGGTCAGCTTCGTATTCACTGGTGCATAGCTTTCACTAATAAAGAATGCAACCAATGAAGCGGTTACGGCAGATGCCGCACTGAGAGCTAAGAACAGCTCGAATAGGTAATCTTTAAATAAGAAGGCACCGATGATTCCTCCGATTGCGACGGACAGATTATTTGCCCAATATGTAATCGAATACATCAACTTCCGTTGCGGTGGTGTACTTACATCAATCATCATGGCCTGATTAGCTGGTCCAGCCAGTCCCCAGCATATGCTGTTAACCGTCATCATGGCGAAGGTGATCGGTGCAGATTCAAACCAGGGAGAATTACAAACCATCATGGTTAGAAAAGCCAGAAACCTGAGTGCCTCTGCGAGTAACATGATCTTCTTCCGACCAAATTGATCAGCAAAGTACCCCCCAATAAAATTGATTCCAATTCCAACAAACACGTTTATAAGAAGCAGAAGCCCAGCCACCTTCGCTCCAAAATGAACCGCTAAGTAAATAGACATAAACGGAAAAATCATGCTCCCGATGAATCGACTCATAAACGTTTCGATGATTCGTATTTTAATATTTTTATGAAAATCTCTAAATCTCATATCGTTCCTTCTCTCTGTCATTTAAACCTCAAGTTACGTCATTTATCTAAAAGCTCCGTTAATAAAGGAATATTTACTCCAAGTGCTTCAAATATAGATCTACAAGTGATGTCACTTACTTTTCTCTTTCCTCCTTCAAGCCTCTTAATTGTTTGAGCACTCACGTTTGCCTTCTGAGCTAATTCCTCTTGAGTTAATTGGGACTTCACACGAAGAATGTGAACGATTTCGCCCATATGTAGTCTGCCAGTATGAGAGTCATCTCTTATAAAACAATTATTTATAGAGTTACATAGTTTTTTCATGTCCTTCATAAGCCGACTCCTCCAACATTTGGTAAAATCACATTCACTAAATATAATGAAATTTCTACATATTTTCAAGGGAAATCGTATACTTTTCTTATTTACAATATACGGTTATATCGGAAACTCTTCATGGTTAGATTGGTTGAAAGTCAGGTACGACTTTTGGATGAGGTGAGTATGATTGACCTTCAGAGAAGTATATATACTTTTAAGTAAAAAAAGATGGGAAAATACCTTGGGGTCGACTTCAGGTATTTCCCATCATTTTTTTGAATTTATTTATAGAAATACGGAATTCCCCTGGATATTTTGTATCAGGCGGGAATTGGAAGGTTAATGCCTCTTCACCCTTTTTCATGACACGCTGTTCTTTTTTGCGGACTATATAATACCAACAGTTTATACCAAACTACATTTGCTCATCATTAGTCGCACGTCTTAGAATCTCTCGGATAAATGGCTCTTTCTCCTGAGTATACCTTGGTCGATCAGATTGATGGACATAAGCCAACCCTTTTTTCAATGTCGAATATTCCCGGGCAGCTTCAGGATAGGTTCTTAAAAAATTGCGAAATAGAATCTTATCGGTCCACTCACCGCCTTCAATCTCGCAAATATGCAGATGGCAGGTACCTCTGCCCCATTCCCCTTTCCGAAAAAATCTACGATCAATCAACTCAGGCTTATGTACATATTCATAATCCACTTTCCCTAACGGTTCAATAAAAGAAGAGATGACATCAAGGTCATCGACTCCAACCAAGATATCGATAATCGGCTTGGCATCAAGCCCTTCCACAGAAGTACTTCCTATATGTTCTATCCCTTTGAGGGACGGACCTATCGCATCAATGATTTTAGCTTCTTCTTCCAAGTATCGGATTTTCCATTTTGGGTTGTATGGGGTTAATTGGACGATTGGTTTATTTATGGTCATTCCTCTAACCTTCTATTGTTATTTAGATCATCAATATATTTCGGCAACTCCATCAAATCATCAATCACCCAATCTGCTTGTTCCGCATGATTCATGTGAGGATCTTTCTTCCAAATACCTTTCATCCCCACTTTTTGAGCACCATATACATCATACTCAGGATGATCCCCGATAAAGATGCATTCATGAGGCTCTAAATTCAACCTTAGCAATGCCCGCTTGAAGATTTCAGGATCTGGCTTTTTCAAGCCTTCCCATTCAGAAACAAGAATTTCATCAAAGTAATCTTTTATTTCAAGACCTAAGATGTTGTCCATTTGAAACTGGCCAAAGCCATTTGTTATCATACCTAGTTTTATATTTTTCGATCTTAATTCATCCAACATTCTATGTAATTGTGGAAAAGGTACACAGCTGTGCTTGAATTCACTGATGTAATCCTGAAGGAGTTCTTCCCAGGTTATTTCAGGAATAGTGAATTCCTCGATAAGCTGCTTGTACACTTTATCTTTCCAGACGTAGCCGCGCTGGTCTAATTCAATGAATCGGGTTATATACAATTCTTTTGGGATATGTCTTAGCCAGTTATCAAGTCTTTCATACTGGTTGGTGATGAATTCATTTATAGACGCGTCTCTGTTCAACAAGGTTCCGTCCAGATCGAAGATGGCCGCTTGGATCATGATGGGATATCCTCCATTTCTATCATTTTATCAATTTTATAAAATACATTTCCTCAAAGAGTTTGTAGATTTCATCCTGAGAAGGGGATTGCAACGTAATCCCGCCTTAATCTGCCACATATGTTATGGATAATCAGCATCATTCTGCTACCTCAAATTCAGATTCGTATTTATAAACTATTTGGTATTAATCGAATGTCATATATGTAGAAGTCATATTTTATGCCTCACTTTAAAAAGACTAATCCTTATTTCATTATATTAACGTATGTTAGAATATAATGGAAAGAGATAGATAGAAAGGGAGATACTCATGGGATTAGAAATGAAGACGAATTGTCAGGCCTGCCACACTACCTTGACGGATTACGCGTACATTTGTGTGCATGAATGTACCTTTTGTGAAGAATGTACAGCTAAATATGACGCGATCTGTCCGAATTGCAGCGGGGAGCTGGTGAGAAGACCAAAGCCACCTGCAGGTATTGAACATTAAGGAGGGGTTATTTATAGTGAAAACGGCACTACTTATCATTGATGTCCAAAATGGGATGTTTACGGTGAATCCTCCCGTCTGTAAAGGTAACGCCCTATTAAAGAGGATTAAAAGGGCGTTGGGATTTGCAAAAAACAAAAATATTCCAATCATCTATGTGCAGCATAGTGGTCCCAAAGACAGCCCTTTGGAGAAGGGGACTATGGGCTGGAATTTTCATGAAGATATTTCCCCTGCAGATGGAGATATCATTGTACATAAAGATACCCCTGATAGCTTCTACAGAACGAACCTTCAACAAAAGTTAAGGGAATTAAACATTGACCACTTGGTCTTGACCGGCATTCAAACCGAAGCCTGCATAGACACAACCTGTAGAAGGGGATTTAGTCTGGACTTCAAGATAACGATATTAACAGATGCCCATTCTACTTTTGATAAAAAAGAAATTTCCGCAGCACAAATTATCTCTCACCATAATGAGGTGCTGCGTTGGTTTGCGGATACAATAACGACTGATGATTTTATAAATGAGTAAATCCTCGCTCAGAGTTTGGTTCTCTGAGCTTGCTTCTTTAGTTGATATCTCCAAGATATACCAATGAAATTTGATTGTTAATAATATAGTCAATGATCCTTTTGGGGTACAACTTATACTGCATCAGCTCATTAATTTCAATCCATTCGACACCTACCTGATGGCTATCTGGGTTGGTTGGAATCGAATCCTTATCCTCAGCATCCATTAAGGTACACTTAAAATAAAATTCCATTTGATGTATATCATAATCAAATGAAGCATGTTCATGGTTCTTGCCTATATACTCACGAATATGTAGAAGTTCCCCTATCTCAACATCACTTCCAATCTCCTCGATACACTCTCTCTTTAAAGCTTCATGAAGCGTCTCACCGTGTTCCTGTCCACCGCCTGGAAAAAGGTAAAAGAATTCATTTTCGTCTTTGTTTTTGGTCAGGAGGATTTTGTCACCTTTCATTATGATCGCTTTTGCTGAATTTCTGATAGGCATGGACTATTTTCCCTTCTATTTTTCATTGTTTCTCATAAGAATATAACATCGCTAATAAACGATCGAATATAGTGATAGTATTCTTGTCGGGAGATAACACCATGAACATCCGACCTAGTGACCCCATTCCTACTTACAAACCATCAGTAAATTCCCATCAGGATCTTTAAACACAAAGTACTGATTATTTTCTATAGCCGTAACCAATTCCACACCATTGTCTTTCATGAATTGATACGATTCATGGATATCGTCTGTAGCAAATTGAATGGCTGGGAAATTGAGCCTTGGAAGTTTTCCAGTTTCGTCTCTCCACATGGGCATGGTGTCCAGGATCATACCTGCCCCGTCCATTTCAGCAACAAACAGATGCTCGAAATGTTCTTCTCCCTCATCAATTCCGAGCATTTTAGAGTACCATTCTTTAGACTTTTCTATATTACTTACAGGAATAAATACCACTTTCACTTTGTTTTTTATAGGGCTTTTTATCATAGTGAGTCCCTCCATTTCATTTATATACTAGATTAACTTCAATATATAACGGCACAAATCCTGCCTGAGTCTTTGATTTTTGCTCACGGGGAAAAGCTATCCGCTTCCGGTCCTTAGTACATTAAAATAAAACCTGAATTATTCATTTGTTAAAATACTCCTCGAAAGGATGGTTTAATTGATAGATCGCACTATTTTTGAAAATACGGTTGAATCATTACGTAAGAAACACCAGCTTCCTGGAATGTCAGTTTGTCTGACTGATTCAACTGGTGAGGACTATTTGAAAGCAGTTGGAGTTCGACAATCCGATTCATCTTTACAGTTAGAACATGATGACCACCAACGTGTGGGAAGCATTACAAAAATGTTAATCAGCATTCTTATATTGAAACTACAGGAACAAAGACAACTTTCACTTGAACAAACGGTTGACTCAATCTTTCCAGGTATCCTCACCCATGGCAGTCGAATAACCGTCCGTCATTTGCTTCAACATAGAAGTGGTCTGAAGGACTATATTTGGTTGGATGTCGCAGGAACGACATGTATCCAACATGCAGTTTCCAGTCTTTTGGATATCTTTCCACCTCAAAGTCTCGTTAGACTGATTACCAACCATGACCTCGAATTTGAACCCGGTACTGAATATAAGTACTCCAATACTGGATATATTTTGCTTGGTATGATTGTGGAAAAATTGTCGGGAAAGTCAATTGAAGACATTATTGATCAGTGGGTCATCCAACCTCTTCAATTGAAAAGGACATATTTCCCTTTAACGAATGAACTAAGACCTCCATTTGCAAGTGGTCATTCTAAAGCAACTCCAGATATGACAGAGCTTTCTGATGAAGTGACAGAAATAAACAAGCTCAATACATCCATCACCTGGACTGCAGGAGCTCTTGTTTCTAACCCTTTTGAAATTCAAACGTTTATGAAGGCTCTATTCAATGGCACGCTTTTATCAGAGGAATCCATGAAAGAGATGCTGCATTTTCACGAAACCGATGATGCGATGCAATCCTATGGACTCGGATTGCATCAATATACATTTGCTAATGGGGTACAAGCCCTTGGTCATCAGGGTGGAATTCATGGATACGAATCAGTGACACTCTACTATCCTGACCATAAAGTGTTTTTGACCGTGATCGTAAATCAGATGCCTGTTGGAGTCGTTTCGATTGCAGGTCAGTTGTATCGAAACGTTTTTGAGTGTGATAAATAAATATATTTCCAATTAATCAAAGAAAAACGCTCAGAGGTTTTTGAGCGTTTTTTTGTGGGCTAAATCTAGATGACTCAGATATTTTTCTCCCGGATTTGCTTACGGATATTTTCTAATTCTTCAATAGTCAACTTGTTTAGAGACTTTTTTATCTCATCCTCAATCCGTTTTTTATTTTTCTCCTGGTACTGTTCCCACCAGTCACGGAGATCTGCCGTATTTGTCAGGAGGTATTCAATGTCAATTTCCTCAATCTCGTCATCGGATAAATAGTTTAATACAGCTGCAAGCATCTGTTCAAGTTTATCAACATTTTCTTTTTCCTGTACCTGTTCTTCCGTTTTCTCAGTTGAGGAAGCACTTTTACGTGGCATTGTATCCCTCCTGAAGTGGTTTTATTGATTCTAGTATTGCCTAAGGGGTGTATTGGGTAAACGTGAAAAATCGTCCTTGATAACGACAATTTCCTCATCCTTTTTTATTCCAATTTATAGTTATCAGCATCTTCCTTCATTTCTTGTAAAACCGTGGGAATCTATATTTCCATAACTAACTTGGCGAAAATAAGATGTTAACTAAAGTGAAAATAGTTGTTATTCCAACAGTTTTAGTAAGTTCACGCCGATTAAACGACCGTTTTTCTCTTTTGTCCGCCACCCTTTTCCTTTGTAAGGTTAACTTACCTAGGAATTCATAGAGAGGCGCGTCGATCAGAAGGAACGGTATTGGAACCATTTGAAGAGCTTTATGCAAAATATGATTTAATGATTCACAAACTGATTCATTCATTGAACATATACAAAAATAAGCCTGAGTACTATCAAACCGGACTCATAGCTCTTTGGGAGGCACATGAAAACTTTGATCCAGAAAAGGGTGCCTTCCCTGCTTATGCATATTCATTTGTACGCGGAAGATTATTATCTCAATTAACCAGTGAATTCAGGAATGAAGATAAAAGTATTTTCAAAGAGGCGGACTTTTTTGAGATTATCGAGGATGAGCAAGCGAATGATCAGCTGGGGCATGAATTACTCCTCTCCTACTGCAATGGTTTAACTGAAAATCAGAGAAAATGGGTGGTGTATACATGTGTGCACATGTTGAGGGTCAGTGAGATTGCCGATGCAGAAAATGTATCCATTTCCGCTGTAAAGAAGTGGCGAAAGGGAGCGAAGGAGAAGATTCAGGGAATGTTGGATAAAGAAGAACACTAGAGATGATGTGAATGAACCATTTACGAGTATAAAAGAAAGGCCAGGTTCCAGACTTGGCCTTTCCTTGATGATATATTTAGATTTTTACTTTTTTCACTACAGCCATTTCCCTGCCAAATCTATCCCCTTGGTCAACAAAACCCAGACTGGCATATAAATGATGGGCCCCTTCATTATCAGGATGATAACCCACAACAATCTTAGTTGCTTTAAGGGTTTTAGTCATTTCTTCCAACATCAGTTCAGTTGCAGCCCTACCGATTCCCATCCCCTGATAATTTTTATCCACCATGATTCGGTATACCCAGTAAGCATCGAGTTCTTCCGGAACTGAGTTGTACATTAAAAACCCCACCACTTTATCATTAAAATAGATGGCAAATGGTTTTAAGGTAGGCTCGAATTTCGATTGTGCAATCGATATGGCATTTGACTCGATAAATGCCTGCTGATTTTCTGATATTTCTAACTGACAGCAATCGTACCAATTTTCTGCGTCTAACTCTACTATTTTAACACTGTTTGTATTCATTCATTTTCCCCTTCCAATGTGCTGGGGGCGAGCCTGTTGATTATGTGGCATACCCATGTTGTTTCCATCTAAATCAGGCTTTGTATAATGGCCATAATGTACCCTTCCTCAAAACAAAAAAGTTTTTCCGGAATTTTTAGATTATTGAATTATACCATTATATTAAATAAAAAAGTTATATTTTCTATTAAATATTATCATGTCACCTCTGATAAGAATAAAATTTTAAGGGTGCGAGTGGATTTTTCATTCTCTCACCTTCAACCCCAACAAACTTGCAAACCCAATTGCCTGCACAGGTGACACCTCACAACCAAACAAGTTTTCAGGTGAAACATTGATTTTTGTATATGTACAAGTACTAATATCAATTCCATTAAGAACTGTTTGAGTAAATTCTATCTCATTCAAATCGCATAGATTAAACTTCACTTTAAGAAGCTTGCAGTCTGCATAATTTGCATGCTGCAAGGAGCTTTGACTGAATTGCACCTGTTTTAATCGCGCTTCGACAAAATCAATCATATTCGCAAGGCATTCATCAAAAGTGACATTCACCAGATTGGCACTAGAAAAATTCACACCCATTAATTTGCATTCTTTGAACGTCACCCGATGAATGATCCCCTCACTGAAGTTTGCATTTGATAAATCGCAGTTCTCAAAAACCACATCTGTCATATCTACTCTCGGAAAAGAGGAACCGATGAAAGAAACATTTTTGAAGACAATTTTAGATAAAACCAGCTGATCGATATCTTCTTGATCAAGCCTTGCATTTTCTATCCTGCAATTAGATAGAAATGGATCTTCTTCATAATATACAGCTTGAAAATTAGCGGATTCCAATCGAGTTGGGATTTTAGGAGATTCTATTTTAAAATTTTTCATCATGATTACACCTCAACTATCTCATTCGTTATAAGGAAACTATAGCATGTAGAAAATTGAATGGTAGTCTTGGATTTTTGGTGTGGGTGTGTCTCGCAAAATATATAAAAGGCAGGTGCAGTACTTCTATTAATAGCTATACTGAGTTTCAGCTTTTACATTTCTCTTACAATCGACTCACCTTTTGTTTGTTCATTATCAGCCATTGCTCATGAAATTCGATTTTTTCTCAAATATCACCTTTGTAGTGGAATTAGATTCTTTTCATCAATCAAGTTAAAATAGAAATTAAAGATTAGAATAGAGGTGCCCCATATGAAAGTAATAGAAACAAAAAGACTCATCCTCCGGTGGGTAGAATTCAGTGATGCTGAATTCATTATGAAATTACTAAATGAACCTGGATGGCTGCAGTACATAGGTGACAAGGGTATTCGTACATTAGATGATGCTGTGGATTATATAATGAATGGACCAAGAGCAATGTATGAGCGGGAAGGGTTCGGGCTTTTCTTGACGGAACACAAGGAAGAGCAGGCTCCGATTGGCTTGTGCGGGTTAATGAAACGGGAAGGTCTTGAAGATGTGGATATCGGTTTTGCATTTCTCTCATCCTATCAATCAAAGGGATATGCCTTTGAAGCCGCGACGGGTACATTGGAAATTGCCAAGAAACTAGGTATAAAAAAACTGGCAGCGATCACGACAAAGGACAATGGTTCATCTTCTAGATTGTTAGAAAAACTGGGTATGCACTTTGAAGGTTATGTGACTCTTCCAAATGATACAGAAGAACTGAAAAAATATGGTTTAGACATCTAAAAATTAATATAAAAGAATGTCTTGAGGTAGTTAGTGAATCAAAGAGATCCATATACGGGTTAAGAACTTGTGTATAATGATCGAGCCAGAAGGACAGTTGATTACTTGTATAATATTGATTAATAAAAAGAGCTGAGAATCACAGATTCATAGCTCTTTTGGGATAAGCGTGGAGATGCATCAAGATTTATTTAGTTTCATCAAACTTTAGTTACTTTTCTCCATAACCGCAAAGTAATTACCTTCATGGTCTGCAAAGTTAAACACTCTTCCAGAGGGCATTTCTACTATTTGTCCGACTGTTATATTTTTATTTGATAAGCTATTATGTAATTCATCCAGGTTGTTTGAGAACATCATTAAGGAAGGGGTGCCAAGATTTAATTCAGGCTCCATTTCAGCGATGAATTCCTTATTATGGAGAACGATACTTGTTTCCGCATCTTTAGTGGGAGCAATTTCAATCCACCTCATCCCTTGACCATTATCTTCTTCAGCTATGACAGTGAAACCTACTTTTTCAATCCAAAAATTCACGGCTTCATCCTGGTTACTCACGTATAACATAATTTGACCGACTTTGCTGATCATTACAATCCCTCCTTTTAAAGTATGTTTCAATTATATCACTAAATAAAGGAAACGTTTACAAATGATTAAACCTACATTACATGTAATGTAGGTTGTAAAGGTTTACGTGTACAGTCTACCAATATATTCAGATTGAGGCCGGTATATTGTATTGTTTTCAGCTTGTTCCAGAACATGAGCCGTCCACCCTACGATACGACCTGCCGTAAAGGTTGGTGTAAAAAGTTCAGATTTAAGAGCGACTGACTTCATTATGGCTGCTGCATAGAACTCTACATTCGTGTAGAGCTCCCTCCCCGGCTTCAATTCATTTAACACGTCAATAGCTGTATGCTCCACATGCAATGCAAGGTCCAGATAGCCATCTTCCCCCTTTGATTCTATTAGTCTTTTTCTTAAAGCAATTGCTCTTGGATCATGTGTCTTATATACACGATGTCCGAACCCCATCAGTTTTTCTCCATTAAGGACTTTCTTTCTAATGACTTTATCCGCATTTTCCGCTGTACCTATCTCATTAAGCAGTTCGATAACGCCTGATGGTGCCCCTCCATGAAGGGGTCCTTTCATTGTCCCAATCGCTGCAGTGATGGCAGAGACCATGTCAGATTCAGTAGAAGATGTGACTCTTGCTGAGAAGGCAGAAGCATTCATACCATGTTCAAGTGTCAGGATCATATATGTTTCCAATGCATCGACGACTGCTTTAGAGGGCTTGCTGCCAGTTAACATGAATAAATAATTTTCTACGTGGTTAAGGTTATCATTAGGTTCAGTCAATGGTTTGTCTTCCACTAAAGATTGTCGATATGCAATGATGGTTGGAATGACGGCTGTTATTCTTATAGCTTGGTCAATAGTAGGTGTCCAATTGTAAGCAGGTATTCCTTCAGAAGAAATAGCTGTTCTCAATACACTCATCATATCCATATCCTTGGGAAGCGTCTTAATAATCTCTTTCATGGTTCGTGATAAGGATCTATTTATCACCAATTTCTTTTTTATTTCATTCGTTTCTTCCTTTGCTGGTAAGTGCCCATACCATAATAAGAATGCGACCTGTTCAAATGACAAGTTGGTTAGATCACTAACTTCATATCCCCTATAGATAAGCAACCCTGCTTTGCCATCAATATGACTGATTGTCGTTTGTGCAGCCACGATTCCCTTTAATCCTTTAGTAAACATTGCAATCGTCTCCTTTTTCTTTATTACAATTATTGTATAATGGTTTTATAATTAAGAAAATTAAATATATTTAAATGATTTGATTATTCCTATTAATAAGGGTGAAGGAAATGGAACTAAATCTGTTAAAGACATTTATTACTGCAGCTGAATGCAATAACTTCAGGAAGACCGCTGAAAGGTTATACATATCGCAGCCATCCGTTACTGTACATATTAAACAATTAGAAAAGGAACTCGGAGTTTTATTGTTTGAAAGAGAAGGAAGGAAAATAAAACTGACAGAATCAGGTAGGTACTATTTAAACCATGCCCGCAGAATCATTTCCGCTTATGAAGAAGGTATCACTGAGCTTCAGACTTTTAATCAGGGGTACACGACAAAACTAAGAATCGCTATATCTCCATTGATTGCTGACAACGTATTACCTTTTGTTTTAAAGCAGTATATAGAAAGCCATCCTCAAGTCGAGATTTCTGTTGAAATTATTGAATCGGTAGATATTGAAAAAGCTGTTCTTACGGAGAAAGTCGATATTGGTCTCTCATGTATTCCTTGTTTTAGTCCTGAGCTTGATTCTACATTACTATTTACTGATAAAGTTATTCTGGTAGCCCCCCATGACGGACGAGATTTTGAGTCGGCTTTCCCTTTAGACGAAGAGGAGTTATTAGCCTCCAATTACTTATTAACACATAATCACCCTGCTTACTGGGATGATTTATGCAGCACGATTAAATTATTCTATCCGAAAACCAGGATGATGAAAGTTTCTCAAACTCATATTACCAAGCGATTTATTGCGGAGGGACTTGGCGTATCGTACCTCCCTTCTTCAACCGTTAGAAGGGAGCTGCTTGAAGGATGGCTTTTGGAAGTTGAAACGAATGCTTTTCCATTGCCAGAAGCTAAAACGTTCGCCATTACAAAATATGTTCATAAAAAACAGAAGGAATTTTTGACTTTTTTATCTCGTTACAGAGTATAAACACAGCAGGGATCAGCAATCAGTTGTTTACTAGAAAAAATACTACACGGAAAATATCCATTACATAACAAATCGCATAATCCGGCATTCATGCACTGCTTTACGCTTTTTCTCATTCAACTTCTATAATCAAATAAAGTAAGCCTAGTGACCTGTCACTAGGCTTACTAAGTTTCATCTGCACCGATTTTTTATCCTTGCCTTCTTTTTTACTGGATTCACATTATTTCAATCTTCTTATAAATACTTTTCCATTCGAATATCAGACCACTTTTTACTGTTCCAATATGTAAAGTCTGCAATCCGGCCTATTTCCTGATAGCCAAGTTTTTGATAAAGCTTTCGAGCATTAGTATTGAACTCAAATACTCCCAATTCTATTCGTTTAAGTCCTTCCTTTCTAACCATAAGTTCTAAGTAGTTTATTGCCTCTTCACCAATTCCTTTTCCACGCCCTTCAGATTCACCAATCGTTATCCCGATCCAGGCAGTTCCTTTTTCCTTTTTAAAAAGGTGCTCAGGGTCGACCATGTAATTCATTTCTCCTATCAGCCGGTTATTAAGGTGGATCAGGTATATATGATGATGTTCTAAACGTTGTTTTAAATCCAGTAATGTCAAATTCCCCCGTTGGTCCAATTCTTCCTGATTTTTATTTGGGCGTGTTAACGGAATTAATTCCGGGTTGTTTTCCCATTTGTTTAATGATTCTACTATTGATGTATCGGGTTGGATTAGCTTTGTAAAATAAATATCCATAGGTTGAAGGTTCCTTTCGGTAATTATTATCCTCTTTCAAACATTCAATTGATTAATTTGTATGGATTGTTAAATTGGTATGTTATGCTTTAATTAATCAAATTTCTGAAGGCTTAGGGATTCCGGCCATTGAAAATCTGGTTTCCAATGGATGAGAGGTGAGGTTATGGAAGCGTTAAATGAAGTTAAATTAGTAACGTTAGAAAAAGGCCATGTCTTTTATCAATTTCAGGCAGAAGAAGCCTACATTAACAACCTGATGTTATTTATTCGCTCTGGATTGGAGAATAATCAACATATGCTGATCATCGAGAGCATGAGAAACATCAACAAGGTCAAAAATAGGATAAACAGGATATTTAGTGTTGAACAGCGATCCTCCATTTATTTGGTTGATAACTTTGATTACTATTTTTTAAATGGTGACTTTAATACTCAAAATATTCTTAATCATTTCAAAAAAGATATTGCCACTATCAAAAACCTTAACACTTCCATCAGAACCTGGGCTAATGTCGAGTGGACCTCTACTGAACCAGATGCTGAAGTACTTAAGAAATTTGAATCCATTGCAGATGATTACGTCCTACAAGAAGGTTTACTTTCTGTCTGTGCCTATTCAAAAAACGTTTTATCAGATACTTTGATAAACACTCTCGAACAGGTGCATATGTATGTGATGACTGATGATTCTATTGGCTTTTCCAAAGTTTATTTAAAATAAAATCGTATAAAAAAAGATTCGTTTTTCTTGCGGGTCTCTTTTTTTGGTTTTACCCAGACGCTTCTCTGCTAAAATACTTTTTTTGTAAATACTGACCGGCTGGCATAAAAATACCTTCTTTATTTACGTATTATGAATAACCTTCACATCAAACCTTACTATGTATAATTCCTGATATGTAATCAACCCTCCTTATTTTAACATCATCTTCCTAAATATTCTTCACTATTATTATGAAAGTGTAATCTTACCAATGTTCCGCTTATTACCACTTCGGCTCAACAATGATGATGCGTTTTAATAAGGCCGAGTCAACACATTGAATCGCACAAATACAGTCAAGGTCAATCTCAACACATGTCGATGTTTTAATTAGTTTCATGACCTCACACATGGACTCTACGTCCTCACCGTAAATATCCAATGGTCGTAAGAGCGAAACGGTGGCACAGCACGTATCCTCATCTAATTTTTCAAGTCGGAAATAGCTTGTTGTAAAACAATCCTCTGCCTTTTCTTTTTCACATCCGGTTATGATCAGCGGTCCATCTTTCTTGAATAATGTAAAAGGAATCGTATCAACCCCGACTAAATTTGAAAGTAATTTTCCGAAATAAGGAGTCTCGGAATGATTTATATAATCCTGCAACTTTTTCAATTCATTAAGGGCAGTGCATATACATTTAGCATTCGGCATCCCACTTTCTTTTTCCAAGTCCCTCACTCCAATCTGTCCTTTACCCATAGTTTATCGATACAAGGCATGATTGGTGCATCGAGGATCACAAAATGGAACTACTTACCGGACCCATTTTTCAAGTACAGACAATATGGCAGCATTCTTTTGGCCACTTCAAACTCACGATGCCTGGAGCCAGGTCTCCAATTCACTTCAAAAATCCACAGCCTTAAATTTTGATCAATTCCTACGTCAATCCCCAATTCATCGAATGAATAGGGATAAAGCGTTTCAAAGTGAGCAGGAAATGCTGACGCAAAGGTTTCAAGGCTTCTTTTTAATCTTTCTGCCTTATCCCCGAACTCCTCCTTCAAAAATGGAATCCATTCACCTCGATACCCGCCACTGCTGATATTGCTGATTTTTTTTCCGTTTCCACTGATTCTTGGATAAATCAGATTGGTGACCCACTGACCTTGCCCATTCTTCTGCACATGAATTCTGAAGTCGTACGTTAATCCGGCTTGTGTTAGACATGATACAAATGGCTGAATTAAGAAGTTCCTGTCTTTAATTAACTGCTGAATCCAGTTATTGAATTCTTCACGTTGAAATTTTCGAGTATGAATACCCTCCATCAACAGGAAATGATCTGAATCCTTTTCTAAAAAAAAGACATCTCTCCCATGATTCCCTGAAAAAGGCTTGATGACAAGTATTGAATGATCACGAAATAAGTCATGGACTTCCTGTACACCGTTCAGCTTAAAAGAAGGTATCAGATTAGACTGAAACTCCTCTCCTTTCATCACCTTTTGATATACTGTCATTTTATTCCCTACAGAATGACTGGTCAGGATGGTCTTATTCTTGAGACGTTTAAGGATTGACGATTGCCTTTTAGTTTTCGGACTGCTGCTATTGATGACGACGTCAGGAAATCCCATTTTCTTTTGGATCCATTGGCCCTTTTCATAAATCCAACCCTGTATCACCTTCTCATCAAAATCCACTTGTTGATAAGAAAAATAAAAGAACGAAATCCCTTCCATCTTTGCAACTGCTGCGTATGCATAGGCCTTTTTTACATCATGTGGACGCTTGCGGTAATGAAGCATTCCTACGAGCACCATTTAATCTCCCCCTATAATGGCTCTAGAAAAAACCTCAATTCCTTGGCTGCCTTTATGGCAATTTCCTTGGCAGCTTTAATGGAATCAGCAGCAGCTATAATACAAGCATATCGGTTTCCCATTGATTTTGGGGGGACCAGTACGCTCCCTTTTCTAGGTTTCACGTATACGTATTTCACACCATCATGCGATGATGCACGATTCCTTCCTGTCACCTTCAAAAGTCTCCCCGAGGCGTTCACCGTTACATACTTCGCATAGGCAGGTTTAGTGAATGCAGCTGAGGTGTCAGGAATCTGCCCAAGATTCATCCTGATGATTTCCCTGATCAGGTTGATCCCCGTCCCTTCCTCAATCAGCCGATTCATCAAACCTCCGGACATTCGGGGGTTCATTTCAATAAGCTTCCATTCCCCATTTACATTTCTCATTTCCAGGTGACAAGATCCATTTTCAAGCCCTATACACTCTACGATTTCAATGATGCGATCATGAAGACCTTGAAACTCATGAGCATCTAATTTAGCCGGAAAGGCATAACCTGTGATGATGAAACTTGAGCCAAGCTCTTGTTCCACTACTGCAATGATATTTACTTCCTGCTTGTATACCAGCACTTCAATCAAATATTGAGGACCCTCTATAAACTCTTCTATCAATAGATTCATATCTGGATGCTTCCTCCTTAATAGGTTTATCCCCTCCGAAAATTCACTCGGCGTCTTTGCCAACATAATATGTTTCGATCCATTTGATATAGAAGGTTTTATTATGAGAGGCCATACATCTCTCTGACCTAGATTCAAATCGGACATTGATTCGTTCATGGCAAGCGTAGAAAAAGACAGAGAACTGGGGAGATGGTGAAGGTGTTTACGGACATTTGCTTTGTCTTCCATAATGGATAGGGCTTCTACAGACGCAGGAAATAACCCTAATTCACTGGAAATCCTGCTTGCATATGAAACAAAGGGATCAATCAAGCTTAAGCATGCAGAGAGGTGATGGCCAAGTTGTTGTAACGAATGTAAATTATTTAAAAGTTCGTCCTTATCCAAGAGATTTTCCATGTATAACATTTCATCCACCTCAGGGAACTCATCCCTTTGGCTTATGAGGTTAGATCGATCCGTTATTAAAACCGTCACATATCCCATCTCTTTGGATTCTTTTAAGGCTTCTCTGCTGGTACCTGACTTATGACTTCCTATAAAAACGATCGTTTTCATGCTGTCCCGCCCATTTCTATTTCAGTATCAAGAGTCCATTTATTTTAATGTATTCCTATAGTTTGTCAGCATTGAATCTTCCCATAAAAAAACCGACCCTGATGAGTCGGTTCCATCATGATGAACCTCGTTTTTCGTAAAGAAAAGAAGCATACCCTATCGGAGTGGAATGAGTCTTCTTCCATTCTTCCTGCATGTCGGCGTTTCTGAAGGTCACTCTTAAATCTCTCCCGTTGCATTCTATGAACATTGGAAACCCTTCATTGGTCAAGCCGATATCGAGGCCCAAATCTGCCATCTTTGGAAGCTCTTTTTCCAGCTGCAAAGCGACATTCAGTGATAATCGTTTAATATCTTCAAATACTTGATCTTCCTTAAGATGAGGCAAATCCTGGAGTAATTCAGGTAAGGAGTAACATGATCCTCCACGGGCTACATTCGTTAGGTACCAATCTTTTTTTGCTACCTTTCCTACAACACCTGACACCTGCCATTCACCTGAATCATTTTTTTGTACCGATACCCTCAGGTCGAACACTCCTCCCTTACTTTTGGCAAGGGGGATTCGCTTTTGGATGATCGTACGGGGATTTGCTATTAGCTTTAACAGAAAGAATGGCCATGTAGTCGAAAACCGCTCCTTTACCATTTCTTTCTGTCGTCGATATGAGAATTCCCATTCTTGATCAGAAAGCCTCGACAATTTCGCTATTCCAAGGCCCAATGAGCCGCTATTCGGTTTGATGATGAGTTCATCGTATTTATCCATCATCATCTGTAAATTTCCCTTACCGGCTTTAACCGTTTCAGGTATATGGGGAACCAACTTCTTATTCATCCTGAGGATGTTATTGATCCTTATTTTCTTATAACGATTTTTCTCATTAAAGAAGACAATTCCCTCTTCTTTTAATTTCCTCATTTTCTTTTTTGCTGAAACTTTTCCCGTAAATGTGCGATTATGGATAATTGGGGGTTTTGGAATTGGAGTTAGAATATATGTTCCTTCCTCACTTAACACATATGCCATGATTGTATCTACACCTGGCTCAATGTCCTTGAATCGAAAATAACAAGGAATCAGATTATACTGTTCCCCTGCTTCCTCATAAAAAGAAAGATTCTCATAATAGGTTTTTCCTTTTTTTATCCCATTGAATACAACTGTCCCCACCATAATACCTATATATTTTTCCAAGGGTCTTCCCCTCCCATCAGGTTTTATTATCACTTGCCTTCATGTTAAATAAGAATCGGGGTCTATCAAAAACAAATGAAGCCACAGGTTTAATGAAAATAAGAAGGAAGAAGGTGAGTGTAATGCAGAAATGTAACGAGGCTTTTTATCACAACTATATTCAAATAATTCATGCATGGTGTATTTTACTTGTGTTTATCAACAAACTTCTTATAATCATGTGTCATGGCGATTTTACGTGAGGTTCTATATAGATATCGTCTTGATGGGCGCCATGTATGGGAATGGGTTTCCTTCCTCATGATGGCATAATGATATCGGCTGGAGGAGCATATTTTGTACCCAGCCACTTTACATCTTTTAAGAAAATGCAAGCATTCCCCTACGTTTTTATTTCCAAATGGGATGAGTTTCAGAAGCCTTTTGGTTGTAAAGATAGTAGCCCCCTGAGGAACATGGACCCTTTTCATCTCACGGCCTGGAAAACGCAGTCTTAACTCCTTTTGATCAATCATATACATAAAGCATGTTCTCTTTCCGACGACCGCTGCATTAAACTTCTTCATAGTAGCCATGGCTTCCGATAAATAAAGGGGACCGTAGTAATCATCATCATCCATTTTCGCTATATAAGGGTATTTTGCTTTTGTCACACCGATATTCAAGCATTTTCCCAAGGTCATCTCTTCAGGCAGCTGAAATACGGATACTTCAGGGTACTCTGAGGCTTTCTTCAACCAATACCCCAAATCCATAGAGTCCTTGTTTAATAGAATGATAAGCTCCTTTTTTCCCCACTGCTGGTTCTCATAATTGGCAAATAGGTTTTCCATACAATCGTCTCGATTAGTCGCTGCAATGATGGAGATCCCTTCAGAAATCACTATTTCATGCTCTTCGCTCACGTTACTCACTCCTTAATGAACTCTTCCTTTTATCTTATTTCCTGTCCTACTCTATGATTCACGTTAGGAGGGATGAAGTTTTATAATCTAGTGACAAGATTATTAAGATATCTGCCATACTCACTCTTCCCGTTTTCATTTGCCAGCTGTATGAACTGCTCCTTGGAGATAAATCCCTCCCGAAAGGCGATTTCTTCAATACAGCCTATTTTTCCCCCAAGATTCCTTTCTATGGTTTCAATGAATTGGGCTGCTTCCAATATTGAGGGATGAGTACCGGCATCAAACCACGCGAAGCTCTCCTGCAGAATTTCCACATTGACCTCCCCCATTGTCAAATACACGTTATTTATATCCGTGATTTCTAATTCTCCTCTGACCGAGGGCTGTATTTTTTTTGCGATTTCAACGGCTCGCTGATCATAGACATATAACCCTGTCAGTGCATAGTTCGATTTAGGGACAGCGGGCTTTTCTTCGATGGTTATCGCTTTATAATTCTGATCAAGCTCTACAATACCGTATCTTTGAGGCTCGTCTACCTGAAAGCAAAACAGCGTAGCCCCTTTTTTAGATTGAAGGGCATTTTGTAATCGTTTGGGAAGGTGTTCCCCATAGAAAATATTATCTCCAAGGATTAACATGACGTGGTCGTTTCCGATGAACTCTTCTCCGATAAGAAAAGCATTGCCGATTCCCTTTGGCTCCTTCTCGACTTTGTACTGAATGTGTAATCCTAAGTGGGATCCATCTCCAAGCATCTTCATAAACCTGTCCTGATCTTGAGATGTCGTAATGACCAAAATCTCCCTCACGCCAGCAAGCATCAGCGTGGAAAGGGGATAGTAAATCATCGGTTTATCGTATATGGGGAGTAACGCTTTTGACATAGACTTCGTCAACGGGCTCAACCTAGTACCTTTTCCACCAGCCATAATAATTCCTTTCATGCTACCCCTCTCCTTTCTTGTCCTGCAAATGCTTGTATCTCCTCTCAATATCCACTATCTCTTTATAATCTTGTGTAAAGCAGATCCTTTTAGAAGTCCTAAATAAATACCTGATTCTTGGCTGCCACGTATGATTGCTTGAATCTCTTCTGATATAGCAATAGTTATTTCTACTGGTAGAGTAGATCCGATAACCTTTCGCCCTGGCACTTTTTAGAAATGACGTGTCCTCGCCCAATGAACGATTTTGAAAAGGCACATGGTGAATAACTGACTTCTTTGCGACTATAGTTCCGCCCAATACTTTTTTCACCCATTTATATTCGAAGCCAAAGTGTCGGAGTCTTAATTCTCTTGTGTTGGAGAAATATATATATCCTGACCACTTTCCAACAATATCCGCATTTGTTTCCTCGAAGGCTTTTAATGCTTCCGCTAAAAAGTAACTACCATAATGATCATCATCGTCCCATTTTGCCACATATTTATATTTCGCCTTATGGGTACCGTAGTTCAGACAGCTCCCCAATGAGGTCTTTTCCGGAAGCTGATACACTTGGACGTTTTCATAATGGGATGCTCTTTCTTTCCACTCTTCTAATTTCAATGAATCACTGTTTAGTATGATGATGAGTTCTTTTTCCTGTAATAGCTGGCGGTCATAATTTGTAAAGATATTATCCATAAACCAATGTTTATTTGTACAAGCAACAATGGAAATACCATGATTTTCATTCAACTCCATTTTTTCTTCCACATGAATTTCCTCCTTTTTTTTTCAAATCGTTAATGATTTATCCTGACATCACTACTTACAGACTATTCAACTTGTACCGAATTGTGTGGTTGTTTACAACAGCTTGTCAAATATAAATGGTCTTTTATATGAAAATGAGTAGATTCAATGCAACTTTCTTCTTAATAGGGACTCAACTCCATGAATGCACAAACCGAATCAAAGCTTATCCATATACTATAAAGATTTATTATTTTGCTAGTGTTTAGCTACTATTAATTAAGGAAGGTGATTGAATGGCGAAAATTTTATATTTAGGCTGGCTTGGCCACCAAAATATCGGAGACGAACTAATGTATGATTTATTTAGAGAGAAGTTCAGGGAAAAAGCAGACACCACAAAATACAAATTAATTCCCTCCACAAGGAAGGTCCTCAGACGGCTTAAACGGAATAAACCCTATCTCCATTACTTTGACAGTATCGTTTTAGGCGGTGGATCCCTTTTTGTACCTGATTTAGTCAATATTCTATACAGAGCCGTAAAATGGCATAAGAATATTCGAATATTCATTTGGGGCAGTGGAATCGATTGGCTGGAAAAACGGGAACTCATTAAACTTGGATTACAGACCGAAGAAGAAATCAATTGGAAAAATGAATTCAAGATTTTTAAAGACCCTTACTTCAGGATAAAGCTTCAAGCCATCTTTCAACATGCTCAATTCATTGGGATCCGTGGACATTATACGTATCAATTCTTTCAGTCACGGGGATACAATCTGGATAAAGTTAAAGTGACGGGCGACCCTGGGTTACTGGTTCACATGCTTCAAGAACCTCCAGAAAACAAGGATTCAAAGAAGGTAGTCATTAATTGGGGAACCGCCCATCAAAGACTTTACGGGAGAAATGAGGCAAAACTGGAGCAGGAAATGGTTGATGTAATAAAAGAATTAGTGGTAAAAGGATATGATGTTTATATTTATCCTATTTGGGTCAGTGATCTGGCACCTTGCAAAAGTCTTTATCATAAAATAGAGGATAGACAGCAAGTCCACTTGATTACAGACTTACTGGACCAATATGGCATACTAAACCTGATTAAGGACGCTAGATTTACAATCAACTTCAAATTACATGCAAATGTTCTTTCCGCTACAGCTGGTATTCCATTTGTCGCTCTCGGATACCGTTTTAAGACCTTTGATTTTGCCAATTCAATAGGAATGGACCACCTCGTCGTGTCTACGGATGAAGCTTATTTCAGCAAAAGGATCCTCTCTAAAGTTTCCATTATTGAAAACCAAGAAGGCTCACTGCTACAAAATTTACCAGCATACCAGTTACAGGTAGAAAAGGACTTAGAGAAGGTGTTCGATTTTTTTCAAATAACTCACTAAAAGAAGCTTTATTAGGCTTCTTTTTTTAGTATCCTATTAGTAGTTTAATAGGATAAAAAAATAGAACTTGTTTTCCACAAGTTCTCCTTTTCATATACTGAGAAGTTTGAGACCCATCGATAAATGATGGTATATGTTTCTTTCTTCTCTTTTTATTTTCCTACATGCTATAACCACGATTAACCGAATACAACAGTTGCATTCAGAACGGGAATAACCCCAATGGATGGTAACTCAATGGGCATGAATACTTGCTGGACTTTTTCACTTACCATTAATTCAAACGAAACAGGAAACGTCTCTTCTCCAATCGTCAAAATTCCTTCTACCATGACTGTCATCGTTTGATCACCGTCCTCGTCCACTGTGCACAGGGGCATTCCAATATCAGTGGAAGTGAAAGTGGCAATGAATGTTTCCTCGCAACCTGATACAGAAAACGTTGCATTTACTGTACTGTTGTCAGGTAAAAATTCACGACAAATATCGAGATTGAACGAATAATCCACTAAAAAATTGAATGGAAAATTACAGATAGAGAAACAACCCTCCCCTTCTGCAGAAGCGTGACAATCGCAAAGAAAATTTAATCCCATCACATAAAACCTCCTTTCAATTGAATTACATTATTATATGTCTGGGAATTAATAATGAATGGACAAACTACTTAGGAAGAAAGATACAATTTTCCCCAAATAAGAAAAAGCCTTTTTAAGTTACCAAAAACTAGGATCTAAATGCACATCCCATCCTGTATTACTTACCCGCATATTAAAGGTTCAATAAAAGTTTCTTATGATTACGTCCTTGGTTGAACCACTTGAAATCCCTGAAGATGAACCGCATAAAATAGTGGTTGATAACGGATGGCAAGATACGTATCATAATCCATCTTCTTGAAACCTTTAAAGCTCGGAAAGATATTTGCTTCCAATATCCAAGGGTAGGTTCTATAGTCCAACGCAATATCTAATCCGAATTCGGCATAATGTTCGTCCTTCTGGTCCATAAGTGCACAAAAGCGTTGACATAAATCCACGATTGCCTTGTGAGCATAAGAATATGATAGAGGAGCATTGGAGTCATCAAGGGCTTCTTTTAAATGCAGCGCTTTACCACCACGTGCTATATTGGTCAATTCTTCATTTATTCCGGCAACACGACACTCTATCCCTGAGCAAATCCATTTATCCTCTTCGGTTTTTTGCATGACTACCCGGACATCAAAGGGGCGCCCTTCTATTTTCAATAAATCAATATAGGTTTGATACAAATAGGGGTAACTGAAAACATTTAGTTCAACAAGCTTATCGTAAAGACCTTGAGGTGTTGAAATACTGTGACACAGCTTTAGCTTATTGCTGGATTCATGCAGATAGAATACTTCGGATTTATATTCAAGAATAAATATTCCACGTCCTCGTGATAAGCTGACAGGTTTCAAAATGATTTTATTTTTTTCCTTTACAAAACGAATCATTTCTTCAAGGTCTTGAAGAAGATACGTAGATGGAAGATGCCTTTTTAATTGGGGTTCATCCTGCATTTGAGTTAAGTCGGACTTGGTAAAATGGTGTGAATTAAAGAGTTGGTTGTTAGTGAGGATTTTTAACTTTTCAATGGTGTGTTTGTCTTGATGAAAGTTCCGCCTGTAAATGACTGAGGGTATAGATGTAGATCCATACCTCCACACTTTTTCGCTGGGATCATAAACCATGCCGTAAGCAATATTCTCCTCCCAATTGATTGAACGGGCAGAAAACGCGATCACGGTTCCCCCAAAGCTCTCATACAATCCAAGACGGTCCTTAAACTTCTCCATATAATTTAAATGATAAGTTTGATTTTTATTTCCCAATAAAAATCCTATAAGCGGTCCGATCTGCACACCGTTCTGCCTGGCTGACATTTGGTACACCATGTCTAATGGTATGTGCATTTTCTTGATGAGATTACTTGATATGAATAACTCAATGGGATTATTATAGGTATTCTCTCGAATCATAGTGAAATCATCATAAGGGATGAATTTGATTGTTTCTTCATTAACGCCAAACTTTAAAACTGTCAATCCTCCGAAACCTTTATTATATAAGTGTTGGGGGAGTTTGATCACCGGGGATTCTCCATCCATTTCTATGAATTTCACCCAAATGACCTCATTGCCCTTACCCTTTTCTTTTGAAAGTTGTTTTATGGTACTATCTTTTTCTATTATGGCATCGGGATTTATGAATTCTGAATGATGCTGGTATGAGTGGGCCAATTCCAAAGGATATTGTACAATCTCCTTACATATTTCGGGGTTCCAAATCTGCAGATCTTTAATGATGGAGTGGATGGTATCGGTAGAATCAATTTTCAGCTGCCCTTTCATATTCATCCTGTATTGAAGTCCAAGTTCATAAATGCCTGGATAATAATACTGAATCAGGTCTAAGATAGAGTGGCTTAAATTATTAACCTGCTCCTTAATAGAGGATAAAGAAAATGATCCTGTAATGGAATGGAGTTCTTCCAGAGTATAAAGATCACCATCCATATCCTTTACATAAAGAAAGGGAGTTCTCCATTTATGTTCCTTCCTTTTTTGACAAACGATTTTTATGAAAAAGGGAGGGTTGCTCCCCACCTCTTTATTGGATATCCCTTTTAAAGACGGATTTGATTCAATGATTTTCAGAAGTCGTTTTTGTCTAATCACATGATGTTCATTGATCATTTTAATCTTATTCTTTTGAATAAGTTCTCTTAGCTTATTAATACTTTTCTTTTTGTTATATTTTGTTGGATTATAAATGACTTGAGGGATCTTCAATGTTCCTCTTTCTATTAGTTGCCCATTTCTGTACTCAAAGCTTTTTACTTGATCATTCCGCAATGACAGGTGATCAAGGGTAAAGAATACGACTTTATCCCCTAATTCTTCTGCCTTTTGCACATAGTGAAGGCAGTAAGACTCTTCTTTATGGTGTCGAATTATATTATTCCATTGTTTTGTGGATAACAAGATTCCAATCGGTTGCTCATCCATTACCTCACCTCCAAAGCAAAATTTACGAGACCTTTTTCATAAATATATGCATTCTTTTAGTAAACGTATAGGCACAGGCCTTTGAATCAATATAAATGATGGAATTAGCGTTCATTCCAGAAATAAATGAATCGTGCTAATATGAGATGCATTCAATCATAATAGCGCGATCCCGTATTGTGAAAAAGGGTCTATCCTCTTCTGTATTTCCTGATTTCCTCGAGCATCGATTTATCCTTTAAAAGATTGAACATTGAAATTGTCGGAGTGAGGTTCGCTTCGATAATATAAATTTGTCCATCGTCAGTGATCCCGATATCAAGACCTATCCTTCGTCTTGTCGGGTAAGGGTCCTGTAAGGCTATGGCAGTACCGAGGGCTACTTCCTTTAGTTCACTCAACACCTTATTGGTGTCTTTGTTAGTAAGGGTGGATTGTTCAATTGCTTCTTCCAGGTTCATCACTCCCCTGGCATAATTCGTCGCAACAAATCCCTTTGCTGCCACTTTCACCAATACCCCTGTTACCTTCCATTCGGACGAATTCCTTTTTCGCTGAACCATTACACGAGTATCGAATACACACTCCTTAATCAATGCCAATGGAATTCTTTGTTGTACAATGTATTTTTTCTTCCTGCTCAAATGATTCTCATTCAGATAGTTGAATGCCTGTACTTTTCCCACAACCTCTGTTTTTGTTGATTTAGAATGAATTTCGAAAATGTGACCCTCGATGGAACGGATCTGGATAACCCCAATTCCGCGTAATCCAGCGGTGGGCTTGACAATAACAGCCCCAAACTTCTCCAGTAAATCCGAAAACGACTGAAAGGTCAACATCTCTGTTACGGGTAAATATGGAGCCAGGGCTGGGTCTTTCTTCATGATGGTATATTTCGTATACTTTCCAGTTGAAACTTTCATAATGATTACTCCTTTATCCTGCTGTTCACCTCTACTTTGTAGTATATGTTCCCTACTCTATTCTTCTTGTACGCTTATCCCAAGGCATACGAAATTAACTTAGTTTCTCAATGAACGTAAGAAAATGGGATTGAATTTAAGTCATACAACTAGTCCACAATTTTGAATGTTTAATATATATATAAAGAATCAAAAATAAGGAGGAATGAAACTATGGGATTATTTCAAGGATGTTCAGACGGATTTTGGAAGAATCATGAAGACCTTTGGGTAGGATATTCACCAGACGATATCTATGATGAAGTTTTTGGAGTAGATTTCTTCGGCGTACTCACTTTAGCAGAAGTATTAAACACAGGTGGAGGCGGTATTGTGGCATTAGGCCGTCAGTCTGTGGGTGCCCTGTTGAATGCTTCATCACCTGATGTCAACTACCCCTTTACGGAAGATGAGGTTATTGCCTTGATACAAGGCGTTGACCCAATGGACGCAATGGCTGTTGAAGAATTGAAAGATCTATTTGAAAGATTCAACACACTAGGCAGTCCTTTATGTGAGGAAGATTAAATAGGAAAGTACCCCCATAATTCTTGGGGGTACTTTTTTTGTATTAATATCCTAATGAAGTAATCTTATTCTTTTTCTATTTATTAGTAATTTATTGATTTTCAGAAGTAATCTATACTAATACTGTAGTATTATCTCCTTCAAACTCTCTCCTTAATCGAATTCCCCCTTCCTCTAGAACCCACAACCGATTCAACTATCCGATCAGTTATCTCCTGCTTCGTCTTCTTTTGCGTAACTTGGATCTCCAAATACTTAGCAAGTTTCATTAAATCCGTTTTTTTCTTTACCGTCTCTTCTCCACATAAATACTCTCTCGCCTCTTGGACGTTCTCAAACTCTCGGAGTATGAAAGCTACCCTTTCTAATGGATCTATCTCATGAACTCTTCTATGCTTCATGGAAAAGAAACAGGAAATTTTCTTGTAGAGGATTTCTTTTGTGTCTCGATTCCCCGTTGTGATATTGATATATTCACAAAATGAGAGGAGATCTTTTTTTGAATATTTCTTTAGATGTGACTCAACATCTTCTTCCTTCTCCGCTTCTTTTTGGATTTTGTCCCTGAGCTTTTCAAATTGCAGCTGGCTTTTAGGCTTTGTTTCCACGAACTGAATTTTCCCTCCTCCGTTGATAAACGTATCGTAATGATTAGAAGGGAGGCTTTCAATAAACTTTATGAGCCGGTTCAATACGATTATCGATTCTTGTTTAGACATACGCTCCTCCTTCAAGGCTATAGTTCACGATGGATAAGATCATCACACTCCCCCTCAGATTAATCAGGGTAATGGATTCTTTACTATTGAAGTATATGCTTGAAGAAGTTGTCTACTGATTCAATTCGCACAATGTGAAATGATTATTTTGTGACATATAAATTAACAACCAAATAACAAGTTCTTGATTGATAATGAAATGACTTACTTCTTCAGTCTTCAGTTCCACAACAATATGTTCTATCAAATATGCTCCTTCAATAAGTATAGCTATAACCTTTTATAGACCAATACTGAGGAGGTACATCAGTGAACGGAACCATCAATCCCATTAAATTGAATGAAGTCATTGAATATGAAGATCTATTTCACGAAACTTTTAAAGGAACATCGTTAAAAGCAGGACAAGTGACTCAAATTATCTATTGGATCAGGCCAGGAAAATCATTCATTACCTATGACATTGTCGACCGGCATAAGAAGTATGTAAATATTGAGGATGCACCCTCCCCACCCTCAATTCAACGAGAAGACCTTAGCTTTAAAACGTCATTTGAGCTGAATCAGCAGGTGGATATTGAGATTGCTGGAGTGAAGCGAACTTCTGTCATAGTGGCAATGAACATCACTTGGTCTGATAATGACTGTGTGGTTTCTTATGGGGTGACGGATCTGACAGATACGACCTATTTTGGTGTCCTGGAAGAGTTGTTGGAGAGGTGGAATCCGGAGTATGCAGTTTAGAATTGAAGTTTAATAGAGATAGACAATAAAGGTGCCAGTGTCCATAATCGGACCCCGGCACCTTCTGTAGTTTATTTGTAGAATACTTTATCTACATTATATTTTGCTTGTAGCTTATTGATGATGTACGTTTCGTAAATGTCACGATCCATAGCGTCTTCCACGATGGACACATCGATACGGTAGATTTCATCTCTGTGGTTACGTAGTGGTGATACAGTATCTTCAAGATGCTTCTTGACTCTCTGTCTCAGTTTTCGTGCTTTACCCACGAAGAGAAGGTCATCGTTGATGTTATAAAATAAGATGATGCCGCCTTTATCTCTTGGGATTTCGTGAAGATCGATGAAGCCCTGGATGCTCTTGATCTTTGGTTCTTCTGAATTTCTTGGTTGTCTACGTTCCGTTATGGAAATATCCGCTTGTGGGATCTGAATGTTTATCATGAATGGTCACGTCCTTTGTTTGCTGTAAGAAGTAATGGTAACACATAAAGGATAGAAATACTATACAACGTACCATTATTCTTCTCCCCCTTCTTTATGCGTAGCGGAGGCCGATCCTATTATTAAACGTCTGATTCTTATTTTTAAACACGAAGAAGTTATCTTTAAAATCAATCGTCAGTTCGTGTTCATAAGCATCTTCGAAGTCATCGTCAACGATGAATTCTAAATGATCAGTTTGGATGATTTTTTCAGATGAATCAGTTTCTCTATTATCTATCACCTTAATTTCGTAAACATTATTAACTATATCGCAGCTTCCCCGGTCAAGTGATAGCTGAATGATTTTGTCATCCGGAATTTCCTTTAGTTTTTCTATGGCAGTCTGTGTTAATTCTAAGTTCATTTAACATTCCTCCTGATCTGTAAATGGAACAAGTATGTCTAGATGCTGCTTTAGGTTTTCTATTGTGATTGGCAACTTATCTCCCTCGTCCCCATCGATATTGGCAATCATCTCATAGGTGGATGACGCTGTAAGCTTCGTGACTTTCATATAATGGACGTGTTCGCTTTCTGAAAGTTCTCCTGAAAGGATCTTTGGCAGTAGCAACAGAAAATGAGGCAGTGCAATGTCTTTGATGATAAAGACATGGAGCTTACCGTCATTCACTTTAGCCTCGGGTGCAATGGTTTCCATGCCCCCGACAGAGTTTGTCAGGGCAACAAGCATGAGCAGCGCATCCCCTTCCCAGTCATGGTCGGAATGGACCTTGAGCTCGAACGGCTGCTTCTCCTTCATTTTCTTCATTCCTTCTATTATATATGCAAGTGGACCGAGCTTCGACTTCTGTTCGACTGGTGTGGAGAACGATGCTTCTGCCAACGCGCCGACTGCGACAATATTAATGAAGTATCGGTCATTGATTTTTCCGACATCGGTCTTCTGTACATGTTTTTGCTTGAATATGTCGATGGCATCTTCAGGGTCCATAGGAATCTTTAAAGCTCGTGCGAAATCGTTTACAGTCCCAAGCGGGATCAGACCAAATAGGGGACGGTGATCCTGTTCAGCTATTCCGTTGATGGCTTCATTGATTGTTCCATCACCACCCATGGCTGCGACAAAATCAAACTTTCGTTCACATGCTTCCCTGGCGAAATCCATGGCATCCCCTTCGCCTTCCGTCATGCGCACTTCTGTTTTATATCCCATTTCGTTTATGGTCTCAAGAGCATGATCACTATATTCCTGACCTTTTTCCTTCCCTGAAGAGGGGTTGACGATTAGCATGGCTTGTTTCACACCGATTTCCTCCTTTTAATATGTATACTGTATCTTTACCCTGATTTATAGGAGTGGAACCTTATGTCTGAATAAAATCATTGAAATTACTCACCAAAAAGAAATGGAGAATTAACGTCATGAAAAAGAGACGCTAACCGAATATGATTTCCAGTTAGCGTCTTAGATGTCTCTTAATCTTAAAACCTCATATTAATTAAGTTTTAAAATAGTCAATCCTGCACTATTAATAGGAGTATTATCGACATTACTAATGAGATTATCCGCTGTATGGCCAATGTTTCTAAGTTCTACTATTCCACCTGCTGGTATAGAAACAATTGTTTCTCCCTTGACTTGAAAAATCGAATCCAGGGTAACAGGAGCACTTGTGAAAATCCCCATCTGGTTACCATACCTGCTGGAGGTTACCATTGAGCCGTTTAAGAATAATGCGTATGCCCCTCCTCTACTAAATCCAATCTTTCCACCAGTAAACACGACATTATAGTTTATTATATAGTCTCCCTCGTTTACTACTATTATAGAAGTGCCGGTGTGAATAAAGTCGCCTGCAGAACTAATCCCAGTATGATTAAAAAAAACAGGTTGGTCAGGTATTACGAGATCTCCACCAGTTCTATATACAGTACAGTACTTTCGACTGCAAGTGCATTCTCCTTGAAGACCTTGTACACCCTGTGGTCCCTGCTCTCCACGAAGTCCTTGTTCTCCTTGAGGACCTTGCTCTCCACGAAGTCCTTGTTCTCCTTGAGGTCCCGGCTCTCCACGAAGTCCTTGTTCTCCTTGAGGACCTTGTTCTCCACGAAGACCTTGTTCTCCTTGAGGACCTTGTTCTCCACGAAGACCTTGTTCCCCTTGAGGTCCCTGCTCTCCTTGAAGACCTTGTACACCCTGAGGTCCTGGTTCTCCTTGAGGACCTTGCTCTCCACGAAGACCTTGTTCTCCTTGAGGTCCCAGCTCTCCTTGAAGCCCTTGTTCTCCACGAAGACCTTGTTCCCCTTGAGGACCCTGCTCTCCACGCAGCCCTTGTTCTCCTTGAGGTCCCGGTTCTCCTTGAAGACCTTGTACACCCTGAAGTCCCTGCTCTCCACGAGGACCTTGTTCTCCTTGAGGACCCTTATCACCTTGTATAATCGGTACTGCTTGAGTCTCTAAATCTCCTTGAGCTGCTTTCTTTCCCCGTTTATCGCTTTTTTTCTTACAGTCTTTATCCCTCTCATTTTGATCGCTTTTCCTCTTGGATTTATTACGCTTTTCTTCCCTTTTAGATGCCAATTTACTCACCTTCTTTTCATATATCAATATATTCCTATTAATCAAATGATGAATAACTAAACAGAATTACTATAGTCTATGAGAATTATTGATAGTATGTGTAGACAAACATCCTGTGGTTCCATAAATCAACGTTAGCCCTATACTATTTAAGCAATACTATAATATATTAGTAAGTTGCTATGAAGGATAAGAGGTACTTTTCAGTTGGGAGTTGAAGTGTTACGGAAATCGGTATATAAGTGCGATAAATGAAATAGTTACAATCTTTAAATAGAGACGATTAGCAAAAGTAGCTTTTCGGCCTTTTTCACCAATCTCTTTAAAGAGCTCATTGTCTGTCGTGGGTGGGTTCTAGGAGTCTTTTATCTCACTTACCGCTTCTACCTAAACTCTTTTCTCCTTTATGAAATTTCAGCATTTGGCTCGGTTACAAAAGGGGATCCATTTCCATACAATATAAAAAACATAAATGTCTACCAAGTAAAGGGGTGATTACCGGTGGAAAAACTATTTAACGGAAATTCAAAAATTACAAAGAAAGACCTAGCAGCCTTTGAAATGATTGGTGACGGGAAAGATGGAGAAATTTACAAGGTAGCAGATGACAAAGTTGTAAAGTACTTCTTTAAAGAAGAAACACATCAGCGTGAACTTGAAGCGATGCAAATAGGGCAGATTTCGTCCATTATGCCTCGTCTTTATGAATTCGGTGATAATTATATTGTCATGGAGTTTGTTAAAGGAATATCCCTTGCCCGTCACATGAAACGAGAAGGTCACATTGATGAAGACATGACTAAAAAGATTTTATTCGTTCTGGATGAGTTTAAGAGATTGGGCTTTACGAGATGGGATACAGAGGTTCGCCATATGTTAATGAATGAAGAAGGCGAATTCAAAGTGATTGATCACAAGCGGGCCTTTACATCTGATTCTCCTGTTCCAACCAAACTGTTCAAAGGGATGAAGAAATTTGGTTTAACAAGCGAGTTCCTTGAACATGTCAAGAATTTAAATCCAGAGCTCCATGATGCTTGGAAGAAACATAAGTAGTTCCATACATGATGAAGGTCTCAGTAGAATATCATAAAGATGAAAACGTTCTTTCCTTTAACTAAGATTGGATAGGACGTTTTCAATGAAAGTGTTTAGGACAAGCACCTAAAAAATCCAAAAAAATAGGGACAGTACTTTCCCTAAAAAGTACTATCCCCAGAACCGATTTATTTTTCAAAAGATTATACTTTTTTCACCGTTACCCTATCCAAATGAGTGAATAAAACGTCACCGTTACCGTTAGACCATACTAAATAATGATCTTCTGCTTTAATGAATGTTCCGTCGCAGTCAATTTTTTCTGCTCCGGACAAAACCTCGATTTTATCACCAAGCTTGAGTACTTTATTAAGTTTATCGGAAAATCCCATATTTCCTCCTCCTTTCTATCTTGTGATTCATCAGTCTATATATTTATATTAAAAAATAAGGAATTTGATAGGGCTATTACCTATCATTTTTATTTTTTCGAAAAAAAAATGACTGGAGATCATCCAGTCATTTTTTGTGTTTCTAAATAATGTCACTAAACTTTACGAACAGTTACATTATTTAAATTAGAAGTGTTCATATGGCCGTCATCGTCAGCCCATACAACGAAGTTATCGCTTGCGTATACATAGGAACCCTCTTCGATTTCTTCGTCACCAGACAGGACCTCAATTTTATCACCTAGAGATAAAATTTTATTAAGAAAATCTGCCATACTACCATCTTTAAACAAATGAGACATTATGTTTCCCCCTTTCGGTATTTACTCTATTTTTATGCTGAATCGCTAAATGCGTAAAGGCAGATAACTAGATTCCAAAAAAAAATTTCATTTTTAGCCATTTACTAGACTAACTAATTATTCTTTATTTTCTTCTGACATCGAGTTGATAGGTGAAGGTTCCGGGTCATCCTCTATAGGGGCTTCCTCACCAATCAGTAAACCCTCATCTTGATTTCCATTCATTTCAACCGACTCGTCTTCTCCTGACAAATCACCTTCATCATCTACCAGTGAAAGAGCCTGGTCCTCCTCTGAGGTCTCACTGTCTTCTTCTTCCGTGTTGACCTCATCTGATTTAATATCATTTTCGAAAGTCAACTCTTCAATGACAGGCTCTGCATCTGTTATCTCAGAATGATCTCCATCTGTGTCCAATTGCGTAATGTACTCATTTTCCGGATTTGAAACACCAAAATCATCTTCTACATCTAAATTGATTTCCTCTTCCTTTTCACCAGATGAATGGTGTAATGATTCTTTATCAGAAGCAAGGAAATTCTCTAATGAGCTAATATCATCTTCGTTTATTTCATTTTCCCGGTGGTCTTGTAGTAGATTGAGATTCAACTGGGACCTTTCCTCAGTCTCAGGTTCTTCTTTTTCAAGCTTTACGAAATTCAGCACTTCTTCGTTAACGGCAGATTGTGCTTTTTTTACATCCTTTTTCCTTGAATCTTTTTCTTTACTATCTTTTTTTTCTTTCTTGTCTTTCTTGTCTTTCTTGTCTTTTTGCTTCTTATCGTTCTTTTTATCATCTTTCTGTTTCTTATCATTTTGTTTCTGGGTTTTCTTCCGCTTGGAGCCAATTTTCCTTATACTGATCTGGCCGCATAAATCTGTGAAATTGACATTAGCCTTATGATCCATCCAGATGAGGATATTATCGTAAGCTGCTACAAATGTTCCTCCGCAGCCAATCATTTCATCCTCAAAGAAAACTTCAAGATGATCTCCTAGATGGAACATTGAATTCAAGACCCCCTCGACGGATTTACACGGTAGGCGGTCAAAATCATGATCTGAACAATGATCATGTGAACAAGGTTTTTCATGATCATCTGAACATTCGTCTTGATCATGTGGATCTCCTTCACAGTCCTCATCTGTTTCATGAGGATCTCCTATGCACAAATTCTCTTGCTCATCTGGATCTCCTGTGCACAACTCATCTTGCTCATCCGGATCTCCTTCACAATTCTCTTCATCGTCATAATGGTCGTGATATCGTCTGGAGAGATCATCAAACTCATTTACCATATGTGTTTCCACTCCTTTACATTTTGTCTACAATTCATAATCAATATATGTATGTGAAAAAGGAATGTATAGCCTATTTTTGTGGTATTATCCCAAATTCCGCTCACTCTAACCGGGCTTTTGAATAGGTTATAAATAGAAACAGAGACGTGGAGTGAAGCACATGCCCAATTGTTATCTTTTTATAAATGAACATATTCTTCCAAGGATCTTTTCCTCCATTTATTACGATGACTTTCTGATCCCTTGTCACAATCAATCCATCTTTGTGAGCTATCAAAAACACGAAAAAGAACATGTAACTTATTCTGCAGATCAAATGCAAAGTGCTGTTTATATTGATCAAACTCATGTTTCTCAAATCATACAAAGTATGATGAGCAGCTTAAACGTAAAAACTACTCATCAACAAACAACTGAGCGGCCTACCTTTGACATCACTCTTCAAAATGAAGATCAACCCAGCCTGATTATCTCTCGAATATCTAAGCCTCATCGCCGTAAAAGACGTGGGAAATGCCCTCGGTTACTATCACGTGAGGTTCAATCATTCGAAAGAATCAATTATATAGATCACAACAACAGTCTCCACCAATCAAAATATCAAGCTAATGCGCCACCAGTACGACATGTTCATAATAATCACTCACCCAATACCCGAGCTGACAAAGGTAAAAGTAAAGATGATTTTATCCAAAAGAAGCTTTGTCAGGAGAAGCCATCGAGAAAAGATATTTATCAAACAGAACAAAAATCCTATACAAAGGGTCACTATGATCAATCGGTTAACGGTAAGATATCTCATGAGGAAAAAACAGACAATCATAAGGATCATGAACTGAAAACTAAGTGTCCTACCGGCTCTTTAAAATCAGATGTACCAAATCAAACCTACACTGCTGGTTCATTCATTGAAAATAGTAAATGTGACTCTAATTTGATTGAAAAAGAAGAGAAACTAAGTTCAGTTCTTGATAATGAAATATTGGAAGATAAAAAAGAAGTGGATCTTCATTCCATATTAGAGAAAGATGAAGTGGCTAAAGACATTCCTAGCCACTCCTCGATAGAGAATGGTACCGACGTAATTCAACCGAAGAATTCGAACGGAAAATCAGACCCATACGCAGCAAAAGAAAATATTCCATCTAAAAAAATCCTACAAGAAAATGTAAAATCAAAATCTCCTACTGATTTTAATACCCTGGGAACGAATCCGCCGGCCAAAGAAGTGAAATACCATCTAAATCGCACTGATGTCAGTCCCAAAAAGATCGTTAATGAAGATGATAAAAAGACTGCAGAATTCAATTTCGATATCCTAATTTCTAATCCGCCTGCCAAAGAAGTGAAATATCAACTAAATCGCACTGATTTCCGACCCAAAAAGATCATTAATGAAGATATGAAAAAGGTTGCAGAATTTAATTTCGACATCCTAAGCTCGAACCCGCCGGCCAAAGAAGTGAGATACCATCTAAAACGCACTGACTTCCGGCCTAAAAAGATCATTAATGAAGATAAGAAAAAGGTTGCAGAATTCAATTTCGATATCCTAATTTCTAATCCGCCGGCCAAAGAAGTGAAATACTGTCTGAATCGCACTGATTTTCAGCCCCTAAAAATTGTTAATGAAGATAAGAAGAAGGCTACAAGATTCAATTTCGACAACCTAAGTTCGAACCAGCCGGCCAAAGAAGTGAAATACCATCTAAATCGCACTGACTTCCGGCCTAAAAAGATCGTTAATGAAGATAAGAAAAAGGCTACAGAATTTCATTTCGATATCCTAAGTTCGAACCCGCCAGTCAAAGAAGTGAAATACCAACTGAATCGCACTGACTCCCTGCCTAAAAAGATCATTAATGAAGATAAGAATACTGAAGTCAATTTCGACATCCTAAGTTCAAACCCACCGGCCAAAGAACTCAAAAAGGAAGTCAAATGTACTGAACACTCCCCTAAGGGAATAGCGAATGAAAAAATATCTACCACACCTACTACTGAAGCTCAATATGAAATTTTATACTCTAAGCCAACAGCTAAAGAAGTGAAATACCACCTTAAGCGCTCTAACGTCAAGCTTAATAAACTCATTAATGAAAAAACCAAAATTACCCGTAGTCCAAAAGATAACAATTTCGAGATTCTAAGCTCTCACTCCAGAAATGTTGAAAACCAAGTCAAATACAGTCATAAATCAAAAACCACTGTAAAAGGCGATGAAAAAACGACCAAAGAGCTCGAATTTGATACCACAAGCGCCAATAACTCATCTAATCAAACGAAAAAAGAACGCTCTTACCAGACTACTAATAAAAAGACTGGTAAACGAGTCCCTTCTACTCCTCATGACATGGATAAAGACGACTACTCGCATACAACGATCTTGAATAAATATTTCACACTCGGTGACAAAATCAATGTATATGCGGGAAGTAAATTACTTGCTCAGCAAGGAACATTTTTAACAGCCGGACCTGATTTCTTCATATGGATTGATGGTGACGGGTTTGTACGTTTACAAATAATCAGCGGTGGAATCAGCATTGGTCAAACGGCCAGGAATAAATAAGAAACAGACATTAGCCCTGTGCTAGTGTCTGTTTCGACAATATAGAAGGATACATATAGTAATGTAATAGAGATTAGAATGGGGTGAAGGGAATGAAAGAAACTGTATTGGTCATAGCAGCACATCCTGATGATGAATTACTTGGCACGGCAGGAACGCTAAAAAGGCTAGTGGATCAAGGAAATAGAGTCGTCTCGATCATTACAGCAAACGGAAGAAAAGAAGAAGCTCATCATATTCAGCAGCTTGCCCGGAAAGCAAACAAAGAAATCGGGATAAAAGAAGTTATATTTTTGGAGCATCCAAATCTGGAATTGGAAATGATGGCTCTTCATCTATTTACAAAAGAAATTGAAAAATTAATAGATATCTATAAACCTAGCAAGATTTTTACCCATCATTATGGCGATGTGAATCGTGATCACCAAATCACGTTTCAAGCTGTATTAACAGCAGTTCGTCCGGTGCCAAATACACAGCCGATTGAACTGATAACATTTGAAACGGTTTCCTCAAGTGAATGGAATACCCAGACAAATGACAAGCAATTCAAACCGAATTATTATGTGAACATTTCAACAGTGATTGATCATAAAATAGCTTCCTTAAAACATTATGATGTCGAAATGAGAGAATTTCCACATCCGCGTTCCTATGAGGGAGTCAAACATTTAGCAAGCGTCCGCGGCATGACGGTTGGGGTACCGTATGCCGAAGCATTTGAAGTCATTAGGAGGGTCTGGAAATGAAGGAACTATATTTTCCCTATCCTTACGTTGTTTCTGCACTCGATAAACATTATGGAGTAAAGGCAAAACCATTAACGGGAAAAACTAGGGATACAGGTAAGGATTCAAAAAGAAAAAAGAAAGAGCGCAAGTCCAAAACAAAGATAAAAAAACTGAAAGGTAAAGGTGGCGGAAAGAAACTATCCATTCTGATAGCGACATTTTGGGACTATCCCCACACAGGTGGTCTTTCCAACTACATCACTACTCTGCGAGAAGGCCTGCGGGCTTTGGGACATAAAGTGGATATCATTGCTCCAAACCATTTTTCTGAAGTCAAAGCAGAGAAAATTCGTGAGGTGGTTGTTCCTGAATTAAAGAATTTTTTTAAGGAACGGTATGGAACGTACACAGGGAAAATTATTCAAAGCTGCCGTCTCCTCTACATTTATGAGCAGATGATGCAAACTGTCAAGTTGGAAAAATACGATATTCTTCATGCTCAGGATTTATTCACAGCCAATATATTGGGTAGATTTAATGAAGACTTAGGTAAACCACTCCTTTTCACCCCTCATGGCATGTTCACTTTTAGCCGGGTCAAGTTCAACCGAATTGAAAGAGGTTCTGAGGAAGAGGTTTATTACAAAGAAATTGAGAGAAAAGCCATTGAATATGCAACTCATATGGTCATCTTAAGTGACTCTTTCCGGGATCCATTGAGCTTACTGGGTGCAAAGTCTGCAAATCTGACAACCGTCAACACGGGGATCGATTTTAAATCCATAACACGGAGTAATACAAGAGGGAAAATTGTGATCTCATGTATAGCAAGACTTGGACCGAGAAAAGGACATTCAGATTTATTAAATGCTCTTGCTCGAATAAATGGAGTAATTAATGGGGTTGAAGTGCTAATTGTTGGAGATGGAGAAATGCGTGAATCCCTGGAGGCTCAAGTACAATCCTTGAGACTATCCAACGTACACTTCTTAGGCAAACGGGATGACGTCCCTTCTATATTAAGCAAAACGGATATTTTTGTTCTGCCAACCATCAATGACAACTTACCGATTTCCATTATTGAAGCTATGCATAGTGGTGCAGCGATACTTACAACCAATTGTGGTGGTATTACAGAAATCATTCACCATAATGAAACCGGAATCATTGTAGAACCAGGTAACGTAAATCAGTTAGCCAGTCAACTTAAAAACTTAATAGGAAACGAGGCATTGCGGACGAAACTGGGTAACAATGCGTATCAATATGCCAAGAGCCACCTCACTCGCGAAGCCATGGTTGACAGAATTGAAGAGATTTATCAAGATCTGTTAGCTTCGGGAGGAGAATAATGATGTCATCACACCCAGCTGTCGTCCTTGACTTAAGCGCAAATGGAGTTGGTATCATTCATGCTCTTGCTCGAAAAGGAATAGATGTATATGCATTTGATACAGAAGGTCCCTATTCGAAAGGAAAATCAAGACTTGCCACTTGTGGGGTATGTCCAAGCCCCTTACATCAAGAAGAGGAGCTGCTCTCTTTTCTAAAAGGAGTAGCGGTGAACCTTGATGAGAGACCGGTCCTATACGCAGGTGCAGATGATTATGTCGTGTTTATTTCTAAATACAGAAACGTCCTATCTCAGTACTACTTGTTTCTATATCCAGACCACTCTCTAATTATGGATTTATTAGATAAGAAAAAAACCTATGAATTAGCATTGCAATATAATATCCCAACAGCAAAGACCTTTTTTGTAGACAACGAAGAGCAGCTAGATGAAGCCATCACTCAATTAGAGTTCCCTTGTATTTTAAAACCTGTGTTCGGACACGAATTCAGAAAACATGTGAATAAAAAGGCCATTCATATCCAGGACGCCGTTCAATTAAAGAAAGTCTTTCCTATCTATCGGAAGTTTGGAGAGCTTATCATTCAAGAAATCATCCCCGGAGACAACCAATGTTTCTATAAAGTGGCTACATTTTTTGATGATGATATGGAATTACAAGCTCTTTTCACTCTTCAAAAAAACCATCAGTTCCCTGCACAATTTGGAACTGGAGCACATATTGTGAGCAAACGAATTCCTGATCTGATTGAAGTGGGTGTTCCACTATTGAAAGAATTAGGTTTAAAAGGAGTTAGCATGATCGAATATAAAAAAGATCCCCGGGATGGAAAATATAAGCTCATTGAAATCAATCCCAGGTTCTGGCTGACCCATAGTTTAACGGGTCATTCCGGCGTCGATTTTGCCCATCAGTATTATCTGTACCTTACAGACCAACACCCTACTCCTCAATTGCAGCAAATCGACGGGGTACAATGGATTTACATTGTACGTTACTTCCTCACCTTTCTTGAAAAACGAAAGAATGGTGAAATGAGCATGAAAGACTTCTTTAATGGATTCAGAGGGAAAAAGGTATTCGCCCTTTTTGCATTTGATGACCCTATGCCATTTATCAGGAGTACCGCGTCTCACCTGTGGAATGCGTGGAAAAGAAAACGAAAGGAGTGACTTTAGATTGTACACACCACAAGAAGTCTATGCCATGTTTCAAAAACATGGCATAGAAGAAAAACTCTCAACTTCACTTGGATATAAAGTATCTATACAAGCTTCATCAATCCAAAACCTTAAATCAACAAAAAGGAGCAGCATTTATAAGCTTCAACTACAGAAAAAAACAGACATCTTCCCTATCATCTTTAAAATCTACCATTCTACCAAATACAAAAATGAAGTCGAAATCAATGTATACAGCCAAGCCTACCCATTCTTAAAAGAGTTTCTTCCTGAAATCTACTTGATGGAGAAACAAGGAAGTGACACCTGGGTATTCATGGAGTTTGTTCATCAAATCCGGGGACAGCTTACCTTCACACCTAAGCACTTTGATTACATTATCCCAACCCTTGCCAAACTTCATGCCCACACGTACGAAGGGAAATTCACGAAAGAAAAAAACGTTTTTCAGTCTTGGTTTCCCATCTACAGCTCGATAAAAATGAAAAAAGACCGGGAAAAATTCATCTCTAATACCCTCACATTTTTAGACGATGCCAAGAAGGATAAGCAATTGAAAGACATCATTAAACCTTATTACAAACCATTGAAGAATTTGTACAGCAATGGACCTGACTTCTTCCCTGAATTAATGGCCAGCGGTTTTTCCATTACCCATGGAGATCTTCATATGCAGAATATCTGTTCAAAAGATGTAAGCAAAAATGAACCTTGGGCGATTCAATTCATCGATTGGGAATCAGCTAAATTCTCCCCAACATGGTTTGACATGATTGTACTGGTAGAAATTTTACTGGCCTTCAGGAAGGATTGGCAGAGCAATGGAGAAGAGATTCGTACCCATGCGGTTGACGTGTATACGAATGAAATGAAGAAATATGGAATTGAATTTAAAACTAAACCGATTCATTTATACAAAATGGCGTATCTTCAGCGAACTCTGGAAAAAGGATTACACACTCAGCTTAGACGTATCTTCGACAACCGAGGCGGCGAGCTTCTCCCCTACCATTTAGAAAAATTATCAACTTGGGGAAGTGAACTGGGTATCTATAAATAGAAACGAAAGGATGAGAAAATTTGAGTCGTATGCCCTCACTCAACATTCACCCCTCTCTTCTGGCCATAATGGATCAGTATTATGGAGTGGCAAGAGACTATGAGGAGTCTCTCACCCTCCAACCATTCGGTCAGAAAACAAGAGGTGATGATTCAAAACCAAAACCAATGAAAATCTTATATGTTACATTTTTCCAATATCCTCATACAGGTGGATTGTCTCACTACATTACCTCTATTAAAAAAGGATTTGAAGAAATCGGTCATAGTGTAGATGTACTAGCGCCTAACCACATGACTTCAGAACAGCTTGATGAATGGATTCCCCAAGCTGCCTCTGAAGCCCGTAACTTTATGCTAAACCGCTACGGAATCGTCAATGAAAAAATCGTCAAAAACCTTAGCTATCTCCATGTATTCGAACTGTTTCTCAAAGAAAAAAATCTCCAGCAATATGACATCATTCACTCTCAAGACCTATTTGCTATCTTCATTCTCGGTCATTTGAACCAAACGTACCAAAAACCTTTACTCTTTACGCCCCACGGGTTCTTTACGAAAAGCCGTTTGAAATTCGATAAAATCCAGAAAGGCTCTATAGAAGAAGCCTATTTTACTGAACTTGAGAAAGTAGGTATTGAGGCAAGTACTGAAATTGTCATGATCGCAGATTCCTTTCGACCTAACTTAATGGATTTCGGTGCAAAAGATGACAGGATGACCACCGTTCATACGGGCATCGATTTTAAACCAGTCCCTCATAAAAATCATGAAAACATTATCCTGACGTGTGTCTCCCGACTGTCCCCTCGTAAAGGTCATGGATTTCTCTTAGAAGCATTGTCCAAGCTTCGTGAACACCTGACTAATGTAGAAGTATGGATTGTCGGGGATGGTGTCATGAAGGAAAAACTGATGGAACAGGCGAAAGAACTTAAGCTAAATAACGTAATCTTTTTTGGAAAACGTCATGATATACCCTCTATCCTTTCAATGTCAGACATCTATGTGTTAGCAACTGTAAATGATAACTTTCCCCTATCTGTCATGGAAGCGATGTTTTCCCGGCAAGCGGTCATCTCCACAACATGTGGCGGAATCCCGGAAATGGTTCAGCATGAAGAAACGGGCATCCTTTGTGAACCTGGTAACATTGAACAACTTGCACATGCAATAAAGCGTTTCATTACGAATAAGGAAGAACGCGACCGTTTTGCTGACGCTGCTGAAACCTATGCTCGTAAACACTTAACCAGCCAAGTAATGACGAGAAAAATTGAACAGATTTATCAAACATATTTATGAAGAAAGGAGACTCATCTTGAGGGAGAATAAACTGATCCAGGGTCATATATGAAGGTTTTAGTAACAGGCGGTGCCGGATTCATCGGCTCACAACTCGTAGATTTACTGCTCGCTGAAGGTCATACCCCGATTGTTTTAGACAACTTCTCTAATGGCAGGGAAGAAAACGTGCAAAGTGGAGTCAAAATATACCGAAAAAGCCTATTATCCGATAAAATTGAAAGGATTTTCAAGAAAGAACAACCTGACGTCGTCATGCACCTCGCAGCCCAAGTCAGCGTAGCCAAATCACTGGAAAGTCCTGCAGAAGATGCGGCTGTCAATGTATTAGGTACCGTAAAGTTGTTGGAGTACTGCACCAAATACGGTGTAAAAAAGTTCATCTTCTCCTCTTCAAGTGCAGTATATGGTTATACAAGTGAGGTTATCCATGAAGATAGTCCTACTAGCCCAATTTCCTTTTACGGCACCTCAAAATTAGTATCTGAAACCTATATCAAGCTATTTAATAGGCTCAATGATCTTCCATACACCATACTGCGTTACGCAAATGTTTACGGACCCAGGCAACGCTCGGATGGGGAAGGCGGAGTAATAAGCATTTTTATTGAACAATTATTACGAAACGAAGCACCTGTCATCTTTGGAGATGGTAACCAGACACGCGACTTTGTTTTCGTAGATGACGTAGCAAGGGCAAATCTTCTTGCCATCACAAATGCAGACAACCAAATCATCAATATCGGCACCAGCACCCAAACATCCGTCAACCTTCTCTGCACACTACTATCGAACCAACTTCACTCTTCCCTGACTCCTGACTACAAACCGAAACGGCAAGGTGATATTCTAAACAGTCACCTATCAAATGCAAAAGCCCTTGACAATCTAAAGTGGGCACCGAATTTTAATCTGATCTCTGGATTAGAGAAAACAGTGGATTTTTTCAAGATCAATAATAATTTTATATAAGTAAAGGAAAAGAACCTGGATAAGCTCAGGCTCTTTTCCTTCTTTAGTTATCTTACTCTCAAAAATGAAATTGTTGGTTTTCTAAATCAAAGATTCTTCCCCAACTTATCTACAATCCATTCAGCTGTTTCCTTTCCATTTTTAATACACGCACCTATGCCCACTCCAAAATACGATGCTCCGGCCAGCTTGACACGTGGTAGTTCGGTTGCGAGAGTTTCATCTAACGATTGAACAGACCGACTGTGTTCAAGATGATAGTTTGGCATTAGGTCTTTCCAATTCGTCACTTCTACAGAAATCGGATCTCCGTTTATCCCGATACTTTTCCTGATATCATCGAGTGCCGTGCTCACAAGTTCTGCCTCACAAAATTCTTTCAACTCTTTATAGTGAGGGTTTGTGCTTTTGTAAAAAAGTCTCAATAAAAGGTTTTGGTTACTGGACGTATGCTTCCACTTCCGGCTCGTCCATGTGCAAGCATCACATTTCAATTCGCTGCCTTTTGAGACGATGAAACCAGTGCCATCAGCAGGAAGTTCCTCATCCGGAATAGTAAACCCGAGGTAGATCGAAATGAGTGAAGAGTTTTTCAGCTTATTAAAATCAGGTTCAAGTTTTTCATGGGTCAGAATCTTTTGGGTTACATCATGAGGTGTTGCGAATACTACATAATCCGCTTGAATGCTACCTTGACCACCAAGAGTCAGCACATATTTGTCACCAGTTTTTTGTAGCTTAGTTGTTTCTACTCCCTTTAATATTGTCGTGCTGGAGCATTTTTCTTCTAAACGTTCGATGATGGTTGATAACCCATTTTTAAACGAGATGAATTTTTTACTGGATGTCCCTTGGAATTTTTGTTTGTTTTTAGATAAACCTTTGATAATACTTCCGTATTCATTTTTATAATCAAGTAAGTATGGAAGGGTCGAAGCCATGGTGAGTTTATGCAAATTCCCAGAATAGACCCCTGACAATACCGGCGCCACCTGATTCTCTACCAATTCCTTACCCAGGAATGCTTCTAGAAATTCACCGATTGAACTTTCTTTTGTAAATTGTGTGTTTTCAGTTTCAAGGTCTTTAAGTGCTGCATTCTTACCTTCATCCGACACCAAGGTACTCTTGTGAAGAGACTCAACGGTCATGGGAATTCCAAAAATCGTGTCATGCGGAATTCTATGCAATTCGCCATTGGTATATATGTAGGATATGCCTGTTTCATTATAGACAAGTTCATCTCTAAGGTGCAGTTCATCAACTAGAGGGAGAACCCCTTCATTACGGGCCACAATGGAATCCGCTCCTGCTTCCATAATGAATTCCGCTTCTCTTACACTTCTGATCTTGCCTCCAAGCTGGTGATCCCGCTCGATGAGTATTAACTTGATATCTATTTCTCGTTCTTTGGACATTTTTTGAAGATGGTACAGCACTGTTAATCCTGTAATTCCTCCACCTACGACAACGACTGTCTTCATACGATTCACTCCAATAATTGCGTTTATGTATACAGGTTATCATGTTTTTTGTTGATTAGAAAAAAAATCTGTGTCTGAATTGAGAAAAGGTTTAGGGAATAAAGAGGATTAGGCTGAATTAGAGCATAATCTGCAAGGCTGGACCGTTTTTTCCATCATTCAATTCTTCCTTCAACTTACTCTCAATATCCTACTCTATCTTTAATTATGCACATTTTATACTAATACCAAGTTGACAACTATGAATACTCAACTATATAATGAATGTAATTCATGACGACTATATACACTTATCCAGAGAGGCAGAGGGACTGGCCCGATGATGCCTCAGCAACAGATTCTACACCTTAGAACACTGTGCTAATTCCACAAGCTATTGGCTTGGAAGATGAGTTGAAGTTTTGTTTCATTAAGCCTTCTTCTTATCTACTGGGAAGCGGGCTTTTTTTAATGACCCTTCCTCAACTGGTTTACATTATAAGAGGAGTGATTACAATGGGGAAAACCCTACAGGATGCGATTCATAATCGACGAAATGAATTAATTAACAAATTGATATTCCATAACATTTTCAAAAAAGGAAACAAACAGCTATTCGAGTTGACCCTTCAGGAACTAGAGGACGAATTTAAATACATTCAGAATGAAAGCCATCCGCACAGCGATATAGGCTCAATTCAATGGAAAAACTGTGCAAAGTTAACCAGCTAAAAAAGAGCCCCAATCCCTGGAAGTGAATTGGGGCTTCCTGAGTTTCATTCATCCTTACACTTCAATCATGCATATGAGCATTTTTGAGAATGGTCATGACTTTTACAATCCTTCCTCATGTTTCATTGACAAGTGTCCAGACTTTTTCTAAAATGACATGGGATTGTTTTAAATGAAATTACATATCATCTCCATTATAATCCACTCTATATGAAGGAATACACTCAATGACCCTCAATCTGCAGCATTTTTTAAACGAATTCACCGGCCTCGATAGTTGGTCTCTCTTTTTTATCAGTATTTTCATAAATGTTGTCATCAGTATCCTTGGTTTTCTGCCAAGTGTCTTCTTGACGGCCTTTAACATTTCCGTATTCGGGTTGTGGCCTGGAATCGGGGTTTCCATACTTGGTGAATCATTAGGAGCCATTGTTAGCTTTTATTTATATCGAAAAGGAATTAAGTTTGCCCGTATTGATCAGATTCTGTCAAACAAATATTTTTTCAAATTAAAAGAAGCGTCTGGTACGGAATGGATATTTCTTCTATTCTTATTTCGCATGGTTCCATTTGTGCCTTCAAGTGTGGTAACCGTTGCGGCTGCCTTTAGCTCTATTTCAATTGTGGCCTTTTCCGTGATCAGTTCTGTCGGAAAGATTCCTTCGTTGTTAATTGAGGCATTCGTGGTGGTGAATGTGTTGGATGCGGATAAAGGCACGGTTATTTTGTTGGCGGGTTCAGTGGTGATCGGGATGATTTATTTGGGATATCGTTGGCGAATGAAAAGATAAGATTTTGGCCATTCCAAGAATCCACTCTATTCAAGGATAGGAAAAAAGACGTCCACCACACGGCCAACGTCTTTTTTCTTGATTACTTATTGTCCATTCACCTCGACGGCATCCTTTTTGTAATATTCTGCAAAGATTTCCGCAAATGCTTCTGTTGAGTTATACAACTCTACTAAATTATTTTCCACTCCACCAAACTCAAGAAGCATGGCTCGCTCTGTTAGATCCTGGTTATACACCCCATTGCCTTCTGCTCTTGTTTTAATGAAGACTCCGCGGCTGATGCCAGGATACTTTTCTTCTAATTTAGCATTCAACTCTTTCGCGATTTTCAGATTCTTTTCGAAGTTTTTGTTTTCTTTTCCTACTATGAAAAATAAGCGGGCATAGCTTTTGCCGTTAATGTTTTTGGTAGTGATGCTCCGCGGCTGAGAATCCCGATGGATATCGATCAAGTACGTTAAGTCATCGTTTTGGGCTATGGCTTCCTGTACTAGTCCTCTTGATAACTGATATGATTCAAAATATGTCCAGGACTTGTCTTTAAGTGCTTTGTTTACATCTGTCTTATCCTGAACTGCCCCAATCCCCCTAGCTTCAAGCTCTTGCTTTAATTTGGACCCTACAGCTATGACGTTAACCTTCTCGTTGGTACTCGCTGGATCTTTCGAATCGTTATTTTTGATTAGCGGGCTGAACGCTTCCCAGCTGTGTGAATGATAGATGTAGACGGATTTTTCATCAATCTCTTGAACTCCGTCTCCTGAATTGTTGTTTGCCTGATCAATTTGGCTCTGATCGATTTCCTGATCCTTCAACTGATCTTCTGTTGGAGCCGGTGATTCATTCGGGAGGTTCGTAATGTCAGTCCCCTTCCCCGCAACGGCTATGTGAGTATGATAATTTTCAATTCCTGGGATTTCCCGTCCAAATAAACTTCGCGGATCAAGGAGTGAAACATTCGTGACACTTTCCAACCAATCAAAATCATTGTTTAATGCTTCCTCATTCGTAACCCGCAATCCTGTCATTTCCTGTGACAACAACATAAGAAACGTTTCCTTCGGTACCAGTTCCGACATGGATGAATACAGTAAACTATCTACCCTCAATTTAATGGCAGTTGATGAGATCAACCATACGGTCAAGTACATGAGGACAATACCGATCAATACTACCCGAATGATGGCCTTCATAGAGACGAATACTAGTGGGACTAAGCTATTGTTGTTTCGAGACTTATACGACATCATCAGTACCCCTATATAAAGTATTTAATAGTTAACTTTATGCAGGGGGTTGATAGAGTAGAAGGTTTTTTCGGGAATTCGGTCGGATTTCCTATTTCACCTCATACCGAAAAATCGTTTTCATCTATTAGTTTAAGTGCATTTCGCAGTAATTCTTGAAGGACTGCTGCGAAAATGGAAATGGTGACAGACGCAAAGCTGATAATGATCCCAACCATAGCAATACCCGGATGAAGAGCATTTTGGATTAGTAGAAACACTATACCTGCCACATAAATGGCAGTAATCAATAAGGCATACAGTTTTATTCTTTGAAGAGCCACAATTGCTTTCGCTGAAAAAGAGTTCTCTTCAATACACGTTAAAAGCTTAAATGCTTGGTACAGTGCTAAATTAAATGGAACCGCCGTTAAGTATACCCCTATTAGAATGGGCCACTTCAAATAAGCGAATTCGGGAAATAGATCAGCCGAATGCTTTGCCATGGTAGGCAACCAGACAACACAAAGGATGAATACGATCGCCCCTATTGCCATTACGGCCCCTTTTAAGAAAATTGTCGTTGCTCGTTTCATAACACACCTCTGATACCATGTTTTTCTAAATTATATAATGAGATTTATTGTTTTCCAATAAAATATTATTGATTAATTAATCTAGATAATATAATTCCTAAACAAACGCATGAGTAGACTCATGCGTTTAGAACCTTATCTGCTATTCACCTCATTGGCTACCCTCACCCCCGACTCAATCGCCCCTTCAATCCAACCATGAAAGGAGGACGTGTGCTCACCAGCAAAATGAATCCTGCCTTCAGGTTTCTTGATATAATCCCCGATATCACTTGCCTGTCCAGGAGTATAAAGGGTGAAACATCCTGCGGAGAAAGGATTTTTACTCCAGTTGTAGACTACATAATTGAGCATTTCTCTATACACCTGTTCACCATATATTTTAGAAAGGTCTTCTAAAACCTCTTTGATGATGACATCTTTTGATTTGCTGTTCCATAAGAGTGCATTCTGCCCCCAGCTGTAGCTGGCTAACATGACCCCTGGCTTGTTGCTGCCTATATCGTGGCTGGGCATATACGTAAAGCGTGTGGGGAGATCAGACACGATGTTTCTGTAATTCAATTCTTCCCAGAAGCGACGACGAAACTCGATTCCTATTTTCACAGATGGAACATTCGTTACTTCACGAATCGCCTGCCATTTTTTAAAGGATATCGAATTATAAGGTATGACATCGATAAACTGGAAGACAGTGAATGGAATGGTCACGATGACATAATCTGCATTGTATTCCCCAACCAATCCATTTTCGGGGTTTACTGTTTGTACTTTCACTCCGCTATCGGATTGAATAATATGGGTGACTTTTTGATTCAGTAGAATGTGTGATCCAAGCTCTTGTACAAATCCGTAAGGTAAGTGATCGTTACCTCCTGTTATTTGATAAAATTTAGTTTGTTTCCTGAATATAGGAAAAATGATGTCTTTTAAAATGTCGACAAACGAGAATTCAGGGAATCCTTCTATTCCGAGGATTACATTGATTTTTCGGATTGCATTAAAAGATAATGATTTACCATATGGGTTATTTGCTAAAAATTGTCCCATAGAATAGCTAGAATATTGTTTGATTAATTTTTGCTGTTCATCATGATCACTGTTTCTATATAATTCGATAAAGGGACTGGTTGCTTCAAGGAATAATTCTGAAGCGGTTTTTCCCCTTTCTTCTTCAGGTAACGGATACTGTAGAATGTCTGGGTTTTTTTCATAATGCTGCCTTGTTGTTAGGATGTTGTTTACTAATAGTAAATCTCTCGGGGAACTATTGATGAATTCTTGATAGGGCAGGTTGAATTTCCGGATATATTCGAACACTAACTTGTGATTATCGGGAATCCTCATGGCGCCCAGGTCCATATAGTTACCCGGGGTGAATGGCTTGCGAACTGTATATACCCTGCCCCCAATACGTTTATTTCCTTCTAGGATCGTCACGTCATGACCGGCTTTTTTCAGTAAAGAAGCTGCGACTAAACCACTCATTCCTGCTCCAATGATTATCACTTTTTTGGACTTAGACGGATTTATTCCATTCCGAATAATGGCCAGCATATCGTCTGGATAGTTCAATTCGGAGGGGTCATCTCTTGAAAGTTGATTTACCATCCCATCACACACCTCCCTTTTCCTTACATCATATGACGTCAAAAAAGGAGGTATACGTATGAACTCTGTGACAAAGCGCTCATTTCCAGTCATTTTCAGAACAAATGTTTCTATTTATAGGTTTATGTGATATACTTAAGTTTCATTGGGTCTACGAGACTGTATTTAGTCAATCCCTCTAGCAAGTAGAAGGGAGACATGTTAATATGTCACTAGAAAATATCGTAACCATGCTCAAGACTCTTAAAGAATTCAAGGATAGTGAGATTGTTCATACGATTTCAAATCATGATCACTCACCTGTTATGACCGTTACCTACCAGCTGGACACGGAATGCTTTCAAATCACATATTTGGATTCAATGAAAGTTGAAAAGTATAAAGACATAAGCCTTTTGGCGACTACCATAGAAAGTATAATTCTTCTCGAACCATCAAAATAATTTTAATAAAAAAGGAGTGCCATTACGATTTCCGTAATGGCACTCCTTTTTATGACCGGGAACGAATGATAAATCATCCAACAATGAAAGAAGAAAGTCGAATGTGGAAAGAGCATTTGGTCACATAGGTTGAATTGAAAAGCATTTTTTTAATAATAGAATCGAGCATAATACCGATTCCGTTTTTATGCTCGATTTTATACTTTTTAGAAAGAAGGAAGCTCACTAAGATTATTCTCTTTCAGGCCGTCAGGCTCACTGCGAAGAACATCTCTTCCATACCTATGAATCACATCTACATGAGCAAGTTTACCTGCTTTTGCGTCTTCTAGAGCAGTGATATAATCAAGCTCCCTTCCGCTGTCTGTTTTAAAAGCGATAAGATCATCGTCTGCATTTCGGCGAACGGCTACAATCTTTTCTGCACCTGTTGCAAGCTCCTGAGCCATTTCTACCTTTGCCTGGAATTTCCCTTGCTGTTTGTATTCCTCATAAATTTCTTCAAAACTTTTCTTGACCATAAGATTCACCTCCCAAACGTATAATTATTATTAGCGGGAGAATCAGCTTTTATTAATATTTTCCAATATATTATTAAGCACCATACGAACAACGATGCCTTACTTTATTCGGATACTCACTATTCCGCTTCTTCTTGTTGAGTCAGGATTGAATTTGTCCTAACATCCTCAACACTAATAAATGAATCGATTCCCAATGTTTTCAATTTAGCAACTTGGCTTTCAGCATTTACCCTGTTTGAAAAAGCACCTGTTTGTACACGATAATAGGTAGTATCAGAACCCCTTAGTGTGTCGATAATTGATTCAATGGAATTTCTTTTAAGCTCAATCACTCTGCTTTCTGCATTTTTTCTTTCAGTAAATGAACCAGCGATCACCTTAAAAAGAGACTCTTTATCCGATTTTGGCGGTAATTCCAGTGCCCTTGCGATACCACGTGCAAGGGCCGCAGCAACAGCATTTCTAAAGTCAACATTGTTCAATAAAGCGATATCCCTTGGATTGTCTACAAACAGAATCTCCACCAATAGAGATGGCATGCTCGTTTCCCTCAACACATGAAAATTGTCTCTCTTTTTCCCTCTGTCCACCACATTGAAAGGCTTGATTGCAGTCATTATTGCATCATGAATGATATTCTGATAAATAAATGTTTGAGATGGTATACTGCCACTATAAACATAACTTTCAAAACCGCTTCCACCACCAGCATTATGATGAATAGATAGAAAGAAATCAGGTTTTGAAAGATTAGCAAGAGTAGAACGTTCTGATAAAGAAAGCGTTTTGTCTGTTGTTCTAGTCATAATGATATTCACGTTATAATTTTCCATTAAATAGTTTTGTACAAGGCGAGCTGTCAATAGATTGAAGACTTTCTCCTCGTGTCCCCTATAGTTTGCACCAGGATCCAATCCCCCATGGCCAGGATCAATCATAAGCGTTTTCACTTTAATACCTCCTAAAAATTACATATATAGTACTATATTCACAAAAGGACTAGCCTGATTGGATTTCCAAAATATAATATCAATCCATTGTGAAAAAAGAGTCCCCCGTTCTGCAACAGGGAACTCTTTTTTATTTATATCAAATGGAGGTGACTTTCTTATGGGGCTTGTTTTTTCTATCTCTATTGTATTTCTGTAAACACGTTCTTATTCACTTTATTCATCATCATTGTTTTAACCGACCGGCGGAGTTTCATACTGGTGATCGCTTCATATTTTTCAGTATGAACTGTTGATCTTATAATCATTGTTCTCTTGCTTAATGAGGGGTCGAAGAGTAACCCCGAACTGTGCAACGTGCATATTTGAGAGGGAAGGAGATCCCAAGTCAAACTTGGCATGAGTAACCGAGGGCCTGATAAAAAGATATGCTAGTAATTTTCTTGCCAAAGCATCACCTCCATACAACACTTTATGTCGAAAGTGGCTGTTTGGTGAGGACAAGCAACGGGTTTTGATGAAAATTGGACAGCCTTTTTTTTATTAATTTCCGATAGTATTGTGCATGATGCGTTTGACAGTATACGACTTACCTAACTCTTTACAATTACAGCGCACCTGTTTACTCAGCGTATATTCACGTCTCGTACGTTTGAGGATTTCAGGTCCTTTCCTCTTATATTTAAATTTCATGAGTGACTGGGGGAAAGTAGTAAATAATAAAGAGGCGAATGCTAATAATGAATGGAGGAGTATGTATGAAAAAGATTGGATTTCTTGTGATGGTTGCGGTGATGACATTTTCGTACTTACCTGGGTTTGGTGCTTCAGTTGAAGCAAAGCAGGCTGAATGCGTGAGTGAAGCCAGCATGAAAGCAAAAGAAGACATGAGAATTTTGTGGAACGATCATGTGATTTATACCAGGAATTATATTATTAGTGCCGTCGATGGATTAAAGGATCAAGAAGTGGTTCTTGGAAGATTACTTCAAAATCAGAAAGACATCGGTAATGCAATTAAACCATATTATGGTGAAGAGGCTGGTAATCGGCTGGCTGACTTGTTAACGGAGCATATTGTATTGGCAGGAAAAATTGTTGATGCTGCTAAAAACGGAAAGCAAGCAGAGGTGGAGAAATTAAACAAAGAATGGTATCGAAATGCTGATGACATTGCAGAATTCTTGGCAAAAGCAAATCCTTACTGGTCAGAAAATACGCTAAAAGATCTCTTATACACACATTTGCAATTCGTCACCGATGAAGCCGTCGCACGAATCAAGAAAGACTGGGAAGGAAATATTACAAGCTTTGATAAAGGGAAAGCACATATTCTTCACCTGTCCGATGCCCTATCAGGTGGAATTGTAAAGCAGTTTCCGGAGAAGTTTTCAAGGCAGCTGGGATAGATTAATCCCAGCTGCTTTACTCTTCCATGTAAACACGCCCTATCCCCTCACTTACAAGTCAATCTCCTTGATGATACGGGCAGGGTTTCCACCCACTATAACATTTGATGGGACATCCTTTGTCACAACAGCACCAGAAGCAATGACCACGTTATCACCTATGTTCACTCCGGGATTAATGATTGCGCCACCACCGATCCAGCAGTTGTCACCTATTTTGACAGGCTTGCCAAACTCCGGTCCTTTGTTTCGTTCAATCGGATTCACTGGATGAGTAGCTGTGTAAATATGTACTCCAGGAGCGAGCATACAGTTTTTACCGAAGCGGACTTCACAAACATCTAAAATCACACAGTTGAAATTAGCAAAGAAATGATTCCCGACGTGAATGTTATATCCATAATCGCATCTGAAGTCAGGTTCTAAATAAACATTTTCCCCTGTAGATCCGAACAACTTTTTTATGGCAGCCTCTCTCTCCCCGTCTTCTTCTTCTGTCGTTTGATTTAGCATGCGCGTTAAATATCGTGCTTGTTTTCTCTCTTCCATTAATTGAGGATCCCAGGGTTCGTAAAGTTCCCCATCGAGCATTTTTTGTTTTTCCGTTTTCATACATCTTCCTCCTTCGATTTGTTGTAAGATGATTATTTTCCTAGTTTACCTGTGTTCTATTGGGTTTTAAATGATTTTTTTCATATTTATCGGATTCTTCCTATTTCTTTAGGTGAGGAGTGGGGTAGTGAATGGTGGATGGTGGCATTGGAAAGACAGAATTGGGGTGAGAGTCGCAGCTCTGATTGGGAAGTATAGCGGAAATCGCTCGTAAACGACATTTTCAATGATTTTTTATGAAATTAATGTTTTTTGATGAGTTTTCTGAGAATAGTAGCTTGTTTTTAATCTATAAAGGTCTAATTGTTTGGTTTTAGCATCGTGTTTATCTTTTCAAGGTATACTCTTTACAGTTCACTGGTGTGAGAATTAGATATCAGCGAATTTTTCATTTTATCAGCGATATTTCGATTTTATCAGCGAAATCGGTACTTTATCAGCGATATTTCAATTTTATCAGCGAAACGGGATATTCACCTCCACTCCCCCCGTCCCTGCATCCCTTCCGACCTGTCAGAGAAGTTATTATTGCGTTCCAAAATTATTATCATCACTCCAAACAAAATCCCCTTTCCCACTCACATACAATCAAAAAACCGACTCCACTTTCAGAGTCGGCCATCCAATCACTTCAATTCAACTGTATCCAACAATTCCACTTCAACCTGATCACTATTATCAAATCGATAAAATCTCTCTATGTGCCATAAATCTCTTCGTCTTGCATATCCGTTTATCTCCGTCCATTCATGCATTTCACGATATGCATCTCTTATTCCATGATTTGTCCCTTGATAAAAGGTACTTACATAGGTTTGGGAAGGAATCATTAATGACACCATGCCAAGGGGGATTGCTTCAATCTTTTCCACTTCCACCCCTACCCAGTATCCATCCAGCTCGGCAGTGGCATCCTCTGCTACAAACGCACCGAGTTGAACTTGCTTATCTACACTATGTTGAATCTCATCGACCCTATCTCTCAATTTCGCAGCAGCTTTTGGAATCTCTATGATGTACTGGTCACCAGGACATACGACGCGAAAGCCTACTAAGTTCAATCCACCAATTTTTTTCACTTTTATGTTACGCGAACTCATATCATTATACCTCCTTAATTGATGATTTCTAAGACATTTCCATCTGGATCAACTACATGGCAAAGGGTATTCACTACGTTTCTCGATACATTATAGTACTTGGTTTCTAGTAAGCGATAATACTGAAATAATCGTAAGGGATTTGATTCTTTGATGGAGTTTGATATTTCACGAAGGATCTTTTTATCTGGATTTTCATAAGGTACATCCTTCACTATTCTATTCCTGGCTCGATGAAGAGCGGTTTTCACAGATGTATCGCTGATCCGGAGCATTGAGGCAATTTCTTTAGATGAGAAGCCATAAACGTCTTTCAATGTGAAAAGCATAGCTTGCTTAAGAGGTAAAGCTGTAAATAGACATTCCAACAGAGCGTCATATTCGAGAAAATCTTTTGATTGAAAATGATACTCCTCATTGAATAAAACAAACCCGTAACCCTTTCTTTTTCCATCAATTAAAAGGTTTTTGGCGATGGTATAAAGAAAGGACATGGATAAGTTCCGGTCGGGCTCTGATTTCTTCAATTTGTATGCTCTCAAAAGAGTCTCCTGAACAAGGTCTTCTGCCTCAGGAGTAGAACCAGAGAGCTTAACACAATACTTATAAAGTTTTAGAATCGTTGTTTCCAAGTCCTCGAAAATCACCATTTTCGTCCTTTCAAAAAAATTTATAACCATATGTAACTTTTATTCTAGTATAATCGTTATACCAATGAATTCCAAATAGAAGGAGTGAATGTTTTGTTCAAAGTAGGTAGTGTATTTATTCCGGTGACTGACATGGAGAAATCGATGAAATGGTACGAAAAGCATTTAGGTGTGAGAATGATCGATACTTGGGATGGGGGTGCAGGATTTTATTTCCCTAACAGTGACACACAATTAGGATTGGTCCAAGTGGACTCCCCTCAGCCTACTGAATTTGTCATCAGTGGGAAAAGGAAAAATGTGTACTTTAATTTTTTGGTAGAGGACATTGAAGAGGTTCATAAAGAGCTAAAGAACGCCGGAATTGTTACTTCTGAAATTGAAGTCTTTGGAGGTATGAAAGGGTTTGAATTCTTCGATCTGGATAATAATCCATTTAGCGTAGTGGATGAAGTTGAAGATTCTCCTTTCCACCGCGACCAGGTAAGGAAATCCCAGAATAAATAGAAGATAAGAAGCTGACTCCCATGATTGGAGTCAGCTTTTTTCTAATTATAAACCAGGTCTATATGCCGTTTCTGGAATATCCTCGTACTCTTCTGGATTGAGGTCATCTATGCTGTCATTAGCCACACCGCTGATAATTGCATTTAATCCCGTCTCAACTGCTTTCACTAATTGACCTTTTTTCTTTTGTCCGAGAGTCCATGTTTGCCCTCTGACTTCGAACAGCACAGTACCGCTTCCATTTAGGGCGAATGAGCCAAGGGCTGTACCAGGAAGATCTAGGTCTTGTTGATACAGGGTAATGTTATTAAACGGTGAATTACCAATGGATTGTAAGGCATTATACGCGGCAACATTTAACTGCCTTGAATAATCATATCGATAGTTATCAGCGTACTCAGCATATTCACTTCCTTCAGGTGAACTTGGATCTGGAACAAACTGTCCGGATAGGGACATTGTTACAATATCTTCCGTCCCCTCGACGTAATATTGACCTTGATGATGCAAGTCAATAAATGTATCTACATTCCCAAATTCCTCTCTCAAGCTCTTATAAACATCTCTAACTGTCTGGGATTCAGGTGTAATATACCAACCAGGTTGATCTGAACTCCCGGGAAAATCAGCAGGTTGAGCGGTATAATTCAAATCCGGATTAAAGTCACGGTTTACGTCAAATCCAGGGCGTTCACTATAATCAACATCTTGAAGAGTCCTAGTGTAATAATTCCAGGAGGGCGTAGCTTCTGCTAATGATGGAAACTTTTCCACTACCTCACTCCATGTCATATCATTCGCACGTCGATTCAATTCACTTGCGTCAGGATTCATCATTGGGAGAACGACTAGTGTAATTTCTTCCCGAATGTTCTGTGCCTCTGGTGAATTACTCGACCCGAGGTACTGAAGTATATTCAGAAGAGCTTCCGTTCCTGTTTTTTCATTCCCGTGGATTTCACTTTGAATCATCACTACGCGGTCTCCGGTTCCCACCCTTGCTTTATATATCTCTAATCCATTATGTGAACGACCTGCCACATCCAGCGCTACTCTTCCTTGGCTTGTCTGTACAATTTTTTGTAAAGTTTTGGTTAATTCTGCATGATCAGTAAATCCCGAGATTGGTAAATTAGAATGATCATTCGTGAGATTCCCGTTCGGTGAACTGGACGCTAAGCTTGTTGATGCCATGCTGGTACAAAGAAGAATTGCAGCTAAACTTGAGACTACTTTTTTCTTTTTCATAAATATATTCCCTCCCATATGTTTCGGTACCCTAAACAGTTTCTGCCTTTACATGAGGATCACCTTCAATATTACGTAAAACAGGAAATATTAAGGAGAAGGAATATGGACATATATGTCTAAAGATGTAGAATATTCAGAAAATAACAACTTGATTATAAGTCTATTTATCTATCAAGGTGTGCTCATTTTTAACGATGAAACAGGGTATAGAAAAATACTGGCCCCCTTCCCTCACTACTGGACACACTACTTTCAAAGACAATGTCAAACAAAAAGACTCCTTCCCTATTCACTTTGGGGAAGGAGTTGCATCTCTAACTCTAAAGCTTCTTTTTTTAAATCCTCTTCATCGGTCATCAATCTGAATAATCCTCTTATAATCAACTCATCTTGATTTGATTGGCGGCATTCTTCTGAGATCCGATTGGCAATGTTCATGTAATACGTTACACGGTTTTCACTCAACCCATTTATCTTTTCATACAAACTCTTCCAAGCGTTCTCCCTCTCTTCAAATGAAATGAAGGCTCCTTCCCGGTCCATGCTAACGGAAAATGATTTCATCATCTCATCATCCAACAATGGCTTGCTCTTTCCTTCAAGAAAGTCTCCAGCAAGGAGAGAAATCTGTCTCACTAAATGTTTCCCGAGAATAGAAGGGTCCAAGGCATCATCAGTAGAAATCAAAAGCATCATATATGATGAATAGATGGATTGTGTCATCCACATGAGGTCCCATTTGTACGGCCTGATCTTTTCACCAAATACTTCTAATAGATTATGCTCGAGCCAGCTAAACAACCGTCCCCTCATACGGTGTTCCATCGCTGCCAATTTCTCACTGTTCTTCGCGGACTCTCCCCGCATGTGCATTTTCATATATGACTTATATTCAAGTATCCCTTCAAATTGCACTTGAAATTGTTTTGCGAATCGCTCAAAGGGTGGTAAATTCCCATCCAGTCCGACGACGAAAGCACGTTCGAAGACAAGTTGTTGATAATGTTCATAAATCGATATGATTAAATCTTCTTTTGATTGAAAAAATGAGTATAGGGAGCCCTTTGAAATACCGACACTATCAGCGATTTGCTGCATGGACGTTTGATTGTATCCGTGTTCTGCAAAAAGCTCTACAGCTGATTCAAGTATTGATTTACGTTTATCCATTTTTCACACCTCTATATCCAAAGAAAAATTCATTCTATCATTTTAACCATACTCCCCAAAAAATAGAAGAGCATTATTTCTTGACTACAGAAAAAATATAGGTAAAATGACTAGTGAGTCAATCAATTGAATGACTGTTATATCAATAATTATTCAAATCAATAAAACACGTTTGACCCATGAGTCAAACAAATACAAAAGGAGGATTACATCCATGTTGAAGGCTATATTAAACCGTTCCAAAATCACACTGATATTTGTCTTGTTATTTGTGATTATCGGTATTTTTACTTTTTTACAATTACCACAGCGAGAAATACCTGAAACAAGCGTGAACATTGGAACGGTCAGCACCGTTTATCCTGGTGCAACCGTAGACTCTGTTGAGAGGACGGTAACCAATCCCATCGAATCTTCTCTGCAGTCCATTGATGGAATTAAAGAAATCAGTTCCTCCTCTTCAGCAGGTTTCTCTACTATTATTGTAGAGGTTGAAGATGGAGAAAACAAAAAAGAAGTGTTTGGAGATGTACGTCAAGCGGTTTCAGATGCTTCCACCTCTTTTCCTGACGAGGTATTCGACCCTGAAATTAACGAATCCACGGTAAAAATGCCGATTGTTTCGTATCACCTTACAAGTGATAATGAAGAATCGCTTCTCGCTCTCCGTGAAGAATTGAACCGTTGGCAGGAAGAAGTAAAGGAAATCACTGGTGTCTCCAGTGTAACAGTAAAAGGATTACCCGAAGAAGAAATTGTGATCGAATTAAAACAGGATGAACTAAAAGCGTCCGGACTCAATCCTTCCAGTGTTATGAGTGCGATCAATGATGAATACTATCCTACTCCACTTGGAAAGCAAGAAGTGGATGACGAAGTCGTTCAATTAACGGTTGATCATTACTCGACTCTTGACGAAATGAACGAACTTTTTGTTGGCAAGAACCCTCAAGGAGAATCGGTCTATCTACAAGATATCGCCAATATTAAAGTTGCGCCTAAAGAAGTAAAAGATATCGTCACGTTTGAAGGAAAGCCTTCCCTCTCCTTTACAGCATTTGTTCAGGCAGGGGAAGATATCCCTTCAGTAGATGAGAAAGTAAGCGACAAAGTGGATGAACTGGCAAAGTCTCTCCCTTCTGAAGTGAATCTTGAACCGTATTACTCTCAAGCATCAATTGTAACAGACATTTTTGATGGATTATTCATGTCCCTTGCGATTTCCGTTGTAGCGGTTATTTTGACAACGGCATTGGGACTTACCGTTTCTGGAGCATTCGTAGTAGCGTTAGCGGTTCCGATTTCCGTGTTGATCGGGTTGATTCCACTGCCATTTTCCGGTGTGGACCTTAACCAGATCTCCGTCATCGGGGCCATTATAGCACTCGGTATCCTAGTGGATGACTCGATTGTTGTGAATGACAATATTCAACGGAGATATAAGCTCGGTGACGGGGCCATGATGGGTGCGGTTAACGGTGTAAAAGAGATATGGGTATCAATCGTGACCTCTTCTCTCGCCATTGTATTCACCTTCCTGCCGCTTATTTTCTTATCAGGTGGAAACGGAGCGTTCATTAGAGCATTGCCAACTGTTCTGATTACGACCATCATCGCATCAACACTTGTTGCATTGATCTTTGTTCCGATCATGAGATACCTGCTATACAGTAAAACAAAGAAAAAAGTATCTGATGCTCCTGGTTTACTAGGAAAGCCATTGAATAAGCTCGCTGATTTTTATGCTGACAATGTATTGAAAAAGTTTTCAAGAAGACCTTTCGTGGTATCTGCCATCGGCCTGGTCTTCACAACCGCCATATTCGGCCTGATTGCCCTTACACCATTTGAATTCTTCCCGTCAGCTGACCGTGAAGAAGTACCGATTGATGTAACGTTACCAATCGGTACAACGATTGAAGAAACAGCGAGCACGTTAGAAGACATGGAACAACTGTTAAAAACAGACGAAGGTGTATATGAAACATCAGCGTTTGCAGGTACAGGATTACCTAACTTATTTAACAGTTCTCTTTCGAATTCCGGACAAAACACAGGTCAATTGGTCGCTAGAGTCGATCGTGAAAACCAAACGGCCCAAGGTCTGATTGACGAGTGGACCGATAAACTGAGGGAAGAATATCCTGATGCCAAGATTTTCATGGAAACCATTCAGCAAGGACCTCCGGCAGGGGCCCCTGTTACAGTGACAGTATCTGGTCCTGAGATGGATCAATTAATTCAACTTCGTGATACCATTTCATCTGAAATTGAAAAACTGGAAACGGATCTAGTCGTTGATAATGTTGGAGAAATGGAGCCAACGCTTGAATATGTTCCAAACCGTCAGCTTCTTGAGGAAAATGGTATTACAATCAATCAGATCAGCCAACAACTGAGACTGTCTACAGAAGGCATTCCTATGAAAGCCTTTGATAATGGTGTCACGAAACGTGATATGACACTGGTTTTGGAAGGAAATGCTGAAGAAGTCGACCTGTCTTCACTAGAGGTTCCCGCTGAAACAGCCAATCCCGCTGGACCACCGAAACTGATCTCACTTGATGAGCTGGTGACTCCTGAGAAAAAAGAAGAACTTCAACTCATTCCTCATAAAGACGGAGAGCGTGCAATTACAATTCGTGCTTTCCCTGAGAATGAAGAGAACTATAAAGAAAATGTCCAGGATATTGTGAAAGATATACGAGAAAACCTTGACGACAACAATTATTCCATTACACTAGGTGGAGAGAATGAAGCTCAGAATGACTTCTTTGCGGAAATTACAGTCCTATTTACAATCGTCATTTTCCTTGTGTATCTAGTGATTGCACTTCAATTTAATTCATTATCACTTCCATTCTTAGTTCTTGTCGCGGTTTATCTTGCCATTGCAGGTGCGATTCTCGGGTTATTCGTTACTCAAACCCCGATCAGCTTCCTGGGTGTCATGGGTATGGTGTCATTGACCGGGATTGTTGTGAGGAATTCTGTCGTGTTAATTGAGTTTATTGAACAAGGATTGAAAAATGGTATGGGCGTGAAAGAAGCTGTCGTGGAATCAGGACGGACCCGAATTCGTCCAATTCTACTGACAGCACTAACGTCGATTGTGGCACTTATTCCTGTTGCAGTCAGCGGAGATGCCCTTTTCACACCACTTGCGGTTACCATTATTTCAGGTATCCTGTTCTCGGCTGTATTAACTCTGGTCATAGTTCCGATGATGTATCTTGTCTTCCACCGTTTTAGAAGAAGAAAGCGCGAAGCATAAGAATGATTTAGAGGGGTGTCCATGTGACACCCCTCTTTTCCTTGGTAAACGGAACAATTCTCTTGAGAAATCATTCAAAATCAAGCATTATAGAAAAGTATTTTATTTTAACCTTTAATGGAGGAACAACATGTCATCAAAAATCAATACAAAAGCGATCCTCATAACTTTTATGATTGGTGCTTTTTTCGCCATATTAAATGAAACGTTGTTAAATATCGCCCTAACTGAATTAATGGCCGTATTTAACGTTGATGCTCCCACGGTTCAATGGTTAGCAACAGGTTTCATGCTCGTCATGGGTGTGCTGATGCCTATCTCCGCCCTGCTTATTCAATGGTTCACGACTCGTCAAATGTTTATCGGTGTGATGAGTGTGTTTCTTCTCGGCACGGTGATTGCCGCATGTGCCATGAATTTCCCTATGTTACTGGCCGGGCGGATGATTCAGGCGGTTGGGACCGGTTTACTCATTCCGGTCATCATGAATGCCTTGTTGTTAATTTACCGGCCGGAAGTCCGTGGTAAAATCATGGGTACGTTCGGACTGGTCATTATGTTTGCACCAGCGATCGGACCGACTCTTTCTGGTGTGATCGTCGACTTGTTGGGGTGGAGATGGTTATTCATTACGGTCATTCCCTTCGCCGTGTTCTCTATTTTATTCGCTCTTAAATATCTACAAAATGTCGGCGAGATCACTCGTCCCAGTGTGGATATCTTGTCCATAATCCTTTCTTCAATTGGTATTGGAGGAATTGTTTACGGGTTTAGTTCGGCGGGGGAAGAATCTGCCGGCTTTACGTCCCTGAAAATTATCGTGATTATTTCAATTGCGGTTATAAGTTTGATATTATTCGTCTTACGTCAGTTAAAGCTTGATGAACCTCTTCTCGATGTTCGTGTTTTCCGATATAAAAGCTATACGAGAGGAGTATCGATCTTTGTCATTGTCATCATGGCTATGTTTGCATCTGAAATCGTCATGCCCATGTACTTACAAGGTCCACTCGGATACTCTGCAAAAGCAGCCGGATTATTATTACTTCCCGGAGCCCTCTTAAATGGTCTGATGTCTCCAACAATGGGATCGTTATTTGATAAATACGGCCCTAGAAAACTGATCATTCCAGGAACCTTAACCTTAGTAGGGGTAATGATTTTCTTTAGCACAATTAATCCTTCTACACCGATCTGGTTATTCGTTCTTTTCTATATGGTTCTGATGCTATCCATTTCAGCCATCATGATGCCTGCACAAACGAATGGTTTAAATGAACTACCAAAGCATCTATATCCTCATGGAACCGCCATTGCAAACACACTGCAGCCAGTCGCGGGAGCTCTTGGTGTTTCTATCTTTGTCAGTATCATGACTCAAAGTCAGGCCGGGTATATTGAAGAGCGCTCGGGTGAGTTAACAGAAGGACTTTTAAACAATGCCATGACCTATGGTGTACACCACGCTTATTGGTTTGCTCTTGCCTTGGCTTCTGTCGCTTTCCTTATTTCGTTATTCATACGGAAAGCTGTTGCTCCTGATTTTGATGAAGAAGGGGAAAAGCCTGGAATAGATAGTTAATATTACGTATACCAATCACGTTGTTACCTGAAAAGCCCAGATTCCTTAGCTTTTATTCAAAAGTGCTATTACTGTACGTCCATCTTCCTCAAGAGTAAAATGGATCTTGAAACCACCCATGAGGAGGAACTTATATGGATAAAGAGATCAAACTAATTGAGGAAATCCGTTCTGACCTAATGAATAAGGTCAGCGATTTAACCAATGATGATTTAAACAAAAGAATTATAGAAGATCGATGGACAATCATGCAAGTGCTCGATCACCTGTACCTGATGGAAAGATCGTTGACGAAAGCGATTCAATCAACGTTAGCTAAAGGTGAAGATCAGGAAGTATCTTCAAAGCCGATCCACTATACCGTAGACCGATCAACGAAAGTAGATGCTCCTCCGTTTGTGGTTCCTACTGATGAAAGCCTTACACTTCAAGAAATGAAGGAGAAGCTTGAAGCGTCACGAAAAGATCTTCTAACATTTCTGGAAACAACAAATAAAGAAGCTCTACAAAAAAAAGCATATCCTCATCCTATTTTCGGACTTATCCGTTTAGATGAATGGGTACCATTTATTGGGTATCACGAGAAAAGGCATTTGGAGCAGATTGAAGAAATAAAGGCAAAATTATAATTCTATTCGAAAAAGGATCTTTTCCATAGTGAAAAAGATCCTTTTTCATTACCCTCCTCTTTTTAATCTCTTGACTATACCTTCTATTACCGGATTACTCCGATGCTCGATCTTATATGCAGCATAAATCGTATTATTAACTGAAAGATGAGGGAACATTACCTTTGACCTCTTTGCCTCCAGGCTATCTTCTATTAAATATGTTGGAAGAATGCTCACTCCCATACCGTTTTCGATCGCTTCTAGAATCGTTCGAAGATCCGGTACAATGTGAATCGGTGGCACTTCAGGTCTCTTACCGAAATGTTCTCTCCAATATCTTCTGACAATCGGCAGCTCGACTCCATAGCTTAACCACTTTTGTTCCACTAGCCACCCTTCAATATCTGAAATTTCTAATGCACTTGAAGTATACGCGGGCGGTGTGACAACAACAAATTCCTCTTCTACTAACTTGATATACTCAATCGAAGATGTATTCAGCTTTTGAGTTGTAATGATAAGGTCGAGTTCATCTTTCTCGAGCTTCTCCAATAATAATCCGCTGGTACCAAATTGAACGACAAAGCGAATGTCCGCTTCCTTCAGCTGAGGGATGGCTGCTTTCGTGAAGTATTCAGCAGGGGAACCAAACCGAACGATGGGTGCAAGGGACGTTTTAGAAGAAGCTTGTCTGATCTCAAGGGTCGCACTTTCTAGGCTCTCAATGAGAGGCACAATTTTCGTATATAATTCTTTCCCTTTATGTGTGGGAATCATTTTACGAGGTGCACGGATAAATAGTGGTTCACCCACTTCAGACTCCAATGCCGATAGATGCTGGCTCATCGCTGGCTGAGTCAAAATACGTGCTTTCGCTGCAGCAGATACGGATCGATGCTTATAAATACTAATAAAACTGCGATACCATTCAAAATCGATCATATGGACCTTTCCCTTCAATAGAATTTATTTATCCTCACCCTAATTCTTTTTTCAGTATATCTGTACCAGAAAATATTTCAAAGCACCGCCCAAGAAAGGACGGTGCTCATTTTATAAATCTACTTTCTGCAGCCGATACACTTCTCGTTTCTCAACCAGCGTTTCTGTGTTTTTTCGATAACGATTGTAATGCTCAGAATCAGTATGAGATGCGAGTGCTTCTTCACTCCCCCATGTTTCATAAAAAACAAAGGTCCCTTTATTTCCTAATGATTGATGCAGCGAATATTCGATGCATCCCTTTTCCCGGCGAGAAGGTGTTATCACTTGGATTAATTCTTGATAAAGTTGCTCTTCCCTACCAGGCTTTGCCGTCAGGATCGCGGTAATCGTAATTGGTGACATATCAGCCCTCCTGCCAATCATTATTCTGCTTACGAATGATTGTGAAATGAATGAACCCAAACCTATTAGCTTAATTTCTTTACAACTTCTTTCGCTACACTCACTGTCGATTGTGGGTTTTGACCAGTGATTAAGTTTCCGTCCACTTGCAGATGATCCGTCCAATTTGCAGCAGCAACAAAGTCTGCTCCAAGCTCGCGCATGCGTGTTTCCAATAGGAAAGGCATAAAGCGATCTAATGTCGTCTCTCTTTCCTCTTCATCTGTAAAAGCTGTAACTGCTTTTCCTGCTATTAATGGCGTTCCATCTGATAATCTCACTCCCACAAGTCCAGCCGGTCCATGACACACAGCCGCTACCACTTTATCAACTTCATATAATTCCCGAATAATTTCTTGAAGTTTTGAATTATCCGGCAGATCAAACATTGTTCCATGTCCACCTGGTAAGAAAATCGCATCGAATTGAGAATGATCTTTGATATCATCAAGCTTCACAGTGTTTTCCAGATGCTTCGCTGTGTCTAAAATGTCTTGTGGGGTTTCACCCTCTAAGCTGCGGGAATCAACCGGTGCTTGTCCACCCAGTGGACTTGCGACTGTAATGGAATAACCTAAACGAGCAAATTCTACATATGCTTCACCAAATTCAGATAACCAAAGTCCCGTTTTGTGATCCTCATTCATCTTGTCAGCCGTTGTAACGACCATTAATATATTTTTACTCATTATTCATTCCTCCAAATTTGAATTTGTTCACCTTACGAATTTAATTGTAATGGGGTCTTAGGTATAATACAAATTAGTTATTTTCTTTATTAGTATAAATATATTTATAGTTGTATTCGAAGAACATTTATACTTGGAGGCTTTCCTGTAACGTTGCCCCTACGTCCTTTTCAGACTAAATAGAAAAGCCCATCCTTTTAAATAAGGATGAGCCTTTTTCTACACATTCAAATCCCGTTTATTATAAAATACAAAAGTAGAAACAGCCAGAACACCTATCAAAACAACTGAAATCCAAACAAATATCATTTCCAAACCACCATCCATCACAGTCTTCGCTTCAAAGTATTTGAATGGTGTGAGGTATTTCAAGACTTCTATTTTTTCACTCAGGTCGATGGCAAAAGAAAGAATAAAGGTGGCTAATAAAACACCTGTCGCTATTGTAGCGGCTTTTCCAGGCCTTTTAGTCAAAGCGGCAATCGCTGTTCCAATTACTAGAAATAGTATCTGTAAAATAAACATTCCAATCATGGTGATTCCGATATCCCTGATGATGGACTCTCCTCGGCTGTAGTTTCCTACTATTAGTAAAGAGGCAGACCAAGTGATGATCGAAAGAATTCCAACTTGCGTGAGAGCAGCCAACAATTTAATCCCTATTATTTTCTTCCTGGGCATGGGTTTTACGAATAGAAACTCTACTGTTTTATCCCTTTCTTCCTTTGAAATGATTGTTGCACCAATCATTGCTGCATGGATAGTTGATAGCAACAACACATACAGGAAGAGCACTCCATAAAACCCACTGGCCGTAGACATATCCAGACTGCCTACGCCTAGAAATGCTTGAAGTGATTTAGGCATTTCAGCCATTAGCTCATTCATTGATTGACCTGAAGAAGAGAATCCTGCAAACTTCCCCATCCCCGAACCGATCAAGGCTACCATCCCTATACACCAGATGATGAGGGATTTACGGTGAGCCTTCATTTCTCTTATATATACGTTCATCTTGTTCCCCTCCTCTTATACCGTATGGATATCTTGTTTGTTGTAAATAACAAAGCTTCCGATAAGTGAGAGTACAATCAAGAACATCCCCAAGATCAGGAATGACCATTCATATCCCTCATGGATCATAATGTAGCTATAGTCAAAGTACTTAAATGGAGACAAATAACGAGTAGTCTCATCAGCAGTTGCAACCATACCAATTAGAAAAAAGGCAAATACGACACCGAGTGATATGGTGATTACCGATTTCACCTTCGGAAATACAACGCTAATGATGATTCCAATGGAAAACATAATCAATTGGGTGAATAATAGTGTTAGAGAAATCAGCAAGAAAACATGCAGACTAAAATTCTCCACTTTTACCACGTTCGCCACAATGATTGCTGCAATCACATACACGATATTTGTAAAAAGCAGAGATGTTAAAGCTGCGAGAATTTTAGAAGATAAAATCTTCGTACGGGTAACCGGTTTGGTCAATAAAAAATCAGCTGTCTTTTCACGTATTTCCTTCGAGCTGATTGAGATCCCAAGATTCATGGCTTGAATCGCACCGCATAGAGTGATGTACAAAAATACATACGAATAATAACCATTTAGAGAGCCGATACTGTCCACCTGAATACCTAGAGCTTTTCTCACTCCCTCTGGGAATCCTTCCATGAGCTTCTTGAATTCATCAATTTCTTTCGATATAGAAGGAAACATCGACATAAATAATATAATTATTACAACCAGTGCAGCTGTCCAAATTAGCGTTGATTTACGATATGCCTTCATTTCATATAAAAAGATATTCATAGAGGATCAAGCCTCCTTTTCATAATAGTGCATGAAGATTTCCTCTAAATCCGGCTCCTCAATCCAAAGATTCGCAATTTGGATATCGGCAATCTTCCTCATCACCGAGTTGATATCCCCTCTAAACAGGAAGCTGACATGATTTTGATTCACTTCGAGATTGCTCACTCCATCCATCTCGAAGTAGGATTGATCTATATCTCTTTTCATTTCGAGTTTGAATTTTTTATGATTGTTTTCTTTTAACGTACTGATTTTTTCGACTTGAACGATTTTCCCTTCTTTAATGATCGCTACTCGATCGCATAATCGCTGAACTTCACTCAATATATGAGAAGAAAATAGAATGGTCGCTCCCTTCTTATTTTCAGCTTGAAGCAGTTCGAAGAATTTTTGCTGCATTAACGGATCAAGTCCCGATGTTGGTTCATCCAGGATAATGAGCTTCGGTTCATGCAGCAACCCTTGAATGATTCCCACTTTCTTTTTGTTTCCAAGAGAGAGGTCGTCAATCTTCTTCGTTAAATCCAAGTTCAGCACTTCGGCTAATTCTTTAATCCTTTTCGTACAGTCTTTCTTATAGAAGCTGGCAGAATACTTAAGAAGATCCATCACCTTCATATTGTCGTAATAGAACACTTCAGATGGTAGGTATCCTACTTCTTTCGCAATTTCTGGAGCGAACTCAATACAATCCTTTCCGAATATCTCCGCACTGCCGCTCGTCGGATGGATCAGCGAAAGGAGGGTTCGGATCGTAGTTGATTTCCCTGCCCCGTTAGGCCCGATAAAGCCGAAGATTTCCCCTTCTTTCACTTGGAAACTGACGTCCGTAATCCCCCTCGACTTTCCATACGTTTTCGTTAATTCTTTGATTTCAATCACATTCATGGATCTCATCCTCCCTTTTCCTATTTATAGAATGATGCCTTTAATAATTCAATATAGGAATCAATTTCAGCCAGCACGTCTTCTTGATTGATGTCTTCTACGGAAAGTGTCTTTGCTTTTTGCTGTTGTTGATTGGCAATCCCTTCAAAGGTCCAATAGATGATTTGAATCGCTTTTTTTACATTGACCCCTTCCTTGAATTTCGATGTATCCAAATTGGAAAATAATTTTGCAAAGCTGTTCTCCACCATCTTGGCTTTAATCTGCTCGATATCATCTTTCACTTCAGGTGCTTCTTCGAGAAATGCACTAGTAAGAAAATTTATAAGATGGGGATAAACGGTAAAAAGCTCGAACTTTATCAACGTTACTGCACGAATCGTAACGAAAATATCGCGCTCGTTCCAGTCAATACGTTCGTAAATCTTCTCAGTGAATAAGTCGGATAGATGTTCATACAGTGAAACATACAAATCCTTTTTGCTATTAAAATAATGAAATAAGATTCCCTTTGAAATCTTTGCTTCCTTCACTATTGCGTTCGTTGAGGCATTTTGGTAACCATTCTTTGCAAAAACTTGAGTTGCTGCATTAATGATCCTTTCTTCTTTCTCAGGATCTATGTTCAATGTTTTAAACAATATTTTCTCAACCTCCTTTAAGGGGACAGGCATTTGACCACCCCGGTCAATTTCATTATAGCTTCTTTGACCAGTGTGGTCAATGTTATTTTTGTATAATAGTAGCACAACCCAAAACGGATATTTTGAAGAATTTGGGTAATGAATCTCCTCAAATAGAAAAAAGCTCATGATGTCTGAGCATTTTGTAATCGTTTCGAGCTAATTCTTGATGGTTCTAAAACTAATTGGAGGATCACATTAACCTCGTAATAAACATGGTAGCAATCCCGAAATAGATCATAAGAGACAAGATATCATTGATGGTAGTGATTAAAGGACCAGAAGCAACGGCAGGGTCAACATTAAGCTTGTAAAGGATGAGTGGAATAATTGTCCCTGCCAATGTGCCAATAATCAGAGTGATGAGTAATGAGCTCCCTACTACAAGCCCTAATATAAAATTTCCTTGCCATACAAATGCAATGATGGCAATCATCACTGCACATGTCACTCCAATGATGATGCCAACCGACAACTCACGAAAAATCAGTTTCATTACTTGTGGAAAGTCCAAGTCGTTTGAAACCAGACCCCTTACGACTACAGCAAGTGATTGAGTTCCGGTGTTACCCGTCATACCGGCAATCATGGGCATAAAGAAAGCGAGTGCCACGACTTGCTCTAGTGTTGCTGAAAACATATTAATGATACTTCCTGATACCAGTCCAATAAATAACAACAAAATCAACCACGGCAATCGACGATAGGCGGCTATAAATGGTTTTGTATTGAAGTCAATCGCTTTTCCTGAAGCTGACAACTTTTCAATGTCTTCATTTGCTTCTCTAATGACGACATCGATAATGTCGTCAACGGTAATGACACCAGCCAATTCCCCATTTTCCTCAACAACCGGAATTGTAATGAAATCATACCTACTAATCAATTTAGCTACTTCTTCCTGATCAGTATACACATCTACTTTTACCACTCTGCTGTACATAATCGTTTCAATTTTATCCTGCAGTTCCCCCAGTAACAAATCCTTGTAGGAAATAACGCCAATTAGTTTCTTTTCCTCATCGATCACATAAAGGTAGTTTAGATATTCAGCCAACTCGGCAAAATCCTTCAGTTTATCAACCGCCTCACGGACTGTATAATTCTTCGGTATCCATACATAGCGGTTGTTCATCATTCTACCGGCCGTTTCTGGCGGGTAATTCATTAAATTCATAACGACTTGAGATTCTTCTTGATTCATTTCTGACAAGAGTTCTTCAATCTTCTCAGGTTTTAAATCTGTTAATAATGTGGCCAGATTATCGTTTTCCATCAAGTCCAGGACTTTGGTTGACTTTTCAATCCCCAGCTTTTGCAACACCACTAACTGATTCTCTTTATCAATTTCCTGAATGAATTCAGTTAATTGCTCCAACGGTAAGAATAATAGGAATTTGTTTTGGTGTTTGGATGGCACATTTATATATTGCTGACCTATGTCATAAGGCTGCAATTCTTCAATTATTTCAAGAAACGCAGTTTTTTTACCTTCTTTAAGACTTTGAATAATGGCCAGTGTTATTTCGTTTTCAGTCATAGCCAACGTCATATGCTCACTCCTTGCTATAGTGTCCATTCTTATTTCACATTTTCTCCTTAATGTTTGTGTACATGAAAAAACTTATATTTGCACTGTCTATAGTATTTTTCTATATTGCTATTAGTAGCATTACAAGGAATGATTCCTTTGTTTGAATAATTTTTTCACTACGATTATAAGAAATAGCAATAGGGGAATGTACACTTGAAATGGCATATGTACGTATAACGGAACAATTTTGAGACCTATTTGTAAATGCTGTGTAAACCCTTCAGCCATAAAAACCGAGCTTGAAAGAAGAGCTGTACCAGTTAGCAATAGATAGAACTTTTTCTTCTTGATTCGAAACAATCTCTCAAACCCGTACATACCTGCAAAAAAGAAAAGGGTGATTTTAAAGTAGACACCTATTATGAAAATCCCCAGTGCGATGGGATCTAAGCGTTGAATGATTTCGGCAATATTGACTTTCTCTATCGCTTCCATGAGTGGAAATTCTGTGCTTTTCCCTATAGAGGGTCCAAGTATACTTAAGATAACGCTCATGGTTACGATTAGTACGATACCACTGAATATTACCGCAAAAAGCCCTGTCTTCAATACCTTTTCCTGTCTATTCATGAATGGGAAGATCATCGTAAACACAATAAGTTCTCCAAAAGGAAAAGTTAAGGTTAAGGGAAAGGCTGTTTTCAGAACAGGTTTCCATCCCTTTTCGAGTACAGGCTGAAGGTGTTCAATTTGCGGGAGGCGGTCGATAAATACAAAGATAAAGAACAATGAAGCAAGGATCGTTAAAATAATAAAAAATATATTGCCTGATCTCGCAATGACTTCGATCCCTAAGTAGTAAGCGTAAACCACCAAAAGCACCATTAGTAAATTGACAACCACTAATGGTGTTTGGCTAAGCGTGGTTGTGATGAGAAGGTCGCCAAAATCCCGCAATACCCTTCCTGCAATATAGAAAAAATAAAGAATATACATAAAAGCAATGACTTTTCCAAGGGATTTCCCTGCCACCTTTTCCACATATTCGGTTAATGGAAGATTGGGATACTGTTTAAAAAGGTACCCATACAAAAGGAAAAGAACGATTCCACCTACCATGGCCAATAGAATCACCAACCATGCATCCTGATTTGCATCAAATCCTAGTCCGACGATGATTGAACTCCCTAATTCAAACAAGAAAATCAATACGAACAACTGGATTGAATTTATTTTGTATGTTGTGATACGACGCACCTCCCTTCCAACTCTGTGAAAAATCAGAACCAAAAAAACTTATTGATAAATATTCGTGCGGATGGTTTGATCAGCAGCCTTATCATTAATGCTGGAATTCTTATTAATAGCCTTCCTTTACAGTTTTTTTTCGCAGGAATGCAACAATCAGGAGAAACAAAGGAAGCAATAAACCAAATGTGCTGTCATAAAACGGCCAGTATTTTGAAATCGCATCATTAAAATAGGCTGCATTTGGAGAGATGACGAGAGAGAGTACTGTGACTATCAGACCCATGGGATAAATGAGTATCCTGGGTTCCTTTATTCTGACGATTTGGGCCAATGCTAAGTTCAAAATATAAAAATAGAAGGTTATTTTATAATAAGTGGTTAAAATCCACATCACAGCTAATATCACTTCTATCCTTTCCAAAAAGTCACCGATCCTGATTGACTTAGCTAAGGCAAATGTAGGATAAAATGATCTTTGTGTTAAGTCGTAGCCTAATACTAGAATCGTCAAAGCAATGATTATGACCAGTACAAGCCCACCGCATAAAGAGCCTATAAGAAAGCTTTTTCTGATTTTTTGTTGGTGCTTTACATAAGGGAGTATCATTAAAAATACAACCAATTCCATATAAGGAAAGGCCACCACTGTAATGGCTCCGTTGATGACAGGTTTTATCCCCCCCTCTAGTATGGGCTCAACATTCTTCCATTCGATTAAGGGAATAAGGGCTATTACAAATACAAAAAAAAGAATGGTAAAAATAAAGAAAAAAATTTCTCCTGATCTCGCAATCACTTCGATACCCAGCCGTGCCCCCATGATGATAATGACTACAAATAACAAGTGAACCATTACTACAGGTGTATTAGTCATGATATGTGTTGTGGTAAAATCCCCGATCTCCCTTATATGTGCAGCAATAGATAACAGGGGGTAAAATAGAAAGAGAATTGAAATAACAATTCCAGGCCACTTCCCAAGGATTTTTTCGTTGTATTCCACTAATGTTAGATGAGGATATAATTTCCCGACCGTTCCAAGTAAATAGACGACAAATAAACCAATCAATAACCCGAGAATACCGGATAACCAGGCATCCTGTTTGGCTAAAGAGGCTGGTATGGCCGGCAATACCAGAATAGAATCCCCAATGGTAATGAGGGTAACAAGTATAGTAAATTGAGGAAGATCTATTCTTATGTTATTCAAAACGATTCACACCTCGTCTACTATGATTTTAACAACGACATGAGCAAATCACTGAGAGGTTTATATACAATGATCAGTACATCCATTGGATTTGGTATACTGGCTTTCAAGCCTCTCGCTATGCTTAATCCTACTCCTATAACGAATAGAATGGAGAATACCCATAGCTCTCTTTTATCTTTATTTCTTAATAGGGAAGGTACTTCAGCCACGAATATGAGGATAGCTATAATAATAAGTCCAAGGGTTACCCACATTATGGTCACTCCTTCATTTCAGGTAAAAATGAATTTCCTATCTTACCTAAACGGCGAATTTTTATATTCGCCTTTACATTCACTTTTAGATCAGAGAAGTGTTTTTCATTCCAATTCTTTTTTTAACTTCTTCCATGATTCAGGGTCTTCCCGGTGGATGACATCCCCGAATCCGAAAATATCGACTCCGTAATCCTCCTGAACGGTTTTGATTGTTTCTTGAGTAAGTTGGACAAAACTTTCTTCTGCTTGCTTCTCTAACTCATAGATGGTTTTTGGTTTCGTTAAGTCAATGTCACATTTCACTTCCCCTATATTTCCTTCTGCCTCGATAGAAACGTCAATTTTCGGTGTTCCGTTTTCTACCTTTCCTTTCACTTTCGTTTTTGACTGTATAACTTCTAAATTTAATTCACCTTCACTTGGACACTGAACATTTGAGACCGTGTTTTTCACGTTATCCACTAAGACGTTATACCCTCTGCTCTGCTCCTGGTCTAACCATCCCACCATTCGATCTCTCTTGAATACCGCTATTCCGGAATATTTTAAATAGGCTGCAGGGTCAATCTGTTCAATGTTCTGAACGGTATTTCCAATAGAAGGATCACCTTTAATTTCAATACCAGTCAGTACAGGACTCTTCCCTTCTGTCACCAAACTCCGGATAAGTTCATGTAAGGTAACGGAGGTTGTGGGTGCCCAAGTCCTCTCTGAGGTTTCCAGGGAAGCCAGCATATTGTTTGCAGGTATTTTCTCTATAGTAGTCAACATAGATAATATATTCTCAGCTGTGGTTTCCTTGGCAATGACAATATAGAAATCTGTCCGATACTCATGATCCCTTGCATAAAAATCCAGCACTTTTCCTATTCCTTCTTTGGCCAACTCTTCCCCGATGACAAGAATTCGAAGATGTGATTGATAAATTTTCCTCGGACTGACGGTCGTTATTTCCCTCATTGCTTCAAATACGGTTTCTTCAGTGCCTGTAAAAAGGGTGACGGGTATACCAGTACTACCACCTGCTTTTAAAGCTACCTCACTGGGAATGACGATTTGTGTAGATACTTTGTATTGATCATCCTCTTTATCGATGCCTTGGCCAACACTTATGGCGAGTTCATTTAACTCAACCCTGTTCCAACAACCGGTAGCAAAGATGATCAAAAGACAAACGTGAAGGAGAGTTATTGTTTTCCTAATCATCTAACCATCTCCGTTATTATTGATTATCACTTGGGGTTGGAGCCGGACTGTCTTCGCGATTCACATTTTGCCCATTCATTAAATGCGGTCGTGAAACCAATCCCCAGTGAGGGAATCTAAATAGGGAATCCTTCTGATCTTCCACATTGAACGGACCGAAAGGACTCATATAAGGAATGCCGAACGAACGTAAACTGCATAGATGGAGTATCATTGCAATAAATGCAGCGGTAATCCCGAAAATACCAAATGATGCAGCCAGCCCCATAAAGATAAAACGAATCATCCTAATAGAAATACCCATATTATTGGATGGTACAACGAAACTCGCGATCGCTGTAATAGAAACTACTATGACCATAGCAGCAGACACAATACCCGCTTCTACGGCTGCTGTTCCAATGACTAATGTGCCGACAATGGAGACGGCTTGCCCGATTGCTCTTGGCATCCTTATTCCGCCTTCACGCAATATTTCAAACGTCACTTCCATCATTAATGCTTCGACAAAAGCTGGAAACGGAACCCCTTCGCGTTGAGACGACAGACTGATAAGGAGTGGGGTCGGTATCATTTCATGATGATAGGTAGTGACGGCAATAAAAATTGACGGAGCTAATAAAGCGATAAAAAAACAAATTACGCGAAGAAATCGTATAAGGGTACTAAAATCCCACCTTTGATAATAGTCTTCAGCAGCCTGGAAAAACTGGGTGAATAATGAAGGGACCACTAAAACAAAGGGAGTACCATTTACCAGGATGGCTACACGACCTTCCAATAGGCAAGCAGCAACTACGTCGGGGCGTTCTGTGTTATATATTGTAGGGAATGGAGAAAATGTCTTATCTTCAATGAGCTCCTCAATATAACCACTTTCTAAAATCCCATCAATCTCGATTCGATCAAGACGCTCCCTTACCTCTTCCAGTACTTTGTCATTGACGATCCCTTTAATATACATAACAGATACCTGCGTTTTAGTGACTTTCCCGATCTTCTTCGACTCTATCCAAAGATTTGGATCATTGATTTTTCGTCTTATCAAAGCTGTATTCGTCCGTAACGACTCGGTAAACGCTTCCCTTGGACCTCTAACGACCGTTTCCTGAGTAGCTTCTGATATCTCCCTGTCTTTTCCTCCGCTTAAATCAATAGTGAGTCCACTCGTAAATCCATTCATTAATACGATGACGTGCCCAGAAAAGAGAGCGGAATATAATGAGTCAAAGTCATTTAAATCTTGAATATTTCCAACAGCAACAACAGAGTCTCTCAAACAATCCAATAAATCCATATCCGAATGACCATTTTTTTCATAATTAAAATCGATCATGAGAGATTCTAAGATAAAATCATTGATTGATCTTGTATCAACAATTCCATCCGTATAAATGATTCCTGCATCAATACTTCTTTCTTTTCCTATTTTAATTTTCCTTATGACTACATCATCACTATTACCAATTGCTTTTGAGATGGACTTTAGATTTTCTTCTAAGTTTGGATGTAATTGGTCCACTTTTGAGGAATCCTTGTTTTCATCATGAGTTGTGGAGGTCGAATCTGTCTTATCTTTTTTATTTTTTTTAAAACGGCTTTGCATGAATTACACCTGACTTTATGTACAAATTTTTATTATTTGTCACATTCATTCCAACTAATTGATCACAAGCACCTTGAAAAACTTTATGAGATAAAACTTTCTATTCTTTCCCATTTATCATGCTTATTTATTAAATATTTATTCGTTCAATGTGAGCCTTCTTTGTGAAATCCATGAGGTATAAATAAAAGGTGAAGCTTCATTTATATAGAAGCTTCACCTTTATATTGACTAAAACGATAATATTTCTCTAAGCTCATCTTCCGTCATGGAAGAAACGATTTTATCTTCAGGGTCAATCACCTCTTGAATGAGGTGTCTCTTCTTTTCTTGCAGTTCATTCATTTTTTCTTCAATGGTTCCGCGTGCGATGAGCTTGATGACCTGCACTTCATTTTTTTGACCCATGCGATGGGCTCGGTCCGCTGCCTGCTCTTCAACAGCAGGATTCCACCATGTATCATAGAGGATGACGGTGTCAGCACTTGTTAAGTTAAGTCCCGTACCTCCAGCTTTCAATGAAATAAGAAACAGGTCGCTCTCGCCTTCGTTGAATCTGTTGCACATGCCAACCCGTTCTTCAGAAGGAGTTGCCCCATTAAGGTAAAAGAAGGTCTGTCCTTTCGCTGAAAGCTCTCTACCGATGAACTCAAGCATTTTAGTAAACTGTGAAAAAATCAACACCCTTCTGCCTGATAACCTTGATTCTTCCAAAATCTCCATGAGCTGAATAAATTTAGCCGATGTTCCCTGGTAGCCCTCTACAAATAAACCTGGATGACAGCATATTTGTCTAAGCCTGGTGATACCAGCCAGAATTTTGATTCTGTTTTTCCTCAACGTGTTTTTATCCAGATGCTTAAGCGTATCGTGACGAAGCTTGGCTAAATAAGCAGCGTACAATTCCTTTTGAGATGGCAACAGTTCCGCTGATTCCATGATCTCCTGTTTTACCGGAAGTTCTGATAACACATTTTCCTTCATCCTGCGCAGGACAAACGGCCGAATTCTTTTGGCAATGTCTTTTTTTGTAAGACGACTGTAATCCTTAAGCCCTCGAAATAATCCCGGAAATACTACGTGAAAAATTGACCACAGCTCTTCGAGTGAGTTCTCAACAGGGGTGCCGGTTAACGCGAAACGGTGATTGGCTTCAATCTTCTTTACACTTCTTGCTGTTTGCGTTATTGGATTTTTGAACGCCTGAGCCTCATCATAAAATACTGTGTGAAATTTCTGATGCTCGTACCACTTGATGTCACTTCGAAGTAACGGATAGGAAATGATGATCACATCTACATCTTTTAATGCGTTCTGCTTCTTCATTCGTTCTGTTTTATTTCCATCCATTATTACTGCCTCTAATTCAGGAGCAAACTTTGTAATTTCACTTTGCCAGTTATACATAAGGGACGAAGGACAAACAATCAGAGCCGGAAGCTTCTGGGTCCTAATTTCTTCTAACTCCGAAACGATAAAAGTAATGCTTTGGACAGTTTTCCCTAACCCCATATCGTCGGCTAAAATCCCCCCCAAACCATAAAAGGCCAGGGTTTTCATCCATTGATAACCGTTTATTTGATAATCCCTCAACAGTGTGTGCAAGCTTGGTGGAACGGAAAACTCCATACTGCCGGGGTTCATGATATGTTGTAGGAACTCTTTATATGATTCACCTAATTTGAACGTGTGGGTCACCTCAACTGAATCCAGTAATTGAATACTTTGATGCAATGGCAGCTCAAGCCCCTTGATTAAGTCATTTTTTTCCGCTTGTGACGTATGGAGAAAGCGCTGGATATCCTGAAACTCATTGGATTCCAACGACAGAAGAGACCCGTTTCGCATCCGGTAATATTTCCGTTTTTCTTCTAATGCCTCAAGGATTTCCATGATCTGCCGGTCAGGAATCCCATCCATCTCAAACTTGAATTCCAGCCAGTTCATTCGTTCTTTCATCACCTTGACCCGGATTTTTGGTCCATTATACCCTTTAAAGACACGGCTTCTCACTGCCGTAGTCGCATAGATTTGGACAAGCCCCTTAATCTTCTCCACACCGTAGGTTAAAAACTCATATTCTAAATCTTCATTTTGTAAAAAGTAACCCCCTTCTGTTTTTCCAAAAGAGAACTCTTCCATTAATTCAAGGATGGTATCTTCTTTATCCACCTCTCTAATTAATAAGGAGCCCGAGGGTGGTTCGCGATTTTCCAGTGGGTGAATGACGACATGTTCGTAATGAAACTCAAGACCCGCCAGCAAGCGATTCTTTACCCTGTCCAGATACAGCTTTGCAACAAGCGGCGCCCTCTCCAACCTTCTGGAAATTCCGTCCGGGATTGTGACTTTACCCAATTTCTTTAAACCTATCGCTACTTTCTCTAAAAAGACACCAATCTGGGGCTGAGGGATGGGTATCCAGTCTGTACCGGAATTAGTGAGGAGGCGCTTTAATTCAGAAAGGCGCCTGCAGTCCCTGATGTCCAGTTGGGTCAGGGCTCCTTCATGAAACGCGGCATGATATTCATCCAGGACAATGATGTCTTTTAACCCGGTAATGTGTAATCGGTAACTGCCGTTCTCACTTTGCTCAAATTGAAAGTTCAAGGGAAGAGGGACACTCATTAACTTGATCCCCTCTACTGTGTGGTGGCCTTGCTCTACTTTAACGCCTGACGCCTTTATAAGTAATGGTAAGAGCATCTCCCATGATGAGGGTGGTATGAGTAATTGTTCACCTTTGTTCACATCTGTTAATGAGTATATTGCCTCTCCCTGGACCTCTTTAATAAGCTGTTGAATCACAGCATCGGTTCCGATTTCAAAGCAATGAACTTGTTGATTGAAAAGGAATGAGTCTGAAAGATGGAAGGGAACTCCTTCTTTGATGGTTTGCAGAAACTCTCTAACCTGTTGAACCTTGATAGAGTGTATCGTTAATTCAATCCCTATAATAGCTTCACCTGTTTTTAGGGTTACAGGCTTAATCAATATTTCACATTGGAGGACTGATCTGTTTTCAAAATGCCTCTGCTGACCGGTGGATCGTATGGGTTCATCCTGAAACAGGGTGAAAAATTCTTCTGTAACTTCCCTTACTTGTGCATCTCCCCGACGCTGGTCATTATGAATCGCGAGCAGGACGGCTGCAATATGTTGACAATCTTTATCAAACGATGCCAGTTTGGGGCAGCTGCACGTTGCGTGGATTTCTCCATTCCTTCTCCCTGATACGGTTACGTGGAAATCTTCCTCTCCCTTAACGGTCGCTTCACAATAATTCGAAAAGAATTCGAGGATCTTCACTTTATTGGAACGGTAATATCCCTCTCCTCTTTTGAAAGAAACGGTACCGCATCGATCTTTTATAAGTTTTTGATGAATTGCCTTCAAGTGTCTGGTTCCTTCCTGGAAATGTTTATATATGTTCCCTGATTGGACTTCTTCAATAATCTTATGATAACAACATTAGGCAAATTTAGAAACCGTACGACACCGATTACTATATTACTAGAAACGTATATTCACGAGGTGATCTACATAGACTATAAGGGAAGCGATCCCAAATGAAAAAAAACCGAACTATGAGGTCAGTCATAGTCCGGAATAATCTTTTCGGAGCCACCTACTTTTCAATATGATTCAACAACGAAATGATGAAACTTCCTGCTTGAAATATCAGCATGAAAATAAAGTAGTTCTCCACCACCCTCACCCCCTTTTTTGAGGATCGCTGTGTAAAATATTTGTCCCCTTTTGATATGTATGTAGGATAGACTCAATTCATGCGTTTTTTTGTTGTGAATTGAATGTACGATAGGAAGGCAGAACTCCCGGATTATCTTTTTCTTGATAATCCGGGAGTTTCTTAACTTTTGAGAAGGTTTTTGATGAATTTTCATTGGTTGAGTCGTAACTCTTGGTGAAACCGACCCTTTGGAGGCTTTAAGGGCTGGATTAGCGGATGAGAAAAATTTTATCAGCGAAATTTTAAATATATCGGCGAATTCTTGATTTTATCGGCGAAATCCAAAATATATCAGCGAAATCCTGATTTTTTCAGCGAAACCCATTTTCAGAACAAAAAAACCACCTTTTTTTATGAAAGTTATGCTTACATAATATTTTCTATTGCATACGGGGACTTTTTTATGTAAATTAGTCAAGTATGTTTAATAGGAGGTATCATCATGAATCAAACACAAAACACTCAACGAGTTCAATTAGTAACTGCCGATCCATCTGCTCTTGGACTTTTTGGATTAGCTATGGTTACCCTTGTCGCTTCTTCAGCGAAACTTGGATGGACAGATGGAGTTTCATTTGTATTACCCTGGGCGATTTTCCTTGGTGGAATTGCACAGTTGATCGCAAGCTTTGGAGATGCAAAACATAATAATACTTTCGGATCCACTGCATTTGGAGCATTCGGTTTATTTTGGCTCGGAGTTGGAACATCCTGGTTAATTTCATTCGGTGTGTTTGGAGAAGCAGCGGCTGCTGCAGTTGATCCACACCAATTGGGTATTGCGTATATCGGATACCTGATTTTCAGTATTTTCATGACCGTCGGCGCCATGGAAACGCATAAGGTCTTATTCATTATTTTTGTCCTTATTGATTTCTTATTTATAGGGCTTTCACTGTCTACGCTTGGGATTGCACCTGAATCCATGCATAAATTAGCGGCCATTTCTGAATTGTTCATTGCATTATTCAGCTTCTACGGCTCTGCTGCGAGTGTGTTGAACACCCACTTTGGGAAAGAAACTCTTCCAGTAGGAAAGCCATTCGGGATATTCAAGTAAATGAAGAAAGAGATAGATGAAATGCTCATCTATCTCTTTTTTCATTATTTTTTCAACACGGGAATCAAGATATCAAAATGAGGGTCCTTCAAATCCCGGTCACTGGGGTATCTTTCTTATTTAATGGGAAGAGCATCGAAGTATTCAACGTTCGGTCCTCTATAAGGTTCGTATTCACTCTCTTTTAACCATTAATAAATACGGTGATAGGTAAGACCGATTTTTCGCGGTGCCATCACACGACACTTTACCCATCAGCAACCTCTGAAACCAATGCCCCCAAAAACAACCCAAACAGGTGGTCTCGTCATCTAGCTAACCCTCTCTCGAAAGCAGTTAAATGATTCTGTGATGCATTTCTCAATTGTGTAAAAACAACTCTTACATCTTGACGAAGATTGTAAGTCAGAAATTTATTATACATGGCTATATTATCAATTTCACCCTGTACCCCTGCTGCGTATGCACTCTTAATTGAATCCGGAGTTGAAGTATAAGCTTGAGAATTATCTTCAGGCAATGGCATACCATATCGTTGGAAAAGGGTTTGCAAAGCAGAAATATGTCGCAGCTCGGCCTCTTTTATTCTTATGAATGTTTGAACATTACCGAAATTCTGTATGATTCGATCGTATCTTGCCTGAGCCAGGTATTCATCCTGCATGGCGTAAACGAGCATTTGAGGCACAGTGAGTGAAGTTGCATCAAGTGCTCCTATTGCGCCGTAATTCATTTGCCTCTCCCGTCTCCAACTTCCCTGGTTCTTCATAAAGAAATACAAAAACCAAACGGCATGATTTTGTTCATCTGCAGCAGCTCGACGGAATGCTTCCTTTATATAGGTATCTTTTGCTCCATCGGCAATCTCTAAATATAAATCAACCGTTTCTTGCTCGTCTTTTATGGCAGACTCAAGACCTCTTTTGTATGAAGCAGGACAACCTTCTTGCAATTGAGGAGTGTGAGAGACTCCTGTTATATTCGTATAGATATCATCGAAAGCTTTTAAATGGCGCATTTCATCATTTCGGATTTCTCTAATTCGATCTTTCTCTTCTACAGTTGGTGCCAATTTAGCAAGTGTTTCATAACACGCGATCGCACTATACTCTCCGTTTATTGCCTTTTGTATGTCTTTTATCAGTGAATCATTCTCCTGAACCCGTGAGTAACGATCTAAATAAAAGGGTTTGTATTGACGATAAAAATCATAAGGATTCATATGGAAAGACACCTCTCTTACTTCTGTCATTAAGTATCTTATGACTTACATCTAATGTGGGTGTCTGGAGAATTATTCTTTACTTCATCTTATGTACAACTTCATAGGCATCCAAAAGATCCTCTACCAAAATATTATTGATCCTCATTCCCTCCGTCTCACAATCTATCAACCTGACATCATTCAGATTGCAAGCTTTAAACTGGCTTCCTTTAAGGTCGCAGCGCTCAAATCTCACAGGTTCATTCTCTTCTCCAAGAGTCGTGTCATGAAGATACACGCCACCGAAAGTCACATGGGCGAATTCACTATGTGAAAGATTCAAATCAGCAATCAGGGCTTTTTTGAGATTAATATTTTGAAAGCGGGATTCACTTAGATTGCAATTACTAAATTGAGCCCCTAATAAGTTACTGTTGCAAAATGTGGAGTGACTCCCGTCAATACCATAGAAATCCGTCTCCTTCACGTTGCTCTGTTCCACTTGCAACCGTGAAAGGTCAACTTGGCTCAAGGTATTACCTTGGATGTGAATATCCCTCGTCTCACCCTCATCTGTTGCATCAGGCTGTAACCTTTTCTCATAGCAGAATTCAACTTCTGATTCAAAGACTTTCTTGTACCCCATCTTCTCGTAAAAGGCATGATTATTCAGCTGCCTGCTGGATGTCTCAAGCTCCCACGATTTCACCTGTGAAAACTTCTCTTCTATAAATTTCAAGGCAGCTGACCCAATTCCTTTTCCTTGGTAATCTGGATCAACAAAGATACGGTCGATTCTTGCATGGCGCTTTCCCTCTAACGTGACAATTACACCACCAACGAGCTCCTCGTGATAAAGGATTTTAAAATAATTCAATTCATGGATCATATATTTTCCCATCTCTACGGAGTCGTAGCCCGGCGGCTGGATATTGTAATCGACGACATTCTCTGAAAATGAAAGCCATCTTTCTTTTTCAGCATCAAACACTTTCCTCTTTATATCTGTAAGCATTTCTGCATCTTCTATTCGTGCTCTTTCTATTGTGATAGTACTCATTTTGTTTCTCCTCTTTATTTATTATCAATGGCTCAAAAGGCAACAGACCTTTACTGATATACTAATCTTTTTACTTTTGTTCAACCAACATGTTTCTACCACCAATTCATTTCATCAGATTTCATTATATGGAAAATTATAACTTAATTATATAGGATTGTCTCAAATTGAACATTACTTAACCACAAAAAAAAGCCCTGCATTAGAAAACGAGGGCTTCATTTTTTCATTTTTGACAACATTCTTTCTTATCATTTTCATCTTTTACTTCTATCACCTTCACTTTACAGCAATCCTTATGTTCCTTCTGTCCAATCAAACCTTTTAACCATTTCATTTGCCCACCTCCTTATATTAAGTAAAATAAGAAACCCGACATAGTAGACATGATAAGTACAGAGCCAATAAAAGCTACCACAAGCTTCTTCTTAAAAATGCTATGGAGTAACGTCATCTCCGGAAAGCTAGCTCCTGCTGATGCAATCATCAGAGCCATTACTGGTCCCAAGGCCATTCCTTTAGCAATAAGAATATGAGAGATCGGAATCATTGTAGATAGTCGAATATATAATGGAATTCCGATAATCGCAGCTATCGGAACCAGCCACCAATTCTCTCCTCCTAAATAGGTTGTAATCCATTCTTCTGGAACAGAACCATGAATAACCGAGCCAATCCCTGCCCCGATAATAAGAAATGGATAGACATTTCTCATAAGTGTAAGTGTTTCTCTTATCGCTTTCTTAATGTCAATACCATTCTCAGGTGCTGAGAAATTTTCTACCATAACATTTTTTAATTGTCTTTCAAAACCAAATGCACTCAGCGCAAATCCGATGATAATAGAAAAAGCAGTGGTTAAAAATGTATATGCAATGGCTACTTTCCATCCCAGTAAATAGGTCATCAAGGACAAAATAGTTAAATCCAGTACAGGTGAGGCAAAAAGGAAAATCATCACAATGGGAAAACGAACTTTGTTTCGCAATAGATTTACGACAATAGGAATGGTTGAACATGAGCAAAATGGTGTGACGAATGCGAAAGCAACAGCAATCAGAGCACTCAACAGAGGATGGCTTCGATCCATCAGCTCCTCCATCCTTTTATAAGGAATAAATCCTTGAAGTAAATGAATCACAAAGGATATTCCAACAAACAGCGCCGTTAGTTCAAGTGCAATACTGATAAAATCTTTTAATATAGTCATTTCGGATTGCCTCCTTTTTAATGAGTCAATTTTTTGAATATTGCCAGCTCTTTATTAAATCAATTTTTTTTGATTAATAAATCATAAGATGTCACCATGTAAATTAATCACTTTATTCACGCCTAAACAAGCAGCAAAGTTGTTCTGATAACAAGTGATTCAATTCAGTGTGATTTAATGTATAGTAACTCCATGTGCCCCGCGTTTCTTTCCCGATCAACTCAGCGTCCATTAAAATCTTCAGATGGTAGGAAAGTTTAGATTGGGGTAAGTTTAATTTATCCGATAAGTCACATACGCACACTTCCCCCATTTCAGTAATTTGGTGCAGGATAAATAACCTTTTTTGATCTGCTAGTGCCTTGAATTTTTTTTCATATTTACTGAAGGTTGAATCCAGTGATATATCTTCTAATGGAATTTGTTTATTCATGCTATCTGCTCCTCTTAAATCAAATTCATTTGATATAATCTTACTATATGCAAGATCTTCCATTGAGTCAACTGTTAAATCAAAAATATTTGATTTATTTAGAAAAACGAAAGCCATCTAATCTTGTTGATTAGATGGCTTTCTTACGGAGTTACATTATTCTCAGCTTTTTGTACTTCCTCTTCCCTACCTGCACAATCATCCCATCTTTAACCTCTACTTCTAATTGCATATCCATAACCTTTTCTGAATTGATTTTAATACCTCCATTTTGAATCATCCGTCGCGCTTCACTCTTTGAAGCTTGCATATTTAACTCAACAAGCAGCTCGATAATTGACACTCTACTATCACCCGTCCACTCTATCTCTGGAATGTCATCAGGAAGTGCTCCTTTTTGGAATACTTCCTTAAAATTGTTCTCAGCTTGTGCGGCTGCTTCTTCTCCGTGGTACATGGACACGATGGTTTTCCCTAAATGTATTTTGGCATCTCTAGGGTGGAATGTCCCTTCGATTAATTCCTTCTCTATTTTCGATTTTTCATCTAACGATAAGTCCGTTATCAGGTTGAAATATTTGATGATCAATTCATCCGGAATCGACATCGTCTTCCCAAACATTTGGTTAGGGTCTTCATCAATCCCAATGTAATTATGTTTTGATTTAGACATTTTATCTATGCCGTCAAGTCCTTCAAGTAAAGGAAGTAAAATGATCACTTGTTTCTCCTGATTGTAATGCTCCTGAAGATGTCTTCCCATCAACACATTAAATTGTTGATCCGTCCCGCCAAGCTCCACATCACTTTCTAATGCGACGGAGTCGTATCCTTGCATCAACGGGTAGAAAAACTCATGAAGCGAGACTGGCTTCCCTATTGACAATCGATTCGAAAAATCGTTTCTTTCAATCAATCGGGCAACCGTGATCTTCGATGATAAATGAATCACATCTTCAAGATTCAATGTTGACAGCCATTTGGAATTGTAATGAAGCTCCACCTTCTCTTTGTCGAGGACTTTCCCAAATTGCTCAAAGTAAGTTTGGGCATTTCTCTTCACCTCTTCATCAGTCAGCTGCTTCCTAGCAACAGACTTGCCGGTTGGATCACCGATTTTACCAGTGAAGTCCCCGATAATGAGCTGAATGATATGACCGTTTTCTTGGAACTGCCTCAATTTGTTCAAGACAACCGTATGCCCCAGGTGAACATCGGGAGCGGTTGGGTCTAGGCCAAGCTTGACTTTCAACGGTTCTCCTGTCGCAATTGACTTGACGAGTTTTTGCCTTAATTCTGCTTCTGGTATGATTTCATGAACTCCATTTTTGTATAAGGCTAATTGCTTTTCTACTTCTTCCTGCTGATCTAGTGATAGTGATTCCCATTTGTGTTGCATGAACATCCCTCCTTGATTGATATGTTTGTTTTGTTTGAATATTTGTCAGTTTGATTGTGAATTGTGAAATCATTTTTATTTCGCTGATAAATCATGGATTTCGCTGATAATATGATAATTTCGCTGATAAAACGATAATTTCGCTGATAAAATGATAATTTCGCTGATATATTCTGGATTTCGCTGATAAATCGATAATTTCGCTGATATATTCTGGATTTCGCTGATAAATCGATAATTTCGCTGATAAAATGATAATATCGCTGATATACTCCTAATTCCTTTGATAAATCGATCATCCTGCTGATATATTTTGATGGCAGAAGTCGAATTTGTTATTTCTAAACGTTATATCACGAAATTCACCGTAAAAAATAACCATTTCGCCGTTATATTTCAGATTTCACCGCTACCCACTCTCCTCAACAAAAATCACACCAAAAAACCACGCCCCTAAAAAAGGGACGTGGTTAACGCGGTACCACCCTCATTGAAGATTTCTCTTCCACTTCATTCGGATAACGGACCGGCCGTTCTTTGCTACTAAGGATTCACAGAGAATGTTTAAGGAGGTAATTCGCGCTTATCTTTGTACTGATTCCCACCAACCATCAGTTCTCTTTACCAGGGAGATAAGTCACTACTCATTCCTATCATGACATATACGATTATGAATTTTCATTTATTTTACAAAAGAATGCCATAAAATACAATATGAATTTTCAACCTTTCACAATCCCCATCACAAACCCGTCGTATCCTTTAGTCCCTACCGTTTGGACAACAGTAGAATCAATTCGGGGTTCTTTAGATAACATATCAACAAATTGGCGAACACCCTGAACGCTTTCATCTTCGGTGTTTTCATTGATTACTTTTCCACCGCGTACCACATTATCTGTAATAATGACAGCTCCGGGTTGTGAAAGCTCTAGTGCCCATTTTAAATATTTGGCATTGTTTTGTTTGTCTGCATCGATGAAAATAAAGTCAAACCTACCCTCAATAGTCGGCAACGTATCCAAGGCAGCACCTACCTTAATTTCTACCATATGATCCATTCCGGCATTTTGAATGTTTTTTGCGGCGACTTTTGCATGCTTTTCGCTATATTCCAATGTTATAAGATGTCCGTCCTCGGGCAGTGCCCGCGCAAGCCAGATCGTACTATAGCCTCCAAGTGTCCCGATTTCCAATATGCGTTTCGCTCCTTTAAGCTGTGCAAGTATAGATAGAAACTTCCCTTGATTCGGAGACACATCGATTGCAGGCAGTTCTGCTTCACTATTTGCTTTTAGTACAGAGTCCATAAGTGGATCTGATACTTGAAGTTTACTCGTGAAATATTGATCAACTTCTGTCCAAGTATTAGTTGATGTCATCATTATCGCTCCTTAGTGAGTATCAATCATAAATAATAATAGCATAATTTACCATACAAATGATTACTTTACACTATTCTATAATCTCTCTAAATAAAATCTTATATGAAACCTACCCATTCGGGCATAATAAACAAAACAATTTGTCTTGGAGGGTTCATTCTTGCAAACCAATGATCAGGCATTATCCATTTTTGCACTAGGCGGAATCAATGAAATCGGAAAAAATATGTATGTCATACAACACAGTGATGATATTGTCATCGTTGATTGTGGAGGCAAATTTCCTGATGAAAGTCTCTTAGGCATAGACTTGATTATTCCTGATGTTACTTATCTGGAAAAAAACAAAGATAAGATAGGAGGATTGATCGTCACTCATGGTCACGAGGATCACATAGGTGGCATTCCTTATATTCTAAAAAAAATGAACATACCTATTTATGCTACACATTTCACCCTGGGACTGATTGAACTAAAATTAGAAGAGCACAGGCTAATAAGAGATACAAAACTTGTAACCATCGACTCAAATTCCAACCTGAATTTTGGAACAATCGATGTTTCGTTCTTCAAGGTCAGTCACAGCATTCCAGATTGTTTAGGTATCGTTTTTCATACGCCGGAAGGAAATGTCGTGCATACTGGAGACTTTAAATTCGACTTAACCCCTGCCAATCATCAATACTCAGACATTCATAAAATGGCCAGGATCGGTGATGAAGGGGTATTGGTCTTACTTTCTGAAAGCACGAATGCAGAGCGGAGCGGCTTGACCCCTTCTGAACAAATGGTGGGGAATCATATGGATGAAGCGTTCCTGAAAGCCATTGGAAAGATCTTTGTCTCAACCTTCGCTTCCAATGTCAACCGGGTCCAGCAGGTGGTCGATGCTTCCATTAAGACAAATAGGAAACTGGCATTATTAGGAAGAAGCATGATCAATGTTGTTTCAGTCGCCATAGAACGGGGATATTTAACCGTGCCTGATGGAATGCTGATTGATGCCCGTGAAATTGATGCATTACCTCCCGAAAAGGTAGCGATTTTATGTACGGGAAGTCAAGGGGAGCCTATGGCTGCACTGGGTCGCCTATCCACTGGAAGTTTCCGTGACGTCTACGTTTATCCGGGTGATACGGTCATCCTTGCCGCATCGCCTATTCCAGGGAACGAAAAAGACGTATCACGTATTCTGGATAATTTATTTCAACTTGGTGCCCACGTAATTTACGGAAGTGGAAGCACTACAGGCATGCACGTGTCAGGACACGGGTATCAAGAAGACTTAAAACTCATGCTTACGTTAATGAAGCCGAGATATTTTATTCCTATACATGGTGAATACCGAATGCTGCATCATCATCGAATCCTGGCTGAATCGGTAGGGGTAGAAGCGGGAAATACTTTTATTATAAAAAATGGGGAAGTCGTCGATATTGAAAATTCCGCTGCCCGGCAAACACGGACCATCCCTGCAGGGGATACCTTTGTAGATGGATTGAGCGTCGGAGATATCGGATCAATTGTTTTACGGGATCGAAAACAACTTTCTGAAGATGGAATGCTTATCATCGTCATTACGCTTAGTAAGTCCGATCACACGATTATTTCTGGACCTGATACCATTTCACGGGGATTCGTATTTGTACGAAACTCAGAAGACCTTTTAAAAGACGTAAACCATCTCGTTAAAAAAGTCGTAGATGAATTGTCTGTAGAAAATATTCGCGACTGGAAAGAAATGAAACAGGCGATCAAAAAAGACGTAGGGCAATACCTATTCAAGCATTTGAAGAGAAAACCTATGATTTTGCCAATCATTATTGAGGTGTAGTCGGAAATGCCGGGTGCTTATGTGCCTGGCATTTTCCAATAAAAAAAGCACCCAACCAAAGGTCAGGTACTTTTCAATCCATTATTTCTCTACCTTGTTTCCTTCATAAATCTTCACATCTAAAGGAGCCGCTAAATACTCAGGCGCACTCCCCACAAATGAAGTGAAATGCTCACTCGCATTGTGAATCTCAACGGCAGCAGTATCCCTCCACACTTCTACCATAGTATAGACATTTTCTCTTTCAGAATCTTTCATTAAGTCATATGAGATATTTCCCTCTTCTGCTCTCGATGCTGCTACAAGTGGGCGAATCTCTTCTAAAAATGCTTGTTCTTTGGTTGGATTAATTTGAAATTCCGCATGAATAATAATCATATACTTTCTCCTCTTTTCTTATTTTTATTTCCAATCTGTGATGGATTCTACTGGCAGGCGAACAGATTTGTAGCCTGCATCTGCCGCTTTTCCGATTGAAATCAGCATGACTGGATAGTAACGGTCTTTGTCCATACCATATGCTTCAGCAATTTGGTCCTTCTCATATCCACCGATTGGATTTGTGTCATATCCGTGGGCACGTGCAGCAAGCATGAGTTGCATGGATACTAAACCTGCATCAATGAGGTTCATTTCCCTGAATTGTTCAGTTGTCATCATTTGTAGTAATCCTTTAATGGATGGTAGCTGTCTGTCTCTTACTTCTGCAGGCATGTACCCTTCTTCTACTGCTTTATTGTAAATCTCATCCGCATAATCAAGGCTGTTCATATCTACAAACACCGCAATCACTGCAGAAGAAGTTTTGACTTGCACCTGATTGAATTTTGCAAGTGGTGCAAGTTTTTCTTTCCCTTCTGGACTATCGATGACAACAAAACGCCATGGCTGCAAGTTTACAGATGATGGCGCAAGAGTGGCTTCGGTTAGAATCTCTGTCATTTCTTCTTTACTGATTTTCACAGACGGGTCATAATTACGAATGGAACGACGGCCTGTGATGATTTCGTTAAAGTCATTGATTTTTGTTTGATTCATGGTGCATTCTCCTTTTTGGGTAAAATTTAGTATTCAATGTCCTGAACATTATCCTGAATACGATTTAGCATGTCAGATAAAATTGAACGTTCTTCTTTTGTAAAGCTTTTAAAGACTTTAGAAATAAAGATCTCTTTCTCTTCACGATAAGCTTCTATTTTCTGACGGCCTTCTTCTGTCAACCGGACAAATGTAAACCTGTTATCATCAGGGTTTTTACGGCGGGAGACCATCCCTTTCCCTTCAAGCTGCTTTAAGTGTCTTGTCACGGCTGCACTATCAATATTCACTTCTCTTTGTAGAGCCGTTTGACTGATTTCTTCCACTTCAAATAACTTGTGCAAAAGATCCAAACGAGACTGACTGATTCCGGTACAGCGCTCAAACTTGGGACTCATTTGCTTATATATATCATTCAGTTGAACGATTATCTTCTCTTCTTCACGGCACGGGTTGGACAAAAGCATCCCCCTCCTTTTTATTAATTGATGGGTCAATCATTGACCTGTCAATTAATATAATACATGTGGGTTTACAAGTCAAATATTTGGGTCTTGGGAGAAAACCCTAATGATTTTAAAGGAATCCATCTGACAAATGTGGAAAGTGTAAAGTGATTGAAAACCGAAAATAAAGGAGAATACACCCATGACAAATACGGTTACAAACATTCCGATTCCATCTATTTTAGAAATTGGCTCTGACGTGTTGTCACGGTTAGACGGTATTTTAAAAAGGCATCCGTTCTCCAACGCTATCGTTTTATTTGATGAATTTTCAAATACCACTTTAAAAAGCAAAATCGAAAACGCTTTGTCCCATCTCTCGATTGAGTGCGTAAAGCTGGATGACACAAAGGATATCCATGAATTGCTTTCCTCCGCATTTTCTTGGAGCCGCTTTGATGTCGTTATCGCAGTAGGGGGTGGAAAAGTTATCGATTACGGTAAATATGTTGCTTTTTCCAGAAGAAGTCCGTTCATATCGATTCCAACTGCCCCTTCAAACGACGGGTTCGCAAGCAGTAACTGCTCTTTAATGGTTGATGGTAAGAAGACGACTGTCCCTGCCAGGGTTCCTTATGGAATCATTGTCGATTTAGACATCATCAGGCACGCACCGGATCGCTTTATCCTGGCAGGGATTGGCGATCTCATGTCGAATCTGACAGCACTATATGATTGGGAGTTTGAAGAAAAAAACGGGGTTGGGTCTGTAAATGCCTTCGCCTATATGCTTAGTAAGAAAGCTGTTAACAGCTTTATCCGGACACCGATGCATGAATTAAAAAATGAAATCCTTCTTAAAGAATTAGTCAGTTCCTTGACGATGGGAGGGATTTCGACTGTCATAAGCGGAAACAGTGCTCCCATAAGTGGATCGGAGCATTTAATCTCCCACAGTCTTGAAATCATTTCCAAAACACCGCAAATGCATGGGGTTCAAGTAGGCATCGCCACTTATATCATGGCAAAAGTTCAAGAGCATAGAATAGAACGTATCGAAAAAGTTTTTTCACGTACTGGTTTTTTTGATTATGTTAAAACAATTGGATTAATAAAGGCAGAATACAAAGAAGCTATTTTAATGAGCACATCGATTAAGCCTAATCGTTATACCTATTTACATGATTCCAGTTATCGACAAAGAGCTTTGGAGATTTTAGATGATGACCCTTTGTTACAGGAGATTTTTGCTGGGTGAATGTGAAAAGACCAGGTAAAGAGGGAATGTCCCCTCTTACCTGGCCGTCTAGGTGCACCATTATTTCTAAAACGCTAAACTTGTTCAAATCGCATATATGAGTTTACCATGCAGGATTTTACAGAAAACAGACTTAGCCCTTTGGATGGTCTAATGCTTGATAGGCAGCCTGATATTTTCCGCCTTCAGCCACCTCTGAATGATACAATGCTTTAAGAGCAAATGTGCGCTCTAAATTCATCTCATCCATTAACTCTTTCAAGCGGAATTGAAGCTCTTTATTATCCCTGATCAGCTGTTTCATTTGTGATTTCATATATTTCATAAGGCTTTTATCTCCTCTTTTCTAATCAAACAATTCACCAAGTATAACACTGCTGGTCACTGCATTAAAGGGATTTCTTATAAAATACCCTGTTCACATCCTTCACTTCACACCCATTAGCAAGAAATGTTCGTATCATCGGAGCGTTATTTTTACTCGTCCCCCCAATATATTTCTTCGCATGAAACACACTTGCTAACAGATTAAGTGCCAGTTTATGAAGAATCTTGCTCCTTCCCTTGCTTCTTTCATCAGGAATTAATCCGAAATAAAACAACCTTCCCTCATCTCCCGTGCCCGGTTCAATATGTGGCATCATGACGCCAATAGGCTGATCTCCTTCATAAACTGCAATACAGGAATCCTTATAGCTGTCACCCAGTTCGACCTGGACACTTTTCATATGCTCTTCCATGGTTAAGGAAGATGGGGCATTAAGGGAGCTCTCCATCGCCTGCATCCAAATATGAACAAACTCGTTCTCCGGAATCATATGTAAATTTTTCAATGTATAAGAGTGTTCGAGTTCCGATTTCTCAAGCTTTTTATACACAGTCACAAATTCATCAACCAAGTCATATCCTTTTCTCTTAAAATACTCATCCACTTCCCTGGAGAATGTTTGATTCACAAGAACCTTCAAGTTGGACAGGGAATGATAGGGTGGTGTCTGATCCAGATAGTTGACTAGTTCTTTCAGTTCTGAAGTGGTCAATTCATTCGTATCCTCGATGGTCGCATAATTGTCACCTTGAATGATTTTCACTTTTTCGAGGAATGACTTTTCTTGTTCATTCATTGCAGGGTTCTCCCTTTCTATGGTTATCATTAACTGGTAAATCCCATCTTCCCAGATGTTTCCCCAAATAAACGCCACTTGCGGCTGCCTGTGATAAGGAATGGGTTTCTCCCGAGCAGTCACCGACCAGGTACAGATTTGACACATCTGTTTCAAAGTTTTCATCCGTAGGTAATGTAGGTTCATAAAACTTTGCATCCAAACCGTACAAAAGTGTATCAGGGTGTATAGTCTCCCCGATGAGCTTTTCCACAGAAGCTAAAAACTCCTCGAGCGCCATCCCATACAATTCTGGAACCTCTTCCCGAACATTGCCACATTCCCCATTGAGGGACGGACCTACCAGATTCTCCCCCAACGTTTCTGTATTCCTATGTAATTTGAAATCTTCCAATCTCTGAACGACTATCCGCTCTCGTCCTTGATTAATCCCTCCTATGATGTTCACTGCAAATTCCATTGCTTCATCATGGGATTGAAAATAGCGTGGAACGAATAAGCTGAAGTTCAGATTCGCACTTGGTGTATCTTTTTCTCGGACATTTTGTCCGTCTGGCATCACCAATCCATGCTGGTGTTTCCGTATGATTCTCCCTCGTGGATTCATACAATAGGTTGTCGCTCTGAATGAGTCCCTCTCAATTTTCAGCTTCGTTTCAAAAGTATCTCCTAATATCGATTCAAGCTGATCACCTTTCATTTCCACGCGAATCCCCATATCCAATCGTGTCTTACCTGGAAGTAATCCAAGTGATCCAGCTTGCTCTTTTAGCCATGTGCTGCCGCTCATTCCTGTACCGATAATTAATTTTCCCGTCGTAAAATCACCCCTATTAGATTTCAAGTGAAAGCCATTTTCATTCTTCAAAATCCTTTCAACATGAGTTTCGAAACTAAACATAATACGGTTTTTCATTACTTCATAAATCTTTTGAAAAATTTCATTCGCTAAGCGTGTTCCTAAATGACGCACCTCCGTTGAAAGCACCTTCATGTCTGCCATCCGGGCCCTTAATGAAAGTTTCTCATTTTTCGTACTATAGGTAGGAATGATGTCACCGCCAAACTCACAGAGAATGTCGTCGACTTCCTGCATCAAATCAAATGTGGTTTGTTCTCCAATTTTCCTTCCAAGCTCTCCTCCGAAATCATTCGTATAATTAAATTTCCCTTCTGATTTCCCAAGACCTGCAAACCCAATGTATTTACTGCACATTCCTTCACATGTACAGACTCCCCCCGCATCTAAACCGCATGTACGTTCACTGAGTTCCTTGCCAAGATCAATCATGTGAATGGAGACATGTTCATTATGCTTCATTAAGGTGTAAGCGAGAAACACACTGCTCACCCCTGCCCCGATGATGGTGATGTCGTGATGATTCGATTGCATTCTCCAATCTCCTTTCATAGTCGTAATTGTGGTTGTACCACTTTATTTCAAAACGATAAAAATTGATCTTTCTTCATTCCTCTTTCTATTACCGTTCACTAAAAATGAGTTCCATTTCCATCCTATCATAAAATAAAATTGAGGAAGGTCTGTCCCTCTATTTTTCTTTTAAACTATGATGAAGGTATGGAATGGAAGCAAGTGTTGAGATGGCTCCAGCTAGAACGATGGTCAGGTCTGTACCTATTGCTTCAGCCAGTATTCCTGCAAGGAATGCTGCAAGGGGCATGAATATCCATGTCATTAGTCGGCTTGTGGCCTGGACTCTTCCCAATAAGTGATTGGGTGTCAGCGTTTGCCGTATTGTGAGGATGCAAGGACTCATCATAGAAGCACAAAAAGTCCCGATTGCATTCATGATCACAAGCCAAAAGTAGATTTCGGTCAAACCGAAACATAGGATCGAAAGCCCTCCGATGACAGATGCCGAAAATAAAATGCTCCTATAAGAAAACCGCTTCCGAAAAAGGTTTGACGTAACCGCACCAGCAATGGCACCTACTCCACCCATTGATAATAACCCACCAATCATGACCGTATTTAAACTGATGGAATCTTTTAGGTGAAATACTAATAATGTGAGAAACAATGTAGTTCCGAACACAGAAGAAACCATGGCTAGATTGGTGTACAAGATTGGCTTGGTCTTTACAACGAATTCAAATCCCTCCCTGATCTCTCCCCATATGGAATGCCTTGATGAATCTCTCTCATTTATCTTCATCCGGAGACTCGCAATGGCAAGAAAAGATACCATGAAGCTGACGCTGTTCACTACCAGGGCATATCCCGGATTCAAAAAGGAAATAATCAGCCCTCCCAAGCCTGGTGCCAAAAAAACCGCTAAATTAAATATCCCGGAATTCAATGAATTCACAGCTTGAAGGTCTTCTCTTCTCACCAGGCTTGGTACTGAAGCAAATTGAGATGTATTGTATAACTGGCTTAAACATCCAATACCAAACACAGCGGGATATACCATCCACATCTCCAGGACATTCAAGATATATAGAACCCCAATCATCCCAACAAGTAAACATCGTCCTAGATCGCATAAAAGCAGGAGGTACTTCCGGTTGAATTTATCGGACATGATACCCGCGAAGGGCTGCAATAGAATCGGCAGCCGTTCAAGTGCCGCCACAATGCCCATACTCACAGGTGATCCAGTGAGGGATAATACCATTAGAGGAATCGCTATTAAATAGATTTGATCACCGAAAAATGAAATCAAATTCCCACCCATGAAACGGAAAACAGAATAGTTTTTCTTTAAGGGCGGGAAATCACCCACTTGATTTAGTCTCACCGCACGCTCACCCACATCATTTCCCCCTTTTAATCCTCAGCTAAATACTGCATTAATTCCTTCGATAAAGATTGAACCGCATTCTCTTTAAGGCGATACTTCCCATCCATAGTTTCGACCAGCCTTGCGGACCTGAGTATTTTCAAATGATGATGGACCGTCGACTTACCCATGTTCAGCTCATTCGTGATTTCCTGAAGTGTACGATCTGACCCCTTCAGCAATTTCACCATTCTGAGGCGGGCTTCATCCCCAAGGGCTTTATGCTTTTGGACCAGAAAATAGCTTGGCATACCCTTATCATCCGGATTAATGCTTTCATTGGCTACGGGGTAATAAAACACCTTGACCCCTTCAATATCGCCTTCAACGTTCCAAGGGCGGTAAATCATTTGGGGGACAAGCAGAACTGTATGTACGCTCGGCTCGGGCAAGTAAGTGATACCGCCCGTTGCCCATTCTACTAACGCCTCGGACTTTAGATTTCCACTCATCTTTTCCTTGGATTGTTTATCCCGCGCCAGTATTTGAGATAGTGTCTCTTTTTGAGGAATGATCACTTCTTCATACCATCCGGTCATGACACTCTTCAGATGGTTCCTAAGGTCATGAACATTTGTAGTGCAGATGAAATCGATGTAATCCGGAAAAAACGGGTTATCCTCTGTCTGCTTTTTCAATCTGTTTTTTGACGACTCATCTCCTTCTGAAGCATGCGTTCGAAGTTCTTGAAATTTCATCCCTATGTATGGAATGCAGATAAATCTTAGTTTTTCATCTTCCACCCCCTCCAGAAACGTGATAAATTCAGATAAATCCCGAAACTCACTTTGATGCAACAAGAGGAGTAGGGATTTCCAGGTATTATTCTTTTCAACGTATTTCAAATCCCTTATTAACGGTTCAGATAAAGATTTCTTTAACTTGTCCCATGACTCTTTAGGTTTTTCTAACGTATCGATAAGCCTTGTATTTGTGACTGCAGCAATCCCCAAAGCGCATTCCCAAAGAAGGGAAGACTCAATCCTAATCTCATACGTCTCTCTTTTCCGGCTTGTCAAATGGAGCACATCCATATAGAAACACCTCATTTCCAAAATTTGTAGCTCACAGACAATTCTACACTTGTAGAATATTTAATTCAACAAATTTAGAATACAATAAACGAAAAAAGCACATAAATTCCACTTAGGAATCTATGTGCTCCATAAAAAGTATTAAGATTTAACCTTATCCTTCTTGATTTGCTTACTTCTCAATTGACCGCAAGCTGCATCGATGTCCGTTCCTTGTTCCACACGGACTCCACAGTTGATTCCATGTTCAAGTAATGTACCGTAGAATTCAACAATCGCTTCTTTCGTACTTCTTTGATATTGGTTATGCTCGTCAACTGGATTATAAGGAATCAAGTTCACATAAGAAAGATGACGCTTGTTCTTTAACAATTTGGCTAGCTGTATAGCTTCTTCTTTATGGTCATTTACATCACTCAATAGAATATACTCAAAAGTGATGCGTCGATTGGTCTTTTCTAAATAGTAATCAATGGCTGGCATTAATTTCTCTAAAGGATACGCACGGTTGATTTTCATGATCTTGGTACGTAATTCATTGTTTGGTGCATGCAAGGAAACAGCAAGGTTGATTTGAATATTTTCGTCGGCAAATTTGTAAATCTTATCTGCCAGGCCACTTGTGGAAACGGTAATGTGACGAGCTCCGATAGAAAGACCTTTTTGGTCATTAACCACTCGGAAGAAGTCCATCATGTTATCGTAGTTATCGAATGGTTCACCTATCCCCATTACGACGATATGGCTGACACGTTCTCCATTTCCTGCTTCATCCAAATGATGTTGGACGTTCATGATCTGTTCTACGATTTCTCCGCTTGAAAGATCGCGGTTCTTCTTCAGCAGTCCACTTGCACAGAATGTACAACCGATGTTGCACCCGACCTGGGTCGTCACACACACACTTAGTCCATAATTGAATCGCATTAAAACTGTTTCAATTAAGTTACCATCTTCAAGCTTGAACAGGAATTTAATTGTGCCGTCCTTGGATTCCTGTTTAACCTCTTGAGTGAGTGTATGAAGATAGAAGTGATCGTCCAGCAATTGTACACAGTCGGCGTTCAGATTCTTCATATCCGCAAAGTTTGTCACTCTCTTTTTATATAACCAATCCCATACCTGAGCCGCACGGAACTTCTTCTGACCGTGTTCGACCAGCCATGTTGTCAGTTGATCTAATGTTAATCCGTATATGGATTTCTTTTCCATTTAAAACCCTCATTTCGAAACTCTACAATTTTCTACTTATCTATACTACTTAAAGTATGGCAATGTTTCAAGGGATTTATAAGTGTTGAGAAGAATTGGAATTCCGTAATATAGTATAAATATAATGAAAAATACGCCGAGACTCTGCACAGCGCATCCTTCTAATGATTGATTCTTTGAATGAAATCAACCAATTTCTCTTTGTCTTTGAGCTTTTCGTTACACTCATCACTATCCTGGCAGATGTAATTCCCTTTCTTTACATAGGTTCCGTGAGATGACGCTTTCGATTCAGACATGTAAAACCCGATGCTTCCAAAGGTATTGCAAATCGTACAAATCCCTTTTTTGCTGCTACTTTTGAAAGTACCCTTGAATCCTTTTAATTTACCCTCATGCTCAGCGACGATATATTTTCGCTCCTGCCCGTAATCATTCCAGCCCAAATACGAGAGTTCCCTGAAATCGATGTTTTCCCAATCAGGAGTCTTTAGCTTTTTCACTTTCGGAAATAACTTTTTCAATGAGGCATCAGTTACAGATGGAAATGGAATCACATAAGGTTTTAATCCAATTAAAAAATCCTCCGCCTGATCAGAATCCCGGATATTCCCAATAGGTTCTAGTATGTTCTGTTGAGCTTGAGACAGTTCATCGAACACATTTGTCACCTTATCATTTACAAGTCCCTTCAACGCTTGAAGTACACCAAGATCATTCACAGTTGAATATCCATTGATCAGCACCTGAGTCTGATACATAATGAAATTATATTGATCCTTTCGAATAAATGGTTCCATGTTAATCGCTCCTAGAAACATTTGTCATTATTTTCATCTTAAATGGTTTGTTCAAGACGAGTCAAGAAGCACAGGAATTCCGTGCAACCTCATTCATACTATATACCGGTACTTGACAGAAAGATAGGTAGAGTTTGGTTTAGAAACAATCTATACATAATAAAAAGCACTGACAAAATCATCAGCGCTTTCTATACACTATTTTCTTAATTGTTTCTGTTGAAAGATAATGATGTTCGGCTAATTCTTGAATCGTCTTTCCATTCAAGAAAGTCTCTTTGATCTCAACATTTCGTTCATCAATTTCTTTTCTGCTTCCAGAACGGCTACCCCATTTTCGGTGTTTCACCTTGGGTTTAGGTATATAAAGGGTTTCCCCTTGTATATATTTCTGGATTTCAACAAGAAGCGATGGTGGTAAAACACTCTCCGCTTTTACATATTTCATTTCAGTCCGCCCCTTATTTTCTTATTAATCAAATAAATAAGGTGCAAAGCCGACTTACTAGAAATGAACTTTAAGGGCGATCATTCAATGTCCACCCCATGCAAAGTATCGCCTTTCTAATTGTAGGCTTTGCATGAGACGCTTGGGACTCTGGTAAGATTGTTCTCATTACCATGCCACCACCTCCTTTAATGTCGTTCATTTTCTTCTATTATAAAATATATACAGTTAAATCACATTATGATCAGCTGCCTTACTTTAACTCCTCCCTATAAAGAAGCAGCATATGGTATAATCTTCTAAATATCCAAAAGGAGATGGTCCCATGTTTTCATTCACTGTAGATCAAGAAATCTCGATCGAGCTATTTCAACAGCACCACAAAGAGGAGTTATACGAACTGATCGATTCAAACCGGGATCACCTTCGTCAGTGGCTCCTTTGGGTCGATAAACGCCGGTCCCCTCAGGATTTAGAACACATTATTCCCCTTTGGATCCGGAATTACGCGGATAACAACGGATTCGATGCCGGGATACGCTATCAAGGGGAGTTAGTCGGCATGATCGGGCTGCATTATATTGATTGGAAAAGCAAGAGCACCAGTATTGGATATCTCCTTTCGGAAGGGGCACAAGGAAAAGGGATCATTACACGTGCCGTTACTTCTCTCTTAAACTATTTATTTCTTGAAATGGAGCTCAACAGGGTAGAAATCCAATGTGCCACCAACAATAAGAAAAGCATCGGCATCCCTGAACGATTAGGATTTACGAAAGAAGGAATCTCTAGAGATGGACAATGGTTATATGATCATTATGAGGATCTTGTAACGTATAGTTTATTAAGGAGAGATTGGGCTAAGACTTAAGGAGCCATCTTTCCAAGGGCGACTCTCAATGAGAATCGCCCTTCTATTATCTTCACAAATATCTTAGGATAAGACTATCTTCCCGGCAATATTCATGCTTTATATGAATGGACGGCTACCACTGCTGTATTAAATAAAAATAATTTCTTTTGTCCCTCGGTATTCTCTTGGAGAAAGTCCTACATATTTTTTAAAAGTACCACTAAAATAATTGGGCGTATTGAAACCAAGCTCTTCAGCAATGTACTCAATTGTATGGTTGGTATGACGCAAAAGCCAAACAGCACGCTGAAGACGAACAAAAGTGACGTATTCAACAAAATTACGCCCTGTTTCTTGTTTGAAAATCCTGCTGAAATACGGAACGCTAAAATTAATCTGTTCAGCTACTTGTTTAATCGAAAGGTTATCCGTACAACAATGAGCTATATAGTCCGTACATTTTTGAATCTGCTGGTCCTTTGTGATTTCTTCATAATACCGAAGGGATAGCCTCTCATATGGTGACGTACGACGGGCTTTATATGCTTCCCGATATGAATGATGAAGGAGAAGTGGTTCTCGATAGATGGACCCTACACCAATGTAAATATGGATCCCATACTCCATTTCTAATTCCTCAATTGCATCAAGTATACTGGCTTCCCCTTCTTTCCAGTGTTTTAAGGATCCGTAGTTTGAAGGAATCCGAATGAGCATTAGTAGGTGTTTGCGATATGATAGGAAAGATACCCCCTCTAACCGAAAGCGCTTTCTTAAATGTTCTTGAATAATTGTAGATGCTTGCCACTCCTGCCCTTCTATCCAGGATGGGCATCTGGTGAACCCCTGTATAAAACATATCACATTTGGCAGCCCATCAATTGGAAAAAGAGATCGGGATTCAATTAATTCCTCTTCAGATTTTATCTCACCGGAAAGTAATCTTCGTAAAAATGCTTCTTGAAAAGGCGATGTGTGGTGGCTACCTTTCTTTGGATCCTGATGAGGCCCCCTGAATGATTCATCGTCACTGGCCAATACATGAGCCCCACTTGAAATACTCCTTATAACTTGTTTTAACATTCGCATAAATTTGTGTTTTTTTACAGCCTTTACTAGTAAACTGCTTAATTTCAATTCAATTGCAAGGGGTGAAGTATATAATAATGATGGTTCCAGCAAAGGAATGATTTTGCATTCTTTATTACGTTTATGAAATCGGTGTATCTTTACCCAATCAAGCCATGTGGTTACTTCGAAAATTGCTATATGTATATGAGCTGGTTTTTCTTCCTCCCCCACCAGTGCAATGTTTCCCATAAATCCTTCGGTAATCCAGTCTTCCAGCTTTTCATATTCCAATTGATCTTTTACGTTTAGCTTCATTGCATACACTTTGGCTTCCATCCGCCTTTCTAAGATATACATGTCCTATTTTTATTTCAATTATAGAATAAAAATTAGATTATATTAAATATTTGTATATTTCTGATAATTTATTGTAAGGTATATAATCTTCTAATATCGTAAAATCAATTTTATATTATCTTATTGGTAAAGGAGGATAGTGATCAATAATCAGAAGCAGAAACTTTGAAGGAGGATTCTTTAATGGCTGGAGAATATTCAGAATATGATTATGTGGCTGCAGACACTATAGATGTCAGCGAACTTGAGCCACTCGATCCGGAAACAAGAAAAATCATGAAGGGTGAATTCAGTACTGGAATTAAACTTACGGTATTTTATTATGTCTTTATCTTATCAATCCCGATATTGAATTGGTATGCAGAAGGTTTTATGTTCTCACGTATGTGGGGAGGTATGACGTATAGCTGGTTTTTCACAAGTATCGTCGCTATGGCGATGGCATTCATCATTGCCTATGTACATACAACTCTTTATGAGAGGCGTTTAAAGAATGATCGCCACACTTCCAGCCACTCTCACTCCAATACATCTTCTGAGGAAAGGAGAATCAATTGATGGGTGTTTTACTAGAACCAAAATTCCTCTTAACGCTCTTCTTAATGGGGACGATTGTTTATATAACCTACTTATCAAAGAGAAATGCCACCGCTTCTGATTATTTTGTTGGTGGTAGGAGCTTTGGCTGGTTTACTAACGGCTCAGCTATAGGTGGAGACTATTTAAGCGCAGCCACCTTCCTTGGTATTGCCGGTTTAACCTATCAGCTGGGGTATGATGGTGCTTATTATGCATTTTGCTTTTCTATCGGTTTGACTCTTCTGGCCATTTTCGTAGCAGGACCACTTCGTCGATTTGGAGCCTATACAGTGGCAGACTTTTTAGCTTATCGTTTCCACAGCAAACGTGCCCGTCTCGCAGCTGTTGCTGTGGTTTTAGCCATTTCTGGCTTCTATGCAGCTCCTCAGTTACTTGGTGCTGCGCAAATCTTAAGCATGTTTTTTGGAACAAGCTATGAATTTGGAATCATTTTCACTTGTTCTGTCATGATTTTTTACGTTGGTATCGGTGGTATGAAGGGAACTACACTTAACCAGGCTCTAGAACTATGGATTCGCCTTGGTGCCTTTCTTCTTATGGTTGGCGCTGCTATCTATGGTGGACTCCATTATCAGGAAATCCTGGCCTCGATTAATGAATTTAAAGGGGTTATTTCGGGAACCTCTGGATTTACTACTGATGGAAAGGATATACCTTTTGATGGTGCTGCTTGGACAGGTACCGGCAATTACTTCCCATCATTCTGGCAAACCATATCAATGACAATCGGACTTTCACTCGGTACGATCGGACTTCCGCATATTTTACTTCGTTTCTATACAAACCCTAGTGCTAAAGCAGCTCGTAAGTCCGCTCTTATGGCAATAGGAATTGCAAGTGTATTCTTTTTCTTTGCCGTATATCTTGGAGTGGTCGGACGCTCGATTTTTCTTAGCGGAGACACAGATCCAGGTGTCATGAAAGATCTTTTAGCGGGCGGAAACAATATGGTTGTTCCTTCCACTGCCCAGGCCCTTGGCGGTGAGTGGCTGCTTGGTCTTGTTATTGCGGGCGCATTTGCTGCCGTATTCTCAAACCTTTCTGGTTTATTCATTGCAAGCTCCGGTGCATTGGCTCACGATTTATATGCGACTTTCTTCCGGAAAAACATTACAGAAAAAGAACGCGTTTTAGCCGGAAAGGTTTCGATTATCATTCTTGGTATACTCTACGGTGCTCTTGGTCTTATGGTTAAGGAAGCTTCCATCGGCCATCTGGTGGCACTGGCATTTACTGTTGCAGCGAGTACGTTTACACCAATCTTCATCCTGGGTATTTGGTGGAGGGGAATGACGGAAAAAGGCGCAATTGCCGGTCTGGTTATTGGTCTAATTGCTTCTATGTACATGATTTTCTTTAAAACTACCTTACCTGAATTTCTACAATTTAATGTACCGGGATTAATAACGGTGCCGGTTGGATTCCTTTCTGTATATATCGTTTCAAAGATCGATCGCAGAGTGCCTGGAGATGTAAACGAATTCATGAGAAAGGTCCATTCGAAAGAGTCGGAGGCAGCTTAAAAAAGTAGTTGATAAAATGACTACAGCAGAGGTTTGTTGAGGTAATGTACCTTTACGTTTAATACTAATGAGGTAGGGTCCTGATCAGGACCCTACCTCATCTTTTTGATCTTCCCATAGACGCACGTATCCGTTAACCTTTCCCCATCAACCGAAAGATCCTCATTTCGCAGAATCCCCTCCAGCATATAACCAAGCCTTTCAGGAACCGCCCTGCTCCTCGCATTTGTGGATTCACACCTGATCTCTACTCTTTTTCCTTTTAATTCGCTTAAAGCAAAATCGGTCAATTTCCCAACTGCTTCCACCATGTAACCATGCCCACTCATTCTTGTATCAATCCAATAACCGATTTCGAATTTAGGTACACTCCAATCGATGTTATGAAAGCCTGTTGAACCGACAAACTCCTTTGTATCTTTTCGGAAGATGAGATACCTCAGACTTTCCCTTGTTAGAAATTTTGCGTGAGCTTCACGGGTGTTTGTTTCCGTATCTTCTACTGAAGGGTCATTTTGTGCAAATCCCAACCACGGTTTTAATTCAGATAGAGAAGCTTTAATGGCTGCATTCACTGCCCTGCCATCACCTGGCTGAGGCATCCGTAGTTCTAATCTTTCCGTCTCTAACACTGGTCGAACTTCAAGTAATATAGGATTCATACAAAACACTCCTTTTATCAAAATAAAAAACTCTCATTCTCAATAAATACTTCTTGAGGACGAGAGTATATCTTTCGCGGTACCACCTCAGTTCATTGGCATGTCACCATACCAACCTTTTCGGATAAACGTATCTCTATAACGGGAGACGCCGATGTATTCCTGCAGAAATAGCTTCATACATAACTCCAAGTCTTTTACCATAATGATCATGATGGCCCTTTTTCAGCTAGTAGAGCTCTCTGCGCATCATTATGTTCTTCTCTTCATCGTCTGATTGGAAAAATTTTAAATTAATGAAATTATAAGGTAATGACATCATCTTGTCAATATACCTGGTATACTATTACTCTAGTCTTTCCAGCCTATACTAAAAATTAATAATACTTTATAATAAAGGAAAATCATACATCTGGAGGAGAAAAATGACTCACCACACAATTACTACATCTATTGGGGATCAATTGATTGAGAGAAAACAGGATCTTGCCAATACCATTTTCTCAAATCTTATAGCTTCTTATCCAACACTTTACGTGGAAGAAAAAAGAACTGAAACCCTCCCCTATTTTGAGCAGCTTATCGAACTTATAGGTGAAGGCTTGTTAAGGGGAGAAAATAATTTGGACAAATCAAGTCAGTGGGGAAAAGAAGTAGGAAGACTTGCTTCAGGCCAAGGGGTCCCTTTGCAGATGTCCATAAGTAAATCCTCGTTATATAAAAAAGTTATTTTAGAAGATATCGTTTTGCAAAATGAAGCAGCAATGTCTAAAGAAACCTTACTGCAAATCACACATGATATCGATCGCACATTCACCACAATGATTTCTGCTTTCTGTGAAGCATATAGTGAGTATGCAGAAGAACAGCTGAAAATATCTGAAGAGAAGTATTTATCCTTATCCACCCCTGTCGTTCCAATATTCTCCGACTTGGCTGTATTGCCTCTCATTGGTCAAGTGGATGAAGTACGTGGAGAGATGATGGCAGAGCATGTCCTTCTTGAGTGCAAAAAGCTTTCTATCCATAAACTTATCATCGATTTATCCGGTGTGTATGAAGTGAATCCTTTGTTTCAACAAGGTATCATGAAGTTGATTGATAGTCTTAAATTACTTGGGATTGAGCCGATTTTATCAGGGATGCGCCCAGAAATGAGTATTGAATTTGTCCAGATGGGTATAAATATTTCAAGTATGAAAATCTATCAATCATTGAATAAAGCGGTAGAAGCTCATTAAAAATGATCATGCATGAAAGAAAGGACTTCATTCACTGAAGTCCTTTCATATCAATGATGTTGTCCCCCACCCTCTCCTTCTTGTTGACTATCTTCTTCCATCTGTTTCATTTTCTCCATCTCTTCTTTAGATACTTGTCCAACAATGAATTGTTTCTTGGGCATCACATGCATATCACGTGCCGTTACATGGGTTTGTACATAATAAACGCCGGTTTCTTTGAATGTTTTTCTAATACTATATACACCATCTTTTTCATGGGTGGCCTCAATTAATTCACTTTCCGCTTTGTCGTTCATTTTCCACACTTCAAACTGTATATTTTCAGCATCCTCTACACTTTCACCGGCTTGGGTCACTTTAACCTTTATGTTACTTTCCTCATTAGGTGAAATTTTTTCTGGAAGAGAGATGTTCACTTCCACTTGCTGAGCTATCTCTGATTCACTTGCAGAAGAACCGGCAGTACATGCTGCTAACACTGCCATTGATAACCCGATTCCTAAAGCTGTTATGAGTTTCTTCATATTATTACTCCCTTATCCTTTAATTTAGCCAGGTCTTTAATGGTTTAATATGTGGAAAAACCAAACGGTCCAGTAAAAACACAATTATGATGGATATTCCAACGAGTGGCATGATGACCCCCATCACAAGCATGATGATAAGGACGGCTCTTGTCATTTGTTTATCTTTAGGCTTAGTCGGCGCTCCCGATTTACCTTCCGGTTTGCGTTTTCTCCAAAGGATGAGTGAGCTTACTACCATTCCGATCAACCCAATACAAATGATGAGACCGATGATTTGATTAGTGAGTCCAAATAAGCGGCCTTCATGCAAGGCAATCCCCATTGTGATGGCTTTTGCCATAATGCCATAATCACTGAAGCGTACATCGCTTAAGATGGAACCTGAGTATTGATCCACGTGGAGAGTCGCGTTATCCCCGGGTTTTGAGTGAGAAGTAGCGATGGTGTATACACCCTTATCCCCTTGAGGCATAGAAATCGTATACGGTTTTTTTATCTTTTCATTCCTCGCGATATACGTAGCATCTTCTAATGATAATGGAACATATCCATCTGTAGTAGAAGAGGGTACTGACATGTTTTCAGATGCCCAAGGTACATCTTCTGCCACATCTTTCGCTTTTACCACTGATTGAGGCTTTTCTCCAAAGCTGGTAGCAAATGCCGGATATCCAGTATTGGTGGAAGTCGCGAGTCGATTGATTTGCTCCCCCATCACACCGGACCACGGCAGCCCTGTCAGGATGAGGATCAAAATGGATAGGGATAACCAAAACGCTGGCACTGCATGCATATCTCTCCAGAACGTCCTGCCTTTTTGTCTGAACCTTGGTAAGATGGTACCCCAAATCGAGGCTTTGTTTCTAGGCCACCATATATATAGACCCGTTATTAGTAAAATGACAGCCCAACACGCAGCAAGCTCTACTAATCGATTGGCTACCGTGCCGCCAACAATCAATTCACTATGTAGCTTTTTAAAGATTTCTGTAAATTTCTCATCATTTTTTATTGATCCCGCAACATTTCCTGTATAGGGATTGACATACACTGAAAACATCTCTCCATTATTCATTACACTGAATTCCGTTGTTCGAGAGGGATCATCATACACCTTCATTGATGTGACGATCTGGTCAGGTGCTTCCTCCCTGACCTTTGCCATTTGTGCAGAAGGGCTGATTATGGAAGAGCCTTTTTCCTTTACAAAATAGACATCATTATACATTATGGATTCAATTTGTGGCTTAAATAAATACACGGCCCCGCTTAATGCTAAAATAACCAAAAACGGGGCAAAAATGATTCCTGCATAGAAATGCCATCTCCATACAGTTTGGTATAGGGCAGCTCTTTCTTGTTTCTTTGATTGCTTTGGGGCAGTTTCTAATTTCTTTTCGGCTTCCATCTTTAGTCTCCTTTAGTGATTTCCTTGTAAAAGGGATAACGTAATAAAAATAACTTCAGATCAATCAACTATATTTTTTCATCTAGTGTGAACTGACTTTTTAGCCAGTATTAAATGTACTATGGAGTTGTGAAATAAAAATGAAACCGTTATATTTTTGCTTAAAGCAATAGAAAAGATCCCACTGGAAAACATATCCACTGGGATCTTTTCTGTATGATCATGGTTGGTATTGAGGTTTCCATGAAAGGATCGAATGAGGAACGGACCTTCACCCACCCTTCCTAAAAAATATGCTAATCATAACATTATTAGTATGGTGGTTCACCTACTATCTTCACCAAAAAGGAGGTCCGTCCCTCAAAAATTTAAAATTGATGTTGGGAAAATACGTGACTGTTTTCCTATGGTCATTTTTGATTTTGAGGGAGTTTGAAGGAAAGTTTTCTTGATTCCAGGTGTTTTTTTAATTTGGTTTGATTCACTTCCCTTATATTTACAAATGCTGAATTTTCGCCCTATTCTCTTTTTTTGAAGGGTTTGCTAGAATCCTAGTTAGCAAGAATCATACATAGTTTTCTTTCACACATTCTCTTATTCTTGTGAAATTAATTAAAGGAGGTATTTCATAAACAAGCGCTTTGATGCTCAATCCATTTGTCGTTGAACCACGCCATTCAAAAAAAGAAAAACGGAGGAATGCTATAATGAAGTTTAAAAAAATTGCTGCTCTATCATTAGCTGCATCACTTGCTCTAGTCCCAAGCTTTGGAGGAAGTGCCTTTGCTCAAGATCAAAACCCTCTAGAGAAAGCCTCTCAAAAGACAACTGTCAATAAAAGCTTTGAGAAAGGCAGTTATGTAAAAGGTGAGGTCATTGTTAAATTCAAAGATGGCGTGACCGAGTCAGAAAAAGGAAATACCCTCAAAAAAGCGAATGCAGCTGCTGTAAAAGAAAAAGATTCTACGAAAAAGCCTTTCGAGGTATTAAAAGTAGGAAATGTTGAAGCAACTGTAAAAGCATTAAGCAAAAACCCGAATGTGGAATACGCTGAACCTAACTATACCTTCTCAGCAACCTGGACCCCTAATGATTATTACTACCAAGGCTATCAATATGGACCCCAAAACACGTACACACCTAGTGCATGGGATCTTGCACGCGGGAGCAGCGGACAGGAAATTGCCGTTCTTGATACAGGTGTAGATTACAACCACCCTGACTTAGATGGTAAGACGATTCGTGGTTATGATTTCGTCGACAATGATTATTATCCAATGGATTTAAACGGACATGGAACACATGTAGCGGGTACGGCTGCTGCTGAAACGAATAACGGAACCGGGGTTGCCGGTATGGCTCCAAATACAAAGATACTTGCCGTTCGTGTATTAGATGCCAACGGAAGTGGATCACTTGATGATATCGCGGCAGGTATTCGCTACGCTGCAGATCAAGGCGCTGAAGTGCTGAATCTTTCCCTGGGTTGTGACTGTAATACAACAACTTTAAAAAGTGCAGTTGATTATGCTTGGAACAAAGGGTCTGTCGTCATTGCCGCTGCTGGAAATGACGGAGTGTCAACAACATTTGAGCCAGCTTCTTATCCAAACGCAATTGCCGTAGGAGCAGTTGATTCCAGAGACCGTAAAGCTTCTTTCTCAAACTACGGGACATGGGTGGATGTAACCGCGCCTGGAGTTGACATCGCTTCTACCATGCCTAACAATGGATACTCATACATGTCAGGTACATCGATGGCCTCCCCTCACGTAGCAGGTTTAGCAGGATTACTTGCTGGGCAAGGACGAAACAATGTTCAAATCCGTCAAGCAATTGAACAAACGGCTGATCCGATCAGCGGTACAGGTTCTTACTTCCAGCACGGAAGAATTAACTCTTATGATGCTGTAAGATACTAATAAGTAGTGAAACACCCCTTAACCCATTTGGTTGAGGGGTGTTTCATCTTTATTGAAATGCTTCAAGTATTCATAGTGGACTAGATATGTACTCACCTGGGTGGCCAGGCACCCTCACCTTTTGCCGCTTAGTTGAAAATTAAAAATTACCCTAATTTAAATAAAAGTTTTTATCCAATAAAAAAGTCCGTTTTTATGAAAATTTTCTTGAATAGGGCCATTATCTGTCTACTCTATATCCTCAAAAAGTCCTGCGTTTTCTCAATACCCTCTTCTTCTTACCTATGATAATCTGATTTTGACGGAATTTTTAGAAAAAAAGAGGAGGAGTTAATTTGAGAAAGAATAAAATCATTAGCATGGGGTTATCCATTGGTTTACTATCTGGAATGATGGCAACCGGGAGTTTAGCTGCACCATCAGACAATGCACTCTTTCAAATGAATAAAAAAGAAGGAACACCCGAATTTGTTTCAGGACTACTATCTCCCCCATCCGGGAAAAAAGCGGAGACAATCGTCCTTTCCTTTTTAGAGAAGAACAAGACGAAATTCAAACTTTCTGATAAGAAATCAGACGAGCAGTTCAAGGTGTTATCTGTCGAAAAGGACGAACTTGGAAATAAAGTCGTTCGCATTCAGCAAACATACCACGGAGTACCTGTTTGGGGTTCCACACAGTCAGCAGTTGTAAAGGAAGATGGAACACTTCAAGCTTTTTCCGGTACTGTCGTAGCTGACTTGGATCAAAAGATCACCTCATCAAAAAAGAAAGTGAACACGAAAAAAGCCTTAACGATCGCTAAGAAAGATCTTGGAATTGATCCTAAGTTAGAAAAAGAGGCTAAACCGGAATTGGTCATCTACACAGATGGTGATTCTGCTTCCTTTGCATATTTTGTAAACCTGAATTATTTAGAACCGTCTCCTGGTAACTGGAACTATTTTATAGATGCTAAAACAGGAAAGATATTAAATAAATACAATGACATGCATGAAGTCACAGGAACGAATCAAGTAGGAACCGGTAAAGGTGTATTAGGTGACTCTAAACCGTTGAACACAACCCTTTCAAGTGGAAAGTACTATTTGCAGGATAATACACGGGGAAATGGTGTGTATACATACAACATGAACAATCGTACCTTCTTCCCACAATTCTTCTTACCCGGCACCTTGTGGTCGGACAGCGATAATGTACTGAATGCTGCATATGATGCCCCAGCAGTTGATGCTCATCATTTCGCAGGTGTCACGTATGACTTCTTCAAGGATAACTACAATCGTAATTCTTATGATAATCAAGGCGCACGCCTGGTGTCTTCAGTTCACTACAGCAGCGGGTATAATAACGCCTTCTGGAACGGATCCCAGATGGTGTATGGTGACGGAGATGGTACCACGTTTGCCCCACTTTCTGGAGGAATTGATGTTGTCGCTCATGAATTGACTCACGCGGTGACAGATTTCACTTCTGACCTTGTTTATCAAAATGAATCAGGAGCATTGAACGAAGCGATTTCAGATATTTTTGGAACATTGGTAGAGTATGAGAATGGAGCGAATCCAGATTTCGAAATCGGAGAAGATATTTATACACCTGGCACATCCGGTGATGCCCTCCGCTCCATGAGCAACCCTGCTAAATACGGTGACCCTGACCACTACTCTAAACGTTATACCGGTACAGGAGATAATGGCGGTGTTCATACAAACAGTGGAATCATCAACAAACAGGCTTATCTATTAAGTGAAGGTGGGCAGCATTATGGAGTAACAGTTCCCGGGATTGGGCGTGAAAAGCTTGGGGATATTTATTATCGTATGAATACAGTGTATCTGACGGCTTCCTCAACCTTCAGTCAGGCAAGAGCTGCAGCTGTACAGTCTGCAACCGATTTGTATGGTAGCACTTCAGCGGAAGTCAATGCTGTGAAACTATCATTTGATGCAGTTGGAATTAATTAAAGAGTTTGCGAGACCGGCAGGGATTTCTCTGCTGGTTTCTTCATTGAAATTTCTTCATTCTTCATAAAAAAAGCCTGATTCTTAGTACAATAAGTACCCAGAACAGGCTTTTTCTATTCACGATGATCTTAACGATAACCTCTATCACCCATCGGGCAGACATTTAAAGAGAGCCAAGAGGTCCGTCCCTCTATTTTCCTCTATTTTTACTTCCCGGTATCTGCGAATGTTTTGATCCGATCGCTGATTTCATCACGCACGCGTTGGAAGAATGCCCATTTCTCATCATCCGTTCCTTGCGCTTTTGCCGGGTCATCAAAGCCCCAGTGCTCACGCTTTACATGAGGAGGTGTCATTGGGCATTTATCTGCAGCATCACCACAAAGGGTAACGACCAAATCTGCATTATTTAAAATGTCAGGATCGATAATGTCAGAAGTTTGGTTCGAAATATCAATTCCCGCTTCTTTCATTGCTTTTACTGCGTTAGGATTTAATCCATGCGCTTCAATACCTGCACTTTTCACATCCCACTCTTCTCCTAAATGATGCTTAGCCCAACCTTCTGCCATTTGGCTGCGGCAAGAGTTACCTGTACATAAGAAGTATAGTGTTTTTTTAGACATAGTAATCGAGCTCCTTTTGTTGTAAGTTTTAAGATATGATCATTAACCAGATATATAAACCAATAAGGGTAATGAGTAATGTTGGTACGGTTAAGACAATTCCCGTTTTAAAATATTGCCCCCATGAGATTTTCACGCCTTTTAAAGATAAAACGTGTAACCATAAGAGGGTTGCCAGTGAACCGATCGGGGTGATTTTCGGACCAAGGTCAGAACCGATGACATTGGAATAAATAAGCGACTCACGAATCACTCCTGTAGTGTTCGTATCCATAATCGCAATTGCATCGATCATAACGGTCGGCATATTGTTCATGACCGATGACAGTATCGCTGCAATGAACCCCATGGAAATCGTAGCGACGAACAGTCCTTGATCGGCAGCCACTTGGATAACATCCGTTAACACATTCGTCAGTCCAACGTTACGCAAACCATACACTACCACGTACATTCCAATCGAGAAGAATACGATCGCCCATGGAGCACCTTTAATGACCGTTTTCGTGTTGACGGCTGAGCTTCTCCTGGCCATTAGTAAGAAGAAAATCGACACAATGCCTGCGATGATCGATACAGGAATATGCAGTGATTCACTGATAAAGTAACCAACAAGCAAGATACCAAGTACAATCCAGGATAGCTTAAACATACGCTGATCTTTTATCGCTTCCACTGGTTTCTTTAATTGGCTTGCATCATAATTATTTGGGATGCTTTTTCTAAAGAATAGATACAGCACCAGTATGCTTGCAAACAATGAGAAGAAGTTTGGAATGATCATTCTTGATGCATATTCCACAAACCCGATGTCAAAAAAATCGGCTGACACGATGTTCACAAGGTTACTGACGACAAGCGGTAATGAAGTCGTGTCGGCAATGAATCCACTTGCCATGATAAATGGAAAAACCATTTTTTCTTCAAAATTCAAGTTTCTCACCATTGCCAAAACAATCGGAGTCAATATCAACGCTGCTCCATCATTCGCAAAAAATGCTGCGACAACCGCTCCTAGTAGGGAAACATACACAAACATTTTGACGCCATTCCCTTTTGCTGCCCTCGCCATATGTAGTGCAGACCATTCGAAGAATCCAATTTCATCCAGGATTAAAGAGATAATGATAATAGCAATAAATGCTAAAGTCGCATTCCAGACTATTCCTGTCACAGCCACGACATCCTGAAAATCGACAACCCCTACAATCAAGGCAAGGATCGCTCCTCCACAAGCAGACCAGCCAATGGACAATCCTTTAGGCTGCCAAATCACAAGCACCAATGTGGCCACAAAAATCATGGTAGCTAAAATTACTGATAACACGGGAAACCCTCCTCCTAATGACAAGAAATGCGTAATCCTTGCTTTTCTAATGCTGTTAATCGTTCATCCTGATCAGGCAAGTGTTCCATCAAGCTTTGAACAAACGGATACGCATCACTTTCTTTATTAAGAGAGTAAAAGACCCATTGACCCCTTCTTAATTCTTTTACCAGCCCTGCATCCTTTAGTTTACGAATATGCTGAGAGATTGCAGGCTGACTCATTTTAAAAATCTCCACAAATTCACACACGCAGCAGTCGTTGGATTCTAATAGTTTCACCATCGTAAGACGGGTTTTATCCCCTAGAAGTTTTAACATCGTTGCGGCCCTTTCAATATCAACTTTTGAATCAAGCATGTAAACACCTCCTAAATCACCTGTATTATTAGCATATTATTATTTACTTATATAATAAGAAAAAAATAAAACTTTATCAAAGTCCTTATATAAGTTAATGCTTATATAATAAAATACTTATATGCTTATTTCAAGTGAAATTTTAGTAAATAGAAAAACTCTTAGTCAAATGACCAAGAGTTTTTCTAAATTCCCACTAATGATTAACCACTTTTCCTAGACCACCCGGCTTGTTATGCACAGCTAGTTTTTCTATTAGCCTATTACTTTCAGCATTTAATCCTGTTACATTTACCCTTACACCATTTTGATGATATTTAATGACGAATTTATCAATTGCCCCTACCGCTGAGTCATCCCATAAGTGGGCATGAGTTAAATCTAGGGTTACTTCTTTTACATCTTCATTGAAGTTGAAGCTTTCAACAAAATCTGTTACAGAAGCAAAGAACAATTGTCCTGAAACACGATAGACTTTTTTATGCTTATCATCGGATACCATGCTCGTAATCTTCACTTTTGAAATTTTTGATGCAAAGAAGATGGCACTCAAGATAATTCCCACCAGAACTCCTTTTGATAAATCATGTGTCACTAGGACAGTTATTACGGTCGCTATCATAACAACCGTATCGGTTATCGGTGTCTTGTGAATATTCTTTAAAGAAGACCAATCAAATGTCCCAATTGATACCATGAACATTACCCCAACCAGGGCAGCCATTGGAATTTGAACTAAGAAATCATTCAGGACGATGATAAGGATCATTAAGAAAACTCCCGCCACAAAAGCAGACAATCTTCCTCGCCCTCCTGATTTTACATTGATGACGGATTGTCCGATCATCGCACAACCTGCCATACCACCAAAGAAACCTGACACAATGTTGGCAATACCTTGCCCTCTTGCCTCTTTATTTTTATTACTCGTTGTATCAGTCATGTCATCTACAATAGAAGCAGTTAAGAGTGACTCGACCAATCCAACAATCGCGATCGATAAAGAATAAGGAAAGATTATTTGCAGTGTTTCAATAGTAAATGGGATGTCAGGAATCAAGAATATAGGCAACGTTTGAGTTAGTTCACCCATGTCTCCCACAGTACGAACCCCACTTCCTGTTACAACAGCGAAAATCGTAACCGCTATAATGGCCACCAACGCTGAAGGCACAGCTTTTGTGAAACGTGGAAGGATGTAAATGACTCCCAGTGCTGCTGCAACCATTGCATACATGATCCATGATTCACCAACAAAATGAGGTAATTGTGCCGAGAAAATAAGGATTGCCAAGGCGTTGACAAATCCAATCATAACGGAGCGTGGTACAAATTTCATTAAACGCCCTAGCTTCAGGACACCCATGACAATTTGAATCACCCCTGTCAGGATTGTAGCCGCAAGTAAATACTGCAGACCGTGATCAGCTACCAGAGTCGTCATAAGCAAGGCTGTAGCACCCGTTGCAGCTGAAATCATGCCTGGACGTCCACCCACGAATGCAATGACTACTGCTATACAGAAAGAAGCGTATAATCCTATCATCGGGTCTACTCCTGCAATAATTGAGAAGGCAATCGCTTCCGGTATCAATGCCATCGCAACGACGATACCTGAAAGTACATCCCCTCTAACATTTCCAAACCACTCATATTTAATTTTTTGACTTAAACCCATAATGCACCTCTTCCTATTTATTTATGACTTTCAACTCTCATGAAAGTCGGGGCCGTTTAACACAAAGGACATTATATAATGGATCATTTCATTTGTGAAATGATTATGAAAGCGCAAACATGCAACTTTTTCTTCCTATTACTCTGGATTTCATCCGTTTTCTGATCAAGTTCAAATTCATGTAAAATTTACTTAAATATCTATAAAGGAAATTGAATAAAAATATAGAACTTAATACGAAACCCTTTCATCGGATGGAGGAATAGTAATGTTCAAACACATTCTTCTCGCAACAGACGGATCTGAACACTCTTTTAGGGCAGGAGAAAAAGCGATCGCTCTCGCAAGATGCCATGAAGGCTCTAAGATAGATATTGTTTATGTAGTGGATGGGAAGCAATCCAAGGAAGATGTTCTGCACCATTGGGGACTGGATGCAACAGACAAACGGAAGCAGAAACTGCAGATGATAGAACAAAAAGCCAAGCATGAAGGCATCGACTATGAGATTACCTTTTTACATGGCGAACCGGGTCCAACCATTGTTGAGCATGCGAACAAAAACAACTTCGATGCAGTAGTCATTGGAAGCCGTGGATTAAATGTGTTCCAAGAAATGGTCTTGGGAAGTGTTAGCCATAAAGTCGCAAAGAGGGCTAAATGTCCCGTGATGATCGTGAAATAGGGAAAGACTTCCAAATAGGAAGTCTTTCCCCATTTAATCCTTAGGTAATATTCGAGGTGAACTAATACGGAGAGTATATGAATAATTAAAAGGGCCCTTTCAGTCAAGAAAGGACCCTTTTTAATAAATCTTTATTCACTTTCACTGCGATTGTATGAACTTTCAGGAAGCGTGTCCCAGAAAGAAGTATCCGCATTCTCAATGGATCCGTCAGCAATGGCTTTTGCCGTTGCTTCTAAACTAATAACCGCTTGCTTGATGAGGTACCCATTACTTTTTTGACCCAGAACATAATCATCACGATAATGATCAGCCATCCCTCTCATTTCAAAAAGAAGGGTCGCTATTCCATATTCAACCGCCAGTCCATTACGGCTGATCGTCGGTGCCGTTCCACCGATGTATTTTGATAACGTACCGAATCCTCGACTTTCCACCGTATTGTAAAGGACTGAACCCAGCTGTTTTGATTTTTCCACAACTGCAGGATCCACTTCTTCATTCGTTGGAAAAAGGATCGATCCCGATACGAGTTCATCTGTATCCCCAAGCGTTGTTTCGGCTCCTTGATGATGAAGATCGATCATATAATCAGGCTTGTATTTTTGAAGGACGTTTCCATGAAGAGCTTGTGTTTCTGGTTGTAGACGGTCCACATGATCGCGATTTAAATCGACTTCATTCGCATTATAGCGGGTGTGAGTTCCCGATACATAATCCTCCAGGGAGAAATTCACGTCCCCTTCTGCTCCATCCACATTTAATCGCGGAGCAACCAATATATTCACGTGATCTAGCATTTCTTTTACTTCTTTTGAGTTTGATGTAAGGTGCTTGATGAACTGAAGGGCCCCTTCAGTCGTCAATGTTTCATTCCCATGCTGCTGAGTTAAATAAAGGATCGTAGGGTTGTTTTCATTTGTACCAAATTTGGCAAGGAAAAGATCTCGTCCTTTGACAGATTGACCATACACTTCTAACGAAAGAGCATCTGATTTCTGATCTAAATGTTGAAGCATGCTCACCATTTCTTCATAATTATGAAGTCGCTCATTTTTGATCGTCTCGTTTCCATTATATCCTGGACCATTCGCAAGTACAGATGCACCCGGGGCAGAGAAAGAGATTCCTGATGCTACCAACATACCCGAAAGTGCACCAACCATTAATTTCTTCTTCAATATGTATTCCTCCTTATATTTCGACTCCCTAATCTATTTAGAGATAAATGGAATGAAACCCTTTTCCATTCGCAAAAATGAAACATTAGAACTGAACTACGGAACTTCGAGTGGATATAAATCCCTATTCCTTTACGGAAATTGTTGACTTTTGTCAAACTAATGGCAGGAGACAAATGATCCAGTCCCTATTTATCATAAAAAAAGAAGCTAATGGAACATCAGCTTCTCACCTAAAGTATTTCAACCTATCCTATTGCCCATAAACCTTCCCTGCAGCATCCACGTAAATGGTTTTAATAAAAGTTCTATGGAACGCATTTTTGTCTTTGCTTCCTTCTACATCAATGGTCACATTATAGACTCCTTCTCCAAGCTTCGGAAGTTTTAATGAGTCGTCCTTTGCTTTCACCTTGCTCTTCTTCAACTTACCATTCTTGTAATATTCAATGATCATGTCCGGTTGAAGGTTTAGCTTACTGTCCTTGGCTTTCAAGCTGATTTCATCCTGTGCTAAATCGATACTCAATGCATCATTCATCGCGCTTTCAAAAGTCACATGTAAGAGATACTTTTCGATTGAAGTCGAAGATGCTTCAACCGTCCACTCCCCTGGTGTCGGATCTTGAACGGTAACCTTATGGTGATACGCACCGTTAAAGAATGCACTATCATCCTTTTTTACCTTGAAGATCGAATTTGTTTTTTGACCAGGATCTTTTAGGATTAATTGTGAGGAAGAGTGATTACTGATCCAGTCAAATGTTACGGACTGAGCCCCTTCTTCTACAGAAACCTTTTCATGTTTCTTTCCACTAAATTCTCCTCCTCTAACAAATGAGGCAGCGCTCTCTGCAACGTTTGACTCGACCACACTTTTTGCGTTAAAGCCCGAGGTATTGGTCGATTCATTCAAATAATTTTTGAACAAGTTGAAGGTAGAGGAACCTTCTTTGACAGTGTAGTGATCCCAGTCCCCCACTCTAAGTTCTGTCCCGTAGGGGAGTCTCGAACTATTGACTGTAACGGCACCATCGTTGCTTCCATAAGCACTGAGATACAATCCACCCCAATACAAGGAGCTTCCGAAGCTTCCCCATTTCGTCCCGCCAAACGTATAGACCGGAATTCTATTTACATTCGGATGATGGTCCGTTTCAGAACGGAAATAGCTCATATATCCTGTTTGCAGTGAATAAGTGGCATCATTCTTACTTCCCAGAATGCCTGTCAACCATCCCGCCCAGCTGCTATAAGCGAGATCTGCCAGCTGTGAACCATAATGGGGCGTGGAAAGGGTGATCACCCTTGCGACATACGGATAGGCACCATAGTGTACAAGTGCTGATTGGGTATCGATGCCTCCTTTACTGTGGGCCACAACCACTACCTTTTCACCGTAGTAATTGTAAATGTCGCGAATTTTCTGGGACAGGAGGGCACCGTTATCCCACATATTCTTTGTTGGGTACAGGTCGATAAAAGCGGTTTCATAACCATTTTGATAGGCTGTGTCATACATATTATTTCCGTTCCACCATGTGTTGGAAGAGCTATTTAACCCGTGAACAAAGAGGATCGGATGCTTGGAAGGGGCTACATACGAGGGAGTTGTTCCTACATACCACTGTCCGGGAACTCCAGAAGGATCATCCTTACCGAATGAACCTGCCTGACTCCATGTCGGCAGCAATAAAAATAGTGCAAAAACGGTCACACAGATCTTTTTAATCATACACTCTCTCCTTTTCCATTGAAATAAACCTGTAAAGTATATCGACAGAATTCAGAAGATATAACTGGACAGACGGAATTAAGGAAGAAAGAACTAAAAAATGTTCTGGTCTTTAACATAAACTATCATTATGAGGATCCAGATTCTCAGTCTTGTCTATATCACATTTTTTCCTCACAATATGTTTTTCGCATCAAAGAAGTAATTCATTTGTTCACGTAAATGACCTCTTCTTTAAATTCCCCACCCACTCTATCAAAATCCCTGATAGAATGGTGGTATTACAATAAATTGTGAGGAATGTGCTATGCCTGATTGGTCCTACCACGGAATATTCAAACCCGCTTTATCCAGACTCCCTACTTACATGTCGAGAGAGTTTATACATAGAGGAATGAGTACTATCGCTTCTCTGCCTCTGGGTCCTAATATCATCCATTTTCTGGGTAGAGAAGAGTGCTCCCCTAACCTGAATAAACAAATCAAAGGGATACAATTTTCCAATCCTGTTGGGCTCTCCGGTAAAATTGATCCCTTGCTTACAGGTACATCTGCCTTTGTTCATTTGGGCTTTGGCTTTATTGAAATTGGTCCTGTAACTTTACAGGCTTCAACAGAACCCTCTCACCCTGTTGCAGATCATAATGAGGAGCGTATTCTGTTCCCAGATCCCCTTGAATCCATCGGAATAGACAGGACTCTAAAGAAATTAAGTAGAGTTAGAAAGAAACAACCCCTCCTCATACGCCTGTCGGGGACACCAAAAGAATTATCTATAATGATGAATAGATTAGATGTATTTGCAGATGGATATATTGTTGAAGGGGATCAAATTCATCCTACTTTTCATAGTGACAAACCGATTTTCATCTCAAATCCAACCTTAGAACTCCTTTGCAAATTGAACCTTGAAAATATTTCAGGAGTCGTTGTGGAAGGGGATGAATTCAACACTCTCCTTTCAACTGTTCGTACATATAAAAAGGCTATCCCGTTTCTATCAATCATTACATCAGGGGGAGTTCGTGAACCAAGTCAGGCACTATCTCTACTAAGTGCCGGTGCAGACCTCCTCCTCCTCTCTGATGGATATGTCTTTTCAGGTCCAGGTTTAACCAAACGCATTAACGAAGCATTACTGGATGATCTGAACGTTCAGCTCCCCTCTCAAAAGGGATGGAAATCTTACTGGTATTTTGGTTTGTTTATATTTATAGGAGGACTCTTAGCCCTCCTATTTAGTTTAACGTCGGTGGTTCTGCCGTATGATGAACATTATTTGGGTATGAAGAAGGAATCGATTGCTGGTTTCAACGACAGGATTATAAAATTTATGGCTCATGATCGGATGACATTAGCAGGTACTATGATTTCAGGAGGGATTGTGTATATGCAGCTCTCCTTCCATGGTGTCAGGAGAGGTCTCCAATGGGCCAAACAAGCAATAGACATTGCCGCCATTACAGGATTTCTGGGAATATTCTTATTTATCGGGTATGGCTATTTTGACTGGCTTCATCTCTTATTTTGGAGCGTTTTGCTACCCTTTTATATTTACGGTTGGATACATACAAGGGGGATAAATGGTACTCCATCTTCAGGAAATCGAAGAAATCATACTATATGGTTACAAGCACTGTATGGTCAGCTTGCATTTGTCGTACTTGGATTTTCCTTTGTTCTTGGAGGCCTAGTCATTTCTTACTTTGGTATTACTTCTGTTTTTGTTCAGACGGATCTTCTTTACCTCTGTATGCCACCGGAGATTCTACATGAGTTCAATCAGAACCTCATTCCCGTTATCGCACATGATCGAGCGGGATTCGGCAGTGCTTTACTAAGTGTGGGATTACTAGTCTTAACTCTCTCACTTTGGGGCTTTCAGCAGGGAAATAAGTGGGTTTGGCGGACCCTTCTGATAGGGGGGCTCCCTGCCTTTATTTCGGGGATATATATTCATTTTGCTATCGGGTACACCTCATTTACCCATCTTCTGCCCGCCTACTTTGCCATCGGCTTATTTTTGATTGGCTTAGTCAAGACCTATTCATTTTTTTACAAAGATAGGGATGATGATGAAATTTAGCTGTATCCATAGTGGATATGGCTTTTTTGTTAAGAGTTTAACTACTAAAAATACCATTTGTAATTACCTTCATGTTAAGAGTTTGTAAATTCACCGGTAGTTCATTGAATCAGTTCTCTATTCATGTTACATTCTTTGTATGAATTTTCGATATCGATTTCCGATATTGATTTCCGCTTTGAATAAAGGGAGGTGTTTCATTGGAAGACAAAGTTTTACGGAAACTTTTTCTAGGTTTTATCCAGATCCATATACTCCATCATGCTAAAGAAGATCCTATTTATGGTACATGGATGTTAGAAGAATTAAGAGAACATGGATATAGCATAAGCTCCGGTACACTGTATCCTATCCTTCACTCAATGGAGACAGACGGATTATTAACAAAAGAAGAGAAAAACGTGGACGGCAAGATCAGGAAGTATTATTCAACTACAGATAAAGGCAATAAAGTGCTCAGTGAAGCACGTGATAAAGCTTATGAGCTATTTAAAGAAATCAAAGACTAACAAAGAAGGTGAAAGAATATTGAAAACATCAAGAAATTTAAAGTCCCTGATTGAAATACTTTTTATTTCAACAAGATTGGGGCTTACATCGTTCGGTGGGCCGGTTGCCCATTTAGGATACTTTCATGAAGAATATGTTCGCAGAAGAAAATGGATGGATGAAAAAAGTTACGCAGATCTGGTCGCTCTTTGCCAATTTCTCCCGGGTCCTGCAAGCTCTCAAGTTGGAATGGGCATTGGGATCATGCGGGCAGGAGTGCTTGGAGGAATTGTTTCATTTATAGGTTTTACACTCCCTTCTGTCGTTGCATTGATTCTTTTCGCCATCATTCTTCAAGGGTTTGATGTGGCAGATGCCGGGTGGATACACGGGTTGAAAATTGTCGCAGTTGCAGTCGTTGCTCATGCTATTTTAGGAATGGCAAAAAAGTTGACGCCTGATTTAAAACGAAAAGCGATTGCATTGTTTGCTTTAGTGGTCATTTTATTATGGCAAACAGCGTTTTCACAAATTGGGATCATTCTTCTTTCAGCTTTCATTGGATTTTTACTCTTTAAACAACATAAACCCGACGATGAAGCCCGAATTGACTTCCCGATTTCCCGTAGATTCGCAGTGATTTGTTTAGCTATCTTCTTCGGTTTACTATTTCTTCTTCCGTTTTTGAGGGAATTGACATCCCTTGAATGGATCGCTTTATTCGATAGCTTTTACCGTTCCGGATCATTGGTTTTTGGTGGAGGTCATGTTGTCTTACCTCTCCTTGAACGGGAGTTTGTTCCCACCGGATGGTTAACGGAAGAAGCGTTTTTGGCAGGGTATGGTGCAGCCCAGGCGGTTCCGGGTCCTCTCTTCACCTTTGCAGCGTATATTGGTGCTGTGATTAATGGGTGGCAGGGCGGATTGCTTGCAACTTTCGCGATTTTCCTTCCAGCCTTTCTACTCATTTTAGGGACGCTTCCATTCTGGGATTCCCTCCGTAGGAATCCTAAGATAAAAGGCGCGCTGATGGGAGTCAATGCCGCTGTCGTTGGTATTCTGATTGCAGCATTTTACCACCCGATATGGACTTCATCCATCCTTGCTCCAATCGATTTTGCCTTTGCTGCGGTTTTGTTTAGCATGCTGGTCTTTTGGAAACTTCCACCTTGGATCGTCGTGGTGACGGGAGCAGTGGGAGGTCTCGTTATGGGTTATATTTAATTCATTAAGTTAACTGAGTAGGGATCTGCTCCTTGGCTTTTTGATAGTAAGAGTTTTAGGTATTGGATTTGCATAGTGGAGATAAAAAATGATCCAGGCGAATGAGTGCCTGGATCATTTTTACTTTTATCTTTTTATAAATCGATACGCAAGATACGCGATATACAGGGGTGTAGCAATGTAAATTAAATAGGGAAACTCTTCATATGTACCCTTATATATGACGAATAGTAATGCTCCAATGAAGAGCGTCACAATCGTTCCATATTTGGGTAAAGGCACTTCCTTGAGGCTCGGGATACGTATACGGCTCACCATGAGAAAGCACATTGCTGTAAAAATGACCGTTGTCACGATATTCGGAATAAAGTCTCCGAACAGGGTGAGGATCGCCAGGATCCCACCTGCTGCCGTAATCGGCACCCCCACGAAATAATGAAGAGACGACTTCGGCGGACTGGTATTGAATCTTGCCAGGCGATATGCTCCGAATAATGGAAATAACCCTGCCACGATAAACCCTAATAATCCAAATTGAAAGAAATATGTATAATACACAAGGAAGGAAGGTGCGACTCCGAACGTGACAATATCGGCTAATGAATCCAATTCCTTTCCTAATACACTATCCGCTTGCAGCATCCTCGCCAGCCTGCCGTCCATGCTATCAAGCATCATACCAATAATAATGAGTATCGCTGCGTTTTTAAATTGTCCGCTAGCGGCAAACCCAATTGATAAGAAACCGCAATACAGATTTCCCAACGTGACCATATTGGGTATTTTTTTCGTTAGTTTCATCTTTTATCCTCACTCTACCAAAAATTCTATTACTTCTAGGATACCATGTTACAGATTTTCTTAAAGAAATGTTGTGAAAAAACTTCTAAAAAGCTTTTAAAATTTTATATTTAGAAACCAGAAAGTTGACCATACTATTTATTGAGTATGAAAGTAAACGATAATTGGTGTTGATCTCATGATTAGAAAGAAGCTTCGTGAATGTAAATGTCTCACTCTTAAACTATTGCGTCTTAAAGATAACACCCATAGTATTGCATTAGGATTCACGGTTGGATTATTAATCAACTTCGTTCCCTCTTTTGGCATAGGTCCATTCATTTCCACAGCAGTTGCAAAGGTGTTTAAAGGGAACTCATTCGCTGGATTAGTAGGAGGGATTTCCTTGATTTGGGCTTTCCCTTTTTTCTTCTACTTGAATCTTGTTGTAGGATATCTCTTCTACCCCATTGATGTTATCGATCCGTCAATAAACAACTCCAGTGAAGCAGTAGATGTAGGGCTGCAATTGGGGAAAGCATTTTTTATAGGCATGTTCATCAATCTCCCCATTTTCGGCATCCTCACGTACTTCATCATCAATTCCATTTTTAGAAAATACCGGGAGACGATGCTTATGTATGTGCATAAGAAGTGGAACTTATAGTTTATTCCACTTTGTCTTTGTCCAAATATTCTCCGCGAAAAATAATTGTTACTGAAACTCTCCTCTTTATTTAGAAAACATGAAACTCTTTTATGTTTTTATTCGTATATTCTTCTAAGAAGATTCTATCTTAACATTACCACACTATATACTAATCCACCTCGTGTTTTGTTATAATTTAACTATTAAGTAACGAATACGATTAGGAGAAAAAGGAGGATTGTCATGACTGGAACCATTGCTGTTATCATGATCTTTTCAATACCCATCCTCGGAATCATAACGGACCATTTCCAAAAACAATCCAAGTTAAAACAAAAAATGATAGAAGACCAACTCGAACTGGAAAAACTGAAACACGAAAATTTTGTGATTGAAACCCAGAAAATGAGACTGGAATTAGAACAGATGAAAATTCAGGATCACCAGGAAAAAACACAAATTTTATAACTAATAGCGCCAGGTTTTCCTGGCGTTTTTTATCTTAGGGGCTATTTTTAAGCACGTTACCTTCAGTTTTATATCTGACATTTTCCTTTAATTGAAATTACCAACACCTTTATTGATTCTTAAATAAACATCATATATACGTAAAAACCCCCTTGACTTTAACGCTTAAAAGCGTTTAAGATATAAAGCATCTTGATCATACATATTTGTGAAGAGCTTTGATGGATTTGAAGTAGTGATCTCCTCCCTGTTATAGAGAGCTAGTGGTGCTGGGAACTGGTACATAGGAAAATCATGAATTACGTTTCTTGAGCTTCTTGTTCTGTAGTGGAACAAGACGGTTATTGTCCGTTATCAATTCGAGTGGTAGGCAATTTGCTTACAACAAGGGTGGTACCGCGATCTTTTTCGTCCCTGCTGATTTATTCAGCAGGGATTTTTTGTATGCATCTACTTTCACGCATAAAAGCGTTTAAGCACTAAACAACATCTTGAAATAAGGAGAGTTTATTATGAACCAAACCATTCCAAGTCATTTACGCCAATTTGTAGCTGAACAGCATTATCATTTATACACCCCTATCGATCATGCCGTGTGGCGTTATGTGATGAGACAGAATCATCACTTTCTTGAAGATACCGCTCATGAAGCTTTCACTGAAGGATTAAAAGCCTCCGGTATTAACATACACGAAATTCCTAAGGTAAGTGATATGAACCGGCACTTAGCGAAAATTGGCTGGGGGGCTGCAATTGTAGACGGTTTGATCCCTGGTACAGCGTTCTTTGATTTCCAGGCTCACGGAATTCTTCCAATAGCGACGGATATTCGTCAAAAATCGAATATCGAATACACCCCTGCTCCTGATATATTGCATGAAGCAGCCGGACACGCTCCCATTTTGTTTGATGAAACCTATTCCCGATTTGTAAAGATAATCGGCAATATCGGAGCAAACGCTTTTGCCACTGAAGAAGAACACGAAGTATTTGAAGCAACCAGGCATTTATCCATTGTGATGGAGGATCCATGCTCCAGTGAGAAAGAAATGGAAGTTGCAAAGCAGGTGTTAATTGAAAAGCAAGAGGCCGTTTTCGGTCTTTCTGAAGCAGAACAAATTTCACGAATCTTTTGGTGGACTGTGGAATTCGGTTTAATCGGTGATTTTCACCAACCGAAGATTTTCGGAGCAGGACTGCTTTCATCGGTTGGAGAAAGCAAGCACTGTTTATCAAGTGAAGTGATCAAAAGGCCGTTCTCCATCGAAGACGCCATCCATACCAGCTATGATGTTACCTCTATGCAAACTCAATTATTTGTTTGTGAAAGTTTCGATCAACTCATTGAAGACGTCGAGAAATTCGGAGAGACCATGGCTTTCCGTAAAGGTGGAACAGAAGCTATAGATAAAGCGATTCATTCTAATCAACTTGCTCATATCGAATACAATTCAGGATTACAAGTCACCGGCATCTTCAGAGAAGTAATAAAAAATGAGCATGGTGAAGCTATCTACGTCAAAACCGTAGGACCTACTTCACTTTCCATCCAAAACGAGCAACTGGATGATCACGGGACAGACCATCACGTTGATGGCTTCGGTGCACCTATTGGTATCCTTGAGGATGGTACCATTCTTGAGGACCAGACCGAAGCGGATTTAAGGAAGCTTGGCATTGAGATGAATAAAATGATGCAAATCACATTTGATGGTGGGATTGAAGTCTCTGGACATGTGACGAATCTCGTCTTTCACCATCATCATCTTGTTCTCATATCAATTGATGAATGTATGGTGACTTTGGGTGAACACGTTTTATTCCACCCTTCATGGGGAACTTACGATTTGGCAGTAGGCAGTGAAATCGTTTCAGCGCGTCCACATGCGGCAGATTATGATGCTTTCTTCGGACACACCCCACTCATTGAGGAAGAGGATGGCAAACCCCGTGATCTTACACCATTGGACAGCCTCTTTAGAGAGGTCAGAGAACTGAGAGAAGTAGCCTTTTCCATAGATCTTATTCATAGTATAGTAGGCAGGCTGAAAGAGGATTTCCCTGAAGAGTGGCTGCTTAGACTTGAAATGATTGAACTATTGCAGATTCACGAGCCGGAATCTCAGTTAAAGGAAGAGCTTCTGAAAGACTTATATATATTAAGTAAGCAGGATCGGTTTGCACGTCTCATTCAAAATGGTCTTGATGTCATATATGGAAGGAAAGGAGTTATGGTATGAAGAAGTTAAGTGAAGCTGCCGTTTCTCAAAAACTTAAAACTCTTGAGAAATGGCGCATTAAAGAAGAGAAATGGATTGAACGGCGCTATCGGTTCAAGGATTACCTTGAAGGAATACGGTTTGTCAACAAGCTGGCAGAGGCAGCCGAGGAAGTGAATCACCATCCATTTATAACGATTCAATACAAATTGGTTATAGTAGAGTTGACTTCATGGAGTGAAAATGGCCTTACGGATTTGGACTTCGATGTGGCGATTCAGTATGAAAAGCTCTATAAGGAAATGGTGTAAACAAAAGAGACGGTCACTCGTGGCTGTCTCTCTTTTTCAATGCTTCTTAATCCAAATACTCGCCCGTCAAACTTGAATTCAAATATCTAGCCATACCCGTTTTCAGTTTCTTCATTCCATGTTTTCTATAAAACTCTTCATTACCGGTTGTGGAGATTAATTGAACGCAGGAAACATCTTTTAACTGCTCTAAAAGGTCACTCATGATGAGACTGCCAATTCCAATTTTTTGATACTCTAGATGAACGACCACATCATATATTGCTGCATTGAATACACCATCCGTTAGGGCTCTTCCAACTCCAATGATCCTACCATCACTTATAGCGAAAGTGACTATATCACTTCTTTGAAAAACCTTGGCAATTACTTCATTTGAATGCTTCAACCAACCTGCTGACTGGTACACTTCACGTATCTCATCTATCTTATACGGATCATATTTGTTATAAATTCCGATCTCCATTATACTTTGCTCCTCCCATCTAAGTTTAAGTAAATAAAATGCCCATTATCATAGTCTCGTCTCTTCATGATTAATTAGTGTTCCCCGCTTCTGACCTGAGCATATTTCCTCCATGATTCCTGCCTGATCAAAATTAAAAATGTGAACAGGAAGTTTATAGTCCCTTGCTAACAGCAGAGCTGATTGATCCATGACTTTAATATTATTCGTTACAACGTCATCATAATTTAGGTTATGGTACATCTTGGCCTTTTTATCCCGTTTAGGGTCACTTGTAAAAACACCATTGACCCCTTGCTTGGCTACCAGGATGGCTTCACAATTCGTTTCAATGGCTCGCTGAACGCTGGGATAATCCGTGGTAACGAAAGGTTGACCATTCCCTCCACCGAATATGACAATATATCCTTTTTCAAGATGATGAACGGCGCGAAGTCGAATATAAGGTTCAGCTAACGTTGAAACTGGAATTGAAGTCATCACTCGAACTTCTTTGTCGGTTTTGCTTTTCAACACCCCTCTAAGCATCAAACTGTTGATGATGGTTCCAAGGGTTCCAATACTATCTGCTTCTACCCGGTCTATTCCCCATGTATCTGCAAGACTGCCTCGAAATATATTGCCACCACCTACCACCAAGGAGACTTCAATCCCCATATTGACGATGGACATGATTTCTCCTGCAATGTGTTCAAGTTCTTCTGCACCAAAATTATTTCCTTCCTTATCAGCCAATGCCCCACCACTTAATTTAATTAATACACGCTTATATTTCATCTTTTTTCCTCCCCTGGACATAAAAAAAGAACTAAAAAGGTAATGGATAATACCCTTTTAGCTCTTTTTATAGGGGAAGAAATGGCTAAACATGATTGATAATATAGTTGCATTCCTTCTCCCCCTCTCATATTCAGAATTTTCCTCCTCCAAGTGTAAAGAAAATTCAGGAAAAGGTCAAGTGGATTTATAACGCTTAGTTCGACTCTTTATCCGAGCCATTTATCTCTTCTTGTAACTTCAATAAAGCATCTCCTATCTTCAACATGCCGACGTTTCCTTCCTTCCTCTTACGTAACGAAATAGAATCACCCTCGACCTCCTTATCTCCAATTACCATCATATAAGGAACTTTTTGCATCTCTGCTTCTCTGATTTTCATACCGACTTTTTCTACACGATCATCGATTTCCACCCTAAACCCTTCTTTTTCTAATTGAGACTTCACAGCTTGAGCATATTGGACATGCGCGTCGGAGATTGGAAGGATTTTGACCTGGTGTGGAGCTAACCAAAGGGGAAAGTCTCCTCCGAAATGTTCAATGATGATTGCCATAAAGCGTTCGATCGAACCGTATATCGCTCGATGAATCATAATCGGTCTGGCTGTTCCATTGTCTTCTCCAATATATTCACACTCAAATTTTTCAGGCATTTGAAAATCAAGTTGAACTGTTCCACATTGCCAGCTTCGACCAATGACGTCCAATATATGAAAATCAATTTTGGGCCCATAGAAAGCACCGTCTCCTTTATTAACATGATAATTGACTCCTCTCTCTTTCAACACACCTTCCAAATCTCCTTCAGCTTGATCCCATAATGCAACGGAGCCCATAAAATCTTCCGGACGAGTCGAAAGCTCAACCTTATAGTCAAACCCGAATTTACTATAGAAAAGATCGATAAGATCCAATACTTTATGAAGCTCCGACCGGATTTGATCTTCCCTTACAAATAGATGAGCGTCATCCTGAGTGAAGGAGCGGACTCTCAATAATCCGCTTAATGAACCCGATAGCTCATGTCGATGAACCAATCCCAGTTCACCGTATCGAAGGGGTAATTCACGATAACTTCTTCTCTTACTTTTATAGATCAAGACTGCCCCTGGGCAACTCATTGGCTTGATTGCATATTTCTGATCATCTACCTCTGAGAAATACATATTCTCATGGTAATGATCCCAGTGCCCTGACTTTTCCCATAGCTCCTGCTTCATCATGATGGGAGTCCTAATCTCCTGGTATCCTGCTTTCCGATGCTCCTTCTTCCAAAAGTCTTCCAACTCATTACGTAATAGCATCCCTTTCGGTAAATAAAAGGGCATCCCTGGTGCTTCCTCCATCGATACAAAAAGCTCCAGCTCCTGACCTAATTTCCTGTGATTACGTTTTTCCACTTCAGATTGAATTGACATTTTGTCTCCTCCTAATCATTTTTTATATAAAAAACCGCATTCATCCCTGTCAAGGGACGAATGCGGTCGTGGTACCACCCTAATTCCGAAGTGCTGAACAAAAGCCCTCCGCTCAAAGTTGATAACGGTTTTCCCGATTATGGATACTGACATTTCACCATAATAGCTCCAAGGTGGTAAATCAATTCCTTTTCTTCAGGGCTCTCAGCCATGTGACCCTGTTCTCTGGTAAGAAAAGCAGTAAATGATTCGTGTCCTCTTCATCACTTTTTATTCAATTAATAAAAAAACCGCACCCATCCCTAACCAAGGGACGAGTGCGGTCGTGGTTCCACCCTAATTCAGAAGTGTAAAAATAGTACTCTTCGCTTAAGTAAGATAACGGTTTTCCCGATTATGGATACTGACATTTCACCATAATAGCTCCGAGGTGGTAAGTCATTCCTTTCTCTTCAGGGCTCTCAGCCGGTGACCCTGCTCTCTGATCAAGAAAAAAACAGAATGAATCATGTCCTCATCTTTGCTTTCGTATAGTATATTCAATTTAGAATAAAATTGTTATTGAAATTATATGGTAGTATTTTCTAACTGTCAAGAGTAATTTTAGTAAAAAACAAGAAATATTATCGCGACCAGAACCAGTCGATAAATGGCAAAAGGAATTAACCTGATCTTATTGATTACTTTAAGAAAAAAGTGAATTGACAGATAAGCGAATAGAAATGCACTTAGAAATCCAACCAATAAAAACGGTAGAAATTCAGGGGTGAAGTACATCCAGTTCTTCATTAGAGAAAGGGAACTTGCTCCCAGCATGATCGGAACCGCCATAATGAATGTGAAATTCGACGCAGCCCGGTAGCTTAATCCAAGTAAAACTCCTCCAGAGATGGTGGATCCTGACCGTGAAAATCCTGGCCATAATGATAAGCATTGAATAAGCCCGATCAGCATCGCTTTTTTATGTGTTATCTGATCAACATTTTCCACTGTGACGCTTTTGGGGCGAAATAAATCCGCTGCAATCATGAGGAAAGCACCGATCGTTAAGCCAGCCAGCACTGTATTAAGCGAAAAAAGATGCTCATCGATATAATCCTCAAATAACAAGCCCAGGATCACTGCGGGGATCAATCCTGCCAGTATGTGGGTTAATTTTAAACTGGATGTTTTACTTGCAGTACGTTGATTAAATCCGAGTAAATCTTTAAATCTCTCTCTAAATACAATGACAACCGCTAAAATTGAGCCTAGTTGGATCACAACTTTGAACGTATTTGCTGGATATTTACCCAATACTTCTTTTGATTTTATCCATAAATCGTCTACTACTATCATATGGCCAGTGGAAGATACAGGGGCAAATTCCGTTAACCCCTCGACCAAGCCTAAGATGAATGCTTTTATTAACATGATGACGTCCATTTATCATTTCTCCTCTATCGTTTAATCATACTGTGAATAAAGCAGTCATGAAAGATAGTTGGAGTGATATTTCACGATGACTTCAAAACCGGTTGAATCCCCACTACAATGGGAAAAGAGTCGCTCATTGAAAAAAATGGGAGGAATCAGGGGCAGAATTCTTTTAAAAGGAAATCTACTTTTATCTTCTACTTTCTTCGTCACTAAAGTCGGGTTCAATGAGAAAGAATCATCCTCAAGATAGGCAATCTGGGCTTGATCCTGAATGACTTCTCCTCCCCTATGAACCTGAATATCGTTTATTTGCTGGAAAATTCCAAAACAGCAAAATAGCACAAGCAACATGACTTTCTTCACACTCTTCCCCTCCCGTCCAGCGATAATCTAGCTTATCATACTATAACCGACACTGGACGACAATAAGGAATTGTAAGCTATTAAACAGAACACTTCCAATGAATCATTTGACTGACGAAAGGAGTCTAAAATCAATTATTTAAGTCAAATCAAAAAAAGCACAGTCAAGGGGTTTCCCTATACTGTGCTTCTGCCTAATGAATATCTTTCTTCTTGAACCTCCCTCCCCTTACCTCTGCTATATCAGCAATGGCTAGAAAAGCGGATGGATCATGTTCTGCGACAATGTCTTTAAGTTTCGCTTCCTCCAGACGTGTGATGACGCAGAATATCACTTTTTTATCATCTCCTGAGAAGGCTCCTTCCCCCTTCAAATAGGTCACTCCCCTCCCCAGTCTATGTAAGAGGGCATCACCAATTTCTTTATAATTTTCACTTATGATCCAAACAGATTTGGATTCATCAAGTCCTTTAATGGTAATATCAATCATTTTAAAAGCTACGTAATAGGCAAGAAGTGAATACATGGCTCTATCCCAACTAAACACAAATCCGGCGGAAGCCAAAATGAACAGATTGACAAACATAATAATTTCACCGACAGAAAATGGGAGCTTTTTACTTGATAGAATAGCAAGGATTTCCGTACCGTCAAGAGATCCACCGTAACGAATGACCATACCCACACCTATTCCAAGAACAATCCCGCCGAATAAAGAAGCTAGAAGAATGTCTTGTGTGAAGGCAGCTACCGGATGAAGAAAAGTGGTTGAAATCGATAGTATGATAATGCCGTAAAGTGTAGAGAATGCGAAGGTTTTACCGATTTGTTTATACCCGATGAAGAAAAAGGGGATATTGAGAATAAAGATGAAAAGACCAAGCTTAACGCCGGTAATATGGGAGAGCATAATCGAGACGCCAACGATCCCCCCATCGATGACCTGATTCGGGACCAGGAATATTTCAAGACCAACCGCCATGATCACAGCCCCGATGGTAATGAGGACAGCTCTTTTCACAACCTCTTTAAGGGGAATCTTCTTATGCTTTATTTTCACTTGCTGCAATGGATTTATTACCTGTCCTTCAATCATCTTCATTCCTCCTCCTAAGATAAACACCCCGCGTCAACTACTGAACTCATCTCATTGGAACTAAAATGATCTATGTAATATACACCAAACCTATTTCCAGAAAACCCATAAAAACCGACTTGTATAACTTATATATTCTATTATCACCGTCAAAATACCTGCTAAGAGAGAGGGACGGACCTCTAATGAAACACCATATAACTTCATTGGAACAAATAAATCTTGTTTTTATCATGGTAATCAAGGTATTTAACGATTTTCTAGTTATAACTTCAAGGTCCGTCCCTCAATTAATTGTAAGATTTGACTCAAACGGGAAAATGAAGTATTTTTAATACTTGTATATTCATATTTTGGATAGGCTGGAACAGTTTTCTGTTTCCAGGTAAATTAGGTTTTGGAGGCTTTTCTTTGATTACATTAATCAAAACCCTGTTGGTCAATATTACAATTTTGTTTTCTTTTACGTATAATGCTAACGTTTTATTTCCATTTAAAGAAAAACAAGTTCCACATTTTAAACATAAAATCACTTATGGCCTTATCGCATCCTTTGGGGCTTTATTGTGTATGCTCTATCCGATTGAAACCCTGGGAGAAACTCATTTTGACTTACGCATGATCGCCATATTAATTGCGACAATCTACGCCGGATTATTATCAGGATCTATCGTTTTAGGATGCGTGATCATCTTTCGCCACTTAATAGGTGGTCCATATGTTATGGTTGGAATAACTGTCTCCGTGCTGGCGTTTGTAATAGGTATTCTCTTTCGTAAGATGTTATTAAAGACACAATATAAATTAATGGGAAGTACAATCATCTTCCTGGTTCATTCATTGTTTTACATTACGATTATCAACAACTATATTCCTATTCTCCATTTGCCGTTTTATTTTATTTATTTCACTGTTTTCTATTTTACTTTTGTGGCTCTTGTGTTCATTATTGAACATTTGATCCAAACGAATAAACAGATCGAAGAAATGGTGTATCTCGATAAATTGAATATGGTGGGACAGATGGCGGCTTCTATTGCACACGAGATTCGCAATCCTCTTGCAACTGTAAGAGGATTCATACAGCATCTAAGCGAGGACTCTGAGGATGAACGGTTTAAAAGGTACTCCCCTCTTATTCTGAATGAATTAGATCGAACGAATAAAATCATCACAGACTACCTTAGCGTAGCAAGACCAAGTGAATTTCAGCTGTCTACCCTGAACCTGGAAATGGTGGTTCAGGACTGTGTGGATTTACTAAGACCATTTGCCTCCTATTCGAATACATCGATACTTTTCCACCAAAATGACACCTATTATATTAAGGGTGATGAGCATCATATGAAGCAAGCGATCATGAATGTCATTAAGAACGGAATCGAATCGATCGAGGACCATGGGGAAATCAACATTTCTTTAAAGGAGGACTCTTCGAGAGACAATGTGTTGATGACTATTTCAGACACTGGAAAAGGAATGACTGGGGATGAATTAAAAAAGATCGGTTTACCCTTTTACACAACGAAAACAAAGGGCACCGGCCTTGGCAGCATGGTGACGAATAAAATCATTCGTGAAATGGGTGGAATGATTGAATACGAAAGTGAGTTGAATAAGGGTACTGTCGTGAAAATTCGTCTACCTCTCACAACCAAACAATCATCAACACCAAAAGCTTAGGGTATTTTTATCCTGGGCTTTTTTCTTGAAATAATCTCCTCTCTCTTAATCTATGATACACTTACTTTATCAAGATTTTCCAGGGCTCTTCAACCTGGTGGGAGGCTAAATGCAATGAGCAAAAGATGGACATCCCTATTTCTAATAGGTCTGATCGTAACACTTTGCACCATAACCATTCTAAATAAGCCGACAGAAAAAGATTTCGCCATTTGGCTGCAAGAAGAACACAATATTGACTGCAATAAAGACTGCTCTATCATTGAACTGGAAAGTGCTAATGGGAACATTACTGAGAGGATTAAGCTTGCAGATGGCGACGGAGCCTATTCTCCTGGACTATTTACATTACGTATAAATAGACACTACATAAGCGTGAATGACCCTAGCCACAAACGTAGTATAGAAGTGATTGGCTTTAATGGACAATTCTACGAAATGAAATCTGAAAATGGCACAGAGAAACTTGGCCTCTTAGAAAGCGGGAATAAATAAAGAACGCATTATAGTTTACATAATAATATTATTAATAACTAAATGTCCAATAGAAAACCCGACTCTAAATTAGAGTCGGGTTTTCTTCCTGCTATTCCAAAAACCTTAACAAATCTCCATAGATGATATCATCCGACATCCCTAACTCTTTTCTTACCGTTTCTTTAAAAGGTTCACATAATGACTCAGAAACAGATGTTTCATTACTCTTATCATAGCAAACATTGTCTTTAAAAACGTAGCTTTCTGTAACAAAATCTCCATCCCTGAAAATGACTGGATGATCTTCCTTTCTAGTGAACAGGTTATGACCAAATGACAGATTATCTTTCATCTTAATCCCCAATAAGTGAAGTATGGTTGGACGAATATCGATTTCTCCCCCTATCGTCTCAATCGTTTTTCCCTTTTCACCCGGGACATGGATAATGAGGGGAACCTGCTGGAGCTTCACATGATTCACTGGGGTATCTTCCTGTCCTAAAAGCTCGAAAACTCCATTTTCATATTTTTCTGAGATACCATAATGGTCTCCATATAGTACAAATACAGTATTCTCATACATTCCGTTTGCTTTAAGGTTCTTAAATAATGTCTTAATCGCTTCATCCTCGTAACGTACCGTGGTAACATAACGGTTGACAACATCCTCCCCTGTCGAAGCCTCCGGGATAAGTTTATCCTCTTCTTCTAATAGAAAGGGAAAGTGATTCGTCAGCATGATGAGACGTGTATAAAATGGTTGGGGCAATTTTTCAAGATACGAAATAGATTGTTCGAAGAACGGTATATCCTTTAATCCATAATTAACCGAGTTATCTTCAGATACATTGAAGTCTCTTTTCGAAAAGTAGCGATCATATCCTAATGATTCGTACATCACATCACGATTCCAAAATGTACGATCATTCCCATGGAAAACTGCGGCATAATAATCTTCTTTCTTTTTTAAAATATGAGGCATGCTTTTATAGCGGTTATCCGGTGTGCGAACAAATGCCGATCCACTGGCCAAGGGATATAACCCTGTATCAATCATAAATTCAGAGTCTGACGTCTTTCCTTGTGCGGTTTGATCATAAATTTGGTTGAAATAGTAACTATCCTTGATTAAAGAATTTAAAAAAGGTGTGATTTCTTCTCCGTTGACCTCTTGATTGATGACAAAATTTTGGGTGGATTCCATACTGATCAATACAACATTTTTCCCCTCGGCAATTCCGAACAAATCTGACTCTTTATGTTTCTTGGATTGTGTATATTTTATGGACGCTTCTGTGTCTGATTTACTGGCAAGCATCTTGGTGAATGGGACCGTAGCTTCAACGCCAATATCGTATAAATGATAATTATATGGTCCCACCGATTTGACCATTTGCTCTCTGTCATAGGATTCAGCGAATAAATATGGAGATTTCATCAGTCCTAATCCCACTGTTATGAGTAACAGCACCATACTCAACACGATATATGAAAGCTTCCACCTCCTTGAGACCTTAATGGAAGAAGTAGGCTGCCACTTTTTCTTTAATAACCACCCGACAAGTAGGAAATCTACAATTAAAAGTAGATCCCAGGGACTCATCAGTTCAAATGTACTTGGTCCAATCCCTCCCACATTCTTAAACTGAAATAAAATCGGAACGGTAACAAAATCTGAGTAAAATCGAAAATATAATAGATCACCGTATAAAAGTCCTGTTGCAATCCCCATTACAATGACGACAATAGCGGGTTTAATCTTCTTTGAGAAGTAAAAACTGGATCCGATTAATAGCATTAACGAACCAAGAGGATTGAATATGATGAGTAATAAGTCCAAGAGGGATTCGATATGTAGATTGAATCCAATTAAAGAAACTAATACGGTCTTTAACCATAAGGTTAGGATGGCAAACCCAATTAATTTGTATGTCTTAAAGCGAGATATAAAACGGGATATCCTACTCATTTCACGACCCTGGAATCAACATTGCTTTGATATTCTTTGTTGAGTATTTTCATTGCTTTCAAAACCTTTCGATCGTTTTGTTTTCCCATGAGCGCAACCTGCACCCAATTTCTCTTAACTAAATAGTCACTTTCGTAGCTTAATAAAATCCCTTTATCTTTCAACACATCACCAAACTGTCTACTACACTGTTCCCTCTCCAAAGCAATTGTAATCACTCCAGGAGAATAGTTTTCATCCCCCAGTATTTGAAATCCTCCCTGAGTTAACACACACCTTACTCTCTGAGCTAATTTTTCATGCATTTCATAGTCAAGAAAGTGCAGTGCCTCCTTTAGTGCCCTTACCATATTAGAAGAGTGGGTGAAGGGGATGCTTCCATTCACCTCGTACATTCCCACATCCAAGTACCTTGGAATTGATGTGCTGGGCTGTATTTCATCCCGATGAAATACAATTGCCAGGCCGGGATAAGAGCCTAATCCTTTCCCACTGACCGTTGTGGCAAAGTACACTTCTTTAAAATTCACTGGAATGGTCCCAACCGAACTGCAAGCATCGACGCATAGTTCTACTCCATACCTTTTACACAGAGAAAGTAGCCCGTCCAGGTCATATAAGTAGCCGGTCGACGTTTCACAATGTACCGTCCAAAGCCATTTTATGTTTTTGTTTTCCTTGAGGCAGCTTTCCACTTCGCCTAATGAGATTGCTTCATTCCAATCTTTTTGGAATGTATGAAAATATAAATCAAACCTATTTGCATGGTCAATCAACCGGTACCCGAATTCTCCGTTTGCCAGAATAAGGCCGCTTCCGTACAAGGATTTCAGCTGAGCTGCAACCATGTCATTAGATAGGGTACCCGTTCCCACTGCAACTTTTGCATGGTTTGCGTTTGTTATCTCGCATAATGATCTTCTTACTTCTGCCATTTCGTTAATAAACACGCTGCTTCTATGAGAATCAGGTTCCCTTTTGAAAGCTTCTTCTACCGTTCCATGAAGTGGAACCGGACCAGGAAGGAAAGAAAGCGGAACTGATTTTTCTGTTTTGCGAATCATTAATCTCTGAAAGGCTTTCGTCGAATTTTCGAAGCTTTCACGGGTTAAATACATGGGCTGAAAATTGGCCCCTTCCTCCCCCACAAGATCGGCAAAAGGCTGAAAACCTATTCGTTTATACAACTTGAGCTGACGGACCGTTCCTGAAATGAGAGCCATCGTATATCCTTTCTCCAAACAATAAGATACTAAGCGCTCACATAATTGATAAAAAACTCTCGTACTTCTATACGGTTGTTTTACGGATAGTAATCGAATTTCACAAGGAACAGCCCCAGTCGGCAAATATTCATTAATATTTCCCAGTTTTAAATCCAGAGAGAAGGGACGCTTGGCACGAACCGCGATCATGCCCACGACTTCCCCTTCATCTTTAGCAATAACATATGTATTTTCATCGTGAAATTTATCTATCAGTTTGCGTTCTGGATTTCCTTCGTGCTGAGGTATTTCTTCTACAAAAGTCTGATAATTCAGGGAATAAATTTGTTGAAACTCACATGATTCACTTGCAATTTTGTACTGAAGAGAAAGGTTTTCCATTCTCGTTCCTCCTATGTATCGAAAGATTGCTTCTGTTATCGTTTATGTACCATCAGAACCGTCACAAAAAGTGACAATAATCCGATAAAAATGGTGAATGAACCCTCAATCACATAAGCCGTAATCGGAATGGTTGCCATTGAGAGAAAACCGGCAATGGTATATTTCTTCAAGATCATATATGAGACTCCCATAGTGATAGCGAAAATCCCAATTGTAAAGGGATTGAGAAATAATGCAGATGCCAAATAAACAACTACTCCCTTTCCGCCATGAAGTCCAAGTTGGATTGGAAACAAATGTCCGATCATGAGAAAAATAGAACTGAGAACAGAGTAAATCTCACCTTCTGCCAGTTGGGCCGTTAACATTAGTGCAAGAATCACTTTTCCGGCATCAACCAGCAGCGTCAGCAGAAATCCCTTTTTCCCTATGGCCCTACCTGCATTCGTCGCACCGACATTCCCGCTCCCCATTTTACGGATATCTTCACCGGTAAACATTTTCACTATATAATAAGCACCTGTTAAACTTCCTAGTCCATAAGAAACCAAAATGATCATACTTATGATCATACTATTACTCATCATATTCACACCTGACTTTTCTTATATGTTAATAGACGGATTGATACCAAGGAAAGTTTCATATATTTACAATTCATCTATACTCTTTCTGTTTCTTAAGAAATAGAATGGTAAATAAAGGAGGCTGAATAAAATAAGGGCTACTCCTTCAAGTGACAGGAGGTACCAGGGATACTCCCCTAAATAATCTATGGGACTTGCATTATACGGTTTATGTGAAAGGAACATATAATTTGCTCCTACCAATTTGTTCAGGATAAATACGATGACAGCGATTAGATTTAAAGCTATGAATGCCCTCAGCATAGACCGGAACGTCAATGTGTAGCACTCTATCCATGTCATGTACAAACAGGATAATACAATTGCAAGATGCGCTATGAAAAATTGGAAATAACGGAAATGGGGAAAACCAAAAAACAACTCAGGTGTCACGATGGCAATAACAGCACCAGTCATACTTGCAAAAAAACTGATTTCATAGATTCTATAGTTTTTCGTAATGAGCATGATCATGCAAAGGTACAATGAGATGGAACATAATTGAAGCGGCAAATTAATGGCTACATCCCAATAATCATTGATAAAGTACCAAATTTGAAATAATGCTTCACTCAAAACCAGCAGTACCACGAGATTCCATTTCAACACACTCTTACTTCTACCGCTTAGGTGATTTCTAATAAGATACAAACCGATCATACATCCAAACGAGACAATAATAGCTGCCACATGGGATACCGAAAACAACTCAAAAGGATAATCCTCATACCTAAAATTCATCATCTCTTTCACAAACCCCAACTCCCCTTCGAACACCCATCCATACTATATTCTCTTAATCCTTCCTCAATTCCTTTAAGGGACGGACCTCGCTTAATCATTACCTATAACCCAATCTAAACATTACGTACCTCCCTATTCCCTTTATCCAAATCCTTAACCTTTTTAAAAAAAATCCCTGTTAGAAAAAGCAGATTACTTAACAGAGATTTCTCCCCTCTATAATTATATAAATCAAGATTGCGCCTAACATGAAGCTATACAAAAAATCCCATTCCAATGAAGAAATGGGATTTTCATTAATTTTATTGCACCCTGCGCAATGGAACATCTTGGTTCTTATAAATGAAATCAAGAGCCAGTCGATTAAATTCATTTGGCTTCTCTACATTACATACGTGTCCACAATCCTCAAGAAACACTTTCGTGGCTGAAGGGTCTCCCTTTGTATCCTGATCAAGTGACCGAACAAACAGATGATCTTCTTTCCCGGATATATAAAGCTTAGGAACATGAGAAGCCCTTTCCTGCACAGAAGCGTAAGTTGATTTCACAAACGGTGTCAGACGATACCACCCGAGAAAATCATTACGATTCATTTTCTTTGCTTCGCGTATGAATAACTTTCTGGAAATTCTGTGATTGCTTTTAGGCATCATGATGTAGGCGAAAATTTTATATAACCACATGAAAGGGATCATATTTTTCACTGCATCACCAATTTTAAGTAGTGTATTGGATAACAAATTGAATCTAGTGATACATCCCCCTAATACGGCACTTTTCACTCGGTTTGGAGCAGCCTGTAATAAAGCGTGGATTAGAACCGATCCTAAAGAAATGCCGATAAAATGAGCACGTTCCACTTGAAGATGATCTAATACCTTAAAAACTTCACGAACATTTAAATCAATTGTGAATTTTTCATTATAGGATTCTACACTTGGGGACTCCCCATGCCCTGGCAAATGAATCGTTATCACATTATAATATTTTTTGAAAATATCGAGCTGTTTGCCGAAAATTCTCGAGTTCCCTCCAATTCCATGAAGAAACACCACATATTCTTTGCCGACTCCTTGGTGAACTTTGTATTCTAGCATCAATTCTCTCCTTAAAACAGCACAACCTACCAAAAGAATGAAATGAATCAGCCAAATATTCGAGAACCGTTTTACTTCTATTAACTAATCATTAATATGAAAATCGATTTTCAATACTATTGCTTGATGCATTCTAAACTCTTGAAGCCTTACCTTAATTATCTTTCATTCTATACTATCAGCCGTCGCTTTGTCATATAATTGCTGAAGAAATTCCGAACATTTTGTGATAAACAGGAACCAACATCCATCATATTACATTTATTGTCCTTTGGCTTTCTTGATTTTCAGCCCGGTGACATGAAGTCTATACTTCCTTCACCATCATGACATTCTTGAGTTTACTAACTAAAAGCCAATTCCTTTTGGAGATCTTTCAATGGCTGAAAAAAGAGCTACCTATTTCGGCAGCTCTCTTTATGATTAGTTTTTATACTCGTATTTAACGAACAACGGTAGAATCAACGAGACCATAAACGCCAAACCAACGATCACTCCAAAAGTCACCGGCTTTGATAGCCCTTGATCGGGTGCAATCAATAATCCGAATACAACCGCTGGAACGATGATGAGAAATGAAACAAAAAATTTTGAGGCAAAATTTATTGTATGCTTCTTCCCACATTGACTGCATTCAATAGGTTTATAAGATCTCCAAATGGAGAATAATAACTCTTTCCATTGGAACTGATTGTTACATACATTACACTTCTGCAAAGCATTTCCCCCTGTGAATAACGATTCTCTCTCTAGTCTACCATTTTTAGCATTGGAGGAGTTACTTTTCTTCACATGAAACATTCCAAGAAAGGATCCCTTCTTTCACTTCTGCTAATCCCTCATTGCTCTCACATGCTTCAATGGCCTTTTTCAAACCCATCTTATCTAGCATTACGATAGTAATCACCATCAGAATCGTAAGGATTACAAGTAAAGACTTCTGTTTCACCTTCATACATTGAAAACCCCTTCAAAAAATGTCTGATATTCCCCTTATAGAAAATAATACCATATACACCTTTCCATTCGACCTTTAACAGGAAATTCGTACATAAATATGTATTCATGCAGGAATTTAAAACTTTCATTCGAATAATGTACTATAACACTTATACATAAGGAGTTACTTCATTGATACAATCATTTAAATTAAACGTTCAAACATTAGGTCAGAAGATGCCCGTTTATATTTTTAAAGTCGATGATGTTCTCGTTGATACGGGACCATACAGTATGAAGAATGAAGTGCGTACTATTTTTAAAGAGCTCCAGATTAAAGAAGTCATTCATACTCATCACCACGAAGATCATACTGGCAATAGTTCATGGATTGAAAGGTTTTACTCCATTCCTCAATGGATCCATCCATTAGGGGTGGAAAAATGCAACCACAGCACTAAACTTCCTTTTTACAGAGCTATGTTCTGGCATAATCGTCCAGCGTTTCACCCTTCACCACTTCAAAGGGGAGTATTTGAAACAACTAAACACTCCTTTAAAATTGTTCATACACCGGGGCACGCTGAGGATCATATTGTTCTCATTGATGAAGAAAAGGGCATTTGCTTTTCGGGGGATTTATATTTATTCCATTCTCCTACATCTAACTTTTCATTCGAGTCTGTACCGGAACTCATTCGCTCAATAGACAAAACACTTCAGTATTCCTTTCAGGAAGTATATTGTTCACATCAAGGGTACTTGAGGCATGGGAGAAAGCTTTTAGAGAAGAAACTAGCTTACCTTCAAAACCTTCAAGAAGCCGTTATGAAAGCACACCTGGAGGGAAAAACGGCTAAAGAAATTAGAAAACACCTGCTTCCCAAGAACAAACTTTTTCAATATATTTCACTTTTCGAAAACTCACCGGAACACACAGTCAAATCCATCATTAAAGAAATATCGTAAACAGAAGGTCCGTCCCTCAATAGGGACGGACCTTCTGTTTACTGATTTTCAAGGCGGTTGAGGCTTCGTTTGTATTCCACCTGACAAATGACATCCAGGATTCTTGTTGATATGAATTGGCAGGCTAAGGCAAAAAGAATGATTTTTAAATCTACTACGACTCCTGTCAGTAGTAACACACTGCCATTAATGAAGAATAAAATCTTCCCTGGGGTGTAGCCTTTTAGCTTTGAAATAATAAGTGCTAAAATGTCCATCCCTCCAGAGGATGCTCCCATTCTAAAAAGAATGCCTATCCCTATTCCGAAAAGGATGCTGCCAATCAAGAGATCGACGAAAATAAAGGAAACAGTTCCGATTAAATGAGAATTCAAGAAATTGACTACAAACGACGTGACTGTCACACAATACATGGTCCAAAGTGCATTCTCTTTTCCTAACCATTTTACTGCAGCTAGTAAAAGAGAAGCATTTAACACCCATAGCGTAATGGCAAATGGGACATCCAACAAATAGTTTACTAGCACACTCACACTTGCAGCGCCACCTGAAGGGATAAAATGGGGAAACAAAAAGATAGCCATGGCCAATCCTTGTATGCTTGCTGCTATACCTAAAATAGTACCCTTTCTTACTACATTCATCTGTACATTGCTCCCGATTCTGTTAAGGACTCTATTTCATAGTCTAGTAGCTATACACTTCTTCTGCAACAGAGAAATGAAAATGACCGGTTGTTGACTAATTGAAATTCTTCATATATTAGTAGTATACATTCATTGAAAATATGGCTATTGTATCCTCAGCTCTGCCAAATAAATTCAATATGATCTCCTTTCCAATCTCCCTTTACCTATTTAACAAATGCATGTCTTTCTTTTCACTCCGACCCTGTCTTTATCCTCTATCTTTTTTATATAGGTGGCCGCTACCGGTACTTTACATGCTGTATTACCAACATCGACATGTACTTTCCCAATTTTATTCGCCACTTGTTTTGCGTCATCTAACAATGGGGCTACATGTGCTCCAACTGAAATGACGAATCCATTCATTACGTAGCGTACTCTATTTCTCTCTTCATGTATCGTTTTTTCAATATGTTTCAGATACTGTTTGATTTCGTCTAAATTGATTTCTTGGTCTGGGGTAATACTAATATACCCTGCATAGGCACTCCAGCCAGCCGTTGCCGTCATTTCATTTTCCGATTTGATCCACTCATTCGCTAATTCAATAGCGTAGTCGCTCTCTGCGGTTATATTAGCAACCGTGTATTCAGCCAGCATATACCAATCTGCTTTATTGACCCAATCCTGTAAGATTCCTTTATTCATTTCTTTAGGATTTACAGATAATCCTGCCAGGTACATGGCATCGAAATTTCCCGATTCGTACAGGCTGAATGCAAGACCTTGCTCTTTTTTCACATGTTTCACCAGTTTTTTTATATCCCCAATTTTCACTCCGAATATTGGTTCCTGTGCTCCGTGACGTAAATATGTATTCTTGGTCTGTTCGTTGCCCATCTCTTCAAGTGCTGCCATTACTTCATCAAATTTCATGCTTGACCACCCTTTTATTATTTTTGATCAATTGTATTCTTCACTATAGAGTTAGTTGGTGAATGATCCCTTCATTTCCTCATTTATCTTACATTCGTGTTCAATCAACCATTTCTTCCGGTTAAGACCACCAGCATAGCCGGCAAGATCTCCATTCGCTCGTATCACTCGATGACAAGGAATGATGATGGCAAGCTGATTACACCCATTGGCCCTTGCTACTGCTCGAACAGCTGCCGGACTGGAAATACTTTGAGCGATCTCAGTGTAGGATCTGGTTTGTCCAAAGGGGATTCTTTGCAATTCGCTCCAAACGTTTTGTTGAAAAGGTGTTCCGTTAATTTTCAACTTGGTTTGGAAGGCTGATAAAGAGCCCTCAAAGTAGGCATTCAATTCCTTTTCGATGGAACGAAGTGGCTCGGTAGAACCGGGAACGATTGCCGCCTTTGTTTTCTCCCTCAATCTCTTCACTTCATTCTCCAGACCGCGTCGGTCAACAAATTCCAGCAAGTATAAAGACTCTTCATCTGAAATTCCAATCATCGGTCCAAGTTTCGTATCAATCCAAGCTGCTTTTAGTATGAGCTGGTGATGAGACAAAGCGGGCGGCGTTCCCATAATTCTCGAAAATGCATCTCTGAATCCGCTGCTTGATTCATATCCAGATGCAAGTTGAGCATCCATCACCATTGAGCCTGATCTGATGTGCTTCATGGCAATTCCCATCCTCCGTGCTCTGGCATATTCTACAAAGGTCATACCGAACCGCCTCTTAAATTGACGCCGTGCAGTAGATGCATCTATGGATAGCTCCCGAAAATCCTTATCCTTCCAACGTTTTTCAGGTTTTGCTTCCACAGCCTCTACCAGAAGCTTTACTACATTTGAGATACTATTTGGGTGCGTTAAGGGCTTACACCTTTTACAAGGTCGAAACGACGCCAGAAGGGCTTGTTGAGCTGTTCCAAAGAATTCACAGTTCTCAAATTTAGGTTTTCTAGCCGGACAAGTCGGGCGACAAAACACACCTGTCGTTTTAACCCCTACAAAAAAAATCCCTTCGTAATCCGATCTCTTTTCCACTAACGCTTGATAATACTCCCTTTGTAGTTCGACTGATATCATCCTCATTCCCCCCACATATTTCATTCTTTCTTTATTATAACCTCTATAAAACAACGATGCCGCCGAATATCAGGCATCGATTTTTTTATCTATTTTTCTCCCTTTTTGAGGGACGGACCTTTGTATTCCAACTAATTATCGTAACAAGCAGGGATTCTCTCACCTGATAGATAATGTATTAAGATAGCAAACATCAATACTACGATAAAGGAGCATCTCTTATGAAACTGACATCTCACCAATGGAATACAGCAGCTGCCTATATCAAAACCTATGCAAGACCAATTGAACAAAAGCTATTCAGCTTTTATTTTGAAGAAGGAAGTAAAAAGGAAGCAATCATAGAACTAGCAGATTTTCAAAATATAGACGGGGGATTTGGCAACTGTATAGAGCCTGATTTTCGATTGGACAATTCATCTCCAATGGCAACAACCGTTGGATTACAGCATGCGAAGGACTTAAAACTTCCATCCGGACACCCCATCGTTCAAAAGGCGATGAGCTACCTGCAAGACACATATGATGAGAAAATCAACGGCTGGCATGCTGTGCCTGAAGAGGTTAATCTGGTTCCCCATGCACCATGGTGGCATTTTGACTCTAAAAAGGGACATAGCGGCGTTCAAACAACATGGGCTAACCCTAACGCTGAAATAGTTGGGTATTTTCATTTATTTAGTCCAGAACACCCTCGCTTAAAAGAATGGACTGGGAAAGCCGTCACAGAGTTAAAGAATCTTTCTCACCCAATAGAGATGCATGATTTTCTTTGTTATGATCGACTCCTTTCTGAGGTGAAAGGGGAAACGGAATCCAAAATCTATCAAATCCTTTCTTCTTCAGTACGAAAGACTGTCTGTACGGATCCATCACGCTGGAATGAATATATAGCCAAACCATTACAGGTAGCCAATAGGCCTGCCTCCCCTTTTTATGAAGCGTTAAAAGAGGAGGTACATGTGCAATTGAATGTCGAGATTGGAGCACAACACCAGAAAGGATATTGGCAGCCGAACTGGTCCTGGTTCGGTCAATATGACGAGACATGGCCGATTGCTGAACAGGAATGGCGGGGAATTTTGACCCTTGGTATGCTACAGGTTTTAAAGGCCTATGAGAGAGTAGAATGTTAAAGGATAATAAAGAATCCGGAAGACTTCCCTTCCGGATTCCAAAGATCATTTAAAGTTGTCTTCAAACCATCGTTTTGCTTCATCTACTTCTTCACGACGAAGCTCATGACCTCCTTCAGTCCAGAACGCTTCCACCTGTGTCCCGGCATCTTGAAGATTTTTCACAAGTTCTTTTGTCTCTTGTAAGGGAATGAGTGGATCTCGCTTACCAGCCCCAATGAATACAGATACATCACTTAAGTCGGGAATCCTGACATTTCGTCTTGGAACCATGGCATGGAATAGGATTCCACCTTTTAGTGCATTTTTGTGGTGATACATTAAACTTGCCGCGATATTCGCTCCATTGGAGTAGCCTAACGCAACGATATTGTGACGATCGAACCCGTAGTTTTCAGCACTCTCCACGATGAAATCATTCAATTCCTTCGTTCGGAATACTAAATCTTCTTCATCAAACACACCTTCCCTCAAGCGTGCAAAAAATCGGGCCATTCCATTTTCATCCACATTCCCTTTTACGCTTAATACAGAAGCACTCGGCTCAATCATCTCAGCCAGTGGTAATAGGTCACGCTCATCTCCACCTGTTCCATGAAGGAGCAAAAGTGTGGGTAAGTCTTTATTTCCTTGTTTAAAAAGATGTTTCATGCTGTCTTCCTCCTCTATTCCTTAGTATCTAATGGTTTTAATTTAGCTTCTATGGAATCTCTTTGCGATTCGAAATATGGTGGAAGAGATAAATTCTCTCCTAAAGTATCAAAATCTTCATCGGTCTCAAAGCCTGGTCCATCTGTTGCCAGTTCGAAAAGAATGCCATTAGGTTCACGGAAGTAAAGGGATCTGAAATAGTATCTTTCAACAAAGCCTGAGTTCGGCAGACGATTTTGAGTGATCCACTCTACCCATTTACGCAATTCATTTTCATCTTCAACACGGAAGGCAACGTGGTGAACACTTCCTCTTCCCGGTCTTTCTTGTGGAATATCGCTCCGTTCTTCTAAATATACTTCTCCACCAGTACCGCCCTCGCCCGTTTCAAACACACGAATGTCAGGTTGTCCATCTACATCGGAGGGAAAGGTTCTAGTTTCTCTAAAACCTAATACGTCTTTCAACACGATTGCGGTGTTTTCCCCTTGCGCAACCGTCAGGGTTATCGGGCCTAGGCCCACAATTCCATGCTGGGCGGGTACAGGACTCTTGTCCCAAGGCTTCCCTCCAGGAACTCCTTCGTTCTTCTCATCTGACACAAGCATGAGTCGCTGTCCTTCAAAATCACGGAAGCTTAGTGTTGCCCGACCACTATGGTGAGAAATTCCGTCATGCTCAACACCCATCTCTTCAAAGCGATTTTTCCAATATGCTAACGATTCATCCGAGTTTACCCGCAGTGATGTTAATGAAATACTATTTGTCCCTTTATACGTATTCCCCGCATGTGGAATTTCGAAGAATGTGAGGTCCGTCCCTGGATTTCCTCTTTCGTCTGCATAGAAAAGATGGTAGACGGATGTATCGTCCTGGTTGATTGATTTTTTCACGAGTCGAAGTCCCAGTGTTTTTGTGTAGAATTCATAATTCTTCTTTGCATTTGCTGTAATGGCAGAAACGTGATGCTGCCCTTTAAGTGGTTTCAAGTTCATAGCAGATTCACTCCTTTGTGATTTTCTTGCTTACTTTCTATCTAAATCATACATGAAAATTATCTTTAATTCAAGATATTTTATTTCGAAGTGTTACTTTTGATTTTTCGATTATTTTTTTTAACGTGAATGCTGTTTCTATAAGTCTGATTTTCGTAAATATTGTTGCTTTTTAACAATACAAAAGGAGCATGGAAGCGAAATTTGAACCGAATGCACCAAAAAAAGCATCCGTACACCGTGTACGAATGCTTTTGATTTAGTTCAATTATACGACTTCATTATTCTTGATGGTCAAAGCCTGTGACAGGGTGGAGGTAATCGTAAGGTTTTCAAAATCCAATCCAAGCTGAACTGCAGTTTGTGCTATCTCTGGACGTAATCCAGATAGGATCGGTTTAACACCGATTAACTGGAGTGCATCAATCAACTGAAAGATTTGATGAGCTACCATCGTATCAATCAACACGACACCAGATAAGTCAATGAACAATTGAGAAACTTCCTTATTGACACATTGTTCCAAAGCATTCTCTAAAATTAATTCAGCCCGGGTTGGATCGATATTACCCACAAGTGGCAATAGTGCTGTATGTGCGTTCAATGATATGACTGGTGAACTTAATTCATTGATCACTTCCTGCTGAGATTGGATCTGCTGCTCCACAACTTCTGTTTGCAGCTCAACAAAACGTAACATAACCCGATCAAATGCCTCAATAATCACTGAATTCCAAAGGCTAAATTGTTCGAATATGTTTTCTTCCATGTGAGTTTCGGCATATTCTTTCAAGAATCCCAGGTATTGATCCCTTACTCTCATGAATTCCTTAAGGATATAGTGATTTGGAGTCTCTAAATGTTCTTTATCCTTTGCAATTGTTAAGACCCATTCATCAATAATCTTGTTAAACGTTTCTTTGTCCTCAGCAAATACATTGCAAAGAATTCCGTGAAACTCGAAGTTTTGATTTTTTAAAGTTTCTATCACCTTGGGATCTGTGGAAGAATAAACACCCTTTGTTGTTCTTTTGTCCAAGGAGTTATACCAATCTTCCGTTAATTGACGAGCCTTACTCAACAAAAAAGTATGTAATTCCTGATTTCTATGCATGTATGATTCCTCCTATGATAATCGAACATATTTATATCAATTTCTTCTTCCCTGTCTGACGCAATGAGTAGTTGGGAAATCATACTCTTTTTCATGTGTTCTTTCACCATTAAAGAATCGGCCCTTCATTCAGGTTCAAGTCGATCGCTTTTCTGAAATTCCGACATCTTCTTACACCATCCATCATTATATATCATATTCATACAAAATTTCCATTCAGACACTCATATCTATGAGCATTCTCATTCTTCTAAATTCATTCCGCTTCTTTGTATACAACTATTTTTTTGCCTTTGCATTACATATAAAAAACGGATTAATCATAAGTAAATTCTAAATCATTACATTATTTTGTAAAATAGCTCTACAATTCACAATATAAAGTGTATAATGAGGATTAACTGAGAAACAGAAAGCAAGGGTATGTCTCGATATACTATTTCGATGAATACGTATCTCCTACTAGAAACCAACCACAAATCTTAATATGATGTCGTAATCCTACTACTTAGTCATATGTCAAAATAGTTGGGAGCTGATGAGAGAATGAAAAACAATCTGACAAGAAGGTGTATTGAATCACTTGCTATCCAAAGTGCCTATCATTTCTGTGAAACAATAGGACTTAAGCCCAGTTTAGTCAATCTGACGATGATTACAGGATTCTCAGAAGAAAGAATACTGGAAATACTCGAAACAAAGTTTAGTAATCAAAGTGTTAAAACAGAAGATCACTCTTTTTAACTCTGTGTTTCCCCTTTATTACTCTACAAGCCGATTTCACTTCATCCCCTAACCTTTAACTTTAAGTTCTTTCATTTCCAAAAAATCCATTTTTATTTTGAAACAGTGGATCCTTGCCGATCTTACGAACAGCTTAATAAGAATAGACTTTTGAACTTATCGCCATAAGTAAAAAAGGCAACTCCACTCTGGAAGTTGCCTTTTTAATATGAATTTTATAATACATTAAAATACCTTGCTTCCGGATGAGCGAAGACCATCGCTGTTACCGATGCTTCAGGTTCCATCATACATCCGTCCGTTAATTGGATTCCGATTGTTTCAGGTCGGATAAGCTTAAACAGTTTCTTTTGATCCTCAAGTTCGGGACAGGCGGGATACCCGAATGAAAAACGCTGTCCTTGATAATGGGTCCGGAACCGGTCCTGCATCGTAAAATCAACGGGATCAGGGAATCCCCACCTGCTTCTCATCATCTCATGGACCCTTTCAGCCAGTCCTTCTGCTGTTTCTAAGGCAAGAGCCTGCAGGGCGTGACTTTCAAGGAACCTGCCTTCTTCCTTCATCTCACTTGCCCACTGCCTGATTTTCACACCGGCCGTCACCGCAAAGAAACCGACATAATCCATTTCTCCACTTTCAACCGGCCGCAAATAATCGGCTAAACACAAATGCTGATTTCCTGCTTGTCTTGGAAAGTGAAATCGTTCTATTTCTGTGGAAGAATCATCCGGGTGATAAATAACAACATCATCTCCATCTGATTGAGCAGGAAAGAATTGATATTTTGCAGATGCCTGAATCATCCCTTCCCTTTTTGCTTTTTGGAACAATTCATCAGTTACGGCTTTCAAGCCCACCGTTCGTTCATCTTTTTCTTCCAGTAACCTGGATATTTTCCCCTTGATGCCTAAATGATGCCCCAGAAGCATTTGCTGATTAATATAGGGATGGATTTGATCAAGTGAAAATTCTTTTATGGTATGAGGAATCAAGTCTGACGGGACATGAACCTTAACATCTTTTGATACGGTGGAACGTACTTTGACTGCAACTGACGATCTATCCCGATCTGATGTTTCTTCAATCAAAACAAGCTTGCTTAGCTTTTCACGACTTTCTTCCTCCAGCTTCAGCCTTGTTTCTTCATGTTGAATCCCATTCATGATGCCAAGTCCATCCATTGCATCCTTGGCATAAAGAACCAGCCCATCGTATTCCCGGCCAATTTTGTTTGTAGTGAATTTTCGTGTTAGAGCCGCACCTCCCACTACAAGAGGAACTGAAATATCAGACTGCTTTAAATCTTGAGCCGTAATGACCATTTGTTGAGCCGACTTTACAAGGAGCCCGGATAAACCTACGATGTCGGGCTTTTCTTCCCGTATGACTTTGATAAGTTCCTGAGGTGTTACTTTAATGCCTAAGTCAATCACATCATATCCATTATTACTCAGGATAATATCAACGAGATTCTTACCGATGTCATGAACATCCCCCTTAACCGTAGCTAAGATCACTTTGCCCTTTGCAGATGAACTTTCCGTTTGTTCCATATGCGGTTCTAAATGAGCAACGGATGCTTTCATGACTTCGGCACTCTGTAATACCTCCGCTACAATCAGCTGGTTATCATTAAATAACCTCCCGACTTCACTCATTCCGGCCATAAGGGGACCATTGATGATATCAAGAGGAGCATCATATTGTTGAAGGGCTGAATTCAAGTCATCAATAAGGCCTTCCTTCGTTCCTTCCACTACATAATGAGCCAGTCGTTCTTCTAAGGTCATTGTGTTTACAGGAACCTTAACTTCTTTCTTTTTCCCTCTATAAAATGCAGTAAATACAGCCAGTGTTTCATCCGTCGTCTCAAATAGGAGCTTCTCAGCCATCCTAACTTCTTCTACAGGGATAGAGGCAAAGCGCTCTAGTTTTTCCGTATTGACTATGGCATAATCCAGTCCCGCTTTGGTACAGTGGTAAAGATATACCGCATTCAGCACTTCCCTCCCAACAGGAGGCAGTCCAAAAGAAACGTTACTAACCCCTAAGATATGAGGGCATTCAGGTAAGGCCTCCTTAATCTGTCTTATCCCTTCGACGGTGGCATTGGCTGATCCAATGTATTGCTGATCCCCTGTTCCCACTGGAAAAACGAGAGGGTCAAAGATGATGTCTTCTGAAGCTACCCCATATTTCTCTGTTAACAGTTTATGTGAGCGGATGGCAATTTCTACCTTACGCTCTACAGACACTCCCATTCCTTTTTCATCAATCGTTCCTACGACAACCGCCGCTCCGTATTCCTTCATAAGCTTTGTTATCTTCTCAAACCGCTCTTCTCCGTCTTCGAGATTAATCGAGTTTATGATTACTTTCCCTTGAGAATATTTCAAGGCGGTCTCAAGCACTTTCTCATCCGTTGAATCAATGACAAGTGGAACTTTTACTTTTTTCACCACTTCCTGGATAAATACATTCATATCGTCTACTTCTTCTCGATCGGGATCTGCAAGGCAGATATCGATCACCTGAGCTCCATTTTTCACTTGTGCTCTCGCAATCTCTGACGCTTCTTCTATTTTATTCTCTGCAATCAATCGTTTAAATTTACGTGAACCGATGACATTCGTCCGTTCTCCTACCAGGATCGGTCTTCTGTCTGCATCCTCATAGACGAAAGCTTCAATTCCCGACACTGCATGAGGGTGAGACTCGTTGGGTTTACGAGGAGGCAATCCCTTCACCACATCTGAAAGGGCACGAATATGCTCCGGTGTTGTTCCACAGCACCCTCCAACGAGATTCAACCAGCCTTTCTCAGCAAAACCTTTCATCTTTACACTTAGTGAATCAGCGGTTTCATTGTAATTCCCCTCTTCATCCGGAAGCCCTGCATTGGGATAACAGCTGACATAGGTAGTGGCCAGATTTGATAAGGAGCGAATATGATCGCGCATAAATTCAGGTCCGGTTGCGCAGTTTAGACCAACGACCAAAGGGTTTAAATGTTCTAGGGATAAATAAAATGCTTCGATCGTCTGCCCCGCGAGTGTAGTGCCCATCGGTTCAATGGTTCCGGATAACAAAATCGGGATCTCTTTTCTTCTGGATTCAAAGGCAGATCGAATTCCGAGGTTTGCTGCTTTTACATTTAAAGCATCCTGACTCGTTTCGAGCAGCAGTACATCGACTCCTCCATCGAGAAGTCCTTCTGCTTGAACACGATAGTTGTCTACTAACTCATCGAAGCTTATCCCTCCTGTTACGGATAGGGTTTTGGTAGTGGGGCCTAGAGATCCTGCAACAAACCTGGGCCACTCGGAGGTTGAGATATCTCCTGCAGCTTTTTTGGCGATTTCAGCTGCTACTTTATTAATTTCATATGCTTTAGAGCCTAAATCATATTCGTCCAGTACAATGGGAGTTGCACCAAACGTATTCGTTTCAATCACATCGGCCCCCGCTTTCAAATATTCAAGATGGATTTGATAGATCACCTCTGGCACCGTTAAAACCAGATTTTCATTACATCCTTCAAGCTCTTCTCCACCAAAATCCTCCGAGGATAAATTCGCTTGTTGAAGCATCGTTCCCATTGCTCCATCGAGTACGAGTATTTTTTTCCTAAGCTGCTTTTCAAACAAAGTGATGGCCATAGGGAACCTCTCTTTCCGGTTTTGTTTTCTCTTGTATATGTTGAATCAATTCAATGCTCATATCATAACGTACAAAAGGTGTGATAAGGTAAATCCCATTAAACAGATCTATTGCAGTATCAAGTAAGTCTTTGGCTATCTCCATGCCAATTGCTCTTGTAATGACGGGATCACTTCCTGCTTCCTTCATTCTTTGTCTTGTTTCTTCTGGAACGTTGATTCCAGGTACTTCATGATGTAGAAACTCTGCATTTCTTGAGCTGATCAACGGCATGATCCCTATAAAGATCGGAACATCTAAATGCTTTGTAGCTTCATGTACTTGAATCAGTTGCTCTTTCCCAAAGATCGGTTGAGAAATGAAATAGTCAGCACCTGCTTTCTTTTTCTTTTCAAGCCTCTTAACGGAGGCGTCTAAATGACGGAAATTCGGATTGAAAGCTGCACCTACTGAAAACTGAGTCCTTTCCCGGAGTGATTTACCTGAAAAGGATATCCCCTCATTGTTCTGTTTGATCAATTCAATGAGTTCAAGGGAAGATAAATCATACACGGATGCTGCCCCTGGAAAATCTCCGATCTTGGCCGGGTCACCCGTTATTGCTAATATATTGTGTATCCCTAACGTGTGTAAGCCCATTAAATGGGACTGAAGTCCAATCAGGTTTCGATCCCGACAAGTGATGTGAACCAGAGGTGTAAGGTCAAACTTGGATCTGACCATACTCCCAATGGCGTCATTACTTATCCGAGGCGACGCTAACGGATTGTCAGCAAGCGTAAGTGCATCAATTCCAGCTTCCTTTAATGCCTCAGCCCCTTGGAAGAAAAGCTTCGTGTCGAGATGCTTAGGTGGATCTAGTTCAACAATGATCGTTTTCTTTTCTCTTACCTGCTCATGCAGCAAGTTTCCCCTGACAGAAGGTGATGATAACTGAACAACCTTTTTCTTTTTCACCACTTTTTCTTTCACGGGCTCCCGGCTTTTTAACCTTGCAGCTACAGAACGAATGTGATCAGGTGTGGTTCCACAACAGCCACCAATGATTCTTGCACCTTGCAATCGCAATTCGTTGCTTATGTCCCCAAAGTAATCAGGCTCAGCAGAGTAATAGAATCTGCCTTCTTCATAGTTTGGCAGACTGGCATTGGGATAGACGGATAGAAACGCCCTTTTAGGTAATGGAACTTCCTCTAAGGAATTCACCATATGAAATGGCCCCATGCGACAATTAATGCCGACAACATCCGCTCCCAGTAATTCTAATTGTTGAAGGGCATCTCTTATTTCCATTCCATTTTGAAGAACTCCGGTTTCATGAAGGGAAACTTGAGCAATGACAGGAATGTCCGCTTCACGCTTTAAAATGTTTAACACAGTGGTCAATTCCTCAAAATCGTAATAGGTTTCAAGTAAAATGCCGTCTACACCCTCTAATAATAAACAGTATAGCTGTTCTCGGAAGCTTCTCTTGATTTCTTCCAGCGACACATTTTGTTTGATCGCCCTGATTCCCCCGATGGTACCCAGGATATAGGTGTTGTCACCTGCTGCTTTTCTTGCCAGACGAACGGCAGCTGTATTTATTTCCTTTACCGAATCCTCCAATCCGTATCTGGAAAGCTTTTGATAGTTGGCTCCATACGTATTGGTCTGAATGATATCTGCTCCTGCATCAATATACTCTTTATGGACCTTCAACACTTCATTGGGGTGGGATAAATTCAATTCTTCAAAGCATCTGTCCACTCCATATGAATACAAAAGTGTTCCGATCGCCCCATCAGCAATCAATATTCTCTCTTTCAGTGCTTCCAGCAACGGCTTCATGACGTTCCCTCCTTTTTTATAGATTTATCACGTTGTTTCTATTGATCTTTTGAATACTATCTAAACCGTTTTTAAGATCATTAATTAATTCATCCACGTTTTCAAGTCCTACTGATAATCGCAATAAACCATCTGTAATACCTCTTCTTTCCCTTTCCTCTTTTGGCATGGAAGCATGTGACATTCTTGAAGGATAGGATAAAATGGATTCCACTGCCCCAAGACTTACGGCGAATACGGGAATGTTTACATGTTGTATAAGTTGCTTCACTTCCTCTTCTCCTTTCAATCGGAAGGAAAGAACCGCACCTGGCCCCTCTGCCTGGCGAACTTGAATTTCACGACCGGGGTGATAGCTCAAGCCCGGGTAGTACACTTCTTCAACTTCCTTTCTCTTTTCTAGGAAGCTTGCAATCTTATATGCCGATTCAGAAGACTCTTTCAACCTTACGTGCAGTGTCTTCATTCCTCTTAAGAGCAGCCAGCAATCCTGGACCCCGAGGACCGCACCAAACGAATTCTGCAGGAAAGCAAGTTTCCCAGCAATCTCTTCATTCCCTGTTACCGCAAGCCCCGCTAAGACATCACTATGGCCGGCAAGAAACTTCGTGGCACTGTGGAGGACAACATCTACACCCAGACTGATCGGTCTTTGCAGCAGGGGAGTCATGAATGTATTATCAAGGAACGTTAAACATCCATTTGCCTTGGCAAGCTTAACGACTCCCTCAATATCCGTGATGTTCAGCAGCGGATTCGATGGTGTCTCCATATAGATCACTTTTGTATTGTGCTTGATTGAACAAGCCACTTCATGCAGGTCCTTCATGTTCACGAAGGAGTATTCTATATCAAACTTAGTGAGGACTTCCGTGATCATCCTGTAGGTCCCACCATATACCTCTTCTGATACGAGAACGTGATCCCCGCTCGATAATAATAGAAAACTTGTTGAGATTGCCGCCATTCCGGATGAAAAGGCAAATCCCCTTACCCCTCCTTCGAGCTCAGCTATCGTTTCCTCGACGGTTTCCCTCGTTGGATTTCCCGATCGGCTGTAGTCATATGTTCCATACTGGTCGAAATCCTGTTGATGAAAAGTTGTTGCATGATGAATCGGAGTAGAGACCGCTCCTGTTTCTTCATCAAATCCGTGAGAATGAATGAGTGACGTCTGTAGTGAAAATGGTTTTTTACTCATACGTAAGCACCTCTTTTTCCAATTGATGAAAAACATTCTCCAAGTCTGCTATCAGGTCATCAATAAATTCGATTCCTACAGAAAACCGCAGGAGTCTGTTGCAGATACCAAGCCTTTTTCGTTCTTCTTCAGGAATGTCTGCATGTGTCTGGGTTGCGGGATAGGTGATGAAGCTCTCAACCCCCCCTAAACTCTCAGCAAACGTAATAACTTTTAAGTGGCGGAGAAAGGGTGCCACCCATTCTTCCTTTGCGATGCGAAAAGAGAGCATGCCGCCTTTCCCCGGATACAAAACGTCCGTTACACATTCATGCCCCTCAAGATAGTCGGCTAGTTTTCTTGCGTTTTTTTCATGCTGAGCCATTCTGAGACTAAGGGTTTTCATCCCTCTTAATAAGAGCCAGCAATCAAAAGGTGCGAGAACCGCGCCGATCGAATTTTGAATGGTGTAGATTTTCTCCGCCAACTCCTCTGAGTTTACGACCACAACTCCGGCCAGCACGTCATTATGACCCCCTAAGTATTTCGTCGCACTGTGAATGACAATGTCTGCTCCCTCAGTGAGAGGTTTTTGCAGCACAGGTGTATAGAAAGTATTATCAACAATTAAAAGCAATCCATTATGCTTTGCAATACCGGCAACCTCAGATATATTTGCTTCATTCATCAATGGATTGGTTGGCGTTTCAAGGAATATGGCTTTTGTTCTGTTTGAAGTTTGTTCTTCTATAGAGCCTGCATCACTTGTATCAACAAAATGAAATTTGATCCCGTATTGTGCTTCATACTGAACGAATAAACGGTAGCTTCCCCCGTAAAGGTCTTTCGATACGATCAATTCATCCCCAGTCGAGAATAAGCCAAGGATTGCCTGAATCGCTGCCATTCCCGAACTGAAGGCAAATCCCCTATGCCCCTCCTCTAATAGAGTAAGAGCTTCCTCTAAGGTGCCGCGTGTTGGATTTCCTGTTCTCGTGTAATCATAGCCTGTCGATTGGCCAATCCCCTTATGTTCATAAGCAGTCGATAAATGAATGGGCAGGCTCACAGCACCCGTTGCAGGATCTTTCCGGTTCCCTGCCTGGACAAGCAAAGTATCAATATGTTTTTTCAACATTCTTCTCTCCTTTTCTGTCCCTGAAAACGAAAAGGGAAAAAACAAAAAAACCTTCTTATGAAAATAAGAAGGTTTTGTACGTTCGTTCTCCCTCTTATCGTCCAAGTTGACATCAACTTGCTGGAATTAGCACCATACCTGAATCTTGCGGCTGGTTGCTGAGGTGTCTTCGGGCCAGTCCCTCTACCTCTCTTGATAAGAAACAATATGAATTTGTGAAAAATAACTTTCCCATAACTTATAACAAAGGAGAAGAAAAGTCAATAAGAATTATGAATTATCTGAAAAACCAATCCCTCACGATGTTATATTTCAATCAATCTTAAATTCCTATTTTCCTTTTAATCTCTTTCATGAATGGGATCGTTTTTTCCCGCGCTTTTATTGCACCCATTTGCAGTATGGAATCCAGCAAATGGGGATTTGCCATCAGTTCTTTATATTTGGATCGCGGTTCTTCAATGAATGAATTCATGACTCCAAAGAGTTCTTTTTTCGCTTCTCCCCAGCCTATTCCTCCTTGAAATCTCCCTCTCATTTCTTCAACTTGATCGGATGTTGCGAATTCTTTGTAGAGCGAAAATATGACGGACGATTCAGTATCCTTAGGCTCTTCGGGGGTTGAGGAATCTGTTTTGATTTTATTTATTAGTTTTTGCAGTTTTTTCGGTTCTTCAAATAAAGGAATCGTATTGTTATAGCTTTTACTCATTTTCCTTCCATCTAGTCCCGGTAGAACAGATGTTTCTTCCTGTATGATATACTCGGGAAGAACAAATGTTTCGCCATATTGCTTATTAAAGTTTTCTGCCAGGTCCCTGGCTATTTCAACATGCTGAATTTGGTCTTTTCCAACAGGAACCAGTTCCGTTTGAAATAGAAGGATATCCGCGGCCATCAATATCGGGTAGGTGAATAAGCCCATGTTGACCCCTGCATCTGCTTCTCTGCCGCTGTTTTGATTATCTTCGACCATTGATTTATACGCATGCGCTCGGTTCATTATTCCTTTCGGTGCAAAGCAAGCGAGAATCCAGCTCAATTCAAAGATTTCAGGTACATCGGATTGACGGTAGAAGATCGCTCGATCAGGATTCAACCCTAAGGCTAACCAGGCTGCTGTCACTCCATAGGACAGTTCTTTCATTTCATGCTGATCATGTACCTTCGTTAAACCATGATAATCCGCAACAAAATAAGCTGTGTTGTAAGATACATTTTCCGCCAATCGTAATGCAGGTTTAATCGCACCGATATAATTCCCTAAATGAATACGCCCTGTTGGTTTGATACCCGTCAGAACTTGTTTTTTCATCATTATCCCCTCCCTAAATCATGAAAGAACACAAAAAGGGCTTCTCATCCTTAAAAAAGGACGAGAAACCCGTGGTGCCACCTTCATTCGCTTACCTACCGTAAACGCGCTTTTCATGTACAGAAGTTCAGACTTCAATACACTGTCTCTTTTACCGGTGAGACCATCCGCCATAACCTACTGTTTTCAGCCTGGTAGCTCAAAAGCCCATTCAACGACCTTCCCACACTGATTTGCACCAACCATCAGCTCTCTGAAGTGTTTCGTTCGCCTACTCTTCTTTATCATTGCCGTTTCAAGTATTTACTTGTTTCCATTATTTTAATGCATCGGAAAATAATGGTCAATAGGTGTTTGCATAGGATTATATTTCTTTCGAGGAGAGGGGAAGAAAAAGCTTTATGCCTCTTTTATTAAAAGGGAGAAATTTCATATCTGCGATCAGGTGACTGGCATATCCGATTACACAAGCTTCGAATACTCCATCCATCATTAAGGAAGACTCCAGATAATGGGCAATCACTCCATAATAGATGATTCCAAGGACAGAGTGGGTGTAACTCCGATGTGGAACAAATGAAGCGATGATAATATATATCCCCAATAAAAGTAACCACGTTTCATTCAGTTGCCAACCGCATGCCGTTACGCCGCCCCCGGTGATCATCAGCATCCTTCTCTGTGTGATGAAACTTGAGATAATCATCATTCCGGCTCCATAACCAATCCCAAGCCACCGTTCTTTCCCTATACCTTCAAGATAGCTGTATACCATCATTAAAAAACCAATGATTTGTGCCACTGACCTGATCATTTTCGATGAAAGAGTAACCCTGTTACTAAGCTTTCCGTCAATATCCATATCAGGCATGAGTCCGGATACCCCGCCTATTGCAACGAGGGCTGCGGTTGTATCCGGACCAGACCCAAATGAGTTGGCCACTATAAATCCTGTTGCTGCTCCTATTGCCATATGTGCTGTGCCGTTCAAGTGTGTCCTCCTACTCTCTTATCACAATATGCTTGTACTAGATTACTATAATAGCCTTTATTATCCATACTGACTATGGGAAGTACGGATTAATTTCTAAAGATGAGCCGATATGCGCGAAATAATGTCAAGAAGATAGGACCTTTCATGTGGAACAAAGTGATGGTAACTCACCCTTCGCTTAACGAAGTCCTTTTTTCCTTTCTCATTTACAAGAAATCCTTCCACGTCGATGTCCGCTTTGGTTTGTTCAACTAGTGCTTTAAAATCTTCAAGAGTCGAACGGTAAATACCGGACAATTCTTCTGACTGAAGTTGAAATTCGTCATATGCAACCGGCTTGGAATACAAGAATACGTGAGTTAGTTCCCGGTCGAACATATCCCCTTGAATTAACTCTCCTTTTACAATTCCCAATGATTGCAGTTTATCTATCGTAATAAGAAGCCCAAGCTCTTCATGAACTTCCCTTATACCATCCTCAACCTTCTCCTCCGATAAAATATGTCCAGCTGCGGTAATATCAAGTAAGCCGGGAAAATCCTTTTTCTTATCACTTCTCAGTTGGAAATAAATATAGGCCTCCCTACTACTCTTATCATAATGCGCAAGCCAGCAATGAAAAGTTTCATGCCAATATCCCTTTAGATGCACCTCAGAACGACTGGCTACTCCAAGCCTATTACCGTGTTCATCAAAGACGGCTAATTGTTCATTCTCCACTCTAATCCCTCTTTCATTTCATTTCTTCTAGATACTTTTTAACCTCCAAGAGATCTTCAACCACAATATCCGCTTCACGTAATTCTTTTTCCTGAGAAAAATCAAAGGCACAACCTATCGAAAGAAAGTGATTTAACTCTGCCCCTTTGAAGTCAGACAATCTATCTCCAATTACAATCCCATGTGTAAGATTGTGATCCTCTTTGATTTTTCGAATCAATTCCCCTTTGTCATCTGATTGTATTTCCTGAATGCTGTAGCAGTCTAAAATCCATTGGTTCAAACGAAAGTACTCCACGATCGCCTTTAAATAATGAGGATATCCGTTGCTTGCCACAAAGACCGGAAACCCTCTCCCTGTTAAATAAGTTAATATTTCCTCCGAATGTGGATAGAGAGCTCCCTTTCCTTTCTGGATATTTTCAATCAACTTTTCTTGAAACACTTCATTCACTTTACCATGTATATGTATGGGATGATGTGGTAAAAGTGTTTTCCACACAACAGAAAGAGGTACACCCATAATTTCTCTATATACTTCAAGAGGTGTATCCCCTTTCCACATTCCTTCATCCCTTAGTAGTTGAAAGGTATCATGAAGTGAAGCTTCAAGAATACGATTCGTTTGAAATAACGTTCCATCCATGTCAAAAATCATTGCAGCTTTCATCTATATTCTCCTTTATTGCCTTTCGTACATTTATGTTCGACTATTTATGCTTAAGTCACTATCTTCCTTACATCCAAAAAGTCTTCTCTTATCATATCAAATTCACAGCCGAAAGAAAGTGGCACGTTTATTAGGAAGAAGATGAACAACGTTACAACTTTATCCTGAGTTTAACTGTCCATTGTTGACCACCAATTCTTTTATTAACAAAAAAACACACAAGAACGCTTCTCTCGTGTGTTTAATCCTTAAATAAGGATATGGACGTTGCTTTCTTTAAGATGCATTTGGAAGATAAAAGAGGACCGTCAACATCATGCCGATAACAGAAAAGATCACGATACTGACTGCTACAGACTTGTGAGACTTTGATACATGCTTCTTCTTTAACACGTTAAAAAACTTAAAAGCCAATAACGAAAGAATAAACAAAGATACAAACAAGAGCTCGCTCATGGACAATCCCTTTCTTCGGTAAGGTGTATTCTTATTAAGATATGAAATCACTTTACCATATTTTCTTATTCAATAAAAATATTTATTCTCAGAAATAATAATATATCCAATCAGGCGTTTTACGAAGCGCTTTTTCCCAGGCAGGAAGTTCATTAAAGGCCTTCATGGTCAGCTTCTTACTATCATTAATGTCATTCTGGATGAGTGATTCTAATTCTCCTGCAACTTTGGCATCGCGAATGATGCAGTTGCTCTCATCATTTAAGTAGAAGCTTCGGGGATCCCAATTGGCTGTACCTATATCAGCCCATTTATGATCGATGATCAGCACTTTCCCGTGGAAAAATCCTTTTTCGTATAAATAGAGATCCACTCCGCTCTCTAACAAAGTTTTCTCTATTCTGTAACTTGGCGGCTTCGTAAACCATGCATCGGTATTGTCCGGGACGAGAATCTTCACTTTCACCCCGCGCTTCACTGCTTTCTTTAAAGCTGATATTAGTTTCCCATTTGGTAAAAAGTATGGCGTTGTAATTGTGATGCTCTCTTCCGAACTGTTAATCCAATTTACTGTCTTATCTACGATACTGTCGCCTGTCGAAAACAAGAAATGTACGCTGTTCTTTTCATTTTCACTTAAAGTAAGAGTAGGAGGCACGCTCTCCATACTCTCAGCTCCATCCTCGACCCAGTCCCTTTTAAACTGCTGTGCAACCTCAATCCCTGCCTCACCCTCCAACCGTAAGTGATAGTCCCTCCAGTAACCTAGCTTCGGGTCTTTGCCTAAATATTCATCCCCCATATTGAATCCTCCAATATAGGCAATTCTTTGATCAATGGAAACGAGCCTGCGATGATTCCGATGATGAAGGGAATAGAAGATGTTCTTTAGGGATAGAGGCCTGCTTTTTACAAACTTCACCCCTCCTTCTTCCATCCTCTTTATACTTTCCTTTTTAATATCTGAACCCAGGTAGTCGACAGATAGACGAACATCTACACCTGCCTTGGCCTTTTCAATCAACAAATCAAAAAACTCGTTGGAAATCTGATCGTCCCTGATAATGAAAAAATGAATCCAAACAGACTCATCTGCTGTTTTAATATCCGCAAACATTTTTTTATATAAGTCATTCCCTGTATTGTAGACGTTGATTGCAGCTTTATGAGGAAGTGTTTCCGTCATTGGGTGAGTTCTCGCATAGTTTTTCACACCTTGTTTTACATCCCAGTGCATGATGAGGAATAAAATCACGATGCATGCAGCCGTTATCAGGATCAATTTAAATCCTTTTTTCAGCAAGGGAACTCACCTCCTTTTTATGTAGTATTAGCTTTTGTTTAAGGGAAGAGACTATGCATCTCCTTTGAAAGTTTATATGGTTCCAAAGGTTATCTACAGAATTATCAGGCTGCTTAAGCAATTGTGCGTTGATTTTTGACAAAAAAAGAGCATTAACGAAATCGTTAATACTCTCAGTTTATTTTCTTATTGATTTTCAACATATTATAGATAAAACGTGCGCTCACAAACAGGAGGCCACCTATAAATGAACCTAGCGTATTCATAATCCAATCATCAATATCCGTCGCTCTTCCTAATGGTAAATAATATTGGGCACATTCTATACCGAAGGAAAATAGTGCCCCAATAAACGTGACCATCAGTATAAGTTGTTTCGAATGTCTCATCCACCAAGCTATAAAAAAGGTTAATGGAATAAACAATAATATATTGGCCAGAAGGTTTCTGATGGGTACATCTAAATGATTTCGGTAAATTAAATTCAACTTAAGATTAGAAAACGGGTCGAAATTCACCGATCCCTCTGACACATTTCCACCTGTCAATGGAGTCAGAGTGATTAAACATATGCCTCCAATCGTTATGCACGTAAATAGTACAGGCAGTAGGTTCATCCATCTACCCTTCCCATTTCTTTTTTTCCAAAAGGAGACCGCAAAGATAAGGGAGATCGTCACAACTATTATTATTGGAAGAACCCAACCAAATGCGCTCCATAATTCTTTCATGATTCCGTTTCCTACTTTCCTTTAAGCTACAAACACTGATTTAGTTTATTTACGATGATATATGTTTGAAAGAGAAGCATTATGACAAGGTGGGAAATGTCACTTCTACAGCCTTTTTTCGATACCATTCCAAGTAGAATAATTTCAATTGTCAGGAAAGGTCATTATTGGCTGGCTACATATAAAAATCGATCGGGTCAACATATTCACCTAACCCTTTATACCTTAATTTTTCTACATGTAAACCCGTCTCTCCTTCTCCACGAATAGCTAAAGCTACCCCCCTCATCCTTTTGCACTTGTTCTAATCCACTTACGAAGCCCCTGGATCCTCAAAGTCAGACCATCTTTATCCAGCTTTTCTAAAAACGGGATCATGTATTTTCTGGATAATCCCAGAATCTCTTTGGCTTCTGCTATATCAAATGTTTCGCCGGTATTTTCATTTAAGTCTCCAACGGCTTTCATAAAAACTTGATAGGAATAGGCTTTTTTATCATCCAATGGCACGATTTTCTTTTCCTGGATGAAAAAGTGATAAAAATCAGACTGCCATTTTTGAGGAATACCTACTTGTTGAAAATACTCATCTATGTCTTTTACTTGTGTTCCATCAGCCTCTAATAAGACAATGAGCTGACTGCATCGTTTCTCCCATTGAGGAGGTAAGTGAGGGATGAACCCATCTAAACAAAGAAAGCCACTATTTCGTTTCCAATGTTTCTGCTCAATCGCATAATCCACTAAATCTCCTGTATACTCCTTTAAAGATTGCTTCAACTCACCACTGTTAACCCCTTTTAATAAAGGAAACTCCTCATGGAACCCTCGGAGAATCTGTTCAATCAATTCCACGCATTCTTTCACTATTTTTAAATGTGAAACTTTGGATTGTGAAAGTACAATCCACTGATCATCACCCTGTAGCATATCATGCAGTTCCCTGTGTGTTAAAGAGGCTTCTCGTAAGATGAAGTCTTCATCCACACATTTGTATTGTTCCAGAAGCCTTAGAACTCTTTCCTGAGGCGAACCATGCCGTTCAGATTGAAGAAAGGTTATCGTTTCCTGCCCAAACTTGTATCTACCTCCATTTGGCTGAATAATCCAGCCTCCTCCGATGGTTTCCATTGGAGAGGGTCTTCTTAGTATAAAACGATCACCTCTTTTAGCAACTATCGATTCATCAAGCCGGATCTGACATAAAATAGGCTCGGTTTCCGACTCCACTTTATTTCGATCAAAAAATACAAGCTTCCCCATCACTTCGGAAGTTCCTGAATAGACCATAACCGGCATTCTTTGTTTTATAGGATGCTTTACTGCATGTAATATTTCAAGACACACATCAATCGTGTTGGTCACGGTAAAATGTGGGGATGTGACGAGTACATTTCCTCTTTTCAATTCTTTGTAATCCACCCCGGAAAGGTTTATCGCTGCCCGTTGACCGGCAAAAGCATGACTTTCTTTCCTACGATGAGCTTGTATTTGTTTCGCTTTCGTAAGTATCCCTTGGGGGAATATGATCATTTCCTCTCCGGTGTCCAAGGTTCCTTCAAATACAGTCCCTCTAACCACTGTCCCTTGACCTTTTACAGTAAAAACTTGATCAATCGGTAATCTAAAATCGCCCCTGACACTTCTTGAAACCAGGCCTTTTAATGTGGTAATGATTTTCTGTTTTAACTCTTCGACACCTTCTCCTGAAAGACTATCTGCCAATAAGACAGGGGCCCTTTCGAATACGGTTCCCTTCAACTCATCCATCACTTCTTCAAGAGCCATATCCCTTAGTTCTTCATCAACTTTGGAAATTTTCGTCAACACGACTATGCCGTGAGTAATTCCCAGTAACGACAGGATATCAAGGTGTTCTTTCGTTTGCGGCATGACTCCTTCGTCTGCCGCTACCACTAGTACCACGAGATCGATCCCGGCAACACCCGCTATCATCTGGCGAATAAACCGCTCATGACCGGGAACATCCACTACAGAAATCTCCATATCTTCTTCATGATAGAAGGGGGCAAACCCGGGTTCAATCGAGATGTTGCGCTCCTTTTCCTCCTTTAATCGATCCGTATCGACAGAAGTTAGGGCCTTTGTGAGAGTGGTTTTTCCGTGATCAATATGTCCGGCCATTCCAATCGTATAGTATTGTTTCCCCATCCTCTCACCTGCTCTCTATCATTTCTTTTTGAACCGGAAAAATAGGACGCCGGCCATTATGGCAAAACAAATGGCGAACAAGACTCCCTTCCATACATCTCCATCTGAAAAGGATTTCAATACCCATATCAATATAAATAAGGTTATGGCTATATCAATCATCATCATACTTTTTGAGTTTCGAATGTTCCTTCACCTGCTACCCTTTAATTTAGTTGCGATCCCTCCACTTTATCATAATCCTGCTTCATCCTTCCATTTAGGCCCAAACCTTGCTGGACAACATTCCCCGACATAGAAGCTTCCCTTTTATCATTATAATCCTTTAAACCCTGATGTTGGAATGTAAATTCAAAAGTAAAAAAGGAGAATCACCTGATATTCTGTGATTCTCCTTCCTATAAAATCTATTTGGCTCCCTCTTTAATCAATGTTTTCATATCTTGGACAATTTCATCATAAGGGACATCACTATTGCCACTATACGTTTTTACGACTATACCTTTTTGATTCACAAGGTAAAAGCTGGTACCATGAATCATCTGATCGGAATTAGGGTCATCGGCTACAATCGAGCGGAAAGAGTGTTCAGCAAGGTCCTTAACCTCTTCAAATTCATAACCTGTGAGTAGTTCCCATTTACTTGTATCTGCCTCGAAGTTTGAAATATACTCTTTCAAAGCTTCCGGAGTATCATTTTCAGGATCTACGCTGAAGGAGACGATTTTGTAATCCTCTACTCCTTCTTCTTTCAGCTTTTCTTGAAGCTTCGTTAAATTAAAGGTCATAGGTGGACAAACTGTTTCACAATTAGTGAATATGAAATCTGCGATCCAGACTTGTCCTTTCAGATCGGTCAAACCGACTTCTTGATTATTTTGATTCGTATAAGAAAATTCTTTCACTTCATAATCTGTTTCTGCTTGAAAGTTACTATTACTGCAACCTGCAAGGAGAATCCCGATGATGGTCATCACCACAATGAATGTTTTGGTTTTTGACATCTTTATCTCCTCCGACTTTATCTATCTCTCCCATTCTATGTTAGTAAAAAGGGAATAAAAAAACAATCAGTACCCGAAAGATTCATTGTCTATTTTGTGAAAGCTTTGCATCATTCCAATAGTGGAATCCATTTACTAATTAACTGGTTAAACCCCCATCACACTCATTCTTTCCGTTCCTCCATTTTTTTCTTGGAAAATAAATAGTGCAGCATAAACCCATGAACGACCATGATCGTCAGGAAAGCAAGAAAGTAATAGAAAACACCTATGACCCCATCTGAAGTATCCTCTGTTATGAGCCACCATACCGATGCAAAGAGGAGAAATAGAAATTGAAGTGCGACTCCTTCTAAGAATGGTTTTTTATAGGTATTGAAATCCAACAGCCTCTTCCAGCTCCAGCCAATCGCCACTACGGCTGAAACTAACAATAATAATATGTAGATACTTATTTTCATCAGTGATGCCTCCATTCAATTTCATACTATTTCCATGGTATTCAAATGAGGTGGAAAATGAAAGAGAAAATGGGAAAAACACCAATTTATTTTGGTGTTTTTCCGCCCTGATCCTATTCCATGCTTTCGTGTTCGTAACGGTAGGCGTTGAAATGTGTAATATCCACCTTTACTTTCACATCGTCTAATGAATTGTCTGTTAAATAAAACGAAGGCTGTTCTTCCAGCTTCCTAAACTTCTGTGGATGGTATCTATACCACTTTTCACCTACATTCAGTAAATCCACTTGTTTGTCCAGCCCAATGTTATACACTTTTCTAATTTCATTTTCTAAAGACTTTTCCAACGCACTTTTCACTTCTATATATGAGGCGTCCCGTAATTTTTCAATCAGCTCTGCTTTCACGCTGACTTCAAGTGAAAAGGTGGAAAAATCACCTTTTTCTTTCTTATATTTTATTTTAGGCTCCTTCGTCAATAATTTAAATGTAGATACCAATTCATCATTGATAAATAAAGGATAATCTATTTGATTTTTTTTGGTAAGCAACCAATCAACGATGATGGAGGGTTGAGAAGGAAGGTCTCCTTTGAATTGTGATTGATGAAACAGACTATATCCGTTCAGATAAAGTACAGGGTATGGTTGATCAGTTTGCCAGGATTTTTTATCAATACTGATATTGGGGATGAACGCTGTACCCATTGGTTCATAATATTCCCTCAGAAAATTCATTAAACTTGTTGCACCAATATCATCTTGTAATGCCTCTGCGGTTTCTTCTGTCAAAAGGACTGTATAAACGGGAGGATATTGAAATAAACCATTCAACTTAAAGATTTCCTCCATGCTCTCGTCAGTTGTATACAGTAGCAGATTGGGTCTTAATGATCGATTTCTGCCCACATCTTCCAGTACTTCTTTGTATTTATACTTTATGACATTTTTTGAGATGACGAGCGTTTTTGTATGTCCAAAAAACAATGACGGCCTTGTTGCTTTATATAGGTTTCTTACAGCCATATTCAGGGTTTTACCGGAAGCAGAACCGACATAAGTCGGAACGGGCTCTGTCGGCTTAGTCCCCTCCTGCTTGGCTACATTGGCAAAATTCAATCCTTGAAGATATGCTGTATATAACTCGTCTTCTTCATTATAGTCCAATCCGATCGAGACGATGTAGGTAAGGTCCTGAATGTTTTTTGACCCGGTACATCCTGTTAATAATAGGGCTGTAGCAACTAAGAAGAGCTTACGTATGTTGTTGAACATTGTGAACTATCCCTTCCTTGTATCATCATTAGGGCTCGTTGTAGGGGTGCGCTTCTTATAGAATTGAATAGGCAGCCGGAAAAATGACCGAATGGATTCATTCCAACTAATGGGAGCTACTGAACCAAGTAATGGAGTACCAAAGGAAGATTTTGTTGATAAATAGAGAACCGTCAGAATAAAACTCATAACAACACCGAATAATCCAAAAAAGGTGCTAATGAGCAATACCAAAAACCGTAATATCGTCGTTCCATATTTCAACGATTGATTGACCAGTGTAAATGATGATATATAAGTAATGGCACCAATGACAAGCATGGTCGGGGAAGTTAACCCGGCTCGGATAGCGGCATCTCCTACAATCAGTCCCCCGAGCACAGAAACCGTCTGACCAATTGCCCTCGGAAGCCTGACTCCCGCCTCATTAAAGAATTCAAATAAAAAAAGGACAATAAACATTTCTACAGGTGCGGACAGAGGCAAGCCAAACCTTGACATAGAAATTGTCGCAACTAGGAGATAGGGGATTTGTTCAATATTGTACGCTGAAAATGCCACCCATAATCCTGGTAAAAAGGCTGAGATCAAAATCCCGATGACTCTGATGATCCTTTCTAATGAAACGTATACGTAGTTAATGTTTGGATCTTCAGGAGACTTTGTCTGTAAAAGCAAATTAATAGGTGCAAGGGAAACCGTGGGATATCCATCGACAATGAGAGCAAATCTTCCCTGAATCAATGAATCAACAATAAAATCCGGTCGACCGGTGTAATCAAAAGTTGTGAAAATGGAGTAAGGATTGTCATCCAGCATCGATTCCAGCTGATGGTTGCTGGTCAATACATCGATATCCACTTTTTCTAACCGACTATATAGCTCATCAAGGATGTGCCCATCGATTATGTCACTTAAGTATAAGACGGCAATATCAGTATGACTCCGGGTTCCTACCTTGAATTTTTCAACTGAAAGTGACGGGGTGTAAAGTCTTCTCCTGATTAAGGAAATATTCGTATTCAAATCTTCAACAAATCCGTCCTTAGGGCCGCGGATCGAGGTTTCAAGGGATGACTCTTCTGGTTGCCTCTTAGGTAAATTCCCAGCATGAATGGACATAATCTCTTCTTCAACAAAGAACAGGATAGATCCATTAAATAAAGCAGCAGAAAGGTCATCCAATGCCTTCCCTGTTTCGACAACAACCTGGAAGTTCCCCTCTATTTTCTTCGAAAAGAATTTGCCAGGCGCTTCTTCTAATCTGGGGAGAATGAATTGATCTAAATAATGCCGATCCACCAAACTTTCGAAATATACCAGAGTAATTGCTTTTTCATAAAAAAAATGTTCTCGAATAAGTAAATCATGACTCTTTGAGAATAATTGCTTTAACTCTTTCAAAGTGTCCTCTTTTTCTTCTACTACACGCTTTTCTTTCGAAGACTTCTTCATTCTGAACATCCTTTACTTAATAAATCGGAGTATCACTGCTGACGTAATAATTTGAACGATGAAAAGGACAACGGTTGCAGGAAAAAAATAGATGTATAAGAACTTATAAAAAAAATACGTATCAACATCTATAAAAATGAATACGGCCAGTAGTAGAAATATTGGTACCATTACTTTTAGTGAAATCCGGTAACGATCCTTCTTTTTCGTGAAGAATACGGCCAGCAGAAACATGAATAAACTGATTCTGATAAGTGCACCACATAACCACTGATAGAGAGCAAAGAAATCTAAATGGGTAATGAATTCCCCAATGGCTAATATCCTCCATTGTTCATAGGCTGGATATCTCATATTCGCTGATTCTACATGCCCAAATTCCATGATGGAAGCGGTTAACGGTCCGAACATCAATCCCATAAAAATTAACCCAAGAACGATTAAATGATGAAATTTAATCTTCCCTTCACTATAAGGTTGGATCAATACAATCAAATACAATTCAAGTAAACCTGATAATACATAAATCATTCCTTTTAAGACTGGTTCATATCCGTGGCTGAAAATTGGCAATAATAAACTGGGATCTTTCATATTGGTGTTTGTAAAAGCAATAAAAAAACCAAATAACATAACCAATGGTAATAATATCCCACTCGCGATGGCCATATGTTTGATACCTGACCAACTGATTAAGAAGCAAATGATGAAGATGCTTCCGACCACTAATAATGATGGAACATCTGCTAAGAAATATGCACTTAACCATATTATTAAGTCAACAAAGGTTATATATGCACTTGATAACAAAAATAAACACATTGGCAGTGAAAATAAGAAAACAAGCCATTTGTTCCACTTTTTATTAAGTAAATGATAGAAACCTTCCGGCGGGGAATTCTTAACTATGTAATAAATTAATAAGGTCACTATAAATAAAATTGGATAGGACAAAATGATGCTTATCCAGCCGTCTCTCCCGGCTGCCTTAATAATACTTGGGATAAGCATGACATGATTTAGTAAACCGGTTGAAAGAATGAGCAATAATATTAGCTGACGAGGAATTAATATAGGACGAATGCTTTTCATAGTTTATCTCCAAAGTTAGGTAGTTTTATCTCTATTTATGTCCTACAGATAAAAAATCAAACCCCATTTTCAAATTATGGATCGACCACGCCTCTATCATTTCTATATTTATGATCAGGATTCTTTCCATAATAGAAAACAGTCAAAGAGATTGTCTCTTTGACTGTTTTAATCTTCATTGTGAAGCTGAAATGTATGAATAGAATTGACTAAGCCAGAAACTGAAATTCGGTCCTGCTCCCGCTTTGAGAGGATATGACCTCTAATCTGGCGTCTATTCTTTCTTTTAATTCAGGAACATGTGAAATTAACCCTACAAGTCGGCCGCTGCTTTGAATATCCATCAGTGCTTCAATTGCATGGTCCAGAGATTCTGGATCCAGTGTTCCAAATCCTTCATCAATGAACATTGTTTCAAGTGAGACACCACCAGCATACTGCTGTACGACATCTGCAAGTCCGAGGGCCAATGCTAGCGATGCCTTGAAGCTCTCTCCTCCGGATAACGTTTTTACGTGCCGTTCCTGGCCAGTGTACTGATCAAATATGAGGAGTTCTAGACCGCTCTGGACGTTTCCTTTGCTTCTATCCGTTTTTCGAATCAGCTGATATCTTCCAGACGTCATTTTGATTAATCGTTCATTTGCCACATGAAGAATATCTTCAAGAAATGATGCAAGCACATATCTCTCAAATGTAATTCTGTTTGCATTCTGACCCCGGGCCACTTCTGCCAGATGCCCGACCATTTGATATCTGGATTCTAAATGCTTTATGCCTTCATTAATGGATGTCACCCTTGTGAAAATAAGCTTATTCTCTTTCGTATTTGTCATGATTTTATTAAGTTTATCATTTACAAGCCTAAGTTCCTCCGTAACCCGTGTTATGTCTTCTTCAATGCTTTTGACGTCAGGCTTATGTTTATCCTGTAAATGCTTTTCAATGTCATTCAGTCGATCGGAAACGGAACGCAAGTCTTCCCCATATTTCTTGACTTTCTCTTGAAGACCCATCATTTCTGTTTCAGACATTTTCGCTTCCTGGAAGGCTTTATAGTGGGGGAAACCCTGTTCTGTAAGCAGTGCAAGGAATGCTTCACGCTCTGTTTTCATCTCGGCATCTACTTTGTCTATCTGCGTTTCTTTGTCACTTACTTGTGACTCTTTTACGCTGTATATGTTTTCAAGCTCGTAGTATTGCTTCTGGGCTTGCTCGTATGCCGTCTTCAACTCTTCTCTTTTTTGCTTCTGCTCTTTTAATACTTTGTTAAATTGATCTTTTGATCTGAGCTCATCAGGAATGGCTTCCTTCACTTTTTGAAGGGTAGTATCCTTCGTAAGGAACAGGGTATTCAGCTCCTGTAGCTTGTCCAGATTATCCAACCTTGAGCGTTCCAGTTCCTCTAGCTTTTCCCTTCCTTTTCTTACTTCTTCCCTCATGACCTTTGCTTGTTCGACTTCTCTTTTCTTTTCTGCCATTGAACGTTTCAAGGCTTCAATCTTTGATGTCATTTGAGAAAGAGTATCATCTATTTCGTCCCGTTTGAAGTCGCTTTTCTTTTCGCGGATTTTCCGAAAGATTTCGTCTATCTGATCCTGAATACCCTGCATTTTTGTTTCCTCTTGGGCAATCGAAAGGCTCATCCTTTTCTCTTCCTGGTTGAGTTCCTCCTGCTTTTCCTTCGCCACTTTCAAATCCTCCTGAGAGGGTAATGAATCAACACTAGTGGCTGGGTATGGATGATGCTCTGACCCACAAACGGGGCAAGGATCGTGGTCAACCAGCCCTTTTGCAAGGAGTGCAGCTTGAGCGGAATGCCACTTTTCTTCTAAATGGGCCAGAGTTTCAGACGCATCCGAACGGTGTGTTTGAAGGTGATGATACTGTTCTTTTAATTGTCGCTCCCGCTTATGGACAAGTTGCAATCTCTGATCCATCTTCGCCATTTCATTTACTTGTTCTATAAAGGATTGATTCTCTTGCAAAGATTGTTCTAATTGAAATAATTCTGCTTGACCATTTTCCACTTCTTCAAGTCGTATCTCCCTTGATTTTATGCCTTCCTGTAAAAATAAAATCTTCTCTGTCTGTTTTTTGACGATGTCTTGCTGATGCTCATATCTTTCTTTCATTTCCTTGGTATCTTTCACCAACATATCCAGGGAATCTATATCTTTTTCCATTTCTTCGAGTTGAGTGATTTTTTTAGAAACGTCGTCCCTGAGGTTTTCTTTATTCTTTTCTTTTTTCAAGGTTTCTTTAGCATCTATAAGCTTTACCGAGATTGCCTTCTTTTCGTCTGTAAGTTGAACGAATTGACCCTTAAGTTCCTTCAAGTTTCGATTTAGTTTATGGCAATACTCATCTTGTGGAACTAAACGGGAGGCTCGCTGGGCTAATAATATGTCTCGATCGAATGATTTGATTTCAGGCTTTAATTTTAAAAGGGATTCTTTCTGAGCCCTTAGTTTTTCTTGAAGTTCGTACTGATCGACCAATCCTTCTGCCTCTTGAAGCTGCTTCTGAAGGGTGTCTCTTTTCTCCTGCACTCTTTCATAGGTAAGCTGCAGTTCTTTTTCCCTTTTTTCCATGCTTTCAATGTGTGCAGGAAGAAGTTGAAGAATATGGTGATCATTCAATGGATTTTCCAATAATAGTGATTGAAGCTCTTCATTTTCTTCAAAATGAATTCTAAGTAATTCCCTGGTTCGTTCTTCCATAGAAGTTTCTACTGACTTTTTTAGATCGTCTGCCTCAGATTTCAGTTTTTCCTGGATGGTCTTATAGAGCTCTGTATGGAATAGGCGTTGCAGGATAAGCTCCTTATCTTTACTGTCTGAAGTTAAGAGCTTTCGGAACTCCCCTTGGGGAATCATAAGGATCTGTCTGAATTGATTGGCATCCAGTTGAATCAACTCTTTGATCTTCTCATCCACATCTCTGACGTTAGCCGCCAGTAGCAGTTCCTTCCCCTCTTCATCGTATACGTATAATTCAGACCGGGCATTGATGGTTGTGTAGCCTTCTCCTCTTGCTTTCTTTTTGTCCTGCTGAGGGGAGCGCCAAATACGGTAGGATCTGCCTCTTAAACTGAATGTAAGCTCTACCTCCGTAATAACATCATTACTTGCAAATTGGCTTCTCAGTTCAGTCGGACTGCGATCTTCACCACTCGCTTTTCCGTAGATCGCATAAGATATTCCATCAAAAATAGTCGTCTTGCCTGATCCTGTCTTCCCGGATATCACGAACATTGTACGGTTCCCTAACGAACGAAAATCAATCGTTTCTCTACCTGCATAGGGTCCAAAGGCTTGCATCACTAATTGAAGAGGCTTCATGCTTGATCGACTTCCTTTCTCGCTTTCCCGATAACGTCTTGAAGGATTTCTTTTTTTTCATCGGTAAATTCACCTGTCGTCATATCCCCATAGAATTCTTCAAACAAGTCAAGCTCCGACCTCTTCTTATCCTCTAGTACGCGAAATGTATTTTTCTTTTTTGCATCGGTGAGATCCAATTTCCTCTCCAAATGAAGGACATTCGGATAAACTTGGCGCAGTTGGTTGATAGGATCGATTAACGTTCCTTCATCATGTAACATAATCTTTAAATAGTCATCTACTTTCTGGGATTGATAGAATTCTGGATCCAGAAGTTCTTCCATAAGCCCCTCCAGTTCTCTCATATCTTGTTTCGGCTGAAGCACTTTTTCCCGTAAATGGAATGATCCGTCCCCTTCCATTTCTACTATGCTCACTGATTTTCGCTGATTCGCTTCAGAAAAAGAGTATTTTAATAGAGATCCGGAATATCGAATCGTTTCATGCTTAATAGCATCTGGACTATGAAGATGACCCAGGGCTGTGTAATGAAAAGAATTAAACACATCTGAACCGACACAGCCGGATCCTCCAACAGAAAGGGTGCGCTCTGAATCTGTGGTTTTACCCCCAAGGACAAATGCATGCCCCACAAAGACATGTGGTTCATCAGGTTTCATATTTTCTTCAATCCGTTTCACGATCGCTTCCATTGCAGCGTGATGAGAATTGATTGAATCGTCTTCAAGGACTTGTCTCACACTACCAGGCTCAGCATAGGGAACGCAGTGGAAATTAACCCCATTAATCGTGATTGGAGTAAAGTCGTTTGTCAGCTTCCCTTTCAAGTAAAAGTGACTATGCTTGTACCATGATGACCCAAATGATAATCGTTCTGCACTATCATGATTTCCCGATACGGCCACTATAGGCGTGTTTAACTCTACATTAATCCGGAATAAAACCTCATCCAATAACTCTACAGCTTCAGTAGGAGGAACGGATCGGTCATAAAGATCCCCTGCAATCACGACTGCATCGGGCTCCTCCTCTTTCACGAGCTCTATTAATTGCTCTAATATAAAGCGTTGTTCTTCTGTCATATATATGCCATGAACCAGTTTACCTAAGTGCCAATCGGCGGTATGAATGAATTTCACTTCTGATGTCTCCTTTCCGGTCATTGAGTATCTCCCTAAATTATATCAAACTAAGAAGTTATAGGTGAGTGGAAATGTCAACTTATAGAACGATTGTTCCTATATCACCTTTTTATTATCGAACTTCCATGATTAGAGAGGGAAGGAGGCCCCTCATGTGAAATGAGGGGCCTCCTTTCTATTATTCTTTTAACTTCTGAGGTAGTGTTTGTATCGACGTGATCACGGCATCCAGCTTCGTCTCAATACGATATAGGAGATACATCGTGACAACAATCGGAAAGCCTACTTCAGAAACGAATGAAATAATAGTTTCCATTCTTTTCCCTCCTCTCATCTTTTATATAGGGAAAATGAGAGAAAAAGGAGACTATATATAAAAAAAGCGAATCCATTATTTTCATGGAATCGCCTTTTCTTTATATCAACCGTTTAAATCACTTATTAAGCTTGAGCTTACTAACCCTGCTTGATCAAGGATTTCTTTGATTTGGTTTTCTGCTTCATTTAATTTCTCATTAGCTGCCGCTAAATCTGTTTCGCCCTCTTTAGAGAGTGCTTCAGCTTTCATATCATATGATTCTTTCAAAGTGGATTTGAATGTTTCCACCGCTTCTTTTTGATCACCAAGACCTTCAGGGATCTCCATGCCTTCAACTGCTTTCGCAGATTCTGTTGCTGATGCTGCAGCGGCTTCCTTCATTTTTTCCAACTCTTCTCCTGCAGGAGGCGCTTCCCCTGCCATCGCTTCTTCATATCCATTAAGATCAATATCAACACCATTGACGGTTGTCGTTAAATTCAAATAAAAATCCATTAAATCTCCAGCAACATTTGTGTTCTCTTCCGTTGCATTTGATGTTTCATCTTTTTTAGCTTCGTCAGTACCTGAATCAGAACACCCAACTAAAGCTAAAGATAGACCCAGACCTAAAAACCATACTTTTTTCATACTTGTTTTCCCCTCTCTGTCTCAATCAACATGTTCAAGTATAGAAGGTAAGCAATTCCTTTAGGAAATCGCTTTCTTCAATTTATGATAAGCCGGCAAAAAGTATCTTATCACGGGGAGAATAGACCGGTAAAGAAGAATTTTCTAATTTCTCCAAAGTTTAAATCTTATAAATATTTTAAATATAAAGCCTATTTTCTATCTTATTATCACACTTTACTCACGGGTCAATGGTACGAGTATCTTCTAAACCATTTGAACAAATTTTTCTTCCATGGTATAACTTATTTATACGTAATTCCGGGGCTGATTGTTGAGCTGGTGCTTGCCTAGGTCTTCAAAACCTCTTGGGAGGCGCGTGCCGTCTCCGCTGGGTTCGATTCCCAGGCAGTCCCGCCACTTTAAAATTTTATATCCTTACACATGAAAGAGCCCTTATGTTCATTCCATAAGGGCTCTTATTTCATTGATTTTGTAAGGTTTCTCTTCTTTTTCTCTCTGAGGCTTGAACTGATTCAAACATGATATGGAATGTGGTCCCTTCTCCCTGCTCGCTTTGAACCCTGATATCAGCCCCATGATCCCGGAGGATTCTCAGACATATGGTAAGACCTAACCCTGTGCCTTTCGTCTTCGTTGTGAAGAATGGTTCTCCGAGTTTATCCAGTGTGTCTTTTTTCATGCCTACCCCCTCATCTTTGAAGGTTAATTGAACCTTGTTATTAGGGGACACGTCTGCAGTTATCGTAATCGTTCCTCCATGAGGCATCGCTTCTATGGCGTTTTTAAGTAAGTTAATGAATACTTGTTTTAGCTGATTTTCATCTCCTCGAATATGAAGCTCCCTTTCATGAAAATCGGTTTGAATTTCAATATTATATAAAATGGCATTCGTATTTAACAGTTTCGCGACATGATCGAGGGTCTCTATGATATTAATTCGTCTGTATGTAACAGATTGCGGCTTTGCGAGTATCAATAACTCACTCAGCACAAGTTCAATCCTCTTAATTTCAGAAAAGACAATCCCTAAGTATTCCTTGGTCTTCTCATCGGCATCATCTCTTAATAACTGCAGAAAGCCGTTAATAGACGTCAGAGGATTGCGAACCTCATGTGCAATCCCGGCTGCTAATTGCCCGGCGACAGAAAGTTTTTGAGACTCGATGGCCAACGTTTCATTCATTTCAATCAATTCTTCTTCATTATGTACTCTTTCGGTAATGTCTGAGATGGTGCCTACCGTGCCAAGAAGCTCACCATTTTCGTTGTAATTTAACTTAACATTCACTTCACCCCAACGAAATTGACCCTCCCTCTTTTGATAAGAGAAGTCCATTTTCATTTTCTCCTTTTTCAAGCTGATGCTTTGCCTCACCATCCTAAGTATTTCATGACGTTCATGAAGGGATATAAAATGAAGTGCATTCTTATGTAAACTTTCTTTAACCGTATAACCCGTATAGTCTTCCCAGGATTGATTCAAAAATTGAAACTCTCCTTTGGAATTGGTATGGAAGACAACTTCATCGATACTCTGAAGCACATGCTGCATCTCTTCGTTGAGACGCTTTACTCTCTCTTCACTCTTTCGTAAGGCAGCTAATGTTTTATGGCTGGTGTCATGATTTTTCCCCATATAATAGCTGATAAAGAGAATCAATAGAGTGAACACCAAATCCACTTTTAAATCCACTGGATAATGCAGAACAAAGTAATAAATAAAATCCCACGTTAAGACTAGTAAAAGTCCAAAGAGCACTGATACTATTCTCCCCCTATATTTCATCCTATGAGCCCCCCTATCCATCCAAACTTGAGAATCGAATCGAAATAGAAAGAATTTTCACGATATTTGTTATTTATTAGTATATCATTTCTAATTAAGAACAGTATAGACTTCTTTTGTAAAAACGCCGATATTCTTGTCACAAGCTTTTCCCTTGTCTATAATGAATACGATACAATCGCTTTTTGAAAAATTGAGGTGAAAGCATGCTTGAAGGTTGGTTCTTATATTTCATACTATTTTGGGTCGTTTTTTTAGTGGCTTCATTTGCTATTGGTGGATTCTTTATGTTCAGGAAATTCTTAAAGAGATTTCCTAAGGAAGATGGAAAATCCGATTTGGACTGGGAAGAACATTATGTGCAAGAAACCATCCATTTATGGGGTGATGAAGAAAAGCAAATGCTCAATGAGCTGGTCACACCCGTCCCCGAATTATTCAGGGACGTAGCGAAGCAAAAAATTGCAGGGAAAATTGGGGAATTGGCTTTAAAGGACAGAGCCTCTTCCATTACCCAGGAATTAGTCATAAGAGGGTATATTTTGGCGACACCGAAACGGGATCATAAATTTCTTCGAAAAAAACTAAACGAAATGCAAATAGATGTAACCCCTTACGAACATTTATTCTAGGTGACAGGAAGGAAATAGAATGGGATCGATACTAATTATTCCGATTGTGCTATACTTGATTTTTGTTATAGGTGCAGCATTTATGTTTATTAAATGGAAGAAAGCAAAAAAAGGTAAACGATAGTCGTTTACCTTTTTTCTTTCACTATTTATATGATTAATCAATGGGATCCTCTGCCTTACCATATCTGATGACGTCAAGTATCGCTTGTCCATCACTTGGTTTTCCTTCTCCATTCCGAAACGGAAACAATGAAAAGAAAATAAAGTAAACGGAGAAATATACAAATTGATAGAAAAAGATATGAACGGGAATGACCCCTTCATAAATCAGGAAATTAATAGCTAAAATCGCAATCAGGTTAAATAAACTTCCGGAAAAATAAATAAGGACATGAACCCACACCTTGTTATACTTCAATTCTGTATATTGGCACCAACCTTCCATAAAATACATTCTCTTCACTTCCAATGGACCAATGTTCATTAAATGCTTACCCGTGCCAATGCAGAATTTTATCTTAGCACCAAATATGCGAGCAATTAGGATATGACCTGCTTCATGGACGATGGTGACCAAAGGCAGTGTTAAAAAGAATGCCAGAAAAAATGTCCATATATCTGCTAGCGTAAACAATACTTATCCCACCAATATCTCTCTTTATTTTCTTTCTTCATCTCACTCTTTGCCCTAAATGAGTAATCATTAAGCGTATTGGTCTCCTTTGTAAAGAAATCGTAATCTGAGATGAAGAAGTTTCCAAATAAAAAATAGCAGGGTGATAGGAATCACCCTGCTATTTTTCCACTGAATCAAATTGAATTCGTCGTTAAATCTTGTTGCTGTTGGTGGAGCTTTCTATATTGAAGGTACATGGTGATCCTCCACGGTACGATCATTCCAAAGGCAAGTATCCAGAACATCCCGCTAAGTTCACCATAATCAATCGATGCACTGAGGACTGACTTGGCCACAATACGTATTAACAAAAGTCCAATCAAAATAAATGCGAACGCCTTTGATCGTTTTAAATAAATATCATTCTCACGAATTTCGAATTTGGAAGTCTTGATTAACAATATAGAAAAAATCATTCCTACCGTAATCGCTTCTAGAAATTCCCCTAAAGTGACTCGAAAGACAGGGAATAAGAACATTAAGGCACCCGTACTCATAAACAAAGGTGGTAAAATAATCTTCTTACCGCTTACAGGCCTTTTCTGAGCCTTCATTCTAATAAATATCACCATAAATCCCATGCAAATCGCAACAATGGATGAAGCAATCATCATAAACCATCATCATCCTTTTATTTTCTACTTTCATACCTTTCCCTATTATAGCCCAAAAGAATGAAAAACGAAAACACAAAAAAAGAGAGAATGAATCGAAGCTTCAATCTCCCTTTCTATTTGATCATCCTAAAACTCTTTTTATGGCTTCCTCCACACGCACATCGTCAAAGGGTTTCACTATAAAGTCCTTCGCTCCCGCTTCAATGGCTTCCACCACTACCTTTTGTTGTCCCATGGCTGAACACATGATTACTTTAGCTTGAGGAAACTCGGATAAAATTCTTCTAACCGCTTCAATTCCGTCTAGCTCAGGCATCGTGATGTCCATGGTCACTAAATCCGGCTGAAGCTCACGATACTTTTTTACGGCTGTGAGTCCATTCTCAGCTTCCCCTACGACTTCGTGACCGCCGGAGGAAAGCATGCTTCCAAGAGTCATCCTCATAAATTTCGCATCATCCACTACAAGTATCGTTGCCACAGATGTTTCCTCCTCGTATACGCTACCCATTGTCTATTGAACCACATTTCCTAATTCATCCATTTAAACTATACCATAAAACGTAATATGCATTCAATTTATTCTGTATGGTCTATCCTCATTTGATGGGGTTAAAATCCCGTGAATCCCCCAAATACGGAAGTAAGATAGGCAAGAATGACTGTCATCCAATCAAAGAATAGCATGATTCCTACTGCAATCATTACATATCCTCCTGCCTTTACGATCTTTCCACTATTTTTTCTGATCCATCGCATTCTTCCAATAAAGAATGACAGAATGAAAAATGGAATGGCAAATCCTAACACGTAAGCTGTCATATATATTACCCCCGAACCTGGATTAGAGGCGGCAAGGGCAAGAACGGAAGCAAGAATCGGTCCGGTACAAGGTGTCCAGCCTGCAGCGAATGCCATTCCGATTAACACCGAACCAAAAAACCCGGCCGGTCTATTCTTGAACTCAAAACGACGGTCCTTCATCAATGTTTCAGGGGTAAATATGCCAATGACTACCAATCCAAATATGACAATGAAGATAGCTCCAAGTTGACGAATGAGGTCCTTATAATCCAAAAAGAAGTTTCCGATAAGGGAAGTCCCAAAACCGATGGCGATGAAGATTGCAGAGAAGCCGACTAAGAAAAATAAAGTATGTAATAAACTTCTCCTTTGGAGCATTGCATTATCCGTTTTGAGCTCATTGACACTCATTCCTGTTATATAAGAAAGAAAAGCGGGATATAATGGCAGGCAGCATGGCGATATAAAGCTTAGGAAACCCGCTCCAAATGCTAAGAAAATATTAATATCAGACATTTTTACAACTCCTACATTTCATTATATCTCTATTCTATCAAACAAAACCCAATTCTATGAGGAATGATTGTGTGAAAGATTTGTGACCGTCATATTACATGAATATTTTACTTTTTCAAATGTATTAAACTCTCTTTTCTTTTTAAAAAAACCATTAATTTTGCTTTGAAAATTAGTCCTATTTTCGTTATACTAATAAAAAGTTACAGTTATTACTAGTTTTGTATTCCATCTGTAAGGACATACAAAAGAAAGGAAACAGCCGTGTCTAAAAAAGAGCTTCTCGAACGAATTGAAAAACAGCGTGCTCAATTAATCGATATAGTTGCTGAAAATGGACTCACGTCACCTCAAGCTATTCAATTTAGTCAGGAACTTGATCGTCTGTTAAATAGCTACAACTCCTTATACATAAAAAAGCGTTCCCCTCAAATGAGCTGAGACCGTTTTGAATACATTTATCCCATTTTAATATAAATGACAACGACAAAAGGCGGACTCTTCATCTAAAGAGTCTGCCTTTCATACGTTTGCGTTTAAGAACCTGATACCACATCTTCCATACCATCCACTAAACCATTCTGAAGAAGATACATTTTATGATAAATGCCTTTTTGAACAAGTAGTTCCTGATGGCTTCCTCTCTCTACAATTTCCCCTTGATGAAGGACCAGGATCAGGTCTGCATCTTGAATGGTAGAAAGCCTGTGAGCAATGGCAATCGTTGTTCTTCCTTTTCTCATCCTTGACAATGCCCCTTGAATGGCTTCTTCCGTTTCCGTATCAATATTGGCAGTTGCTTCATCCAGTATTAGAAGTTTTGGTCTGGTCGCAATGGTACGCGCAAAAGCGATTAGTTGTCTTTGTCCACTCGAAAACGTCGATCCCCTCTCAACCACTGCATGCCCATATCTTTCCGGCAGTTTTTCAATAAATGTATCGGCTTGAACGAATGCGGCAGCTTCCTCCACTTCCTCATCGGTCATGGCTTCGCAGTGAAGTTTAATATTATCCCTTATTGTTCCGAAGAAAAGGAATGGATCCTGCAGGACAAGCCCCATTTTCCTACGAAGCTCTTCTAGTGGGAAAGCTTTAATGTTTTGACCGTCTATCAGAATTCTGCCACGTTCGAATTCATAGAACCTCATGAGTAAATTGATGATTGAACTCTTTCCGCTTCCGGTATGTCCGACAAGAGCAACCGTCTCTCCGGGCTTTGCAGTAAATGAAATATTCTTAAGAACATCTCTCTCTCCATCATAGGAGAATGAAACATTGTCAAATGTTATTTCCCCTTCACTGATTGTTTCTTTTAAACGACTATCCAATTTCTGTGCAGGTGAAACCTCATCTTCATCCAGTAGCTTAAAAACACGGGAAGAGGCGATGATTGCCTGTTGAAACATGGAAAGCCTCATCATGATTTGATTGACCGGCTCAAAAAATCGGTCCAGATAATTAACGAAGGCATATAAAACCCCTATTTCAATTGGTTGATTCAATGAGGTTACGCCAAAATAGCTTAACACAACAATCAAGGCAGCAACATACACCAGGTCAATGGCCGGTCTTAATAGTAATCCATCCACTTTAATATTCTTCATGCCTGCCAAATAGTGTTTTTTATTAATATCGCCGAATTCTTCCCGTAGTCTTTTTTCCTGCCTGAACACTTGAATGATGGACATCCCCTGGAGTGACTCACTAAGCTTAGCATTAAGCTGACTTAATCTCTCACGCATATCCTGATAGAAGATGGCACTAAATTTGCGATAAAGCTTCATTATCATAAAAATGACTGGCAAAATGAATAAACAGAAAAAGGCTAACTTGCTATTGAGTGCAAACATGGCAATAAAGATACCCGTTAATAGGAATGCGCCTTGAATGAATGATACTAACACACTCACAAACATATCTTTAATTGCTTCCGTATCATTCGTAACCCGGGAGACAATACTTCCCGCCGGGGTCTTATCAAAATACTTCATACCTAAACCTTGAACCTTGGTAAAAACATCTACACGCAGTTGCTGAATGATCTTCAGGGCGATTTCCTGAAACTTCAGCAATTGAAAGTAGGAGATCAATACATTTCCAATCTGAATGAATAAATACGTTGCTGAGAGCCCTATAAGCGGCCCATATGGAAACTCTCTTGGAGTTAAATAATCGTCTATAAACACCTTAATAATGATCGGTCCAAAGACATCACCGATCGTGGTCAGTAACAATAATGAAAATGCATATAAAATTGTTTTTGTATGAGGCTTTGTATATTTCATAAGACGAAAAAAAATGTTCCTCTGTTCTCTCGGTGTTAAAGTCGGTATAGTATCCATATCTCAACCTCCATACTCCACTAATTCTTCTAACTGTTGACGCAGATACATATCCCGGTACCATCCTTTATTTTTCATCAAATCATTATGAGTGCCTCTATCAACGACCTTCCCTTCTTCGAGCACGAGGATCAAATCTGCATGTTGTATGGCGCTTAATCGGTGAGAAGTAATCATGGTCGTTTTTCCGGCTCTATTTTCCTTTAAGGAAGTCAAGATGGATTCCTCCGTCCTCGCATCAACGGCTGACAAGGAGTCATCAAGAATAAGCACCTCAGAATTCATTAAAAGAGCCCTTGCAATCGATATCCTTTGCTTTTGTCCACCAGACAAGGAAACCCCTCTTTCACCGACCACAGTATTGTATCCGTCGCTGAAATGGACAATATCATCATGGATATGTGCAAGTGCTGCCGCTTCCTCAACTTTTTCTTTCGTAGTGAGGGGATGTGTGAAAGCTATATTCTCATAAATTGTCGCTGAAAAAAGAAAATGATCTTGAGGCACATATCCAATACTTTCACGAAGACGGGTTAATTTATAATCTTGGATCATATGCCCCCCAAACTTTATCTCTCCTTCATACCCTTCAAATTCCCTGAGCAATAGTTTTAAGAGGGTTGTTTTACCTGCTCCCGTTTTCCCAACAATTCCTATCGTTTGACCTTTTCTTAAGGTAAATTGAATATTTTCTAAAGCATGAACCTTTTCATTCGGATAAGAAAAGGACTCAATCTTATAATCAATATCTCCGGAAGGGCATACATCCAGCGCTCCTTCATGATCTTTGATGTCCACCCTTTCATTCAAAAGTTGAGATACACGTTCGTAAGACGCACGCCCTCTCTCCACAATGTTGAATAACCATCCGAATGCGAGCATCGGCCAAATGAGAAGCCCGAGATAGGTAGTAAATGAGATCAGTTCTCCTATCGTAAGTTCTCCTCTAACCACAAACCTTGAACCAAATACAATCGATAAAAAGAAAGAAATTCCTACTATTATGGAAATGGTGGGATCAAATAAGGAATCCACTTTTGCAACAGCTATATTCTTTTGCACCACCTCTTCAGATTGTTTTCTAAATGATTCGATATCCTCTTTCTCTTGTCCAAAGGTTTTAAGAACCTTTATCCCCGTTACACTCTCTTGCGTTTTATCATTTAAGGATGAGAAAGCTTCCTGGGCTTTATGAAATCGTTTATGTAGAAGAGTTCCATAATAACTTGTCAGGATTGCCATGAATGGCATCGGGATCAAAGCAATAAGGGTAAGCTTCCAACTGATTGTAAAAGCCATGGCCAGTACCACAAAGCCTCCTGTAGATATGGAATCCACAAACGTTAATACTCCTACCCCGGCCGTTTGTTGTATCGCTTGAAGATCATTTGTGGCATGCGCCATCAAATCACCTACCCGCCTCTTTTGGTAAAAGGATGGAGACATCTTCGTAAAATGATGGTACAAACGATTCCGGAGCAAGAGGGAAAGCTTGGTTGCCGAACCAAAAATCATGATTCTCCATACAAATCTCAGTCCATACATCGATAGGGCTGTAATGATCAGAATTAGAACCCATTTCATCATATCTTCCCGTGTTAATGAATTTTCTTTAATGCTATCTACAATAATCCCTACAATCTTGGGTGGGATCAATTGGAGAAATGCTACAAATAAAAGTAGAATGGTTCCTGTGATATAAGATTTTTTCTCTTGCAGAAAAAACCACTTTAAATCTAAAAAGACTTTCATTCTCTCTCCCCCGCATCCTAATAAATCGACTCTTTATTTTACCAAATTTCAAAAAAATGAGAAATCTTTTTTTGATAAGATACAAACTAAAAAAAGAACACCCCTTTATTTCTAAAGAAATGCTCTTATTGTTTGTATTATACTAATGGATTTGAACAAAGGGTTCTTGGTCCACTTCTTTTACGATGGTTGCTTTAAGACCCTTTGGCGTCTTAACATAAAGGTAAACGGGCGTATGAGGGAAATAATCAACGATTTCGGGGCCAATTGCCTGAGCAAAGCCAATTAGTTCTGTTTCTTTCACCATACCTGTATGTACATCGATCACAAGTTTATTCAACGTATCCTTTTTGTATAAGCCTTTTCCGACAAACTCTATATCTTGATGAGAGAAATATTTCGAAACATAATCTTCTAGATCACGAATCCGATTATGTAGATCACGGTCTTTCTCTTCCCCTTCGTCACTAGGAAAATAATAATATTTATCAGTAACATCAGTCCATCTTTTTACACTTTTATCATTTCCGTCTACATAACCAGATGAAATGTAGTTTCCTGAAACGACACTATTTAATGGTTGAAGTTTATACAGGGAAATCATGATGGGAACATCTTTAAGTTCTTTATTGGCTTTCACTCGACTGACAACGGTGTTAGCTATTTTCTTTCCGTATTCCTCTAACTGTTGGTCATCGATCTTCGCCTCATCGAAATGCATGAGCTTATTTTCATCCTCGACTCGAATATAATCTACCGTATTCATGGCAAGACCCAGGGAGATTCCTTTAATTTTCCCTTTTGAATCTACGTAGTTCTGCTCATGGATATAAGCGAGATACATCGGATTCTTTTTTTCAAGCTCCATCTGCTGTTCCCAGCCCATATCATCCGTAATCTTCAGAGCAGGATTAAGCCCCAATTTATTTGAGTCAGACTTTCTTCGCAACCATGAATTCAGATCTTTAAGGTATTGGCCTTCTTCGTATACATAATCCTCAGGAGAAAAATGCTCTGTGGATAAAGACATAAGGCCTGTCTCGATTTCATCCATATCACTTCGATTATTGATCATCATCGTAATTAGTCCACGATTGACCGACTTCTTCTCTTCGTTCACTTTATAATTTAAATATTCGCGAGCGTCTCCAGCTGCACTATTTTGAATTTCAAGTGTTTCTTCATCCATCACTTCTTGAGGCTTATTGCTGCATCCGGCAACAAGAATCATGAGAGACAGTGAAGCAATCATCCATTTTTTCATATGACTCCCTCCGGACTATATTCTATCATAAATTCAATTTCAAACTGAATGATAATTCTCAAGTTTTTATGAATACATGAAAATAATCAATTTATCCTGCATTACTAAAGGAATGCGTCCTCCCAAACATCTCCACAAATCGTATCTATCAAAAATAGAAAAAGCACCCATCACCTGAGTGCTTCTACCTATTACTTCATGTTTTTATTCATTGCATTCATCATTTGATTGATTTTCTTTTGGGATGGTTTTTGACCCATTTGCATCATCATCATGCGTAACATTTGCTCGTTAATTGGTGGATTTTTCTTAAGATAGCTCATCATATATTTACGAGCAATGAAAAATCCTAGTGCAACTCCAGCAAGTAATGCTAGAACTCCAACTAGAATAAGTAACCCAGTCGTTGACATATTCTTACTTCCTCCTTCATGTTGTCCTTATAAAAGTGTACTAAACCATGAAACATTATACAATATTTCAGTCATAATTTCTTATTAATATATAAATTTTCTTTGTTTTATAGGTTTTAACCAGCCAAAACGTTCATTTTTTATATCGATTGCCAGAAGCTGCCCCATATTTTTCCGTAAAATCTCAAAGAAAATATATTCTGATTCATCCGGCCCCCAGGTGCTAAGCGTCATCCACTTTTCATTTAGAACGAGGGTAGCCCCTGAAGCCCCTCTATCGATTGTCGGTACAGAGTCAACCCAGGCCGCTCCTTCAACCTTTATTAATCCATGCTGGAGGAGTCTCTGTGTAGGAAGGTAAGGGATAGGCTTAGTAATATATTCTACTTGCTTAGAGATGATATCATGAAGATCTCCTGAACTTGCTTCCCAATCGGAAAACAATTGATAGAACATTCTTTCTCGACCATAATAGTGCTGGACAAACTTTTCTTCAATCAAATAGATTTGATAGTTTCGCACCTTTTCTCCCTCCTGCCTTTCTTTCATATAGTATAAATCAACTAGAAGGGAGTCATTGTCAGAAATTGTTGAAAATCTACACTAGTTTTGTCGAAGGATTCTCCTAAGTTACTATATGAAATGGTCTATCCTCCCTTTACCCAGTCTCTTCCATACATAGTCCTTTTAATCCATAATTATTTTTACCATAATTATTTTTAACATTTAAAAAAGGTCAACTCCTTAAAGAGTATTAAGGAGTTGACCTCTCAAATCATTATTTATTTCTGAAGCAATGCCTTGATTCTTGACACTACATTGTCTGAAGTAAAGCCATACTCTTCCATGACTCTTGCCCCAGGAGCTGATGCGCCATATCCATCAATCGCTAGGATGTCGCCTTCGTCTCCAACATAGCGATCCCAGCCCATTGGAGATCCCATCTCAATAGCAAGGCGTTTTTTCACACTCTTAGGTAAGATTGATTCTTTATATTCTTTTGACTGTTTCTCGAAGCGGTCCCAAGATGGCATACTTACGACGGAAACGCTGATTCCGTCTTTTTCCAGTGCATTTTGAGCCTCTACCGCTAAATGCACTTCAGATCCAGTCGCAATCAGTATTGCATCAGGCTGATCTTTGCCAGAAGCAGATACCACATATGCTCCTTTATCTACTCCGTTATATGCTTTATCTGCTGTACCTTTAAGAGTTGGAAGATCTTGACGGGATAGAACCAACATCGTTGGCTGATCCTTGGATTCTAAAGATAACTTCCATGCTGCAGCTACTTCATTTCCATCACCAGGTCGGATGACACAAAGGTTAGGCATTGCACGTAATGAAGCAAGCTGTTCTACAGGTTCATGTGTCGGTCCATCTTCTCCGACAGCGATACTATCATGAGTGAAAACATACGTTACCGGTAAGCCCATTAATGCGGCTAAACGGATAGCAGGTCTTAAATAATCACTGAATACGAAGAATGTTCCCCCGAATACGTGCAGTCCACCATGGAGAGCCATACCATTCATGGCAGCACCCATACCAAATTCACGAACTCCAAACCAGATATTACGTCCTTCATAAGATTCAGGCATAAAATCTGCTTCATCTTTGATCATCGTTTTGTTGGATCCCGCTAAGTCTGCTGATCCACCAATGAATGAAGGAAGATTCTTAGCGATCGCATTCAAGACTTCACCGGAAGAAGCTCTGCTTGCTAATGCTTTACCTTCTTCATAGACAGGAATGTCACGATCCCATCCTTGTGGTAGATCGCCTTTAATGGCAGCTTCTAATTGTGCAGCAAGTTCTGGATGTTCTTCTTGGTACTTAATGAATAGGTTAGCCCACTCTTCTTCTTTTTGAGAACCTGCTTGTTGGATTTTTTCCTCGAAGCGGCTGTATACTTCATCTGGAACATGGAAATCTTGCTCAAATGTCCATTGGTAAGCTTCTTTCGTGAGCTTCATTTCGTCTTCACCCAGTGGAGCACCGTGAACGTCTGATTTACCTGATTTATTAGGAGCACCATACCCGATGACAGTCTTAACTTCGATCATTGCAGGACGAGTTGTATCACCTTGAGCCTCTTCGATCGCTTTAGAAATTTCCTCAAGGTCATTACCGTCTTCAACGCGAATATATTGCCAACCATAAGATTCAAAGCGACCTTTCACACTTTCAGAGAAAGATTTATCTAAATCCCCATCAAGAGAAATATCATTTGAATCATAAAGAACCACAAGACGTCCTAATTTTAAATGTGCTGCTAATGAAGCTGCTTCAGAGGATACCCCCTCCATCAAGTCTCCATCTCCACAGATAGAATATGTAAAATGATCTACAATATCGTATTGATCTTTATTGTATGTAGACGCTAAATGTCTTTCAGCCAATGCCATACCAACCGCCATACCAATTCCTTGACCGAGTGGCCCAGTGGTTGCTTCTACTCCTGGAGTATGTTTGTATTCAGGGTGTCCTGGAGTTTTACTTCCCCATTGACGGAATTCTTTAAGATCATCCATTGAAACATCATAACCAGATAAATGAAGAAGGCTATATAATAGCATAGAACCATGACCAGCGGATAAAACGAAGCGATCGCGGTTGAACCACTCAGGATTTTTCGGGTTATGATTCATAAATTTTGTCCAAAGAGCATACGCCATCGGAGCAGCTCCCATAGGCATTCCAGGGTGTCCTGAACCTGCTTTTTCTATTGCGTCAATAGATAATGTACGGATTGTATTAATTGCTAATTGATCTGTTTTATCAAACATTTGTCAGACATCCTTCCTTTTAATGTACCTTATTAATATTAATCTTCTTTGGTAGTTTATACAACTATCTTGAATGATAACATGACTTTATCATCCTTGAAAAATAAAAACCCTTGCAAAAACAAAAGCGGAGGGGATTTGCACAGCCCCTAATAGCATAAGCGTGGATTACCTAAAAAGGGAATGTTTTCCTTTATTTCGGAATACTAAAAAACTGCCAAGGCTCTTCTCAAGCCTGGCAGCTCATTCACTTTAATGCATTTTCTTTTTGCTCTGGATATCCTGAATCTTTTTAGGGGTCACTTCATTACCTTCCGGATCAAAGATTCTTGTATTTTCTATTGTACCTTTCATCGACTGACGAAACGTTTCAAGGTATTCTTTTCTCAGTTTGGACTGCTCTTTTGCTTCTTGTTCTGTAAGTCCATTACTTTTAGACTTTTTCGCAAGTTCATTGATTCGATTCATTTTTGTTTTTGAAAGCATCTATAAAAACTCCTTTATTGCATAATCAGCAAAATCTAAAACACAACTCAAAGTTAAGCGACATACTATCGCCATATTACTAGATTAAAGGAGATAAAACAAGAGTTACGCATTTTCCAATGAATCCATATATTCTTTAAAACGCCTATGTACGGTAGCTTTGGAAACATCATATCCAAACCCTCTTAAAGTCGCTGCAATTTCAGCAAAAGTCAATTCGTTCTTTCTTAACCTGACAATTTCCTCGACAGGTACTTCAATCCGCTCTCTCCCATCTACATTCCCTTTGTTTTTAAGATTTTTATGGGGTTGAAAGCCATTTTCCACTGCCCTCTTCATACCTCGTCTGATTTTTAAATTATGGATTTTCCTTTGGTACTCCTCAACCATGCTCACGATATTTATGACCATAGAATCTGATTCAGATAAGTGAAGCTCACCACTATGTGTTTGACTGATAATCTTGACTTCTTCTTTTAATAAACAATGAATGAGTGCAATTTTTGCATTTCCTCTGCCAATCCTCGTTTCGTCCTGTATGAGAACTGCCGCAATCGAGTCATCTTTAATCAAATCAAGAAGTTCCAGTACACCAGGACGATCTAATTCAAAACCGCTTGCTTGATCTTTTATGATAGCAGTCACTTCGTATTGGCGTTCTTGTGCTAATTTCACTAATTCCTCTTCTTGACGCTCCAAAGATGTTTCCTGTGTGTCTTTCTTTGTACTTACTCTGCAGTAAATTACTGCCTTCATTTTCTATCCCTCTATTCTTCGTTCATTACCAATTCATAATCTGAATGGGTGGATAATGTTGGATTTTCTATAGGCAACACAAGTGATTCACCGGGTTTGATTGAGAATGATGTAAGATTATTTTCCTCTCCGACCCAAGCGATAAATTCTTCCACTGTCATAGAATATTCTTCATTATACTGTTTGGCAATAGTCCAAAGCGTGTCTCCATCCTGAACGGTGATGCTTTGATATGACGGCTGGTTTGCCATAACCACTAGCAAATAGGCTGCAGATAAAAGTGCTAAAATAAATAATATAATAATGTAAGAGAAACGATTCCAAATGTGTGTTAACATAAAAAATACCTCCATACGAATGTTTGTTCTGTTTTTTGATATACTCATTGTAATACGAACATTCGTTTGGTGTCAACAGAAATTCGAACTTATGTTTGTATCGGCTGGAAAGACATGCTATAATGGGAACATAAGATCTATAATAGAGGTGCGTGAACATGACAAAATTATCTAAAAGACAGCAGGACATACTAGAATATATTAAAATTGCAGTTAGAGAAAAAGGGTACCCACCTTCCGTACGGGAAATCGGGGAAGCCGTTGGTCTTGCTTCTAGTTCCACCGTACACGGACATCTGGCCAGGTTAGAGAGTAAAGGTCTTATTCGTAGAGATCCCACCAAACCAAGAGCCATCGAAATCTTGAATCTTGAAGAGGATACGATTCCACGCCAGCGGGTTGTTAACGTTCCTTTAATCGGTAAAGTTACAGCAGGTCAACCCATCACGGCTGTGGAGAATGTCGAAGAATTCTTTCCCCTGCCTGAGCGTATGGCACCTTCAGATGAACAGGTGTTCATGCTCGAAATCATGGGTGATAGTATGATAGAAGCCGGGATTTTGGATGGGGATTTTGTTATCGTGCGTCAGCAGCAAACAGCGAATAATGGAGACATCGTCGTAGCAATGACAGAAGAAGATGAAGCGACTGTAAAACGCTTCTTTAAAGAAAAGGATTATGTTCGATTACAGCCAGAGAATTCAACAATGGATCCGATCATCTTACGGAATGTATCCATTTTAGGTAAAGTCGTCGGAGTTTATCGTCAGGTACATTAGTACGTTTAAGCCGCTATGTTTAATAGCGGCTTTATTTTTTCTGTAATTTGAAAGACTTTTGTAAAAAAAATAAGCAGTGGGTCGTAGAGTTTTCACTACGACCCACTGCTTTGCTTTTAAGGATTAATACATTTGAATGTATTGCTCACGCTCCCAAGGGTGCACTTGTGTACGGAACATATCCCATTCGATCTCTTTTGCTTCCACGAAATGTTCGAAAATGTGTTCTCCAAGAGATTTAACGATTACTTCATTTGTTTTAAGGATTTCTAATGCAGCATGTAATGTTGCAGGAAGATCTACGATACCCGCTTCTTCACGCTCTTTTTTGTCCATAACATAAATGTTGCGGTCAATCGGCTTAGGAGCTTGCAGGTTATTCTTAACACCATCTAATCCTGCTGCCAATAATACAGCCATTGCCAGGTAAGGGTTAGCCGCCGGATCGACACTGCGTACTTCAACACGTGTGCTTAATCCACGAGAAGCAGGGATACGGATTAATGGGCTTCGATTACGTGCAGACCAAGCAACATAACAAGGTGCTTCGTACCCTGGAACTAAACGCTTGTATGAGTTTACAGTAGGATTCGTGATCGCTGTAAAAGCAGTAGCATGCTTAATGATACCAGCAAGGAATTGACGGGCAGTATCACTTAGTTGTAAGTCACCTTTTTCATCAAAGAAAGAGTTCACTCCATTTTTGAATAATGACATATTACAGTGCATTCCTGAACCGTTCACACCGAATAATGGTTTCGGCATGAATGTTGCATGTAAACCATGTTTACGTGCAATCGTTTTTACCACTAGTTTGAACGTCTGAATATCGTCACAGGCTTTTAATGCATTTGCATATTTGAAGTCGATCTCATGTTGACCAGGTGCTACTTCATGGTGGGATGCTTCGATTTCAAAGCCCATTTCTTCCAGTTCTAATGCGATATCACGACGGCAGTTCTCCCCTAAATCTGTGGGAGCTAAATCGAAATATCCACCGTTATCGTTTAATTCTAATGTCGGCTCACCGTTTACGTCTAATTTAAAGAGGAAGAATTCCGGCTCAGGTCCAAGATTGAAGTCAGTAAACCCTAGCTCTTCCATTTGACTTAAGATTCGCTTTAAGTTGTTACGCGGATCTCCTTCGAATGGAGTGCCATCTGGATTGTAGATATCACAGATCAGACGGGCTACTTTTCCTTTTTCAGCTGTCCATGGGAATACTAACCATGTATCTAAATCAGGGAAAAGGTACATATCTGATTCTTCAATACGAACAAATCCTTCAATTGAAGATCCGTCAAACATCATCTTGTTATCTAAAGCCTTCTCAAGTTGGCTCAGAGGGATTTCTACGTTCTTGATCGTCCCCAGAATGTCGGTGAATTGCAGTCGAATGAACTTGACACCTTCTTCATTCGCTAATCTTAAAACATCTTCTCGAGTATACTTTGCCATTTACGTATTTCCTCCTCAAGTTTATTAAAGGTATTATTTAATGAAAAAAGCGAGACATGTCACCTTGACGCAAAGATGCTTTAGTAAATCGACCAGAATGCATCAATTCATTTCGAAGTAATTTACGCAGCTCGTCATCGGATAAATCCTGTCGTGCTTTTTCTTCCTTTTCATTACTTACGTCAGATACTACTTTACTATCATTATGGCTGGATACAGCAAATATCTTCTTTATCCCTGCCATGTTGATGCCTTGATCCAACAGATCCTTTACTTCCAATAACTTATCGATGTCATTCAAGGAAAAGAGCCTGCGATTCCCCTCAGTACGTGCAGGGCTGATCAGTTGGTGCTCTTCATAGTATCGAATCTGACGAGCCGTTAGGTCCGTAAGCTGCATGACAATACTTATTGGAAATAATGCCATCGTTCTACGAATTTCACTTCCGCTCATCTTGATTCCTCCTTTTGTTTTCCTTCTTGACATTATTATATGTAATGTAAGGAGTTCTGTCAATGAAATGTTAGAATTTCTTACATAAGAAATCAAAAGAAAAGGATAGTCAGATTTAGACTATCCAATTACTTCTTTATTATCCTTTCCCAACAGTGATTAAACCTTTTCCAATTAAATTATCTACCGCTGTGCATACGGCAATTTTTACATGGGCGTAAGTTAACCCTCCCTGAACGTATGCCACATAAGGTGGTCTTATCGGTCCGTCTGCAGATAATTCAATGCTGGAACCTTGAATGAATGTTCCAGCAGCCATAATGACATCATCTTCATAGCCAGGCATATAGTTCGGATATGGAGTAAAATGAGAATTTATAGGTGATGCAAACTGGATTGCCTGACAAAATGCAATCATTTTATCTTTGTCATTGAATTGTACAGACTGAATTAAATCTGTTCGTTTTGCATAAGGACTTGGGTTTGTATTCATGCTGAGCTCTGTTAAGAACGCTGATGTGAAAACGGCACCCTTTAATGATTGTGCCACCACATGTGGCGCCAAAAAGAAGCCTTGATACATTTCCTGCAAACTGTAAAGAGATGCCCCGGCCTCTGAACCTATCCCAGGTGAGGTCATTCGATACGAACATGCATCTACGTATCCTTTTTTCCCAACAATATATCCTCCTGTTTTAGCAAGGCCACCACCAGGATTTTTAATAAGGGAACCGGCCATTAGGTCTGCACCTACGTGACAAGGCTCTCTTTCTTCTACAAATTCTCCGTAGCAGTTATCTACAAAGACGACAATTTCTGGGTTAATTTCTTTAACGAAGTCAATCATTTCTTTGATTTCTTCTATAGTAAAGGAAGGTCTATTGGCATACCCTTTAGAACGCTGAATCCCCACCATTTTTGTCTTGGAAGAAATCGTTTTGGCCACTTCTTCAAAATCGACCTTTCCTGACTCTAGTAAATCGACACTTTGATAGCCAATCTGGAAGTCTTTCAGAGAACCGGTGCCTTCTCCGCGAATACCAACAATTTCTTCTAACGTATCATAAGGTTTTCCTGTTATATATACCAGTTCGTCCCCAGGTCGGAGTACACCAAATAAGGCGATTGAGATTGCATGGGTACCTGAAATGATCTGGGGTCGAACCAGTCCTGCTTCTCCTCCAAATACGTCTGCATAAATACTTTCCAATGTGTCTCTCCCGGCATCATCATACCCGTACCCTGTGGAAGGAATAAAATGAGAATCACTTACACGATGCTTTTGAAAAGATCTGAGTACCTTAAATTGGTTGCTTTCCGCTCTTTCTTCTATATGTTTATGTATATCTTTAATGCTTGATTCAATCTTTGTAACGAGTGGTTTTAGTATGGTTCCGTGCGCTAATTGTTCAAACATGAGGTCTTTGTTTCCCTTCTACCTTTGAAATTTCTTGATGTTTCCTGAGATTGGGTGATCTTCCAGGTGATAGCCTGTCAATTCATAAACCTGGCTTTCTTCTATAAATTCCAGTTTTCTTAAGATGGTTTCATTCTTTAATTGCGAAAGGACCTTCCCTTCACTCGCTGGAATGAACACATGATACGTTGTCATATGTTTCTTCACGATCTCTTCTATTTTTAATAAAAGCTGCCCGCGATCGAGTTCGTTTAAGGCACTGATCATGATCCGATCCCCTTCACTGCCCGGCACAAAGTCAGGGTGCATCACATCTTTCTTGTTGTATACCGTTAACTGAGGCAGTCCAGACATGTCCAGGTCTTGCAATAAAGATTGAACAGTCTTCTCATGCTGACTGTAATCCGGATTTGAACTATCCACTACATGGAGAAGAAGGTCCGCTTCCCTCACCTCTTCCAGCGTAGAGCGAAATGCCGCTACTAATGTAGTCGGAAGATCTTGGATAAATCCAACAGTATCCGTAAGTAAAGTCGAATATCCGCTTGGCAAGGGCATCTTTCTTGTCATCGGGTCCAGTGTAGCGAAGAGTTGATTCTCTGCATAAGAATCTGCTAATGAGATTCGATTAAACAAAGTCGATTTTCCTGCGTTTGTATAACCGACCAGTGCTATTTGAAAGGCTTTGTTTCGCTTTCTTCGTTCACGATACCTTTCTCTGTGTTCAACGATGATTTGTAGTTGTTTCTTAATATCATCAATTCTGCGATGAATATGACGACGGTCACTTTCGAGCTTTGTTTCACCCGGCCCTCTTGTCCCGATTCCTCCTCCCAACCTTGAGAGAGAGGCTCCCTGACCGATTAATCGAGGAAGCAAGTATTGAAGCTGAGCAAGCTCTACTTGTAACTTCCCTTCTCTTGAACGGGCACGCCCGGCAAAGATATCCAGGATCAGTTGAGTTCGGTCAATCACCCTTGCATTTAAATCTCTTGATAAATTCCTAATCTGACTCGGAGATAGCTCATCATTAAAAATGATAATATCCGGTTCAAGTTGTTCTTCCAAAAGGACAAGCTCTTCCACTTTTCCTTTTCCTATATATGTACCAGGATGAACGCTATCCCGTTTTTGAGTTAGTACAGCCATAACTTGACCTTGAGCCGTTTCCGTCAACTCTTCAAGCTCGTTTAAACTATACTGAAAGCGCAAGTCATCTTCTTCCAGTTGACATCCAACCAATATGACTTTTTCTTTTACTTCATGCTTCAATAAACATCCTACTTTCTTTACAATTCATTATTATTTTCATCATACCAAATTCCCCTCGTAAACTCTATGTAAAAAGGTATGAAAAATGGTTGCAATTAAGTGCATACGTGTTAAAATCAGTATGTTTGAAGAAACATAACAACGATCACATTCTACATACTGGCATGTAGCATATTGTAATAGGGTTAGGAGGAATGTGTATGACGTGGGAAGTATTAAGTATTATAGGTACCATTGCTTTTGCCATTTCAGGAGCTATCATTGCCATGGAAGAGGAATACGATATTCTCGGTGTTTATATATTAGGGATTGTCACAGCATTTGGTGGAGGTGCCATCCGGAATTTATTGATCGGCGTTCCGGTTTCCGCTCTTTGGGAGCAGGGCATGTTATTTCAGATAGCCCTTCTTTCTATAACAGCCGTCTTTCTTTTCCCGAATAATCTCCTTAAGCATTGGAGAAAATGGGGGAACTTTTTTGATGCAATTGGTCTATCAGCCTTCGCCATCCAAGGAGCACTGTATGCTTCTGAAATGAATCACCCGATAAGTGCTGTCATTGTGGCAGCCGTATTAACGGGAAGCGGCGGTGGAATCATTCGCGATCTTCTTGCCGGCCGTAAACCGTTAGTGCTTCGATCAGAGATTTATGCTGTGTGGGCGGTACTTTGTGGAGCGGCTATCGGACTCGGAATTGTCCAATCTGCCTTTGAATTGTACTCTTTATTCATCATTACCACCACACTGCGTGTACTTTCCTACTTATACAAATGGAGGTTGCCGAATAGGAGCTTAAGAGCACATGTTTAATAAAAAAATGCATTCGTTTACGAATGCATTTTTTTCATAGATTCTTATATTCCTATTGTTTACTAAGTATAGTCATTCAGAAGAACCCTTATTAAACACCAGATCATTGCTTCGAATGGTTAATAAATCGTGTCGATCATAGCAATTTTCCATTAAGAGGCGCATTGCCTGAGCACGTATGGACTTTTCTAATACATTTCGTACATATCTTCCATTTGAAAATGCCATTGGAGATAGGGTATTTTTAGCTGAGTGAAGATGCTCCTTTATCTTTCTTTCGGCATCGTGACTTAATAAGTATTGCTTTTCTTCTAGCATCCTTCTGCCAATTTCCATCAGCTGATCAACTGAATAATCAGGAAAATGAAATACGAGTGGAAATCGTGATTGCAGACCTGGATTCAATGTGAGAAAGTGATCCATTTCCCTTGAATATCCTGCCAGGATCAGGATAAATTCATGCTGCTTATCTTCCATATGTTTGACAAGTGTATCGATCGCTTCTTTCCCGAAATCCTTTTCGCCTCCTCTGCCGAGAGAATATGCTTCATCAATAAACAAAATGCCTCCTAAAGCTTTTTTGACAAGGTCTCTTGTTTTCTGAGCCGTGTGACCTATATATTCTCCAACCAGATCAGCTCTCTCTGCTTCTATTAAATGTCCTTTAGAAAGTACATTCATTTTCAAGAACAGTTTTCCAATGATTCTTGCTACGGTCGTCTTACCAGTGCCGGGATTTCCTTTGAACATCATATGAAGTGCTTGTTTTCCTGCTTTCAAACCCATAGCTTCACGTTTCTTATTGACATATATCCATGCATAAATTTCTTTCACCATTTTTTTCATTTCTTCCATTCCCACAAGAGATCCGAGTTCTTCTTCTATTTCTTTTAATGCGACATGCTCTTGAGGGAGAGACTGAGGAAGGGATTCATGCCTCAAAGTATCTCGTACTGAACTCCGTTTCTGAGAATTCAATACAATGCTGATTTGACCATTATTTTTCATTCTCATTGGTTGATCCAAAGGTTTCACCTCACCATTCTAAAGACAGTATACGCTCCTGAGGATTTTAGGGTGACAAACGCCTATATTTCACCTATTTTTTTCGACAAATAAGAAGAATTCTGTCTATTCCTGCGCTTTCCCGAGAAATAAAAAGAAATACGGAGTGTTTTGCTTCGTTAATGTTCTATACAGGTCCAATCATTATTCAACTGTTAAAAACCAGCCTGTAGCATTGTAAGTGAGGGACGTAAAATAGCCTCTCTTATCATCCTATTCAATTACTTTTCTTTTCATTAACCAATTCTGTTAATCCTTTTTCAGATTCATTATGGGCATGCAAGAACATCCTGCTCATGGCCACAAAAAAAGCTGCCCTTAGAGGCAGCTTTCGAAAACTTTTTTCACAATTAATTGGTTGTTTCATCAAAATTTATTTGGACATTACGCTGTGGAGCGAATGTTGAAATGGCATGTTTATATACAAGCTGCTGTTTTCCATCGCATTCAAACAGCACTGTAAAGTTATCAAAACCTTTCACTTGGCCACGGATTTGGAAGCCATTCAATAAAAATACCGTACATAGTGAGCTCTCTTTTCTCAATTGATTAAGGAATTGATCTTGGATATTAATGGATTGTTTCATGGTTAGTCCTCCTCTTCTATCTCTACATTACTTATTCGACTTTAATTGAAGCTTTCCTGCAATAAATTCTGAAATATCCTCAATAATTTTGGGGTGCTGACGCTCATCTGTCATATCGAACCAGGCCACATCCATTTTATTTCTGAACCATGTTAGCTGGCGCTTTGCATACCTTCTGGAATTTTGCTTTAGGTTTTCGATTGCCCGTTCCAAGCTGACTGTACCATCAAAATAATCGTAAAGCTCCTTGTAGCCAATGGCCTGAACAGACTGAACATTTCTGATACCTTCATCGTATAGTTCTTTTACTTCTTCTAATAGCCCTTCATTCAACATTAAGTCAACACGAAGATTGATTCTTTTATAAAGTTTTTCCCGTTCCATCGATAATCCAATTAAAGCTACATCGTACTGCAGCTCTTGGGATTGTGCTTCTTGATACTCAGACATTGTCTTTCCAGTGCAATGATAGATTTCCAATGCTCGAATAACACGGCGGGTATTGTTCCGGTGAATATTCCCTGCTGTAAATGGATCCACTGATAATAATTGTTCGTGAAGCCACTCGGAACCATTCTTCTCAAGCCTTGCTTCCAGTTCCTCACGATAGTGTTCATCACCTGGAGTTTCAGTGAATTGATAATCGTATAGGACCGACTGAATATAAAGTCCTGTCCCCCCTACTATGAGAGGAATTTTCCCACGAGAGTGGATTTCTGATATTTTCTTTCGAACCAGCTGCTGAAAGTCAGCTACAGAGAAGGATTCATCAGGATCTCTAATATCAAGCAAATGATGGGGGACGCCTTCCATTTCTTCAGGCGTGATTTTAGCGGTTCCAATATCCATTCTTTTATAGATTTGCATGGAGTCACCACTAATGATTTCCCCTTTGAACCTCTTTGCAAGCTCTATACTTGTATTGGTTTTCCCTACAGCAGTCGGACCAATAAGAACAATCACTTTCTCTTTCTCATATCTTGTCATACATTCACTGCTTTCTATGTAAATGATTCTTTACATATTATCGTACCATAATGATAGACGTTGTTAAATCACATCTTGCTAGTGTGCCCATTTCTTTTATGATTATTCACAGAAATAAACCTTTTTTGTCTCCCCTCTTCAATGATGTTATGTACCCGTTTATAGAATGTATAAAACTGCTTGAAGGCATTCTTCAAGCAGTTCCCAGTTAGTTATTCTGCTTTTAATTTTAACCTGTCTCCACTTGGGTTGGAGATTGTGGTTTCATGATAGTCTCCATTGATCCATGCATTAATCTGATTATGGTACCATTCACTCTTATAATGACCGGCTTGTCCAGGCCCTACAATATGATAGCCTTTGTTCATGTTATTTGTGTCCATGACAAATCTCCATGAAGCACCATGATTGACGATTCCACTCTCATTATAGCTTGCAGCTCCCACCGTCACTCTACTTCCTCCCACTGGGACAGGATCTCTGTCATTTAAGAACCATTCCAACACTGGTGATGCTCCAGATAGAGGATGTTCAAAGTATACTCTATGATACAGTCCCCACTCCCACTCGTTCATTGAAGAACCATAAGCCTCTCCAAGCTCTTCTAAAGCCCGGGTAAGTGAAGCTTTTATGAAAGTCTTGTATCCTCCCCTGTCCACAAACCACTTAGACTCTTCTCCGTTATGAGCTTTTCGAATAAGTTCATCTACGACGCTTTGACGGCCTTCAAATAACTTCATCATATCCCCTGACACTTCCTTCTTAAAAAGCCCAGTGGAAATTTCGTTCATCCATTGGTGGAAAATAAGAGGTGCTGCCAGACGTTTATCATCTTTATAGTTCCATGACTTTAGCAACTCAATGGCTTCCTTTTCCTTATCAGTTAAAGAACCATTTTCCATATCATTAATAAGAATCGGGATGAATTCCCGAGCATGCAAATTCGAATGATCCATCTGCAGTTCTTTCATATCGGAAATTGTCAGCTCATCGTTCCCCTCTAAATATTCCGAAATCCTCATATATCGGTAGGGCTGTGCCCAATGATGACTAATATGATATGGATAGTCATCTGATGTCACTTTATTATTCGCTGTTGCCACAAAGCCTGACTGAGGATTGATCACTGTTGGAAGGTCTTCGAATGGTATATAGCCCTGCCATTCATATTCAGGGTCCCACCCAGGTACAGGAAGTAGCCCATCTCCTTTTTTCCTGATGGGAATTTTACCATTTGCCTTGTAGGCAATCGTTCCATCAGCTGAGGCAAATACGAAATTTTGCGTAGGAACATGGAAGTCCTTTAAGGCTTCTTCAAATTCATCCCAATCCTTCGCCTTATTGATATTAAGGATTGCAAGAAGTTCCAGACTTGGATCAAGTGCGGTCCATCTCATTGAAAGCACCTTTCCACTCTCATTATGATGAGAGAACTCTGAAATGACCGGTCCATGTCTTGTGATCGTGACTTCATAAGGAATGGTGTCACCATCTTTTACTTTAATGGGCTCATCTATGATCGTTGCCTTTTCCCATTTTTCATCATATAAAAACAGCGATGGATCTTCTTCGTTTTGTTTTTCAACATATAAGTCCTGAACATCAGGTCCTGTATTTGTTACCCCCCAAGCAATTTGCTCATTATGACCAAGGATGATCCCTGGGATACCTGCAAAAATCACTCCACTCACATTGACCTGTGGTGATTCCAGGTGCATCTGATACCATATGGAAGGAGTCCCCAATGAGAGATGTGGGTCGTCTGCCAAAAGGGGTTTACCACTGGCTGTTTTCTCTCCGCTTACCACCCAGTTGTTGCTCCCATTGAACTCAGGTGGAATGACTGCACTGGCAAATGACTGCTCCATATCAACCTGAACTTCTCCTATATCTGATAGTATTGCAGGAGCGTCTTCCGGGTATGACGGAAACAAATCATACGCTTTGTCCTTTGGCAGGTTTTTTAATGCCCAGTACCGGAAAGCCTGACCTTGCCAGTGACCCCCTAAATCAAATGCCATATACTTCCCGATGGTTAATGAATCGATGGGAGTCCATTTTTCAGGTTTGTAACCAAGCAGGGTGAATTCTATTGGGAGCCTTCCTTCATCTTTGGCTTCTTGAATATAAGCGTTGACCCCATCTGCATACCATCCGAGAAGCTGCTTGGCTTCATCGGGATATGCAGTAAATGAAACCTCCGCTGCCCTCCTCAAACCAAATGTCCGGAAGAATTTGTCCCGTTCAATTGCTTTCTCACCGACCACTTCACTCAATCGACCTGAAGCCTGTCTTCTGCTTAGGTCCATTTGGAATAGACGATCCTGCGCCTGTACATATCCTTGCGCCATATATAAATCTTTTTCATTTTGAGCTAGAATATGAGGGACACCGTCCTTGTCCCTTGTTACTTCCACATCCTCAGATAGCCCCTCTAATGATATTGTACCTGATGTAATGGGTAAGGATCTGTCAATATAATAGTTTACAAATATTAATATTCCAAGCAGGATAAACATAAGTGACCCTGCCGTCCACAAAGTGATCCTTAATCGTTTATTCTTTTTCTCCCGTTGAAGCTCTATGCCCCCGTTCATTCCTTTTCCTCCCCCTATTTATTTAAATTTTCTGAAATTATTTATTATATCTAGTTATTAGCTCTTTAAGTGAAGAATTCCTTCTCCTAATTAGTGGTCTTAGATATTTTATAGAACAGTAGAGTCAATTATAAAAAGCTTTTGATTGATGATCATTTCAATCAAAAGCTTTCTTTCCTTACCGGGCTTTTGCAATAATTCCATTATGAACCTTTATATAACCATGCTGCAAAATATCCACTCCATTTTCATATAAATAAAGACCCATTTGTTCAACGGTCATGAGTTCCCTATATGTGTGGTTCATCACATCAGACATTACTTCATAATAAATTTTGGATTTGAGCTGAGCTCTGGGAGTAGTAAGGACCATGTATCCATTTGGCTTCAAAAATTTACGATGCCACTCGACGACTTCTGATTTATATTCATCAGGGAAATGTTCAAGAAGCCCGACACTGAGTACAATATCAAACTCCTTTCCAAAAGATAGGTTTCTTATATCATCTACAATATACGTTGTTGGAAAATCACCTTTATAGTAGATTTTATCAGCCCCCGTAGCTGGATTCGGTCCCAAGAAAGGATAGGTGTCCGGAAAATCCCTGTAACGGGTATCTCTACAGAATGGGTCATAATCGACAAGAACAATTTCACTTCCCGGATACATCGCCGCAAGCTGCATGGCTTCATAGCCTTCGGCAGCACCGAGGAATAAGATTCTAGGCTTTATAACCTCAAGACCCCCAAATAAAGCCCTCTTCCCTCTGGGATCCCACACCCCATCTTGTATCCGGTGAACATAATTCCATAAATGAAGACGAAGATGCTCACCTAATGCAGCAGTCGTTTCTTTCGCATTCAATTTTAACGCATTGCTGATAAATCGTTTTCTACTATGGTTCAACTCAGTGGGAACATCCTTCACAAACCACTCATGAAAGGAGCGATTAAACATTTCCCATGAAGTATGAACGGGAAGAGCTTTACCGTTCTCTGCTTCCCATTCGTTTTTTTCTTTAGCGAAAGTTGTTACTTCGTAAGGCTTTCCTACATCTTTCCATGATAGTGTCGACCAATCCCTTACACCTTTTAACCTTACAAATTTATTATATTCCTTTTCTGTGAACTGTCTCTTATCTACTCGATAAGATGGCTGGAGGTATGTCTCTGCACTGACTACTTCGTTATTAATAGATTTTTCCAGTTCTATCATTTTCTTTTTCTCCTCCTAATTAAAACGCTCACAATTCAATACTATATAAATTAACGATAAAAATAAAAATACCTCTAATTAAATAAAAATATTAGTCAACATAATATTATTATCGACAATTAATTGACAATACATTCCGTTTGAGGATTTGCTCATATTGGGTACAGTACAGGAAGGAGGTTTAGAACATGCCATTTGATTACGAACTTGATTTCGAGTCGATTGATTTTCGGGAGCAGCCTGAAAGATACCGGGTAGGACGCGGGGAACAAGGTGTTTTACTTGTCGAACCATATAAGAGTGAAATCCTTCCCCACTGGCGCTTTAAAACCATTGATATTGCGAAAGAATCTTCAAATAAAATCTATGAGATGTTTATCCAATATAAATTGGAAAATGATTTTGTAGGTATGGACATGGCGAGGAAGTTTCTGCAAATGGGGTATACAAGAGCTCGACGGTACGCCAACTATCCAGGAGGGAAAAAGTATAGTAAAGATGGAGATTTAAAGAAAAGAAAAATAGACGAAGAAAAGGCGGCGGCTGCAGCAATATTTGAAACAAAGTGGAAGCTTGCCAGAGAGGATGAAGACTACCTTCATCTAAAAAAAGAGCACCAGACCCATTATGGTTAAGGAAAATCAGAACAGGGATGGACCGCTGCTGGTCCATCCCCTTGTTTTGGTACTACATTATGCGTTTAAACATCTTTTCCATTTCATAAGTTGAATAGTGGATGATGATAGGTCGCCCGTGTGGACAGGTAAAAGGGTCACTGGTTCTTCTCAGTTCGTCCAGTAAAGCTTGCATGTCTTCCTTGCGCAAATGATGGTTCGCCTTGATGGAACCTTTGCAACTCATCATAATAGCCGCTTCTTCCCGGAGTTTTTTGATATCAACCCGGTTCATCTTTAACACCTGTTCGATCATATCTTCGATGGTTTGCTGTTCTTCCCCTTTTGGAAACCATTGAGGATGAGCCCGGACGATAAAGCTATTGTAGCCGAATTCTTCAAGAAACACGCCGACTTCTTCCAGAAGATGGCGGTATTCGTTTATCTTAATATACTCATCTGTGGAAAACTCAAGGGTAAGTGGGACCAGAAGTTCTTGCAGCTCTTTCGCAACCTCCCCCACTTTTTCTTTAAAAAACTCATATTTTATCCGTTCCTGAGCTGCATGTTGGTCAATTATATATAAGCCGCGATCATTTTGGGCGAAGATATACGTACCGTGCATTTGGCCAACAGGGTAAAGTGGAGGAACCCGGGGAGAGTGCCGTTCCTCATCGAACCCTTCTTCCACATTTGTATCCTGTAATTCCGCTTCTTCCTCAATTGTGTCAGTTAAGTCCGGAACTGCCGGTATATCTGAAACAGGAATTTTTGCTTCAGGTGTTTCGTTCCTTGGTGTTTCTGGCTCATAAAGCTTTTCCAGCTCTTCTTTAGGAAGCAATCGTTCATGGATCCCACCTGTAAATACTGACCTTTCCTCTTTCAGTTGAGGTATCGGGGAACGATCCAGATTCATGAACGTTTGCTCTGATTTCGGCTGTGCAATCCTCGGTGCCACGGCGCCCGAAGGAATCAATTCTTTTCCTTTAAACACCCTTTTGATCCCTTCAGTAACTAATGTATTCAATTCACTTTCTTTACTGATGCGGACCTCCATCTTGGAAGGGTGTACATTTACATCGACCAGTATCGGGTCCATTTCTATGTTAAGAAGTACAATGGGGTGACGCCCAATAGGGAGAAGTGTGTGATACCCCTCGCCGATCGCTTTCGCCAAAGCATAGTTCTTTATAAACCGCCCATTGATCATCGTTGAAATATAATTCCTGGAGGCGCGGGTAACCTCCGGCAGGGATATATAGCCCTTCACCTTGAAATCAAGTGAGTTCACTTCGATCGGCACCATCTTCTTGGCTATTCCAATCCCATAGATAGAAGCCAGAACTTGCAGGACATCTCCATTACCATTGGTGTGTAATAACGTTTTACCGTTGTGCAGAAGCTTGATTGAAACGTTTGGATGAGCCAGGGCAATCCGGTTCACCACATCTGTAATGTTTCCCAGTTCAGTATGAATGGTTTTCATGTATTTCAACCGTGCGGGTGTATTGAAAAACAGTTGGGAAACTGTGATATCTGTCCCTTTTCTTGACGATGTATTTTCAAGTGTGTTGATTTCACCACCTTCAAGTTCTATATACGTACCAGGACCATCTCCCGTGCTCGTTTTCAGGACAAAATGGGAAACAGAAGCAATACTCGGCAGGGCTTCTCCTCTAAATCCCAAAGTCCGGATACGGAATAAATCATTTTCGTCTTTGATTTTACTCGTTGCGTGGCGTTTGAAGGCTGTTTTCACATCGTCCTCTTCGATACCATCACCATTATCAATGATTCGTATCGAATGTAAGCCTGCTTCTTCAATATGAATTTCTATCACGGATCCGCCTGCATCTATGCTGTTTTCAAGGAGTTCTTTCACCACAGAAGCCGGTCTTTCCACAACTTCACCGGCAGCTATTTTATTTGAAAGGGAATCATCAAGCTGAAATATTTTTACCACAGTTTCACCTCCTTTAGTTTTTTAATTTTTTTTGGATTCCGTAAAGGGTGTTCATTGCATCTAATGGAGTCATCTCCAGAATATCCAGCTTTTTAAGCTCATCTAAGCATTTCTTCTCTTTAGATGAAAAATTTTCTCTTTTCTCCTTTTTCTCTGTTGTAAAGAAAGATAGCTGGGAAAGCTCATCTTCATTTGGTCCTTGTTTTTCAATAGCGGTTTCCCTTGCTGCAGCCACCTCATTAGAGAAGGATGGTTCTTCCTTTCGCTCGAGCTCAAGAAGGATTTCGTTCGCTCTCTCTATCAGGACTTTAGGCAGCTCTGCAAGCTCGGCAACATGAATTCCGTAACTTTTGTCTGCTGCACCCTCCTTGATTTTATGAAGGAAAACGAGCTTTCCATTCTGTTCCATGGCACTTACATGCACATTTTTCACTTTTTGAAGTTCTTCTTCAAGGACTGTCAATTCATGATAGTGAGTAGAGAATAAAGTTTTAGCCCCTATATGATCATGAATGTATTCAATAATCGCCTGGGCAAGTGCCATTCCATCATAAGTGGAGGTACCGCGTCCAATTTCATCGAATAATATTAAACTCTGCTGAGTCGCGTGGATGATCGCATTTCTGGCCTCTAACATCTCAACCATAAAAGTACTTTGACCTGAAATAAGATCATCCGCTGCCCCGATGCGAGTGAAAACTTGATCAAAAATTGGCAGGTTTGCCTCGCTTGCAGGAACATAACAGCCGATTTGAGCAAGAATACTGGTTAAAGCCACCTGTCTCATATAGGTACTTTTCCCCGACATATTCGGTCCTGTAATAAGAAAGACTTCCCTTTTGTGATCCATATAGCAGTCATTCGGAACATATTCCTGAGCACCCATCACCTTCTCCACAACTGGATGACGTCCGTCCCTCAGCAGGATTCTTCTTTCATTATTAAAAACAGGGCGGGTATAATGACGCTTTTCACTGACCGTTGCAAAACATTGTAGAACGTCCAATTCGCTTACGAGCTTTGCTAGCTTCTGAAGGCGGGGAATGAATTCTTTCACTCTTTCACGAATCCCAATGAACAGTTCATATTCCAGATCAACGCTTTTTTCATCAGCCTGAAGGATAAGCGCTTCTTTCTCCTTCAACTCCGGGGTAATAAAGCGTTCCGCATTTGTTAATGTTTGTTTTCTTTCATAGCGGCCTTCTTCCAGGTGTTGAAGGTTTGCTCTCGTTACTTCGATATAATAGCCAAAGACCCGGTTAAATCCTACTTTAAGAGATCTGATTCCCGTTCTTTCCCTCTCGTCCCGTTCGAGTTGAGCAATCCAGGACTTCCCATTCTTACTTGCATCACGGAATTGATCAAGCTCCTCATGATACCCTTCTTGGATCAAGCTTCCCTCTTTAATGGATAGAGGAGGATTTTCTACCAGCGCTTGTTCTAGAAGGTCTGTTAATTCTTCACATGGATCGAGCTTGCTTACGAGGTCAGCGGTTGCTTCATTTTCCAGTGATTCCACCAGATGTTTTAAAACGGGTACTTGCTGAAGTGATTTTTTCAGCTGAATCAGATCACGTGCATTCACATTACCGAAAGCAACCCGTCCTGCCAGTCTCTCAAGATCATATACTTCCTTTAAACGTTCTCTAAGGTCCTGCCTTTCGAAGAATCGCTCCAATAGCACTTCAACAACCGTTTGACGCTTTTCAATATCCTGTTTATGAATAAGTGGTCGATCTATCCATTGCTTTAGTAATCGGGCTCCCATAGCCGTCATCGTTTCATCTAATAGCCAAAGCAGCGAACCTTTCTTTCCTTTGGATCGGATTGTCTCTGTCAATTCCAGATTACGTTTTGAATAGTAATCCATTTTCATAAATTGATGCAGCTGATATGTCTCAACTACTTGTAGATGATCAAGGCTTCTCTTCTGTGTACGGAAGAGGTAGTGAAAAAGGATCGATGAAGCCTCTATTAGTTTATCTTGTTGTAAAGGAGCAACGAGATGAGCGAAATCTTCCTTTACGTCAGCTTCTTTCTCATGGGATAAGGTAACATCGTTTCGTTCTTTGATCTTCCCTTGTACCGCTTCACTAAGGTCCGGATGAATGACCACTTCCTTCGCACCAATCGTCGATAACTCATTCAACAATGCTTGAAGGCCATCTGTCACCAAAGTCACTTTTGTTTCCCCTGTTGTTAAGTCACTGTAAGACAATCCGTAAGTTTGATCATTAAAATCGGTCACAGAGGCAATATAATTGTTCTCTTTATCATTTAAGCCTTTTCCATCCATAACCGTACCGGGTGTAATAAGTTGAACAACTTCTCTCCGCACAACTCCTTTAGCTTGTTTCGGATCTTCGGTTTGTTCACAAATTGCTACTTTAAAGCCTTTATCGATGAGCTGCTCTATGTAGTTAGGAGCAGAGTGATAAGGAACACCACACATGGGAATACGTTCCTTCCCTCCCCCATCACGACTTGTCAACGTTATTTCAAGTTCCTGAGATGCAGCGATGGCATCATCAAAAAACATTTCATAAAAATCCCCTAAACGAAAAAATAAAAAGGCATCCTGGTATTCTGCCTTTACTTGTAAGTATTGTTTTATCATTGGAGTATATTGTGTCATGGTTTCATTCAAACCTTTCCAAGTAAATCTACTAATCTCGAATATTCATTATATCACACGTAAAAGGGTTGGAGCATGTAGTAGATTGAGGAAACCAGACTGGTCACCTCAAGATCTGTGTGTATTTCCTTTACAAAAAAAATCCGCTTCCCTGAGCAGGAGCGAATCGATGTCTTGTTTATTCGGCTTGTTTTGCTATGCTTGGCTCATCGTCCAAACAGCCCGTGTTTTTAGCCTTATGATTGAAAAAGTATTTATATGTTAAGAAACCAAGCAACAGTATAGCCCCTCCGATGAGTAGATAGGTTTGGATGTTACTCATCAAAGACTGTACATATTTGAGGTTTCCATTCTTGCCGACTATTAACATTGTGAAGGTAATTGGAAATATTCCGATGAATGTTAATGCGCCAAACTTCCATTTGTTTACTTTACTAATACCTGCAACATAAGAGATATAGTTACCAATGCCAAGCGGTCTCGTGATGGCAATGCTCCACAACCCACATTTACGAAACCATTTCTGACCTTTAGCCATTTTCTTTGAGTTGGTTTTTTCTTTGATTTTATCTTTTAATTTATAGCCAATTCCATAAGGGATGTAACTAAATACCGTATAGATCAAACTGCTTGTGAATGCTAAAATGATCAGCTTGCCCCAAGATGGATCTAAAAGGTAACCATATGTCAGCGTCACGAGAGCTCCAGGAAATGGCAAGGATGACGCTTCAATTGCATTTCCGGCGAATAACCCCCACATTCCAAGCTCCTTTATTAAACTGATTACAAAATCAAACATCGGTGTGTTCCCTCCACGATTCATTTATATACCCTTTTCCCTATTTTGCATTTTAAAAACGCTCATAAAGGATAAGAATTCATCCACTGGAGGGAAATAATGTATTGGAATTGATCGTTACTTCATTTCCTTAAGAAATGAATGACCCTCTATTTTCCATTGATCCTCAATCGCATCTTTCCGAATGATGAATTGAACGTTATTTTCTTCTTGAGATTGATCCGAACGTATCCATTTCACTCTAACCTTAAGCTCCATCCCAACAAGTGCAGGTAAATCCTCTACAGGAAGTAGTGATCTCTGAGTAACATCCATATGTTTCACTCCCTCAAGGGTTTCCTCTAGGGTCCCATTATTTCCAAATATCACTTGTGAAAGTAGCTTTTCATCATGCTGATTAATCGCAATCTCCAAAACGCTGATCAACTCATAGGGGTCTAATTTGTATAGAAACTCATCCAGTTTTCCACCTGCTTTCAAAATCATGACCTTATGAGCTAAATCAGGGGTTGGCGTCTTATGAGTCGTACTCCCGTAAAAATGAACGCAGAAATGTCCCGGAAAGTTATTTTGGAGGGCACCGGCTCCATGTGGCATGCCGTTCATCGAGGCTGATATTAACTGATCATGTACCATAACGAGTATCGCACGACGGTCCCAGCTCCATTTACCTCCATATATGGATTTCATGATTTTCGTGTCTTTTTCTGTAACGGGTTGTACATCCGCATGTTTGCTTCCCGCTCTTCTTTGTACTTTGAATGAAAGACCTGTTTCTACATCAATGATCGTAAAATAGGATTGATTAGGAATGATGTCTTTAACTTGATCCCATGGAAGTATTTCTATAGAAAAACTAGGCATTGCCTCTGCAGGTTTAGCACCGCAGAGAAAGAATAATGACAAAACCATCATGAATCTGATTAGATAAAGCATGTACGAAACCTCTTTTTTTTCTTAGTTTTTAATCCTGCCAGCAAATACATAACCATCAATTTTTGGCAATTTGGATTTAACATGAAAGGATGCCTTTCTACCGATACTACATATGAAAGGGAGGATACATGATGCTTTTGATTAAGCTTAGTACAATAGGTCTTCTGATGTTCCCGGCGATGAATGGTCAAGATCAATTACATATACAAATTCAAGACGATGCGTCAATTTCTATAGACCGAAATACATTAAATGTACCATTGGTCGATGAACCATTAATAAACGAAAAAAGATATGAGGAACTAGTTTCAAAAGTGCAAAATAGGGTTTATAATCCACCCCAGAATGCTTATATCAATGAGAATAATCAGATTGTAACAGAAAAAGCAGGATACAAACTTCATGAAAGAAGATTTCGGGACCTGGTTCATTCCTTCCTTTTTTCCAAAGGGTCAATTAATACGCAAGCCCCCCTCATGACACTGCATCCTAAAGTCGATAGTGAAGTCCTGTCCCAAATACGAACGCAACTTATTGGGAGGTACGTCACCTATTTTAATAAGCATAATGAGGAACGTTCTCAGAATATTGCCCTAGCAACCGAAGAAATCAATAATACGGTTGTGTTTCCTGGAGAAGTGTTCTCTTTTAATGGAGTGGTTGGAAAACGAACGAAAGAAAAAGGATATAAAAAAGCTCCCGTGATTGTAAAAGGGGAACTATCAGAAGATATTGGGGGAGGGATTTGTCAGGTTTCTTCTACTTTATTCAACGCGGTTGACCAGGCAGGTGTAAAAATATTAGAAAGGTATCATCATTCAAAGAGGGTTCCTTATGTGCCTCAGGGTAGAGATGCTACTGTTAGTTGGTATGGGCCTGACTTCACGTTTAGAAACGCTTATAATCAGCCGCTGCTCATCCGTGCAAAAGTAATTGGTGGACAAGTCGTCATTTCGATTTATTCTTCCGATCTTATCAATGTGAAAAAAAGGAAAGTTCCCAGCGCTTCACAAGAATTATCTACGGAGAAAGATGTGGATAAATCTATTCAAGAATAGGGTACTTAATGAAAATGCACCTCCAAGCCAAGAGGTGCATTCCTTGTTATCTGTATTCTAAAAATTCAATTCGATTTCCAAATGGATCAGAGACGAAAAAGCGATCTCTACCGTTTATCGGTGTATCTTCTTTTATCTTAATGCCTTTCTCCATCAGGGTATGCCTAAGTGCAGCTAAATCTGTAACAAGTAAACCCGGGTGCGCTTTTGTCGCTGGTACAAAATCATTTTGTACCCCCACATGAATTTCTTGAGGTCCATATTGGAACCAACAACCGCCTCTCCCTTGTAGGTTTTCAGGTTTGGGTATTTCTTTCAGACCAAGAATTTCACCAAAGAACTTTCTAGCTTCCCCTTCGCAGCCATTAGGAGCTGCAAACTGAATATGGTCAATACCTCTATAAATGATGCTCATTAAGTGTCATCTCCCCTTTGAATCTTACCCATTCATTTTACCTTAAATTTAAATATATGAAAAAAAGGAAACACCTGCATAACAGATGTTTCCCTGGAATTATTTAAGCTGTCGGATTCCATCCATAACGGTTGATAATAACAGATCCAAATCTTCTTCCTCAATGTTTAATGGAGGTGATAATGTTAGCACATTATTGTAACCGGCAACCGTTGCACCATTTTTCCCGATGATTACCCCTTTTTGCTTACAGTACCCAATCACTCCATTGACCATAGAAACATCTAAAGGTTCTTTTGTATCTTTATTGCTTACCATTTCTATTCCAATCAGCAGACCTTTCCCTCTCACATTTCCAACATATTGATGATCCTGCAAATGATTTTTCAAGGTGTTTAATGCTTTTTCACCCAAATCAGCGGAACGTTCGAACAGCTTCTCCCGCTCCATAATTTCAATGTTTTTCAAGGCAAGGGCACATGCTGCGGGGTTTCCACCGAATGTATTAATATGACGGAAGTATTCATACTCCTCAGACCCTTTAAATGCTTCATATATCTCACGCTTCACTGCTGTTGCAGACAGTGGGAGATACGCGCTGGTAATCCCCTTAGCCATCGTAATGATATCTGGTTTTACATCATAATTCATGAATCCAAAAGGCTTGCCCGTTCGTCCAAACCCGCATATCACTTCATCGACAATCATGAGTGCACCATGCTTCTCACAAACTTCTTTCGCCGCTTTCATGTATTCATCTTGTGGAACGAGTATCCCCCCGCCTGTGATGATCGGTTCCATGATTAACGCAGCCACAGTTTCACTTAATTCCCAGGTCATGGCTTGATCGATCGCCTTTACCCCAGGAAGTTCATGTGTACCCTTCCCAAGTGCTTCGTCGCGATAAGCATCAGGGGGGGCAACATGGATAAATCCCGGTGCCAGCGGTTCATATTTATATTTACGCTGAGCTTGACCTGTCGCGGCAAGGGCCCCCATGGAATTTCCATGATATCCTCTATATCTGGAAAAAATTTTGTACCGTCCGTGTTCCCCTTTTTGCTGGTGATACTGCCTTGCAATCTTAAAGGCGGTTTCATTGGCTTCTGATCCACTGTTAGAAAAGAAAATGACATAGTCATCACCAAGTAATTGATTTAATTTCTCCGCAAGCTCAATGGCCGGCTGATGACTTTGTGTTAGTGGGAAATAAGCCATTTTCTTAAGCTGCTCATAGGCAGCATCTGCTAATTCCTGTCGACCGTACCCTACATTTACACACCAAAGCCCTGCCATGCCATCCAAGAATCTTTGACCATCCTTATCTGTGACCCAGGATCCGCTGGCCTCTGTAACGACCATTGTTCCATCAGGATTGTATGGTTTCATGGAATGCCAAATGAGCTTTTCATCATTCTTTAACCATACATCTTGAGATTGACCTGCTTTCACCATGAAAGTTCCCCCTAACTCTGATTAAAAATCAAATCGAGAAGTGATCATTTTCTTCTTAGTATAGAAATTTACTCCGTCTTTACCGTTTACATGCATATCCCCATAGAAAGAATCCTTCCACCCTGAAAATGGGAAGAACGCCATTGTCGCAGGAACACCAACGTTAATACCCAGCATTCCAGCGTCTGCCTCTTCTCTGAACTGTCGGACAGCCTTTGCATCTTTCGTGTAAATCGTAGCACCATTTCCATATCTTGATTGACGAATATAATCAAGTCCTTCATCCAAATCCCTGGCTCTCAGCAAACTGAGGATAGGGGCAAACATTTCTTCTTTCGCAATGGTCATATCCGGTGAAACATGGTCGAAGATCGTTGCACCCAAAAAGTTTCCTTCCTTGAAGTCATCCATTTCTTTACGCCCATCTCGCAAGAGGGATGCACCTTCCTGCAGTCCTTTGTCAATATACCCCAGTGTCTTCTCTCGATGTTCTTTTCGAATGACGGGAGTGAGAAGCACTTCATCGTCCATCCCATTACCAATACATAATTCATCTGCTTTTTTACTTAAAGCTTTAACGAACGGTTCATTATCCCCTACAACCACTACGGCACTGCACGCCATACATCGCTGGCCCGCACTGCCAAACGCTGAACTGATAATATGCTCAGCTGCTTTATTCATATCTGCATCAGGCATGACTACATGATGATTCTTCGCCCCGGATAAGGCCTGCACCCTTTTTCCATGAGAGGCAGCCTGTTGGTACACATATTTAGCCACTGGCTGAGACCCGACAAAGGATATGGCTGCAATATCTTTATGCTCGATCAACCCATTTACGACATCATGTGCACCATGCACGACATTTAGTACACCATCGGGCATTCCTGCATCTGTTAATAACTCTGCAAGCCTATTGGCTAAAATCGGGGTTCTTTCAGATGGTTTCAGTACGAAAGTATTTCCACACGCAATTGCTAGCGGGAACATCCATAGTGGCACCATCATCGGGAAGTTAAAAGGAGTGATCCCCCCCACTACACCAAGTGGATAACGGAACATTTCAGAATCTATATCCTCTGCAATGCCACTCAGAGTTTCACCCATCATTAAAGTCGGAGCCCCACAAGCGAATTCCACGCACTCAAGCCCCCGCTGTACTTCTCCATAAGCCTCTTTAAATGATTTACCATTTTCCTGTACAACGAGCTTAGCTAATTCCTCATGATTATCAGAAAGTAAAGAATGGTATTTATATAGAATTCGGGCACGCTTTGGAACAGGTGTCTTCTTCCAGGTTTGAGATGCTTGTTTAGCTGCTTTCACAGCCATCGCAACGTCTTCTTTAGTAGATATTGGTACTCTTGCAATCTCTTCATTTGTAGCAGGGTTCACGACTTCTAATGTATGTGAGCTAAGAGAATCAACCCATTTACCATCAATATAATTCTTTAATACAGCTACATCTTTTTTAATGATCGTCATATTCAGTTCCTCCTTATTTTTTATCGCTATTCTTCTAAGAGGTGTAGAACCTGTCGTATAGTTTATAGTTTCATTATGAAAGATATTGGTAATGCTTTCATTAGACAATGTGTAAAAGAAGCTGGCTTATCGATTTGACATTTTACAATTATTTAATCTTCGACTTTTTCAAAGAGCTTAGGGGTTGCAGATAATCATGGGCAGCAAGGAGAAACTCGATGGCCACACGTTTATCAGAGGTCATGAAATCATCTCCAAGTAAATCTTCAATTTTTTTGAGGCGATGGTAGAGTGTTTGTCTTACAATAAATAGTTGTTTCGATGTTTCCTGTTTTGATCCCTGACATGCAAGGAAAACCTTCAACGTCTTCAATAGACTGCCATCATGTTTACGATCATATTCCAGGAGCGGAGTGAGGTACTCTTCGATCATCTCCCACAGATTAACATTGTTGTTAACGATTGAAATCAGCCTGTATAAATGCAAATCATCAAAGAAAAAATACGCTTTTGAAACATCCACCTTTGATTGAAACATAAGACTATCTCTGGCAGTTTCATAGCTCTTGTGAATTTCCATCATCTCCAGTTGGTATTTGCCAGTTGCAAATACTGTTTGTGAAGAATCTTTAAAGAAATCAGACTGAAGAATCTTTTCGTAGGCAGTGGTGACTCTCGATTTCCAATCTCCTGTCCTCCTTGTGTCCAGAAGAATGAAAATGAGATCATTCCCTACTCTTTCGGGTAACACACGAAAACCCTGTTGTTCAAAAATACTTCTGATGACAAGGTTAAAAAAAGTAAAATCAATCGGCTCTTGTTCGTTCAGCCTATTCGTCTGGCAAATACAGACGACTCCACCATTGACCTGTACTTTTAAGTCGGCTAAAAATGAGGAAAGTTTCTCATAGGACTGTTCTCCTTTTAGCCAACAGGTAATCCATTTGGAGTCTTCTAACCGCTTTTGCTCGTTAAAATACAATTCTCTCATTAAATACTGGGCTAACGCCGTTGAAGTTCTGTCCAGTATGAGAAGCTCGTATTCACTAAAAGGATGATCGCTTCTGTATATACATAACTCTGCGTATTCCTGGTCAAATAGAATAACTTTTGAGGAGGCAAAATGGTGATTAAGGGATTCTTTATGATTGTGATAACATTTTCTTATTCTCTCTTCATCCGGTGAGCACATAAGTGGATAGATTTCTACCTCTTGTTCTTTCAACTGAAATAGTACAGGTACAGTAAGCTCCTTATGTAAAACCTGAAGGATCTCCCTGAAGTGATTAACGCCGAGCAGCCTTCTGTTTAACTCCTGTGCATACGAATCCAGTTTTTTTATCATGTCGTATTGCTGATTGATGAGTACGGAGTGAATATCCTGAGTAATACTAACGAACGGAACTTCCCTTTCGAACACGATAATAGGAAAATTAAATGTATCAGCACACTTTAATACAGAAATCGGAATCGTGGAAATATTTGTATCAAGTTCAATGCAAATGGCTGCTGCTTCACTCTCGATTAACTGTTGAAGGAGTGAAAGAAAGGTCTCTTCCTTCTGTAAAGCGATTCCTGTAGAAAGAATCAGTTCATTTCCGTTAAGAAGATTTTTTATCGATGTTACTTCGACTACATGGACCCACTTCACCTGGCGGCTGAGACCATTATGCCCAGCAATCACTTTAGCATGTTCAAAGTATTTTCTTTCCAGAATATCTTCTACTGAAAAATAGTAATTACTTTTCATACATCTCTCCTTCGGGTTTGCCTTAAGTAAAATGGAGAAAAAGGATTGGAGGGACCAATCCTTCATTTTTCTTCTATTCTTCTATTCTTCTATTCTTCTATACGGGGAATTGCAAACTGAATCTCTTCACTCCACCATTTCATTAATTCCTCTTCTGATAAATGTTGTGAAGACAAGACGCCTAACACCCAATCGATTAACTCATCAGACGTTTGCAGATTTCCAGGAAAGAGTGTCAGTTCCTTTCCCTCAAGCGGACCATTCACGTCACTCATCCAAGGCTCCCCTTTCAACGATTAGTTTTGAAGTAATAGATTTGAAAAATATTTCCGGGCATTTGCTGTTTTCACATGAAGAGTGGCACTTCTTTTGTTTTCGGTATGTTTAAAAAGAACAAATGCTCCACTTAGATTTTCTGTTACTTTCTCAATTTTGAATCCTTTTTGAATGAGAAAGTCAATCTTATCCCTCTCACTTAAGAACTCTTGATAATCAGACATGACGACACCCTTTCTTGATCTCTCTACTCTAAAAGATTTGCGACTTTGTGTTTCCGCACCGTTGATTACTGTTGAAAAGCGGTTTTAAGAAAAACTCGTGCCTGTTGGAGATTCTTCGATGACAACTTCTTCTTCCACTTCAATTTCCCAATCACGTCCGACAGACAAACCAAGATATTTCTCATCACTGGGATCCAGCAGCTCTGCCTGCTCGTATTTCTTGAACCACCAGAATTTAGCCAATACATAATAGCAAAGAGCTCCAACGCCGAAGCCGACCAAAAATGAAAAGTTTGGAACGTAATAGGAAGCAACTCCTCCAATAATCCATGAGAAGAACCCTGCAAGATTCACTCCTTTCATATATTTGAATTGTCCTTTGTCTTCATATAATGCTGGTACATTGACTCTTCGTTTTCTGATTAAGTAATAGTCTGAAATCAAAATTCCTACGATGGCTGACAAAATGCCTCCTACGAAAAGTAGAACTGGAATGATTACTCCAAAAAGGTTCCATGGTTGTACGATCGTACCCACAATACCAGCAGTGATGACCCCTGCCCAGAACGGGAATTTTGGCCCCCCGACATTAGAGAATATTGTTGCAGCCGGAACGATATTCGCAGCAATATTAGTTGACCATTGAGCCAGGACGATCATGAGTAGGAGTACACCTAAAACGAACCCACTCGCTGCTTCCTGAAGGGCTACTACGGGATCATAATTTAATACGGCAATATATGAAATCCCACCAATTAACACCATAAATGATTGAGTGATAGGGAGAGCTACAAGATTCCCGATTAACGAGCTTTTGTTCCTCTTAAACCAATTCCGCTCATTTTTTGGAGCTTTCATGAATCTGGAAATGGACGGAATATCCGCAGATAATGTGGCCCAAAATCCCATATTACTAAAGATGACTACGAGAAAAGCCGTAAACGTGGCAGCACCTGTTACCGGACTTTCAACCCAGCTCCAAATGTCTCTGCCTTGAGAAGCCGCTGAATCGGATAGGGAAGAATACATCCATACAGAAATTAGAATGATGACCGGTGCGGCAAGGTCTGCGAATCTTTCCACAGCTTTGATTCCAAGTGCAGTATTTACTAATTGAAGGACAGCAAAAATCAAGAAACACACAAACCAATTATCAAAAGCAAATAAAATATTTAAAATACCATTCATCGCTGTTGCACCAAAGTAAGTGTTTATTCCAAACCACATTGATGCAGCCAGACCACGAACTACAGAGGGAATATGGGTTCCCAGCGTTCCAAAAGGTGCCCTCATATAAACCGGAAATGATACCCCATGCTCAATCCCGATATCTCCGGTCAATGTAATAAACAGACCGATCGCAAGAGACCCAATAATGGTGGCAAGCACAACAAGAGGCAGGGGTAGGGATACGACCCCTGCTCCCCCAATGGCGAAGGTTGCAAGGACTACAACCATTCCAACCCACATAAATGAATAGCCAAGCTTGGTGATTTTTCTTTCGCTCTCTTTAATCGGTAATAAATCAGGAGACTTTAAATAACTTCTTTTCATCTTGAACACCCCTTATTTGTTTGCATCGGATGGCAAAACCAAATCTTTGACAAGAGTGGCCGGAGGAAGACAGTCTCTCCTCCTCGGGCAGGAGTTGTTCTACAGTTAAGATGCATTATTTTCTAAAGTTTTTAAGAATTAGAGGATTGAAGTGCTTCACTCTCTTCACTTGAAAGAAGCTTACCGTATTTTGCTCTCTTAATATACTTTCCGGTTCCCAGCTTACCGACGAACTGTTTGTCTTTAATGACATATTCACCTCTGGATAATACCGAAACAGGTTCACCTTTTATCTTCATGCCTTCAAAGGGGTTATAATCTGCTGCCATATGATGAGTTTCAGCGCTTATCACTCTCTCAGCACTTGGATCGAAAATGACTACATCAGCATCAGAACCTACTGCAATGGTTCCTTTCTGAGGATAAAGACCAAACAGCTTTGCGCTGCGCGTAGACATGATATCAACAAACTGGTTTAAGCTGATACGCCCTTTCTCAACTCCTTCTGAGAATAATATGGATACACGGTCCTCAATAATCGGTCCGCCATTTGGGATTTTAGTGAAATCATCTTTCCCAAGGTCCTTTTGCCCCCTGAAATCAAATGAGCATTGATCAGACCCCAAGGTTTGTAGTTGACCACTTTTCAAGGCATTCCAGAGAACATCTTGATGCCACTTCTCACGAAGGGGCGGCGACCAGACGTATTTTGCTCCCTCAAAATTCGGACGTTCTAAATAGGTTTGATCGAGCACAAGGTACTGAGGACATGTTTCTCCCCAAACATTCAATCCTTTACTTCTTGCTGCTGAAATCTGTTCAACGGCATCAGAGCAAGAAACATGCACAACATATAATTGGGAATCTGCCAATCCGGTTAGTTTAGCCGCCCGGCCAGTCGCTTCCCCCTCCAGTTCAGGAGGTCTAGTCAATGCGTGATAAATTGGTTCCGTTTTCCCTTCCTCCAAAGCCTTTTCTGTTAAATACTCAATAACGTCGCCATTCTCGGCATGTACCATTACGAGCGCCCCTAATTCCTTCGCGGCTATCAAGGTTCTAAAAAGCGTTTCATCGTCTGCCTGGAATACATTTTTATATGCCATAAATACTTTGAATGATGTAATCCCCTCTTTATCCATAACCTCAGGAAGCTGTGATAGAACATCTTGATTGATTTCCCCGATCATTAAATGGAAACTATAATCGATGACTGCTTTATCTTTAGACTTCGCATGCCATGTATCAATTGCACTTTGAAGGGGTTCCCCCTTATTAGTCAGGCAGAAATCAATGAGTGTCGTCGTTCCACCAAATGCTGCTGCGATAGTTCCACTCTCGAAATCGTCCTTTGAAACCGTTCCCCCAAAGGGCATTTCCAGATGAGTATGGGGATCGATCCCTCCAGGGAAAATGTACTTTCCTATGGCGTCAATTACTTCTGCATTGCTGGTATCAAACCCTTTACCTATGGCTGCGATCTCCCCATTTTGTATAAGTACATCCGCTTTATATGTGTCTGTTGCGGTAACAATGGTTCCATTTTGAATAATTTTATTCATTTCCGTACCTCCTAAAATTTCGCCGCATTTACTTTTGCGCCGGATAGATTCCCCACTACCGCTTGACGTTCATTCCATGTCATTGGCATATGGCCACTTGGAACCTCTATCATGTCAATAGCCCCATCAACCGGACATACAATCGAACATAAATTACACCCGACACAATCTTCTTCACGTACTTTTAGATAGCTGTTTCCATTGGGGTCCTTCAGCATGTCAATGCATTGATGAGACGTATCTTCACAAGCAATATGACACTTATTACAGTTAATACAAACATCCGTATTGATTTTTGCCACAACACTATAATTAAGATCAAGATTTCCCCAATCAGAAAATTTAGGTACTGATTTCCCTACGATGTCCTGGACTGAAGAGATTCCTTTTTCATCTAAATAATTATTTAAGCCATCAAGCATATCCTCGACAATTCTAAAACCGTGATGCATAGCAGCAGTGCAGACCTGAACTCCGGATGCTCCCATAAGCATAAATTCGACGGCATCCTGCCAATTGGATACTCCTCCCATTCCTGAGATCGGAACGTTGATACGTGGATTTCTGGCACATTCGGCAACCATATTCAATGAAATTGGCTTAACTGCAGGTCCGCAATAACCTCCATGAGCACCTTTTCCGCCTACATGAGGAATGGTATTCCAGGAGTCCAAATCAACACCTGCTAAACTGTTGATTGTATTGATCATACTTACTGCATCCGCTCCACCCCGGACAGCCGCTTCAGCTGTGACGGTAATATCTGTAATGTTTGGTGTAAGTTTTACTATTACAGGTGTCCTGGCCACCTCCTTCGCCCAGTAGGTTTGTTTCTCCACTAGTTCAGGTACCTGACCGGACGCAGATCCCATTCCACGTTCAGCCATTCCGTGTGGACATCCGAAATTAAGCTCAAGGCCATCAACACCGACATCTTCAACCTTCTTTACAATTTCATGCCACTTTTCCTGTTTGGGCTCTACCATTAAAGAAGCAATGATGGCATGATTCGGAAATCGTTTTTTCGTTTCGTATATCTCCTTCAGATTCACTTCTAATGGACGATCTGTAATAAGTTCTATATTATTAAATCCGGCTACCCTTTGACCGTTGAAGCTTACCGCTGCGAACCTTGAGGAAACGTTTATTATGGGCTCCCCCAGAGTCTTCCATACCGCTCCGCCCCAACCTGCTTCGAATGCTCTCTGGACCTGGTAACCTGAATTCGTTGGTGGCGCGGACGCTAACCAAAAAGGATTAGGTGATTTTATTCCTGCTAAATCAATGCTTAAATTTGCCATGAGTTTCCCCCCCTGGGACAATCTTAATTCACTTGGACCTTAGCCAATTGTGCATGTAGGTGATAAGCGGCAAGTTTGCCTTGCTCTGCTGCCGTAACGACCATCGCCTCTCCTACTCCCTTACCAAAGACAACGTCTCCACAAGCGAAAATCTTTGGATCGGAAGTTTGGAAGGTGTCTCGATTCACTTGTACAACACCGCCTGAATGCTCCAGTCCGAATTGTTCAATAAGCGATAGATGACGAGTTTGGCCAATCGCCTTAATGACTGCGTCCACCGGAAGCACAAACTGTGAGCCTTTGACAGGAATCGGACGCCTTCTTCCATCCTCATCAGGCTCTCCCAACTCCATCTTGATGCATTCGATTCCCGTTACTTTACCCTCTTCATTTCCTATAATTCGCTGAGGTGCCGTCAGCCACCGGAATTCTACTCCATCCTGCTTTGCAAATTCGTATTCAAAATCATAGGCCGTCATTTCTTCTTGTGTTCGTCGGTACAAGATTTTCACATTTCCTGCCCCTAAGCGGACAGAACAGGTAGCTCCATCGATGGCTGTATTTCCCGCCCCGATCACCACCACTTTCTTGCCTACATAGTCTTTCGTCAGCTTGCCACTTTTCGTTGCCTTAACAAATTCAATGGCGTCATGAACCCCTTTTAAATCTTCTCCTTCGATTCTTAAATCAGGAACATGGGACATACCTGCTGCCAGGATGACAAAATCATGATTCTGTATGATTTCATCTGCAGATATGTCTTGACCTACTTTCACGTTGGTTCGAATATCGACTTTCAATTTCTTTACCTGCTCCACTTCCCAGAAGGATACGCTCTGGGGAAGGCGGAAAGATACGATCCCATAAGTATTCAAGCCCCCTGCTTCTTTTTCCGCTTCATAAATAGTCACTTCATAACCGAAGCGTGCGAGTTCTCTTGCCGCAGATAGGCCGGCAGGCCCCCCTCCGATAATCCCTACTCTGATCCCGTTTGGCGCACCTGCTTCAAATAGCACAGTGTCGTTATGTCTTGCCCAATCTGTTGCATATCGCTGCAGGTCTCCAATCATGATTGGCTTGGTAGAATGATTCAGTACACAGGCCCCTTCACACAGCTCTTCTGTAGGACAGACACGTGAGCAGCTCGCACCCACAGGATTTGCAGACATGATTGTTTTTGCCGATCCTTTCAAGTTCCCGGATGCAATCTTTTTAATAAATGAAGGTATATCAATGCTTGTGGGACAAGCCGTTATGCACGGAGCATCATAACAATACAAACATCGATTCGCTTCCTCCACTGCTTCCCTCTTTGTCAATCCCTCATGGGCTTCGAGAAAATTCTTCTCAAGATTGAGTAACGAAAGTGTGTTAGACAAACTGACTTCCCCCTATCCATTTCCTATTATTTTCCATGAACTATTAAACACACCATGGCTGACAATGATGGTCCACCGTCAGCCTCAATCTATTAAGGAAGTAAAGCCGTCATATCGTTATAAGTTTCAGGTCTTCGATCCCGATAGAACTGCCATGTATCCCGAACTTCACGTAATAGCTTCTTATTCATTTCACCAATAATGACCTCATCACTATCTCTGCTCCCAATGGAAACAAAGCTGCCTCTCGGATCTACTAAATAGGACTGTCCGTAAAATTCACCCATATTCCAAGGACCCTCAAAACCAACACGATTAATAGCTCCTAAGTAGTAGCCGTTTGCCACCGCATGGGCTGGCTGCTCAAGCTTCCATAAGTATTCAGATAAACCAGCCACGGTTGCAGATGGATTGAACACAATTTCCGCCCCTTTTAAACCTAATAAGCGGGCACCTTCCGGGAAGTGACGGTCATAGCAAATATACACTCCTACCTTTGCATAAGCAGTATCGAATACCGGATATCCAAGGTTGCCGGGTTTAAAGTAATATTTCTCCCAGAATCCGTAACCTTCCTCTCCAACCCCAACATGAGGAATATGCTGCTTTCGATATTTTCCGAGATAGGATCCATCTGCATCGATGACCGCTGCCGTATTATAGTAAGTAGCTATTCCTTCTCTCTCATAGATTGGTAGAACGATGACGACACTCAGCTCTTTGGCTAACGCCTGGAACTGTTTTGTTGTGGGTCCATTTGGTATTTCTTCAGCAGAGTCATACCATTTTGGATTTTGTTCGGAGCAAAAGTAAGGACCATAGAAGATTTCTTGTAAACAAATGATTTGAGCTCCCTTTTTTGCCGCGTCACGGACCAGTTCCACATGTTTTTTGATCGCTTGCTCTTTATGGACGTCTACCCCTTCACTTCCATCGACATCATGAGAAGCTTGAATAAGTCCAATTTTCACCAAGTCTGACACTTCAATACCCCCTACACAATTAGATTTTATAAAAATAGTAAGCGCTTTCATTGTTTTTTGCTCCATTGTTTCACACTTACTAGATTTCACTGGCTGAAATTAAAGTCTGAATTTTAAATATTTTCACTTTATTTTAACTCGTACATTTTCAGAATGCACTATACATTCTGTAACACTAACTTCCTGTGTTATTTGTCACTATGTACATTCTTAAAACAGATTGATCCTGTTGTCCGTTTCTCTTAAGGTAGCATACTTATTTTACGAAATTTGTAGAATAATTTGTTATAATCTTTTAAAAATTCAGTTTTCATTCGACAAAAACATCAGCCTTCCCTTTGGATTCATTCAATCTTATTCCCGAGAGTCTATGTAACTGCATTTGAAATTTCCAAATAAAAAACAGCCTTCTCTACTGAAAAGGCTGTTTTTGTCGATAATCGTTATGAATTTACTGAGTTCATCTCTAGTAATTTTTGTCGGCGAGGTTTGTATTTTACTACTTGTCCTACAAACCAAATCAAGACAGCCAACCAAATGACTGAGCCGATTACCATCGCTGTTGAATAGGGCAGACCAAAACCTTCTGGAGCGTAAAAGATATATGAACTCACAACTCCTGTCATAAATAATGCAGGGATGCTGCAAATCCAGTGGAACCTTGCCTGCTGTAATAAATAAATGGCAGCGGTCCACAACATGACGGTTGCTACTACCTGGTTGGACCAGCCTACATATCTCCACAGGAAGGTATAGTCGATTTGAGTAAGTAAAAACGTCGGGATTGCCACAGGAATGACCAACAAGACCGGCAACCATTTCCCTTCTACATCTTTCTTCCGCAGATCTTTCAGTAAATCTGCAAGCATCATTCTAGAGGATCTTAAAGCGGTATCGCCTGTTGTAACTGGAAGGATGATTACACCAAGGACAGCCAGTATTCCACCTAAAGTTCCTAACGTCGTTTTGCTGATCTCATTTACCACTCCAGCAGGTCCGCCTGCGGCCAACGCTTCTTGAAGCCCCGCCGTTCCATTGAAGAATGCCATACCTGCTGCAGCCCAAATCAAGGCGATGATCCCTTCAGCTACCATCGCTCCATAGAATACTTTCCGACCTTCACTTTCTCTTTTTAAGGTTCTGGCTAAGATGGGACTTTGAGTGGAATGGAATCCAGAGATTGCTCCACAAGATACAGTAACCATCAGTAAAGGCCATAGAGGCAGTTCATTTGGATGTAAATTTTCAAATGTTAGATTTGGGACTGGATGCTCAAAGAAGAACAAGCCAATTCCGATCGCCACTGCCATAAAGATAAGGATTGCTCCAAAGAACGGATAAACCTTTCCAATAATCTTATTGATCGGTAAGATAGTCGCAATTAGAAAGTATGTAAATATAAGGATAAGAGACGTCATAAAATTCAGAGGTGTTACCTCAGCCATTAATTGTGCAGGTCCCGACGTAAAAGCAGCGGCTACGAGAACCATCAACACGATGGATAAAATGTTCATAACGGATTGCACGGGCTTTCCTAAATATTTTCCCACGATAGAGGGAAACTGTGCTCCATTATGCCTAAGTGATAACATTCCTGAAAAGTAATCATGAACTGCTCCAGCAAATAGAGTGCCGATCACGATCCATATAAATGCTACAGGTCCATATAAAGCTCCTAAAATCGCCCCGAAGATCGGACCTAACCCCGCAATGTTTAACAATTGAACCAGGCTCGCTTTCCACCAGCTCATGGGCATATAATCTAAGCCGTCTTTCTTTTTGTATGCAGGCGTCACATTGGAATCATCAACACCGAAAATCTTTTCTACCACCTTTGAATAAATGAAATAACCTACTACTAGAATACAGATGGATGCAAGAAATGTTAGCATCACGATGTCCTCCCTTCAGTAAATGAATTTATCGTTTATTCTAATACGATAAACGACAAAAAACAACAGAATTTTCTAAAAATATTATTTTTTTAGAATAAAACAAAAAATACCCTTTACACTTATGGTTGTTAAACCAGTAATGTAAGGGATTACATTATTCCAAAAAAATTTTATACCATAATACATATTCAATGATTGAAAAGACCCATTTGAAAAGTGCAAAAATAAAAACACCCCTTAAAAGAGGTGCATGACACATACTGGAAGCTACTGTATTTTTCCCTTTGTAAATTCATCATGAGCCTTTAGAAATTCTTTATTATTCTTTTCCTTGGCAATTTCCAATGGAGTACGATCATTTCCTGACTGTATCTCTTGCCCGTCTCCGTGAGCCAGTAATAGGGATACGATTTCTTCACTTCCGTCGAAAGCAGCAATATGTAAAGGTGTGTGACCAGATGAATCGGCTTGATTTACATTCGCTCCTTGCTTTAGTAAATATTCCACCAGTTCTTTAGAGGCTTTTCCAGCTATTCCTGCATGCAAAGCTGTGTTGGAAGGTATGTAGGAAACTTTCGAATTCGATATGGAATTAATATCCGCACCAAAATTCAACAGAAGCTCGACAATTTCCATATGTCCATAATGTGCAGCCACTCCCAAAGCCGTTAATCCATGTTCATTATCTGCGTTACAAAGGTTTGTGTCATTTCTCAAAGACTGTTCCACTGTCACTTTATCACCGGTTTCAATTGCTTTGAAAAATTCTTCAATTGTAAAGGTTGTCATCTCTTTCACCCCGTTTTTTCATAATTACAAATATTCTACCAATTAAAACCGAAAAAAGATAGGGAAGACTCCCAAAATAGGGAGTCTTCCCCATAAAATTACTGATCCAATTTCAATTTGGCTAAAGCATCAGCTAATGCGGTATTGACAGGCTCTTCCTTCTGTTGTGTTTTCAAATACTTATTTACATCCCTTTTTGTAGCTTTGCTGTTCTTTTCCTTTTTCCTGCGATCATTGAACGTTGATAGTTTTTCTCTATGTCCACAGACACATGTGAACATTTGCCCTTCTCCTTCCCCTCTTAAATCCAAGCGCTTATGGCAGTTGGGGCAGCGGGCATTCGTCTTTTTACTGATATTTTTCCGATGACCGCATTCGCGATCTTGACAGACCAGTTTCTTTCCATGCTTGTTTTTAATCTCCAGCATCAGATTTCCACAGTCTGGACATTTCGTACCCGTTAGATTATCATGAGAGAATTTCTTAGTGGAATTCTTGATTTCACTTACTGATTTCTTCGTGTAGTCTTTGATTTCTTTTAAAAATTCCTGTTTATTAAGGGAACCGTTTGCGATTTTCTCAAGTTTTTGCTCCCACTCCGCTGTAAGTGTCGGGGATTGTAGTTCAAGAGGTGCCAACTCCAATAACTGCTTTCCTTTAGATGTAATAAGGATTTCTTTTCCTTTCGGCTCAATCACTCCTGAGTTAAAAAGCTTTTCAATGATATCTGCCCTTGTGGCAACTGTCCCCAGCCCACCCGCTTCATGTATGGTGTCGAGAAGATCTTTGTTGCTTTCTTTCATGAACTTTTTGGGGTTTTCCATAGCGGATAGGAGTGTTCCTTCATTAAAACGGCTTGGAGGATTTGTTTGTCCCTCTGTTTCTTTCATTGCAAGAATCGAATACGTATCCCCTTCTTGCATTTTTAATAGCAATTGATCTGTTTCTGAATTAAAATCATATACTTCCTTCCAGCCGGTTTCTACAATCCGCTTTCCTTTCGTCTGAAAGGTTTCAGCACCAATCGAGGCTTCTACAGTCGTTTGTTCATACAAATATGGAGGGTAGAATATGGCTAAAAATCGTTTCACGATTAAATCATAGACCTTTCTTTCACTGTCCTGTAACCGTTGGAGGAAGGGTGTCACCTCTGTCGGGATAATGGCATGGTGATCCGTCACCTTTTGGTCGTCTACATATGTTTTTGACAGCTTAATAGAGCCCTGTAGCGCATTGTGAGCCATCTTACGATAAGGTTGAACGTTCACTGCTTTCAATCGGTCTTTCAACGTGGAGACCATATCGCTTGATAGATGTCTACTATCTGTTCTCGGATAAGTTACTAATTTATGCTGCTCGTATAATTTCTGCATGATGGACAGCGTTTCTTTAGCAGAGAATCCAAAAGCCTTGTGAGCATCTCTTTGGAGTTCAGTTAAATCGTATAAAGAAGGAGCGTAATTTTTCTTTAGTGATTTTTTCACTGAATGAATAGTGATTTCCTTATGGTCTTTCAATTTTTTCATGACATTCGTGATTTCTTGTTTAGAGAATGTTTTCGTATCGTTATTTTTAGGGTTTGACCAAACAAACGTACCACGTTCTGTTGTGGCCTGTATGCCGTAATATGATTGTGGTTTAAAGTTCTTGATTTCTTCTTCCCTCTGAGCAATGATGCTTAATGTTGGAGTTTGCACACGTCCACAGGATAATTGTGCGTTGTGCTTGGTAGTCAGAGCCCTGGTTGCATTCATTCCCACATACCAATCAGCTTCAGATCTTGCTTGGGCAGCTGCATATAGGTTTTCGTATTTAGTTGCATCTTTCAGATTGTTGAAGCCGTCTTTGATTGCTTTGTCGGTCACAGAGGATATCCATAATCTTTTTAACGGTTTGTTTACCCGGGCTTTTTCAATGATCCAGCGGGCAACGAGCTCCCCTTCCCGGCCGGCATCAGTGGCAATGATAATTTCTTTTACATCCTGACGGTTCATTTGTGCTTTGACTGAACTAAATTGTTTCCCTGTCTTCTTAATGACCACAAGATTGAGGGATGGGGGAAGCATAGGTAAATCCTCAAGGTTCCATGATTTGTAGCGGTCATCATAGCTTTCAGGTTCTGCCAATGTGACTAGATGCCCCAGGGCCCAAGTAACAATATATTCGTTTCCTTCGAGGAACCCATTTCCTTTTTTCGTGCACTGAAGTACTTTGGCAATATCTCTACCGACAGATGGTTTTTCTGCCAGGACTAAAATTTTTTTCATGTAAAAAATCCTTTCACAGCTAAAGTTTCAATATCTTTTTTATTTTAACATACAATAAAACGATAGTGCTTTAGAGTTCACGTCTATAAAAGGTTGTACTATACTTAGGGATAGTTGATTTTCACAAAGGAGTTATAGGACATTGCATCATGACATACAAAAAGATTCCTTCCTTCCTAAAGAAGCTTTGGGCATCTTTATCATTGTTTTAATCAGTTTATTATCTAAAGGTTTAGGAACTCTCTTCCCTCTTATCGGAAGTTTGTTATTTGCGATTTTAATTGGAGTCATTCTTCAGAATGCAACCAGACTTCCTTTATCATTCGATCCAGGTATACAATTCACACTGAAGACACTATTGAAAGTGGCCATCGTATTTCTTGGTGTCGGTTTGAGCCTGTATGATATCCTCCATATTGGACAGAGAGCTTTATGGGTTATATTTCTTTCGGTTTCCGTTGGAATTACTGTGACATATTTCATTGGCAAATGGCTTCGTATCGACAAACGGTTAAGCTTGTTGATAGGAATCGGTACCAGTATTTGCGGGGCAACCGCCATTTCAGCCGTGAAAGGAATTATCGGGGCGAAAGAAAATGAAACCGCCTATGCTTTATCGACGATTGTATTCTTTAATTTAATTGCTTTTATTACCTATCCTATCATTGGCTACCTTCTTCATATGTCAGAATTATCGTTTGGTATATGGGCAGGCACCGCTGTACATGACACATCTTCAGCAATTGCTGTGGGGTATGCCTTCGGGGATGAAGCGGGAGAGGTTGCAACTACGGTAAAGCTTGCCCGTACTTTATTCTTGATTCCTGTCATGTTTTGTTTACCTTTTATTTTGAGAACGAGAAAAGAAGGTGAATCTCAATACAAGAAGGTATTCCCTTGGTTTATTTTCTTATTTCTGGGAATCTCTTTACTCCATACATTTGGTTTAATTCCTGTAGCGATTGAATCAATCTTGGAGATTTCGTCAAAATTCATGATCATCATGGTAATGGCAGCAGTGGGTCTTCAAGTGAGAATAAAGGACATCACCCAGTTAGGATTCAAGCCCCTCCTGACCGGCTTAATTGCCTCTATTACATGTGCTTTTATCAGTTTATTCCTCATTCTATAATAAAAAAACCAATCACCCTAACAAGTGATTGGTTTTTTTTACGAAAAAAAGAGCATCTAGAGAGATGCCCCCTGTATTATTTCCCATCCATAATGAGATAAATTGTCTTAGACTGTGAAGAAGAAAAAACTAGGAAGAGGCCGTCTTCCTAGTAAATGCTATTCTTCGTCTCCTTCTAAGAAGTCTGGATCTAACTCTTCAAATTCTTCATCATCTAAGTCACAATCCCAGTCTTCATCGTCACAACCTTCAGGATTTACAAGGACACATACTTTCGTTTCTCCTATAACTTCCACTAGGAATTCACGTTCAACGTGAACAATGATATTGTTACCGTTTGGTGAAATGACCGCTTCGCAGCAATTCGGCTGTTGCAGTACTCGAGCACATACTTCAATATCATCTAAGCAATCAGGATCACGGTATTTCAGTTTAATGCAATCTGTATACTGTACTCTCTCTGTTACAACGGATGTCTTTGTGTTGTCACTGTGGGAGTACCATACGTTAATCTCGTAATAACCGTGAATTTCAACCTTCTTGCCTACTTTGTGTGCTTCATACTGATGATTAATGATCCAGCAGCCTAAAATGCTCGATGGATTATGCGGCGGGCTAATCGTATGATGAGACTGTGTGAATTTACGTCCCTTCGCTACGACCGCTTTAGTAATAATCTCTCTATATTCTGCCATTCGAGCGAACCTCCTCATTCATTTTCAATTCATCTTATGCGACTATCTAGGTGTTTGTGCGAGTAAATTTAATTACATAATGGGATTGTTGCGAGATAATGTATTGTATGCGAATACCCATTGAATGTTCCGGAATGCACGATCTCCCTCCATAGAAAATATCGTGAACTCAACGAATACGAAAATGGCAGCATCAGCAAAAGAGCAGGCAAAAAAAACGATCTCTGCATAAAAGGGAGATTCCTTTAAGCAGAGATCGTTTTTGTAATGTCATTATTTTTTCTTCTATTAAGAACAGCTTCCAGGCGTCGAGTTTTTCACTTGTGATCCAGTTTCTCCACGTAGTAAGTCTCCCCCGGTGGTTTCGATGATATGATCTGTCACATTATTTGAAATAACGGACGCAACAATTTGAAGTAAATCATTTACATCTGTTTGTGACTCTTTAAATTGTTGTACCACCGGAATGGCATCGATTTCCTTTTCCAGGTTTTCGATTTTTGCTTCAACCATTTTTAGAGCTTCTATTTTTCCATAATGCTGAAAGTTCACAGCCTGCTTTTGTAAACTCTTAATACTCGCGATCATTTCACGTACTTTTTGATTTTCATGAATCTGTGCTTCAGCACGTTTAAAGAAATCCACTTCTTCTGTTTCAGCAATCATTGTTGCCAGCTCTTCCGCTCGTTTCATAATATCGTCTTTAGTATACTTTGCCATATTATTTCACCTCTACCGGTTCTTGAAATTCTGATCCAATTAGGCCTTCTTCGACCATTTCCCCATCCAGTGACCAAGACTTAGCATCTGTGATCTTAACTTTCACAATTTTTCCAATGGCTGTTTTAGGAGCCTTGAAGTTCACAAGCTTACTGCGTCGAGTATAACCGGCAAGAATGTCTGGGTTTTTCTTACTCTCCCCGTCTACCAGCACCTCAACGATCTGTCCTGTATAGTTCTTCATGGCTTCAGCCGAGTATTCTTTCACAACTGCATTTAATCGTTGAAGTCGCTCTTTTTTCACTTCCATCGGTACATTGTCATTCATCTTCGCCGCCGGGGTACCTTCCCTTGGAGAATAGATGTACGTGTAGGCAGATTCAAATCCGACCTCTCTGTATAGTGAAAGTGTTTCTTCAAACTGCTCGTCGGTCTCATTCGGATATCCAACGATGATGTCAGTTGTTAGAGCCACGTCTGGCATCGCTGTTTTTATTTTCCGTACTAATTCTAAGAATTGCTCCCTCGTGTATTTACGGGCCATAATCTTCAGAACATCTGTGGAACCGGATTGAACCGGTAAATGAATATGCTCAACCAGATTCCCTTTTTTCGCAAGGACTTCGATTAAATGATCATCAAAATCTCTTGGGTGGCTAGTCGTAAAGCGAATACGTGGGATGTCCACTTTACGAAGGTCATCCATTAAATCACCTAAGCCATATTCAAGATCTTCAATATCTTTACCATATGCATTCACGTTCTGACCAAGAAGAGTGATCTCTTGATAACCCTGGGCGGCCAGATGACGTACTTCCTGAATGATTTCTTCAGGACGGCGGCTTCGTTCCTTACCACGTGTGTATGGAACAATACAATAGGTACAGAACTTGTCACAGCCATACATGATGTTAACCCATGCTTTTATATTGCCACGGCGAACTTTCGGAAGGTTCTCAATGACGTCCCCTTCTTTAGACCACACTTCTACGACCATCGCCTTAGACATATAAGCATCTGACAGGATTTTAGGAAGGCGATGGATATTATGCGTTCCAAAAATCATATCGACTTGTTGATATGTTTTCAGGATTTTATTTACAACTGACTCTTCCTGGGACATACATCCGCAGACACCAATCAAGAGCTCTGGCTTTTCCCGTTTTAGATGTTTCAGATGTCCTAATTCACCGAACACCTTATTCTCAGCATTTTCACGAATTGCACATGTATTTAAAAGGATGACATCTGCGTCATCTGTCGAATTCGTCGCTTCATAGCCAAGTGCCATGAAAATCCCTGCCATTACTTCCGTATCATGTTCATTCATTTGACAACCATACGTACGGATATAGAATTTCTTGCCTTCTCCGAGTCCCCTGAATTGATCATCAATCGTAAAGTCGTTATGATATTTTATTTCTTCTTTCCCACGCTTTTTTGCATCTTTCAACGAAGGCGGGATATAGACACTTTCGAAGTATTTACTGTAATCCTTTTCGGATTTTTGGTCCGATGGAATAACAGACTTCGATTGTTGTCCATGTTTTCGTTGTTCTTCATTCATGAAAAATCCCCTTTCTACCTCTATAACAAAACCGCTTATCTTCTATTATAAAAAGATCTCACAAGATATACATTCTTGCACATTATAATAGTATAAAGGTTTTCTGGTCTACATACAATAGAGGCGCTTAAGTGTTGAAAAATGTATACATCTTTCTTTAGCAGCCTTACATTAACTGGGTGCTTGTAACAATCGTCGATACCATTACATAGACTAATGTATCAGAAACTGACCAGGAGGAGATTACCATCGATGAGGAAAAAGTGGTTTATCCACTATATAACATTTCAAATCAAGAAAGCTTCTTTTTACTATCGGAGATTAATAACCTAAAACAGACTATAAAAAAGTTAAAAACCAGCTACCTTTACGCTGAGAATGAACATTTAAAAGAAGAAATCAGTCAAAAGAATCGTGAACTAGAGCTTGCCTACGAACAAATAAAAGTAAATGATCTGTACGAAACAGAACTGTTAAAGGATAGAAACTCATTAACAGAAGCGAAAGAAAAAATAGAATCCGAGTTAAAAAATGCAAACAAGATAATCATGCATAATGGGGCTCATATTCAAACACTTGAAAATGAAAAAAAAGAATTAGAGAAATTTCTTTTAATAGAAAAACATAAAATCAAAGAAGTCAGAAAACAGCTGGAAGAAATTCAAACAGAAATATATTCATTGAAAGAGTCTGAAAATGTTTTACTATGCGAAATAGATACTTTGAATGCAGATTTAGTTGAAAAAGATAGGATTATCTACTCACTTGAAAATGAAATAGCTATTAAGGATACACACCTAAAAGAATTAAACCGAGCACTTTCACATTCGGAAGAAACAAAAAAAGATCTCTTTCAGGACTTATTGACAAAAGCAGAAAAATTAGAAGGACTGTCGGTTGAAAGGGATCAATTAATTCTTAGATTTGAAGAATCCAAAGAAAAATTAATGGAATCTGAAAAAATGAAAGTGGATTATTTCGAAAGAATGATTGAAGCTGTTCAGCAGCAGATCGAGGAGAATGAATGGTGGCTGACAAATCAATTCGCTGACATTGATCGATCATCCAAGAAGCAGGAAGAAAAAATGGACTCACTTGAATTGATAATGAATGATTCATTTGAAAAAGTGCTAAGTAAAAAAGATAATATGTTGAACGAACTTGAAAAATTCGATTCCCAACTTTCACATATCATCCAACAGATGAACACACTTTACCAGACCGAGTCATCTATATTTCACGGAATTGATTCTCTTAAAACACTGATCGATTCTAATAAAAATCAAGATACGAACAAACTTATGACAACCAAAAAAGGCGTCTATAAAATTGAAGCAAGGGAAAGCACGCCAATAATCAGGGATAAAACAAGATAAATCACTACAATGCACATACAACAAAGATAGAAAGGACTTCCAATTTGGAAGTCCTTTCTACAATCAGTATTACATAAATTCTTTCACTAATTCATCAAATTTACTTTCATCCAACCTTAAATCATGAGTGCTTAGAGGCTCTTCGGAGTAACCTGCTACAAGATCTTGGTACGATGGCTGTTCTTTATTCTGATAAATCAAACCAGTAACCAGTCCATCCTTTTCCATGAGCATATTCATCGCTTGTTCACGATTTGATGGATCATAGCCTTCAACATCTGAGAGCCTTGTCAGGTTTTCTTTAAACCAGTCGTACGTATTAATCTTGTTATATGTTACACAAGGACTAAATACGTTGATCAATGAGAAGCCTTTATGATTAAGTCCAGCTTCAATTATCGCCGTAAGCTCTTTCAAGTCAGAAGAAAAGCTTTGGGCAACGAATGTTGCACCTGCTGTCAGTGCCATTTCCATCGGTGCGAGTGCAGGCTCGATACTTCCCTGAGGCGTAGACTTTGTCTTGAAACCAGATGATGAGCGCGGGGAGGTTTGTCCTTTTGTCAGCCCATAAATCTGGTTATCCATAACGATGTATGTAACATCAACATTACGACGGATCGCATGGATCGTATGGCCAAGCCCGATGGCAAACCCATCACCATCCCCACCTGAAGCGATAACGGTTAAATCCTTATTCGCCATTTTTAATCCCTGAGCGATAGGAAGGGAACGTCCATGAATGCCATGAAAACCGTATGAGTTAATATAACCTGATATACGTCCGGAACAACCAATCCCGGAAACGACAGCTAATTGTTCAGGATCCAGCCCCACATTTGCCGATGCACGTTGAATCGCTGCTTGTACAGAGAAGTCACCACACCCAGGACACCAGTTTGGTTTAACATTATTTCTGAAATCTTTAAAGGTAGCCATGGATCAGATCAACTCCTTACATCTGGAATGAATTTCATTTGGTAAATATGGTGTTCCATCATATTTTGTCATTTTCGTGATTTTATTCCCATACCCAACATTCATTTTTATAATATTTGCCAGTTGTCCAGTAGCATTATGTTCAATCACGACCACTTTCTTCGCTGATTGCATTAGTGGCTCCAGTTCATCTGCCGGGAACGGGTGGATTAAGCGAACATGCGCATGGTTCACTTTCAGCCCATCGGCATCAAGGCGTTCCATTGCTTCTTCAATTACACCACGTGTGGAGTTGAAACCAACTAATAATAAATCGGCTTCTTCATGTGGTGCATGAGTGTGAATTGGATTAGTAAAGCGGATACTTTCCACCTTACGCATACGTTTATCCATCTGCGCCTGCCTGTTTACAGGGGATTCAGAGGGCTTCCCTGTTTCATCATGTTCTACTCCTGTTACATGATGAATACCGTTCTTCATTCCAGGAATGACACGTGGTGATACACCATCTTCAGTCACTTCAAAACGTTTAAAGTATTTTTTCGGTTCTAATTCATTTAGTTCAGATTCATTTCCAACAAGCTTTCCTCTACGAATTTCCACTTTGCTGTAATCAAGAGGTTCAACTGTTTGTTTCCCTAATGAAAGTTGCAGATCTGAAAGAATGATGACTGGACATTGATACTCTTCGGCTAAGTTAAATGCCTCTACTGTATCATAGAACGCTTCCTGTACTGTACTTGGAGCCAGGACGATCTTGGGAATCTCTCCATGTGTACCATAAATCATGGCCATTAAATCGGACTGCTCCTGTTTCGTTGGAAGCCCCGTGGACGGCCCTCCACGTTGAGTATCCACCACTACTAAAGGCTGTTCTGTCATTCCGGATAATCCGATTGCTTCCATCATAAGTGAAAGACCTGGTCCAGCCGATGCAGTGAATGAACGGATTCCTCCGTAGTTAGCTCCGATTGCCATCGTTGCGGCTGCAATCTCATCCTCTGTTTGAATAACCGTTCCTCCAACCATCGGGAGCTTTTTAATAAGATATTCCATAATTTCAGAGGCTGGAGTGATTGGGTATGCAGCCATCAAACGAACGCCACCTGCGAGTGCCCCAAGAGCAATTGCGTCATTTCCGATCATAAACATACGTTTATTGCCGTCAGCTTCTTTCAGCTGTAAGGCACCAACATTGCTTCCAAGCTCTTCTTTCATCGTTTGGAAGCCCTGTTTGATCGCTTCCATGTTTTTCTCTACTACCGTTTCACCTTTGCGGCCGAAGATTTCTTCAACAACTTCCTTAAAAACTTCCGGATCAAGGTTTAGAACGGCACATGTCGCACCTACAGCTACCATGTTCTTCATTAACGACGTTCCAAGTTCCGTGGCTAACTGGGTGAATGGGATGATATAGAGGGAAGCTTCTGTATCTTCAGGCTTCTCAGGCTTAAACTTCTCATCAGCTATAATGACACCATTGCTATGTAGTTCTTTATAATTCACATCAATCGTTTCTTGGTCAAATGCAACTAAAATATCTAAGTCATCAGCAATCGCACGCACTTGTGTAGTACTTACCCGAATTTTATTATTCGTATGGCCTCCCTTAATACGAGAGGAGAAATGACGGTAACCGTATAAGTAATATCCAAGGCGGTTAAGAGCCATAGAGAAGATTTCACCCGTACTCTCTATTCCTTCACCTTGCTGGCCACCAACTTTCCATGAAAGTTGTTCCTTCATTTATTACACCCCTTCAATCAATTTTTGCAACATCTAGTAGAGATGCTTTTCTCTTCATTTCGTTCAAACAATCTATTATTACAAAGGATGGTTGCAACTTGTGTTCACTCTATCAGTTTATCACTTTTTGATTTAATTCACTACTGTATCGAAGAAATTATGAATGTAAACGGGTACAACTTGGCAAAAAATAAACCGCTAAAGGTTTTACCTTTAGGGGTTTCAATCTGGTAATCTGGCAAAAAAGTTTTCAAATAAGAATTTCTTAACTTGCTTTTCACTATAGTATCGTTGAAGTGTGTTGATTAAGTTATCATATTGATTGAATGAGGATAAACCTTGTACCGTTTCAGATATACCATCAAAATCGGAGCCAAAGCCAATATGATTTTCACCACCCAAACTGCATACATGCTCGATATGCCTTATCACGTCTGAAATTTCCGCTGATCCTTTTTTGTTTAAAAAGGGAGGAACAAAAGTGATCCCCATGACACTATCTCTTTTTATTAGCGCTTCAATTTGATCGTTTTTCAAATTACGGGGATTGGGACATATAGAATAGGCGTTCGAATGAGAAGCAATCGGATAATCAGCCATTTCGATTGTATCCCAGAATGCTTTCTCGCATAGATGGGAAACATCCGTCCAAAGCCTTTCCTCGTTTAAAAATGATACTACCTCATGTCCAAAATTGGTTAATCCCCCACCCCTCGGCTCCAGTGCACCATCTGCACAAGCATTGGCCCAATTCCACGTCAATCCTACAGAACGTACCCCAAGCCGGGAAAGAATTTCAAGCTTCGTGAGGTCCTCTTCTATAGCCTCAGCACCTTCCAGTGTCAGCATCGCACCAATTTCATCATCGGCCAGTCTTTCTACTTCCTGTTTTGAAGTCACAAATTTAAGTTTTGGGTTTGGTTTTAAAATTTCATTATGAAACAAGTTCACCATCTCTAACGCAGCTTGGAATCTTTGACCTGGTTTCAAATAAGATGGAATATAGATCGCAAACAATTGTACTTTACTCCTGCTTTCAAGAAGCTGGGGGTAAGTAATATGCATTGTATGTTTAGATTGAAATGCTCCCTTCCCTGGTTCCAGGTATAACTTCATTAACACATCGCAGTGTGCATCAAATAACATAATACTTCATCCTTTCAGGGCACCTATCTTATATGTATTACGATTAATAGTATAAAGGCTGTCCACTAAAGAATCCTCTTTAATGAACAGCCCATTGTTTATTATCTTGGTTCTACGATTAACTTTATCGCCGTACGCTCTTCTCCATCAATTAAAATATCTGTAAATGCCGGGATACATATTAAATCTAAACCACTAGGAGCCACAAAGCCTCTGGCAATCGCAACCGCTTTAACTGCTTGATTTAAAGCTCCTGCACCAATAGCTTGAATCTCAGCTCCTCCTCTCTCACGAAGAACACCGGCGAGTGCACCAGCTACAGAATTAGGATTAGATTTTGCTGAAACTTTTAATATTTCCATTCCTTTTCCTCCTTGTCATTTCCCCCATACCGTATGTCCGTGGTAAAGAACAAACTTGGTATAAATGATTCCACTGATACTATATTCAGGAAATGGACAAATCATTCCGGTCACACCGAAAAAAGGAAAGAAAACATTTAGTATTCTGCCATAAATGGATGGTCTTCGTTGATTAAAATACGCTCGATTTTTTTCGCTTTACCAGTTTTTTGATCAACTTCGATTAGACAGGCACTCAAGATTTTGCGTCCTGTCTTTGGGACTTCAAAACGAACCGGTAAACTAGTCTGGAATCTCTTAAGAACAGAATCCTTGCTCATCCCTAATACTTCATCATATGGTCCCGTCATACCGACATCGCACATAAATGCGGTTCCATTTGGAAGGATGCGATTATCTGCCGTTTGAACATGTGTATGGGTTCCTATTACAGCAGATACACGTCCATCTAGAAACCAGCCAACCGCCTGCTTTTCACTTGTTGCTTCTGCATGAAAGTCAACGAAGATAATCGACGTTCTTTTCTTTGCTTCGTATACAAGTTCATCAAGTGCCTTAAACGGGTCATCAAGGGGAGGCATAAATGTTCTTCCTTGAGCATTGATGACGGCAACTTCTTTTCCGTACACTTCAGCGAACACCAGACCGCTTCCCGGCGTGCCTTCCGGGAAATTCGCCGGTCTAACCATCTGTTTAGATGAGTCGATAAAATTGAAGATATCTTTATTATCCCATGTATGATTTCCTAAGGTCACCATATTGGCGCCATCTTGTAAGAATTGTTTATAAATCTTCTCCGTTATCCCTCTGCCTGATGCAGCATTCTCTCCATTAACGATCGTAAAATCGGGTGAATGCTTCTTCTTTAACTTCGGCAGGTATTCTGTGATCATTTCTCGGCCCATTGAACCGACAACGTCTCCTACAAATAATATTTTCATGAAAAATCCCTTCTCTATATGTATTGAGTCCTGTAGTTATTGTATCACAAAATCCTTAGGGTCTATTCATGAATGAGGGATTCTCCCAATGATCCTTATCACTGATGTTGGCAACGATAAAAAAAGCTGACTCAAAAAGGGGATATCCCTTTTCGAGTCAACCACTTATTTAGCGTATTCGACAGCCCTTGTTTCACGGATGACCGTTACTTTAATATGGCCTGGATAGTCAAGCTCATCTTCGATCCGTTTACGGATATCCCTTGCTAATCGATGAGATTCCAAATCGTCAATGGCTTCAGGTCTTACCATAATACGTACCTCACGCCCCGCCTGGATAGCGAAGGATTTCTCAACGCCTTCATAAGACTCTGAGATTTCTTCGAGCTTCTCTAAACGACGGATATAGTTCTCGAGCGTCTCACTTCTTGCCCCAGGTCTTGCAGCAGATAAAGCATCAGCAGCAGCTACCAGAACAGCAATGATTGACGTAGGCTCTGTATCACCGTGGTGAGAAGCAATACTGTTAATGACCACAGGATGTTCTTTATATTTCGTTGCGAGTTCTACACCAATTTCCACGTGACTTCCTTCTACTTCATGGTCAATCGCTTTTCCGATATCGTGAAGTAATCCTGCACGTTTAGCGAGTCTTTCGTCTTCACCTAGCTCAGCTGCCAGTAATCCCGAAAGATATGCGACTTCCATTGAGTGTTTTAGAACGTTTTGACCATAACTTGTACGATACTTCAAACGTCCCAGGATCTTAATTAAATCCGGGTGAAGCCCGTGAACGCCAACTTCAAACGTTGTTTGTTCACCAATTTCACGAATATATTCGTCTACTTCACGTCGAGATTTATCCACCATCTCTTCAATTCGTGCAGGGTGGATACGTCCATCCTGTACTAATTTTTCTAATGCAATTCGAGCCGTTTCTCTACGAATCGGATCAAAACCAGAAAGAATAACTGCTTCAGGAGTATCATCAATAATTAGATCAATTCCTGTTAAAGTTTCCAGCGTACGAATGTTACGTCCTTCTCGCCCAATAATTCGACCTTTCATCTCATCATTCGGTAGGTTCACAACACTAACCGTTGTTTCAGCCACATGTTCTGCAGCACAACGTTGTATAGCCAGTGAAAGGACTTCTTTCGCTTTCTTATCTGCCTCTTCTTTCGCACGGGTTTCATGCTCTCTGACCATAATGGCGATATCATGGGAGAGTTCATTCTCAACGCGGTCAAGAATAATTCCTTTCGCTTCGTCACGAGTTAAGCTAGAGATACGTTCTAGCTCAGTTTGCTGTGATCGTACCATCTCGTCCACTTTGCTTTCCATCTCTTCAATATGTTGTTGTCTCTCGTTAAGAGTTCCCTCTTTTCTTTCAAGTAAAGCTTCACGCTTATCAAGCGTTTCATCTTTTCGATCGAGGTTTTCCTCTTTTTGCATTAAACGGTTTTCTTGTTTTTGCAATTCATTTCTTCGTTCACGAAGTTCATTTTCCATTTCTGTGCGAAGTTTATGATTTTCGTCCTTTGCTTCTAAAAGTGCTTCTTTCTTCAGAGCATCTGCCTCGCGCTTAGCATCTTCTAAAATCTGCTCCGCTGAACCTTTGGCACCAGCAATCTTTGCTTCAGCAATGGACTTACGAATTAGGTATCCAACAACTACACCGACGATAAGGCCAAGCAAAATGGAGATGATTGTTATAGGTTGCATTATTTCACCTCCTCTTGCTATGAACTGTCATCATGTCTTTTACATGTCGGCTTGTACATTGCTCACTAGAACAAAATATACAGCGCTAGGCTTTCAAATATTCATTCGAAAAATTTGTAAAATATACATGTTAATTTTAAATCTCTGAAAATTTATTGTCAAGGGGTAGAGCCCTCTATCACTAGATTTCTAAAGGGATTTTTTCCAATCGACATTATTTGACACTGCCGCTGTGGGGTTATGAATGATTTTCAAGCAAAACCATCTTTTTTCATTTTTTGTTTGAGTGTAAGGACAATCACCAAAAACTGGATACACATTTGTACATTCATACCGATCAGACATAATCTTTGTGAAAAAGGGTTTGTCACTATTTTCTACATATAAGTTGTTTGACATACATAATAAAGAGAAGCAAACCATAGTGGCTGCTTCTCTTATTTGTGGATTAGTCCTCTAAAAGACTTAATTCACTTTGATCATCCGTTTCGGCACGGCCTGTGTCCAAACCGTAGTGTTCACGGATTTTCAGCATGATTTCACTGCGGATTTCAGGATTTTCTTTAAGGAAAATCTTCGCATTCTCGCGGCCTTGACCCAGACGCTCTTCGTTATAAGAATACCAGGCACCACTCTTTTGAACGATGTCCAACTCAGACCCAAGATCCACGATTTCACCTTCTTTAGAAATCCCTTCTCCGTACATGATATCTACTTCAGCTACACGGAAAGGTGGAGCTACTTTATTTTTAACGACTTTGATCTTCGTTTTGTTCCCTACCATTTCATTCCCCTGCTTAAGTGTTTCAGCGCGACGGACTTCTAAACGAACAGATGAATAGAACTTCAGTGCGCGTCCACCAGGAGTCGTCTCAGGATTACCGAACATGACTCCAACCTTTTCACGAATTTGGTTAATGAAAATCGCGATGGTTTTCGATTTGTTAATAGCACCTGAAAGCTTACGAAGAGCCTGTGACATTAAACGGGCTTGAAGACCTACGTGAGCATCTCCCATCTCTCCTTCGATTTCCGCTTTCGGTACAAGCGCCGCAACCGAGTCAATAACGATAGCGTCTACCGCTCCACTACGCACCAAAGCTTCCGCAATTTCCAGCGCCTGCTCACCTGTATCAGGTTGAGAAAGTAATAATTCATCTATGTTTACCCCAAGCTTTTGAGCATATTCAGGATCAAGTGCGTGCTCTGCATCGATAAATGCAGCCTGACCGCCTTGAGCTTGAACTTCTGCAATGGCATGAAGTGCTACTGTTGTTTTACCAGACGATTCCGGACCATACACCTCGATAATTCTTCCTCGAGGATATCCGCCAACTCCCAAGGCTGCGTCCAACGCTAGTGAACCACTTGGACAAGTTACTACTTTTCTATCAGTTTGCTCCCCCAGCTTCATTATAGAGCCTTTACCAAACTGCTTTTCTATTTGTTTTAACGCCATATCTAAGGCTGCTTTACGATCGCTCACAAATCTTCCTCCTTTGAATATATAACTTGAAATAGACAACTTATCAGCTTGTCTCAAATCCAACCTATCTATACTATAAACGTTTTTTAAATAGAAAACAAGAAAAAAATCGAACATTCATTCGGTTTTTTTCTAAGGGTGTTTTCAATTGAATTGGGAGTTGTTTCACTAGAATAAATGAAGGTGAATGGAGGTGGTCAATTTATATTAACTGGCAGATATCCTCTCCCCGCAAAGTAAAAACTTTTCTCCACACTAAAAAAACTGCCTTCCCTATACTGGAAGACAGCTCGTCTAGCACCTAACTTAATTCTTTAATTAAATAATGCCAGCCGTATTTCGCTGTTCTCACTCGATTTGCATTCCTTCCACCACCGAGATTCAATAGAAACGCTTTAGTAGGCCGATCTTTAATCGACAAACCAATCCACACGGTTCCTGCAGGCTGACCTTCATGTGATCCCGGGCCTGCTACTCCTGTGAAACTGATTCCTATATCTGATGAGAAAAGCTCTCTTACATTCTCAGCAAGTTCCCGTGCACACTGTTCACTTACTGATGTATGCTCTTTCAATGTACTCTCTTTCACAGATAAAATCGTCTTCTTAACTTCATCCTGGTAACAAACCACCCCGCCATTCAGGATAAATGATGCTCCAGTTAACGACGCTAATTGAGCTTGAAAGAGTCCCCCGGTTAAGCTTTCTGCACAGGATAAGGTGAGACCTTTTTCTTTTAACAATTTGAATCCTACCTCAAAGAGAGAATCCTGATTGTATCCATAGAAGTAATCTCCTACAATAGCCATAATTTCCTCTTCTACTGCATCCAAAAGGGAGACGGCAATCTCCTTTGACTCGTGCTTCGCCGTCAACCTAAGGGTCACTTCTCCATCACCCGCCAATGGTGCAATGGTAGGATTGGTTTGTTTGTCGATCAAGTCTTCCAACTCTGTTTCCAACTGAGCTTCCCCAATGCCGAAAAAGCGCATTACCCGGGAATGGATGATTTCTTTCTTCTTTAATAAAGTAAAGATCGCTTGTTTGCCGTATTTACTAAACATAGGTTTCATTTCAGATGGGGGACCTGGTAAAAGCATGTATGCTTTATCATCCTTTTTCAGTAGCATCCCAGGAGCCATACCGTGTTCGTTCTTCAGTACTTGAGAGCCTGCTAAAATGAGGGCCTGCTTTTCATTATTGGGGGTCATTTCCCGATTCACTTTGTTAAAGTAGCTTTTAATTGATTCCAACGCATCTTCGTCCATGGTCAAAGTTGTACCTAATGACTTTGCTATTGTTTCTTTCGTTAAATCATCCTTCGTCGGTCCAAGTCCCCCCGTAAAAATCAACAGGTCTGCTCTCCCTTCCGCTACTGTAATCGCGTGGTGCAACCGTTCAGGGTTATCTCCCACACTAGTGTGGTAATAGACATTCACCCCCACTTCAGCCAGTTGCTCTGATATGAATTGAGCATTGGAATTGACGATCTGACCTAATAGTAGTTCAGATCCGACCGCTATGATTTCTGCATTCATCCTTATTCCCCCTATTGATGATGTAAAGAAGGGGATGATTCCAGTTGAATCAATCCCCTTTAATAGAACACCTTATTTCGAATTTACAAATGCTTTTTTGTTATGCTTGAAATAATCCCAGCCTGACCAGATGGTAAAGAACATAGCTACCCAAAGGGCAATGGTCGCAAATGGAAGGTTGATCAGTTCAAAAATGGCATTATGCAGAAGCAGCGCTGAAATAGCGATAATCTGTGCCCATGTTTTGATTTTCCCAAGTTGGCCCGCAGCAACCACTTCCCCTTCCCCGGCTAATACAAGGCGAAGACCGGTTACAGCAAACTCCCTGCTGATGATGATAATAACAATCCATGAAGGAGCAAGACCCAGTTCAACAAGCACAATCAGTGCAGCGGAAACAAGCAATTTGTCCGCTAATGGATCTAAGAATTTCCCCAGGTTAGTCACAAGGTCAAGCTTTCGGGCATAATAACCGTCGATCCAATCGGTTGTTGCTGCAATAATGAATATCAATGCTCCTACAAAATGTTTGACTGGCATTTCTGCCCCAAGAAATATCATGTCACCCCAATTTAATGGGGCCAGCATAATGATTAAAAATAATGGAATTAAAAATATCCTCGAAACTGTAATCTTATTAGGTAAGTTCACCTTTCTACCTCCAATACATATAAAACACATTCTACCTATAGTATGTAAGAAAAAGGAGTTATTAAAACTCCCTCCATCTTAATTATTGTGCTGCTTGCGGTTCGTAGTTAATCACAATGTCCTGCCTCACAACATCAGTGGATGATACTTTATACTCAAGCTGTTTGCCGTTTACTAAAATGTCTGTGTTCGCAGCGTTTCCGATTACAAGATAAGCAAGTTTATCTGAGGAAAAATCAAAGTCCTTTTTATTTCCCTCTTTCAGTAAACCTTCAAACAATAATTCATCCTTGGTGTTATAAACCCCAATCCAAGTGTCGCCTTTAGCCGATAATTGCAACTTGAACTCATCTGCATTTTTAAGGTCATAGGTTGTTTTCTTGCCAGCTGTATTAACTGCCTCCAGAGATTGTTCAGGCTTTTGCTCCTGTTCTTCATCAGCTTTTTCATCCTCTGAAGGTTTGCTTTCTTCTTTATCTTCGGTTTCTACCTCAGGCTTATCGCTTTCAGCGGTTTTATTTTCATCTACCGCTACTTGTTCTTGATTTTCAGACCCTTGTGTCTCCGGAGCTTTATCTCCGACTTTCCCTTGCCAAAACACCCAGACTGCAATCAACGCACCAATGACGAATAATGCTATAAGAAGCTTAGGAAGGAAGTCAAACACTTTGGTAGAGCTTTCTGAAACAGACTTTCTAGATTGGACCCTGGAAAGGGAAACCGGTATTTCATCTTCATAGGTTGTCGGAATTTCATTTTTATGCTCCTCAAAAATAACTTCAGGAGGAAGACCAACCGCTTCACAATACTGTTTAATAAATGCACGAACATAGAACTTCCCAGGCATCACATCATATGCGCCCTCTTCGATTCCAATCAAATAGCGTTTTTGAATCTTTGTTACCTTTTGTAAATCATCGAGGCTATAGCCTTTAGCTTCACGAGCTTCCTTTAAACGATTTCCTAATTCCGTCACTACTTAACACCTTCCAATATTAAAAATCAAAACCTCCAAAATCGGAATTTTGAAATAGATTATTTTGTTCTACTAATTCGTATGTAATTTCTTCATCAGGATCGTTTCTAAGTTCAATGATATAATCAAAATCTTCAAGTGAATATTCAGAGTTTTGAACGAATACATCAGGATGTTCAATTACTTTCACTGCTGGTAATCTCATGATTTCCCTTACAAGCTGCCAATGCTTTTCACTTGCACGCCTGGTTGAAACGATACCGTCAATGATAAATAAATTTTCAGATGAGTACTCGTCTTCAATCAGCTTGCTTCTTATTGTTTGTTTCAACAAAGTAGAGGAGACAAAGAGCCACTTCTTATTTGCACATACACTTGAGGCCACGATGGATTCGGTCTTCCCTACCCGGGGCATCCCTCTGATCCCAACAAGCTTATGTCCCTCTTGCTTAAATAGCTCAGCCAGGAAGTCCACTAATAAACCCAGCTCATCACGAACAAACCGAAACGTTTTCTTATCATCGGCATCACGCTGAATATAGCGGCCGTGACGAACGGCAAGGCGATCCCTTAATTTCGGTTCCCGGAGCTTTGTCACATTAATTGTATCCATCGTTTGTAAAATGGACTCTAACCTTGTGATCTGTTCATCATTATTCGCAAGAAGAAGCATTCCCCTTCTTCCTTCATCCACTCCATTTATCGTCACTATATTTATAGAAAGCATTCCTAATAATGAGGAAATATCACCTAAGAGGCCAGGACGATTTTTTTGAATTTCATATTCCAAATACCATTCTTTGCGTTCCATTGGTTACCTCCTGAAAGATCCGTGACATTTCAATTCGATAAAAATTGACATAATTCGAAAAGTCTTTTAAACATCTAGGTATTATAATAAATGATTTTCCGGTAATAGAAAAGTAAAACCTACATAAATATGTACAATTTCTCATTTTATACCTAAAGGGCTGTTTATTGAAAAGATGCATAGACTGGGCCTAATAAAATGACTCGCGACTCAATTGATTCCTTTTTGAAGAGTATGTATAAGAAAAAGGAGAGGAAAAAATCCCTCTCCTTAACGAGTACCATTGTTATTTACAAGTTTAACCATCATGTTCGCAATGGCATGTTGTTCTTCAGGGGAAGCGACAGACCATAAATCCGCTAACACTTTCTCCTGATCGTTCTTAGCTTCGACTTGATTCGCTAAGTAGTCGCCAATTTGGTATGCTAAGTCAGATACCGTTTCATTTTCCATCCCACCGTGTTGAGCTTGGTGAAGACGATCGCCTAAGAAGTTTTTCCAATCAGACCAGTTATCTAATACAGACATTTGTCATGACCTCCTTTATTGAAATACAACCTTAGTTTGTATCCCGGAGAAAAAATTATGCGCCCTAATCTTTTGACTGAAAAAACTTTTTATGTATGCCAGCCACCATTGATTGAAAGTGTTTGACCTGTAATATAGGAAGCTTTAGGTGAAATAAGAAACTGGATCGAGTCTGCAATTTCGTCCGCTTGAGCAAGGCGCCCCATTGGTATCTCTTCCTCCAAAGCTTTTAAATCTCCTTCAGAAAAAATGTTCATCATTGATGTATCGACGGCTCCCGGAGCAATCGCATTAATCCTTACGCCACTTAAGGCAAGCTCTTTACTTAATGATTTAACAAATGCCAATTGAGCACCCTTCACTGTTGAGTATATAACCTCACAGGCTCCACCAATTTGCCCCCAAATAGAGCTTACCATTACAATATTCCCGTTACGCTCTATAAGCTTAGGCAATAATTTTTGAACAAGAAGCAAAGGGCTTTTCACATGAACGTTAATCATATAGTCCATTTCGTCTTCAGTCTGATCTTGAAACAGTCCCCAGCTTGAATTTCCGCTGCAATAAATAATTGTATCAAGTTGAAAAATATTGTTCACAACATTTCCTACTTCTTTGGGAAGGGCAAGATTGGCTCGAATGGGTATTGCCTCAACCCCATGCTTTTCGATTTTATGTAATAACTCTCTCATAGCTTCTTCATTCGAATGGTAATGTAAATATAAATTCCATCCCTCTTCTGCCAGGCTTAAAGCCGTACTGCTCCCTATTCCTCCTGAAGCCCCTGTTATTAAGGCATATTTCATCTATTCTCACCTCTATGTCTACATAAAGAGAGGAACTACCCTAGAGCAGCTCCCTCCGATATTATGATTTAGGTACTACCTGACACACCGTAAAACGCTCTTCACTAATAATGGCACTCGCAACGGTTTGAATATCATCATACTTCAATGATTCAAGTGTAGGTACAACCTCAAAAAGATCCATTTCATTAAACGCATAGCGTGTAAATTGATTTGCAATAAATTCAGGTGAATTAATGGCCCGTAAAAACGCACCAATTTTCTTTTTCTTCGTTCTTTCTAACCCCTCTTCTGTAAAGAGAGATTCTTGTTTCGCTTTAAGCAGCAGTGATTGTACCTTTTCGGCCAGCTCATCCGGCTTTTCCGTATCTCCACCGACGGTCAGGAACCCAAAGCCATTTTCTTGTGTATAGTCATAGTGGAATGTTTCATCAATCAACCCATCATTGTATAGTTCAGAATAATATGTTGAGCTTTTACCAAATAACATATCCAGGAAAACGTTCATCGAAAGTTCTTGTCTAAGCATTTCCTTGCCTTGCTGATGAGGTTCAGGCGCTTTAAGGCCCACCAGGCACTTAGGGCTTTGTACATTCATCTTAAGGACCTGCTTCTTCTCAGCAACCGTTTCTGGTTCATCATCAAATTTCCGCTTGATTTCAGGCATTTTTTCATAATCCTTCTTTTCCTGATTCGAACGAATCTGATTCATGATTTGATCCGGATCTACAGATCCCACTACAAAGAGGAGCATATTGCTTGGGTGGTAGAATGTGTTATAGCACTGATACAACATATCTTTCGTGATTGGTGTGATGGACTCAATCGTTCCTGCTATATCAATCTTCACAGGGTGATTCTTGTACATATTTTGAATCACGCCAAAGTATAATCGCCAGTCAGGGTTATCATCATACATGGTGATTTCCTGTCCGATGATGCCTTTTTCTTTTTCGACAGTCTTTTCTGTAAAATACGGGTCTTGAACAAAGTCGATGAGCGTTTCTAAATTTCGTTCTACATTGGTAGTACTTGAAAATAGATATGCAGTTCGTGTAAAGGAGGTGAATGCATTAGCCGACGCTCCCTGGCGGCTGAATTGCTGGAATACATCCCCATCTTCTTTTTCAAACAATTTATGCTCTAAGAAGTGGGCGATCCCGTCTGGAACCTTAACGAATTCTTCTTCGTTCAGAGGGACAAAATGATTGTCGATGCTTCCGTACTTCGTCGTAAACGTAGCATACGTCTTATTGAATCCTTTTTTCGGGAGAATATAGACATCCAGTCCGTTAGACATTTTTTCATAATATAAGTTTTCTTGTAGTTGATCGAAGGAAATCTTCTTCATCTTTATCCCTCCATTCCTGTTAAAAAGTAGATGGTATCAAGCTCAACTTTATTTGCTGCTTTCACGATGTCTTCTTTCGTCGTTTTCTCTATCTCATCAAGCCAGTGTTTTAAATCGATTTCTTCATGGGCTACAGCATTATGATATAGGACCTCTACCAACCCACGGGACGTATCTATGGTTTCAAGCAGTTGATTGCGGATGACCGCTTTCGTTTGTTCGATCTCTCCATCTGTAAAGTCTCCATCCTTCATGGCTTGCAGCTGATCATTGATGATTCCGACAGCTTGATCATATTTCTCAAATTCTATTCCAGACATAACCATCAATAATCCTTTGTGACTTTCCAGTCTACTCGCTGCATAGTAGGCCAAGCTCGCTTTTTCCCTCACATTTATGAACAACTTGGAATGTGAAAATCCACCGAATATGCCATTGAAAACCTGCAGGGCAAAGTAATCATCATCGCCATATTGTGTATGTGTCCGGTAGCCCATATTAAGCTTCCCTTGCTTCACATCCTGCTTTTCTTTCACGACGTTTTCCCTTTCTTTTGGTTTCACTTCCGATGAATCCACTTCACGGGGGACCCGTTCGTTTAAATGAAGGAGTTGATCACACAGATTTTCAACTTCCGCAACATCTACATCGCCGATGACATAAAGATCGAATTGATCTTCATTCATGACTTTTTGATAATATTCATATAAACTCTTGGCCGTTATGGACTCTACTTCTTCACTGATTCCATTAACATGAAGGGCAAACCGCTCTCCCTTACACATTTCTTCTACAAGCCGTGAATTAGCGTAACGCATTTTATCGTCATAAACCGCCTGTATTCTTACCTTCTGGTTTCGTTTTTCTTTCTCGACCGTCTTTTTATCGAATTCATTATTTTCAATATGAGGATTTTGCAGCACGTCAGCTAAAAATTCAATTCCTTTTTGGAGTAAAGGTTCTGAGTCCCTCAGAAACTTTTCGTTGGCAATTTCAACTGACATGCTGACCACGTGGTACTCACCCTTCTTACCCAAATCCGTAAAGAAGTTAGCACCATATAATTCATCCAGGTAGGATCTTAATTCCGTTGTACTTGGATAGGTCTTTGTACTGCTTTGCATCACATGGGGGAGTAATCCGCGTAAGGTCACCGTTTCTTGATCTAATGGAGCTTTCATTTTCAAAATCAGACTGTTGGTTTTATACTTATCCGTTTGAACGATATGTAGCGTATACCCTTGTTTCTTTTTTACTACTTCATTTATGGCTGTCATCGTACCGTCCTCCTTAGTTCCACACTTCCGTCATTTTTGAAATCAAAAAAGATATAAACACCCTTATTGTGCGGTATTTATGTATAACTATACATGTAGTGAGATGTTGATTTCAAGCATCTTCCTCTATTGGAAAAATACCCATAGAGTAAACTATTATATGTATGGAAAGTATTCAATATGTTTCATTCTTTTGTTTTCACAAAAAAAAGGTACCTCGAATGTCGAGATACCTTTTTTTGTGCATTGCTCATGGAAATTAACGATTGCCTTTGATGTACGGTGTACCAAGAGCTTTTGGCGCATCTGCACGACCGATGAAGCCGGTAAGTGCAAGGATTGTTAATACGTAAGGCGCGATTAACAGATATACACTTGGAATATTCTCAAATAATGGAATGCTCGATCCGATGATACTTAAACTTTGAGCGAATCCAAAGAATAATGCTGCACCCATGGCACCCAGTGGATGCCACTTACCGAAGATCAGAGCGGCCAAGGCCATGAACCCTTGCCCACTGATCGTCGCATGACTAAAGTCTGACGAAATGGATTGAGCATATACTCCCCCACCCACTCCTGCAAAAGCACCAGAAATGATGACACCGATATAGCGCATTTTCGTTACGTTGATTCCCATTGTGTCTGCTGCCATTGGATGTTCGCCGACCGAACGGAGTCTTAGTCCAAATGGAGTCTTAAACATAATGAACCAAACAATGATGGATACAAGTATGGCTACAAACGGAGGCCAATATGTGTTCGAGAAGAAAATATCCCCAATCACTGGAATTTTATTCAGTAACGGTACATCCACTTTCCCAAATCCTTCAGAAATAATATCTGTTTGACCTTTTCCGTAAATACGTTTTACTAGGAAAAGCGTTAATCCAATAGCAAGCAGGTTGATCGCCACACCCGATACGACCTGATCAGCTCTGAACGTGATAGAGGCAACAGCATGCAAGACTGCCAGTAATGCTCCCATGACCATGGCTATGAGCAGAGCTACCCAAGGAGTTGCATCACCGAATACATCTGAGAAAGCAAGGTTGAAAACGATGCTTGCGAAAGCCCCTATGACCATTAAACCTTCAAGCCCAATATTAACGACACCAGAACGTTCAGAGAACGCTCCGCCTAAAGCAGTGAAAATAAGTGGAGATGCCCATAGTAACGTTGAAGGAATAAGGATTGTCAAGATATCAATAAAGCCCACTTACTTCACCCCCTTTTTACTAAATCGTTGAATCAGATAACGAATCATATAACCAGATGCTACAAAGAAAATGATAAGGGCAATAATAATGTCCACTAGTTCATTGGGAATACCTGCTTCAAGAGGCATATTCAATGCACCTACTTTTAGCCCTCCAAATAATAGTGCTGCGAACACAACACCAATGGCAACATTCCCTCCCAATAGAGCTACAGCGATCCCGTCGAAACCGACCCCTGTAAATCCTCCTTTAATAGAAGCATATCCAAATGTCCCTAAACCTTCCATAGCACCAGCGAGTCCGGCAAACGCCCCTGAGATGACCATAGAAAGGATAATGTTTCCGTTTACGTTCATCCCGGCATATTGAGAAGCATGCTGGTTAAAACCAACAGAACGCAGTTCATATCCGCGAGTCGTTTTCTCTAATAGGAACCACATGATGAATACACACAGAAGGGCAATGAAAACTCCCCAATGCAGGCGAGAGTAATCCGTTAAGCTTTCGAAGAACGGAGACTTAAGTGATGCCGTTTCTGCGATATAATCAGTACGATCTTTGCGCTCTGTTAACACATCCCGGATAATCGCATTCGTGACGTGAAGAGCAATATAGTTCATCATGATTGTTACAATTACTTCGTGTACGCGAAATTTTGCTTTAAGCAATCCAGGAATAAAGCCCCATAATGCCCCAGCTAATGCTGCTGCAATGATGGCAAGGGGCAAATGAATGATTTTTGGTAACTCATCGAAAGCAACCCCTACCCAAACAGCAGCAAGCCAGCCAACAATCAATTGTCCTTCGACCCCGATATTGAATAATCCGGTTCTAAATGCAAAGGCCACAGCCAATCCTGCTAAAATGTATGGTGTCACTTGACGTACCGTTTCACCTATATAGTAGATTTCGCCGAAAATACCTTGCCATAAGGCAGAATATCCGGCAATCGGATCATATCCGCTCACAAGCATGATTATGGTTCCGACAATAATACCTAAAAGGACTGAAATAATCGGGATTAATATATTTGTTAATCGATTAGACATGTGAACTTCCCCCCGTTTCCTTCCTCTTTGATCCAGCCATTAGCAGCCCAAGCTCTTGTTCGGTCGTTTCTTTTGGATTTACGATCGCTACGATTTGACCTTCATAAATAACGGCGATGCGATCACTTACATTCATGATTTCATCTAGTTCAAATGAAAGTAATAGCACGGCTTTCCCGTTATCCCGCTGCTCGATCAGGCGCTTGTGGATAAACTCAATGGCCCCTACATCCAATCCGCGAGTCGGTTGAGCCGCAATCAACAAGTCCGGGTCACGATCAACTTCCCTGCCGATAATCGCCTTTTGTTGATTACCACCGGACAATGCCCGGGCAAGAGTATATTCCGAAGGTGTTCTTACATCAAACTCTGAGATTAGTTTTCTCGCTTGATTGTAAATATTTTTATAGCTTAATACCCCTTTATTGGAATAAGGCTTTTGATAATAGGTTTGTAGAACCATATTTTCACCAATCGGAAAATCAAGTACTAATCCATGTTTGTGACGATCCTGAGGAATATGACCTACTCCTGTTTCATAAATCTTACGCGGTTTCATATTGACTATTTCTTTTCCATTCAGCTTGATCGAGCCACCATCGGTTTTGTGTAATCCTGTAATGGCTTCTATCAGTTCACTTTGACCGTTGCCATCTACTCCTGCAATACCCAGGATTTCCCCAGCTTTCACTTCAAGGCTCAATCCTTTTACAACTGGAACATTGCGATGATCTTTTACGTTTAAATCACGTATCTCAAGTACATTGCCCGCAGGATTTGCTTCTTTTTTCTCAGTCTTAAAGGTTACTTCGCGCCCTACCATGAGACTGGCAAGGTGGTTCGGGTCAGTCTCTGATACTTTCACTGTCCCAATCCCTTTACCTTTCCTGATAACGGTTACATTATCACACACTTCCATAATCTCTTTTAGCTTATGGGTGATAAGAATGATGGATTTGCCTTCTTGAATGAGAGTTTTCATAATTTGAATAAGTTCTTTGATTTCTTGAGGAGTCAGTACCGCCGTTGGCTCATCAAAAATCAAAATTTCTGCCCCGCGATAAAGTGTTTTCAAGATCTCAACACGTTGCTGCATACCTACTGAAATTTCAGAAATTTTGGCAGTCGGATCCACTTTCAAGCCATATCTTTCCGAGATCTCCAGAATATCCTTCTCAGCCTTTTTAATGTCCACTGTTGCACCGGACTTAGGCTCTCTTCCGAGAATAATATTTTCTGTTACAGTAAAGGTATCCACGAGCATAAAGTGCTGATGGACCATTCCGATCCCCAAGTCGTTGGCGATATTGGGATTGGTGATGTTTACTTTCTTACCCTTTACACGAATTTCTCCTTGCTCAGGTTGATAAAGTCCAAATAATACATTCATCAGTGTGGACTTTCCTGCTCCATTTTCACCAAGAAGCGCGTGAATTTCACCTTTTTTGAGCTGGAGGGTAATATTATCATTTGCTACGATGCCTGGAAATTCTTTGCGGATATTCAGCATCTCAATTACATAATCCATTGCTTTTCACTCCTTGCGTAGGATAGGGATATTTATCTAGTAGTTAGAGGTCAGACCTTAACTTGCCAGAAAAAAAGGGTTTCCCCGAATAAAAATCTAAATGAAAGATAGAAAATATTTCTATACTTCAATTAAATTTTTAATTATTGTGAATATTCCTTTTAAAAAAGGGATAAGAGGCCGGCTATCCTTGGCCCGCTTATCCCTATTAAAATTAGTTAGCTGAGAAAGACTCCGCTTCTTTTACAGATTCTGGAACCTTCACATCTCCACTATTAATTTTCTCTTTCCACTCATCAACTTTTTGCATAACTTCATCTTTATTAGAAAGCTCTTCATTTAATTCAGCAAGTCCTACACCGTCTTCTTTAAGACCGTATAAGATTTGTTCCCCACCAGGGAAATTTCCATCTTGAGCTTTTGTTGCAAGGTCTTTAACCGCGTTATCAACACGTTTCAAAGCAGATGTCAGAACAATGTTATGGTCCCCGACTTTACCTTCTGCAGCTTGATCAGAGTCAACACCGATTGCCCAAAGCTCACGGGAAGGATCTTTCTCTTTTAAGTCACGCGCTTCTTTGAATAAGCCGTTTCCAGTACCACCAGCTGCATGGAAAATTACATCTACATCTTGAGAATACATCTTAGAAGCGATCGTCTGACCAAGTTCAGCTTTATCAAAAGCCCCTGCATAGTCCGCAACGATTTCCGCATCCGGGTTAACTGATTTAACACCAGCGATGAAACCAGCATGAAAACGTTCGATAACCGGAATTTCCATACCGCCGATGAATCCGATTTTATTCGTTTTGGTAGCTAATCCAGCTGCTACTCCAGCAAGGAAAGAAGCTTCTTGTTCTTTAAACATGATGCTTGCAACGTTTGGTTGATCTACAATAGCATCAACGATTGCAAAGTGAGAATCTTTTTGTTGTTGTGCAATATCATTGATTGCACCTTCCATAAGGAAGCCGATACCATATACTAAGTCAAAGTCTTGACGAGCTAATGTGTTTAAGTTCGTAGCATAGTCAGCATCAGATTGTGATTGAAGGTAGTCATATCCTTCTTTACCTTTTTCTAAGTCATTTTCTTCACCGAAAGCTTTTAAACCTTCCCAAGCCGATTGGTTGAAAGATTTGTCATCTACTCCACCAACATCTGTAACCATAGCTACTGTAAATTGATCTTCTTTCTTGTTACCTTCACCACTAGATGCACCTTCTTTGTCCTCGCTTGTTCCACAAGCACCTAACAATGTACCTGCAGCCAGAACAAATGACAACGCTAAACCAAATTTACGTTTTTTCACCTAGAGTACCCCCTATTATTGTAATAATTAGTAGTAAGATGGATTGTTTTTATACACGCTTTCTTAATACGTGGAAGCTAAATTTGTCTGACCTGAAATAGTTTACTGAATACAGAATCGGCTCATCGTTTTCATCAAAATGCATTTGCTTTAAAACGAGTAATGCCGTTTCCGGTTCACAATTTAGAATAGGGGAGATTTTATCGTGATAACCCATAGGCTCAATTTGTGCGACGGCATGAGTAATTCTCTTATTCTCTCGTTTTTCTAAAACAGTGAAAATAGAGTTGTCTTCATGGGTAAAATTACGTGGCATAACCTTTTCAGGAATTTTGTCCACACAATACACAACCGGTTCCCCGTTTGCCGTACGAACCCTCTCAATCAGGATCACGTCGTCCTCTTCATCGCAAGTAAACCTCTTCACATCATCCTCAGTAGCTTCTTGAGTTGTTGAGCTTAAGAAAATGGTCCCTGGCTCCATACCAGCCTGCTTAATCATGTTCGTTACACTGTTCAGCTGCTCGATACCAGAAGTAAAGAGCGGTTTGGCATTTACAAATGTACCTACCCCATGACGTCTTACGATGACACTTTCTTCCTCAAGAATTCTGAGAGCTTCACGGAGAGTAGCCCTACTCACACCTAGTTGTTTGGAGAGATCAAATTCAGATGGGAGTTTTTCTTTTTCTTTGTAAACCCCCGCCTCAATATCTTTCTTCAAACGGTCAATCACTTGTAAGTATAAATGTCGATTGTCTGTTTTTATTGTCACTGGAACCACCACCAAATTTTCTCAAGACATCAGACCTCTGATGTATATCTTTCCTACTAATCGAAAATACTATAACACTTTTCTTTTCATAAATAAATAGCATTGTGTGATTTTGTCGAAAAAAATGATTAGAATGACAATTTAAAATCCTTTTTTGTTAATAAATAGTAATTTTATTGTGATGTATAGGTTTACAAGGAGTGTTTTTACAGATATTTTACAAAATGAAGAGTTTTCATTTTCATTCTTTACAATAGTTAAACAATGGCATTACATATGAAAACGCTTTTAATAGTATAACACATTGGTGGATAAACTAGAATAATATAAAATGAATCGTATTCATATTAAGCTTTCTTTCTTAATTTCAGACAAAAAAAAGGTGTGTAACCCCAATTATTTTTAATAGGGTAACACACCTTTTACTAAGAGCTTTGCTCTTCAGAAGGTTTACCGATTAAGACTGTTCTTGGCTTACTTCCTTCATAAGGTCCTACGACTCCTCTTATTTCCATTTCATCAATCAACCTGGCGGCTCTCGTATAACCGATCCTGAACCTTCTTTGAAGCATGGATACGGAAGCAGTCTGCATTTCAGCGATTAGCTGAACTGCATCATTGTATAGTTCGTCTTCTGCTTCGCCCGTTTTCTCATCTTCTTGAATTTCATCAGGGATCATTTCTTCCTGATACTGTGCCTTTTGTTGTGAAATAACAAAATCAACGATTTCCTCTACTTCTTCATCAGATAAAAAGGCGCCTTGAACCCTTGTAGGCTTTGAAGCCCCTACAGGCATAAAGAGCATGTCTCCTCTGCCCAATAGTTTTTCAGCACCCCCTGAATCCAAAATGGTTCTGGAATCGGTTTGAGATGATACGGCAAACGCAATCCGTGATGGTATATTCGCTTTGATGACCCCTGTTATAACATCTACTGAAGGACGCTGGGTCGCAATAATTAAATGAATCCCTGCGGCACGTGCCATCTGTGCGAGTCTAGTGATGGCATCTTCAACATCGTTTGAAGCTACCATCATCAAATCGGCTAATTCATCTACTATGACCACAATGTATGGAAGTAGCGGCTGCTTTTCTTCGTTCTCGAGATTCTGTCTCTTAACATAGTCGTTGTAGCCTTCAATATTTCTTGTTCCTGTGTGAGAGAACAATTCATATCTCCGTTCCATTTCGCTTACAACCTTTTTTAATGCCTGTGAAGCTTTCTTCGCATCGGTTACAACGGGAGCTAAGAGGTGCGGCACCCCGTTATATACATTTAATTCTACCATTTTCGGATCTATCATCATGAGCTTAACTTCATGTGGCTTAGCTCTCATTAGAATACTGGTGATGATTCCATTGATACATACACTCTTTCCACTCCCTGTAGCACCGGCTACAAGTAAGTGGGGCATTTTATTCAGTTCTGCAAGTACGGCTTCACCCGTAATATCGCGTCCTAAACCAATCTGAAGCTTTGCATCAGGTTTATTATGTTCCTTTGCTTCAAGTACTTCTCGCAAAGAGACCATTGCTACCTCTGAGTTAGGAACTTCGATACCGATAGCCGATTTCCCTGGAATAGGGGCCTCGATTCGAATATCTTTAGCCGCTAGAGCCAATGCTAAATCATCACTAAGATTTACGATCCGGCTTACTTTCACTCCAACATCAGGGTGGACTTCATACTTCGTGACTGCGGGGCCCAAGTGGACTTGGGTTACTTTTGCTTTCACCCCAAAACTTTGGAAAGTCCGTTCCAACTTTGCTGCATTGGCGTGAATCAATTGATATTCATTACTTTGATCTGTTTTTCTGGGACTCTTTAATAAAGAAATAGATGGAAGTTTATAATCCTTATTTTCAACTTCAGTAAACGTGATCGGAGGTGCAGAATCAGCTTCTCCTTCTGAATCAGGCATACCTTGAGCTTTAGCATCTTCTTTTTCATCATTTATTCCAGCTCCTGCAGACGCCTGGTCTTCTTTAGTCTGAGTCCCTCCGTAAGCACGTTCTGCGAAGTTTGAGATAATCGGTTCTCTCGTTTCCTCTTCCTGAGGCAGCACCCGTTCACCCGCTTCCTCCTGTTTCATTGGAACTTCTTTCTTTTTCTTTTCTTTTACTTCTTTTTTCTTCGACTGTTCTTCTTTCCAATCACTCATATCTTGTTTGAAAGCCGACCATTGACCACCCAAGAATGCACCAAAGCGCTTCCCTGCTCTCCCTAACACATCCCCGATGGATTTTCCTGTCACTAATATTATGCCGATCATTATGAATGTTGCACTAACAATTCTTGCTCCTTGAGAGTCAAATAGAAAATAAGAAACGGCAAATAGAACGCTCCCTATCATTCCTCCTCCAAGATCCGATGTACTCGTTTCACCACCAATATCCATCCAATACAAATCCCACGTATTCATGATGACACTTGGATTATCAAAAGAACCATTATTTGAGAGTAAATCAAATAATTTCACATGACTCAATAGTAAGAAACTCGCAATAATGATGTAAATCCCTATAAGTCTCCGACTAAACAACATAGGGACGTCCCGTTTAATCATGAGGTATCCTGCCACATACAGCATCCACAAGAGGGCTACCATATACCATTCACCAAGAAAGAATCGATAGAAATACACCAATGCTTTGCCTACAGCTCCAAGCTCAATGATGGAAATCAAACTGAGGGCAGCGAGGATCATGCCTGTTATTTCGTATTTAATGGTTTGTTTTAAGGTTGAACTCGTTGAAGATCGTTTTTTTCTTCTTTTTCGTTTTGCCAATCCATTTCACCTAAATTCTTTTGAAGTCTTTCTTCTTATGTACATAAAGATGAAGAAAGGGCTGATCCTTTGGGGCAATATATGTGCCTAAGGTGTCAGACCCTTCCCGTTAACTTAAAGTATCATTATGATTGTCTCTTCCAGTAATATTATAGCATAACCACTATTTCGGGAAAATCCTCTTTCTCTCTTAATTGTTGATAAATTCACCCGGGCATATCTGATCTTGGAGATAATGTGCAGGGTCACTGCTCATCACCCTGACTATTCGATACCGGTTTTCTTCCTGCTGGACAAGGATAGGGACACCCTGATATTCCATCATCATTTGACCACTGAATTCACTTGAATCTGTTGGAAATACAAGGTCATTGGGAACCACTGTATAAAGGATCATTGAACCAACCCCTCTTGTTGATCAGATTGCTTTTTCATCTCAATTAGCTCGTTGATCTTCTTTATGGCCGTTCCAATGCCCCCGATTCCATCTATCAACCCGTATTCAACGGCATCGTCCCCTACCACATTCGTACCAATGTCCCGTGTAAGGTTACCTTTTGCAAACATCAGATCTTTAAAATCCTCTTCTGATATGTTGCTGTGCTTCGTTACAAAACTCACTACCCGATCCTGCATTTTATCCAAATACTCAAATGTCTGCGGTACCCCGATCACTAATCCCGTCAAGCGAACCGGGTGGATCGTCATGGTAGCAGTACTGGCAATGTAGGAGAAATCGCATGAGACGGCAATCGGTACACCAATACTATGCCCTCCTCCTAATACAACGGAAACTGTAGGTTTAGAAAGGGAAGCGATCATTTCAGAAATAGCGAGGCCAGCTTCCACATCACCCCCTACGGTATTTAAAATCACTACCAATCCTTCTATTTTCGGGTTTTGTTCGATTGCTACAAGCTGAGGGATAACATGTTCATACTTTGTTGTTTTATTTTGGGGTGGAAGCTGCATATGTCCTTCTATTTGACCCACTATCGTTAAGCAATGGATATTGGAATCCTGTGAGAGTTGGGGGACATTGGTTTGCCCTAACTGCTGAATCTTTTCCATTAATCCTGATGGTTTATCTTTACTATCATCCTGGCCTTTATTTGGTTGTTCCTGCATACGTCCATGACTTTCTTCCATGAAAACATCTCCTTTTCATTTGCATTCTCTTGTTATTATTTTAATAAGGGAGCGTTTTCATACTTTATAGTTTAGGTACAAATAATAAAAGTGAGGCTATTTGTTCAAACATACTCAAACAAATAGCCTCACGTATTATACTTCCATGATGATCGGTAAAATCATTGGTCTTCTTCGTGTCTTGTTGTATAAATAGTAATTAAGTTGATCTCTTATATCCTGTTTGATGGTTGTCCATTCAAAAGAGCCTTTTTGTAAATAGGAATGTACCACATCAGTCACGATACCTCCTGCTCCTTCAATCAACTCTTCTGATTCCCTCACGTAAACGAAGCCGCGTGAAATAATTTCAGGACCGGACACAATCGATTTGGATCTGCGGTTGATGGTCACAACGACCGTAAAGACACCATCTTCTGATAATAGTTTGCGATCTCGAAGGACGATATTCCCTACGTCCCCTACACCTATTCCATCGATCAGCACATTCCCTGCTTGAACCCTGCCGCTCATTCTCATCTTGCCGTCCTTGTATTGAAGTACATCTCCTTTATCCAAAATGAAAATTTGTTTATAAGGAAGACCGATATCGTGAGCGATTTGGGTATGGGCCACCAGCATTTTATACTCACCTTGTATTGGTATGAAATATTTCGGCTTCATGATATTTAACATTAACTTTAGGTCTTCCTGGCTTCCATGACCTGAAACATGAACCTTCTTATTTGCAGTCAATACGTTGGCTCCTGCTCTGTAAAGCATGTCAATTGTCTTACCTACGGTGACTTCCATGCCAGGTGAAGGGGAAGCTGTAATAAGAACTGTATCACCTTCTTCGATATTTACAAGACGATGGGAGCGTTTTGACATTCGCTGCAGTGCTTCAAACGGTTCTCCTTGTGTCCCGGTCGCGATGATGACGACTTCATCTTTAGGGTAATCACCAATCTCATCAATTCCGATGATCATCTCATCCCTTACGTAAAGATAGCCTAATTTTAATGCTACATCATATACTCTCTTTAAACTCTTACCAACCACGGCCACTTTTCGATTATTTTGCTCTGCTGCATCAAAAACTTGCTGGAGGCGAATTAAATTAGATGCAAAGCAAGCTACAATCACTCTACCAGATGCAGTTCGTAAAGCGTCTGTTATATGCTGTTCAATGACTGCCTCGGATGTGGTGTAGCCAGGTCTCTCCGCTTCGGTGCTGTCAGACAACAAACAAAGCACACCTTTCTCACCGATTTGAGCCATTTTGCCTAAATCCGGTCGATAAAGGTGTTTAGCAGATTGATCAAATTTGAATTCCCCAGTATGAACAATGACTCCCTCAGATGTATGTATACAAACACCTACAGAATCCGGAATACTATGTGTGGTCTTAAAGAACGTAACATTCACTCCATCAAAGGTGAGATGGCTATCGGAATGAATTGTATAGAACTTCACATTTTCCCGGATATTTTCATCCTTCAAGCGTGCCTTTACAAGAGCATTCGTTAAACGTGTGCCATAAACCGGTGCCTTTATCTTATTGAGTACGTATGAAATGGCTCCAATACTATCCTCATGCCCATGAGTCAAGAAGATTCCTTTCACACGTTCTTTATTTTCAATGAGGTATTGAATGTCAGGAATCACGATATCAATTCCGAGCATTTCATTTTCAGGGAACATCAGCCCGGCGTCAACCACGAAAATTTCCTGATCCACTTCGATCACGTACATGTTCTTACCAATTTCCCCCACCCCTCCGAGCGGTATGATCTTTATACTTTCATTCTTTGTCTTACTCACATTATGTCCTCCTATGCTGTGCCTTTCCCGATCTTCAATCAGTTACATTTATTATACTTGATAATATTTTGGGAGTACAACCAATTTTATCCTACCTATAACTAGAAATAGAAAAAGACTGCATTCATTTTTACTACATTACTATTTCGATACAATGCGATTAAATCCTTCTTCTCTAAAATAAATTAATCAAATACTGACTTTAAGGCTGCTTCCTCCCTATAATAAAAGACTGTGAAGGAATGGCCTTCACAGTCTTTTTCTTAAGATAATACCTGTAACAATTGAGACAGCTTTGCTCTTTCCACTTCTGTTAGTGGAATTAATGGTAAGCGGACAGATCCAACGTCCAGGCCTTTCATCTGCAGGGCTGTTTTAACTGGAGTAGGGTTTGGACTTGTAAATAACCCTTTCATGATCGGAAGAAGTTTTTGATGAAGTCCCGCTGCCTGCATTGGATTTCCACCAATAAATGCAGCAACCATCTCCTGCATTTCGTTCCCGATGATATGTGAGGCAACGGACACGATACCAGTTCCACCTATTGACAATACAGGCAGAGTAAGACCGTCATCGCCACTATACAGCATAAAGTCGTCTGGCGTGTGTGATATAATCTCAGTCATGCTATCTAAGTCACCACTTGCTTCTTTAACAGCTACGATGTTTTCAATTTCTGACAATCGAATGATGGTTTCAGGTGAAACATTGACGCTTGAACGTCCAGGGATATTATACAGCATGACAGGTAAGCTCGTCGATTCAGCAATCGCCCTGAAATGCTGGAACAACCCTTCCTGACTCGGCTTATTATAGTATGGAGCCACCAGCATGATGGCATCTACGCCTGCCTCGACTGCCTTTTTGGTAAGCTCGATTGAGGCGTGCGTGTTATTGCTTCCCGTCCCTGCAATAACAGGTACCCTCCCGTTTACTACTTTTACTACATGCCGAAATAAAGCAATCTTCTCTTCTTTTGTTAAAGTAGGAGACTCACCAGTGGTCCCGGCTACTACTAACGAATCTGAGCCATTTTCAATCAAATACTGAATTAATTGGGTCGTCTTGGTAAAATCAATATTTCCTTTACGGTCAAATGGAGTAACCATCGCCGTAGAAACGCGGCCAAAATTCAATCTTGTCACTCTCCTCTTTTGTTTATCCTACCCTGAATGTAGCGGTTCTCTCCTGTAGTTGAAACGTATCATGAAGTGCATTAATCGCATTAATAAGGTCCATCTCTTTCACCAGGACCCAAATAGTCGTATGGCTATCTGCTGACTGCAGGATACGGATTCCTTCGTTGGAAAGCGACGATACAATGGCTGAGGTCACCCCGGGAACCCCCGTCATTCCGGCACCCACTACTGAAATCTTAGCGCATTCTGACTCAACAATCGGATGATGACCTATATTCTTCAGAACAGCAATCGCTTCGTCTGCTACCGATGAGGCAACAGTGTAAACAACTCCCCGTGGTGAGATGTTGATGAAATCTACACTTATTCCTTCCTTAGCCATCGCTTTAAAGACTTCAGCTTGAAGATTGTATTGATCTTCCTTAGCGAAAACCTTGATTTGTGTAAGATTGGGAACATGAGCGATTCCTGTTACGGGATGACTTCGAAATTCTTTATGTGCTTTCGTATTTTCAAGTGTGGTCACAAGCGTGCCTTCACCTTTAGAGTAGGTAGAACGAATTCGAATCGGGACGTTCGAATTCATTGCAATTTCAACGGCTCTTGGGTGAATCACCTTTGCTCCCTGATATGCCATATTACACACTTCATTATAGGAAACAACAGTTATAGGTCTAGCTTTTGATGAAATGCGGGGATCAGCAGTCATGACCCCTTCAACATCAGTGAAAATATCGATGAATTCAGCTTTTAATGCCACTCCTAAAGCAGAAGCAGAAGTATCACTTCCCCCTCTGCCAATCGTAGTGACATCACCATCTTTCGTTGCTCCTTGAAAGCCGGCAACGACCACTGCATCGTGAATCTCCAGCTCTTTTACCAAACGGCTGCATTTCATTTCCAAAATCTTCGCATTGTTAAAATCATTATTTGTCCGGAATCCGGCTTGAGCCCCCGTTAAAGCCGTTGATCGGATTCCATGTTCCAGCAGCATGTTAGAGAAGACCAGGCTAGATATGATTTCTCCACAAGATAATAATAAGTCTTGCTCTCTCTTACTTATTGAAGTATTTCTGCCACCGATTAGTGATAATAGGGAGTCAGTAGCGTAAGGTTCACCTTTTCTTCCCATAGCTGAAACGACTACCACCACTTTATATCCCTTATCAATAGCTTGCTTTGTGTGCTCTAGTGCCTTTAGGCGGCTTGCTTCATCACGTACAGACGTTCCACCAAATTTTTGAACGATCACTTTCATGACTACACCTCATTGTCATATGTTCAAGAGGTATGAGAGAACGAATAGTGGAATTATATAGATCTATTTCTGGAATGGTCCCTCTCCGTTACTTAACTAAACCAAGTTTCATTAAACTTTCTGCGATTTGAACTGAGTTCCAAGCCGCTCCCTTAAGTAAGTTGTCAGATACAACCCACATATGGAAGCCCTTATCTTCGTCAAGATCCTTCCGCACTCTGCCTACAAAAACATCCGGTTTTCCTACAGCATGTGCAGGCATCGGATAAATTTGTTCTTCCGGGACGTCTTCTAAGGTTACCCCTGGAGCATTTTTTAACAGTGAGTGAATATCTTTCACTGAAACAGAATCCTCCTCAATTTCAATATATACACTTTCCGAGTGACCTGTTACAACAGGTAATCTCACACAAGTTGCAGATACTTTTAAAGAAGGCATATGCATAATTTTTTTCGTTTCATTGATCATTTTCATTTCTTCAAATGTAAATCCATTCTCTTGAAATTTATCAATTTGTGGTATGGCATTATAGGCAATCTGATAATGCTTTTTATCCCCTTTTACAGGTAGGACACTTGGCTCAAATGTTTCACCGGACAATATGGCTTGTGTTTGGTCGTGTAGCTCATCGATTGCCACTGCACCTGCCCCTGAAACTGCTTGATAAGTTGACACGATTACTTTCGATAATCCATATTGTTTACGAATCGGTTCAAGTGCTGCCACCATCTGGATGGTAGAACAGTTAGGGTTCGCAATGATTCCATTATGAAGTTTGATATCTTCTTCGTTCACCTCTGGAACAACAAGAGGAACATCTGGATCCATACGGTATGCACTTGTGTTGTCCACCACAATTGCCCCACGTTTAACGGCTTCAGGAGCAAGAAGTTTGGATACACTCCCACCTGCACTAAATAAAGCAATGTCGACTCCTTCGAAACTTTCAGGTTTCGCTTCTTCAACCGTCCATTCTTTCCCTTTAAAGGTAACTGTAGACCCTGCAGAGCGTGCTGAAGATAATAATGTTAATTGTTTTATTGGAAAATCCCTTTTTTCTAATGTTTGTAGCATTTGCTGTCCCACTGCACCTGTAGCACCGACAACTGCTACATGAAATCCCGTTGTATTCAAAATCTTCTCTCCTTCCAACCATTCAGTATTCTCATAGTAGGTATAACGTTTTAGTCTATTACTATAATAAAGAATATTTTAACATAAACAATTATTCGACAATAGGGAATTCTTTATATAAGTTTAATTTTAAATTTAATAAGAGCCATAATCTTCTATATGCATGAAAAGAAGGCCATCTTAACAGTGCAAGGTGATAGCCTTCTAGAGTATTAATCTAAATATCTTTCGATTACGACAGGCTGGAGCTGTCTTCCTTCAATTGCCGCCTCAATGGTTTCCTGAATCAAAGTCATTCTGGCTACCATCGATTTTGGCTTACTTTCAGGTGCATCCTGCCCAAACGGGATAAAGTAAATATCTTTCGTTGATATTAATCTCATTAGATTTACACCGTTTAAGCCAAGAGCATCGTTTGTTGAAATCCCCAAAACTACCGGACGGTGATTACGAAGAGTCGCCTTGGCAGCCATTAATACCGGAGAATCAGTCATTGCATTTGCGAATTTACTCATTGAATTTCCTGTAAGGGGAGCGATCACCATACAATCCAATGGAATCTTAGGACCGAGTGGCTCTGCCTTTACGATTGAATCGATCACCTTATGGCCCGTAACGTCCTCAATCCGCTTGATCCAGTCTTCTCCCTTACCGAATCTCGTTTCCGTATTCATAACGGTCGACGTTACAATCGGCATCACTTCTGCACCGTTATTCACTAAACGCTCGATTTCGGGGAATACTGCATCATACGTACAATGAGATCCTGTCAGACCAAACCCGATTCGTTTTCCTTTCACACTCATGATGAACTCTCCTTTCCTAAATCAAAATCTTCCTCTAACAATTGACATAGAACATTCGCCAGAATCTGCCCGGCTGTCTTAGGTGCCACGATTCCAGGCAATCCAGGGGCCAACAATGCTTTAATGCCCCGCTTTTCTGCATAACGGAAATCTGTACCTCCAGGCTTTGAAGCCAAATCAATAATTAATGTATGAGCTGGCATTTTGGCTATCACAGCAGCCTTCACTATATGCACTGGAATTGTGTTTATACATATATCACAATTCTCAACCTCTTTTTCTAAGTTATCTAAGTGGAATGGTTCTAAGCCCATTTCGGTCACCCTGGCCAGATGCTCACTTTTACGAACACCCACTTTCACCTTTCCGCCTAAATGATGAAACGTTCTAGCTACACTCATACCTACCCTACCCAGACCCAATATGACAATGGTAGATCCGTGAATAGTAAAGTCTGTATGTTGAATAGCCATCATAATCGTTCCCTCTACTGTAGGAATGGAATTATAAATGGCAACATCATCTCTCTCAAACATCTGAACAAGTTTACGGTTTGTTGAAGACATCACTTTATCCAAGTACTTATTACTAATTCCTGAATAGATCGTACAGTGCTCTGGCGTCTGTGACACGATTTCTTCTGTTAAAATGATTTTCTCGTTGGAAAAAATCGTATCAATTTCTCCTTGTAGATTCGTGCCGGGTACAGGTAAGATAATGGCATCAATAATAGAAAAGTCCACTTCACTCAGCTTTTCTTTCGTAGCCCCTGTAAAGGCATGATCTAGTTGTTCAAAACCTACGAGTGAGATCTTAGCATCCAACTCCGTAAGCTTCCGAATAATCTCAAGTTGACGAGCATCTCCGCCTAGAACTGCGATCTGCATTCCGGTCAGCATCACTGATTTCACCTACTTTTTACATAATCGCTATTCTAAATCCCTTTTCACTTCAACAGTGTATGTTGCACATACCTAATGGGTGAGAAGAAAAGCGATTGAAGGCTATTTAGAGTGCAAGGTTGTTTTGAAAGGGGGTGTTCAGGAGGGTGGGGGATTGTTCACACTATAAATGAAAGACAAAATAAAAAAACGGGGAATCCCCGTTTTAATGAACTCTCTCTTCCGTTAATCATTTGATACTTCCAGAATGATCATATCTGCTCCGATTGTTCTTATTTGGTGCCAGGGTACCCGGATTTCCCCGCCCTGTTTGCGCAGCCATTTACCAGTGGGAATGATAAGCGCATTAATACTTCCCGACTTATCATTAAATTCAAGATCGGTTTGCCCAAGAATCCCCAGACGTTCTGCTTTTTTATAATCGACTATTTCTTTTCCGCTTAACTCGCTTAATCTCATGAAGGTTTCCCCCTTAAAAAAGCTCTGTATTACAATGTATACACTGTCCACTTTTTTTAGAAGAATTTCTTCGGTGTTTCATCATTTAAAAAGGCTCTTTTCGCAAAGTTTGTGGTTATCATAATGAAGAATGTAGTAGTTGATTTCCGCTCCAGGATGCTCGCTTTCCGCGGGGCTGGCGGTGAGCCTCCTCGGCTGCGCCTCCGGGGTCTCACCTGTCCAGCTATTCCCGCAGGAGTCGATCATCCTTCCGCTCCAATCAACTTTCTAAGCCTGTATCCTTAAGGGAAATCAATAAAAACAAGAATTTTAGCAAACAACCTTAATTAAGAGTAGAAATTATTTCCCCTTTTATAAAAGAAGAATTATTCTTTCTAGTTATATGGTTTTATTACGCATGTTGAAGCTCTGTCACAATAAAACTATTAAAGATGGTGAGAGGAACTGCGTAGACTCCGGCGGATTTCGGGCGTGCCGAGACCCCGTTCGGCTAAGCTGAGGAGGCTCGGTCGAACGCCAGCTGCAAGTGGAGAGGTTCCCCTCACCATCCAGCACATGCTGATTGGCAGAGCTCAAGCAGACCGTTATGTTAATAGCAACAATCTTTACGAAAAGAGCCTTGAAAAAAAGCAGACTGTTTGAGCAGTCTGCTTTTCCTATTATTTTCTCATATTTTGAGGAAGATTCCCGTCCGGACTGATGAGGGATATTGCATAATCATCTTTAAAGATGTCCAGGGCCAACTGATTTACTTTATCCATCGTAACTCCGTCGATTTCTTCGACAATTTCATCAAGCGTCCGGTGTCTTTTTAGTAATAGCTCATTTTTACCGTTACGACTCATCCGGCTATTGGTGCTTTCTAAACTGAGCATAAGGTTACCCTTTAATTGTTCTTTGCTGTTTAGTAATTCTTTGGAGGTTATACCGTCAGCTTTCAAGGCTTGCAAGGTGCTGTCGATTGTATCGAATAATTGATCTAACTGATTTGCCCCCGTCCCACCATAGATGGTTACCATTCCACTATCTTCATAAGCGGAGTGATAAGAAAATACGGAGTAAGCAAGTCCTCTTTGCTCTCGAACCTCCTGAAACAGACGGGATGACATACTGCCACCTAATACGTTGTTTAATACGATCAGGTTATAGATGTCTGGATGCCCGATTTGCAGCCCGTCAAACCCCAAGCATAAATGAGCTTGTTCTGTATCTTTTTTGCGGGCAAGCTTATTGTTGTGAAAGGCAGGCTTAACACGGTCCTCAGGCCCTTTACCACCTTCATAGGATCCAAATAGCTTCTCTACTTCTTTGATAAACGTTTCATCTACATTTCCTGCTACAGATACCACTACTTGCTCTGGAGTATACATGTCATGCATATATTCTTTTAATTTAGCTTGATTGAATGAGTTCAGTGTTTCTTCCGTTCCCAAAATCGGATAGCCAAGGGGATGCTCTTCATAGATTGCCTTGCTGAGCAGGTCATGAACGATATCGTCTGGCGTATCCTCATACATTTTAATCTCTTCATACACTACATTCTTTTCCTTATTCAATTCCTCTTCTACATAGGTAGAATGAAAGAACATGTCAGAAAGTGTATGTAATGCATAATCTGCATGATTGTCCAATACTTTTGCATAGTAGCAGGTGTATTCCTTTGAAGTAAATGCATTTACTTGACCGCCAATGCTATCGAAGGACTCTGCAATTTCACGTGCTGTTTTGGTCTTAGTCCCTTTGAAAAACATATGCTCCAGGAAATGGGAAATACCATTGTTTTGTTCCGTTTCATTTCGTGAGCCTGTTGCGATCCAGACCCCTATCGCTACTGAGCGAACATGCGGGATTTCTTCCAGCACGATTCGCAGTCCATTTTGGCAAGTATATTTCTTTATCAAAAAACTTCCTCCTATTCATGATGCAAAAGTTACTGCTTCTTCTTACTATTTCCTTGCCCGAGATGAATTATCGACGTCTTCTACGATTCGTTCTTCTTTAACAAGACTTGAAATCGTACCCAGTCTCAAATCTTTTTCTTTTATTTGAAGGATTAACGAATTCAATGAATTGGCTGTAGAAGCTGTAGGGTGCATGAGAACAATTGCTCCCTTATGCACCTTACCCATAACACGTTCCACTAATACATGAGGCTGTGGTTTTTGCCAATCAATGGTATCCACGCTCCACATAATTGTCCTCATGTGCATCTCGTCTGCAATATTAACAACTTCATCACGATAGCTTCCGCTAGGCGGAGCAAACCACTTCACTTTTTCACCAGTAGTGACCTCAATGATCTCATTTGTCCTCTTCAACTCTTCCCTAACTTTGGATGACTCTAAAGTTTTCATATCAGGGTGGGAATATGAATGATTACCTACTTCATGTCCTGCATCAACAATCATCTTTGCTAAGTCAGGGTTATTTTTAACCCATCTCCCCTCTAAAAAGAAGGTAGCATACACTTGATGCTTTTTCAAAGTTGCAAGCATATCTGGAATGTACTCATTTCCCCATGCCACATTTATGATAAAGGAAACCATTGGTTTTTCCGGATTGCCTCTGTATACAGGAGAAGCGGGCAAATCCGGTAAATGCTTTTCAGGAGAGATCTGTTTGTAGATCAGTTTATCTTCATCAAATGATTTTTCTTTTTTCATATTTTGAAGGGACGCTTCTACATCCACTTTTAAACCATTGTAGCCTGGTGTAGCTTTCCAAACTGTATCTATTACAGCATCTTGAGCTGGGATTTCTCTCAATTTTGCTTCTTCTTTTATTTTACGAGTTAGATCATTGGGTTCGCTGACTCCATTTACTTCTAGTGATTCTTGTTTTAGTCCTGTCACATACTGATCTGATAACGGGTTTTCAACAACTACTAAAGTCAGAATAGCAATTAGACTAATTCCAATCAAGTATTTTTTTTCCATACCTGTCCACCTTCCTTCTCATAAAAACATATGAAGTAAGTGGACTTCGTAGAACATAGAGCGTTTATGGCCAACTCTTCAGATAAAAAAAGCCGTCCCGGAGGAGAGTTTGCTCCTTACAGGACAGCCTGCCAATCTCAAAAGATTATGCTTGGTTTTGTTCTTCCTTTTCACGCTGTTCTTTAAGAACGGCTTTTCTTGATAAGTTGACTCTACCCTGGTTATCGATATCCAGAACCTTAACAAGGATCTCATCACCGATGGCTACCACATCTTCAACTTTGCGAATACGCTCTTCTGCAATTTCAGAAATGTGGACAAGTCCATCTTTACCACTGAAGATTTCTACAAATGCACCAAATTTTTCAATTCGTTTTACTTTACCAAGGTACATTTGTCCAGCTTCAACTTCTCTTACGATATCTTCGATTGTTTTCTTGGCCACTTTGTTCATCTCTTCATCAGTAGATGAGATGAAGATCGTTCCGTCCTGCTCAATATCAATCTTAACGCCTGTTTCGTCGATGATTTTATTGATTTGTTTTCCACTTGGTCCAATGACATCACGGATCTTATCAGGATTAATATGCATCGTCAGGATTTTCGGAGCGTATTGGGACAGGCTCGTTCTTGCTTCACCGATTGTTGCTAACATGCTATCAAGAATCTGCATTCTTCCCTTTTTAGCTTGTTGAAGTGCTTCCTCAAGAATCTCCCGGGATAGACCTTCGATTTTGATATCCATTTGAAGAGCGGTTACACCCTTAGAAGTCCCGGCTACTTTAAAGTCCATATCACCAAGGTGATCTTCCATTCCTTGAATGTCTGTCAGGATGGAGTAGTTTTCACCTGACTTGATCAGACCCATTGCAATCCCGGCCACAGGCGCTTTAATAGGAACACCGGCATCCATCATTGCGAGGGTACTTGCACAAATGCTTGCTTGAGAAGTTGAACCATTTGATTCAAGTACTTCCGATACAAGACGGATTGTATAAGGGAAGTCTTTTTCGTTCGGAATAATTGGATCCAGAGCTTTTTCTCCCAGTGCTCCATGTCCAATTTCACGACGGCCCGGTCCTCTGATCGGTCCTGTTTCCCCTACACTGAATTGAGGGAAATTATAATGGTGCATGAATCGTTTTGATTCTTCAATCCCTAAACCATCAAGAACCTGAACATCTCCCAGAGCCCCTAATGTACAAATGCTTAGTGCTTGAGTTTGTCCACGTGTGAAAAGTCCTGAACCATGTGTTCTAGGCAGTAATCCAACCTCTGAAGAAAGTGGACGAATTTCGTCAACTTTACGGCCATCAGGACGGACCTTATCTTCAGTAATCAAGCGGCGGACTTCATTTTTCACAAGCTTATCCAACACTTTCTTCACTTGCTTCAGGGTAGCTTCATCGGCTTCCTTTTCTTCTTCATAAACAGCCATTACTTTATTCTTTACTGCTTTGATTGCTTCTTCACGAGCATGTTTTTCTTGAACTTGAATAGCCGGGATCAGTTCACTTTCACATAATGAACGAACCTCTGCTTCAATGTCTTGATCTAATTCCACAAGTTGGATTTCAGATTTTTCTTTACCGACTTTAGCGACGATTTCCTCTTGGAAAGCAACTAAACGCTTAATTTCTTCATGACCAAACATGATTGCCTCAAGCATTGTCTCTTCCGGTACTTCATCCGCACCCGCTTCAACCATGTTGATGGCATCTTTTGTACCGGCTACAGATAAATGAATCTCACTCTTTTCAAGTTGCTCTACTGAAGGGTTAATGATGAATTCTCCATCAATCAGACCAACTATGACACCGGCAATCGGACCCTCGAATGGGATATCAGAAACAGATAGTGCCAGTGAAGATCCAAACATAGCTGCCATTTCAGATGAACAGTTTTGGTCTACGCTCATCACTATACTGATTACTTGTACTTCGTTACGGAATCCATCAGCGAACAATGGACGTATAGGACGGTCGATCAATCGACTTGCCAGGATCGCCTTTTCACTTGGACGTCCCTCACGTTTAATGAATCCTCCTGGAATTTTACCCACTGCGTATAATCTTTCTTCATAATTAACCGTCAGCGGGAAGAAATCCAGTGGTTTTGGCTCTTTTGAAGCTGTTGCACTACTTAATACCGCAGTATCTCCGTAGCGTACCATTACCGCTCCATTGGCTTGTTTGGCAAATTGGCCTACTTCGACCGTTAATTCTCTTCCTGCCCAATCAATGGAAAAGGTTTGTTTAGTTTGTTCCATAAAGTGTACCCCTCTCTTTATACATCACTTAAAGGGTTTCGGATGTACCTTACCCGTATAAATCTCGTTATTATTAATCTATATCATGCACGATGGTGCCGTTATATTCGTAAAAGTGGATTACATAAATGTCTATGTAAATGCAGGTGCGCTTTCTACACAAAGTCAGAGACGTTTAGTCCAATATTCTGTTCATATTATGTATTGTTGACAAAAACCATGAAATTGAATACTTTTTCAGGTGATAATGATGAAAAATTTGTGGTTCATCATACAATGATTTCCACTTATCAAAACTAAAGAAAAAGCGGGACATAATCCCGCTTCCTTTGTCTGTTTATCGACGTAAACCTAATTTGTTAATTAACTCACGGTAGCGTTGTACATCTTTCTTACGTAGGTAAGATAATAGATTACGACGGTGACCTACCATTTTTAGAAGACCGCGACGAGAGTGGTGGTCTTTCTTGTGAACGCGTAAGTGATCGTTCAGGTTGTTAATTTCTTCAGTTAGGACAGCAATTTGAACTTCTGGAGATCCAGTATCGTTCTCATGTACTTTGTATTCACTGATAAGTTCGTTTTTACGCTCTTTAGTGATAGCCATCCTTTTCACCTCCTAATAATTTCTTTCAAATCCCCTGTTACTGAGCAGCCGTTGGTGAATCGTGATGCCAAGCAAAGGTTCATTTCATACGCTATTTAGAATACTACTCTTTTCAGCAAAAATCAAGTATAATCCTCAAATTTCCGAAAAGTAGTGAATCGCTTTGTCTTTATCTTTTTGAATTTGCGAGATTAATTCCTCTATCCCGGAAAACTTCTGTTCATCTCTAATTCTCTCATACCATTCAATATAGACTTCTTCGCCATATATTGAAGAATGAAAATCAAAAATATGAACTTCAATCGAAAGGGAATATTCATCAGGATTCTTAAAAGTGGGCTTGTATCCAATATTACATACACCATCAAACCATTTATCATGAATTTTGATTTTAACAGCATACACTCCCACTTTAGGAGTCAGATAGTCGTCGGCTAATTCAATATTGGCAGTAGGGAAGCCGATTTTCCTGCCTCTCTTATCCCCGTGAATGACTGTCCCTTTCATTTTAAACGGTCTTCCCAGGAGCTGATGAACCTTCTTTACGTCCCCTTCTTCAAGGCTTCCTCTTATGAAAGTTGAACTTACTTTCAAATCCTCGTCTGTCAATTTCGAGACTGTAGTGGATGTAAACTTATCCCTTGAATGGAATGGAAGGGTTTCCATCGTCCCTTTTCCCAACCTCCCATATGAGTAATCGAATCCTGCTACTACATGCAGTACATTGAGTCCGATAATATATTGATCGACAAAGTCCTGTGGAATCAGACTTGCAAATTCAGATGTAAAACGAACAATAAATAAATAATCTACTCCCAGCTCCTCTATGATTTCTTTCTTATCTTCGAGAGGGGTTATGTAGTGTATATGTTTGTGTTTATGGCCCAATACAACTGAAGGATGGGGATCAAATGTCATGACCGCACTACTGACATTGAGTTCCTTTGCTTTTTTTACTGCTGTCGTGATCACCCTTTGATGTCCTCTATGTACTCCATCGAAGTATCCAAGAGCCAATACAAGGGGAGGAAAATCATTCTTACTATTAGAATGGGGATGATGTACAGTTATTACTTTCACAGTATTTCACCTTTTTCACTAGTCGTTGAAAAGCACCTTAACAGGCTTGATAATCCCAGGTTTGTCCGGATGACGATGATAGATGGCAATGACCTTGCCTTGGTACTCCATCACTACTTCTTTGCTTTCTGGCCAATCTTCAGGCTCTTCTAAGCGTGCTCCGTTCTTCACTTTCTCTGCTAATGTATCACTAATTGCCATTTTCGGCAAATGAGAAAGTCCCATTTCCAACGGAAGAAGAAGTCCCTTTGTATTTTCATTCTCAACAAACTCTTTTACATCTTCTAAGGTAAAACAGTCCTCTTTTCTAAAACTAGCTGATTGCGTACGGGTAAGGGCGGACATATGAGCCGGATATCCAAGTCTATTTCCAATTTCAACTGCAAGTGTCCTCACATAGGTCCCTTTGCCACAAGCCACTTCAAAAGAAAAAGATGGATCATCAATGTCTAACTCATTCCACTCCTCCAGCAAGTGAAGCTTATGGATATGAACAGTTCTTGATGGTCTTTCTACTTCAATCCCAAGCCTTGCATATTCATATAACCGTTTGCCATTTACCTTGACCGCCGAAAACATTGGAGGCGTTTGAACAATATCGCCTGTCAAACTTCGGAGTATCTCCTCAACCTCTGCTCTTGTAATCGTCCGGTCCACCTTCTTTTCTTCCACGAGCTCACCCCAGGCATCTTCCGTCGTAGTCGAAAAACCGAGAGTGACCTCCCCTTCGTAGGTTTTACCCGATGCTGTAATGTACTCGGCTATCTTCGTCGCCCTTCCAATACAAATTGGCAGTACACCAGAAACTTCCGGATCCAGGGTACCAGTATGGCCAACCTTCTTCGTTCTAAGGAGCTTCCTTAATTTAAATACACAATCATGGGACGTCATGCCGCGGGGCTTCCATAAGGGCAGGATTCCATTCATCTTACTACCTCCACTAATGTTCATTCTGCATTTCAACAAATAGAAAACAAAAGGACCGATCCATTTGGAATTGTACTTCCGTCCGGATCAGCCCTTTCTAGTTACTCTTCTGTATCTTTAGACTCTTCTGGTTCATCTTGAACTTTTCTTAATAAAGATTCAATATGATTACCATAATCAATCGATTCATCAAACTCAAAAATAATTTCAGGTGTTTTGCGGAGACGGATTCGCTGTCCTACTTCAGAACGGATGAACCCTTTTGCCTTCGCCAGACCTTTAAGAGTGTTTTCTCTTTGGTCTTCTCCACCCAGAACGGTAATATACACTTTTGCCTGTTGTAAATCCCCAGTTACCTGTACATCTGTAACCGTTACAAAGCCAATACGTGGATCCTTTATTTTTCGTCCGATAATATCGCTGAGCTCTTTTTTCATTTGCTCGCCAACACGATTCGCACGATGGCTCATCAATATCACCTCTTATATCGTTATGGGTATATGTTGAAATATAAGCAGCTAATTACAATGACTCAACTCGCGTTTCCAGTCTTTCCCACTCCGGGAAAGAATCTATAAATTTCAATGCATGCTCTATTTCTCTTTCACTCGCCCCTTTAGAAGAAGCGACGGTGACGATGGCAATCTTTGTTCGTTGCCATACATCCTGATGTCCGATTTCAGAGACAGATACATTGAATTTTTGTTTAAGTCGTGACAAGACCCTCTGCAGGACCGCCCGCTTTTCTTTTAAAGAGTGAGAATCATAAATCATACACTCACATTCAACATACGTGATCATTTACGTGTAATTTCCTCCATGATGAAGGCTTCGATAACGTCGCCTTCTTTCACATCGTTAAAGTTCTTAATCGTAATACCACATTCGTAACCTTTGGCTACGTCTTTCGCATCATCCTTAAAGCGTTTAAGGGCATCGAGTTCACCTTCAAAGATAACAATTCCATCACGGATCAGACGAACACCGCTATCGCGAGAAATTTTACCTTCTGTTACATAGCTTCCCGCAATCGTACCAACTTTAGACACTTTAAATGTTTGACGGACTTCTGCCTGACCAATGATTTTTTCTTCGAATTCTGGATCCAGCATCCCTTGCATAGCAGCTTCAATTTCCTCCATCACCTTATAGATAATGCGGTGTAATCGAATTTCAACGCCTTCTGCCTCAGCAGTACGTTTAGCATTTACATCCGGGCGTACATTAAAACCTATCACAATGGCATTGGAAGCTGCTGCAAGTGTAATATCTGATTCGTTAATCGCTCCAACACCTGTATGGATGATTCGAATATTTACACCTTCAACTTCAATTTTCAGCAATGAAGCTGCAAGAGCTTCAACTGATCCCTGAACGTCCGCTTTAAGAACAAGGTTAAGGTCCTTCATTTCTCCTTGTTTCATTTGTTCAAACAGGTTTTCAAGGCTTACTTTAGACTTTTCTCCGCGCTGTGCTTGTAATGCTTGAGATGCACGGGCTTCACCAACCGAACGAGCCGTCTTCTCGTCTTCAAATACAACGAAACGATCTCCTGCTTGAGGAACATCATTTAAACCTGTGATTTCAACAGGGGCAGATGGACCTGCTTCTTTCACACGGCGGCCAAGATCATTGACCATTGCACGTACACGACCAAACGTGTTTCCTACAACGATAGGATCTCCAACTTTTAAAGTACCGTTTTGAACAAGTAAAGTCGCAACAGATCCTCGACCTTTGTCTAATTGTGCTTCAATCACTGTACCTTGTGCAAGGCGATTTGGATTCGCTTTTAGCTCTTCCACTTCACTTACAAGGACGATCATTTCAAGTAAATTATCGATACCTTCACCAGATAATGCAGATAGCGGTACGAAGATTGTGTCTCCACCCCACGCTTCAGGAACCAGTTCATATTCCGTTAATTCTTGCATTACACGATCTGGATTTGCAGCTTCCTTATCCATTTTATTAACGGCTATGATAATTGGAACTTCAGCAGCTTTCGCATGGTTGATTGCCTCGACTGTTTGAGGCATGACACCATCATCAGCGGCTACGACGATGATCGCAATATCCGTTACTTGAGCACCGCGGGCACGCATCGTTGTGAACGCAGCATGTCCAGGAGTATCAAGGAATGTGATTTTCTTTCCATCTACTTCTACTTGATAAGCACCGATATGCTGAGTGATTCCTCCAGCTTCTCCTGCCGTTACTTTTGTGTTACGGATAGAATCAAGCAGAGTCGTTTTACCATGGTCAACGTGACCCATGATTGTCACAACGGAAGGACGCTCTTCTACTTGCTCTTCGGTATCTTCTGTGAAGTATACTTCAAGATCAGTAGCATCAACTTTGATCTCTTCTTCTACTTCCACTCCATATTCTCCTGCAATCAGCTCAATCGAGTCTTTATCCAACTCTTGGTTGATTGTTGCCATCACCCCAAGCATGAATAGCTTTTTAATGATTTCAGATGGCTCTTTGTGAAGCTTTTTCGCAAGCTCTGAAACCGTTAATGACTCTGAGAAAGTGATTTTTGAAGGAAGCTCTTTTTTCTTGGCAGGCTGCTGTTGCTGTGGAGCCTGTTTGAAATTTTTATTTTGCTTATTTTGTCTATTATTTTTGTTTTTGTTGTTGTTATTATTATTATTGAAGACCTTCTTCTCCTTTGATTGGTGCTGTTGTTCGTGTTTTTTTCCTTCACGACTTTTCGGTGCTGATTTTACTTTTTCCTTGTTAGGAGCTTCTTCTGACTTCGATGCATTGGGATCTTTTTGGGCAGCTTTATTCCCTTGACCTTTTGAATCACCTTTATACATCGCGTCTAATTTCGTTACTGCGTCGTCTTCTATAGTTGCCATATGGTTTGATACCTCAATATTCAGTTGCTTTAATTTTCCGATAACATCTTTGCTTGAAACATTGTATTTTTTTGCATATTCATAAACACGCATCTTGCTCATATGTTCACCCCCACTGAGATTCATCGAGCAGTTCGGATAATTTCCCGGCAAAGCCTGCATCCATAATAGCCACCACTACCCTGGCTTCTTTTCCAATGGCCTGACCTAAATCATTTCTGCTATCCACCAAACTAACCTTGACATTGTAAGATTTACATTTGTCCGTGATTTTCTTGTGCGTATTAGCAGAAGCATCTTTGGAAAGAATGACAAGTTTTGCTCGTCCACTACGAACTTCTTTAATAACAAGCTCTTCACCTGAAATAATCTTACGTGCCCGATTCGCCAATCCTAAAAGTGACATCCAACGATTTTGATTCATACGCTAAACGTTACTCCTTCTCCACAAGGCTAATCAATTCATCGTATAGAGATTCATCTATTTTCGCTTGTAATTGATTGGCTAAAGTATTTTTCTTTTTAGCTTGTAAAATGACGTCTTTATCCTTTGAAAGATAAGCTCCCCGTCCTGATTTCTTACCGGTAGGATCGATGGAAACCTCCCCTTCTTTCGAGCGGACAATCCGGATCATTTCTTTCTTCGGTTTCATCTCACCCGTTGCCACACATTTGCGCAATGGGATCTTCCTATTCACACTCATCTGACTCACCTCTTAATCTTGATTGTCGAAATCAATATTTAAAGGCTCGTTATCATATTCTTCCTCTTCATCTTGAGGAAGGAATGACTCTTCTCGAGGATACAATCCCAGTTCACGAGCGTCTGTTTCACTCTTGATATCAATCTTCCAGTTTGTCAATTTAGCTGCAAGGCGAGCATTTTGACCACGTTTACCGATTGCAAGTGAAAGCTGATAATCCGGTACAACTACCCTTGTCGCTTTATCATCTTCATTCACCTGTACATCCAGCACTTTCGATGGACTTAATGCATTGGCTACGAATGTTACAGGATCCTCAGACCATTGAACAATGTCAATTTTTTCACCTTTTAATTCGTTTACAATTGCCTGTACACGTGCACCCTTGGTTCCTACACAAGCACCAACAGGATCCACCTCTGAATTTTCTGCATGAACAGAGATTTTAGAACGATCTCCGGCTTCACGTGCAACAGATTTGATTTCTACCGTTCCATCAAAGATTTCGGGAACTTCGATTTCAAACAAACGTTTCAGTAATCCGGGGTGTGTCCGTGAAACAAAGATTTGAGGACCTTTTGTAGTCTTTTCAACCTTTGTGATAAACACTTTGATGCGATCATGAGGTTTATATGTTTCATTTGGCATCTGCTCGCTCACTGGTAAGAGCGCTTCAATCTTCCCTAGCGCCACATAAATAAAGCGATTGTCCTGTCGTTGAACGATACCTGTCATGATATCTTCTTCGCGATCCACAAATTCGGAATATATAATTCCTCTTTCAGCTTCTCTTACTCGTTGGGTAACAACCTGTTTAGCCGTTTGCGCAGCGATACGGCCAAAGTCCTTAGGTGTAACTTCCAACTCAACAACGTCTCCCACCTCGTAGCTGGGGTTGATTTCCCCGGCGTCTTCAACAGAAATCTCAAGGCGGGAATCAAATACTTCGTCTACAACTTCTTTACGAGCAAAAACTCTCATCGTACCCGTTTCAAGATTTAGGTCTACACGGACATTTTGTGCTTGGTTAAAATTTCGTTTGTAAGCTGACACAAGTGCAGCTTCAATTGCTTCAATGATGACATCTCTTGCAATGCCTTTCTCTTTCTCTAAAACAGTAAGAGCATCTAATAACTGAGTGCTCATGGTGGTTTCATCCCCCTTTATAGTGCGGTTCGTTCCTATGAAAATGTAACAGCTAATCGTGCGACAGCTATCTTATCTGTTGGAATTTCAACCTTCTTTTTTCGAGTCTTAATGGTTACTTCTAATGCTAATTGGTCTGAAGTATAGGAAAGAAGTGTGCCTTCGAAGGCCTTTTCACCGTTCAACGGCTCATATGTTTTCACATAAACGTTTTTGCCGATGGCTTTCTCAAAGTCCTTTTCTTTCTTTAAAGGACGTTCAGCCCCCGGTGAAGAAACTTCTAAAAAGTAATTATGAGGAATTGGGTCAATTTCATCTAACTTTTCACTAAGTCTTTCACTTACTATTCCGCATTCTTCAATGTCGACACCTGAATCTTTGTCGATGAATACTCGAAGAAACCAATTGGATCCTTCTTTCACATATTCCATGTCGATGAGTTCTAGTGACATGTCATCTAAGATAGGTGTAACAAGTTCTTCTACGAGTGTTGTTATTTTGCTCATACTTACCTCCTGGTCTATATGAAAATCTTGCACCAAGACTAGAAATGATAGTTCAAAAAATCTCCATGTAATAACGAAAGAGTGGGGTGCGACCCCACTCTTCTACCTTTAGAGCTATCTTTAGTATTTCCAATAAAAATATACCATAATCAACATTTTTATGCAAACAATTCCCATGGTATCAGCTTAGAATAGGGATAGTTGGTTCTTATCCGGCAAGGCTTCCAAACAGCCGTGATTGTCCAGGTACTCGATAATGGTCTTGGAGACGCGACCTCTTTGTTGAAGATCTTCTTTAGATAGAAATTCCCCATTTTGTCTTGCATTGACAATATTGATGGCTGCATTCGTACCAAGCCTGGGAATCGAGTTGAACGGTGGAATCAATGAATCTCCATCTATCACAAATTCAGCCGCTTGTGAACGATACAGATCTACCTTTTGGAACTTGTATCCCCGTTCACACATCTCAAGGGCCAACTCCAGTACTGTTAACGTGTTCTTTTCTTTTGGAGATGCATCCAGGCCCTTGCTATTGATTTCTTCTATCTTGGCCCTGACAGCTTGTGACCCCCTCACCATGGCTTCGATATCGAAATCCTCTGCACGAACGGTGAAGTAAGCAGCATAGTAAAGAAGAGCATGATGCACTTTAAAGTAAGCAATACGGACAGCCATTAATACATAGGCAGCCGCATGGGCTTTTGGGAACATATATTTGATCTTCAGACAAGAATCAATATACCAGTCCGGTACCCCATTCTTTTTCATCTCTTCTACCCATTCATCCTGCAGTCCCTTACCTTTACGTACAAATTCCATGATCTTAAAGGCAAGTGAAGGCTCGAGTCCTTGATAGATGAGATAAACCATAATATCATCACGACATCCGATTACTTCGCTCAGATTACAAATATTATTATGAATAAGCTCTTGTGCATTGCCAAGCCATACATCAGTACCATGTGAAAGCCCTGATATTTGTACAAGCTCAGAAAATGTCGTCGGTTTTGTATCCTCGAGCATTTGACGAACGAATCGTGTACCGAATTCCGGGATTCCGAGCGTCCCGGTCTTACACATGATCTGGTCCTCTGTCACTCCGAGCGATTCCGTCCCACTGAAGATTTTCATTACTTCAGGATCATCTGTTGGAATCGTTTTAGGGTCTACACCAGATAAATCTTGGAGCATACGAATCACGGTTGGATCATCGTGTCCCAGGATATCAAGCTTTAAGAGATTATCATGTATGGAATGGAAATCAAAATGTGTTGTTTTCCATTCCGAGCTTGAATCATCAGCAGGGAACTGGATGGGTGAAAAATCGTAAATATCCATATAATCAGGTACTACGATGATACCTCCAGGATGCTGACCAGTTGTTCTTTTCACCCCGGTACACCCGCTTACCAATCGATCGATTTCCGCTCCACGGATTTGCAGCTGATGGTCATTCGCGTATCCTTTAACATACCCATAGGCGGTCTTTTCCGCCACTGTACCGATAGTACCTGCCCGATATACATTGTCTTCACCGAACAGAACCTTCGTATAGTTATGGGCGTTAGGCTGATATTCACCTGAGAAGTTCAAATCGATATCAGGAACTTTATCTCCTTTAAACCCAAGGAATGTTTCGAAGGGTATATCATGACCATCCTTCTTGTATGGAATTCCACAATCAGGACAATCCTTATTAGGCAAATCAAACCCGGATCCTACCGATCCATCATCAAAGAACTCGGATTTCTTGCAAGCTGGACAAACATAGTGGGGAGGTAAAGGATTTACTTCCGTTATTTCTGTCATCGTGGCGACAAAAGAAGATCCTACTGATCCACGGGATCCTACCAGGTAACCATCATCCAATGACTTCTTCACGAGCTTATGTGAGATTAAATAGATGACTGCGAATCCATGCCCGATAATACTCTTTAATTCCTTTTCTAGCCTAGCTTCTACGATTTCAGGAAGCTCTTCTCCGTAGATGCTTTTTGCCATGGAATAACTCATGCGACGCATTTCTTCATCTGCACCTTCAATTTTAGGTGTATAGAGATCATCTCTAATTGGTTTAATAACATCTACAAGATCGGCTATTTTGTTGGAGTTATCCACAACAATTTCTTTCGCTGTTTCTTTCCCTAAGAAAGAGAATGCATCCAGCATCTCATTCGTTGTTCTGAAATGAACATCAGGAAGTTCATGTCGGTTTAACGGATTCGCCCCGCCTTGAGAGCCAACGAGAATCTTACGGTAAATCTTGTCGTTTTCATTTAAGTAATGAACATTACCAGTAGCCACAACGGGCTTATCCAATTTCTTACCAAGATCCACAATGTTTTTAATGATATCTTCAAGGTTTTTCTGACTTTGCACCAGATCCAACTCGATTAAGTGTTGATAGACTTCTTTTGGATGAACTTCCAGGTAATCATAGAATTGAGCAGTTTCCTCAACTTCTTCTTTCCCCTTTTGCATCATCCCTTCAAATACTTCGCCCTTGTCACAGCCTGAACCGACGAGAATTCCCGTTCGGTATTTTTGAAGCTGAGACCGGGGAATTCGCGGCACACGGAAAAAGTAATTCATGTGAGAAATGGATACTAGTTTATAGAGGTTCTTTAACCCTTCTTCCGTTTGAGCAATCAGTGTACAATGATATGGTCTTGACCGCTTGTATGCATCGCCTTTTCCCATGTAATCATTAAATTGATTATGATTGGTGATTCCTTTTTCAACGGCATCCTTCAGCATTTTCAATAACAGGTAACCAGTTGCTTCTGCATCATAGATTGCACGGTGATGCTGCGTTAGTTCAACATCGAATTTCTTGGCTAACGTATTCAGACGGTGATTCTTAAATTGAGGGTACAGAAGCCTGGCCAGTTCCAATGTGTCGATAACCGGATTGGTTGCCTTAGGTAATCCGGCTTTTTGATACCCGGCATTTAAAAATCCCATATCAAAGGATGCATTATGGGCGACTAAAATATCGTCCCCTACCCATCTATGGTAGTCATGAAGAACATCCTTTATTTCAGGAGCCGTTTGCACCATGTCATCTGTGATCCCCGTTAATTCGATGGTTGTTGCCGATAACGGGTGATGGGGGTTGGCAAACGATTCGAACTTATCAATGACTTCTCCGTCTTTGATTTTCACTGCGGCAAGTTCGATGATCGTATCATAAACGGCTGAAAGCCCCGTAGTTTCAACATCAAAAACAACATAGGTACTATCTTCGAGAGGAAGGTCTCGATCATTATAGGCGATTGGTACTCCATCATCTACAAGATTGGCCTCTACTCCATAGAGCAGTTTAATATCGTTCTTCTTGCTTGCGCTATACGCCTCAGGGAATGACTGTGCAACGGCATGATCCGTGATGGCTACAGCTTTATGCCCCCATTTTTTTGCTTGAGACACTAAACTTGATACGGAAGATACAGCATCCATCTGACTCATGGGTGTGTGCATGTGAAGCTCTACTCTTTTCTCATCTGCAGGGGCTGTATCCAGTCTCAGAACAGGTTTGATTTCGTTCACATCATTGGCAATCATCACAAGGTCGCGTACGAACGTATCATTTTGAATACTTCCACGACATCGTACCCACATACCTTTTTTCATAATGTTCATAACCGCTGCGTCTTCTTTATCCCTTGAGAACATTTTGACCAGGATGGAACTTGAGTAGTCGGTTACTTTAAACGTTAGTAATGTACGACCGCTTCGTAATTCGCGCGTTTCACAATCAAAGACATATCCTTCGATAGCGATTCGTCGTTCTTCATCATAAATCTCTTCAATCTTCCGGAAGTCAGCATCATCTTTAATTGTAAGACCCAGCATGAATGGACCGCTGGGTGCATCACTTGCTTCCTCTTTTTCAGCCTTTTCCATTTCAATAAGAGCCTGTTTCGCTCTTTCTTGATCTTCTTTAAGCTTTTCTTCTAAAAATTTCTCATACTCATTGCTCTGTTCCTCTACCTGACTAACTTCTGCATCTAAAACCAGCTTAGGAAAACCAAAGTTCTCGAAGGTAGAGGTGATCATGTCACCGTATTTTCTCTTTAATTGGGTTGCTTCTGTATCATTCGATGCCCGAACAATGATTTTGTTTCCATTGATTTTTGGTTTTTGGGTATTTAATAATTTTAATAATGGCGGTGATATCCCTTGGATTTCTTTCACACAGTCCTGCCAATAATCCAAAATATGCTTTTCAGTTATTTGGGTATTCAATACTTTAATGGTAAAACCAACATTTGCAATATGTTTAAAGGATGTTTGCAGCGCAATTGAAAATTCACTCCACACATTACATGGAATGATTTCCTCAAAAGTAAAGTAAAAATGCCATTTCTTCTCCTTGCGAAACACCGCTAGTTTTTCAATTTCAGCGTTTTGAAAGTACTTTACAAAGGCATCTTCTGTTAACCCTAATTGACTTAGCAACAGTTGAAACCTTTCTCTTTTGCCCAGGGGCTTTTCTTCCATGATTCTTTTCCCCCATTTCTAATCGTGTTATTTACAGTAGAAAAAGGGCTGACAGCCAAGGATTGCCTCCTTCAAAGTCGAGCCCTTTTATGTTTAAGAAAGAGTCTTGAATAGTTCTTGGAGTTTTGGTAGAAGCTCGTCTTTGTGCACTTCCAGCATATCTCCTGATTTCCTTACTTTCACTTCGACGATGCCTTCCCCTGCTTTCTTTCCGACTGTTATGCGGATAGGGAGTCCAATCAGATCTGAGTCGGCGAATTTAACACCTGGACGCTCAGCCCGGTCATCCATTAATACATCATACCGATTATCTTTTAATGAGTCATATAATTCGTTTGCAAGATTTGCCTGTGCTTCATCCTTCATATTAATTGGAATTAAGTGAAGGTCAAATGGTGAAAGGTTCGTTGGCCAAACCAGACCATTTTCATCATTAAATTGCTCTGCAACCGCTGCGAGGGTACGTGATACACCAATGCCATAACAGCCCATGATGATTGATTGAGATCGACCATTTTCATCCAAGAATGAACTTCCTAAAGCGTCAGAATATCTTGTCCCTAATTTGAATACATGTCCCACTTCAATTCCTTTTGCGAAAACAATCGTACCATTTCCGTCTGGTGAAGGGTCACCTTCTTGAATAAAACGAAGATCAGCATATCGAGAAACCTCAAAATCACGTCCAGGGTTCACATTTGTGAAATGGTATCCTCCTACGTTTGCCCCGGCTACACCGTTCCGGATGTATTTAACTGCGTGATCGGCTACAATTTTCACGTCTTTATCTAATGAACAAGGACCAATCGATCCGATTTCGCATCCTATGAGCGCTTTCGTCTCTTCGGCTGATGCCAATTCGACTACATTTGCATTTAGAAGATTCTTCACTTTGATATCGTTAATTTCGTGATCACCACGGGATAATACCAGTACGTAATCATCATCTACTTTAAATAGCAGGGACTTAATACACTGAGCTTTATCGATCGATAGAAAAGAGGATACTTCTTCAATCGATTTACTCTCTGGTGTTGAAACCTTTTCCATTTCAAGTATATCTTCATCCGACTGCGTGTAGGAATCAACCACTTCAGCCATTTCTATATTGGCTGCATATTCGGATGTATCGGAGTAAGCAATCGTATCTTCTCCGACTTCAGATAACACCATGAATTCATGTGTATCCTTACCACCCATGGCTCCAGAGTCGGCGATGACTGCTCTGAAATTAAGCCCGCATCTGCTGAATATATTTGAATATGCTTGAAATAAAGCATCGTATGTCTCGTCCAAACTTTCAAAAGAAGAATGGAATGAATAGGCATCCTTCATAATGAACTCTCTTCCTCTAAGAAGTCCAAAACGTGGACGCTTTTCATCACGGAATTTTGTCTGAATTTGATACATCGTAAGGGGCAGACGCTTGTATGATTTGATTTCGTCCCTTACTAAACTTGTAATCACTTCCTCATGTGTTGCTCCAAGGGCAAATTCACGGTCATGGCGATCATTCAATCGCATTAATTCCGGGCCATACGTTCCCCAACGTCCTGATTCTTTCCAGAGCTCAGAAGGTTGAAGAGCAGGCATAAGCATTTCGACAGCCCCTGCTCTATCCAGTTCTTCACGAATAATTTCTTCTACTTTCTTTAACACTTTATTTCCTAATGGCAAGAAGCTATAAATACCACTAGCATTTTGTCTTATGAACCCTGCACGCAAGAGAAGCTGATGGCTCTTGATTTCTGCATCAGCTGGTGTTTCTCTAAGTGTAGGGATGAATGTTTTTCGTTGCTTCATCTATTAGCACCTCAGTTACCATTTATGTAGTGTGGGAATTTCCTTCTCACTATTTTATCTTAAATTAACAGGCAGTAACACCCTCATTTTTTCATTCTTGAGGGAGAAACTGCCTGTTCACGATTCACACATTATATTTTATAAGAAGAATCTTTGAATGTCATTCCATGTTACAACGAGCATCAGAACCATGAGAAGAGCAAACCCGACAAAATGGACCATTCCCTCCATTTGGCGGTCCACCGGTTTTCCTCTTACCGCTTCAACAGCGAAGAAAAGGAGTCTGCCTCCGTCAAGGGCAGGGATTGGCAGAAGATTCATAATTCCCAGGTTGATACTTAAGATGGCCGCCCATCTCATCAAGTAGTATATACCTGATTTAGCAACAACATCTGTTGACTGATAGATTCCGACCGGTCCTGATAACGCATCGATTGAGAACTCACCGGACACAAGCTTTCCTAGCAGAACAAAAATCATTTTGGTCCATTCATAGGTTTGTTGTGCACTATTGGTCACCACTTTGAGGGGGGACTTTTCAACAGGACTATGAACCCCAATGATACCTATTTCTTCCCCTTCAATTTCTTGAGGCTTTGGTGTGACAGGAATCTCAGTGTTTGAGCCATTCCGATCAACATTAAATCTCAGCTCATCCCCAGGGTGTTTCTGTATGATTGTAACAATATCTTCCCATGTTGAAATCTCTTTACCGTCTATACTTAAAACAATGTCATTTTCCTGAAGACCGGCTTCTTTAGCTGCACCGTCTTCTGTCAATTCGCCAAGGACAGGATCATTCGTCGGAACCCCTTGCAATAGGCCCACAAGGATGAAAATGAAGAAGGCCAGGATAAAGTTAAAAAGCGGACCTGCAAAAATGGCCATGGCTCGTTGTGGCAGGGATTTAGAAGCAAATTGACGATCCCAAGGCGCAATTTGTGTTTCCACTCCATCTTCAATGAACACGGCTTCCCTTGAGATCGAGAAGGTTTTCAGTTCCTCCTCGTCTTCTTCGTATCCACGAATATGTAGCCTATGCTCTAAATCTGCTTCTTCTACTTCAATGACACGAATGTTCGGATACCGATCTTTGTTATTTAAGACAATTTTTCTTATCTTCTCATCCTGATCAAGTACAAGACCAACCCGATGTCCAGCCTTAAGCTCGACCATTTCTGGGTCTTCCCCGGCCATACGCACAAAGCCCCCAAGAGGCAATAATCGAATCGTGTAGGTTGTTTCATCCTTTTTGTAAGAAAAAACTTTAGGACCAAACCCAATGGCGAATTCACGGCATAGGATGCCTGCACGCTTAGCAAAAATCAAATGTCCAAGCTCATGAAAGAAAACTAAAGCTCCAAAAATAACAACAAAGGCAATCACCGTTTGCAAATAAAAAACCACCTTTTTTATAACCTGTCGGTAACAGATCTAAATGTTTAAAGTCCAGGCAAACACGTCCACTATCATACTACGTTACAGATCATGTAAACATGCCCAAGTACTCTACAACCAACTTGAAACGAGTTGGCGGGTCTGCCGGTCAATCTCATGTATGGTTTCAAGGTCAGGTCTATGTATCACTTGATGGGTATTCATAGCCTTTTCAATGTACATTTCAATATCGAGGAAAGATATTTTATTATCCAGGAACAAAGCAACAGCCGCTTCATTGGCAGCATTTAAAACCGTTGTCATACTACCGCCAATTCGACCTGCTTCATATGCAAATGCCAAACAACGGAATCGCTGTAAATCCATCTTCTCAAAATGAAGCTTACCCATTTCCACTAAATCCAATCTTTTACCTGGCCTTTGAAGCCTGTCTGGATATGTTAAAGCATATTGGATCGGCACACGCATATCAGGCGTGCCCAGTTGAGCCATAACAGATGAATCATGAAATTGAATCATGGAATGGATAATGCTTTCCCTATGCTGCACAACCTCGATACGATCATAAGGAATATCAAATAACCAATGAGCCTCAATCACCTCTAATCCCTTGTTCATCATAGAAGCAGAGTCGATGGTGATCTTCGCTCCCATCGACCAGTTCGGATGATTCAGCGCTTCTTTTACCGTGACACCAACTAATTCTTCTCTCGCACGGTCTCTAAAGCTGCCCCCGGAAGCAGTAATGATCAATTTTTCAATGTTCTTCTCTTGTTCTCCTTGAAGAGCTTGGAAGATAGCAGAATGCTCACTATCAACAGGCAATAGAGTGGTGCCCTTTTTCTTGGCCGCTTCCATCACCAGGTGTCCAGCTGTTACAAGAGTTTCCTTATTGGCGATTGCTATCATTTTCCCTGCCTCAATGGCTTGCAGTGTAGGATAGAGCCCCACACTTCCCAGGACTGCATTAACGAGTATGTCAGCTTCCTGGTGACAAGCCACCTCCACAAGACCTTCTTCCCCATACAGTACCTTGATGGATGTAGATAATTCTTTCGTTAATAATTCCGCATCTTCTTTATTCTGAACAGAAACCAACTGAGGATTGAATTCTTCAATCATTTTTCTTGCTTCTTCTATATTTCTGCCAACAGACATAGCTGTCAGTTTGAATTCTTCAGGATGCTCTCGAATTACATCAAGGGTTTGTGTTCCAATAGAACCCGTAGCTCCCATTAAGCTGATCTTTTTCAACAACTACACTCCTCCCGCTAGAAGCCTTCTACCTTTACTATAAAAGAAAGTGAAGAAGGGGTAACACAAATAATAAACTATCAAAACGATCAAGCATTCCACCATGGCCAGGTAATAAGTGACCTGAATCTTTTACTTTGTAATGTCTTTTCAGTGCGGATTCGACTAAGTCTCCCACTTGTCCAAACACAGAAAGAATCCCGGTCACGATAATGAGTTTAGGAATGGACATATCAAGATCTGTGAAGAATGTCATGATGACACCGACTACGATGGCACAAATGATCCCGCCTACAAAACCTTCAATGGTTTTATTCGGACTGATTTCAGGCCAGAGCTTCTTTTTCCCCATCGCTCTTCCTATGAAATAAGCACCTGAGTCTGTCGCCCATATAATAAATAAAGCATAGAAAACAAACTGTACTCCTTCATCCAAACGGATCTCCATGAAGTAATAGAAACCAATCCCTACATATAAAATGCTTAATAGAGCAAATGCCACATCATCGAATGTGTAGCGGTTCTTGGTTGCCACTGTATATGTTAAAAAGAGAAGCACAGCAAGAAAAGCCATTTCAATTTTGGAATAGCCAAAGTCAGCTATGATCCCAATAGCATCGGTTGGAATCAAGAAAACCCATAAAAGGGCAAGAGATAATAAACCGGGAATGGTAAAGATCCATTGTCCCCTCATCTTTAATGCTTCATATAAACTGATAGAAGCAATAAGATACATTAAAATAATAAATGGTGTTTCACCAAAAATGATGATCGGTAAAAATATTGCTGCAGCTACCACAGCTGTAATAATTCTTTGTTTCATTAGGATTCCTCGCTTTGTAACCCACCAAATCTTCTTGAACGACCTTGATATGCTTCAATTGCTTCTATTAACTGTTCTTTGCCAAAATCCGGCCACAGTACGTCTGTAAAAAAGAACTCTGTATAAGCTAATTGCCAAAGCATAAAGTTACTTAAGCGGATTTCTCCACTCGTTCGAATAAGCAGGTCTGGATCTTTTAAATCTTTCGTCATCAAGTAACTCGAAAACACTTCTTCATTCAATTGGTTCTCATCTAGTATTCCATTCTGAACATCTTTTAAGACATGTTTCATGGAATCTATAATTTCTGAGCGGCTGCCATAATTTAAAGCAAAGTTTAATATCAAACCGTCATTAAGCTTCGTAGCTTCCATCGCCTTAGTGACAGCTTTCTTCGTGTGGTTCGGCAGGGCATCAGGAGAACCCATCATTTTAACTTGAACATTTTCTTCTACTAATTCGGGCAGGAAAGTTCCTAGGAATTCCTCTGGCAACTTCATCAGGAACTCAACTTCCATTTTTGGGCGTTTCCAGTTCTCGGTTGAAAAAGCATAGAGTGTTAAGGCCTCTACACCCAGTTCGTTTGCCAATTTAGTGATTCTTCGCACACATTTCATGCCTTCATGGTGTCCGGCCACTCTGGGCAAGGCCCTTTTTTTGGCCCAGCGTCCATTGCCATCCATGATAATTGCTATATGACCCGGAATAGGGTGTTTTACTAATTCTTGAAATCGATCATCCACTTCCTCGGAAGTTTGCTGTCGTTTCCATTGCTTAAGCTTGTTTAGCATAAAAAATCCTCCACCAACAATCCAAAAAATATTTACCCTTACTATCATATCAAAAAATAAGGAAGATATCTTCAAGAAAATAGATTATGTATATTCATATAGGTTTCTTGAACGTTTTATACACCGTTGTTCCGCCCTGTCACAACTCATATAAACGTTCTATCAGAGAACATGGGAAGTTTGCTATCAACACGCATACTCTAAACAAGCATAAACAAAGGGACTGTCCCATAAGGAATATGAGTTCACTTATAGGACAGCCCCTTAGGATTAGAATATGATCATTAAACTTCTAACATTTCTTGTTCTTTATCTTTTGCAATGCTATCGATCTTGACGATGCTCTCGTCTGTTGCTTTTTGAACGTCATCAGAGTATCCACGAAGATCATCTTCTGTTATATCTCCGCTCTTCTCTTTCTTTTTAAGATCGTCATTTGCATCACGACGGATGTTACGGATCGCCACTTTTGCATCTTCAGCTTCTTTTTTCACAAGCTTCACAAGCTCTTTACGACGCTCTTCCGTTAAGGCTGGAACAACGATCCGTATTATATTCCCATCGCTCGTAGGTGTAATTCCCAGGTCTGATTTCAAAATCGCTTTCTCAATATCACCTAAAGCAGATTTGTCATAAGGCTGGATCACAAGCATACGGGCCTCTGGAATAGAAATACCCGCTAATTGATTTACAGGTGTCGGTGCACCATAGTAATCAACTGTGATCTTATCAAGTAGTGATGCGTTAGCCCTACCAGCTCGGATGCTTGCTAACTCACGAGAAAATGTTTGAATAGCTTTTGTCATTCTTTCTTTCGCATTTGCAATGATCGTATTTGGCATTATGATTTCCCCCTAACGATTGTACCTATATTCTCACCAGTGATGGCCCTCTTAATATTCCCATCCTCCATAATAGAGAATACAATAAGTGGAATATCATTGTCCATACAAAGGGAAGAAGCTGTTGAATCCATTACAGCTAAACCTTCTTTCAGAACATCTAAGTAGGAAAGTTCTTCATATTTAACAGCCGTTTCGTCCTTCTTAGGATCTGCTGAATATACCCCATCTACGTTGTTCTTAGCCATAAGGATCACTTCTGCTTCGATTTCAGCTGCTCTAAGTGCGGCAGTTGTATCTGTAGAGAAGTAAGGATTTCCAGTACCTGCTGCAAAAATCACAACACGTTTCTTCTCTAAGTGACGGATCGCTCTACGTCTAATATAAGGCTCTGCCACCTGACGCATGTCAATCGATGTTTGAACTCTTGTTTCTATACCCAGCTGTTCAAGGCTGTCTTGAAGAGCCAAAGAGTTCATAACAGTAGCAAGCATCCCCATATAATCTGCAGATGCACGATCCATGCCCATTTCACTACCTATCTTACCACGCCAGATATTACCTCCGCCAACAACAACTGCCACTTCAACATCAAGTTCGGCAATTTCTTTTACTTCTTCTGCAACATTTTTAATGACAGAAGGATTGATTCCGAAGCCATCATCACCTGCTAATGCTTCTCCACTAAGTTTCAGAACGACACGTTTGTATTTTGGAACGCTCATGGGAACCTCCATAAAATAGAATTTTTCTTGAAAAATAGGGAACACGCTAGGTGTTCCCTACTTATAGATGTTTAACTTTAGCTGCTCTTATTTGTTTACTTGGTTCATTACTTCTTCTGCGAAGTTTTCTTGACGCTTCTCAAGACCTTCTCCTACTTCGTAACGTGTGAAGTCAGTTAAAGTAGCGTTATTTGCTGCAAGGTATTGACGTACTTTTTGATCTGGATTCTTTACGAATGTTTGATCTAAGATACAGATATCCTCGAAATATTTCCCTAGGCGACCTTCAACCATTTTTTCAACGATGTTTTCAGGTTTTCCTTCATTTAATGCCTGTTGCTTTAGTACTTCACGCTCACGCTCTACTTCTTCAGCAGAAACCTGGTCGCGGGATACATATTTAGGATTTAATGCTGCAGCATGCATCGCAACATCTTTCGCTACATTTGCATCAGTTGTACCTTCAACAACTGTAAGAACAGCAATACGGCCACCCATGTGCAGATATTCACCGAACGCAGCGTTATCAGCTTTCGTACGGATTTCAAAACGACGAAGCGTGATTTTTTCTCCGATTTTAGCGATAGCGGCATTGATGAATTCACTTACAGTTGAACCATTTGTCATTTTTTGATCAAGTGCTTCTTCAACAGAAGCTGGTTTGTTTGCAAGCAGGTGGTCAGATAATTCTTTTACAAGGTTTTGGAAGTTTTCGTTTTTAGCAACGAAATCTGTTTCTGCATTTACTTCAAGAATAATTGCAGTGTTTCCTTCGCTTGCAATGTAAGTAGTACCTTCAGCTGCGATACGGTCAGCTTTCTTAGCTGCTTTCGCAATCCCTTTTTCTCGTAAAAAGTCAATTGCTTTGTCCATATCTCCGTCAGTTTCTGTTAACGCTTTTTTACAGTCCATCATTCCAGCGCCAGTTTTTTCACGAAGTTCTTTAACCATTTGTGCAGTAATTGCCATAGTGGGTTTCCTCCTTAGATTAACTATGTAGACTATGTCACCAGTAGGTGAGAGTCAAAAATGTACTGTCTCAATAATTGAGTACAGTAAATGTGAATACTCTTTAAAAAAAGGTGATAAGGGTAAACCCTCTTATCACCTTTCATTCATTACTCAGCTGCTACAGCTGCTTCTTCACCTTGCTTAGCTTCTAAAATAGCATCTGCCATTTTACCTGTAAGAAGCTTAACTGCACGGATCGCATCGTCATTCGCAGGAATAACAACATCGATTTCGTCCGGATCACAGTTCGTATCAACAATACCCACGATAGGGATATGAAGTTTACGAGCTTCAGCTACTGCGATACGCTCTTTACGAGGATCGATGATGAATAATGCATCAGGTAGCGTGTTCATATCTTTGATTCCGCCTAGGAATTTAACTAAGCGCTCATGTTCTTTTTTAAGTTGTACTACTTCTTTCTTAGGTAGTACTTCAAACGTTCCGTCTTCTTCCATTTTTTCAATTTCTTTAAGACGTGAAATACGCTTTTGGATTGTTTCGAAGTTAGTAAGTGTTCCACCTAACCAACGTTGGTTGATGTAGTACATACCAGCACGTTCTGCTTCTTCTTTAACAGACTCTTGTGCTTGCTTTTTCGTACCGACGAAAAGAACTTTACCGCCGTTACCAGCTAATTCTTTAACGAAGTTATAAGCTTCTTCAACCTTTTTAACTGTTTTTTGAAGGTCGATGATGTAGATGCCGTTACGCTCAGTGAAGATGTATCTCTTCATTTTTGGGTTCCAACGACGGGTTTGGTGTCCGAAATGTACACCAGCTTCTAGCAATTGTTTCATAGAAATTACTGACATGTGTGTTTCCTCCTAAATGGTTTTTGTTTTCTCCTCCGTTTCCGTCATCTTGTAGTAGAAACTATTCGTTTGAATAGCACCATCCACCTCAATCGAGAAACGTGTGTAATCACACCATGAATACTATAGCATACCTATACTGGCCAATCAAGAACTTCCTACATAATTTGACGAAATTTTAGAAGGAGCTCAATTTCAGTCTTACCTTTTCCGACAGTCTGAGCTATTTCTTCGATGGTCAATCCTTCTCTCTTTAGTGAGAGAACCTGTTGAGTAAAGGGATCTTCGTTGGTTCTCACTGTAGGTTTCATTTCCAACTTTTTTTCGTCGGTTCCCCTTGGTGTTGTTTTTTGCTGATAGGCCTTTGAAGCTTGCTTATACCCCGCTCCTGTCCACTTGGGATTGGTTTGAAGCGGGGAACTGTTTATATTCTCATCGGACGGTTTGTCACTGATTTGTGTTTGACTATTAGCATGATTAGTAAAAGTACGCAGGAACTCTTCGTTCTCTTCTTTCATTTCCATCAGATAAGTAGAAATGACTGCTTCCAATTCACTGATCATTTTCTTATGGTCTTTTTCCATGTTAAGAAAACGATTTTGCCTGGAGTATAAAATGACGATTGCCAGTAAGGAAACAATATTAAGAAGAAAAGATATAAAAAGCAGGAATGTTACCATGTCATCACCTTAGTTCAGTTTGATTTTAGTTTTTCCCAAGCATGTAAAAGGACTGCTCCCTTAAACCGTATTTCAGCGGAACAGTCCATCAATATCTATTGTTCGGGCTCATTTACCGTCCTGTCACTAAGAGGTTCGAGAGCCTAATAAGTTGCGCAGTTTGAAGATGGCCTTGGAGTGGATTTGTGAAATTCTTGATGTTGATAGCTTCATGACTTCCCCGATTTCCGTTAACGTTAGTTCTTCTTTGTAGAATAAGCTTAACACAAGCTGTTCTTTATCGGAGAGGGTCAGAATCGTTTTCTCTAACTCCGATACTTTTTCACCCTTCAACACTTCATCCTCAGGTGAGATCGTTTTATTATCTTTTATAGAATAGCTCTGAGATTCATGATCGTCATCGGTTAGTTGTTCATCCATTGAAAGGACATTGGCAAAGAAGTGTTCATTGGTCGTTTGGTAAACTTCTTCCGGAGTCATTTCTAACGAAGCAGCTACCTCCTCAGTCGTCACGTGTCGTAATAAAATCTGTTCGAGTTCCAACGTTTTGGCTTCAATTTTTTTCGCACGGTCCCTTGTTGATCGCGGAAGCCAATCTTCTTTTCTTAGTCCGTCCAGAATGGCTCCCCGTACTCTGAAGGAAGCATATGTATCGAACTTTAGATCTCTTGTAGGATCAAACTTCTGAAGTGCATCCAGTAATCCCATCAACCCAAGACTCTTTATATCTTCTCTCGAGACGTTTCTTGGCAGCCCAATGGAAATCCTCTGAACATGATACGACACAAGGGGCATGTACTTCTTCACTAACATGTCACCTGCCTCGGTATCACGGCTGTTGATCCATCTCTCCCAATATAGTTTTTCATCTGTTCGAGGGGGTTGCTGAGACATAAGTATCCTCCTAGCTTACTATTTTCTTTCTTGAAACCTATTTTAAAGTTAAAAACATCTTGAGTATGAGCAACTGAACTATTTGAAACTGAACATAAACTCACAATTCCTTAGTTCCTTCATTAACTTTGCGAACATGAAGAATTCCAGTCGATGGAAAAAATTCAATGGTTCTCCCTTTGTTACCACCAATGTCCTCTGCTATAATCGGCACTCGGTGCTTCAAGAGGGCCTCTTTCACCGCATCCGCATTCCTCGGACCGATTCTCATCACATCACTTTTTGTCTTAAATTGAAACATTTGTGCACCGCCCGCCATTTTGCACTTAAGTCTCCTAACATCCGCTCCCCGTACATCCAGTTGTCGAATGAGTTCATCTATTCCAGTGTCTGCGTACTTGGCTAAGTTGATTGAAGGCTCTTTCCCTATCGTAGAATGTGGGAGCATAACGTGGACCATACCTGCCAATTTAATAATCTCATCGTATATTACCACTCCAATGCAGGAACCTAAGCCCGATGTTCGGATTGAACTTCCCTCACCAACGATATTCATATCTGCAATTCCCACCTTCACCACGGTGTTTGTGTTTAAAGTGATCATACCTTCACACCAAGCGATTGAAAGATGATCTCAAATGAATCCGGATCGGGTAAGAGGAAGAAATGACCTTTCACACTTTCCGATTCCTCGAATTCTTCTTCCTTCAAGGCAGTATCAATGACGATCGCATAATCACTCTCCTGAGAAATTTCAAGTAATCCGAAACCGATGATGGCACCAGCCATATCTACCGATAAAGCAGGGACTGAAGGTAAAAGCTTAAGATTGGTAAAGTCAGATAGGGACGTAAGATAAGAACCTGAAAGAATATTACCTAACTCTTGCATAGCTGATAAACCTAATTCTGAATAAGGCGGGTCACTAAAGGAAAACGACCCGTCCTGCAACATCGTCCGAATATACATAGAAGCCTGTTCAAGAGGCAACAAGAAAAACATGCTTCCAGGTGCTTCCCCTTCAATCCTTAAGAAAACACTTACGACTACATTATCCGGTCCTCCTGCCATATCCATCATTTCATCGAATGTAACAATTTGCACACAGGGCACCTTCATATCAATCTTCTTACCCAGTAGTGTGGAGAGGGCAGTCGCAGCATGCCCCGCTCCAATATTACCGATTTCTTTCAAAATATCTAAGTGCATTGATGATATTTTCTTTTCATATGCCATTCGTATCCGACCCCTTAAATGGATTGCAGAATTTTGTCCAGATGGAGCAGGATCATCAATCGTTTGCTTTGCCTGACTACTCCACCAATGTACTCTGCCTCCACTATTCCGACAACTTCCGGTGGCGGTTCAATCATTTCTCTGGCTACATCCAACACATCATTCGCTGAATCAACGATCAATCCTACTTCTTTATCCTCTAAACCAACGATAATCACACGGGTGCTTTCCGTTGAGTCTGAAGAAGGTAAATCAAATCGGCTTCTTAAATCGATTATAGGAGTTACGACACCTCGTAAATTGATTACACCCGTGACATAGGAAGCTGTTCCAGGCACTCTCGTAATATATGGCAGCTTCTCAATTGACCGAACCTGATTGACGGGAATGGCATACTCCTTATCCACCAATTGAAATACGATAAGCTTTAGGTCTTCCATTGTCTCTGTCACTACACTCATTTCCCTTACCTCCTATTTTATCAACGCATTACAATCAACAATCAGAGCTACCTGCCCATCACCCAATATTGTTGCACCTGAAATGGCGAATACATCATTAAGGTAATTCCCTAAAGATTTTAGGACAATTTCCTGTTGACCAATAAATGAATCCACTACTAACCCTGCCATTTTTTCTCCTTTCCTTACAACCACGACAGAATAAAACTCTTCATCTGTTGAATCTTTAGGAATATCGAATACATCCTCCAGGAATAACAACGGAACCACCTTGCCTCTGAAATCTATCACTCTTTGATTATGTGCATTCATGATCTCTTCTTTTTTCACAATGGCCGTTTCTATAATCGAAGAAAGTGGAATCGCGTATTTCTCAGCTTCAATTTCAACAAGCATGACGGAAATAATCGATAAGGTTAATGGTAATTGAATAGAAAACAGTGAGCCTTGTCCGACAGTCGAGTCGATTGTAATTGAACCGCCCAATGACTCAATCGTTGCTTTAACGACATCAAGTCCAACTCCTCTTCCAGAGATATCAGAGATTTGCTCAGCGGTAGAAAAGCCTGATGACAGGATGAGTTCATAGATTTGTCGATCGGTTAAGGTTCTTCCAACTTCTTCTGATACAACTCCTTTTTGAATCGCTTTCTCCAGGACCCGCTTTTTATTTATTCCTGCACCATCATCTTCAAGTTCGATAAATACATGATTTCCACTATGGTAGGCTCTCAGCTTCACTGTTCCTTGCTCCGGCTTACCGTTTTTTATACGGACCTCAGGCATTTCGATGCCATGATCCAAAGCGTTTCGAATTAAGTGGACGAGAGGGTCTCCAATTTCATCAATGACCGTACGATCAAGTTCGGTTTCAGCCCCTATGATCTCTAATTCTATTTTCTTATTTAAATCTCTTGCAAGTTGTCTTACCATGCGTGGAAAACGGTTAAATACCGTCTCTACAGGAACCATACGCATATTGAGAATGATGTTTTGTAAGTCTGCGGAGATCCGAGTCATTCTTTCAACCGTTTCATTTAATTCAGGGTTATTCAAATCTTTAGAGATCTGTTCAAGTCTGCCCCTATCGATGACAAGCTCCTCAAAAAGATTCATAAGTACATCTAAGCGTTCAATATTCACACGGATCGTTTTGCTGGAAGGGTTCGATTGTCTTCCCGTACTATTGGTTGTTTTAGGCATCATTTCTTCCCGTTCTTTTTCAACCACTTCCCTCTGTTGTTCCTCATATGCATTATTTTCATTATTATGAAGATGATGGGAGGTGAGTTCCATTACAGTGACTTCTTCGACTTCAGATACCTTACGTATACTTTTTTCTATGTGACTTGCATCCTCTTGTGAGACAACAGCTACAACAAAGGAATGATCAAACTGTTCTTCTTCCAGTTGCTCTACAGTTGGGAAAGACTTAATGACTTCTCCGAGTTTTTCCAGCACTTCGAAAACCATATACACTCTTGCTGCCTTTAACAGACAATCCCCCCGCAAGGAAACGGTGATTTCAAAGCAGCAGAATCCCTGCTCGAAGGATTGCTGAATAACAGTTTGTTCAAATGCTTCGTACTTCATGGACAATGTATGTATTTCGGTAGCTGCGGCAGCTTCATTGCTAGCTGATTGTAGAACTTCACCCTTTTCAATCGCCTGGAGGAGAGTAACTACTTCTGTCACATCCCGTTTCCCATCTCCGCCTTCTGCGATAGAAAACACCATTGCTTCTAAGTCGTCAACGGATTTAAACACAACATCCAAAATTTCTGGCGTCACTTTTATTTTTTCGTTTCGAATGGCATCCAGTACGTTTTCCATTTTATGAGTAAGGTTCGCTAAATCTTCGTATCCCATCGTTGCTGACATTCCTTTTAATGTATGGGCTGAACGAAATATTTCATTTACGATCGCCAAATCTTCAGGATTTCTTTCCAACTCCAGTAATTGCACATTGCAAGTTTGTAAATTTTCCTTACTTTCTTCTATAAAAACCTCTAAATATTGGCTCAATTCCATGTGCTCCACACCTCTCTACAACATGTACTTCATAATTGATTGAGAAATATCCCCGATGTTTTCCACGCTGTCCACCAAATTTGTAGCGATAGCCGATTTCGGCATTCCAAACACAGTACAAGTCTCTTTTGATTCTGCAATGGCTTTCACATCGCCTCGTTCTTTAAGCTTGATCAATCCCTCTGAGCCATCAGAACCCATACCCGTCATAATGACAGCAATTTTCCCATAGTTTCGAATCAAGCTTACGGATTCGAATAATATGTCAACGGAAGGTCTATGACCATTCCTTGGTGATTCTTCCTTTGAAAGTTGAAAGGATAATTGTGATCCAAACTCGACCACCTTTGTATGTAAACCTCCTGGTGCTATATATGCAGTTCCTTTTTGGAGGATTTCTTCTTGCTCCGCTTCCTTCACTTTAATGGCTGCTTGACCATTTAACCGATTGGCGAGTGATCTGGTAAAACCGGGGGGCATATGCTGCACCACTACAACTGGTGCATCCAGATGAGGTGGTAACTCTGTCAGCACCCGTTGTAAAGCGCGGGGACCTCCTGTTGATGTTCCAATAAGAATTATCTTCGGAGAGTGCACGCTCCATTTGTTTACAGAAGCTAACGCCAGGCCTGCCCCATCAGCAGGTCCCGTCGATTCTTTACATTCTGATTTCTTGCCATAAGCTTTGGATATTCTCGTCATATTCACCTTGCTTGCCGCGGCTACTTTTTCAACGATTTCATCTTGAACTTTATGAAGGTCCAATGAAATGGTGCCTGATGGTTTAGCAATAAAATCAACGGCTCCAAGTTCCATGGCTTTAAAAGTCTCTTCTGCCCCTTCTATCGTTGTGGAAGAGAGCATCACGACAGGTACCGGACATTCACACATAATTCGCCTTAAGGCTTCTATTCCATTCATCATTGGCATTTCAACATCAAGGGTTACGACGTCAGGACGGAGTTTTTTAATTTTCGAGATTGCGTCTTCACCATTCCTTGCTATTCCTATCACTTCTAGCTGCTTAGAGGCTGTCAGAAAGTCACTAATAAGTTTTCTCATAAATGCTGAATCATCTACAACTAGAACCTTTTTCATTCAGGACTTTTACCTCCCAAAAAATAAATTTCTCATACTCTTTATAAAGCCTGTTTGTTTACTCACTGGTGGATTCGCTCCACCTGAAAGCTGATGCAACATCGCTCTGAGACTTAAGGTCATGGCTGAAGCAGGGTACGCAACAACTATGGGGGTTTGATGAATGACAGCCTTCCTTAGAGCTGGATCTTCAGGTAAGACCCCTAAAGAAACAATCTCCTTATGGAGAAATTTCCTCACCGTTTCTTGTAATCTGGTAATCGTTTCAAGGCCTTCCTTCTTGGATTCTGCCCGATTACATGTCAGATAGAACTTTTTCTCTTGATCTCTCAAGTAAATATATTTCATCATCGAGTAGGCATCTGTGATTGAAGTAGGTTCAGGTGTCGTGACTACAATGATTTCATCCATGGCCAGAAGGAATTCTACCGTCTCTTTCGAAGCACCCGCCCCCATATCGAAAAGAATATAATCATACTTATGAACTGCATACTCCATCACTTCAAAGAAGCGTTCTATCTGTTTCTCTTTCCACTCCACTATATTTTTCAGGCCATTCCCACCGCTTATGTAAGAAATACCATGAACATTTTCACAGATAATCGTGTTGATATCCAATTCTTTTTCCTCGATATAATCCATGATTGAATAGGAATGATGACTTCCCAGTAAAATATGAATGTTTCCCATACCGATATCAAGGTCAAATAATAATACTTTCTTATTTTCTTTACCAAGCAAAATGGAGAGATTAGTTGAGATATTCGATTTTCCAACCCCACCCTTTCCACTTACAACTGCAATCGTTTTTGCAGGAGGAGCGTCGCCTACGAGCATTTTCCTCCTTAGGTTATATGCTTGATCTCTCATAGCGAAATCCTTTCATTAATAAATGACCTAATTCTTCAATATTCATCTCGGTGATATCCTCGGGAACATCCTGACCGATTGTTACATAGGCTGCACCGATCTTCACCTCAGACATCATGTTGATCATAGAGCCATAACTGGATGTTTCATCCAATTTCGTGAAAATGAACCGATCAATGTCAATAGAAGAAAATTGTGAAATGATTTCCTTCATATCCCGCTCCTTGCTGGTAAGGGAAAGGACCAAGAACGTTTCCATGTGATGCTTGAAGTCGATAATTCCCCGCAAATCCTCTACATATTTATTTTCTCTAAAATTCCGGCCAGCAGTATCGATGAACACATGGTCGTAGTCCCGGAATTTATCGATTGCTTTTTTAAAGTCTTCCATTTTATAGACTACTTCAACTGGTACATTCAACAGACCGGCATACGTTTTTAATTGCTCGATCGCTGCAATACGATACGTATCCGTCGTGATAAAAGCAATTTTCATCCGTTTCTCGATGACTGCTTCAGCCGCCATTTTTGCTAAAGTAGTCGTTTTACCGACACCTGTCGGACCTATCACGTTAATATATTTCTTCTTGTAACTCATACCTCCTGAAGTGATATCCTTAAGAAATGCATTCAGAAAGTGTTGGACTTCCTGTTTAGCCCATTCATTCCGATTGTCCCCTGGAATGAAACCTCTCTTGATTCTTTCTTCAAGATAGTCACCCAGTTGGAAGAGTGTTGTGTCACTCACATCATGTTCTTTAAGATAAAACAGGATTTCTTGAACATCTTCAGGGTATTTCTGAAATTGATTTTTTGATTGAATGGTAGAAATCATATGTTTTAGCTCTTTTAATTCTGACTCTACCGATCTATCGGCATCGTATTTTTGTTTGGATGGAGCAGGATGAACGAATTGTGCATTTGACTCTTTCATTCTGTTCATTTCCATCTTTTCACTCTCGATTTCTGGATCGATGGCTGCAATGACTTCAATTAATTTCTTCTTGAATAGCCCCATAAATCCGCCCGAATACGCTACTTTAGAGTTTAGGATGACAGCATCATCCCCTAATTCAGCTCTGACCTTTTTCATCGCTTCATTCATGGAAGGTGCTGCATATTTCTTTACTTTCATCCGACATTCACCACCCCTAAACTTTGTACTTCTACATTTGCTTCTAATTCGTTATATGAAATGATAGGCACCTGCGGGAAATACCTTTCTGTTAATTGTCTGACGTACATTCTCACTGCGGGAGAACACAGAATGATCGGTGACTCCTCCATAAGAGACAGCTGTTCCACTTGAGAAGCGACTGCTTCAAGTATTCCTTGAGAGTCGTTTGGATCCATAGATAAGTAATTTCCATGCTCCGTTTGTTGAATGGCATCTGCAATCATTTTTTCGACTTTTCCAGACATGGTCACAACTTTTAAGGATGTGTCCCCTTGAAGATATTGACCGGTAATTTGTCTAGCCAATGATTGCCTTACATACTCAGCTAAAAGATCTGTATCTGAACTCATTTTGGCATAATCAGCAAGTGTTTCAAAAATAATTGGCAGGTTCCTGATTGACACGTTTTCCTTTAACAACTTGGCTAATACCTTCTGTACTTCACCCACTGTCAATGGATTCGGAGTCACTTCTTCCACTAATATAGGGTAGGATTCCTGCAAATGATCAATGAGCTGTTTCGTCTCCTGCCTGCCCAGAAGCTCGTGAGCATTTGTTTTAATCATTTCAGTTATGTGTGTAGACACGACTGATGGTGGATCTACAACCGTATATCCGAATATTTCTGCCTGCTCCTTCATTTCTTCTGATATCCATTTAGCAGGCAGTCCGAATGATGGCTCGATTGTATCAATTCCCTCAATGGAATCATCCTCCACACCTGGACTCATGGCTAAATAGTGATCAAGCAAAAGCTCTCCACGGGCCAATTCATTGCCTTTAATTTTCAAGCGGTATTCATTCGGCTGAAGTTGTATATTGTCCCGGATCCTCACTACAGGTATGACCAGCCCCAGCTCTATCGCTAATTGACGTCGTATCATCACAATCCGGTCAAGGAGATCGCCTCCCTGATTCGTATCAGCTAGGGGAATCAGTCCATAGCCGAACTCAAATTCTATCGGATCCACATTCAGCAAGCTCACGACACTCTCCGGACTTTTCATTTCATCTTGCTCTACTTCTTCTTCCATATCCATCACGTCTCTCTCGCTCTCATTTGTAGACTTGGAAAGCATGTAGGCTCCTATTCCCAATAGAGCGGCGACAGGGATTGTAACGATGTCGTTAATAGGAGTAGCTATACCCAACATGAAAATGGTGAAGGCAGCAACGTATAACATCGCGGGATACGCCAGAAGCTGATTCATAATATCCTGTCCCAGGTTGCCATCAGATGCGGCCCTTGTTACCACAATACCCGTGGCAGTTGAAATTAATAGTGCCGGTATCTGGCTGACGATTCCATCTCCGACGGTCAGTAATGAATAACGGGTTGCCGCTTCTGCAATAGGCAGGCCTTCTTGTGTCATTCCGATGATAATCCCGAAAATTAAATTAATCATTACAATGACGATTCCCGCTATGGCATCCCCTTTGACGAACTTTGATGCACCGTCCATGGCACCATAGAAATCAGCTTCCCGCCCAACTTTTTCACGACGATCTCTTGCATCATGTTCTGAAATCATTCCGGCATTTAAATCGGCATCAATACTCATCTGCTTACCAGGCATCGCATCAAGGGTAAATCTTGCTGCAACTTCTGACACACGTTCTGATCCTTTTGTTATGACAATAAATTGAATCACTATAAGAATGATGAATACTACGAGACCGACAAGTATGTTTCCTCCCACTACGAATGTTCCAAAGGTTTCCACAACGTCCCCTGCTTCACCCTTACTAAGGATTGATCTCGTTGTGGAAACATTTAGACCTAATCGAAAAAGTGTTAAAAGCAATAGCAGGGAGGGAAATATCGAAAATTGCAAAGGTTCATTCATATTCATTGAGGTTAGGAGTACAAGGAGTGCTAGTGAAATATTAACGATGATCAAAAAGCTTAGTAACCATGATGGGAATGGGATGATAAGCATGGCAACGATTAATATGACACTGGCTAGTACGGATAAATCTCTTGCTGACATTGTTTCTCCCCTAACTGCTTACATTTGATTTTTTATTCGATAAACATAAGCTAAAATTTCTGCTATTGCCTTGAAAAATTCTTCAGGAACGGCATCGCCGATTTCAGCTGAGTCATAAAGCGACCTGGCTAAAGGACGGTTTTCCACCAGTACCACATCGTTTTCATTGGCAATGTATTTAATCTTTTGGGCTAAGTAGTCAACGCCTTTTGCCACTACATAGGGCGCATCCATCTTCTTCTCATCGTATTTAAGCGCAATGGCAAAATGAGTAGGATTCGTAATAACTACATCCGCATCGGGAACCTCCTGCATCATGCGTCTCATGGCCATTTCACGCTGTCTCTGCTTAATTTTGGATTTGATAAGAGGATCGCCTTCGATGTTTTTATGTTCATCTTTGAGATCCTGCTTAGACATTCGGATATTTTTCTCAAAATCATATTTCTGATAAAGAAAATCGAATAAAGATAAGAATAGTAGCGCTAGTGAAGCAGCGATCCCCATCTGAACTGTAAGGCTTGCCATCGTCGCTAATGAATCCCCCACTGATTTAAACGATAAGCTTAACACTTGATCAATGTTCTTCCAGAGAATGACGAACGTGATCGCCCCTACGAAAGAAATTTTCAGAATGGATTTTAATAGTTCAACGATTGCTCTTAAAGAGAAGATGCGCTTAAACCCTTTAATCGGATCAATCTTTTCAAGCTTCGGCTCAAGCGGTTTAGTCGTAAACATGACTCCTACCTGTATATAATTCGAAAACAATCCGGCAAGTAAGGCCACTAACATAATCGGACCGAGAAGCAATGCAATCTCCTTCATAATATCCATGGTTAAAATTTGAACTGTATTCTCTGTCAGCTCCATCAGCATGTATTCCTGAAAGGTTTGATTAAAGAGATCGAACACAATATCCCCAATATATGAAGCACTGAACGTAAGAAATAAAAATACGGCAAGAAGAATGATTGCTGTATTCACATCCTGGCTCTTTGATGTTTGTCCTTTTTTTCGTGCGTCATCCCTTTTTTTCGGAGTTGCTTTCTCCGTTTTCTCCCCACTAAAAAACTGTAGATCTAATGATAGCCACTGCAATTTATGTGCCTCCAATTATTTTCATTAAATCTCTCATGGTCACGAACATCATCTCAAATAGCTGCTGCATGACTGCAAACATCACACCCATTACAATGAATAGCACGATAAAGGCAACAGCAATCTTAATAGGAAATCCAACGACAAAGAAGTTCAATTGTGGTACCGTCCGGGCGACAATGCCCAAAGCCACATCTACCAGAAATAAAGTTGCAACCACCGGAATCGACATTTGAAACGCAATGACAAACATTGAATTAAAGGACGAAATAACATAATCAATTAATCTCTCATCCCCAAATGGAATCCAAGGGCTATCGATGGGGATCAATTGATAACTATAGAAAATTCCGTCCAGTAGTAAATGATGGCCGTCCAGGGCAAGCAACAAAAGAAGGGCAAAGGTGTATAAATATTGACCCATTAAGGGGCTTTGGGTTCCTGTTTGAGGATCGATCACATTGGCAATGGCAAACCCCATCTGAAAATCTATGAACCCCCCGGCTATCTGGATGGCCGTTACAATCATATAGGCCATAAACCCGATCAGTAGACCGATCAGGGCTTCTTTCATGATCAATAAAAAGTATTGTCCGTCGATTTCAAATGCCGCAGAATCAATCGTGTAATACATCACCCATGAGAGTACGACCGAGAAAGCGATACGATGCTGAGCAGGTATATTACGATATGAAAACAGGGGCATCGTAACAAAAAAAGCCGAAACCCTTACAAACACAAGTAAGTATACCGATAAAATAGGTACAAGTTCTTCCATTCTCTTACCCTACGAACCTTGTTAAATCTGAGAAGATCTGTGAGGTATACGTCACAAGCTTCGTTAACATCCAAGGTCCAAAGAAAACAATTCCGATCAAGACCGCTACTATCTTTGGTATAAACGCAAGGGTTTGTTCTTGTATTTGTGTTGTTGCTTGAAAAATACTGACGATCAACCCTACTACGAGGGCTAACAACAGTAATGGACCGGAAACGATGAGGGTTACATATATTCCACGCTCCGCTATTGCGATAACAGATTCAGCGTTCATTGAACTCACCTACTTAAAAACTTTGTAAAAGAGATTTTATTACTAAATACCAGCCATCCACTAATACAAAAAGTAAAATTTTGAAAGGCAAAGAAATCATAACAGGAGGGAGCATCATCATTCCCATGGACATCAAGACACTCGCTACCACCATGTCGATGACTAAGAAAGGAATAAAGATCATAAATCCTATTTGAAAAGCCGTTTTAATTTCACTTAATGCAAATGCCGGTACTAAGGATGTAAGAGGTATGTCTTCCACAGACTCCGGCCGCTCTGCACCGGAATATTGTAAAAACAACTCTAAATCCTTTTGTCTTGTATGCTTACTCATAAATTCTTTAAATGGAATGGAAGCCTTGTCGTAAGCTTCTTCAAGGTTAATCTCTTCATTAAAAAGAGGGGTCAACGCTTCATCGTTTACCTCTTGAAAAGTTGGAGCCATGATAAAGAATGTTAGAAATAGTGAAATACCAATTAATACCTGGTTCGGTGGCATTTGCTGTGTAGCGAGAGAAGTTCTGACAAAGGAAAGGACAATCATGATGCGCGTGAAAGATGTCATTAAAATCAGGATACTGGGTGCCAGTGAAAGGACGGTAAATAATAATAGCAGCTTTACGCTTGTCGATACATTATCAGCAGAACTACTATTAAAAAACTCCATGAATTCATTCATCTGAATGATTCTCCTTATTCTTTAAGTCCTTGAACATCTTCTTTCTCCCCTTGCTCATCTCCTCAAGCTGTGATTTCAACTGCGATTGAAATGAACTTGGAGAAGACGACGGAGAAGGTCCACTTACCTTTGTCAACCAACTGGAAAAGGCTGTTTTGGCATCAGGAAATTGTGCTTCCTGATAATAGGATAGTATCTCTTCTTTTTCTTTCTCATCCTGAATCTCTTTCAAAAGCTGAATATCTTCTCCCACACCCAGTACAAGTACTTGCTTGCCTACCTTAACAATTTGTACGGAACGATTGCCCCCGAGAGGCGTTCCACCTAAATGATTGATTATTTTCGTCTGTTGAAAGGATCTTCCTTTTTGATTGATAAATTTCAATAAAAAATATATGAGTGCAACTACAAAGATAAGAGCAACGATCATTTTAAGATAATCCAAAAAAGTAACCGAAGTAGAGGCCCCTGATCCGGAACTGTCCTCCTCATTACTTTGTTGTTCATTGCATTTCTCAGGATGCTCTATGCATTCCTTGACATTATTCACTTCTGCAAATGCTGTTAAATTTACAGCATTTGCAGTCATGATTAAAACAATCAGACCCACTAGAATTTGAATCTTCTTCAACACATGCACCTTCTTACTAGTCTGTTAGCTTAGAGCTTTCTGAATGGCTTCGATTACACGATCTGCCTGGAATGGTTTAACGATAAAATCCTTTGCACCCGCTTGAATGGCATCGATCACCATTGCTTGTTGACCCATTGCAGAACACATAATGATTTTCGCACCCGAGTCGATTGCTTTGATTTCCTTCAAAGCTGCAATACCATCTTTTTCCGGCATCGTAATATCCATTGTGACCAGGTCAGGTTTCAGTTCTTTATATTTATCAACAGCTTGACTTCCTTCTGCTGCTTCTCCAACTACATCGAACCCATTTTTCGTTAAAATATCTTTAATCATCATTCTCATAAAAGCCGCGTCATCAACAATCAGAATTTTATTCGCCATTATCGTCATCCTCCATTGTCTAAGTTATTTAAGTTTTTTAATACGATCACTTTGACTTACGATGTCCGTAATTCTGACACCAAAGTTCTCATCTATCACGACAACTTCCCCCTTAGCCATTAATTGGCTGTTCACAAGAATATCAACCGGCTCTCCCGCTAATTTATCAAGCTCTATAATGGAACCGGAGGATAGTTCAAGGATGTCCCTGACAGACCGGTTCGTCCTTCCAAGCTCTACCGTTACCTGCAGGGGAATATCCAACAGCATATGTAAATTTTTTGTTTCCTGCTGTCCCAACGTCGTCGGTTCAAAATGACTAAAAGTAGCCGGTTGTACATTTATGGTTTCCCCATGTACTCCTTGTACACCCAGGTGCTGTGGAGAGTTCTGCTGATGGGACGCACGAACAAGTTCCTCATCCATACCGCTATTTACTTTCTGCTGTTGTGAAGTACCTTTGGGTGGGTCCAAGCTTGGAGCAACCGCGGCTGCAACTTCTTCAGTAGCTCCGCCATTCATTAATTCATCAACCAGACTCTTGGCAAAAGTTAAGGGTAACAGCTGCATAATGCTCGAATCAATGAGGTCCCCAATTTTCAATGAGAATGATACCCTCACTAACAGATCTTGATCAGGAAGGTTTTCTTCCCCTTCCCCTTGTGGTATGTACATCAAATCGATGGAAGGAGGGGAAATATCCACTTTCTTACTAAACACCGTGGACATGGAGGTTGCAGCAGAGCCCATCATTTGATTCATTGCCTCTTGCACGGCGCTAAGCTGAATTTCCCCCAATTCACCAGATGGATTCCTTCCATCCCCACCAAGCATTAAATCAGCGATGATCGATGCATCTGATTGTTTGATCACCAGCAAGTTCACTCCTGAAAACCCTTCAGTATATTGAACTTGAATGGCGACATACGGATGAGGGAATTCCTCTTCTAAATAATTTTTATTTATGATGGTTACTTTAGGGGTCGTTATTTCAACCTTTTGGTTAAGCAAAGTAGACAAAGCCGTTGCAGAACTCCCAAAGGAGATGTTCCCGATTTCACCTAAGGCATCCTCTTCAATTGGACTAATGTAATCATTACTATTTATCTTCATGCGCTCTTCTGTGTCCTCTTCGGGTTCTGCAGAACCACGAAGAAGAGCATCAATTTCATCTTGTGATAACATATCATCACTCATCATCGTCGTCTCCCCCCTTCAAGGAATCTAAAATTTGTACCGCCAGTTTCTTTTTGGACTGCCCTGGCTGAGCAGTGAATTTAGGAATTTCACCCACTCTGATCGTTAAAGGATCATCAATTCGGGTGTTCATTTCGATTACGTCACCAATATCCAGCATAAGGAACTCTTCAATTGAAATATCTGAACGTCCTAATTCAGCTACAATTGGGACTTGGGCTTTCTTGATTCTTCTTTCAAGATGTGCCGTTTCTTCCGGCTTACTCTCTTTCCGTTTGCTTTCCATCCAATAGCTTCCTGATAATTTCGGAAGGATCGGTTCCAGGACAACGTGCGGAATGCAGATGTTAATCATGCCACTTGTTTCACCAATCGTTGTGTTTAAAGAAATGACCACAACCGTTTCATTTGGTGAAACCATCTGAAGGAATTGCGGGTTCACTTCAAATTCAGCAAAAAGCGGATCTACATCTGCCACAGTGCTCCAGGCTTCCCTTAAGTTTTCAAACGCTTTTTCAAAAAGCTGACTCATGATCCTTGTTTCAATTTCCGTTAAATTCTCTACTTTGTTAACGCTGACTCCTCTTCCACCCATCACCCGATCCATCATCGAATAAGCGATATTAGGGTTGATTTCCATGAGGATCCTTCCATCCAATGGAGGTAATTCATAGACATTTAAAATTGTCATTTTCGGAACGGAACGGATAAATTCCTCATATGGGATTTGATCGGCAGAAGCCACGTTTATTTGAACGTACGTTCTTAGTTGGGCAGAGAAATAGGTAGTTAAGATACGGGCGAAGTTTTCGTGAATTCTAGTTAAACTTCGGATTTGATCCTTCGAAAACCGTAAAGCTCTCTTAAAATCGTACACTTTCACTTTTTTCTCTTCTTCTTCTTTTTTGAAATCATCTGCGCTCATCTCTCCCGTATTGAGAGCAGACAACAGAGCATCGATTTCACTTTGTGATAAAATTTCACTAGCCATGCCTTCACCTCCGAACACTCGATATAAGCTAACTTATTGAATCATCATAGAGGTGATATAGACTCTTTCTACCATACCTTCTTGCATAAGGGAGTTCACTTTGTCTTTAACCTTTGTTTCGATCAATTCTTTCCCTTTTTTTCCCTGCAGTTCTTCCGCCTTCAATTCTGAAAGCTCTTCTATGATGATGTTATTCACTTGAAAGTCTCTCTTTTCCAACTCACTTTTCGCTTTTTTACTATCCGTTTGAATTTTAAAGGAAATACGAATAAAATCATTGCTCATCAAGTTGGTTGTCGTCTCAGGGATATCCACAGAGTTTTCAATCACCTCTTCAATCGATGCTTCCTTCGTTTCTTCATCTCCTGAAAACTTCATAATGACAACTAACGCAATCACCCCTACAAGCGTAATCGTAACCAACAAGATCATCATGATTGTCAGGGCTTTACTCTTCATTCGTACTCCCTCCCCCATGCGGCACACTGAGTAGATTTGCTTCTTGAAAGAAAGAAAGTGCCAGGCAGCGAACCTCGTCCACCGTTTCCTTCACAACATATCGTCTGCCATTTGTTAATAGAATCGTAGTGTCCGGAAACGCTTCTACTGTTTCTATGTATAAAGCATTCAACATAAATGCCTTTCCATTTAGTCTGGTTAACGTGATCATCAGCTTTCGGTACTGACGAATCAGGGATTCACCAGCGTCCCCCTGATTCGTCAGTACCTTCCTCCCTTTTTAACGAATTAACGTTTCAAGTTTACAAGCTCCTGCAGAATTTCATCCGACGTTGTAATGATCCGTGTATTTGCCTGGAAACCACGCTGAGCCGTGATCATTTCGGTGAATTCTTCGGATAGGTCGACGTTGGACATTTCGAGGGTACCCGAAACAATTGAACCAGATCCAGATTCTCCAGGCTCATTAAGTTGAGGTGGCGCAAAAGTACCATCATTATTAGGATCTATATAGCCAGAATTATTCGTTTCTTGAAATAAGTTATCTCCCACTTTTTGGAGGCCACCAGGATTAGGAAATTTTGCAATCATAATTTGTCCTGCAAGTTTTAAATCTCCCTCATTATTTATATATGAAACTCTTCCATCGCTACCAATACTAAAACTTTGAGCATCTGTTGGGATTTTCATTTCTCCGATATCAGCTGTAAGTGCATTGTTATCAGCATCTGCCTGTTTCCCTTGTAATTTAAGTCCGTTTGAATTTACTAGTGTACCTTCATTATCTAGGTACATATTTCCTGCACGTGTGAAAAGGTTGGTTGTTCCTTCTTGAACCATAAAAAATCCATCACCAGACAGTGATAAATCTAATGGTCTACCAGTTGTTTGTAAGCTTCCTTGTGTATGAATTGTATCAATAGATGACAATTGTGCTCCTAATCCAACTTGTTTAGGATTAATTCCTCCTTTATTTGCAGTTGCCGCACTAGCGCCAGAAATCTGTTGACTAACAATATCTTGAAATGTAACTCTACCTTTCTTATATCCATACGTATTAACATTCGCAATATTATTTCCGATTACATCCAGCTTTGTTTGAAAGTTTTTCATTCCACTGATACCTGAATACATTGAACGTAGCATTGTTTTTTCCCCTTTCGTGTTAGCTGCTTCGATCATTCCACAGCTACAGGCTTCCTATTTGGTCCAGCCTATGAGTCTATTAGTATGGTTCCATTAATATTTGTAAAAATTTGAGAACTTGCTTCCTCACGGTCTAATGCTGTTATCACTGTTTTATTTTTTGCGCTTACAATGAGTGCTGCATCTTTTAAAATCACCAGTGAATCTTGAACACCTTTAGTTTTCGCTTCATCCACTTTCTCCCCTATCTTCTCCCATGTATGTGGAGTAATAGAGATTCCCCGTTGTTCCATCCTTACCTTTGCATGCTTACTGATGTGTATTGGGGGTACGTCTTGAATGGCTTTATCTAATTGGGCAGCAAAAGATGATGCGATGGAAGGTTTAGTAATAGGTTTCGTTTTAAAATTTGGTGTAATTGGTTGCAGTGAACGATGAACGAATGTCTTCTCCATACAACCACTCCCTAAGATTCAATTTTTATTAATTTATCACTTGAAATTTTGTCCCCTGCTCCTGTATGAAACCATATTTTTGAATCTTTCGTTGAAACGGATTGAACGATTCCGCTCATCTCTCCATCTTCGCTGTTCCATGTTACGTTCTTTCCAATCAGTAATGATGCATTTACGAGAGAAGCTTCAGTGGTATCCGTCGTATTCACTTGCGAAATATTTCCGGGAGTCAGGATCGTGCCGTCCTCCATGATGAATTCAACAGAGTCACCTTTATAGCGGACTCCTTTTACAAATCCCTGTCCTTCTTGTATATCAGGTGCATCACCCTCTTCGGACTCTATGATTTTATGCCATGTCACTTGTTTACCAACAAACTGATTGTAAGAGATCAATTGTGTTTGGCTTTGGTTATCCACAAATTTCTCCATTGTTTGCGTCAAGTTCGTCATTTGCTCTAAAGATGAAAAAGTAGCCATTTGTGCGATAAAATCTTTATCCTGCATCGGATTTAACGGGTCTTGATTTTGTAATTGAGTCATCAGGATTTTCAGGAAGTCATCTTTTCCCAGAATATCCTTTCCACCTTCACGCTGTTTCGTTTGAACGGTGGAGTATAATAAGCTCGGATCGATTTTCGTCATATGATCACCTATATTTCGGTATTTACGAGATAATCCTTAAAGGATTGAGTTCTTTCTTCTTCCCCGCTTCCTCCCTGGTCGGGTTGATGTTGTTTTTGCTGTTGCGAGGAATGATGTTGTGACTGCCCTTTGGATTGTCGCTCAGCATCTGCTAACGCCTGCGAGATTTCAATCTTCTCCACTTGAAGGTTCTGTGATGTGAAAGCATGCTTCAATCCTTGAATTTGAGAATCCAGCATTTCTTTCGCGGTTGCCGTTGAAGCTAATATTTTCGCAGTCATCACTCCGTTTTGTTGTAAAAGTTCAATCCTTAATGAGCCCAATTGCTCTGGATACAGCTTGATTAACAGCTTACTCATGTTCGGCTGTGACAGCATTTTAGATTTACTTAGGATATTATGGAATTCTTTTACAAATTGTTCATATTGAACGGAGCGATTTCCTGATGAGAGACTCATGGAAACGAATTCTGTTTTCGGAAGTACAAAGTGTAGATGGTTTCCCTGAATCGGTTGAATACCTTTCTTTTCTCCTGTGATACCTTCTGTAGATGAGTGCTTTTCGAGTGTTTCCACAGGTTCTTGGCGTTTAAAGGCTTCCTTCATCAGCCGGGACCAATCCTTCACGTAATTAAACTCTCTGGCTATCGATTCATCTACTCCCGTTTGAACGAACTTAATCATGTCTTTAAGTTCAGACAATATTTGCGATTTTTGCCCCTCAGCATCCGTTAACGCCTGTAAGGTTTCAATGTTCTCCACTTGAAGGTTTTGTGATGTAAATGCATGTTTCATGGAAAATGATTCTGTTTTCGGATGGACAAAGTGTAGATGGTTTCCCTGAATCGGTTGAATGCTTTTCTTTTCTACTGCGGGACCTTCTGTGGATGACGGTTTATTTAGTGTTTCCACAGGTTCTTGGCGTTGAGAAGCTTTTTTTATCAGCCTGGACCAATCCTTCTCGTATTTAAACTCTTTGGCTATTGATCCTTCTACTCCCGTTTGAACCATCTTCATCATGTCTTTAAGCTCCGACGCTTTTGATGCTTCCACCACAAGTAAGTCGCGGTTTGCCGCCAGAAGTTCAATCACCTTGACAAGTCTGGTGACTTTTTCTAATGTCCCGTTTCCATTTAAACCGCTCACCTTATTTTTCAATGCGGAATGGAGCATCTGCATCGTTGAGAGCAAGATTTCATGAAGATCCTCTTCAGTATCATCGGATGGATGCAAGGATGGGTTTGCCTCTGGAAATGAGAATTGTTCAGAAAATAGTGTTTTGATTGTTTCTATATCCACACCTACTATTTCCGCGATTTGGTTATAGTCAAGCTCCTTTAATCGGGATAATCCTTCCAACTGTCCGCTTGATAGCCCAATTTCATCCAGTCCTGTAGCACGTAAGATGCCTTGTAAGCTGAGAAGAAGAGATAGGGAATCCGGCTGTTTGACTTCTACCCTTTCAACCCTATGAGTCGAGACAAATCCTAAAAGTTTTGAAAACCCGTCGATTTCTTTCTTTGAAAGAGTTGATTCCTTTCTCATCCCCGTGGGTGAGGGAGGAGCTTGTGTTCCTATTCCGATTTCCACTTTTTCACCTCCTCTCATGCTTTAGCTAACTTTCCTCCGTAGAGAGCAGCTCCGTGTATCTTGCAGCATCTTCCGGAGGCATTTTTTCTAAAATATCGGCTAGAGTATCCGGTTTGATACTTGATAGAATCTTCATCGCCTCATCATCATTCATGTTCATCAGAACAGGAGCTGCACTCTTTGCAGACATGGATTCATATGTACTGACCACCTCTTTAAAGGCACGCTTGTTTTCTTCACCTATCTGCCGTAACTCTTCAAGCTCTTCTTTTTGCTGCTGAATGGTTGCTTGTAGTTGTTCGTTTTCACTGTCTTTTTTATCCGCTTCACTTTGAAGCTGGACAATTTTCGCCTCTTGATCTTCTGTTAAAGCTTGAAGTGAGATCATTCGCTCTTGTATGTGGTCTGCATCCTGTGTTTCGTTTACCGGAAGGACTTTAGCTAAAAATGGAATATCCGAACTTAAAGATTGTGCTTTTTCAAATACATTTATTCCTGCTACTGTCATGATTACAAGAGCGAAGGTTATAGCAAATAAGAGAGGAATGAAGATGATAAACACTACCCTTTGAAATCGTCCTGACTTCTCTTTATTTTCCTCTTCGATTACCTTTGCCATGAAATCACCTCACTCCCCGTTTCATATATTGAACGACTGACACTTCGTCTAATTGTTTATTTTCCACTTGTTGAATGCTTTGTAAGAAGCGATGGAGATCTTTTTCTTTCATCTTTTCGTATTTCTTTACTTCTACATTCATGTCCACAAGTTTCTCTTCGTACCAGTTCATTCGGTTTCTAGCTTGTATCACCAGGTCCTGGTGATACGAAATGGTCTTCTCTAGATTGGTAATGAACTGTTGATGATGACGGATATCCTGTACAGATAAGCCATTTTGCAATTTGGTTTCTTGTAGCTGTTCAAGCTCCTCTTTCTTTTTCAGAAATTCATAAAGCTTCCCGGCAACTTTTTCAAATTTTTCAATGGAGCCCCTGTACATTTCTTGTACTTCATCTTTTTCTTTTTCCTTTAATGTTAAAATCCGCTCGAACCTATATTGATAATTCAAATTCATCCACCTTTTTCCGATAGCTTTACAAGCTCATCAACACTTGCAGGAAGGGAAACCTTTTCGTATACGCCCTGCTTCAAGAAGGAAATGATGCCCGGATAGTATTGGATGGCTTCATCAACCTCACGGGAAGTACCCTTTTTATAAGCACCAATTTGGATTAAGTCCTCGGAATTCATATAAGTACTCAATAACTCTCTTATTCTAGTGGCCGCGTGTAAATGTTCATTAGATGATAGATGATTCATTAACCGGCTAACACTTTTTAAAATATTGATGGCAGGATATTGGCCTCTATTTGCAATTTGGCGGTCAAGCACGATATGGCCATCAAGAATTCCCCTGACCGTGTCCGATATAGGTTCATTTAAGTCATCGCCATCTACCAATACGGTGTAGAATGCCGTAATGCTTCCAAACACATTGGTTCCTGTTCTCTCTAAGAGTTTCGGTAAAATCGCGAAAACAGAAGGGGTGTACCCTTTTGTGGTCGGAGGTTCCCCTACCGCCAAACCGATTTCCCTCTGTGCCATTGCTACTCGCGTGGCCGAATCCATCATGAGCATGACGTTTAATCCTTTATCACGGAAATATTCCGCAATGGCTGTTGCCGTAAAGGCTCCTTTGATCCTCATTAGGGCGGGTTGGTCTGAAGTGGCTGCCACAACAATGGTTCGCTTTAACCCTTCTTCTCCTAAATCCCTTTCAATAAACTCCCTGACCTCTCTTCCCCGTTCACCGATTAAAGCAATCACATTCAAGTCCGCTTTTGTGTTTCGGGCTATCATTCCAAGCAAGGTACTTTTACCTACCCCACTCCCAGCGAATATACCTACCCTTTGACCTTTACCTACAGTCAGCATACTGTCGATGGCTTTTACACCAACCTCCATTTTCTCGTCAATGGGCGGTCTCGACAGAGGGTTGGGAGGGTCTTGTTCTGTAAACGTTTTGCACAATCCACTGGGCAGGTCACTTCCATCGAGTGGATGTCCAAGGGAATCAATCACCTTTCCTATTAAAGATGGTCCAATTTTGATTTCCAACGGCTTTGACGATCCTTCAACCAAACTGCCGGGAGAGATATCCTGCATATTGGTATATGGCATGAGGATCACCAAATCATCATTAAACCCTACCACTTCTGCTAAAATCACTTTCTGCTTGCCTCGGGAAAAAATATGAATATGGCATACTTCACCGACAGAACTTTCAGGTCCTTGAGATTCTATCATTAACCCTACAACACGTTTCACCTTTCCAAACTTTTTGAAAGTTGGTATCCGGGGGATATGGTCAATCAGATCTGCGGCTTTCATTCAACATCACCTTCCAGAAGATGAAGAAGCTTCTGTTTTAATTCTTTTAATTGGGAATCCACACTCACAATGACACGTCCCTGATTGGTTTCTATATAACATTCCTCTGTTTTAAGGTCATCATTTGCATAAATGAAACACTGAACATTCATGGGGAACATGACTTCAAGATCGTTCTTGTTTTCAGCCAAAAGTCTATGCTTAGACGGATGAACATGAATTTGAATGTGGGGTAAATCTCTTACTTCCTTTAAGCCCTGTTTGACGATCGAAAGGAAATGATCGGGTTCATCCTTAAGCTTGCGATTCATAATCTTCTCAGCACATGTTATCCCCAGACTAACAATGACCTTTTCTGCATTGTGAATATAGTCAAGATATTGTTGTTTATTTCGCTCGGTCATTTCGTTTGCTTCCATTAAACGCTGCTGATATTCTTGATATCCTTTGTTTCTTCCCTCTTCTTCACCTAGAAGAAATCCGGCATTATAGGCTTCTTGCATAAGTTGCTCGCGCTCGATAACCCACTTTTCTCTCTCACGTTCAATTTGACTCTGAGCTTGAAGAGTCATCTGTTTCGCTTCTTCGATTATTCGGGCCGCTTTTTCTTTCGCTTCCTTTAAAAGGTGGTCTGCCCGGATCGCTGTGTTCAGTTCAAAGTCATTCGGATCATGCTGCTTGAACTCCCCTGGCGGCTTAACTCTTTTAAGGGATATCACTTTTTCACTCTCATGAATGGTTTGAGCAATGGAAGATTTGATGATTCTAGACAATGATATCGTCTCCTCCACCGCGGGCTATGATGATCTCACCTGAGTCCTCTAATCGCCTTATCACAGCTACAATCCGAGACTGTGCTTCTTCTACATCGCGCAAACGAACCGGCCCCATGAATTCCATTTCTTCTTTAAGGGTCTCCACCATTCGATTAGACATGTTTCTATATACGACTTCCTTGACTTCGTCGCTGGATACTTTAAGGGCAAGGAGAAGGTCCTCGTTATCACAATCACGAATGACACGTTGAATGGAACGTCCATCAAGGGTAACAATATCTTCGAACACAAACATTCTCTTCTTGATTTCTTCTGCTAATTCCGGATCTTGAATTTCTAATGCATCCAGGATGGTTTTCTCTGTAGAACGGTCTACCCCATTCAGCACTTCCACCACTGCTTCCACTCCACCCGTTTGCGTATAATCCTGGGTAACAGTTGCTGAAAGCTTTCTTTCAAGGATGGCTTCCACCTCACTTATCACTTCTGGTGATGTACCATCCATAATAGCGATTCTCCTTGCAATATCCGCTTGAACGTCTTGAGGAAGTTCTGACAGAATTTGGCCTGCTTGCTGGGGTTCAAGATAAGATAGAATCAATGCAATGGTTTGTGGGTGTTCATTTTGAATAAAGTTGAGAATTTGAGCAGCATCTGCCCTCCTTGCAAAGTCAAAAGGCTTTACCTGTAAAGATGACGTTAATCGATTTATGATGGCTAATGCTTGTTCCGGTCCGAGTGCTTTTTCTAGTACTGTCTTGGCATAGCCAATCCCGCCTTGAGAGATATAATCTTGAGCAATGGCAATATTGTGAAACTCCTCTAGAATATCCTCTTTCGCTTCATTCTCTACCTTTTTAACTCCGGAAATCTCTAACGTTAATTTTTCGATATCTTCTTCTGACAAATGCTTGTACACTGACGCGGATACATCAGGACCAAGAGAGATCAGGAGGATGGCTGCTTTTTGTTTTCCCGTTAATTCTTTCTCTCTTCTAACCATGTTCACCCCTCCTAATCCTCTGCTAACCAGGTACGTAATAATTTTGCGAATTCTTCAGGCTTTTCTCTAGCCATCTTTTCAAGCTGTTTCCGGCGAATGGATCCTTCTGTTTCTTCTTTAGGCTCAATATCAGGGATATGGACAGGCTCCCTTTTTTCTTCGTAAGCCCTTTCTTCTATCATTTCTTTCTTTCTGGAACGAATTAAGAAAAATACTAATAGTAGAATGACAACAAGAAGTATCCCTCCGACTGCATAAGTCCACCAAGGAAGAACAGGTTTCTCTTCAGAGACCAAGTTGACTTTTCCATTAAACGGTTGAACCGAGACGATCACTTTGTCTTTTATTGCTTCGTCTGTTAATTCAGGGGTAGCTTCCTTGTCAATAGACGTTCGTACAATGGTCGATAATACTTGGCGGATATCATCCACCCTATCTTGAGGAAGGGAATTTACCTCTTCAGGATTTGGAGGTTCCACCATAACCTGAATCCCAAGGTCCCGTATTTTGTATGGGCTTTCTACCACTTCTTTACGGATACGATTGACTTCATTGTTGATCGTTTCTTCCATTCGCTCATAATCACCATTTGATTCAGTTCCTTCTTGGTAGGAACTCGAATCTAGTGTATCATCTGTATCTTCTGCTGAAGGTACCCCTTCAGGACCTGCTCCCTCTCCAGAAAAAGTTTCAGTTATACGCTGTGCACTCACGGCAATTCCTTCCATATTTTCTTCATCCACTGGTATTACAAGGTTTTCTTCCCGATTTTCCTGGGTAAAGTCTATATCAGTTGTAACGGATACAACCACCTTGTTAAATCCAATCAATGTGCCGAGCATATTCTGAACTTGACGTTGTATGTCACGTTCAATTTCTTTCTTAATATCCATCTGTTGAGCAAAGTTCCCTCCGCCCATGGAATTATTTTGGGATTCCAAATCGAAATACTCAAAAAATTGATTCATGATGACGATATTCTCAGTAGGAAGATCAGGAACACTTTTCGAAACCAGATGGTAAAGGGACTTAATCTGCTTTTGATCAAATGTAAAACCTGGATTTGTATTTAATACAATGGACGCTGAAGCTTGCTGAACATCATCATTCAAGAAAACCTGCTTCTCAGGAAGGTTAATCATGACTTTTGCATCTTGTACTCCTTCGATCCCTTTCATGAGCTGAGCCAGTTCTGTTTGCATTGCATCCAGCTTTAACACATTAAATTCATTATCCGTCATCCCAAATCCAGCATTTTGACTGAAGAAGGAGTAATCAATACTGCCCGAGTTAGGGATACCTTCTGCCGCTAACTCAACCTTTAATGTATCTACTTGTTCTTTAGGGACCATGATGGTTGATCCACCATCGGAAATTTGCGATGGTATCCCTCTACCGTCAAGATTTTCTTTAATGTTCCCGGTTTCTGATGGTGATAGATTACTGTAAAGGGGCACAAGCGAAGTTCTTGTTGCAAAGAAGCTTACAACACTGATCAGAATGACCATAATCAGGAAGATCACACTCATACTTATCTTCTGTTTTTTTGTTTTCCTTGCCCAAAAAGACGTTATTTGTTCTGTATATTTCTTTAACGATTCATTCATTACAATCCTCCGGTACATGACTCCATGAGCCTACTACATTGGCATCCTCATTATTTCTTGGTACGCTTCTACTACTTTGTTTCGCACTTCCATGGTCGTTTGGAGCGTAATACTGGCCTTTTGTGAAGCGATCATCATTTGATGAAGATCAACATTTTCACCCCGTACAAGCTTCTCTGTCATTTGATCTGATTGAACTTGCATGGAATTCACTTCTTCAATGGAATTTTTCAGTAATTGACTGAAATTCTCTGCACCTTCTGAAGGTGTTATATATTTTTTTTCAATTGACGGACTTATAACTCCAGAATTAATCGAATTAATATTATGTATTGCCATAGAACTGAACCTTCTTCCCTATTTACCGATTTCCAATGATTTCATTAACATCGCTTTATTCGCATTAAATACGGTTACGTTTGCTTCATATGAACGGGTAGCCGATATAAGGTCAACCATTTCTCTTAATGGATCTACGTTGGGGAGTTGCACATACCCCTCGTCATTCGCATCCGGATGTTCAGGATCGAACACCATTTTAAATGGTGTCTCATCATCTTCTTCGATTCTGGAAACCTTTACCCCGATGCCAACACTGTTTTTGTCTCTTGTGTTCATTGCATTGTTTAAAAATGATGAAAATTGATTTTCCTTAGATGCCATTACAACAGATTTTCTCTTATAAGGCTGCCATTCCCCATTGACCATTTTCCCTCTTGTTGTGTCCACATTCGCCATATTCGATGAAATGACATCCATTCTTAAACGTTGAGCCGTCAGGGCAGAAGCGGTTGTATTCATACTAGTAAATATCGCCATTATCATTTACCTCCCCTTACAACCGTCTGAAGACTGTTGAACTTACCATTTATCCGATCTGTCAAGGCGTTAAAATAGATTTGATTCGAAGCCATTTCTGACATTTCCTGGTCTAAATCCACACCATTTCCATTGTGATTATATTGATAAGCTGTCTTGGTTTTAACTGCTGGATGTTGACTGCTTGAATGAAATAAAAAATGCCGGTGATCGGTTCTTTTCGCATCCAGTTGTTGAATTGATTGATCTAACATTGTTTTAAATTCTACTTTTTTTGCTTTATAATTTGGCGTATCGACATTTGCGATATTTTGAGAGATTACTTTTTGATTTAATGAGGCGTAATTAAGTCCTCTTTCTAGAGTTGTGAAAGTGTTGGAAAATATTTTCACTTTAGGCACCTCTATCCGTTTTTTTGACAAGATACTACTATTTTTTACAAATTTAGCATGCAACAGTATTTATTGTAATGTTTAGCAAGATTAGTGTCTATGAATATTCCGTAAATTTTCATGAATGAGGTCGATATTCAAAGAATTTGTGACTTTCAATCTATATTTAACCCTTAAATTCCCAAGGATATTTTTACAATTAAAAGGCTTTTTTTCTAGTTTCATTACATATATGTTACATACCCGTTTGGTTCATTTTCAATGTACATGAAAATAACACCTGCAAAGAGAGGTGAAAGTAATCATATTATCCATTCTTACTATTCTATAAGTACTTTTGTCGAAAATAGTCGTAACATTGCTGTAACTTTATTGTACTATTCATGTCATTTATGACAATACCTAATGGATAATTACCGATAGTCCATTCGACTTATTTTCACTAAACAATCTGATATTTCCGTCCATTCGTACCACAAAAGCGGAGGGGCTTCGCCTAGAGGTGACAAGCATAAGCAAAGGGAACCGGAAAGGCGCTCTATCCTTTTTGGTTTCCTTTGCTTATGACCTCGAGCCTCTAAGCCCCGGAGCTGGATGAAACAAAAGCGGAGGGGCTTCGCCCAGAGGCGACAAGCATAAGGGAAGACAAATAAAAAAGCTGTTCCCCAATTATCAGGGAACAGCTTATTCATTGTCATTGTATTGATTAATTTGTACGAAGCTTATCTAACTCAACTAAGAACTTATTGTTTAAGACTTTAATGTAGGTACCTTTCATTCCCAGGGAACGAGACTCAATGACACCGGCACTTTCTAATTTACGAAGGGCATTAACGATTACTGAACGAGTAATTCCCACTCTATCTGCAATTTTGGAAGCAACCAGAAGACCTTCATTACCATTTAACTCTTCAAAGATATGCTCGATCGCTTCAAGCTCACTGTATGATAATGAACTGATCGCCATTTGCACGACAGCTTTACTTCTAGCTTCGACTTCAATTTCTTCAGCTTTTTCGCGAAGAATTTCCATACCGACTACTGTTGCACCATATTCAGCCAGGATGAGATCATCATCTTCGAAACTTGCTTCCAGGCGAGCAAGAATTAATGTACCCAGTCTTTCTCCCCCACCGATAATGGGAACGATAGTTGTTAAACCATTTTTGAAGAATTCTCTGTTTTCAACAGGAAATGCAGTATATTCACTGTTTACATCCAGGTTTGGAGATGTTTCCTGAACATTAAACAGGTTCTGAGTATACTCCTCAGGGAATTGACGGTCAGCAAGCATTTGTTTCATGCGCTCGTTTTCAATTTGCTGATTAATAGCGTATCCAAGTAATTTCCCTCGACGACTTACAACGAATACATTTGCTTCAATGACCTTGCTGAGTGTTTCTGACATTTCTTTGAAGTTAACTGGTTTACCAGCTGCTTTTTGCAGCATAGCATTGATGGTTCTTGTTTTACCTAATAAATTCATTTCATTTCCTCCTACTACAACTTAAGTGTATCTATTATTTAATTTTAGTATTGTGAATAATTCATCTATCTTTACCCAATAGAGTGAAGGTGAAAACTTATAGAATAAACTGACTCAGATCCTTATCCTTGGATATTGCGCCTAACTTATCGTCTACATACTGAGGTGTGATTTTAACCGTTTCCAATGTAATGTCCGGAGCTTCAAAAGACAAGTCCTCGAGAAGTTTTTCCATAATCGTATGAAGTCTTCTCGCTCCAATATTATCGGTGTTCTGATTTACGTCATATGCAATTTCAGCTAATCTACGAATAGCATCGTCAGAAAATTCAATTTGTATACCTTCTGTTTCCATTAAAGCAATGTATTGTTTGATAATTGCGTTATCAGGTTCAACAAGTATACGTACAAAGTCTTCTGTAGAAAGCTTCTGTAGTTCCACTCTGATTGGAAAACGGCCTTGTAATTCCGGAATTAGATCCGATGGTTTACTCATGTGAAAGGCACCTGCGGCAATGAAAAGCACGTGATCTGTTTTCACGGAACCATGCTTCGTGACCACCGTAGATCCTTCTACAACAGGAAGGATGTCACGCTGCACCCCTTCTCTTGAAACATCGGCCGAAGATTGACCGGAGCCCTTGCTTGCAATTTTATCAATCTCATCGATAAAAATGATTCCTGATTGCTCTGCACGCACGATTGCTTCCTGGGTCACTTCGTCCATATCAATGAGCTTTTGAGCTTCCTCATTTGTAAGAACGACTCTCGCTTCTTTCACCTTTAATTTTCGTTTTTTCTTTTTCTTCGGCATGAAGTTACTCATGGCATCCTGCATGTTCATACCCATTTGTTCCATACCGGAGCCTTGGAGCATATCGAACATGGAAGGCTGCTGCTCTTCCACTTCAATGGTGATGTACTCTTCTTCAAGCTCACCATTTTGAAGCCTCTTTTCCATTCTTCGTCTTTGCTCTTGAAGGGAACTCTCTTCTTGCTTTTCTTCCTCTTCTTCCGAAGTGCCCTGAGTCTGACTGCCACCAAAAATCATTTCGAATGGGTTTTTGTAAGAAGATGACTTTTTCTTTGATGGCACAACCATTTCGACTAAGCGTCGATTGGCGTTTTCAGCAGCTCTTTCACGAACTCCTACCATCTTCTCCTCTTTCACAAGACGGACAGACGTTTCGACTAAATCTCTTACCATTGATTCCACATCACGTCCAACATAGCCTACTTCAGTAAACTTTGTAGCCTCCACTTTTACAAAAGGCGCTCTTACAAGCTTCGCGATTCTTCTGGCAATCTCTGTCTTTCCGACACCTGTTGGTCCCATCATTAAAATGTTCTTTGGAATCACTTCATCCTTTAATACATCCGAAAGAAGGCTGCGACGATAACGGTTTCGTAAGGCAACAGCGACCGCTCTCTTTGCATCTTTTTGTCCTACAATATATTGATCCAGACGTTCAACAATTTGCCTTGGAGTTAAGTGATCAGTACTCTTCATTAAATGGCACACTCCTTACTTTCCATATAGTGTGAAAGAATATTAAATTAAAAACTAATGCCCCATGTTTAAAGCTCTTCAACAATAATTTGGTTATTTGTATATACACATATATCTGCAGCGATCTGTAAGGAAGACTGAGCGATTTCCCTTGCAGATAAATGGTCTCCTGCGTATTGCTTTAACGCTCTTCCAGCAGATAATGCATAATTCCCACCTGATCCAATGGCTAAAATGCCATCATCCGGCTCAATCACTTCACCTGTTCCAGAGATTAAAAGCAAGTGATTTTCATCCATTACAATCAACATCGCTTCAAGCTTTCTTAACACCTTGTCGCTTCTCCACTCTTTAGCCAGCTCAACTGCGGCTCTCGGAAGATTCCCGTTAAATTCCTGGAGTTTGCCTTCGAACATTTCTGATAGTGTGAATGCATCGGCAACAGATCCGGCAAAACCTGCCAATACTTTACCATTAAAAAGCTTTCGTACTTTTTTTGCTGTGTGCTTCATCACAACTGTATTGCCAAATGTAACCTGTCCGTCACCAGACATCGCACATTTGCCTCTATGTTGCACTGCAAAAATAGTGGTTGCGTGGAATTGTTCCATATCCTGACCTCCAACTCTTCTAAGCACGTGGATGATGTGCTAAATACGTTTTTCTCAACTGGTCCTTTGAAACATGAGTATATACTTGAGTCGATGATAACTGAGAGTGTCCAAGAAGTTCCTGAACCGTTCTTAGATCGGCACCATTATTAAGTAAATGAGTTGCAAATGTGTGCCTTAGCATATGGGGGTGTATCTTTCCGGTCAAGGAAGCCCTCTCGATAATCTTATTCAAGATAAGGCGTATCCCTCTTTGGGTTAATGCTCCGCCACGATGATTGACCAATAAATGTGTATGCGTCTGATTCTTCATTAACATGGGTCGGGATTGTGTTATGTATTGTTCTAAAGCATCATGAGCAAAGCTGCCAAATGGTACATATCTTTCTTTGTTACCCTTACCTTTCACAAGGATTGTAGAAAGCCCAAAATCTACGTCCTTCAGTTGCATATTTGTGCATTCACTTACGCGAATACCTGTTGCATATAAAAGTTCGAAGATGGCTCGGTTGCGGATGTCTAAAAGTGTGTCTCCACCGCAAGCTTCCAACAATGCTTGTATTTCTTCTTCATAAAAAAATTTAGGCAACCGTTGTTCTTTTTTAGGAAGATTCACGAAAGAAAATGGGTTAACGGTCAGCTGTTTTTCCCGATTTAAATAGCGGTAAAAACTTCTTAAACTGGAGACCTTCCTTGAAATGGAGGACCTCATTAAACCATGTTCATGCAGCTTGGTTAAAAAAAGTCTCGCATCAGAATACTCGACATCTTTTAATGAACTTAAACCTTGTTCTTTCATAAATACGTAGAACTCTTCAATATCATGACGATATTGTTCAAAAGTGTGAGCAGAATAATGCTTTTCCATTTGTATATATTCAGTAAAGGATTGTAATTGTTCATATAATTGATTTTTCATTTTTAACACCTCACAAGGGCTACTAAATAGTAACACAACCGAGCAGCCCTTGCAATGAATTTTACACTTTTTTCACAAAGTTCTGAATTGTTTCCAAGGCCCGATTTGCGTGTTGTTCATTTCGCTCTTTCTTGCCTTTTACCTTTTTGGGTAAGTCAGGGAATAGACCGAAATTAGCATTCATCGGCTGGAAGTTGTTCTTGTTGGCAGTGGTTATATACCTTGCCATGCTTCCAATCGCCGTTTCATGCGGAAATACCAGGGGTGATTCACCCATGGCCATTTTCGCAGCATTGATTCCGGCAATCAACCCGCTGGCAGCGGATTCCACATAACCTTCCACCCCTGTCATTTGACCAGCAAAAAACAGGTTCTCATGATCTTTTAGTTGATAGGTATCTTTTAGAACATTGGGAGAGTTGATGAAGGTATTTCTGTGCATGACCCCATAACGGACAATATCTGCATTCTCAAGCCCCGGAATTAATTGGAGTACTTCTTTTTGCGGTCCCCACTTTAAATGTGTTTGGAAACCTACGATATTATAGAGTGTTCCTGCTGCATCATCTTGTCTTAACTGAACAACAGCATAGGGTCGTTTACCTGTTTTAGGGTCTTCTAATCCCACTGGCTTTAGAGGACCGAATAACATGGTTTTCTTACCCCGGGAAGCCATTACTTCTATCGGCATGCAGCCTTCAAAGAAAATTTCTTTTTCAAACTCTTTCAAAGGCACTGTTTCAGCTGAAATAAGAGCTTCATAAAAACGATTGAACTCACTCTCTGTCATTGGACAATTTAAATATGCCGCTTCCCCTTTGTCATATCGGGATTTCAAATACACTTTGTCCATATCAATGGAGTCCTTCTCAATGATGGGAGCAGCTGCATCATAGAAATATAAATGCTCTTCACCCGTTACTTTTCTTATTTTTTCAGAAAGATTCTCACTTGTAAGCGGTCCTGTGGCTACAATCGTAATTCCTTCAGGAAGATCCGTGACTTCTTCATTGAATACTGTGACATTCGGGTGATTTTTCACTTTCTCAGTAACATGACCCGCAAATTCATGGCGATCGACTGCTAAAGCTCCTCCCGCCGGAACTGAACAAGCATCAGCTGCTGACATAATGACCGAATCTAATTGACGCATTTCTTCTTTCAATACCCCAACGGCATTGGTTAATGTATTTGCTCTAAGTGAGTTGCTGCACACAAGCTCTGCAAATTTATCTGTATGATGGGCAGGTGTCTGGCGGACCGGTCTCATTTCATAAAGGTTTACCTTTATTCCCCTCTTGGCAATCTGCCAAGCAGCTTCACTTCCCGCTAACCCTGCTCCGATGACATTTACTAGCATCTATATAGACCCCCTGTGAATCGTCCCTTTAACTTATCCATTCTGCATTGTACACCAAAGGACAATGAGAAAAAAGAGAAAAGCATATTAAGAATTGGTATAGTTCATTACAAATGATTAATGCAAACAGAAAAGGGCTGACCCATTAGGTAATAGAGAAATCACCTGTTGGGACAGTCCCTCGTTACATTGTATAAGTTCATTGTTCAACAATCAATCGTTTTTTTATTGGCTTTGTTAACATTTACTGATAACGCAGGCTTTCAATCCCAGATGAACAGAATACTTATACTACTTTTGCGGTTCTTCTTTGTAATCACAATTCGTACATTGAATTTGATTACCTTTTTTAAGCTTTTTCTCTACTAGTAATTCTGAACACTTCGGACACTTTCTTTCAATCGGTTTATCCCAAGACAAGAAGTCACATTCAGGATACTGATCACAACCGTAGAAAATACGCTTTTTCTTGCTTTTTCGTTCGATGATATTCCCTTTTTCACATTTAGGACATTTCACACCGATTTCCTTGACGATCGGCTTTGTATTTCTACAATCAGGAAAGTTACTACATGCCATGAATTTACCGTATCGCCCCATTTTGAATACCATTTGATGTCCACATTCTTCACAATCTTCACCGGCAGGTTCATCGCGGATTTCGATTTTTTCCATCTCATTTTCCGCTTTTTCCAAATGCTTTTCAAAATCCTTATAAAAACGATCGATGATACTTTCCCATTTTACATTGCCGTCTTCAATATCATCAAGACTGCGTTCCATGTTTGCCGTAAACTCGACATCAATGATCTCCGGGAAGAACTCTCTCACTAATTCCAAGACGATTTCACCCAGCTCAGTTGGAATGAAACGCTTATTATCAAGTGTTACATAGCCTCTTCGTTGAATCGTATCCAGGGTGGGGGCATAGGTGGAAGGACGGCCAATACCCAGTTCTTCCAGCGTTTTAACCAGCCTTGCTTCTGTATACCTTGGTGGTGGTTGAGTGAAATGCTGATTGGGATCAATGCTTTCACTTTTAACTTTATCGTTTTCTTCCAAAGCTGGAAGGAGATTGTCTTTTTCTTCTTTCTGATCATCGGATCCTTCAACGTAGACTTTCATAAAGCCCGGGAACTTCACTTTAGAGCCGGTTGCTCTAAACATTACTGAACCATTTACAATATCAACGCTCATCGTATCCATGATTGCCGGGGACATTTCGCTTGCCACGAATCGTTCCCAGATCAATTTATAAAGTCGGTATTGATCTCTTGAAAGATATTCTTTCACAGAAGCCGGGTCCCTCAAAGTACTGGTTGGACGAATGGCTTCATGGGCATCTTGAGACTTTTGTTGTTTTTTCTCTTTACGCTCAGTCTGCTTAACAAAATCATTTCCATATTTATTAACGATGTATTCGTTCGCTTCTTTTTGAGCCACTTCAGAAATACGTGTGGAGTCTGTTCTCATATAAGTAATAAAACCAACGGTACCTTCTTTACCCATCTCAATTCCTTCATATAATTGCTGGGCGAGCATCATCGTTTTCTTTGCACGGAAGTTTAATTTCCTTGCTGCTTCCTGCTGCAGAGAAGAAGTTGTAAATGGAGGAGCAGGATTCCGTTTTCTTTCCTTTTTTGTTACTTTGTTAATTTCAAAGGACTTCCCTTTTACTTTACCAAGTACTTCTTTCACATCTTCTTCTGTCTTCAGTTCAACCTTCTTACCGTCCATACCGTAAAAGGATGCCTGGAATGTATCGTTTCCTTTGGTGAATTCAGCTTCTATCGACCAGTACTCTTCTGGGGTGAAGCTCTTGATTTCATTTTCACGGTCAATGATCAATCGTACAGCGACGGATTGTACTCTTCCTGCACTTAGACCTTTTTTAACCTTTTTCCAAAGGAGAGGGCTGATGTTATACCCCACTAATCGATCTAAAATTCTTCGTGCCTGCTGTGCATCGACTAAATCCATATTAATTGCTCGTGGATGCTTAAATGATTCTTTAATTGCATCCTTCGTGATTTCATTGAATACAACCCGGCACTCGGAAGTCGTGTCCATATCAAGGCTGTGAGCCAGATGCCATGCAATGGCTTCCCCTTCTCTGTCGGGGTCAGCCGCAAGGAAGATTTTCTTCACTTTTTTTGCTGCGGTTTTCAGTTCTTTTAATACAGGGCCTTTACCACGTATCGTTATATATTTCGGTTCAAATTCATTTTCAACATCCACGCCCATTTGACTTTTCGGTAAGTCTCTGACGTGTCCCATTGATGCCCTGACCTTATATTTCTTTCCTAAATAACGTTCAATTGTTTTCGCCTTAGCCGGCGATTCCACTATTACTAAATAATCTGCCATCCAATAAGCCTCCTTAAAGAGGAAAATAATCACTGTTTATAGCACCTTGGAATGATAAATAAACCAGCGAAACGGAAACGTTTACACTAACATTCACATAGGTATAGAATTCATTTCAGTGTAGAGAATTACTACTTTTAACGATTTCTTACTCTTATATATAGTTTTAGATACCTGTTGCAAAATGTATAACAGTTTCACAATAATTGCAACCATTTTGTATAAATTACTTGTAATTATTCAACATTCACAGGGGAAATCCTACTTTATTAAAAGATTCTATATCATATGTTCTGACTTTATACTCCCAGTTCTGAAAATATATCTTCTATTGATAAGACCATTTTTGCTCCCTCTTGAATTAAGCTGTTTGTCCCTTCAGCTAATGGCTCATAGATGGAGCCTGGTATACAGAAGACTTCTCTTCCTTCACTTAAGGCATAATCAGCTGTAATGAATGTACCGCTCTTCTTCATGGCCTCGGTTACAAGTACTGCCTGGGAAAGACCACTGATAATTCTATTTCTGAACGGGAATTGCCATTTTTCAGGTTTAATATAAGGGGGATATTCAGAAAGTAAAAGATGATGGTTCATCATACGATGGGCCAAGCCTTCATTTTGCTTTGGATAAATATGATTGAACCCTCCACCAAGGACACCTATCGTATTCCCGCCAGATTGGATCGTTTCTTTATGTGCGACCGTATCTGCACCTTGTGCCAATCCACTTACAATGAGTATCTCTTTCTTAACCAGCTGTGGAATCAAATCATGAAGAACTCTTTCAGTATAAGGGGTGGACTTCCTCGAGCCAATAATGGCCAGTTTCCTTGGGGCATGAAGGAGATTCCTGTTTCCTTTTAAAAATAGAAGAAATGGGGGATCATATACGTTTCGCAGTAAAGAAGGATAATCTTCGTCCTCAATTGTGATCCAATCAATCTCGTTTTCTGCATAAAGCTTTTTATATCGTTCTGAATCAAATGAATGAAGATCTTTATAGAAGAGTTCTGAATTGGTTGTGGTAGAAAAGGTTAACCGTTGAAGCACGGAAGGGGATAAATCAAAGATAGTGTGTAATTTCTCGAGCGATTCTAGTAATCTTTTTGTTCCTTTCAGTCCAATTCCCCGACAATGATGAATATGAAATAGAATATGACGACGTTCTTTCATTTATTACCTCCTGAATATTGTTAATAGAGAAGATAAAACTGAGACTGATAGCTTGAATGCCATCAGTCTCAATAAATGATTAATGAGTTTTACATTTATCCAAGATTCCTTCTTCTTTCAGAACCTTAATTAATGTTTCACCCATGTCTGAAGGTGTAGGGGCAACTTGAATTCCGCATTCATTCATAACGCGAATCTTCTCATCAGCTGTACCTTTACCACCTGAAATAATCGCACCGGCATGGCCCATACGCTTCCCTGGAGGTGCTGTACGCCCTCCAATGAATCCTACTACAGGCTTCGTCATGTTGGCTTTGACCCATTCAGCAGCTTCTTCTTCTGCAGTACCGCCGATTTCACCAATCATGATGACGGCATACGTGTCTTCATCTTCATTGAATGCTTTCAATACATCGATAAAGTCTGTTCCGTTCACAGGGTCTCCCCCGATACCGACTGCCGTTGATTGACCGATTCCCGCTTGTGAAAGCTGGTGAACCGCTTCATACGTAAGTGTACCAGAACGTGAAACAACCCCTACATGACCTTTCGTATGGATGTAACCAGGCATGATCCCGATTTTACACTCTTCAGGAGTGATGACTCCTGGACAGTTCGGTCCTACAAGGCGAGTTTTCTTGCCTTCCATATAACGCTTGACCTTCACCATATCCAATACCGGGATATGTTCAGTAATACAGATTGCCAAATCAAGCTCGGCATCTACCGCTTCCATGATTGCATCTGCTGCAAACGGAGCAGGAACATAAATGACGGATGCATTTACGCCAGTCGCTTTCTTTGCTTCTTCAACTGTATTGAAAACTGGTACGCCTTCAACCTCAGTTCCGCCTTTTCCAGGTGTTACACCTGCCACGATTTGTGTACCGTATTCAAGCATTTGCTTCGTATGGAAAAGAGCTGTTGATCCTGTAATCCCTTGTACAACAACCTTGGTATCTTTATTAATAAATACGCTCATTAGTCCCCCGCCTTTCTCAGCCTACTTGCTCAACGATTTTTTGTGCGCCGTCCGCCATAGATTCAGCTGCAATGATATTCAATCCAGATTTATTAAGGATTTCTTTCCCTAAGTCAACATTTGTACCTTCAAGACGAACCACAAGTGGAACTTGAAGACCGATTTGCTTAGCTGCTTCTACAACACCTGTTGCAATAACATCACATTTCATGATTCCACCGAAGATATTGACGAAAATACCTTTAACGTTTTCATCAGAAAGAATGATTTTAAATGCTTCTGTTACCTTTTCCGCTGTGGCACCGCCCCCAACATCAAGGAAGTTAGCGGGATCTCCGCCGTAATGCTTCACGATGTCCATCGTTGCCATGGCAAGACCAGCGCCATTTACCATGCAACCGATATTTCCGTCCAGGGAAATATAGCTTAAGTCATATTTAGAAGCTTCGATTTCTTTTGCATCTTCTTCTTCAAGATCGCGTAATTCAACCACATCTTTTTGACGATATAATGCATTTGAATCAAAGTTGAACTTCGCATCCAATGCCATTACGTCACCATCACCTGTTACAACTAAAGGATTGATTTCAACAATAGAAGCATCCTTTTGAACGTACACGTTGTATAGACCCATCATGAACTTAGCTGCTTTTCCAACAAGGTTTTGAGGAATATTGATATTGAATGCAATACGTCTCGCTTGGAAACCTGTTAATCCAACAACTGGATCAATATACTCTTTAAAGATTTTTTCCGGTGTTTTTTCTGCTACTTCTTCGATTTCTGTTCCGCCTTCTTCAGAAGCCATCAGGACAACTTGGGAAGTCGCGCGGTCGAGTACCAGACCTACGTAGTATTCTTTCTTAATATCACAGCCTTCTTCAATAAGTAAGCGCTTTACTTCCTTACCTTCAGGACCTGTTTGGTGAGTTACTAAAGTTTTACCGATTAACTCATCTGCATATGTACGCACTTCGTCCAGGCTTTTAGCGATTTTAACTCCGCCAGCTTTACCTCGACCACCTGCATGGATTTGGGCTTTCACTACATACACGCTGGAATCTAATGTCTTCGCCGCTTCTACTGCCTCTTCAGCTGTAAATGCCACTTTACCATTTGGTACGGATACCCCGTAATTTCTGAGGATTTCTTTACCTTGATATTCATGGATATTCATTTTTCATCCTCCTATCAAACTCTTCAAAAAATAGACTGCGCTTTCATTGTATAAAATGACAGTATATCTGTCTACCATTATGCTAAAAATATTATATTAATTTTAAAATTCTGAACTTAGAATAGTAGTATTACTCCATATGTTCCATTGTTTTTAAAGGGATTATCCCTAAAATTATTATTCTTAAAAAATATAATTTACGATTCTAATGCGTGCTCATGCCGTTTGGTGACTTTGAAGTATATTAGATTGGCAAAGGAATTATCCCTTCCCGTTCCGCTTAACTTTGAAGCAAGCTGGTTTAACAAAGATACAAAACTTCCTGTTGAAGCTTCCGTCTCAATGAGACCTGCCAGAAAGGGGCATGTTCCTCTTAGCCATTTCTATCAGAGCCTTCACATTTTCGGGTGAATCTTTCCCATTCAGATGCTTTTCAGCGAATAACAACAGTTCTTTTTTTATGGGAATGCTCTTTTTCATCAGCTCCATAACGAATTCGTTCAATGTGAATCATACCCTTTTTAGGTTGTTATACCATTAGTAAGTGCAGTTCACCCGGATTCCAGGCTATAGCTTCTCCTTCACCGGTGCAAAGCTCTTTCGATGTATGGGCGTAACGCCAAATTTCTCTAATCCAAGTAAATGATCCTTTGTTCCATATCCTGCATTCTTCTCAAACGCGTACCCAGGATAGCTACGGGCATAGTCCTTCATCAGTCGGTCACGTGTTACCTTGGCAATAATGGACGCTGCTGCAATGGATATACTTTTGGCGTCCCCTTTAATGATCGACTGACTGGGAAATGGTGATTGAATTTTCATCGCATCGATCAGTAAATACTCAGGCTGTACATGCAGGCTGACAATCGCTTCATTCATTGCCTTCTTCGTAGCCTCATAAATATTTATTGAATCGATTTCATCCGCATGCACCATCCCTACTCCAATAGAAGTTGCGTGTTCCTTGATGTATTCATAGAAATCTTCTCTTCTTGCTTCTGTTATCTTCTTGCTATCATTTAATCCCGCCAAATAGAAGTCATGAGGCAGAATGACAGCAGCCGCTACCACAGGACCTGCTAAAGGACCTCTCCCTACTTCGTCGATCCCTGCAATAAGTGTGAATCCTTCTTGGCGAAGTTCTCTTTCGTATTGAGTAAGTACTTCAAATTCTTTTTTTTCCATTTCTTGTTTCATGCGCTCACGTTCAATCTGTTGTAATAGTATTTGAACACCTATTCTTTCGTCCTTCTTCAAATCTTCAAGGATTGGATCTTGAGCCGGAACGGATTTGATGATTTCTTTTATTTCTTTTATGGTCATATGTACTGTTGTCACATTGTCCCTCCTATATATCGGACGTACCTTACATAAATAAAGAGGCTGCGTAAAAGAGTTTCCCTCTTTTTACAGCCTCTTCTTTTATTCGCTTTCGTCCTCAGTCTCTCCAATGATATCAAACGTCATGGGGCCTAATTGTACATTTCGGATGTCACGGACGATAATTTCAGAAGTCTTGTCATAATTCACTTCTCCACCTGCCATCAGACAACCTCTTTTAGCTCCAATTTTATCGAAGCTATCCACTACTTCTTCAGGTATTTCTTCAAGGCCGTAGCGTTCTTCTAATCGCTCTGGATAGTGCTCTTCAAGAAAGCGCAAACCATAAACGGCGATATCCTGCAGATTCAGGATGGTATCTTTAATGGCACCGGTCAACGCAAGCTTATATCCCACTTTAGGATCTTCAAACTTAGGCCATAAAATACCCGGGGTGTCGAGTAGTTCAAGCTCTTTCCCTACTTTGATCCATTGCTGGGCTTTTGTGACTCCAGGTGTATTTCCTGTTTTCGCTATATTTTTTTTAGCGAGCCGGTTGATTAAAGTAGATTTTCCTACGTTAGGAATACCGACAATCATGGCTCTTATGGCACGAGGTCTCATTCCCCTTGATTTCATACGGTCGAACTTTTCTTTTAATATTTCTTTAGCCGCTTGAACAATGACTTGAAGTCCTTTGCCAGCCTGTGCATTTACGGCAAGGGCTGTTATTCCTTGCTCTTCAAAATAAGAAATCCACTGGTTCGTTCTATTGGTATCAGCCATATCTGCTTTGTTTAACAAAACAAGACGCGGCTTCTGTCCAATAATTTCTTCAATCATTGGATTTCTTGACGATAACGGGATTCTCGCATCTACTAATTCAATCACAATGTCTACAAGTTTTAACTTCTCAGTAACTTGTCTACGAGCTTTAGCCATATGCCCTGGAAACCATTGTATTGTCATATGACCACCTCCAAACAACTTTTTTCTATTATTTCACGAAACCTATATCTTTAACAGGCCAATAGATCACTTTTGTGTCGCCAATCACTTCTTCTAATGGAACTGTACCGATGTGACGGCTATCCTTGCTGAAACGGCGATTGTCACCCATCACAAAGATTTCCCCTTCAGGAACTGTCCCTTTTTCAATGATGTCATTTAGAGTGAAATCCTCTGTTAATACACCTTCATTTAATTGATCTTTATATTCCTGTAAATATGGTTCAGTATACGCTTTTCCATTTATATATAAAGTATCATTTTTATACTCAACTTTATCCCCTGGAAGCCCGATGACGCGTTTGATATAATCCTTTTGTTCAGGTGCATGGAAAACGACGATATCAAATCGCTCCGGCTCCCCTAATTTACTTACAATCATTCGATCTCCATTATGTAAAGTAGGCATCATTGATAATCCATCGACAACAATGGGTGCAAATAAAAAGAATCTGATAATTGCAGCTAAACCTACTGCGATCAACAGGGCCTTCATCCACTCCCACCACTCATTTTTCTCTTTAACCACGTCTCCACCACCCAATGTATTTTTCTATCTTTTTCTATTCTACTAGAAATTCTTGTATTTCTCATTAAAAAAAGGTGGGTTCATTAAAAATTCAGGCATTCTGCCGGACGTTTACTTTTATTGTCCACTAAAAGCAGTTGAAAGAATAAGGAAAAGGAGCTTGTCTCCAAGCTCCTTTTCTTACGTTCTTATCGAATTTCTTTAATACGTGCCGCTTTACCACGCAGGTTACGCAGGTAATAAAGTTTCGCACGACGGACTTTACCGCGACGAATAACTTCTAATTTAGCGATTTTTGGTGTGTGTACTGGGAAAGTACGTTCAACACCTACACCGTAAGAAATTTTACGAACTGTAAATGTTTCGCTGATACCGCCACCGCGGCGTTTGATTACTACTCCTTCGTATACCTGAATACGTTCACGAGTACCCTCAACGATGTTAACGTGTACACGTACTGTATCACCAGGACGGAAAGATGGTAGATCAGAGCGAAGTTGTTCTTTCGTAATATCTTCGATTAATTTGTGCATCTTTTTCAACTCCTTCCAACAGATGCTCTTACAAAAGCGATAGATTGCAGCGGAACATCGGGATCAATGGCAACAGGAGATAACCCCTCAAGCCACAAAGAATATAATATCACACAGACCGGCAGGATGCAATAGCCTATTTAGACTTTCTCCATTCCTCTATCCATGCTTTTTGTCGATCTGTGAGCGTATAGCTTTCTAATAGATCGGGTCTTCTTTCAAAGGTTCTTCTCAGACTCTCTTTCTCTCTCCATTCATCTATCAGACGATGATTCCCTGAGATGAGCTCCTCTGGTACCTTCATCCCCCTAAAGTCGGACGGACGGGTATAATGGGGATGTTCAAGGAGTCCTGACGAGAAGGAATCCAGAATGGGAGAATCCACATTCCCAAGCACGCCAGGAAGCAGGCGTACTACGCTATCTATGACCACCATGGCACCAAGCTCTCCACCAGTTAAAACATAGTCTCCTATCGAGATTTCATCGGTAACAACATGCTCCCTGATTCGCTCATCGTAGCCCTCATAGTGCCCACATATAAATACGAGATGATCTTCCTTCGCCAGTTCCTCAGCCTTTTGTTGAGTATAAGGTTCTCCTTGGGGACACATGAGGATGACCCTCGGCTTTGATTGATGTTCACTCTTCAATGCGTCGACGGCATCGAAGATAGGCTGGGGCTTCAAAACCATTCCTGCCCCTCCACCATACGGATAATCATCGACTTGATTATGCTTATTGTCTGCGTATTCCCTGAAGTTAATCACATTATAGCTTACAGCTTCTTTTTCATGGGCTTTCTTGAGTATCGATTCACCAAAGATTCCTTCAAACATGGATGGGAAAAGAGATAGGACATCGATTCTCATCATGATAATAAGCCTTCCATCGGTTCAATCGTGATGAGCTGCTTATCAATATCGACGGTTTTCACAATATCCTCAATGTAAGGGATTAGGTGTTCTTTTCCCCGTTGACCCTTCACTACCCAAACGTCATTCGCTCCGGGGCTCAGAATCTCTTTAATCGTACCCAGTTCTTCCCCATCAGTCGTAACGACTTTACAGCCGACGATTTCATGGAAATAGTATTCTCCTTCTTCAAGGTCCTGTAATTGGTCTTCTTGAACCTTCAGGATGCCTTCTTTAAATTTCTCAACTTCATTAATATTTTCATATCCCTCAAAGGTCAGTAAATCGAAGCTCTTATGATTTCTATGAGATTTGATCACGAGACTGATCGGTTCACTACTTTGACCTTGAAACAGATAAAGTGTGTTCCCCTTTTGATAGCGTTCTTCCGGGAAATCGGTAGTCGAAACGATCTTTACCTCTCCTTTAACTCCGTGGGTGTTGACGATCTTCCCTACTTTAAACCACTTTTCCATAGCTTTCACCTCTTGCATTAACGAATTTCTTTCACAATACCATCTTCTATTACAATCGTCTTCGAAAGTGTTTCCTCTTCCCAATTGTCACCAACTTGAATGTCCATCATACCTTGGACTTCCCTTTCCTTGAGTTCGCTCCCGATAGGCAAGATATTTAACTGTTCGATTTGGAATTCCAAGAGCTTGATCTTTTCAGCCCGTTCATTCAATTCTCTTTCAAAATGCTGACTTAATTTATGTGACGGGTATTTCTTCCCTCGTTCAATCTTTTTCATTTCAAACTGTAACTGGTCACATTCCTTGGCTAAATGAAACTTTTGATTTTCATACCGTTTCATCAACAAATCCTTACTATTTTCTGTCAGCACCTGTTTAATCGTAATCGTATGTATCACATTCAAAGCTCTTCCTCCTCCTTCTATTCACCCCACTCTGTCGTATTGAATCCTCAGGGTGTCCTCTTGGGGGAGTGTTGGATTGTGCAGGTCTTTCTTCAGATAAAACAGTCTACCCCTATGAAAAAGGGGACTGACGTCTTAAGGCTATATAGTAACCTTGTGGGTCAGTCCCCTGGTTCTAAAAGAGCAAGTGTTGAAGGTCTAATGCCTCATGAGAAGGCAGCTGATGAAAGCTACCTTACTCCACTATCTCTAAAAAGATTTTCTTCTGTTGTGAAGATCCTGCTGCAGCGTATACCACAGTTCGAATCGATTTAGCTACTCTCCCTTGTTTCCCAATAACCTTCCCCATGTCCTCGGGATGAACAGATAACTTATACGTTATGCCGTTCGTTCCTTCATCCAAATCGATGTGGACCGCGTCAGGATGGTCAACTAAGGGTTTCACAATCGTTAGAATAAGATCTTTCATCCATCTAATCGATTACTTGCTGTTTTTAGCATTGTGGAATTTTTCCATAATGCCTTGTTTTGAGAATAGGTTACGAACTGTGTCAGATGGTTTAGCACCATTAGATAACCATTTAAGAGCTAACTCTTCATCGATTTTCACTTCAGCTGGTTTAGCAACCGGGTTGTACGTTCCAACTGTTTCGATTTGACGTCCATCACGTGGTGAACGAGAATCTGCAACTACGATACGATAGAAAGGAGACTTTTTTGCTCCCATACGTTTTAATCTGATTTTTACTGCCATAATTAAAGCACCTCCGAATAGTTTCACACAAGTTAGTATAATATCAAATGTGTATTTTGTTTGTAAAGTGTTTTTTCTTAACAGTTCTATTTTTCTTATGAAAATTAGAACGAATTGCTTACATAAATGGGAATTTCATTCCTTTTTTCTTGCCTTTTCCTTGCATGCCGCTCATCTGTTTCATCATTTTCTTCATATCCTCGAATTGTTTCAGAAGCCGGTTCACCTCTTGAATGGATGTTCCACTTCCTTTGGCAATCCGTTTACGACGGGAAGCATTAATGGTTTCCGGATGAACTTTCTCATCACCAGTCATAGATTGAATGATCGCCTCTACATGGCTGATCTGCTTCTCATCGACTTGAAGCTTATCCAGACCCTTCATTTTGTTTGCCCCCGGCATCATTTTGAGTAACTCATCAAGTGGACCCATTTGCCTTACTTGACCTAATTGCTCAAGGAAATCATCAAATGTGAAAGACATGGTGCGCATTTTTTGTTCCAGTTCTTTGGCCTTCTCTTCATCCACATTGGCCTGAGCCTTTTCGATAAGGGATAATACATCTCCCATACCGAGAATCCTCGACGCCATACGTTCAGGATGGAATGCTTCCAAAGCATCCATCTTTTCACCCATCCCAACAAATTTAATTGGTTTTTCAGTGACTGAACGGATGGATAATGCCGCCCCGCCTCGAGTATCACCATCAAGTTTTGTCAGAACAACACCGGATATACCAAGGGCATCATTGAAGCTTTGAGCGACATTGACCGCATCTTGACCGGTCATGGCATCCACAACGAGGAAAATTTCATCTGGATTTGAGAGTTCTTTGATTTCTTTCAACTCTCCCATCAGGGTTTCATCAATGTGAAGTCGACCTGCTGTATCAATCAGAACATAGTCGTGATGTTCATCTTTTGCCTTTTCGATGGCTTTTTTCGCAATTTCCACCGGACTGACCTGATCACCCATTGAAAAGACCGGAAGACTTAATTGCTTCCCGATGGTTTCTAACTGCTTGATCGCAGCGGGACGATAAATATCGGCAGCCACTAATAGGGGTTTGCGGTTATGTTTCTTTCGAAGCAGATTCGCAAGCTTACCAGTGGTCGTCGTTTTACCTGCACCTTGTAAACCGACCATCATAATGACAGTCGGGGGACGTTTAGCGACGGCAATCTGACTTTGTTCGCCACCCATCAAGTTTGTAAGCTCTTCTTGAACAACTTTAATGACTTGTTGTCCAGGTGTAAGACTTTTCATGACTTCCTGTCCGACAGCCCGTTCACTCACTTTCTTGACGAATTGCTTCACCACTTTAAAATTAACGTCTGCTTCTAGAAGAGCAAGACGAACTTCACGCATCATTTCTTTAACATCCGCTTCTGAAATCTTTCCTTTACCACGGATTTTTTGTATTGTACCTTGCAGTCGGTCGGCTAATCCTTCAAATGCCATTCATGCCGCCTCCTAATCCAATATTTCAAGATCATCAATGAGTTTTAAACAATGAGAAGAATCGATTGATGGTTCTTCTATTTTTTGTCTGAGTTGATCAAGAATCTCGTTGCGTTCTTGAAATTTTTTAAATAATAAAAGCTTTTCTTCGTACTCCTCGATCATGGCCTCTGTTCGTTTAATGTTATCATACACTGCTTGACGACTAACATTATACTCTTCAGCAATTTCCCCTAGAGAGAAATCATCCAGATAATAGAGGGACATATAGCTTCTTTGCTTAGGAGTTAACAAAGATTGATAAAAATCGTAGAGATAATTCATTCTGGTTGTTTTCTCCAGCACGGATATCCCTCCTTGTTAAGTGAAAAACCTTTACATATGAAGAATACAGTCTTTACAGGTGTTTGTCAAGGATACTTATGGATTTTTCATAGGGAAAACCTAAAATAACAAACTGATTGCCTAAACAAAAGAAGAGTAACCTGCAAGACCACTTCTTATAGTCTATCATCAGGCTACTCTATCGATCCTTAGATCTATTCTTCTTCTTTATCAACAAGGTTTGAGAACAAGCCGTATACATACTTTTCTGCGTCAAACGGCTGAAGGTCGTCCATTTTTTCGCCTAGTCCTACAAATTTAACAGGGATTTCGAGTTCGTTTCTGATTGCCAGGACGATTCCACCTTTGGCTGTACCATCAAGCTTCGTCAGGACGATTCCTGAGACGTTTGTCGCTTCTTTGAAGGTCTTCGCCTGTACCATGGCATTTTGGCCTGTGGTTGCGTCAAGAACGAGCAATACTTCGTGAGGAGCACCCGGAATTTCTCTTTCAATCACTCGCTTCACTTTTTCAAGCTCTTTCATAAGGTTCACTTTATTTTGCAACCTTCCTGCAGTGTCACATATTAATATGTCTGCTTTTTTCGCTTTGGCCGATTGGACTGCATCAAACATAACTGCCGCCGGATCGCTTCCCGCAGCTTGTTTAATGACCGGAACCCCGACACGTTCCCCCCAAACTTCAAGCTGTTCGATCGCTCCTGCACGGAATGTGTCTCCTGCTGCAAGAACGACATTCTTACCCTGTTCCTTGAACATATGAGCCATTTTTCCGATGGTCGTCGTCTTTCCGACACCGTTCACTCCAACGAATAATAAAACCGTTAACTCATTGTCTTGAATGTTCAGACTGCTGTCTTCATCACGATCCCCCTGGTAGATTTCTACGAGCTTCTCTGAGATGACAGATTGGACACCTTCCGTGTCTTGAATATTCTTTCGCTTCACTTCAAGCTTCAGTTCGTCAATCAGCTCCATGACGGTATCAAAGCCGACATCCGCTCCGATCAGGATCTCTTCCAGCTCTTCAAAGAACTCTTCATCGACTTTGCGGTATCTGGCCACCAGGTCATTCACCTTTGATGTGAAGTTGTTTCTTGTTTTACTTAACCCATCTTTAAATTTTTCTGATACATTATCACTCGACTGTGTAAATTTATCTTTAAGCTTCTTAAAAAAACTCACTTTTCCACACCCTTATTTAAGTTTCAAGTAGTTCCTTTGTTTCCTGTAGTCTGACTGATACCAATTTGGACACACCGGATTCCTGCATCGTTACACCGTATAGTACGTGGGCTTCCTCCATGGTACCCTTTCGATGAGTGATGACGATGAATTGCGTTTCGTCACTGAATTTCTTTAAATATTGGCTGAACCTCTGCACATTTGCTTCATCAAGGGCTGCCTCAACCTCATCCAATATACAAAATGGCACAGGCCGAATCTTCAGGATTGAAAATAGGAGTGCAATGGCCGTTAAGGCCCTCTCCCCGCCCGACATGAGGCCCAGGTTCTGCAGCTTCTTCCCAGGTGGTTGCGCCACTATATCCACCCCGGTATGAAGAAGATCTGATGGATCTGTCAGCTTTAACTGAGCTCGTCCACCACCAAACAAGGCTTTAAATACACCTTCAAATTCCACTTGAATGGCCGTAAAGGTTTGATCAAAACGCTTGATCATTTCTGTATCCATTTCATTAATGACTAGATATAGTGTGTCCTTCGCTTCAGTTAAATCATTCTTTTGATCAACTAAAAATTCGTACCGTTCTTTTACTCGTTCATATTCATCTATGGCACCGAGATTGACGGTCCCCAGCTCTTCTAAGGCCAATTTCACAAGTTTCACTTTCTTTCTTGCTTCTTCAACCTCGATCGTCAATGGGTAGTCGGACTTAGCCGCTTCAAATGAAAGCATATACTCATCACGTAAATGATCAAGTCTATTTTCAAGTTCAACATCAAGACGATTGATCTTTACTTCCTCGTCCCTCAAAGCTCCAACCAATCCTTTATGCTGACGCTTTAATTCTTTTAACTCAAGTTCCTCATCTTCAACCCTATTTTGAAGATTCAAACGCTCTTCACGACGCAAAGAGATCAGGTTAGAAGTTTCAGCTTTTTGGACGGCACATTCTTCTGCCTTCTTCCCGAGCTGCTCCTCACCTGAAAAGTTATCCTTCATTTCTGTCTGCAGCCATTCTAAATCATCCTGCAAAGTATCTTTTCGCTTGTTAGTTTCGACGATTGTTTCCCGCACACGATTTAACTGATTACGACTATTAACCAGTTGCTCATTTCGCGCGGCCAGATTCGCCTTAATATCACTTATTTCGTTCAATAAAGCGTCCTTGGATGTTCGTTCACTATTCTTCTGGAGAGTAAGCTCGCTGATCTTTTGATCGAGTTTTGTAATCTCTTGCCCTATCTCATTGAGGGACTCCCTTAATTCCTTCGTCCTGGAATCATGCTTTTCTTTAACCGACGTAAAGTCTTTTTTCTCCAAGTCGTATAGGGAAAGCCTTTCATCCAGATTCTGTTGGGATAATTCATTTTCACGAAGTTGGGAAAGCAGTTCTTGCTCCTTGAGTCTCAGACGCTCTCCCTTCACTCTCATTTCTTCCAGCTTCTTTTCTCTGAAACTGCTCTCTTCTTTGAGTGATTTGACTTGAGATTGAAGCTGTTCAGTCTGAGTTTCCATTGAAGAAAGCTTCGCTTTCATTTCTTCAAGCTCACCTTTTCTGGAAAGAAGAGAATTTTTTTTCTGCTTCATCGCACCACCTGACATGGATCCACCGGGATTAACAACATCCCCATCCAGTGTTACAAGACGATAGCGATATTGTACAAGCTTCGCGATTTCATTAGCTCCCTTTAAATCTTTTGTGATGATTACATTTCCAACCAGGTTGGAGATCACCATTTGGAAGCGCTGATCATAATTCAGGAGGTCGGTTCCAACCCCAATAAAGGATGAATGACCCTTCAGCATGTTTTTTTGACTATCAGGTATCGATTTCCCTTTGATCACGTTCATCGGTAAGAAAGTAGCACGGCCATATTGATTCTTCTTTAAGAAAGCAATGGCTTTTCGGCCATCTTCTTCAGTGTCGACCACGATATGCTGCATGGAGGCTGCCAGAGCAGTTTCCATAGCAGTTTCATATGATTTAGGTACAGTAATCAGTTCCGCAACAGCTCCTTGAACACCTGTTAACAGACCGTCACGTTCTTTCAAGACTTCTTTTACGCCTTGGAAGAAACCTGTATAATCTTCTTCCATTTCCTCAAGCATTTCTTTACGTGATTTTGCTTGTTGCAGAAATTGGAAAGCTTGATAAAGGGTTTTTTCTTGCTTTTCATATTTTTCTTTAACCGATTCAAGCTTTTTCTGTTCCTCTCGATAGAAGAATATGTGCTCATCGATTACCTCTTTTTGTGCTTGCAGCTCTTTCGAAAGTTTTTTGTGACCCAATTGCAATTCATCGCGCTGGATGACATATTTTTCATTCTCTGCTTCTAATCGGCCGCTTCGGTTAGATTGCTGCTCCAGTTGTTGCTCAAGGTACTGAATTTCATTTTTAGCTGACGCCTGCTGATTCAGCTTCTCAATGTAATCGCTTTTGAAGGATTCTATTACATCTTCAATATTCTCATTATAATGCTTAAATTGATTCTGTTTCGTTGAAAGCAGTTCTTTTAGTTCCTTAACACCTGAATCAATAGACTTGAATTCCATTTCTGCTTTTTCTTTTTCAGAAATCAGTTGTTGAATTTGCTCCTTGGCTTCTTCTATCGAATGCTTTAATTGAGATTCGTTGGAAGACGAATTTTTCTTCCGTTCCACTAATACTTGCTTCCTGCCCTCAAGTTTCTCCAATTCTTCACTTGTTGCCAGGAGCACTTCCTGAAGATTTGAAATCGACTCATCAAGAGCTGCAATTTTATCCCGGGTTTGGGTTAGAATCGCTTCTTTCTTTTGTATACGCGTGGAAAGTGCCTGTTCTTCTTTTCCATGTTTTTCGAATTCTTCACTGAGCTTTTCCCATTGCTTATGTAAATCCTCAATATCATAGACCGTCAAGGCAACCTCGAACTTCTCCAGCTCTTCTTTTTTCTCTAAATAATCACGTGCCATCGAAGCTTGGATTTTAAGGGGTTCTACTTGCCCTTCCAGCTCATGAAGAATGTCATTCACTCGATTTAGGTTTTCCTGTGTTTCGAATAACTTATTTTCAGCCTTTTTTTTGCGAGATTTATACTTCAATACGCCAGCTGCCTCTTCGAAAATGGTTCGTCGTTCTTCAGGCTTACTATTAAGGATTTCTTCCACTTTCCCCTGACTGATGATGGAGAATGCTTCTTTCCCCAAGCCTGAATCCATAAATAATTCAATAATGTCTTTCAGTCGACAAGGCTGTTTATTGAGAAAATACTCACTATCCCCTGAACGGTACACTCGTCTAGTGACACTGATTTCACTGTAATCAATCGGAAGTGCTCCGTCTTGATTATCCAATACGAGTGTAACCTCTGCTATGTTAAGGGCTTTTCTTGAATCACTGCCGGCAAATATAACATCTTCCATCTTCGATCCACGAAGACTTTTGGCAGACTGTTCGCCAAGCACCCAGCGGATCGCGTCGATAATATTGCTTTTCCCACTGCCGTTTGGTCCAACAACAGCAGTAACACCCGGTACAAATTCCACGGATATTCTTTCTGCAAAAGATTTAAACCCCATTACTTCTAGTTGTTTGAGGAACATCTTCTTTCCCCCTATTTAGCGTCTAGCTTTTGTTTTAGCTTCTCAAGAGCCTTCTGTGCGGCTTGTTGTTCGGCTTCTTTCTTAGATCGGCCTTTTCCAATACCTAATTCATCGTCATTTAAGCTGACACGGGAAATGAACTGACGGTTATGGGCAGGCCCGCTTTCTTCAAGAATGCTGTATTCAATCATTCCTGCACTGCCTCGCTGAACTAGTTCTTGCAGCTGGCTCTTATAATCCATCACATGAGAAAAAGCACCGACATTGATCTTTGGATAGACAACTTTTTCAAGGATTGAAATGACTGTATCTAACCCTTGATCCAAATATACCGCTCCGATAAACGCCTCAAAGACATCTGCGAGTAGTGCTGGTCTTTCTCGACCACCTGTCATTTCTTCTCCTTTACCAAGTAAGATGAGCTCTCCGAAATTCAGTTCGATCGAGAATTTCACCAAGGACGGCTCACATACTATGGCTGCCCTTAATTTCGTAAGTTCACCTTCACTCATCATTGGATACTTCTTGAAAAGAAATTGAGAAACCGTTAATTCCAGGACGGCATCTCCAAGAAATTCTAAGCGTTCGTTGTCTTCATAAGGCTTCCGACGATGCTCATTCACATAGGATGAATGAGTAAAAGCTTGTTTTAACAGTTTTTCATCATTAAAATGAATCCCGATTTCATCTTGAAACGTTTTGAACTTTCCATCATTTTTATATCTGGATATTCCTTTATTTCTGCTTTGCTTCCGCATAAGGCACTCCACCTTGCTCTATATGTTCTCATTATATACTAATCAAGTTTATGCTAAAAAAATCATTTACGCAAAAGTTTCTTGCATATGTTAGAACACAAATAAACTTGGTAGAGGTGAGACCTCTACCAAGTTTTAAATGGTTTTGAATGAAAGATGGGCGTTTGCCCATCTTTTTATTCAATCTAACGATTAAGCGTTTGCTTTTATGTAGTTCACAGCATCACCTACTGTGCCGATTTTTTCAGCATCATCGTCAGAGATTTCCATGTCGAATTCATCTTCAAGTTCCATAACCAGCTCAACTACATCAAGGGAGTCAGCTCCTAGATCTTCTTTGAAAGAAGCTTCAAGAGTTACTTGAGATTCATCTACACCTAGACGATCAACGATAATTTTTGTTACACGATCTAATACTTCTGCCATTTTTGTCACCTCCCATCAAGTATTATAGAGAATTTTGCCTCTAATGAAAAGAGTATACATGAAAACGATCAATAATTTATTATTTCCTTGCCGTTACATGACCATTCCGCCATCGATATGAAGGGTTTGGCCTGTCATATAAGCAGCTGAGTCAGATGCAACAAATGTTACAACCTTCGCAATATCCTTGGGGTCACCAAAGCGGCTTAAAGGGATTTGCTTTAACATTTCATTACGCACATCTTCCGGCAGCTGATCCGTCATATCCGTTGAAATGAAACCCGGAGCGATCGCATTCACTGTGATTCCACGGGGTGCCAACTCTTTTGCTGTTGTTTTCGTTAATCCGATTACACCCGATTTAGCAGCCACATAGTTTGCCTGTCCGGGGTTTCCACTCACACCCACAATCGAAGAAATGTTGATGATCCTGCCGCTTCTTTGCTTCATCATTTGGCGCGTAACGGCCTTTGTGCAAAGGAATACACCCTTAAGATTGATGTTAATGACATCATCCCATTCTGCTTCTTTCATCCTCATCAATAAATTATCTTTCGTAATTCCAGCATTGTTAACAAGAATATCCACGGAACCGAATTGACCAATCGTTTCCTTTACCATGGCCTGAACAGCCTCACTATCCGATACATTACATTGTACGGCAATGGCTTCTCTGCCTAAACCTTTAATTTCATCGACGACTTCGTTAGCCTTCGCTTCACTTCCTGAATAGTTTACGGCAACATTACAGCCTTCGCGGGCAAGCTCAAGAGCAATTTCCCTGCCTATTCCCCGGGACGCACCCGTTACCAGGGCAACTTTTCCTTCTAAATTCATTTAAGCTTCCTCCTTTAACGCTTGAATGGTTTGTTCTAAGGATGCTTCATCTTGAACAGCATACGTTTTCACCCGTCTATTGACTTTCTTCACTAAACCTGAAAGGACTTTTCCGGGTCCAACTTCGATAAACGTGTCCACACCTAATTCAAGCAGGTTCTCAACAGAATCTTCCCATTGAACGGGTGAGTATAATTGTTCAATCAATAAACGCTTGATTTCTTCACCATCAGTCACAGGTTTTGCCGTCACATTCGCAACGACCGGTATAGCCGCATCTTCAATCGTGATTGAATCTAAGATTGAAACAAACTGGTCTGCAGCAGGTTTCATTAATTGAGAATGGAACGGACCACTCACTTGAAGTGGGATGACTCTCTTCGCTCCAGCTTCTTTCGCTTTCTCTGAAGCAAGCTCCACACCTTTCACCGTACCTGAAATCACAATCTGACCAGGACAATTCAAATTTGCCAGCCCAACTGGATGTCCCTCATTTGTTACAAGATCGGTAACTTCTTTAAGGGGTCCTCTTGCCATGCCCAGAACAGCAGCCATTGTACCTTCTCCACTTGGAACCGCTTCTTCCATGAATTCCCCTCTTTTACGAACAGCATACACCGCATCTTCAAATCGAAGGGCGCCGGCAGCCACCAGGGCGGAATATTCACCTAAGCTGTGACCCGCTGTATAATCTGCTGTGATGCCTTCAGCCCTTAAACGGTCAAGAATCGCGACGCTTGTCGTTAATAAAGCAGGCTGAGCATTCGTCGTTTGGGTAAGTTCCTCTTGGGGCCCTTCAAAAATAACAGTTGATAGCTTTGTATCCAATCTTATGTCCGCTTTATTGAAATACTCCTGTACTTCAGGGTATTGATCAGCCAATTCTTTTCCCATCCCGACTGATTGAGAACCCTGTCCAGGAAAAATGAACGCGATTTTACTCATACTATTCCACACTCCCCTTGATGGCATCTTTAATTGTATTGGAGACATTATTCTTTACCATTTCCCTGGCTTGTCTCATAGCATTATATAAAGCAACTTCATTTGATGAGCCATGGGCTTTGATCACCGGTGCTTTTAGACCAAACAAGCCCGCGCCTCCATACTCTGTATAATCCAGCATGTTCTTCATTTGCTTTAAATCATTTTTCACTAACCCGGCGGCCAATTTATTTTTTGTCGATGCTGTAAATGTCTTCTTAAGCATCGAGAAAACAGAAAGAGCCGTCCCTTCAATCGTCTTCAACACCATATTCCCGGTAAATCCATCGGTTACTACGACATCCGCAGGACCTTCAAGTAAGTCCCTGGACTCAACATTCCCCACAAAATGAATAGGGGCGTCCTTTAGAAGTTGGAAAGATTTCTTTGTTAATTCATTCCCTTTTTTATCTTCAGTCCCAATGTTTAATAACCCTACACGGGGATTGTTGATTCCTCTTACTTTCTCAGCATAAATGCTCCCCATTATTGCATATTGAAGGAGATGTTCAGGCTTGGCATCAACATTCGCCCCTAAATCGAGCATGAGAAATCCTCTACCATCCAATGTAGGGAGGGTTGGTGCCAAAGCAGGGCGTTCAATCCCATCAATTCTGCCTACAATGAATAACCCGGCTGTCATCAGGGCACCTGTGTTTCCTGCAGAGATGCACGCATCAGCTTCCCCATTTTGAACCGCCTGGGCCATCAATACCATAGAGGCATTTTTCTTGCGTTTGATGGCTCTTACAGGTTCATCTGTCCCCTCTATCACTTCATCCGTATGAACGATTGTCAATCGATCAACTGGTGAGATGTACTGCTTGATTTGGCTTTCATCTCCGAATAAAAGCACTTCTATATCGTTAAATTCCTTCAATGCGCGCTTTACACCAAGAACGATTTCTTTAGGAGCATGATCTCCGCCCATTGCATCAACGGCTAACTTCATCTACGCTTCATCCTTTGCAGATTTTTTAGAGCGATACATTTCAAATTCACCAGTGAAAACGAGCTCGCCACCGACTAAACTTTGAACTTCCACCGTTGTTCGATCCTTTTGATCTTTCGTATGTATCACTTTTGCTTTCGCGACAACACGCTCCCCTTCCTTTACAGGTCGGGTGAAACGGATTGTTGACTTAGCCGTCAATGCTAAGGCATCATTAATGACGGCTACCGCGAGAGAGTTTGCTTGAGCGAACAGATGATGTCCTCTCGCTATCCCATTCCTTACGAAAACATGTTCTCGTTTCACATCAAAAATGGAAATCGCACTCTGATCTAATTCTATATCAATGATTTCTCCTATGATCTCTTCAATAGGTAATGCTTTCACTTCATCTTCAAACGATTTCTCTGCTACATATTTAATCCGTTCACGAAGCTCCGGTATCGACAATTCCATACGATCCAAACGGATTGTCTGTACGCTCACTCGAAAACGCTCAGCTAACTCTTCGTCTGTTATAAAAGGGTTTTCCTTTATCGTGCCAGTAAGGTTTCCCTGTCTTTCTTTTTTTGAGAGTCTCAATATCAACACCGTCCAGTATTAGTACTAGGTACTAATAGTAGTATATAATCTAAAAAAGCAGATTGCAAGAAATAATCTCACAATCTGCCTTTCTAGTCCAGCTTTTCACCTTCTAATATCCCAGCAACAGACAGATACGCCCGAAGAGGTTCAAACTCAGGGTCCCTCCAGAAATAATCGGATTGGATTAAGGTTGCGGCATCATCTCTTGCAACTTCCAACGCACGATAGTCATGGACCATATCTGCCACTTTAAATTCAGGAAGCCCACTCTGCTTTCTACCGAAGAAATCCCCTGGACCCCTCAGCTCCAGATCTTTCTCGCTCAAAACAAATCCATCATTGGTTTCGGTCATGATCTTCATTCGTTCTTTTCCAACCTCCGTTTTCGGTTCGGCCAGAAGAATGCAATAGGACTGATGTTCCCCGCGTCCAACTCTCCCCCTTAGCTGATGAAGCTGAGACAGCCCAAAGCGTTCTGCATCATAAATAAGCATAAAAGTAGCATTTGGAACATTCACACCTACCTCGACTACTGTGGTGGACACAAGTACTTGAAGGTGATTTGCACTAAATTCCCTCATCACTTCATCCTTCTCATCAGGGTGAAGCCTTCCATGCATCAATCCGACATTGTATCGTCCTTCAAAGTAGTGCCGCAATTGATTGTAAACATCGATTGCATTTTGAACATCCAGTTTGTCAGACTCTTCAATCAGAGGACAAATCACATAAGCCTGTCTGCCTTGATCCAGCTCCTTGTCCATAAATGAAAGCACCCTTGATAGCATATCCGCTTTAGCCCAGTAAGTTTCAATCGCCTTTCTTCCAGCTGGCATTTGGTCGATAATACTTACATCCATCTCACCAAACACGGTAATGGCAAGTGTTCTTGGGATGGGAGTCGCTGTCATAAATAATACATCAGGGCTTTCCCCTTTTTCCCTTAGGACCCGTCTTTGATTTACCCCAAAGCGATGTTGTTCATCGGTTACAACGAGTCCAAGAGACTTAAATTGCACATCCTCCTGAATAAGTGCGTGTGTTCCAATGAGAATATCTATTTCTCCCTCTTTTAACTTTTCTAATAGGAGCCGTCGTCTTTTTCCTTTTACGGAGCTTGTTAACAGGGCAACCGACAGGCCCACCGGTTCCAATAATTCACTCAGAGAATTTGCATGCTGTTCTGCAAGGATCTCTGTCGGGACCATTAAAGCCCCTTGAAATCCTGCGGTTACACTCGAATAGAGCGCGATAGCCGATACGACTGTTTTCCCCGATCCGACATCCCCCTGCAAAAGCCGGTTCATACGGAAAGGAGACTTCATATCTGCTGAGATTTCATTTACTACCCGCTTTTGCGCATCGGTTAGAGGAAACGGCAAAGACTCAATGAACTCTTTGATTTTATTTAAATCATAATTTTGTTGGACACCAGAGGAATGTTCTCTTTCAAACTTCCTAAGTGCCTGCATCTTCAGTTGAAACAACAGGAACTCTTCATACACAAATCGTCTTCTCGCCTGCTTCATGTCTTCAGTAGAGTCAGGGAAGTGCAGATGATAGAGAGCATCTTTTCTGCTGGAAAGCTTATATTTCTCCATGAGGTGGTGGGGCAAATTCTCCGTCAACAAATAACTGTAGTCCTGAAAACCCTTTTTAATGAATTTTCTAAGTGTGTTGTTTTTTATTGAGCCCTTCAACGAATAAACAGGTTCAAAATCTCCCTGTTTTCCGTGCGGCCCCGACTGAAAATGCTGAACCGTAATGATTTGCCTATTCTTATCCCATTTCCCTGTCACCGTCACCGTATCATGAAGGTTTATTTTCTTCTTTAAATACGGCTGATTAAAAAATACGGCCTGAACTAAATTTCTCCCTACCAATATCCGGAGGGTCAAGCGTGATTTTTTTCTCCCATAATACATCAACGCAGGTTCAGAATGGACCTTTCCTTCCACTGTGACACGTTCATCATGGGCTACTTCCTCTAAGTCCCGAAGCCTGTAATCCTCGTACCTGTAAGGCAGATATTCTAACAAATCCAGAACAGAGTAAATCCCCATTGCATTCAGCTGCACAGCTGTTTCTTCACCAATCCCCTTTATGTTCTGGATCGTTAGTTCTTCATTATGAGTCTTCACGTTTATTGAGGGAAACCCCAAAAATTTTCGCTTCCAGCTCTCTGCCTGTAGGGGTGGCAGCCAATCCACCTTGAGCTGTCTCTCTCAGCGCCACTGGCATTGTTTGACCGATTTTATACATGGCGTCAATCACTTCATCACACGGAATACGGCTCGTTATGCCCGCAAGTGCCATATCCGCTGCTACCATTGCATTGGCCGCCCCCATCGCATTCCTTTTCACACAAGGTACCTCAACGAGTCCCGCAACCGGATCACACACAAGACCTAACATGTTCTTTAAGGTAATGGCCATGGCCTCGGCTGACTGGCTCGGTGTGCCCCCCGCCATTTCTACGATGGCAGCTGCAGCCATCCCACTGGCAGAACCAACCTCTGCTTGACATCCGCCAGCTGCACCTGAGATGGAAGCATTATTTGCTACAACAAAACCGAACGCTCCAGACGCAAATAAGAAGCGAATCATTTCATCTTTTGTAGGATTCAGCTTATTTTTCACCGCAAACAAAGTCCCCGGCACTACCCCCGCAGAACCTGCAGTAGGTGTGGCACAAATCGTTCCCATTGCTGCATTCACTTCGTTCGTCGCCACCGCTTTACTGACTGCATCCAAAATGGTTTCCCCACACAGTGAGCGGCCTGAATCAATGTATTTTTGCAATAATACGGCATCCCCACCTGTCAATCCGGAATGGGATTTGACACCTTCCAGACCTCTGGCTACAGCCTGTTCCATCACTTCAAGGTTTTTCTCCATTTGACTGTATACTTCTTCAAATGTTTTGCCTGTAAACTCGATTTCTTGTTCAATCATAATGTCAGAAATCTTCTTGTTCTGACTTTCAGCAAGTTCGACTAACTCCGCTACATTTCGAAACATTAATATGACCTCCCTATCTAAATGTAAACGCTATCATTAAATAAATTGATTAATCGGAAATCCGGGTAACCTGCGTAATATTGGGCAGAGATGTTAATTCATTGATGACAGCCTCATCAATCGGCTGATCCACTTCAATGGTCATCAATGCCATCTGACCTTTCTCTTTGCGTGAAACATCCATATGTCCGATGTTCAATTGATGTTTGGCAATGACATTGGATACAGATGCAATCGCTCCAAATCGATCGTCATGAACAACTAATATGGCAGGATGGTGACCTGAAAGCTTGAGCTCAAAACCATTGAGTTCTATTATTTCAACTTTCCCGCCTCCAATGGAGATACCGACTAATTCGATTTCACCCTGCTCGTCTCCCATCCTGATACGAGCCGTATTCGGATGATCCGTAATGGCGTCTTCCTCTTGAAACTTGATTTTTATTCCTTTTTGCTTTGCTACATTGATTGATTCGATAATTCGTTCATCATATGTATCATAATCAAGGATTCCACCTACAATGGCTACATCTGTTCCATGACCTTTGTATGTTTTTGCAAAAGATCCGTAAAACGAGATCGTCGCCCATTTAGGTTCCCGACGAAACAGGTTTCTCGCCACTCTTCCTATTCTCGCTGCACCAGCCGTATGTGAACTTGATGGACCAATCATTACGGGACCAATAATATCAAATACACTTTTGTATTTCATGACTTTTCCCCCTCACTTAACATCCGATCTATAGTACCATTCTAACATAATTGAAGGGGACAACCTCCATATAGAGCTGCCCCCTTCCTTTATTCCTTATTCAACTGAGAATATATAGGAGTAAAGTGGTTGTTTACCATTATGAACTTCCACTTCGACATCTTCATAGTGCTCTTCTACATACTCTTTTAATGAATGCACATCCTCTTCTGTTACATCCTCACCATATAGAATGGTTAAGATTTCAGAGTCCTCATCCAGCATTTTATCTAATAAGCTTTGCGCTGTCTTTTGACGGTCGTGATCAGAAATGACTATCTTACCTTCAGCGATTCCCATAAAGTCATCTTTCGCAATCGCAACACCATCAATATTCGTATCTCTTACAGCAAACGTGATTTGACCCGTTTTGACCTGCTTTGAAGCTTCAGTCATTAACTGCTTGTTGTCTTCAACAGAGGCTGATGGATTAAAGGCAAGTAATGCAGCCATCCCTTGAGGTACTGTCTTCGTTGGGACAACAGCTACTTCCATTTCAAGGACTTCTGCCGCTTGATCTGCTGCCATAATAATGTTTTTGTTATTCGGCATGATAATGACTTTCTTGGCATTCACTTCTTCAACAGCTTTCACGATATCCTCCGTACTTGGATTCATCGTTTGACCACCTTCTATCACTGAGGTAGCCCCGATGCTCTTGAACAAGTCGGAAATCCCTTCACCCATAGCCACCGTAACAATGGCAAAGTCAACTTCTTTTGGTGCAGCAGGGGCCTGAGCTTTCACTGGCTTTGTTTCACCAACGATGCTGCTGTGCTGTTGTCTCATGTTTTCAATCTTGATATTGATGAGACTTCCGTATTTATGACCATACGTCAATACATCCCCAGGTTGTTCGGAATGGATATGTACTTTAGCTAATTCGTCATCACTTATGACAAGCAGTGAATCACCGAATTCACTTAAATCCTGACGGAAGTCTTCTTCCACAAAGGATTGTTTGTCTTGTTCAAATCTGACCATGAATTCAGTACAATAACCAAACTCAATATCTTCTGTGCTCATGAAATCCTGAGCTGTTTTGTGATGCTCAGCACTTACAAGATCATTCATGGAAGGTAACGAAGCTTGATTTGAAACCTTTTCACCCTTTAGCTCGGCTAAAAAGCCTTCATATACGAATAATAGTCCTTGTCCACCACTATCGACTACTCCTACTTCCTTTAGAACAGGAAGTAAATCAGGTGTACGATTTAATGAAGCCTGTGCCTCATCAACGATTGCCTGCATAACCTTTACGAAATCAGATTCCGTTTCAGCTGCCGTCACACCTTTTCGTGCAGCATCTTTTGCAACCGTTAGAATCGTTCCTTCAACAGGTTTCATCACCGCTTTATAAGCCGTTTCCACACCTGTTTGAAGTGCGTTGGCAAACTCTTCACTCGATAAGGATTCTTTCCCTTCAATCGCTTTACCAAAGCCTCTGAACAATTGGGATAAGATAACACCTGAGTTACCTCTTGCCCCCATTAATAACCCTTTCGAAAGGGCAGCAGCCACATTTCCAATATGATCTTGAATATGGTTCTGGACTTCCTTCGCTCCAGAAGTCATTGATAAATTCATATTTGTTCCAGTATCACCATCAGGAACAGGAAAAACGTTAAGCGCGTCAACCAGCTGCGCGTTGGCAGATAATTGAGTGGCACCTTGTATCACCATCTGGGCAAAACGTTTTCCTTCCAAAGATGTAATCGACACGAATCTTCCTCCTCACTACGGGTTCGTGACACGAACCCCCTGCACAAAAATATTTACTGAATCTACCGCCAAGCCGACGGTCTTATCAAGAGTATATTTAACCTTGGATTGTACGTTATGAGCAATCTCAGAAATTTTTGTACCATAACTCACAATGATATACATATCAATATGTACTTCCTCTTCATCTTGACGAACAATCACTCCGCGAGTGAAATTTTCCTTGCGTAAGATATCTGTGAAACCGTCTTTAATTTGGTTCTTTGAAGCCATTCCAACAATTCCGTAGCAATCCACCGCTGCACCTCCAGCAATCATTGCAATGACATCATTCGTAATATCAATTTGTCCGTACTGCGTTTTTAATTCGATGGACATGGAATGTTTTCCCCCTTTAATTACATGCTTGGCTAAAAACATTTTACTATAAGTATGCTGTTTTTGAAAGCTAAACTATTATCTCTACGTGATTTGTTGGTTATGCCATCTATTTTTTCCTTAATATGCAAAGATTAATCATTCATACTTCAAGTGAAGTGAGTGATGATAATCGTGTCCGATCGGCCATGTTCCAGATACTTAATCGAGAAATTTCCTGATTTTCTATGTGTCTAGCAGATCCCTTTGCCGCCGATAGATAGAAAAAAGACGCCTATCAACTAGACGCCTTCTCGTTTTAAGTATTATACGCGTTCAACTTTACCAGATTTCAACGCTCTTGCAGAAACCCATACTTTCTTAGGCTTTCCGTCTACAAGAATTCGAACTTTTTGCAGGTTTGCACCCCAAGTACGCTTGTTCGCATTCATTGCGTGAGAGCGAGCGTTACCTGAGCTAGCTTTACGGCCTGTTACTACGCATTGTTTTGCCATAATATATTCCCTCCTCACTAACAAGAAGCTGAAGTTAATTTCAGTTCCACATTTCGCTTATTATCATAAAGATACTTTAATAATTTATCACACAACTTTCTATAATGCAATACTACAATTAAAACCTTTCAAGAAAAAATACTTTACAGACCGAAAAGCGGAGGCGGCTTGGTCAGGCCCGACAAGCATAAGGCGAATCAACCGGAAAGGCGTTCTATGCCTTTTTGGTTGATTTGACTAATGACCTCAAGGGGCTAGCCGCCGGAGCTGGACATATCGAAAAGCGGAAGGGGCTGGCCCTGGGGCGACAAGCATAAGACGAGTAACCCGGAAAGGCGCTTTTTGCCTTTTTGGGTTACTTGGCTTATGACCTCGAGCCCCAAGCCCCTGGAGCTGGACACACCGAAAAGCGGAGGCGGCTCGGACAGAGACGGCAAGCATAAGGCGAACTCCCACCAACGTTCACCTATCAATTGACATGTTCATCGTGATGGACAATAAGAAATGTAAAAGCAGCTGATTACCTGACTTAGATTAAAGAGGGGCCCCACTTCTCGGTTGGGCGATTAGGTTAACCGTCAGAGCTGATAAATAGCCGGAAAAATTCCGCTTATTTTGAAATTACTGTTTAAAAAGGATAAAATAGAAGGAAAAATTCCGCCTATTCACTCACAACATACTAAAAATGGATGATGTTTCTGTGCATAAGCGGAAAAACTCCCCTTATTAGCCTCAAAATAAGGATTTTCCTGAATATAACGGAAAAAACTCCGCTTATTCTACTCTTGATGGCAGAGCAAGACACCTTAATGGACCTCATCAGAAGTATTTAGTTTTGTAACCGTAAATATTCCAATAATGTTGCGACCAAGCAGTCATATCGGCAATTATTTTTAAAAAAGCCCTTCTGTCACATCCATATCCCCCGCCTTCCCCCAAAAAAAAGAAGATGGCACAAAAGCCATCTCCAACAAACCATTTATTCTTTTTTAAACGTTCCCAACATCGCCCTCACAAGTCCACCCAAAAATTTTGGTAATTTAATTGTATAAAAGCGCATTTTTAGTCCCTCCCCGCAATCTAAAGAACGTAATGTTTCGCTTGACAACAGTTAGTTTATTCAAGCAGTTTCAGTTAAGTACGTCTTCTTTTCTGCCTGGTTTTTAGAAGCTTTAATCACTGCTTCTTATCACCATTAATATGCCATTTGAAAAGGAAAAAGTACCAGATGATTGTATAAGTTCATTACTAATACATAGTGTGGATCCTCTTGAAATATTCCGATTTTTTAATGGATATTTAAAGCCGGTGAGGGTGATACCTTCCACATTTTCGGTTACGGGAACGAAGGATATGTACTGTAATTCGTGCCTTTGTTCGACGGAGTGCTCTCCAGATTTGACTAGGTATAATCGGTTTTGAACGTCTATGATTTCCACTTTAATGTCCTTACTTAAAAGACTCTGTGACATTAATAGTTGCAGGTTACCCATGAAATGATCAAGTCGCCCACCTGTGGCACCAAAAATAGTTATTCGGTCAGGATGTTGAGCAATCGCCCAGTTCAGGGCAAGCTCCAGATCCGTCTCGTCCTTTTCCGGCCGATAACGATTGACTTCTTGGACTTTCTCTTGAATCAACTCCCACTCTTCTTCGTTCACTGAATCAAAATCCCCAAATGCGATATGAGGTTCGATACTTTGTTCCAATAACGTGTATACGCCCCGGTCCACGCCAATCCAGTTCACTCCTTCACCACAATATGTGTTCAATTCAGGGATATATCTTTTGGGTCCACCAGCAACGATATTGATTTCCATACTCTTCACTCCCATATTATAAAAATAGACTGACCCTATAGGATCAGCCTGTCATCTTTTACGAAAGAGATTTCTTTAATTCTTCGATTGCTGCCCCACGATCTATCTGATTATAGATGGCAGAACCTGCTACAAATACATCTGCTCCTGCTTCAGCACAAATAGCTGCCGTTTCAGGGTTAATGCCCCCGTCCACCTCGATTTCAAGAGTAGGATTGATTTCATTTGCCCAATCACGAATCTGTTTGATTTTTGGCACGACCGATGGGATGAAAGATTGTCCACCGAATCCTGGGTTCACGGTCATAAGCAGAACCATATCGACATCTTGCAAAACAGGTTTGATCATTTCTGCCGGTGTTGCAGGATTCAGGACGACTCCCGCTTTTACACCTTTGCTTTTGATCATCTGAATCGTTCTATGCAAATGGAGATCAGCTTCTACATGGACGGTAATATAGTCAGCTCCCGCATCTGCAAAAGCTGTGATATATTGACTAGGATTTTCAATCATAAGATGTACGTCCAGTGGTAACGTTGTTAACGGGCGAATCGCCTCCACGATCATTGGCCCCAGTGTGATATTCGGGACGAAGTGACCATCCATCACATCCACATGGATATAGTCGGCCCCCCCTTTTTCCACATCTTTAATTTCGTTCCCTAACTCTGCAAAATTTGCAGACAGAATGGAAGGTGCGATTTTCATAATTAGTACCTCGGCTTTCTTTCCTTTATTTCCTTATGGAATGTTAAGTAGTGCTCGTAGCGGTATGCAGGGATTTCTCCTGCATCGACGGAAGCTTTAACGGCACATTTCGGTTCATTGATATGAAGGCAGCCCCTGAATTTACAGTCGTCTGATACTTCAACCATTTCTGGGAAGCATTGTGGCAGCTCTTCTGTTTCAAGCTCTGAAAACTCCAGTGAACTAAAACCTGGGGTATCCGCTACTAAACCATCCTCAATATCAATCAGTTCCACGTGACGAGTCGTATGTTTTCCCCGGCCCAAATGGGAGGAAATCATAGCCGTCTTTAATTCAAGTTCAGGCTTCAAGGCATTAAGCAAGGATGATTTCCCAACTCCGGACTGGCCGGCAAAGACAGAAATTTTATCACGTAAATAGGGAGTTAATTCCTCTACACCATGCTCGGTTTTAGAAGACGTCATCAGGACTTCATAACCAAATGACCGGTAATCATTCACATATCGTTCGATCTTGGTTGTTTGATCAGATGTAAGCAAGTCCATCTTGGTAACACAAATAAGCGGCTCTATTTCTTTACTCTCCACTAACACAAGAAACCGGTCAAGTAATGCCGGGCTGAAATCCGGTTCGCTTGCAGAGAATACCAGTATCGCCTGATCGACATTCGCGATTGGGGGTCGCACTAACTCATTCTTACGATCAAAGACCTTCAGGATGTACCCATCCGTTTTATTCTCAGCTTGAAATTCAACATAATCCCCCACCAGTGGGGTTATTTTATTTTTACGGAAATTGCCTCTTCCCCGGCATTGTGTAACGCTTCCTTCTGAAAGCACATAGTAAAACCCACTTAATGCTTTAACGATTTTTCCTTCAGGCATTCGAAACCTCCTATTCAAAAGCATTTATATAAATATTTTAGTCATTTCCATTATGTATCACTACCATTATAAATGAAAACAAGAGGACTGTCCCGTCAGGTTCATTAAAAACCCGGGTACAGCCCTTTGGCAATTTTCATTTATTCTTTAGGATTACTCGACAGTACCTGTTTTATACTCTTTTTCATCAACGAGAATGAGATACTCCCCTACAGTTCCTTCTTCCAATGTGAACTTCATTGTAATGGTTGTATCCTCGTAAATACTCATGAGTTCGTCACTATCTTCAATCTTCCTGTTCTTATCTTTAATATAAATATCCACTACTTGAGGTTCTCCATTATCCTTGGTATAAGGAATGAACACTTCCTCAGTAAATTCCTTTGTCGGTACTTCCTTCGGTGGCTCAGGACCTTTAGACATGATAACGTAAACATCCTCACCTTTACTAATAGGAGTACTCGCAACCGGCTTATGAGAAATTACCCTGCCTTCTTCAACTTCATCCGAGAACTTTTCACCCTGTACAATGATATTTATCCCATTCGAGGCTTCATATTTATCAAGTGCAGTTTGATCAAAACCTTCCAAGTTTTCTAAATCAAACTTCTCAATTCCCTTACTCACCGTAAGGGTAATAGTAGTTTCCTCAGCCACGACCTCTACTCCAGGTGACGGATCCTGGTCGAGGATGGTTCCGGCAGGTTCCCCTTCATCGAACTCTTCTTCTTTCTCTACCGTGAATCCTTTTTCTTCGAGTTCAGATGATACTTCTTCAAAACTCTTTCCGGCGTAGTCCTCGACTGCCACTTTTTCTTTTCCTGTACTAACATAAATATCGATGGCAGATCCTTCATTAGCCATTCGTCCTGCTTTTGGGTTTGTTTTGATGACAAAACCTTCAGGAATTGATTCATGGGATTGTTTTTTTGTTTCTCCGACGACAAATCCCTCTGAAACGATGGTGGAAATGGCTTCAGTCTGATCTTTTTCAACCACATCCGGTACCTGGATTTCCTTTGGTCCAAGCAGCTCAGGAACAAAAGTAACAGCAGCAACCCCTAAAAGTATCAACAAAAAGAATAAACTAATAATAAGAATCGGCCACTTCTTTTTACTCTTTTTCTTAGGGACTTCCTTCTTATTTTTCTTATTTTTCTTATTTCCATTCTTTTTTCCCTCTTGAACGGGAGGAGTCGGCTTCGTTTGAAGTTTGTCTGTGTCCGCTTGATGGTGAACAATCGTATCATCAAGATTCGAATACGCCTTCTGATCGGTAATGACAGGTATCGCTTTTGTTGCTTCGTCATCAAGTGGAACGGCAAATTTTGGTTCATTCATCCTGTCCGGATCCAAGGCTGAGGTCAATGCCTCGTCCATATCCTCAAGGCTTTCAAACCGTCTGAATGGATCTTTAGCCGTTGCCTTTAATACGATATTCTCAACACTCTGTGGAATATCCGGATTCCATCTTCTTAGAGAAGGAGTTTCTGATTGCAAGTGTTTCAATGCAATCGAAACCGCTGATTCCCCAGAGAAAGGCAGTCTGCCCGTTAACAACTCGAACATGACGATTCCAAGTGAGTAGATATCTGATTTCTTCGTAGCCATGCCGCCCCTCGCCTGTTCAGGGGAAAGGTAATGGACCGACCCTAGGACTGAATTGGTCTGGGTGATCGAAGTGGCACTAAGAGCCATCGCGATCCCGAAATCCGTTATCTTCACATTCCCTTCTTCATCAAGAAGGATATTATGTGGTTTTATATCACGGTGTACAATATGATTCTGATGAGCATGAGACATAGCCAGAGTTAATTGCTTCATAATATCGATCGCTTTGTCCACATGAACAGGTGAATGCTGCTGTATGTATTGCTTTAAGGTCATGCCATGGACATATTCCATGACAATATAATATAGATCGTCTTCTTCTCCTACATCGTATATGCTCACAATATTCGGGTGAGCCAAGCTTGTAGCAGATTGAGCTTCTCGTTGGAATCGTTTAATGAATTCCTCTTCATTGGCAAAATCGATCCGGAGCATTTTAATAGCCACTTCACGATCCAAAATCACATCGTGAGCTAAATAAACGTTGGCCATTCCTCCGCCGCCGATTAATTTAATGATTCTGTAACGCCCACTGATGCGCTTTCCTTCCATCATGTTATCACCCGCTTTCCGTTTCAGCGGCAAACTCAACAATTACTACGGTAATATTATCTTCACCGCCATATTCATTGGCTAAATGAACAAGCGACTCTCCTTTATTCTCAAGGGAGTGGTCCTGAACCAATATCTCTTTCATTTCTTTTTGGGAGACTTTGTTAGAAAGACCGTCTGAACATAGTAAAATAACGTCTTCTTCTTCAAACATTATCGTTTTGATATCCATCGTAATTGAAGCTTCCGTACCTATCGCTCTAAGTATTACATTCTTTCTCGGATGATGCTCTGCATCTTCTTTCGAAATTTCACCGCTTCTGACTAATTCATTCACTAATGTATGGTCTTCTGTTAACTGATGAAAACCATTTTCGTTCAGAATATATCCTCTGCTGTCACCAATATTGACAATGGTCGCAAATAAGGAAGTGCAAATGGCTCCGACGAGAGTCGTCCCCATCCCCTCACACTCCGAATTGGACTGAGAATAAGTATAAACCTCTTTATTTACTTCGTTAATAGTTGTTTTTAACCAATTTTCGGCCTCATCAGCGGTGTGAAATTTCTCGGTTTTCTCCCATAAGTCCTTTAAGATCGAAATGGTGAGCCCACTGGCAACATCTCCTGCCCGGTGGCCCCCCATTCCATCTGCTACAACAGCTAAATGATCGCCATGATGATTCACAAATACGCCGGCACTATCTTCATTAAGTTGACGCACTTTCCCTTTGTCCGTAAAATAAACAGTTTTCACTTAGGTCACCTCGTCTCTTCTTCTGCACCTGATCAAGTAGCACCTTATACTCATAGTTGGGTGCATCTTTAGTTCAAAAAATGAAAGGACTTTGATTATCTTCGTTAAATACGATCAGCTTTTCATTCATTCTGAATGGGCTGAAGAAAATTGATAATGAAAAGATCGAATATTTTCGGGCTGATCACTTTTGATGAAACAAACATATGATTACAAAGTAATAGATAACCAAAGATTCATTAAGGGCTGTTGTACTTTTACGACTTTTCTGGTGAATTTTCCTGCTTTTCTTTCGACATTTGATTAGTTTCGACTCATTTTTTTATAAAACACGAAATAAAGAACCCGTCTCCACCAAAGTCCTGAGGGAAAATTTGTAATTTATCCTCACTAATAAAAGGTGTAATGGAATCCGGAAGACCATCTAAAGCATGTGGTTCAAATTCAGGATGATCACTTAAGAAAGCCGAGATGGTACCTTCATTCTCATTTTGGTCTACAGTACATGTGCTATAAACTAAAAGTCCATCTTTTTTTAACAGTGGTGCAACAGCTGATAAGATGTCCAGCTGAATCTTCTGTAGCGAAAGAAGATCGGATTCTTTTTTAGCATATTTAATATCCGGTTTCCTTCTTAATACACCTAATCCAGAGCATGGAGCATCGACCAGAATGCGATCGAAGCTCTCTTTTTCAAACTTCTCTCCTGCATTCCGACTATCCAGGGTTGTCGACTTCACATTATTCAATCCAAGTCGGGTCGCATTTTCGTCGATTAATTTCACCTTATGCTTGTGTAAGTCCAATGCATGAACTTCACCCGTACCTGAAAGTTTTTCGGCTATGTGGGTCGTTTTCCCCCCAGGTGCTGCGCATGCATCCAACACTTTCATCCCCTGCTCAAGCTTTAAAGCATAGGAGACAAGCATGGAACTTTCATCCTGGATTGTACAATGTCCGTCACGATAAGCTTCTGATTTAGCAAGATTACCCCGAAGTGACTGAATAGCTTCAGGGACAATCGTGCTTTCTTTCACTTCATTGCCCTCATCCGTTAAACGTTTAACCAGTTCTTCCCTATTGATTCTGGTCGTGTTGACACGTGCCGATTGTTTAGGTGCGATTAAATTGGTTTCACACATCTCTTTCGTTTTCTCCAAACCAAATTGTTCTTCCCATCTCTTCACCAGCCAATAAGGATGACTCGTCTCGATGGCCACCCGCTCGATCGGATCTTTAATACTGTCTAGGGAAGGAAGCCCTTTTCTCTGAACAGAACGCAAGACCCCATTCACTAATCCTGAAATGCCTTTATGCCCTCTCTTTTTGGCGATTTCTACCGCTTCAAAGAAAACAGCACGGTCAGGAATTCGATCTAAGTACACAAGCTGATAGAGGGATAAACGTAAAAGTTGCCGAACCCATTCATCCAGCTTCCCCTTAATAAACGGGGCTAAATAGAAATCCAACGTCATTTTTCGTTGAATGGTTCCATACGTCAGCTCCGTTAATAATCCAATGTCTTTACTTGGCAGCTGATTTTTTTCAATCACATGATTAAGTAATAAATTACTATACGATTGATTTTTTTCTACCGCTTCAATGACATCAAGCGCTGCTTCACGAACGGTTTTATTTCGTTTACTCATTATTTTCTCCTAACATCATTCCTGCATTTAGGTGAGAGCCTGCCCCACGCAGGTAATCCTTTGCACTCATTCTCTTTTTACCGGAAGGCTGTAAATCGGTTATTTTAATTCCTACTGAATTGCCTGTGGAAACAACGAACCCATCTTCTTCGATTCTCAGGATTTCACCAGGTGCAGAGGATCGTCCTTCGACTTTTTCCCCCCACCAGATTTTCATCACAGAATTTTCTAAAGTGGTGTACGCAACCGGCCAAGGGTGAAGTCCTCTAATATGGTTATAGATTTCTTCTCCACTTCTCTTCCAGTCTATTTTTTCTTGTTCCCTCTTTATGTTTCGTGCGAAGGTGGCTTTTGAATCATCTTGCTTGACCGGGGTAATGTCCCCTGCTAATAATTTGGGTATCGTTTCAATCAGTAATGCTGCACCTGCAATACTTAGTTTATCGTGAAGCGTTCCGACATGATCCCGCTCATTTATATCTACTTCCACTTGACTAATTATGTCCCCAGCATCAAGCTTTTCGACCATATACATGATGGTAATGCCAGTTTTCTCTTTTCCTTGGAGAATGGAATAATGAATGGGTGCCCCACCTCTAAGTTCAGGAAGTAAAGAGGCATGAACATTGATACATCCGTAGGGCGGAGCTTCCAGTAATGCGTTAGGAAGAATTTGCCCAAAAGCGGCTGTCACTATAAGATCAGGCTTCAATACAAGCACTTTGCTTAACTCATCTTCATCCTTTATTTTCTCTGGCTGGTATACTGGGATCCCGTGTTTTTCAGCTGCTATTTTTACAGGTGGAGGCGTGAGGATCCTTTTTCTTCCCACCGGGCGATCAGGCTGTGTCACAACCGCAATAACATCATAGTTTTCATCTAATAGAGATTGAAGAACAGGAACTGAAAAATCGGGTGTTCCCATAAAAATCACTTTCGTCATTAAGCTTCATACCCTTCTAATTCTTCTTCTGTAACGTATTTTTCTACCTTTGAGGTAAATAGGATACCATGAAGATGATCGATTTCATGTTGGATCGCTCTGGCTAAAAAATCCTCAGCTTGAAATTCAATCAATCTTCCTTTTCTGTCATGCGTTCTGACCTTGATGGTATAAGGACGGGTCACTTCGCCATATAAGCCGGGGAAGCTTAAGCATCCTTCGAGGTCTGTTTGAGAGCCTTCCGCCTCGATGATTTCCGGATTAATAAGCTCAATTGTTCCACTGTCATCCCCGATATCGACCACTGCTACCTGAAGGTCGACTCCTACTTGAGGAGCTGCAAGGCCGACACCGTCCGCTTCAAGCATAGTATCATACATATTTGCCAGTAATTTTTTTAATTTCTTATCAAATGCCGTTACCTTCTCACAATCTTTTTCTAAGATTGGATCAGGATGCATTACAATTGGAAGTATTGCCATAAGTCTCCTCCATTTTTCCGTATAAATAGCGTTACATCATCATATAAGGGTTCACATCAATCGAGATTGATAACCCTTGTGATGCATATTGCTGCTGGTATTGATCTAATACTGTCTTTAATGTAGTGCCAAGATTTGGTTCCCGCTTGTATTTTATCAAACATTGATAGCGATATCTATTCTTTATCCTGGGGATCGGTGACGCAACGGGGCCAAGAATAATCGTTGTGCCGGATAGCTTTGACCGAATATAGTTCGTCATCTTCTCTGCAATGTCCACTACTTTCATTAAATCTTCATGACTTAATGTGATTAGAGTGATGTAATAAAAAGGAGGGTAGGATCCCATTTTCCTCATCATCATTTCCTGCTGATAAAAACGATTGTAATCGTGATTTGATGCTAACTCGATTGAATAATGCTCAGGTGTATACGTTTGGATCACTACTTCTCCGGGCAGCGTGTGCCTGCCGGCTCGTCCGCTTACTTGAGTCAGTAATTGAAACGTCTTTTCTGCTGCTCTGAAATCAGGCAGATGGAGCATGGTATCCGCACTGAGGACCCCCACAAGAGTGATATTGGGAAAATCGAGACCCTTCGCAATCATTTGAGTACCAAGCAGGATATCCGCCTTACCTTCTCCAAAGGCTGTCAAAAGTTTTTCATGGGAGCCTTTTCGAGATGTTGTATCTACATCCATACGAATGATACGAGCATCTGGTATGAGTTTTGTCAATTCCTCCTCTACCTTTTGAGTTCCGGTTCCAAAATAACGAATATGCTCACTCGTACATTCAGGACAAGTACTTGGAACTCCCTCTTCGTAACCGCAATAGTGACATTTCATTCCATTTGAAAAACGATGATAGGTCAAGGATATGTCGCAGTTTGGACACTGAAGGACAAAGCCGCAATCCCTGCACATGATGAATGAAGAATGTCCCCGTCTATTCAGGAAGAGAACGGTTTGCTCTCCTTTTGCCATCCGGTCCTGAAGCTTCTCGAATAGTTCTGTTGAGAACATGGAACGGTTCCCTTTCCTCAGTTCCTCTCTCATATCCACAATGTCCACGGAAGGTAATGGTCCGTCATTCATACGTTTATCCAGAGTGAGAAGCTCATATACACCTTTCGATGCTCGCGCAAAGGATTCCAAAGAAGGCGTAGCACTTCCTAAGATCACAGGGCACTGATGATATTCCCCTCGATAAATGGCGACGTCCTTAGCATGATACCGGGGATTTTCCTCTTGCTTATAACTCGTCTCATGTTCTTCATCAATAATGATTATGCCGATATTTTCAAAAGGAGCAAAAACGGCTGAGCGGGCACCAACCACCACTTTTACTTCCTTACGCTGAATCTTTCTCCACTCATCATACTTTTCGCCAACGGACAAACCACTGTGCAATACAGCCACATCATCTCCGAAACGGCCCTTAAAACGGTGGACCATTTGGGGGGTAAGCGATATTTCAGGAACCAATACAATCGCTTCCTTCCCTTCTTGTAAGACCCGTTGAATGGATTGCAGGTAAATTTCTGTTTTACCACTCCCTGTTACACCGTAAAGAAGGAATGTATGATGTTTATGTTGATCGATGGTGTTCAGTATAGGACGAATCGCTTGGTCCTGTTGGGACGTCAACGTCAGGGGTGAGGTCTTCTCAAATGTTCTGTTTTCAAAAGGGTCACGATACATTTCAACGTTTTTCTCAATCAGGAGACCTTTATTGACTAATGATTTAACGGTAGATGAGGTGGTCGCCATCTCTTCAAGGAGGGTCGAAGCAAGTATCCCGTCCCCACCCGGAGCAGAATCACTCATGTACTCTATGATCTGTTTTTGCTTACTTGCTTGAGGGGGCAGGCTGTTCTTTACCTCTTCTAAATCATCGTCTTGAATATTAAGATAAAGTTTTCTCACCGTTTTCTTATTCCCCTTGGCTTTCACCCTGTATATCACTTCAACAGAACCATTCTTAACCTCTTTATGAATGAGAGGTAAAAGCCCGCTTTCTTCAATCACTTTCCAGGAAACTTCTCTCCCCTGCTGAAAGAAGCGCTGCAAAGAGTGATGGAGCCCGCCAGGTCCCATGTTTCCTTCGAGCTGAAAAAATTTTTCGTATTTCGCCTTCATGGCTGCAGGCAGCATGGATTGAAAAGCAGAGATTTTAAAACAAAGGGTCTTCTCTGTCAGCCAGTTCCCCAGTGCAAGGAGTTCGTTATTGAGAACCGGCACAAGATCCATTGGCTCAATGACCGGTTTGAGTTTCGACACTTCGCCTTTTTCCTTTAATTCAATCACAAAACCTTGAATTTTTCTTGGTCCAAACGGAACAACTACCCTCATGCCGGGAAGGATACTGCTTCTCCATTCATCCGGGATACTATAATCGTAGGTGCGATCCGTTTGCATGGCAGGGACATCGACGATTACACTAGCTACGTTCATGTGGCGTACCCTTCTTTATTTGCCGGACTGCTTCTTTATAGATTTCTTTGGCTACATCGACTTTTGATAATAACGGCAAATCCCGAACGTCCCCGCCTTTTGTAACGATCGACACCCGGTTTGTATCGGTACCAAAGCCTGACCCTGTTTCTTTCACATTATTTGCCACGATCATATCTGCCCGTTTCTTTTCAAGTTTAGCCTTGGCATACTCCTCAACATTTGTAGTTTCTGCCGCAAATCCGATAAGATATTGATGATTCTTTATGTCTCCAAGACTTTTTAATATATCCTTCGTTCTTTCGAATTCAATCACTAGATTTCCATCTTTTTTCTTTAACTTATCCTCAAATATTTCCCTCGGACGATAATCAGCCACCGCTGCGCTCTTCACCACGATATCCGCTGTCGGGAAAGCTGCATGAACCGCGTTGTACATGTCTTCAGCGCTCATGACGGATACCCATTCAACACCCCGGGGAACCGGTAAATGGGAAGGTCCTGAAATCAATACGACCTGAGCCCCAAGGGAAACGGCAGCTTCTGCAAGGGCATAGCCCATTTTCCCGGTTGACCGATTGGAGAAGAATCTTACAGGATCAACCATTTCTCTGGTAGGGCCTGCTGTAATCACTACTCTTTTGCCTTGTAAAAGCAGTCCTTCACGATCATGATCTGAAAAATAGCGATCAATCAATTCCACTACTCTTTCAGGTTCTTCTAATCTTCCTTTTCCAACGTATCCACAAGCTAAATACCCTTCACTTGGTTCGACAAATTCGTAGCCAAAGCCAAAAAGGGTATTAATATTTCGTTTCACCGCCGGGTGATCATACATATGTACATTCATGGCAGGGGCAATCCAAACTTTCGAGGTCGTTGCCAGAATGGTTGTTGATATCATGTCATCTGCAATTCCGTTCGCAAGCTTCCCGATGATGTTGGCTGTTGCTGGTGCTACGAGTACAAGATCCGCCCAGTCAGCTAAGTCTATATGAGCAATCTTTGCCGAATCCTTTTCATCAAAGGTATCCCAGTATACATCTTGACGGGATAATGCTTGGAAGGTAAGTGGAGCCACAAATTTTCGAGCTGAATCAGTCATGATGACTTTCACTTCCGCACCGCTTTGGACCAGCTTGCTCGTTAAAGCAGCCGCTTTATATACAGCAATTCCACCAGATACACATAGCAGTATTTTTTTCCCCTTGATCATTCTACTTTCCCCCATTACTCTTTATACTTCCTTTATTATGAAGGATATTGATAGAAAAAGAAAATAGGGTTGTCTCGAAAAGATCATGAAATCTTTCGAGTCAACCCCCTTAGAGTTTATCATTAAGCATGATGATGCTTATTCATCAGAATAAACAGCTTTAGCGTCTCTTTCTTTCATAGATAGTTGACCGGCCTGAATTTCTTCAAGAGCTTTTCCTACAAACTTTTGAGACTCATATTGGTTCAAACGGTAATCCCCGGTGTCTTGAAGGTTTCTCGCTCTCTTAGCCGCGATACTGACTAACGAATATTTAGAATCGATCTTTTTCATTAATGAATCAATGGATGGGTTTAACATTTATTCAACCTCCAGCATATTTAAGTATCGTTGTTGCACTCGTTCCCGTTTACAGTGTTCTGCCTGAACAATGGATTTAATCTTGTTTACGGCATTTTCTATTTGATCATTTTCAACAATGTAATCATATAGATTCATCATTTCGATTTCTTTTCTTGCTGTATTCATTCTGCCCTGGATCAAATCATCCGTTTCAGTCCCTCTTGTTACGAGGCGGTTCTGAAGTTCAGAAAGACTAGGGGGTGCCAGGAAGATAAATAAACCTTCAGGGAATTTATCCCTGACCTGCTGTGCACCTTGTACTTCAATTTCAAGAAAAACATCTCTTCCTGCATCAAGTGTTTCTCGAACATAATCAACCGGAGTGCCATAATAGTTCCCAACGAACTCTGCATACTCCAAGAGCTTTCCTTGCTCTATAAGCACTTCAAACTCTTCTCTTGTTTTAAAGAAATAATCTACACCATCCACTTCGCCTTCTCGGGGTTTACGAGTGGTCATGGAGATGGAATATTCAAATTTTGTATCTTTTTGGGAAAAAATCGCTTTACGAACGGTTCCTTTTCCGACACCTGAAGGTCCGGATAGAACGATCAGCAATCCTTTTTCTTTCATTTATTTACCCTGCCCTTCTTCTACTATATCCTCTTTATCCGTTAAACGATGAGCAACGGTTTCGGGTTGAACAGCTGAAAGAATAACGTGATCGCTATCCGTAATAATAACCGCTCTTGTTCTTCTTCCGTATGTAGCATCAACAAGTGTTCCCCGGTCTCTTGCATCCTGAATCAAGCGTTTGATCGGTGCTGATTCGGGACTGACAATGGAGATGATCCGGTTAGCTGAAACGATATTTCCAAATCCTATATTGATGAGCTTGATCGACATAACGCTCCTCCTAATCAATAGTTTAGTTTCGCCGGAATGACGGGAAACTAAACTTCTTATTCTACATTTTGCACTTGTTCTCTTAGCTTCTCGAGTGTTGATTTCAGTTCCACGACAATCGTGGCGATAAAGGAATCATTTGCTTTCGAACCAATTGTGTTCACTTCCCGGTTCATTTCCTGAATTATGAAATCAAGCTTCCTGCCTACAGGCCCTTCACCAGTCAATGTGGAATAAAAATACTGAATGTGACTTTCCAATCTCGTCAGTTCCTCGGTAATATCCGATTTATCAGCAAAAATGGCAACTTCCGTAAGTAAACGACTTTCATCAAAGGAAGTTTCATTGTATTCAAGAATCCTTTTTCTTAATCGTTCCCTGTATTGATTGACCACTTGGGGAGCATGATTGGTAAGTTCAACCAATTTTTTCTCTAAATGATTGAGATGGGAGAGAAAATCCTTCTTGAGAAGCTGTCCTTCTTTTTCCCGCATTAACCTAAGGTCAATTGCCGCTTGTTCTACAGCTTTTAACACCAAATGCTCAAGTTCTTCATTTTCTTCTTCCGATTCTTCAATCAACACAAATTCTTCTCTGTTTAAGAGGTGGGCTAATTGCACTTCATCTTTTAAGGAGAAGGTTTCTTTCACTTTATTTACTAACTGATAATAATCTTGAATGAGCTTCCAGTCAATATGTAGATTTTTATGTACTAAGCCATCACCGGTTATTGTGATGAAAATATCCACTTTCCCCCTCTTAACGGACTGGGATACTTGTTTTTTAATTTTATCCTCAAGTTTCATCAATTGGCGGGGCATTCTTATGTAACATTCACTGAATCTGTGATTAACGGATTTCATTTCAACCGTTACAGTATGTTGTTCAGAGTCTACTTTGCTTCTTCCAAAGCCTGTCATACTGACAACCATTACGATCACATCCAATCTTTTGACGGTATTCGTATGTAGATCTACTGACTTCATATGATTTCATACGTGCATTCACACTATATAAAAAAGGTAATAGAGGCGATTCTCTATTACCTTTAGGATTATACCACATTTCACTGTTTTTTTCTTGCGAAAAATGACCCTGCCAGCAAAAACGTTGGAACGGAGCTTAATCCGATGATCAAGAACCAGTCTTTCATCGCGATTGGTACTGTATGGAAGATAGGCTGCAAGGATGGGATGTAGATTACGAGAAGCATTAATACAAGTGAAGATAACACTGCCCACACCAGATACATGTTTCCAAACGGATTTCTTGAAAATACTGATACTTCACTTCGACAGTCGAAAACATGTATCAGCTGTGCCATAACCAATGTAGCAAAGGCCACCGTTTGGGCATATGCCAAGTGATCAGGGTGAGTCTTATAAGACAACATAAATGCAAGTAAAGTGACTCCTCCGATTAAGAATCCCCTTGACACTACTTTCCAACCTAGTCCCCGCGCAAACACCCCTTCTTTCGGATGCCTTGGCTTTCTCTTCATTACATCATCTTCAGGCTTATCAAGACCCAGCGCCATGGCAGGAAGCCCATCTGTCACAAGGTTTACCCAAAGAATCTGAATCGGCACCAATGGAAGCGGAAGGGCCAGGATCATAGCAAATAGCATGACGAGAATTTCACCGACATTCGAAGCCAGCAGGTACCGGATAAACTTTCTGATATTTTCATAGATGTTCCTACCCTCCTGAATCGCCGATTTAATCGTCGCAAAGTTATCATCCAACAGGACCAGTGAGGAGGACTCCTTTGCAACGTCGGTACCCGTTATCCCCATGGCCACTCCAATATCGGAAGATTTTATAGCAGGAGCGTCATTTACTCCATCCCCGGTCATCGCCACAACATGACCCCTGTTTTGCAGGGCTTTGACTATTTTTAATTTATGCTCAGGAGAAACACGTGCAAATACCGATACGTCGTCCACAATCTCTTCTAATTCATGTACTTCCATTTGATTTAACGCTTTTCCATCCAGAACCCGATCCTTATTTTTTAAGATCCCGAGCTGTTTAGCAATCGCTTTAGCGGTTAAGATATGGTCGCCTGTAATCATGACCGTCTTGATACCGGCTGCGCGACATTCTTTGACCGCCTGCTTCACTTCAGGTCTTGGAGGATCAATCATACCTTGCAATCCAATGAAGGTGACTCCTTCTTCAATTTCTTGTTCAGTAATCCCTTCCATGGATCTTTCATTGAGCGGTTTATACGCAATCGCAATGTTTCGCAGGGCATTGGAAGACATCTCGCTGATAGCCTCTTCCACCTTCTGGGAAATTTCAGTTGTTTTATATTGAAGTCTTCCTTCCCACAAGAAGGACTCGCTTTTAGCGACTAATACATCCGGAGCACCTTTCGTTACAGAAAAGTGTTTCCCATTTTGATCCACTACGATAATACTCATCATCTTTCTAGTAGAATCAAAGGGAAATTCTTTTACAACCGTAAATTTTTTCTGCAAAGACTCCCGGCTTAATCCAGCTTTCAACCCCGCTACAAGTAGAGCCCCTTCTGTGGGATCGCCATCAACCACAAAGCCTTCTTCACGTGTAACAAGTTCTGCATGATTGCATAGCATCCCAAAAGTTAATAATTGTTGCAGGGCATTCTCATTGTGAGGTGTCACCCTTTGTTCCCCGTTGTAGAATTGGCCGTCCGGCTCGTATCCGATCCCCGTTACCGTCCACGTCCTGCCTCCACTCCAGAGATGTGTGACCGTCATCTTATTTTGAGTCAGAGTTCCTGTTTTATCTGAGCATATAACCGATGCACAGCCTAATGTTTCAACAGCCGGCAGCTTTCTAACGATCGCTTTTTTCTTGATCATCCGCTGAACACCGAGGGAAAGGGCAACGGTTACAATTGCCGGTAACCCTTCAGGAATAGCCGCTACAGCCAAAGAAACTCCCGCTAAGAACATGGTGTACATGTCATGGCCTTGGATTACACCGATTCCTACGACTAAAGCCGTTAACACGAGGGCAACCGTGATCAGTATTTTCCCTAATTCCTCAAGCTTTCTTTGAAGTGGGGTTATCATCGTTTCTGCTTTTTGAATCATATCAGCGATTTGTCCCATCGCTGTTTTCATTCCGATCGATGTAACAACTCCAATTCCATTTCCCCTTGTAACCAACGTCCCCATAAAGGCCATGTTCTCTAAATCTCCGAGACTCATATTTTCGCCATTAACAGGGCTCGTTCCTTTAATAACGGGTACAGATTCCCCCGTTAAGGCAGATTCCTCTATTTCCAGGCTATTTGCTTCAATGAGGCGTACATCTGCCCCAATCCGATCCCCGCTTCCAAAGCGGATAATATCTCCAATGATGACTTCTTTTGAAGCAATTTTCACCCATTTTCCATCCCTTAACACTGAAACCTGAGGTGCTGAGAGTTCCTTTAAAGCCTGTAGGGACCTTTCTGCTTTACGCTCTTGAAAAAAACCTAAAAAACCGTTGATTAATACAATGGCAATGATTGCAATCGCATCGATGTATTCTCCAAGTAACCCTGAAATGAGTGTGGCTGCCAATAACACAAGAACCATAAAGTCCTTAAATTGACTGAAAAATAATAACAAAGCCGATTGCTTCTCAGCTTCTTCTAATTGATTGTAGCCATATTGGTTCCGTCTCTTAGCTACATCTTCTGTTGAAAGACCTTCTTGATAATTGGTATTCAATGACTGCTCTATATCCTCTTGTCTCATCTCATGAAATTTCATGCAACCATTTCACTCTCCTCCTACGATACGAAAAGTTGTCCCTTCTCATAGCATTCTTATTCAGACTCGTCCTAAAAAATGATATGATTTATGTATGTTTTGCATTTTATCGTTTAGAGGGGTAAAATCGATTACATTTGATACACAGAGATGTTGACAAAGTCGGATAGAATTAAAAACGATTGAAACCGTTTAAAGTAGAGGATGTTTTATATGTCATTTGATGGATTATTTACGAGAAGCATGACGCGAGAATTGAATGAAAACGTATTACACGGACGGATTAATAAAATACATCAACCTTATAAAAATGAAATCATTATGATTATCCGGGCTAATGGAAAAAATCACAAAGTTCTATTATCTGCCCACCCCAATTATTCCAGGGTGCAATTAACAAACGAAAACTACGAGAATCCTTCTGTTCCTCCTATGTTCTGTATGCTCTTACGTAAGCATCTGGAAGGGTACATTGTGGAAGGAATCAAACAAGTTGAGTTAGACCGGATGATTATATTCGAAGTGAAAGGAAGAAATGAAATCGGTGATATTTCATATAAACAATTGATTATTGAGATCATGGGACGACACAGCAATATTATCTTAGTTGATAAGGAACGTAATATGATTTTGGATAGTATCAAGCATATTTCACCAAGTATGAACACCCATCGTACCGTTTTACCAGGACATACGTATGTTCTCCCCCCTCAACAGGATAAAAGAAATCCTCTTGAAGCAACAAGTGATGATGTCCTAAGAGCACTGGACTTTAATTCCGGCAAACTAGATAAGCAGATCGTTCAATCCTTTGCAGGAATTTCTCCTCTCTATGCGAAGGAAGTTGTACACCGGGCTGGAATCGGAAGCCAGTCGACCATTGCTGAATCATTCATAGAATTGATTCAACATGCAAAATCGAATGACTCAACACCTACCCTCATTAGCGGAGAAAAAGAAACGTTTTACTGGATGGATCTTGAACATCTTCAAGGGGAGAAACAAACCTTTCCTTCGTTAAGTGCATTATTAGACCGGTTCTTCTATCAGAAGGCTGCAAGAGACCGGGTCAAGCAGCAAGGAAACGATTTGGAACGATTCATTCGAAACGAACGTGATAAAAATGTAAATAAAATTGAAAAATTAAAGCAAACATTAGAGGATGCCCGACAGGCTGATCGATATCAATTGCTGGGTGAACTACTTACATCGAATTTATATGCCGTTGAACGGGGTATGACTGAGGTTAGCGTTGTAAATTACTACGATGAAAACGGGGAAAGCATTACCATCCCCCTCAACCCACAAAAGTCTCCATCTGATAATGCCCAAAACTATTTCTCTCGCTATCAAAAAGCAAAGAATGCAGTGAAAATCGTTCATGAGCAAATCGAAAAAGCCGACGATGAGATTAAGTATCTAGAGCAATTACTTCAGCAATTAGAATCGGCATCTACCAAAGATGTAGAAGAAATCAGAGAGGAACTCGAGGAAGAAGGTTACCTGAGGGTCCGCAAGCAGACGAAAAAGAAAAAAGCCAATGTAAAGCCCGTTCTGGAAAACTACACATCAAGCGATGGCACACAAATCTTAGTTGGAAAAAACAATAAACAAAACGACTATCTAACGAACAGAGTCGCAGGCAGGGAAGAGATTTGGCTTCACACGAAGGATATTCCCGGCTCCCACGTAGTAATCAAGAGTCAGAACCCTTCTGACGAGACGATCAAGGAAGCGGCTAACATTGCTGCCTACTTCAGTAAAGCACGGGAATCAAGCTCGGTACCTGTTGATTTCACTCAAGTCAAACAGGTAAAAAAACCAAAAGGAGCCAAGCCTGGGTTTGTCATTTATGAAGGACAGCAAACCGTGTATGTGACACCTGATTTGGATCTGGTTCGATCATTGAAAGATTGACTTTAGCAATGAGGCACTTTCACTCAGTCTGAAATGGGATTGAGTGGGAGTGCTTTTTAATTGGTCGTCAGGGGACGGTTCCCTACCCCGCAAAAATTAAAAAGCAACTCACCAACGAGTTGCTTTCCCCTTACATTCCCCAATTCTCTGGGTCTTCTCTCCAAAGCTTTAACTGTTCTAACTCATCTTCACGAATAATCTCATTTTGGACCGCTGCATCCAATAAGCTTGAATAATCGGATAGGGCATAGGCTTCAATATCTTGCTCATCAAACATCCTTTTCCCTTTCTCCAGTTCGTATGTGAAAATCGCGACTACTCCTAATACGTCACAGCCCGCTTCTCTCAAGGCGTTCACAGCTGTAATGCAGCTTCCTCCCGTTGAGATGAGGTCTTCAACCACAACTACTTTTTGTCCCGGCGCAGCTTTCCCTTCAATCTGCTTCCCTTTTCCGTGAGCCTTTGCTTTTGACCTGACGTAACACATTGGAAGGTTTAGTTTTTCACTCACCCATGCAGCATGTGGAATTCCAGCTGTTGCAGTCCCCGCAATGACTTCGACATGAGGGAATTTCTCTTTGATAATCTCAACAAGACCCGTAGAGATTTCATCCCGTACTGTAGGATAAGATAAGGTCAGTCGATTATCACAATAGATCGGGGACTTGATCCCGGATGACCATGTAAAAGGCTCTGACGGGTTTAAAAATACAGCTTCGATGTCTAATAGTTTTTTGGCGATTTCTTGTTTCATTCAAGGCCCTCCCATTCTTGTACGATTCGTTCATAAGCTTCAACCGGGTTGCTTGCTCCTGTAATACTTCTCCCTACAACAATGAAAGAAGATCCCATTTCTCTTGCCATACGTGGTGTGGTGACTCTTTTTTGATCTCCTTTTTGATCATTTGTCAACCTGATCCCCGGAGTCACCCGAATAAAGTCTTCTCCGCAGTACTCTTTTATAAGAGAGGATTCGTGAGGAGAACATACCACACCATCGAGCCCTGCCTCCTTTGCAAGAGTGGCATAATGTAAGACAGACTCATTGATCGTTTTAGGTATTAATTGTTCCCTCTGCATTTGTTCTTCTGTCGTTGAAGTTAACTGAGTGACGGCTATCAGTTTTGCCGGTGAATGATTGGCGGGTGTGCCGGCTTGTAAACCTTCCAACGCCTTTTCCATCATCACACTGCCGCCCGCAGCATGCACATTGATCAAGTCAAGGTCTAACCCGGCAAGTCCCTTCATGGCACCGTAAACTGTATTGGGAATATCATGAAGCTTTAAATCCAGGAAAATTCGATGATTTTTATTTAATATCTTTTCGATGATAATCGGTCCATTTTGAAGGTATAGCTCCATGCCGACTTTTACATTTAAACTTTCTGAGAAATGATCTAAAAAGATTGATGTCTTCTCCCACGTTGGAAAATCAAGGGCTATAAACGGCTTTTGATTCATGCTTCCCCCAGCTCCTTCCGGTCAACTCTGATATATGCTCCACTCCCAGTTCAGCCAGTAATGGCGGTAAATCTTTGATGATACGCTGACACACGAATGGATCCACGAAGTTTGCTGTACCTACAGCTATGGCGCTTGCCCCTGCGTAGAAGTATTCAATCACATCTTCAGCCGTTTGTATGCCCCCCATTCCGATAATCGGAAGATCAACCTGTTGACTTACTTCATATATCATACGAATCGCAACCGGTTTAATGGCGGGGCCCGATAACCCCCCTGTCTTATTTGCCAGGATAGGCTTACCTGTCTTCATATCCAGTCTCATCCCGAGGAGTGTATTGATCATCGTCAGTCCGTCGGCTCCTCCTGCTTCAACAGCCTTGGCCATTTCGACAATATTGGAGACATTCGGTGATAACTTAACATAAAGCGGGACCTGTGATACTTCTTTTACTCTCTCGGTCAATTCTTTTGCCACTTCGGGGATGGTCCCAAAGGCTATTCCCCCTGTTTTTACATTTGGGCAGGAGATATTCAATTCAAGGGCTTTTACATTTTCGGCGGTTGAGATGACTCTTGCCACCTCCACGTAATCCTCAACTTGAGAACCCGCCACATTAGCGATGATGGGAACATCATACTGAGAAAGCCAAGGAAGTTCCTTTTCCATCACACCGGTTAGTCCTGGATTTTGTAAACCAATCGCGTTCAGCATACCGGCATTCGTCTCTGCAACCCGGGGAGTCGGATTTCCAAAGCGCGCTTCTTCCGTGGTCGCTTTGATCATAATTGCTCCAAGCTCGCTTAAATCATAGAATTGACTATATTCGCGACCAAAGCCAAAGCATCCTGATGCTGGCATGACCGGGTTTCTTAATGATAATCCGGGTAATTCGATTTGTAAGGATTTCATAAAAGCACCTCCCCTACTGGAAATACAGGTCCATCACTGCAAACCTTAACGTAGCTTGACCCTTCAGGATCATCCTGAGTATGACAAACACATGCAAAGCATGCACCTATTCCACAGCCCATTCGTTCTTCTAAAGAGATAAACCCGCTTTTATCCTCTAATTGGGCTTGAAGTGCTTTTAGCATCGGTGTCGGACCACAGGAATAAAACACATCAAAGACCGGTCCTTTATCTTGTATTACATCTGTTACAAACCCGGCAGTTCCAAGGCTTCCATCCACTGTGGCGACAAAGGTTTCACCCAATTCCCTGAATCTGTCTTCATAAAAGCTCACGGATTCATTTTGAAACCCGAGGATATGTTTTACTGTCCAACCATTTTGAACCAGCTTTTTAGAAAGACCGTAGAGGGGAGGAACTCCAATTCCTCCACCTACTAACAGTGCGGTCTTACTTCCGTCTTCGACTGTGAACCCATTTCCAAGAGGTCCTAAAACGTCGACTGTATCACTTCTTTTCACCTCTGAAAGGATAACGGTTCCCTTCCCTTCAGCACGGTAGATCAATGTCATCGTGAGGTTTTCAGGGTTGTGAGAGGCGATTGAAATCGGCCTTCTAAGTAAAGGGTCCATTCCTGTACCCACTTTAATATGGACAAATTGTCCAGGAGCCTTGATCTCCCTCACCAATTCCCCTTGTAGAACTAATTCAAAGATGTTTTCCGCGATTCTTTCATGAGAAAGCACAACCATCTTTTCATTTACGATCATTGAAAAACCGCCTCTCTTGTCTTCGGTTGTGATGGAAGAGCCTCAGCAGAGAATGTCATGGATTCAATCACTCTCAGGATGGCTTCTGCAGTGTCAAGAGATGTAAGACATGGAATGCCGTTCTCTACAGATTCTCTACGAATTCTAAATCCGTCACGGGCAGGTTGTTTTCCTTTAGTCAAGGTATTGATGACAAGCTGTGTTTCTCCACTTTGGATGATGTCCAGCAGGGTTGGTCCGGTGGATCCGATCTTATCCACCTCGCGTACGGCAATGTTTGCTTTCGTCAGATGCTCAGCCGTACCTTTGGTTGCTAGGATTTGATACCCGATATCGATAAAGCGTTGAGCAAGAAGAACTGCTTCGTCTTTGTCTTTATCTGCTACAGTCATGAGTACAGAGCCATATTCTTTCATTTGCATCCCTGCTGCAACCATTCCTTTGTAGAGGGCTTTTTCTAATGTGAGATCCTTCCCCATTACTTCTCCCGTCGATTTCATTTCTGGTCCCAGCGTAATGTCGACCCTTCTTAGCTTGGCAAAGGAGAAAACAGGGACCTTCACATAGACACCATGCTTTTCAGGTATTAAACCTGATTCATATCCTTGATCCTTCAGGGAGATCCCAAGTATGGACTTGGTTGCGATATTAGCCATCGGTACATTCGTGATCTTGCTGATGAATGGCACTGTACGGCTGGAGCGTGGATTCACTTCCAGAACAAATACTTCGCCTTTCGAGATGACATATTGGATATTCAGTAACCCAACAATGTTTAAGCCTTTAGCTAGTCTCGTAGTATAATCCACAATGGTTTGTTTCTGTTCTTGTGTGAGCTGCTGTGGAGGATAAACCGCGATGGAATCCCCAGAGTGAACTCCAGCCCGTTCGATATGCTCCATGATTCCAGGGACGACTACGTCCACTCCGTCAGAAATCGCATCCACTTCAATTTCCTTTCCGATCAGGTAACGGTCGATTAAAACCGGATGCTGCGGATTCACTTTCACTGCATTCTTCATGTATTGAAGAAGCTCTTCTTCCCGGTAAACAATTTCCATTGCTCTTCCACCAAGGACGTAAGACGGTCTGACCAGCACCGGGTATCCGATGCTTTCAGCAATGGATATGGCTCCTTCTACAGATACCGCTGTTTTCCCTTCAGGTTGAGGAATGCCAAGTTCGTTCAGAGTATGTTCGAATTTATCCCTGTTTTCTGCACGATCTAAATCTTCAAGGGATGTACCGAGAATCTTGACTCCCCTTCTAACCAGCTCATCTGCAAGATTGATCGCGGTTTGCCCGCCAAACTGTACGACAACTCCCTTAGGCTTCTCAAGATCAATGATGTGCATCACATCTTCTACCGTAAGAGGTTCAAAATATAATTTATCCGAGATGCTGAAGTCTGTCGAAACCGTTTCTGGATTGTTGTTTACGATGATCGCTTCATAACCCGCTTCTTTAATGGCCCAGACAGAGTGAACGGTCGCGTAATCAAATTCAACTCCCTGACCGATCCTGATCGGTCCTGACCCAAGAACGATGACACTCTCCCTTGATGTGACCCTGGACTCATTCTCATCCTCATATGTTCCATAGAAGTATGGAGTTTCTGATTCAAACTCAGCCGCACAAGTATCTACCATTTTATATACAGGTGTTAAATGATTTTCTTTTCTCCAGCTATACAATTCTGCTTCTGTACAATTCCATAGCTTGGCAATGGTGATGTCTGAGAAGCCCATTCTCTTTGCTTTTTGAGCCATGTCAAGATTGAAGGGATGCAAGGTCAATTCCTTTTCGAAATCTACAATTCTATTCATCTTATACAGGAAGAAAAGATCGATTTTGCTCCATTCGTGAATGGTTTCAATCGTCACTCCTCTTCTAAGTGCTTCCCCGATATAGAAGAGTCGTTCATCTCCTGCTTTCTTAATTCTCTTCTCGATCCACTCGTCTGTAAATTGCTCAGCATCACTTAACTCCATATGATACGTATTGCTTTCGAGTGAACGAATCGCTTTAAGAAGTGACTCTTCAAACGTTCGGCCAATCGCCATTACTTCACCGGTTGCTTTCATTTGCGTACCCAGGTTACGCTTGGCAGCTTCAAATTTATCAAACGGCCACCTTGGGATTTTTGTCACCACATAGTCCAGTGCAGGTTCGAATGATGCATATGTTTTACCTGTTACAGGATTCATCATTTCATCCAGGGTCAGTCCTACTGCAATTTTTGCTGCAAGCTTCGCAATCGGGTATCCCGTCGCTTTTGATGCAAGGGCAGATGATCTGCTCACCCTAGGATTCACCTCAATGATGTAATACTGGAAGCTGTCAGGGTCCAGGGCAAGCTGTACGTTACAGCCTCCTTCTATTCCTAACTCACGGATGATATTTAAACTTGTATTCCGCAGCATTTGATACTCACGGTCACTTAAGGTTTGACTTGGCGCTACAACAATTGAATCTCCCGTATGAATTCCAACCGGGTCGATATTCTCCATATTACACACCACGATGGCGTTATCGGCTGCGTCTCTCATAACCTCATATTCTATTTCTTTGAAGCCCGCAATACTTTTCTCCAAGAGACACTGGGTTACAGGACTATATTTCAATCCTGAGCTTACGATCTCGACCAATTCTTCTTCGTTGTGACAGATTCCACCACCGGTTCCACCCAATGTATAGGCAGGACGGACGATGACTGGATAGCCGATTTCATTCACAAATTGATAAGCTTCATCTAAGGAATGAATGATTTCACTTTCCGGAACCGGCTCTCCCATTTCATTCATCAAATTTCTGAACAAGTCACGGTCTTCCGCTTTCTCGATCGCAGAAAGCTTCGTTCCGAGAATTTCAACTTCGCATTCTTCTAAAACCCCCGATTTAGCAAGTTCAACAGCCAGGTTCAAACCCGTTTGTCCACCTAATGTAGGAAGTAGGGCATCCGGACGTTCTTTACGGATGATCCTGCTGACAAACTCCAGTGTCAGTGGTTCGATATACACTTTATCTGCCATTTCAGCGTCGGTCATGATTGTAGCCGGGTTTGAGTTTACTAGAATAACCCGGTAGCCTTCCTCTTTTAAGGCGATACACGCTTGAGTTCCTGCATAATCGAATTCTGCCGCCTGTCCTATGATGATTGGTCCACTTCCGATAACTAAGATGCTTTTGATGTCTGTACGTTTAGGCATGTTGAAGCTCCTTTCTTTTCTCGTCTTTCATAAGTTGTAAGAAATCATCGAATAAGTAATTTGAATCCTCAGGTCCAGGAGATGCTTCCGGGTGATACTGAACCGTAAAGGCCGGGAAGTCTAAATGCTTTAATCCTTCTACTGTTCCATCATTGATGGCCATGTGAGTAACTTGAAGCCTTGATCCTGCCAATGATTTTTCATCTACAGCATAGCCATGGTTCTGGGACGTCAGTGCCACTTTTCCAGTTGTCAAATCTTTTACCGGATGGTTGCCTCCGCGGTGACCGAATTTCATTTTGAAGGAGTCTCCCCCACATGCCAGAGCAAACAATTGATGCCCCAAACAAATTCCGAAGAGTGGAATTTCCCCCAGTAGCTCTTTAATGGTCTCAATGGCTTCCGGCACATCTTTCGGATCTCCCGGTCCATTTGAAAGCATGATACCGTCAGGCTGTAAGCGACGGATCTCTTCAGCTGACGTATTGTAAGGAACCACAATCACGTCACAATCACGCTTGTTTAATTCTCTAAGAATTCCGTGTTTCATCCCAAAGTCCATTAACACGACACGATATCCCCTACCTGGACTGGCATAAGCTGTTTTGGTCGAAACCTGCATGACTTGATCTGTTCTTAGAGCTGTATCTTTCAATTTCTCAATCATTTCTTTTGGATCTAATTCAGCTGAACAAATAATGCCTTTCATTGCTCCATGCTGTCTAATGATTCTTGTTAACTTTCTGGTATCGATATCCGAAATTCCTGGAATACCTTTTATTTTTAATAATTCATCCAATGTTGATTCATTTCTCCAGTTAGAAGGAAAATCTGCAACCTCTCTCACAATGAACGCTTTGATAGCAGGTGTGATGGACTCGAAATCGTCGCGGTTGATTCCATAGTTCCCTACGAGGGGATAAGTCAAAGTGACAAGCTGTCCACAGTATGATGGATCAGATAGAATTTCCTGATATCCTGTCATACTTGTATTGAAGACCACTTCCCCAATCGTTTCTTTATTCGCTCCAAATCCTTCTCCTACAAATACTGTTCCATCGTCTAAAATGAGTTGTCTTTTCATTGTTTGTTTCCTCCTTCATTCCATACAAGAGATCCCTGATAAAAAGTAGCTTTCGGAAAGCCTTTACACTCCCATCCTTTAAATGGAGTATTTTTTCCTTTTGACAGAAATTCAGCTGGGTCAATCACTTTTTGTTCATTTAAATCTATAAGCGTAAAGTCAGCTTCTCCTCCTACTTCTAGTAGTCCAAACGGAAGTTTAAAGGCTGAGCTTGGTTTAATCGTCATCCAGTCAATTAGCTGCTTCAATGTGAAGATCCCTTTTTCTACAAAGTGTGTGTAGAGTAACGGAAAGGCTGTTTCCAATCCTACAATTCCGAAAGGAGCAAGCTGCATCCCTTCAGACTTCTCCGCTTCCGTATGAGGTGCATGATCCGTTGCGATAAAGTCGATGGTGCCATCCAGCAATCCTTCTATTAACGCTTCCCGATCTTCTTTGCTTCTAAGCGGCGGGTTCATTTTGAAATTCGTATCAAGGCCTGGAATATCTTCTTCACACAGGAGAAGATGGTGTGGTGTCACTTCAGCAGTCACATTGATCCCTGCCCTTTTAGCATCACGAACCACTCTCACTGACTCTTTTGTTGAAATATGACATACGTGATAATGTACGCCTGCCGCTTCTGCAAGCAGCACATCCCGGGATATATGTACGGCTTCACAGATGGAAGGTATCCCTTTCAGGTTATACTCTTTGGAGAATGTTCCATCATGGACCGCTCCTCCATATATCAGGGTATTCTCTTCACAGTGGGCCACAATGGATGCATTGATGCCGGCTGCCTTCTTCATGGCTTCAAACATCATGTCTGCCGATTGCACCCCTACCCCGTCATCCGTGAATGCAAATGCCCCATTTTCGTTTAAGGAAGGTAAGTCATTAAGCGTTTTCCCAACTTGTCTCTCTGTGATGGCGGCATAGGGTAACACGCGAACACTGGCTGTTTCGGAGATCTTTTGGTTAAGGGCTTGCAGATTTTCTACTGAGTCAGGTACGGGTCTTGTATTGGGCATTGCAGCGATGGTCGTGAAACCACCCTTTGCAGCAGCCTTTGTTCCCGTTTCAATTGTTTCTTTGTGTTCGCCCCCCGGTTCCCTTAAATGGACATGAAGATCAACAAATCCTGGGGAAATCAATAACCCATCTGCTTGAAATTCCTGGTGGTCGGTACATTTGAGGTCCGTTCCCATCTCGATGATTTTCTGATTCTCCACCTTCACATCCACTATCTCAAGGTCACCATTCTTTGCTAGAATACGTGCATTTCGGATTAACCATTTCATTTCAAATTCCCCCTAGTTAGTTGATTTCAAGTGCTCTCTTTAACACAGCCATTCTGACGTATACTCCATTTTCCATCTGCTTAAAGATTCTTGATTGATCACATTCCACCAATGAATCTGCAATTTCAACTCCACGGTTGACCGGTGCCGGATGAAGAATGATACCGGTTGGTTTCATTCTTCCTTTTCGACTTTCCGTTAAACCAAAGCTTTCATGGTACTCTTCTTTCGTTAAGCTTGATGTACTATCGTGTCGTTCGTGTTGAATTCTCAGTAACATGACGACATCGGAATCTGTTATACATTCATCTATAGGCATATATTGATGTCGATCCTGTGATGGGAACCATTCCTTTGGCCCGGAGAACATCACTTCTGCTCCAAGCTTCGTTAACGCTTCTGCATTGGATCGTGCCACCCGGCTATGAGCAATGTCTCCAATGATCGATACCTTCAGTCCTTCAAAGCCTCCAAATTCCTGACGAATGGTCAGCAGGTCCAAAAGGCATTGGGTAGGATGATTGCCACATCCATCGCCTCCGTTGATGACGCTTATGTTAAGTGGTGCAAGTTCATCGAAATATCTTTCAAGGGAGTGCCGGATGACGACGGTTTCGACACCGATGCTTTCTAATGTTTTCACCGTGTCATATAAGCTTTCTCCCTTTTGAACACTTGAGGTCTGTGCTTCAAATGGGATTACCTCGAGCCCAAGCTTCCTTTCCGCCATTTCAAAACTGCATTTCGTCCGCGTACTTGCTTCGAAGAAAAGGTTGGCTACATATTTATTGGAGCCTTCCTTCCACGTTTCTCCATCTTTAAAGCGTTCAGCTTCATCTAATATTTCAATGATTTCCTCTTTTGATAAATCATTCATTGTCAACAAGTTCTTCATCATGGGACAACCCTTTCTTCTCTTCTTTCAAAAAAACACCCTGCCAATTTTCTGACAGGGTGTTTTGAACATGCCAACAGGGACAGTGCGAAAAATCCCACGTGCCTGTCTTGTTCAACTTCACCCTTCTTAGACTCTCTGGACCATATTAAAAGGTGTTTCTATGCAACTTCATGCTTAGCATTTTCTTCCTCGAATAAGTTGTTTTCCCCTTCGCTTTCTGTTCTGCCTGGTAAGACAAGGTTAAGGAACACACCGACAATCGCTGCCAGAGCCATTCCGGATAAGGATACCTGCTCGTTGACCTTTACAAAGGCTCCTCCTACCCCGATCACCAGGATCACTGAGGAAATCACCAGGTTTCTCTTGTTTCCTAAGTCCACTTTGTTATCAATCAGCATGCGCAGTCCGCTTGAAGCGATGATTCCGAACAGAAGGATGGATACTCCGCCCATGACGGCTGATGGAATCGATCCGATCAAGGCTGTTATCTTACCGACAAATCCGAACATGATGGCAAGCACTGCGGCTCCTCCGATTACGAATACGCTGAACACGCGTGTTATGGCTAATACTCCAATGTTTTCCCCATACGTTGTATTAGGTGGTCCACCGAGGAAGGATGCAATCACAGTTGCTACCCCATCCCCAAGAATGGAGCGGTGAAGACCTGGTTTCTCAATGAAGTTTCTTCCTACCACTTTACTCAGAACCATTTGGTCTCCCGTATGCTCTGCCAAGGTTACAAGGGCAACTGGTACCATGATGGAGACAATCTCCCAAGAGAAGCTTGGCTCGTAGTCAACAAATGGGATGAAGAAATCCGGCATTTGAAAGAGCGGTGCATCGATTACCTGTTGGAAATTCACTAACCCTGCAAAAACCGCGATGACATATCCACCAATGATTCCGGCTAAAATCGGTACCATTCCGAGAAACCCTTTGAAGTAAATCGAGCAAATCACGGTGATGGCCAGAGTCGCAAGGGCCACCATAAAGTGTGTGTTGCTGTAAACCAATTCTTCTGCTCCAGGGTTTTCATACATGGCCATATTTACCGCCGTTCCTGCGAGGCCTAATCCGATGACCATAATCACAGGTCCTACAACAATCGGAGGAAGAATCCTCACCAGCCATTTCAAACCCAGTTTTGATATCAGTAATGCAACGACTCCGTAAACAATCCCGGCGAGAAAGCTTCCCATCATGGCAGCCTCCGGTCCTCCAAAGCTCTTTGCAGCTAAGATAGGCGCGATGAATGCAAAGGATGATCCTAAGTAAGCAGGAATTCTTCCCCTTGTAATGAAAAGGTAAGCAAGCGTTCCCAGTCCACTTGAAATCAGGGCAACCCCCGGGCTTAACCCTACCAGGAATGGAACTAACACCGTTGCCCCAAACATGGCGAATAAATGCTGTATGCTTAAAGTGATCCATTTTCCTAACTTCGGCACTTCTTCTACATCTAATACAATTTGTTGATTTTGACTCATTTATATTTCCTCCTCTAATACCCAAATTTCCCAATAAAAAACCCTCTTTGTCCAAAAGAGGGCACAAAGAGGGTACAAGAAGGCCTATTTCTACCTTCATTCCCATCCTTTGTCAGCCTCACGGGACCACTCTTAAAAGGACTTTCCGTTATTCTTTTTCGTGTATTGCGACGATATCTTCCTGATCGACCTCTGTTAAGGCAACCATAATTTTTTCGGAGCTTGATGTAGGGATGTTTTTCCCGACAAAGTCTGCTCGTATCGGTAATTCTCTATGTCCACGATCGACCAATACTGCAAGTTGGATCTGACTTGGTCTCCCAAGATCCATTAATGCGTCCAAGCCTGCCCGGACCGTTCTCCCTGTAAATAACACATCGTCTACCAGGATAACTTTCTTGTTGGTAATATCCACAGGCAGGTCAGAACCTTTCACCTCGGGTTCATGATCTTCTGTTTTCTTTGTTAAGTCATCTCGATATAAGGTGATGTCAATTTCCCCTACGGGAATCTTTTCACCTTCAATATCATGAATTCGCTCCGCTAATCGGTTAGCGATGTATATGCCTCTGGTTTTGATTCCAACAAGGACACAATCTTCAATTCCTTTGTTGCGCTCAATGATTTCATGAGCTATCCTTGTCAGTGCTCTTCGAATGGCGGGTTGATCCAATACCGTTGCTTTCTTTGTCACTTTCGCCACCTCGTTTCTTTAAAATAAAAAATCCCTCTCACCGTAGGGATGAGAGGGCACACTTATCGTTGTAATCTGATTGCACGCCAAAACGAATTGGTCGTACATGCTCCTTCTCAGCCTCACGGGACCGTATTAAAGGTTACTTATTCAATTAACTAAATCATAAAGGTAGAGTCGGAATTTGTCAACGATTATTTTCAAGATGCTTCACTAGTTTAGTGAATTCTGGAGGTAACTCCGCCTGAAATTCCATATACTCTTCTGTTCTCGGATGAACAAATCCTAACACCCCTGCGTGAAGGGCTTGTCCTTCTATGCTCAGTGTTTTTCTTGGGCCATACTTTGGGTCCCCGGCAAGCGGGAAACCGATATACTTCATATGAACACGGATTTGATGCGTTCTTCCCGTTTCCAATTCACATTCAACTAATGTAAAATCTTTATAACGATCCAGCACTCTGAAGTGAGTGACTGCTTGTTTGCCGTTATCCACCACAGCCATACTTTGACGATCTTTAGGGTCTCTTCCGATCGGAGCATCAACGGTGCCGTATTCATGGGGAATAAGGCCATGTACAATGGCTGTATACTTTCTTGTTACGGACTTTTCTACAAGCTGATTCACCAAATGCTCGTGAGCCATATCATTTTTCGCCACCATCAGTAGGCCGGAAGTGTCCTTATCTATACGGTGGACAATTCCCGGTCTTAGAACTCCATTAATGCCTGATAGATCTTTACAATGATACATCAAACCATTCACCATCGTCCCTGAATAATGCCCAGGTGCAGGGTGAACGACCATCCCTTTCGGCTTATTCACTACGATGACATCCCCATCTTCATACGCAATGTCAAGGCTAAGATTTTCCGGCTCCACATCCAATTCTTCCGGTTCAGGGATTGAAACCGTGATGACTGCATCAAAAGGACATTTAAAATTGGGCTTGACTGCTTCGCCATTCACTTGAATATGCCCTTCCTTTATCCATTGTTGAACCTGTGAACGGGACCATTCCTTGTTCAACTGACTAACGACTTTATCAATTCGTTCTCCCTGGTCTTCCTGCTGTATGTTGTGCTGAATTACTTCCATTTTTGTTCTCCTTCTTCGCTTTTCGTTCATCTAAATACATGTAAATTAGTAACAATGCCACTCCAATGGTTAATGCTGCATCGGCAATATTAAATATCGGAAAATCATAGGAAAAGATGTATGTATTTAAGAAATCAACCACTTCTTTCCGAAAGACGCGGTCAATAAAGTTTCCGATAGCTCCACCAAGCATGAAGGCTAAACTTAAACTGAATAAAGAATGCCCTTTTGCATGGACTTGCATATAATACACGATACCTACGATCACTACTACTGTAATAATGTAAAAAAACCACATCTGGCCTTGAAGTATTCCCCATGCTGCACCTTGATTTCGGTGAGAAGTAAGATATAAGACATTGTCAATGATCTTTATACTCTCCCCTTCTGTCATTCGTTTCACAACCAACCATTTCGTTAATTGATCCAGTCCAATCACAACCAAAGCCAATAAATAATAATACACAAAGGTAACCTCCGAACATCGTTAAATGATTACCTTTGCATTTTAGCATAAAAGGGAGAATAAAGACACTTAAACTAAGGAGAACGATGAAAACCTGTTTAGCGGGCCTTAGGAATAAGATGAGATTTTTCCAAACCTTCTCCATTCCAATGCATCATCCATAGAAGTGCATGTTGGGTTCATCCTTATGAAATCAAATGGAATTTCTTCTCCGCTCATTTCACAAAAGCCGTATTGATTCACTCTGAATCGATCTAACGCTTGTTTCACTTCTGTAATTTCTTCATCAATATACTGCTGAATTAAAGGATGTTGAGATTGACTTGCCTCCAGCTCTTTCAAGGATGTAGTCAGTTCTTGAACAATGGATGTATATCGGTCATATGTCATCTTTGATCCCTCCATTTATAGTATGGGGGAAACAGACCTGAAAATTGTGTTGCAAGATATAGCAATTCTGGAATTAGAAAAGCTGGTTGGACGAAAAAAAGCTGACTCACATCGAGTGTGAGTCAGCTTTTTCATTTATGCCAAGTGAGAATAACTTTCTTTCACTACTGATGCACATCTTGTACATAGAGTAGGATGATCTTTGTCCTCGCCGACAGTAGGGGTGACAACCCAGCAGCGGTCACATGTTTCACCTTCTGCTTTTTCCACGACAATATTGTTTTCACCAAGACTTAATGCATGATTTGGTGCTTCGTTCACTGCCCCACCGATTTCAAAGGCGGACACGATGAACAATTGTTTTAAGTCTTCCTTAATGGAACCGAGTAAAGCTTTTGTTTCATCATTCACGTAAAGAGTCACTTTAGCCGTTAAAGATTTACCAATCATCTTCTGATTGCGCGCTTCTTCAAGAGCCTTTAAAACATCATCTCTTAACTCGAGGAATGCATTCCATTTTTTCTTCAGCTGATCAGAATTTTTTAACTCCTGCACTTCAGGCATATCTGTTAGTTGAACACTTTCTCCCTCTACTCCCGGGATATACGCCCATACCTCATCAGCTGTGTGTGAAAGGATTGGAGACATTAATTTCGTAAGAGAAACCAAGCATTCATATAATACAGTTTGGATAGCTCGACGCTCGTAATGATCTTCCGACTCGATATAAAGAACATCCTTCGCAAAATCTAAATAGAAGGAACTCAAATCCAATGTACAGAAATTGTTAACTGCGTGATAGATGCTTGCAAACTCATATTTATCGTAAGCATTTCTCACGTTTTTCACAAGATCATTCAGCTTCACAAGCATGAATTGGTCCACTTCTCTTAATTGATCGAAGGATACCGCATTGCTGCTTGGATCAAAGTCAGATAGGTTCCCTAATAAGAAACGGTACGTATTACGGATTTTACGATACACTTCAGCCACTTGCTTCAAGATCGGATCTGATACTCGGACATCCGCTTGATAATCAACCGATGCAACCCAAAGGCGAAGGATATCGGCTCCAAGCTGCTTCATCACTTTTTCAGGAACGACTACATTCCCTAATGATTTACTCATTTTTCTTCCGTCCCCATCAAGGGCAAATCCATGACTTAACACACCTTTATATGGTGCTTTACCCGTCACTGCTACACTTGTAGTCAAGGAAGAGTTAAACCATCCGCGATATTGGTCAGATCCCTCTAAATAAAGGTCTGCAGGACGCTTCAGGTCATCTCTTTCTTCAAGTACCGCCTGATGTGAGGAACCTGAATCAAACCAGACATCCATGATATCCTGTTCTTTCGTGAACTTCCCATTGGGACTTCCTTCATGAGTGAATCCTTCAGGTAGAAGATCTTTCGCTTCTTTTTCAAACCAGATGTTTGATCCATGTTCACGGAAGAGCTTCGATACATGGTCGATTGTTTCATCAGTAATGATTTCCTGGCCATTTTCAGCATAAAATACCGGGATTGGCACTCCCCATGCACGTTGTCTTGAAATACACCAGTCTCCACGGTCTCTGACCATATTGTAAAGGCGTGTTTCCCCCCAAGCAGGAACCCATTTCGTTTCATTGACAGCTTCAAGCAGCTCTTTACGGAATTTATCAATTGACGCAAACCATTGGGCTGTCGCTCTAAAGATAACAGGTTTTTTCGTACGCCAATCATGTGGATAGGAGTGAGTAATAAAGTTAAGCTTTAATAATGCTCCTGTTTCCTGTAACTTTTCTGTAATAGGTTTATTGGCTTTATCGTAAAACAAGCCTTCAAATCCAGGTGCTTCTGATGTCATGACTCCTTTGTCGTCTACCGGACATAACACATCCAAGCCGTATTTCTTTCCTACTAAGAAGTCATCTTCCCCGTGTCCAGGTGCGGTATGAACACATCCAGTACCAGAATCAGTAGTGACATGTTCCCCAAGGACAACAAGTGAATCCCGATCATATAATGGATGTTTTGCCAAGATATGCTCAAGCTCCGCCCCTTTAACCTTTTTGGACACAGAGTAATCTTCCCATTCCAGATTCTTCGCTACTTCTTCTAATAAATCTTCAGCAACAACATAGCTGCTTTCTTTCACATTTACAACGACATAACTTAGATCTTCGTGCACGGCAATTCCCAGGTTGGCAGGAATCGTCCAAGGTGTTGTCGTCCAGATGACTAATTGAGTCCCTTCTTCAAGAACTCCCTTTCCTTCTGTAACGGCGAAACCAACGTAGATGGAAGGAGAACGCTTATCCTGATACTCGATCTCTGCTTCTGCTAAGGCTGATTCACTTGAAGGAGACCAGTACACTGGCTTTTTACCCTTGTAGATATAGCCTTTCTTCGCCATGTCACCGAACACTTTAATCTGTTGAGCTTCATATTCAGGCTTTAATGTAATATATGGATTATCCCAATCCCCGCGCACCCCCAATTGTTTGAACTGAGTACGTTGATTGTCAACCTGTTCATATGCATATTCCTCACACAATTTACGGAACTCAGCAATGGTCATTTCTTTACGCTTGACACCTTTATTTGTTAAAGCCTGTTCAATCGGTAAACCATGAGTATCCCAGCCCGGAACATACGGAGCATGGAATCCGCTCATGGATTTATAGCGGACGATAAAGTCTTTAAGGATTTTATTTAGAGCATGACCCATATGAATATTTCCATTTGCGTATGGAGGTCCATCGTGAAGAACGAATAATGGACGATCACTCGTTCTCTCCTGCACTTTTTGATAAATATTCATGTCTTCCCATTTCTTCTGTGTATCCGGTTCGCGTTTCGGTAAATTTCCTCTCATCGGAAATTCCGTCTTCGGCATCAATAATGTATCTTTATACTCCATGAAATCTTCCTCCTAAACGTTTCTCTTAATTGCCATCTTTTCTATATCCCGTGAATCTTAATCAGGCAATCCCTTTAGCAAACAAAAAAAAGCTTCCTCATCCCTGGAAAGGGACGAGAAAGCTTTTCCCGCGGTACCACCCTCATAAAGATCGAAATCGATCTTCACTTGTATTGATTCGTAACGTGAACAAGACGCTATTCATTACTCTCCAGATAGTGAAATTCATGAATAGAGCTCGAGGGTGATCTTCCGTACCTTTGTTCCTTGTCGGGCTTCCACCGCCCCCGACTCGCTAGAAAGGAAATATTATAAGAAACGTACTGTCCCTGTCTTAGCATTCATTATGACAATTTACATTGTTGTTCAATTATATGAAAATATTGCGCTTTTCGTCAAGACAATGTCTCTTCTTCTTTTAAAGTTTTTAAGTCTGTTGCGTCCAAATCGAATTCCATTAATTGATCCCAGTCATTTGTGTCAAGTAAATCAAGCTGAGCTTCGATTAACATTTTGAAACGTGTCCGGAACACCTTTGACTGCTTCTTGAGCTCTTCGATTTCAATGGCAATCTTACGGGCTTTAGATAATGATTCGTTCACGATGCGATCAGCATTCTTCTCGGCTTCCTTAATGATCAGCTTTGATTCTTTCATTGCATTTCTCTTAACTTCTTCCCCTGCTTCTTGAGCAATGACGATTGACTTGTTTAATGTTTCCTCGATGCTTGTAAAATGACCTAAACGTTCATTCAAGGAGTTTAAACGTTCTTCCGTTTCTTTCTTCTCACGGATAAGAATTTCATAATCTTTAATAATTTGATCTAAAAATTCATTAACCTCATCCTCATCATAACCACGAAAGCCACGACTAAATTCTTTATTATGTATGTCTAATGGCGTTAAAGGCATGGGAGCCACCTCCAGTACTTGGTGAATTACATATTTATTATAACTAAAATTTCGACAGTATGTGGGAGAATTCCTTTATTTTTCGTAAATTATTTCAGTATTCCGACAGAAATTCTCCATTTCTCCCGTTTAGTCCTTCCTTCAATGGACAATAACTTACTTCTTCCGTACCCTCTTGCTGAAAGTACATCGCCAGCTTCTACTTCAAAAGAGGCGTTTTCGACCGTTTTCCAATTGACTTTTACATGATTACTCTTTATTAAGCTTTGAGCTTTTTGACGGGAATCATTATAAACTGCTGCAAGAACGACATCTAACCGCAGGGAACTTACAGTAGTCACTTTTTCCAGCCATTCTTCCTTACTCACGATTCGATCCTTCAAAGGAATATCCTTCAAGGATATCTTTGCCTTCCCTATCTGTGTGAGTTCCATTCGAACGTATTCAGAAATCTCATCTGCAAGCATGAGTTGAATGGTATCATCCTCTGCTAAAATATCACCGAATTTTTCACGTCTCAAGCCTAATGACATAAGAGTCCCTAATACCTGTCTATGTTCTATTGTAACAAACTTAGACGGGTACTGTATTTCAAATAGCCTAATTCCAAAATCTTCTTCTTCAGGCTGAAAATAAGAAGGATACAATAACGCTCTCTTCCTTTCTGTATTCTCAGGATAGAATGAGAGGAGAATTTCGTCGTTATTTCCTATGATCGACTCGACAATATACTGTTGCCTCGGATCCAAAAAGTCTGTTCGTTTAGCAGAATATTGATTTTCCACTGCCAGTTTCCATTCCAGTACAGCATCCACAAACTCTTTTTCATCCGGTCTGAAATGTTGATAAATTGAAGACACACGCACACCTCCTCTGTGATTCACCCAAAATAAAAAAACTGAAACTTTTCAATACGTTTCAGCTCTTTTAAGATATATGATCGCCTGTTTTTAATTAAATAAGCCATCTAAATAATTGGTATAGCCCTGATTGTGCTAAGTTCAACACAATAAATGCCACGATTGGTGAAATATCAATCATCCCGATTGAAGGAACAAAACGTCTAAACGGTTCTAAATACGGTTCGCATATTCTTGCTAAGAACTGCCCGATCGCCGTCTCCCTTGCATTTGGAAACCAGGACATTAATATATAAATGATTAAAGCCCAAGAGTATATTTGAATAAGGTTCGATAAAATTTCATAAAGCAACACCATAATTTACATTACCACCTCGAATCTGATAGGTCTTCTTCTTTTAAGAACTCTGAAATATTTCCGCTTACTTCAACATTATCAGGCGTACAAAGAAAAATATTATCTCCAACACGCTGAATGTCGCCACCAATAGCGTAAACTGTTCCACTTAAGAAATCGACAATGCGTTTCGCTTGATCATGCTGAATTCGTTGTAAATTGACCAGGACAGAGCGTCGATTTTTCAAATGATCAGCAATCTCTTGAGCCTCGGCATATACTCTTGGTTCAACAAGAATCATCTTCGATGACTTTTGGACACTTTGAAGACTTACAACATTTTGTTTCGTATTTGAAAGCTGCGACTTCATGGGCTTCTTCTCCTCGTATTCTTCTTCAAACTTTTCTTCTTCATAATCATACTCATCTTCATCCAGCAAAAAGAACGTCTTAAATTTCGACTTGATACCCATTTGTATTCATCCCCTTTCAGTCATTTCCAACTAATGCAGTTCCAATACGAATAAATGTAGCCCCTTCTTCGATAGCAATCATGTAATCATTGCTCATCCCCATTGATAATTCTTTACAAGGGGCGTATGGAAGGTTTAATGCCTTGATTTCTTCCTGGATTGCTTTCAACTGTCTGAAACAAGTCCGTAAGTATGGTTCATCATCCGTATGTGGAGCCATCGTCATTAATCCTACGACTTTAATATTTGTGAAGTCTTTTAAACTCCCAATAAATTCTTTTACTTCTTGAGGGGATAACCCATGTTTAGAGTCTTCTCCCGAAACATTCACTTGAACAAAACAAGAAACAGGCTTGTCCGCTCTTTTATGAATTTCTTTGGCTAATGACCGACGATCCAGAGAATGTATGTATGATACTTTATCAATGATGTTTTTTACTTTTCTAGTTTGAAGAGATCCAATAAAATGCCACTGGGGTTTGCCCTGTAGAACTTCCCACTTGGAAAGTAATCCATCGTCACGGTTTTCCCCTAAGTGAATGAGCCCGGCTTCAACCGCTTCTTCGGCTCTCTCAATGGAAACATATTTGGTGACTGCTACAACATGTACGTCTTCAGGGTTTCTTCCACTGTTCTTACAAGCATTTTCAATATTTTCTTGGATGATTTTGAATTTTTCAGATACCTTCATCTTTTATCTCCTTCCAGCCAATAAAGCTCATGATTCTTCCTGTTTTCCCACCATCTCTTCTGTAAGAGAAAAACTCATTGTGACAGGATGAACAATAACTAGAAGTGTGGATTTGTTCAGCATTTAAACCGGTTTGTACTAAAAGCCGTTCATTCAACTTCTTTAAATCGAGGTAATACTGTCCCTCTTCCTTTAAATTATAGGGTAAGTTGTTTTCATCTTCTAGTGTTTTTTTCACTTTATCAATCACATGGTCATCAACTACATAGCAATTTTTACATATGGATGGCCCGATCACAACCTCCAGAGAAGACTTGGAGGCCCCTTGCTCCATGAATGCATCGACCATTTTAGGCCCGATTTGTAAAACAGTCCCCTTCCATCCGGCATGAGCCAATCCGATTGCACCCGATTCTTTGTCGAGGAAATAAAGTGGAACACAATCCGCATAACACATCGTTAATAGAATATTCTGATTCCATGTAATAAAGCCATCAGTATCTTTAATGCTGGTATGATAATACTCTGCACCTTTACCCTTGTCTACTTTCCCTACTGTGTGGATGTTATTTCCATGTGTTTGTTCAGCAGCTACCCATGATCGTACGGGCATGAATAAACTTGAAGCAAGTAATTGACGATTATGAATCACCGAGGATTCATCGTCACCCACGTGCAATCCCATATTGAAAGAGTGAAATGGTCCGGTACTGACACCCCCCCATTTTGTCGTGATCCCTGCAACTAGCCTTGGATTTTCTTTCGTCCATTTCTCTATAGAATAATAAGATTCTGTTTCTCTTTTAAAAGGCTCCTTCGACACGTTAAATCTCCTTCGTTTTTATTTAGTGTACCATAGACTTTGAAGATTCGTCATGTATCGGGGGATTGTTTCGGTTCCTGAAGCTGCCCTTGAATATAATGATTTTCTTTATATCGTACCAGAATAACATCCTCCCCGATTTTCACAATGCTGCTCCAAGGAATCACAATATCTTCCTCTTTACCGAAGAATCCCAATATCTTCCCTCCACCTCCGATGACAATGGCTTCAATTTTTCCGGTATCCAGGTTAATTTCTATATCCCCTATATTCCCTAACTTACGTCCGTCTGAAATACTCACGACATCTTTCACCTGAAACTCAGATATACGCACCATCTGTTTTCACCCTCACTTCTTATTGTTTTTCATTGTGTACTATAGTGTCAAAGACTGTTGATTCTCCTAATTTAAGTAGTTATAACTAGTGTATGCAGCAAAAGAAAAGGCAGACCTTCCCGAAGGAGTTCTGCCTTTCTTTTCTTTGGTCAGCTACGGCGGCTAGCCCCTCGAGGTCACAACAGGAAAACCCCATAAGGCAAAAAGCGCCTTTTGGGGTTTTCCTGTTGTACTTGTCGGGGCTGAACGAGCCGCCTCCGCTTTTCTTTGTCCAGCTACAGGGCTTAGAGGCTCGAGGTCATAAGTCGAACCATCCAAAAAGGCAAAGTGCGCCTTTCCGGATGGTTCGCCTTATGCTTGTCGCCTCTGGGCAAAGCCCTTCCGCTTTTCTTTCTTATTGAATATTTTTGTTCATTTGTTTGATTGCTGCTTTTTCCAGACGTGATACTTGCGCCTGAGATATGCCGATTTCATCAGCGACTTCCATTTGAGTTTTCCCTTGAAAGAAGCGTTTACTGATAATGAGTTTTTCACGATCATTTAATCGCCTCATCCCTTCTTGAAGAGCAATCTCTTCAATCCAATGGAAATCACGGTTCTTTTCGTCGCTCAGTTGGTCCATTACAAAGATTGGATCTCCACCATCGTTATAAATGGGTTCAAATAGCGAAACAGGATCTTGGATGGCATCTAACGCAAATACAATTTCTTCATGAGATACATCAAGTACTTTAGCTATTTCTTCAGCAGTCGGTTCCCTGGATGTTTCACCCATTAATCTTTCTCTTACTTGCAGAGCTTTGTACGCAATATCTCGTAGTGAACGGGATACTCTTATAGGGTTATTGTCTCGTAAATATCGACGGATTTCTCCAATAATCATCGGAACCGCGTATGTAGAGAATCGAACGTTCTGACCTAAGTCAAAGTTATCAATTGATTTCATTAACCCGATACACCCTACTTGAAATAAATCATCAACATATTCACCACGATTATTAAAGCGTTGAATTACACTTAAGACGAGGCGCAAATTCCCATTTACAAGTTTTTCTCTTGCGGTAATGTCGCCCGCTTGCATTTGCTTGAATAGTATTCTCATTTCATCATTTTTGAGAACTGGTAATTTGGAAGTATCTACACCACAAATCTCGACTTTATTACGTGTCATTCTTTCCCCTCCTTGTAGGAGCTGCTGTACAAAATTCAGTATTTCCTTGAAGAGGAAAAATATGCATTTCATTCTGCCAAGTAATGGTTCACACTTTCCAAATCCCTTAAGTTATCTGGGTAAATTCGTCATAAAAAATTTTTAAATTCTTATAATGCAAAAAAAGCTGACCTTCTCGATCGAAAAGGTCAGCTTTGACTCATTTATACCATTTTATTAAATTCCTTCTTTAGACGCTTAATAATCCTCTTTTCCAATCGAGAGATATAGGACTGGGAGATGCCAAGCATATCCGCTACATCCTTCTGGGTCTTTTCTTCTTCTCCCATTAAGCCAAACCGGAGCTCCATAATTTGTTTCTCGCGATCAGAAAGCTGATGAAGGGCGTTAAAGAGTAATTTTTTATCTACGGTTGCTTCAAGATCTTTTGTTATAATGTCTTCATCTGTACCGAGTACATCTGATAACAGTAATTCATTTCCATCCCAATCAATGTTGAGGGGCTCATCGAACGAAACTTCAGATCGGATTTTATTGTTTCTTCTTAAGTACATAAGGATCTCATTTTCAATACATCTGGAAGCATACGTAGCTAATTTGATTTTTTTCTCTGGATTGAATGTGTTTACCGCTTTAATCAAACCAATCGTCCCGATACTGATTAAGTCTTCAATATTAATCCCGGTATTTTCAAACTTTCGAGCAATGTATACGACTAGCCTTAAATTGCGTTCAATCAATAGTGAACGTGCCGCCTTGTCTCCATTGGGCAATTTATTAAGTAGTACTTCTTCCTCCTCTTTCGTCAATGGAGGGGGAAGTGCTTCACTACCACCTATGTAGTAAATTTCATCTGTCTTCAGCCCTAGTTTGATTAACAGTTTGTACCAATAGTATAAAAATTTAAATTTGAATTTTTTCATTGTTGCTCCCCCTTCTATTTCTTTAAATTGTGAGTATAGTAGTAATAATTGATTTAAGAAACGTTAAGTACCGGCTTTCGAGAAGCCATTTTCGGATGAACGATCGCCTGAAAATTACCGTCTGCTGATAGCGGATCCTCTCTGAAGGCAATCAGCCCATTTGGGATCGTCCATTCTGATTCATGATCCTTCATTATGAGAGAATCAGGCTTTATAGCGGCAAGAAGTTGACTTTTTCTTCCCACTGATTGGGCGGGAACAATTCTCATCCGGTCAGACCAGCGTGGATCAATAGATTTTTCACCAGAGAAAATGTCATCAACATCGTGGCAAAGTGCCATCACTTCACTTGGAATTTCCCCCTCTATTTCAGCTATTGACAGGATCATGACCGGGCTTTTGGATATGGGGTCTTGAAGTTGATTCCCACTATCTACAAGGCCGTTTACGGTACAATGAAAATCTTCTATTTTTACGCTTACTTTCAGAAGCTGGTCATACTGTATCTTCACATGCTCAATACTATCTACTCTCCCCTTAGAAAAATACCAGGCAAGAGGCAGGGCGAGCATAACAAATACCCAACTTATCGGATCTCCAAATCCACGGATACTCGCGAGTAGCATGGATGATTCTGCACTAGGGTCAAAACTTATAAAATAATGAGTTCCAATTAAAATCCCACCGGTAAAAAAAGTAACAAAATAAAACATAAGCAGGTTTGACAAGTAATAGCGCAATCTTCTATACCCAAATGCTGTGTATACCATGATGATTGAACACAACAATTTCATAAGAGGGTTTCCTGCAAGATGCGCATAAGGTGAAAAGGCAAGGAGAATAATGATCGAACCTATCAAACCGCCTATTCCAATTCTCCATAGGGCATATTGTCTCTTTAAGATGATCCCAGTTAACCATAATAAGAAAAAGTCTACTAACAGATTCAACAACCAGATGACATCCAGATATAAGGTCAATCTCTACCCTCCTTTTGAAACTTCATCCAGTTACCTTTACATGAATTTCGAGATAGGAATGACTTATGAGAAGTATATCGTACATACCCTTTAAAAGGTTGTCATTTTTTGTATGCTTCAGAGGAAAACTTTTCAGAGATTAGAACGAAATATGTCACTAAATATATTCCTGATTCAAGGTATAAAGAATGCTTTGTGGAGCGGGTTTTGATTGGAGGTTAAGTAGAAAATAAATAAGACAAAAAAATCCCCAGAGGCATTAATTGCCTTTGGGGATTCCTTGTTGTGCTTGTCGCTCTGGGCAAAAGCCCCTTCGCTTTTCGTTTGTCCAGCTCCGGGGCTTAGAGGCTCGAGGTCATAAGCTAAGCCACCCAAAAAGGCAAAGGACGCCTTTCCGGGTGGCTCATCTTATGCTTGTCGCCTCTGGGCAAAAGCCCCTTCGCTTTTCAGTTTATCGACGACGGTTACGGTTGCGAAGGAAGGTTGGGATGTCCAGTGTTTCTTCCGCTCCCTGATTTTGATTGGAAGAAGTCCTCACCGGCTCTTGGTGTTGAGGCTCTTCACGTTTAGGTTGCTCGCGCTTGATAGATTGGCTTGGGTTCGGGTTTGGACTTTGATTTGGTTTCATTCCACCAAATGTAGGTCGAGTTTGCTTTGAAGGTTGAATGACCTCTTCGTTAAACCCGGTTGCAATAACTGTTACGACGATATCATCTTTTAAATCTTCGTTAATAACGGAACCGAAGATCATGTTCACTTCTTGATCTGAAGCAGATGCTACAATGTCAGCAGCTTCCTGGACTTCATATAGACTTAAAGACGTACCACCTGTAATATTCATCAGAACACCTTGTGCCCCATCAATGGAAGTCTCAAGTAGTGGACTTGAAACGGCTTTTTTTGCGGCTTCAGTAGCCCGGTTTTCACCAGATGCTGCACCGATACCCATTAGTGCTGAGCCTTTGTTAGACATGATCGTCTTTACGTCGGCAAAATCAAGGTTAATCAGACCAGGTGTAGCGATTAGATCTGAGATACCTTGTACACCTTGTCTTAAAACGTTATCAGCTTCACGGAAAGCTTCAAGCATAGGCGTGCTCTTATCTACAATCTCAAGAAGACGATCGTTTGGAATAACGATAAGGGTATCCACTCCTTCTTTCATTGCAGCGATACCACCGCTTGCCTGATTTGAACGCTTTCTGCCTTCAAAGGTGAAAGGTCGTGTCACAACCCCGACTGTTAATGCACCGATCTCACGGGCGATTTGAGCGATTACCGGAGCTGCACCAGTTCCGGTACCTCCACCCATTCCAGCCGTAACAAAGACCATGTCCGCCCCTCTTAGGGCTTCTTCGATTTGTTCTTTACTTTCTTCAGCAGCTTTTTTACCTACTTCCGGATTGGCACCTGCACCTAATCCTCTAGTTAATTTACCACCGATTTGCATTTTTATTTCAGCTTTTGATAGATTCAGAGCTTGCGCATCTGTATTAACAGCGATAAATTCAACACCCTGTACGCCATGCTCAATCATTCGGTTTACAGCGTTATTTCCTCCACCGCCGACACCGATAACTTTTATTGTCGCTAACGAATCTAAATTTGTATCAAACTCCAACATGACAAATCCTCCTAACTCATCGAATCTATGGATTCCTTTATTTATTCAAAGAAGTATCCAAAGAACTTTTTCACTTTTGACATGGCCTTTTCATCTTCATGTTCTTCTTCTTTAACCTTTGCAGGCTTTGGCTTTTTATTAGCTGGTTTCGATTGACGTTTCTCAGCAGCCTCTACAGGCACTGGTTCTGCACTAACAGATCTTCCTTGTAATCTAGCATTCTTTTGAGCGTATTTGATCAATCCTACTGCGGTCGTATACTGAGGTTCTCTAACTCCAATATAGTCCGGAATTGCCACTCGTACACGATTTTGGAAAACGATTTGTGCTAATTCTAACACACCTGGAAGATTTGCTACACCACCAGTTAACACGTATCCACCCGGCAGGTCTCTTATCCCCATTCGTTTCAGCTCATGGCTGATTAGGTCTAAGATCTCTTCCAGCCTTGCTTCTATGATATCAGAAATTTCTAATTGATTAAATTGCTGATGTTGATCACTACCAATAATTGGTACGCTGAACACTTCATCTTCTGATGCATGGTCATAATAAGCATGTCCATATTTGGTTTTGATTTTCTCTGCATCGTCAGTCGAAGTTCTTAAACCGATAGACAAATCCTTGGTAATATGTTCTCCCCCTACAGGCAGTACAGTTGTAGCTTTTAAGTGACCTTGTTCAAAAACAGCTATAGTTGTAGAGCCGCCTCCAATATCGATTAAGGCAGCACCGAGATTCTTCTCATCTTTTGATAAAGCAACAGAACCAGCTGCCAGAGGCTGAAGAACGATATCTACTATTTCAAGACCCGCCTTTTCTACACAACGGAGAGTATTATGTAAAATCGTCTTTGATCCCGTAATGATGGTGCCTTCCATTTCCAGTCGAACACCGATCATGCCCCGGGGATCTGTAATCTCATCCAATCCATCAACAATGAATTGCCTTGGGATTACATTGATGATTTCTCTTTCTGGAGGAATAGAGACAACCTGGGCTGCATCCATCACTCTTAGAACATCTTCATCGCCAATTTCCCGATTGTCACTTGATACTGCCACCACACCATGACACGATTGAAGGGACACGTGGTTGCCAGTAATACCTACGATGACTTGGCTTATGGATAAACCAACCATCCTTTCCGCTTGTTCAACTGCTTTCTTGATTGTATGAACAGTTTCGTCTATATCTACGATGGAACCTTTTCTGATTCCTTCTGAGTTCACATTTCCTACACCGATAATGTTTAAGGAATCATTTGACATTTCACCAATGATTACTTTTACTGTGGATGTACCGATGTCTAGGCTAACGTAAATTTCATTGCTGTTCACTCTATGGCACCTCCTTAAAGAATGTTTGTTTGGAACAACAATCCTAGAAAAACACTATTCTAAGTATATCTTAATTATGATATTCGTCGTAACAAAAACGATTCCCTTTTAAAATTCTAATTTTTTTCTCTTTTTTCTTGTTTATTTGACCAATTGCTAATAAGTATTCTTCTGATCACTGCAATGTTCTGGAATAATCTCACTCCAAAAGCAAATACAGCCGCCAGATATAAGTCTACACCAAGATGTACACCTAGAAAAGCTAAACTTGCTGCTAGTAAAATATTAAAAAAGAATCCAGAAACAAAGACCTTGTCATCATAAATATTCTGGAGGTGGGCCCTTATCCCGCCAAATAATGTATCCAATGCTGCCAGGACGGCGATTGATAAATAATTCGAGTACTCATCTGGAATTCTAATATCTGTAAGAAGCCCCAATACGACCCCTACCAGCAACCCTAAAAGGGGAAGCCACATATTACCCGTTCCCTCCTCTTTCCTTAACCGGCTCCATTAAACGGACCCGTATGGTATCTTCATATGGTGGAACCACCACTTTTTCTAAAGGCTTTGAAATAGAGACTCGAAGATTATCGATAAAAAAGTCCTCCACAGACTGTGATACCTGCATCCGGTTATACAATTCTTTTGCAGAGTCTAAATCTTTGGTTAAAACTCTCACTTCAAATGGAATTGTCTTAATTGAATAACCATCCACCTTGGTTTCTCCATTAATATCCCTGATGACCGAGGTATTGATTAAGCGATGGCCATCTATGGAGATGTCCATTGCATCGTAACGATTCAGCTCATTCACAAGTCTTTCCAACAGTTCCGGTGATACGCTTTGAACTTTTTCCCCAAGCAGGACTTCTTCCATGGCAGGTTCAATCGTTAAGATGACACCAGCTCCTGTTTTCTCAGTCAAACCCACTTCTGTTTTCAATTCCTCTAACGTTTGTTTTAACGCTCGTTCTGGACTTGACTGCTGTTCTGTCTTATATTGTTCCAACTTCGTCTCAACAGCACGCATTTCTGCATAAAGATTGGAGTTGACTTCTTTTTCTTTTAATAATGCATCTCGTAGTTCCCATATATCTCGTGTATCCCGGACAACAGGTTCTTTGACTGTTTGGAACTGTATAGCAATCATAAACCCAATAATAATCGTAATAATGGTGAAGCTTACCTTTAATTTGTTGTCCATTCATTGCACCTTACTTTCACATCTAACCCTCATCACTTGGTAACAGATCGAATCGGCAATTCGGCATCTATTGCTTAGGATTCGCTGATGCTTGGTTCTAAAATAACGGTATTCTTTTTTTCCAGTTTAAAAATAATGTTATCATTTACAAGCTGGTCTTTAACCCCGCCTGTGATGTTCATGGATGAAGATAATACTTCCGGATCTCCGATAGCTGTAATTTCAAAGGGAGCAGGATATTCGATTCCATCAATTTGAATAACGGGACCGTTACACAGTATGTATGAATCATGCTTTAACCTTTGTCCATTTATCGCTACGGCAGAAGCCCCGGCAATGTATAATTCATTGATCACCTTAAAGACATGGTGCTCATGAACGATATAATTATTGGCGTTTTCTTCATTCGGATCGTAATCAGCGTCTGATAATGTTACGTTCACCCCGGGACCTTGCACTTTCGTTTTCCCCAGGTACATACGATACTTCTCCGCATCTTCTGCCAGGTTAAAGTAAATTTGTTTCTCTTTAGAAAATTCCTTTTCCATGTTGACGACCTTTTCCTGTTTCTCAAAGAGTTCCTCTTGAAGATTATTATTCTTCTGCTGATACTCAAGGATCTGATCTCTCAATGCTTCTTCCTGTTTCCACTGACCATTCGTTCGGTTCCCAAGTTCCGCTTGTTCTGTGTTAGCAAGACTAAATGAAAAAGCAAGGATGAAACCTAACACCAGACATACAAGAGAGAGGATTACATGCTTACCTCTCACCCTCATCCTCATCATCGCTTTGTTCACCTTCCGTTTCATATGCTCTGAAATAAGAACCTACCTCTAAATCAATGACTCCTTTAACTGAAGGATCAAGTTGACTGACAATGGACGGGTAATGGACCATCTTCTCTGAAAAGGTCCTGATGGTAGCACTCACTTCGAATCCATCATTCATAAATAAGGTCAAATGATATTGGTCTGTTTTCTTTGGAACCAGGTTAATTTCCGAAATGAGATGCTGAACTTCTTTCGGAAGTTCCCCTAATTCTTCCACCATTTTCACCAGTACCTTATCTTCCTCGAAACCTCTGAGTAAAGGAGCGTCCACAGGTATTGATTCCGTGCCTTTATTCAGGACCTCCCCATTCTCTAATATGACAAAGAATTTATTACCTTTCGAAAGATATGCCTTTTTGTCATATTCTTGGATGTGTACTTCAAAGGAATTAGGAAAGGACATCTTCACCTTCGCATTCTTCACTTCAGGGAGCTTCTTTAATTGTTCCTCAGTTTTGTCTTTGTTTACGCTCCACAAATTCATACCGCTGTCAATTCCACTATACTGAAGGACCGTCTCATTTGAAACAAGTTCATTCCCGTGTACCACCACTTCTTTCACATGACTTAAAGGTGACTGAAAGTAAACAACCGATAGAATCATGAGTAAGAATAAAGAAAGTAGAAAAAGCAGCCTGCGATTCGCTTTCTTTTTTCGGTGTTGTTTTAATTTAGGAATACGATCTTCAAGGGAAACAACATTTTCTTTTTTCATTTCGTTCTCCTCAATTTCACTTTGTATTCATTAAGTCATGAATAAAATATTCTCTCCACGTCTTATAATGAAAGTACTCTTTACATTGGGATACCTTTCATTCTATATGAAGGCAGCAAATGTTAAAAGAGGAACAGAACGTTATTTTCTGCCATATGACATAATGTTGAAAAAGAAACCCTTATGATTCAGTTACAGGATGGATATTCTGGAGTTTAGCCTCTAAAAATCACTGCTCAAATAATCCAGCCATATCTAAGATACATCACCCACAACACTTTTCGTATATGTATTTCCAGTGACCGTTTCAAAAAGAGGACATCCTTACTATTACACTCTTATACTCTATTTTAAACAACAATTTCTATATAATGAAAGTATGTCATTGAATTGTAAAAGTTTTTACTAACAAAAGTAATAAACTCTCCTTTATTTTGAAAAGGTCTGATCATAATGCATTACATATATGTAATTAATTGTAACATCCCACTTTTAAATATCCTATCGTTATTTCAATAAAAAACATAGGAATTTATGCGTTTTTTCGTTAATCAAAAAAGAGACTGACCATTAAAGACAGGAGGACATGAATGATGCATTCCTGACAATCAGGCCTTTACCATTCACTTCTTCCCGGCTTTTACTGTCAATCTCCTTGTTAAATCGTTACTGTCTCGTATAGCGGCTAATATTCAGCAACACTCCGACAGCCATTAGCATGAGGGTCAACGAGGAGCCCCCGTAGCTAAGAAACGGGAGGGTGATTCCCGTAACAGGCATAAGCCCTGTTACAACCCCTACATTGATCATTACCTGGATCGCAATCATTGACACGATTCCTAACGCCAGAAAAGTCCCGAATAAATCAGGAGCCCCCAAAGCGATTCTAATGCCTCTCCATAAAATCAATGAAAACAGAAGCAATACAAGCGTCCCACCAATAAAACCGAGCTCTTCTGCTAAAATAGCAAAAATAAAATCATTTTGAGGTTCTGGCAGATAGAAGAATTTCTGCCTGCTTTGTCCCAGACCTAATCCAAACAAGCCTCCCGGACCGATTGCATATAGTGACTGAATAATTTGGAAGCCACTATTCAATGGATCTTGCCATGGGTCTAAAAAGGACGTTATCCGTGCAATGCGATAAGGTGCAGATATAACAAGTCCAATGAATCCGACTAATCCAATCATCCCCAGGCCTACAAAATGCATGACCCTCGCCCCTGCAATAAAGATCATCACTACTGAAGTACCAACCATTACAGTACCCGTACCCAGATCCGGTTGTAGCATGATCATTCCAAAAGCAGAGAATACTAAGAGAAGCGCCGGCAGGACTCCTTTTCTAAAGGAAGTAATATACTTTTGGTTTTCCGATAAATACTTTGAGAGAAACGCAATCATGGCAAGTTTCATAAATTCTGAAGGCTGAATGGAAAAAGCACCTACTCCTATCCAGCTCCTGGAACCATTCCTTAGAACCCCGATACCAGGGATTAACACCAGTACAAGAAGGACAAAACAAATGATGATGATGATTTTCGCCCAACTTCTCCATGTCCAGTACTCCACATTCATGATGAAGAACATAGCGACTAACCCTACACCTGCAAAGAGCACTTGCCTTTTTGCGAAGAAAAAGGAATCTTCGAATTTGTAATCAGCCCAGACAGCGCTCGCGCTGTACACCATGATCAAACCAATTGCAAGTAGTGTGAGTGTAACCATAATGAGTATAAAATCGGGAGTCGATTTTTTTAAAGGCAATCCTAAACACCTCGAATAGACAAATTTAGAGCCGTTCGAGCATAGAAAACTACTTATCTTGGATTGGTGTACTGGTTGTTAGAGTATTGATGCTCTTCATAGACAAGCCCCTATTAAAGCTTATGCACCGCTTCAATAAAAATGTCACCACGTTGTTCAAAAGTTCGATATTGATCCCAACTTGCACATGCAGGAGACAATAAAACAACATCTCCACTTTCAGCATGTTCAAAAGCAACAGGAACTGCCTTTTCAACATTATCGACAGGAATAACAGTTTGTATCCCTGCCTTTTTACCTGTTTTAACGAACTTCTCGGACGTTTCCCCGAAGGTGATCAACGTTTTTACATTCTTCAAATATGGAATCAGGTCATCGAATTCATTTCCCCGGTCCAAACCGCCAGCCAGCAGGATGGTTGGACCCTCAAACGCATGCAGGGCACTTTTCGTCGCCAGACTATTCGTTGCCTTCGAATCATTGTAAAACTTTACACCCTTCACTTCACGAACGAATTGTGTACGATGCTTAACACCTGTAAAAGTCCCAAGTACCTTCTCAATACTTTCATTTGGCACTCCGTAAATTTTGCATGCAGCAACCGCACAAAGGATATTCTCCAGGTTATGCGCACCAGGTAAAACAATAGAAGCTACCTCAACAATCTTCTCACCTTTAAAGTAGATAGCCCCATTTTCAATATAGGCCCCTGCCGCTACTTCTTCCTTTGTTGAGAAGGGAATCAATTGTGCTTTTGTAAAGGCGACTGATTCTAAAACATGTTCTTGATCTGCATTAAAGATCAAATAATCATCTTCTGTTTGATTTTTCGTTATATTGGATTTCGCCTTCCAATATTCATCCAAGTCACCGTGGTAATCCAAATGTGCATCATATAAATTCGTAATGATGGCAATATGAGGAGCGAACTCTTCAATCCCCATCAGCTGGAATGATGAGAGCTCAACCACCATTTTTTCATCTTCTTTCGCTTCCTGAGCTACTTCAGAAGCGACCGTTCCGATATTTCCTGCAATAAGAGGTTTTTGGTTGGCCTCTTTTAGCATTTCGAAAAGAAGTGTCGTTGTCGTGGTTTTACCATTGGTTCCTGTAATCCCAATCATTTCTGCATCAGAAATTAAGTAGGCAAGTTCCACTTCTGTCAGAACGGGGATGTTTTTTTCGATTGCTTTCTTTATTAATGGGTTGTGATAGGGTATTCCGGGGTTTTTAATCACATACTGGAAGCCTTCATCAAGAAGTTCGATTGGGTGGCTTCCGCAGATCACTTTAATGCCTTCCTGAAGAAGCCCCTGCGCTTCAGGATTATCAGCTAATGGTTTTTGATCGTTTACCGTTACAAATGCTTCTAACTTATGTAGAAGAGAGGCAGCACTAACCCCACTTTTTGCTAAACCTAATACAAGAACTTTTTTATGTTTGAACTTCGTTATCTTCTTCAATTATAACCACACCTCAATATAGATTCCTAAAACGGCAAATAGCAAACCGACAGTCCAAAACGTTACAACAACACGCCATTCAGACCAACCGACTAATTCATAATGATGATGCAACGGGCTCATTTTAAATATTCGTTTTCCTGTTGTCTTAAATGATGCGACCTGTAAGATGACGGAGAGCGTCTCGATGACAAATACTCCACCGATAAGAATTAAGATGATTTCCAATTTGGTTAGAATGGCAATCGTGGCGATTGCTCCTCCTAAGGCTAGAGATCCTGTATCCCCCATAAATACTTTAGCAGGGTGGGCATTGAATACTAAGAAACCTAGAACCGCTCCAACTACTGCCACTCCGAAAATCGCTACGTCATATTGGGATTGATTCCAGGCTAATACAGCCAGTGCACCAAAGGCAATGGCGCTCGTTCCTGATACTAATCCATCCAACCCATCTGTTAAATTGACAGCGTTAGAAAATCCAACAAGCCAAAAGATAATGAATAAACAATAAAACCAACCTAATTCAAAGGAAAAATCCGTTAACGGAATCGAGACCGTAGTCGGAAAGTCATTTTGCTTAAAGATGAGATAAAAAATGACAGAAATGACAATCTGACCTAATAGCTTTTGCTTAGATGTCAGTCCCAGGTTCCTCTTCATCACAACTTTAATAAAGTCATCTAGGAACCCCAATAACCCAAACCCGACGGTCACAAGAATCATTAAATAGGTTTCAGGACCTGGCTCTGAATATTTCCCTATCATTACAAATGTAGTAATCACGATGGAAACTAAGAACACAATTCCACCCATTGTCGGTGTACCAGTCTTTTTTTGGTGAGACTGGGGGCCTTCATCACGGATGCTTTGCCCAAATTTCAATCTTCTCAGGAAGGGAATAAAGACAGGTGCAAGCAATACGGTTATGAGAAATGCCATGATGATTGTAAAGAAGATCACTTGTTCCATCATTATTATTCCCCTCCTTTTCCGTTGGATTCGTTCAATAATACGTCCATTGTGTGATTTTGTTCTGGTTCGTTGTTAAAAATAAACTTCGTCATAATTTCCCACTTTTCTTGATTGTAATTTTGTTTGTAATTTTGTAGTAAGTCGATGTATGCCTTGTAAACATCTTCAACAATGAATAATGGAAAGTGGTTCGGAACAAATGAAGGTACTTCTTTATTCTTTGGCCAAAGGGAAGCAATCGCTCCTTTTTCAATACTTTCAAAAAGGTCTATTTCATCACCAAAAGGGACGTATAGTCCCTTCTCCATTCCCATACTAGTTGAATTTGAAACTACTAGAAACGTAAAGCCTGGTAGAAGTATTCCTGATGTTTCAGGAAATAATTTCTTTACATCATCATAAAAGAGCATTCTTACATCCCCTTTATGATTTGTCTGACCACTTCGCGGTCATCGAAATCGTATACGTTGTTTCCGATAATTTGATAGGTTTCATGACCCTTACCCGCAATCAGGACAACATCTTCAGCTTCGGCAAGACTTAAAGCCTGTTTAATTGCTTCTTTCCGATCCACAATTAATTGATACTGCTTCCCGACCACACCAGCTTCCATATCTTTGAGGATACCATTTGGATCCTCGGTCCTCGGATTATCAGAGGTGAAGATAGCAAAGTCCCCATATTTGCAGGCAATCGCAGCCATTATCGGCCGCTTAATCTTATCCCTGTCCCCTCCACACCCGACCACCACAATAATCTTCCCCTTGGTAATCGATTGGATTGTTGCTAATACATTTTTCAAACCATCTGGAGTGTGTGCGTAATCAACGATAACCGAGAAGGGCTGGCCTTCAGAGATCGTTTCAAACCGTCCCCTGACTCCATGTGCGCTCTCCAGGCTTCTTACGCTGTCCTCGATGGGTATACCTGCAGCACTGGCTGTTGCAATCGCAGCCAAAGCGTTATATACATTAAATTGCCCCGCAAATTTTAATACCATCTCTCTTTCTCCGAATGGTGAAACGAGTGTAAAAGCGGATTCTGTTGCTTTCAGGACAATATTTCTGGCACAGAAGTCAGCAGAAGGAGACAGACCATATGTAAATACATGTGCGGCCGTTGTCCTGATAATAAAATCAGCTGCTTCATCGTCTTTATTAATGATGGCGTATTTAGGGGATTTCTTAAAATAAGTATTCCCTAATTGTGAAAACAATAAGCCTTTTGCGTTTCGGTAATCGTCCATGGTCTTGTGATAATCCAGATGATCCTGAGTCAGGTTTGTAAACACGGCAATATCATAGTCACATCCGTGAACCCTGCCCTGATCTAACGCATGTGAAGAGACTTCCATGATCGCAGATTGTACCCCTTTATCACAAAACTGTTTAAACGTTTGTTGGAGGGTTAAGCTGTCAGGAGTCGTATTGTGACTTACTTGTAAGTCATCCCCCACTTTTATGTGCATTGTACCGATTAAACCGGTCTTTATTCCACAGTGGGTAAGCACCTGGTCAATCAGATGGGTGGTCGTTGTTTTCCCATTTGTGCCTGTCACCCCCACCAACAAAAGCTGATGGGAGGGCTGCTTATAAAAGTAGTCGGCTAGGATGGCCATTGCTCTCTTCGTATCCGGAACGATAATAACCGGCACGTTTGCTTCTATGCTCCTCTCAGCGAGAATCGCAGCTGCACCGTTCTTCTCTGCCAGTGGGGCGAGTGAATGGCTATCAATCTCTAATCCGTTAATACAGATAAATAGATCACCATTTTTCACTTTCTTATGGTGGTTAGCGATGTTTGAAATAGCTGGATTCCCTTCACCCTCTACTGAGAAAAACGGTAATACTTCCAGCAAAGTGTGCAATCTCATCTTTTCAACTCCTCACAGGTAGAAAGCAACCTTTTTATATTTTACAAAAAAATGCGTATGAAAGCTATAAACCTTTTAACTTAGTTCGTTATAATTATTGAAAACTTGCAGACTTCAACATCATTTAAAGGAATACAGGGCCTCACCTTAGGATGATAAAGCCCTGGCATAAATAAGAAGTATATCATGAAACAAGCCATCATGCTGACATCCCCGGCACTTATTCCGATAGATACACCCTTACTTTTGAACCTTGCTTGATCTTCACCCCCGGATCAGGAGATTGACTAACCACTTTATCCCCGGTTCCACTTATATCCAAATCAAGATTAACAAGCTGCTCCTGTAACTCTTTTTTTGTTAATCCAACCAAGTCAGGGGTTTCAATCAATGGAATATCGGTCCAAGTCATCTCTTTCTCAATTTGACCTTTACGCTTAGGGACTCCCATCGCCTCTAAACTATCGCCAATGATACTTCCTCCGATCGGGGCTGCTACGACTCCACCGAATTGAATCGTGCCTTTAGGGTTATCAACAGCCACGTATACAACAATTTCAGGATCATCCGCAGGCGCAACTCCCATAAAGGAAACGATGTGATTATTTTCTAAGTATTTACCATCCTTAGCTTTTTGAGCGGTTCCCGTTTTCCCGCCTACACGATAACCATCTACATAAGCTTTCTTACCGCTTCCTTTTGCTACAACACTTTCCAATGCTTCACGGATTTGTTTAGATGTTTCTTCTGAAATGACCCTCTTTTTCATTTGTGGTGTCTTCCTCATCACCACTTCCCCTGTGGAAGGATCAACCAGCTCTTTTGCGATGTACGGTTGATACAGTATCCCACCATTTACGGCTGCTGATACAGCTGCAACCTGTTGAATCGGCGTTACGGCCACCCCCTGACCGAAGGCAGTCGTCGCTTGTTCAACAGGACCGACTCTATCTATATTAAAGAGAATTCCTTTCCCCTCCCCTTGAAGGTCGATTCCGGTCTTTTGCCCAAATCCAAAATCATGTATATAGCTGAATAGTTTTTCTTTACCTAATCTCTCACCTAACTCGACAAATCCCGGATTACATGAATTTTGGACCACTTCCAAAAATGTTTGGGTTCCATGTCCTCCCCGCTTCCAACAATGAAGAGTGGATCCGGCAACTTCAACATGGCCTGAATCGTGGAATTTTTCTTTATAAAGGTCCACCTTATTTTCCTCCAGCGCTGCGGCAAGAGTAATGATTTTAAACGTTGAACCAGGTTCATAGGTGCTCCAAATCGGTAAATTCCGGTTGTATATCTCTTGGGGTACATTCTGAAAATTCGCCGGGTCAAAAGTAGGACGGCTTGACATTGCCAATATTTCCCCGTTTTTAGGATTCATGGCAATTGCGATAATCCCATCAGGATTGTAAGTGGCTTGTGCAATATCCAATTCACGCTCCACGATGGTTTGAACCTTCGAATCGATCGTCAGCTTTAAATCCAGGCCATTTTCAGGCTTCTCAAAGTCATCTGCCATGTCAGGCATTCTTTTCCCTTTGGCATCTGAGAAAAATTTCACATATCCCTTATCCCCACTAAGCTCCTCATCATATGAAAGTTCAAGCCCCATCAACCCCTGATTATCAATCCCTGCAAAACCAAGTACATGGGATAGATAACTGCCATATGGATAATAGCGCTTAGAATCTTCTCCTAAGTAAACCCCTTTTAAATTAAGATCCCTGACCTCTTTCGCTTTTTCATATGAGATCTTTCTAGCTTCTTTAATCAGCACCATATTTGCCCTCTGCGTAACATATTTATATGCAGATTCTACTGAAATATTAAGAACAGCCGCCAGTTTATCCGCCGTTCCCTGAGGATCAGTGATTTGTCTCGGAACGACAAATATCGTCGGGGCACTCTGGTTTCCAGCTAATTCTACCCCATTTCGGTCTACTATTTTCCCTCTCTCCGGTTGAAATGGGATATTTCGACTCCAGGAATCCTTTGCTAAACCAGTAAGCCAGTCCCCTTTAAAAAACTGGACATACCCCAGCCTTATATCGATAATGGAGAAAATCAGGACTCCTACTACAAGCGCTACTGCTAACCTTTTCCTTACCGTTACATTGGATACTCTTTTCACTAATGGAACCTCCCCTTCTATGGCTCGTTCCATTATATGCTTGGACTTATTTGGGTATGTTCGAAATCCATGAAAGGATGAGGGATGCTCTATCATCCACGTCAATTCAATCGTTTCAGCCCATAAGAAAAAGGGCGACTTTAATGTGAATGGCACTCGTCCCTAAATCGATTCCAAAGAAATCGATCCAGGTGCCCTCGAGTGAGTCACATACATAAGTCAGCCCTGTTTATTTAGTTCAGTGGTGGTTCTTCCGTATTCTCGTCTTCATCTTGCTGTACCTGTTCTTCCGGAGTACTAAAATTAACCACTAGAGGCTCTTCTTTCTGCACTGGAACCCCCGGTTGAATATTTTGGCTGACGGCGTAGCCGTTTCCAACCATATTGATCTTCAAACCTGCAAGATTCGCCACTTTAAAGACATCTCTTACAGACCATCCCTTCATATCAGGAATCGTGGTGTCTCCGTCTGTTTTGATTACAACCCTTTCCCCTTCGAGTATCGTACTGCCAGCTTTGGGCAGCTGCTTCTGGACCTCCGATCCGTTTCCGACAACAACGGGTGAAGCCCCTGCTTTTTTCAACTCTTCTTTAGCTTCTTCAACACTCATTTCTTTCGTATCAGGGAGAGACCGTTTTTTCAAACTCACTTTTTCCTGAGGTTTGATATTCAAGTATTTCAAGCTATTTTGCATCACGGGGTTGAACACAGCCGCTACGGGATCTGAACCGATTTCAGTCGGTTCTAATTCGGGTTGCTGAACACCTACATAGACGATTAGCTGTGGGTCGTCAGCAGGCGCCATACCCATGAATGAAAATAGATAATTTTCCTTTCCGTACATATACCTTCCCGTTTCTCGGTCAGGTATTTGGGCGGTACCTGATTTCCCTGCAACGCGATAGCCATCGATGGCAAAACGGGTACCTGTGCCATTCTCAGAGGTAACGGTTGATTCTAAGTATTCACGTACTTTTTCAGCAGATTCCTTCGTAATTGGGTTTCCGGCAACTTTTGGTTTTGTTTCTTCAACCACTTTATTCGTATTTGGATCTACTATCTTCGAGATTACATAGGGTTGCATCATTTTCCCGTCGTTCGCAATGGCCGATTCAGCTTGAATCATTTGAAGCGGGGTAACGGTTGTTCCTTGCCCAAAGATGGTGGTGTATTTTTCAATCGGGTAATGATAAAGGATAGATCCAGAAGCCTCATGTGGTAACCCCACACCTGTCGGTTCACCAAATCCAAAACTATTTAAATACCCTTCGAACTTCTTGAAACCAATTTTGTCCAATAAATTCGCAAATGCCACATTAGAAGATCTTTGAACGCCTTCTAAATATGAAATCGTCCCCCAACCTTCTCCTCCATTATGATCCCGGATGGGATTAGGAACATTATCAACATAATACCTACCAGATTCATAGGCTTCATTCGGATTGAATTTTCCTTCATTTACTGCAGCGGCCAATGAAAAAGCCTTCATCGTTGAACCCGGCTCAATTGTTTCCTCCACAATGAAGTTTGTCCAATTATCCAGTAGACCTTCTCTCGTGTCAGGATGAAAGGATGGTCTTTGAGACATGGCCAGTATCTTACCCGTTTTCGGATCTGATACGATCGCAAATATTTTCTTTGGTTTATATTTCTTTTGTACTTCATTCATGGCTTCTTCTAGGAATGTTTGAATTTTCTTGTCAATTGTTAAATAAATATCTTTTCCATCTTGTGGTGATGTTACATGCTCATCTGCATTTGGCAATAAATATCCCCATACATCACTCTTATATTCCACTGACCCATCCTTGCCGCTTAACACATCATCAAAGCTTGCTTCTACACCCATTTTTCCGACGGTTTTGGTGTCACCGTTATCTGCAGTGGTTTTTTGCGCAAACCCAATAAGATGAGGCGCGAAAGAACCATTTGGATAAAATCGCTTTGCTTCTTTCCTGAATGTGATTCCAGGTATGTTTTCTTCTTTAATCTCCAGCATCAATTGATGGGACAGGTCTCTGCCAGCAGATCCAAATTCCACTTGATACGGTCCATCTTGATTAAGGCGTTCATAAATTTCGCTCTCCTTCATTTCAAGATATGGAGCCAGAGCCTTTGCTGTTTTCCTGGGATCTGTCACATGCTTAGGCTTTTTCGGGTCACTTGTGATGCTGGGATCTAAAATGGCTACGAGTGTATAGGCAGAAGTATCCTCTGCAATGACTTCTCCTTTCCCGTCAAAGATCGTTCCCCTGTGGGCTTCCAAAATGTGACTCTTTATATATTTTTTTGCCGCTTGTGATGCCAGGACCTTTCCTTCAGCTTCCCCGGTGACCTGAATCGTGACAAAGCGAACCATCAATACAAAAAAGAGCAAGCCGAAAATCCCGAAAAGGATGGCTGCCCCTATGTTCATACTTGGTCTTTTTTTCATTATTGTTCAACAACCTTAACATTCTTTTCTTTCAAATTAAGTCCAAGCTCTTTTGCTTTTTCAAGAATACGTTCATACGTACTTAGCTCACTCACTTGAAGCTTAAGGTCATTATTTGCCTTTTCCTGCTTTTCAATGGTTGATTCTACGTGCTGAACATCTTTATTCACATCATAGATAGCAGCTTGTGTTGTAACAATTTGAACGGCTAGGAAGCAAAAAACTGCTGCGAAAATCGCCACAAGGATCTTTTCCCCTGGTGTAATGACGGATCTTCTCTCTTCACTCAGGCGCTTAGGTTTGGCTTGAACGGATTGATTCTCAACTTTTTGCTGCTCGTACTTTCTGGCTAAGTTACTCAAAATTCTCCCTCCTATTTCCTTCTATATTATATATTTTTTTCTGCGATTCTTAATTTAGCTGACCTAGCGCGATTATTTTCTTCCAATTCTTCCTCACTAGGCAGGATCGGTTTTCTTGTTATAAGCTTCAGCTCCGCTTCATATCCCTCTGGAATAATCGGTAAACCCGGAGGCAAATCAGGACCTGATGCCTTCTCTTTGAACATCGTTTTGCAAATACGGTCTTCGAGGGAATGGAAGGTAATGACACTTACTCTTCCTCCTTTATGAAGAAGCTCTATCGCTTGTTCGAGAGAATCCTCAAAGGCTCCCAGTTCATCGTTCACGGCGATTCGTATGGCTTGAAAGACTCTCTTAGCCGGGTGGCCACCTTTTCGTCTTGCAGGTGCAGGAATACCATCCTTAATGAGTTCAACAAGTTCACCCGTTGTTTCAATCGCCTTGATATCTCTTGCCGCTTCTATCTTTCGCGCTATTTGCTTTGAGAACTTTTCTTCCCCATATCGATAAAATATCCGAACTAAGTCTTCAAACGACCAATGATTAACCACTTCATAAGCAGTTACTTCACCTTGCAAGTCCATTCTCATATCGAGAGGAGCATCATGGTGATAACTGAAACCTCTTTCCGGAGTATCCAGCTGAGGCGATGATACACCGAGGTCGTAAAGAATCCCGTCCACACTATGTACTCCAAGTTGCTCAAGTTCTTCCTTTAGATTCCTGAAATTTGATTGAACGAATGTAACCCTATCCTGATAGGATGAAAGCTTATCTTTTGCATGGCCGATGGCTGTTTCATCCTGATCGAAGCAATACAGATGCCCTTTCGGTGATAACTGGCTAACAAGATACTCGCTATGTCCTGCTCCACCCAGAGTACAATCCACATACACTCCATCTTCTTTAATATTCAGGCCATCCACCGTTTCCTTCAATAATACAGTTGTATGTTTAAACATGTTGATTTCACCTTTCCAATCGAACGTTTTGTGGGGGTTAAATATCAAACCCTACCATATTCTCTGCAAGCTCAGCAAATGAATCTTCAGACTGTGTGAAATAGTCTTCCCATAATGATTTACTCCAAATCTCAATTCGATTGGAAACTCCTAAAATAATGCATTCTTTATCTAATTGTGCATAATTCACAAGCGAAGCAGGAATATTCACCCTGCCTGTCTTATCTAATTCGCTCTCAGTCGCACCAGAGAAGAAGAATCGAGTGAAGGCACGGGCATCTTTCTTTGTCAGTGGTAGGGCTTTGAGCTTGTCTTCAAGAACTCGCCACTCATCCATGGGATAACCAAATAAACATTGATCCAACCCTCGGGTGATGACAAATGAATCTCCGAGGTGATCACGGAACTTGGCAGGTACGATTAAACGGCCTTTATTATCAATGTTATGTTGATATTCGCCCATGAACATATGCACTGCCCCCACTTTCTAACACAAATGTACCACATCCCCCCACTTTTCTCCACTCTTTTCTAAATTCTTCACTTGCAAATTATTTCCTCTATTTTTCATTAGTCTTTTTCTCTCTTTTCCAGACAATTTTTCACCGTTGAAATTTGTCTTTATACAACGTAAAAAGGACCTAATTCGCAATAAAAAACGAATTAGGTCCTTTTATTTTTTTGATTGTCGACTGGTAATATTGCAAATGGCTTCTAATCAGATATATACCACTTTATGAGTTCCGTCAAAGGTGAAATCTTGAAGTGTCAGATCTCTTACGAAGTCGGGTCCGTATTTGTTTAAGAAATAGAGAACATTCCACGTTCTTTCCTGTGGCCCTCCATTTGGCCTGATGCTGTTTTCCACCTTCATAAACTGATTAAATGTTAGCGAGTGCTTATCTTTCAGGGCTTTATCCACTTTGTTGCGTAGATAATCGAACTGACTCAAGTGGAATTCAAGGTTCTTATCAACAATCGGTTCTAATCCTTGATCAATACTAACAGCCTGTTCGCGAATCCTCTTATATTTCCGTTGGAGTTCTTCCTGGATCTCTTTCATTCCCAACTCTAGAGTGGGACGCTCGAGGGATTTCCAAAAGGCATCACGAGCAGTAGAAACACCTTCTGTAATCACACCATGTAGAGTCAATTGAAGGTCGTGAATCCTCTTATCTATTTCACGTTCCACAATGGTTATATTTAGCCTCGGGACGACTGGCGGCATTTTTAGATCCACAAATTCAAAGGCTCTTTTTAATTCGCCCCAATAGGCAATTTCGCCAGGTCCGGCAACAAATGCGAGGGTTGGAAATAACCATTCCTGCATCATAGGTCTCGTGACCACATTATTACTGAATGATTCTGGACTATCTTCAAGAATGGATAGCAGCTCCACATTTGAAAATGTTTTACCACTATTCTTCTCGAAAAACATATTCCCTTCTCTTTCTAACAAAGCCCTTTCGTCCTTAATTTGAATAAAGAGATTGGCTGCTGCAGGGGAAATATCTAATTGAGTGCTATATCCTTTTTTACGGATTTCATCTTGTTGCTTAAACACCGCATCCGATATGGATTGACTGCTTTCGATCAAATGATGAAAATGTCTCGATTCAAGTTTCCTTAGTAATGGATAGGCCGAATCAATGACCAATAAGCCGAAATCTTTAAATAAGCTCATTACAAAGTGGGCAAAGAATCTAACAATATCCTCTTCTTCGTCAATCATTTTAGTAAGGTCCGATGCCAGTTGTTTTGTATGCTGTGTTTCTCCCAGCATCACTAGTATGTCATCAAGCCATTTCTTCATCACTGGTTTTGTATACGTAATATGAGAGGTCATTTTCTTTTCTACTATTCTCTCCGGATATCCGACCTTTTCAATCTTTGATCCATTCTCTACATATATATGATTTACTTCTTGATAATCATGATCTTCTCCTGCAATCCAAAAAACAGGAACCACAGGATGCTTTAACTCAGCTTCCTGCTGTCTGGCTAATTGAATGACAGAAATGATCTTATGTATCGTGTAAAGTGGGCCGGTCAGCAGACCTGCCTGTTGGCCAGCAATGACGGTTACGGCATTGTTCCTCAGTTTAGCCAACGATTCTTCAACCTTCTTGGATGACGGCAATGGCTTCATGTAAGAAGATATACATTCTGCAAGATCCTCTCTCTGAAACTGTCTGGAATCTAGATCTTTCATGCGGTCTAAATAGACTGAAGAACTGTTAACATTATAGTGAAAAAAAGAAGTGACGGGCTCTTCTTGTTTTAAGTATTGAGAGGCAAACTGATTTATTGCTGGAATGTTTAAGCTTTCCAATTCCATTTGAATTACTCCTTTTCTAGCTCTTAATATCCTAACGATGAGTATATCATTCCACATTAAGAAAAGGAAAAAACTTGCCTGTTCTTTTTTCTAATATAATTCTAGGATGCGGAGGATCAATCCTGTTATCATTAATGCAATATAGGCCGTAAAGAATAACAGAAAGTTCATCCTCCAGAAACCCCTCAATACCTTGGGATAATGGATTTCCCCCTTAGCCTTCCAATACATGATGGCAAATAGAATGCCAATGGAGCAAATCACAAGGAAAATAAGCCATAGATACGAAGTTTGCCAAATGGCAATCACAATAAAGTGAACAGAGACAATAAGTAGAAAGGTTGTAATATCAATGGCCAAATGTACGGCTTTCCGATGGTTTTTCATGATTTCTTTCGCTAGAATGAAACTAATGAAATATCCTAAAAATGGAATCAATACAAAGATGGCAATGATGGTCGAAAAAATCGAAGCCATTTTATCCCCCCAGACCTTCTCTTTCTATTCCTTTAACTAATCTGTAAACTATATTCATGATGGGTACAAAATGGTGTTCTTTATATGCTTTTTCAACTAGAACGCCTAAGATAGATTCTATTTCCGTTTTCCTGCTGGATTCAATGTCTTTTAACATGGAAGATCTGTTTTGATATGTATTGGTGCAAATTTCTTCAACCCTTTCAAAGGAAATAATCCCTTCCATTTGAGGAAAGAGGAGAAGCAGTTCCTGAAATAAATCTTTTTGTAATTGATGCAAGTGTGGGTTTTCAACCAGCTTCCCGTTGGTTATCCGGGTTATAGCCGTTAGAGGGTTAATTAGTACATTTACGAATAGCTTGGTTAGGAGCATTTCCTCGAAGTCTTGTTTTAGTAAAAATGGAAATGAAGGAATGCTCTGTGATACTAATTCTTCTACAACTCCCCATTCTCCTCTAATTAAAGCGAGATTTGTCTTACCTTCTCCTGAATGAAGGAGAGTATGGTCGTTTTCTTTCAGCGCTCCGTGTTCTACCGAACCAGCAAGCAAATTCTGGTGGGGCAATGATTTCACCCAATCCAAATGTCCAATCCCATTTTGAAGGAATAGTAGTGGTTGATTCTTATCCATAAGCACTAACACATTTTCCAAGGACTTTAAATCATATCCCTTTACTGCCACAATCACTAGGTCAAACTTCAAGGGAACTTCAGTAAGTTGATCGGACCGGACCTGCGTTGTGAATGAAGAACTTTCCTTATGTACATTTATACCGTTCATTGATAGGGACTGAACCTGTGCCTCTCTCCTTACAAAGAGAGTGACATCAAACTTCCGGCCCAAATAACCCGCAAATAGAAGTCCGACTGCTCCTCCTCCGATGATTCCTATTTTCATAAAGACTCCTTTTCGAACATGTTTTTAAGAATAGTTTACCAAATTCCCCGGAACTAGAAAACTATAGGCTAAAAGAATCAGTCCACGTTTAAAAGAAAGGGCCCGTCCCTAAGGAGCGAGCCCTTTCTAACTATCATTAAACAGGATATACGGGATGTTTTCTCTCACTAAATTGAACTTCTTTGGTTTCATAGAGCTTATAACGTTGAATTAAAACAGAACGTAACTCATTAGGAGCTGTAATTTCATCGACTATTAATTCCGAAGCCAGTTTATAGATATCAATGTGTTCTTTATATTCTTTTTGCTTTTCTTGAACATATTGAATTCTCTCCTTGGGGTCTTCGATAGCTTGTATCTTATTTGAATAAACGGCATTTACCGCTGCCTCAGGCCCCATTACGGCAATTTGAGCTGTAGGGAGGGCAATACAAACATCAGGATCAAAAGCTGGACCTGCCATTGCATATAGACCGGCGCCGTATGCCTTTCTTACGATGACAGAAATCTTCGTAACCGTTGCAGAGCTCATGGCAGCGATCAACTTAGCTCCATGGCGAATAATACCTGCTCTCTCCACTTTCGTCCCTATCATGAAACCAGGGACATCTGCAAGGAATAATAAGGGAATATGGAATGCATCACATAACTGGATGAATTTTGCCCCTTTGTCTGCAGAATCGTGGAAAAGTACTCCTCCCTTTACCTTTGGCTGATTGGCAATGATCCCGACCACTTTTCCATCCATTCGCCCGAAACCTGTTATTAATTCAGGTGCAAAGAGTTTTTTCATTTCAAAGAAGCTGCCTTCATCAATCAATGTATCGATGCAATCGTACATATTAAAAGGTGCATTTTGATGTTCCGGGATAATGTCTTCTAACAGCTTCTCATGCTTAGGAGCGAGACCATCCTTGACGGCAGGCTTGTGTTTATAATTCGCCGGGAAATAACTTAAATATCTCTTCGCTTCTTCAATCGCTTCCTCTTCAGATGCTGCAAGAAGGTCTCCGCATCCACTGACAGTACAATGCATTCTTGCACCACCCATCTCTTCGAGTGTCACTTTTTCGCCGATTACTTTCTCAGCCATACGAGGAGAACCGAGATACATAGATGCATTTCCATCAACCATAATCACTATGTCACAAAAAGCAGGGATATACGCGCCACCAGCTGCCGACGGTCCAAAAAGTACACAAATTTGTGGAACCATCCCTGACATTTTCACTTGATTATGAAAGATTTTACCGGCACCGCGTCGATTAGGGAACATATCTAACTGATCGGTAATGCGAGCTCCGGCTGAATCTACTAAATAAAAGATAGGCACTTTTAAATTCAGCGCGGTTTCTTGAATCCGGATGATTTTCTCAACGGTTCTTGCTCCCCATGATCCTGCTTTAACTGTAGAATCATTGGCCATCACACAAACAGTCTGGCCTCCAACCTTTCCAATTGCCGTTACGACTCCATCCGCCGGCAGATCTTCTGCCTTATTGTTTGCAAACATACCATCTTCTTGATAATCCCCATTATCAAATAACTGTTGAAGCCGATCACGAACAAACATCTTTTTCTGTTCTTTCAATTTCTCGTGATATTTCGGCTGACCACCCGAAGTAATCCTTTCTCTCGTTTGTTCGAGAGTATTGATGATCGTTTTAGATGTCGACATACTATCCCCTCCGTCGTTTTATGTAAATGCGTAAACAAGTCAGAGATGTTCAAATCATCTCTGACTTAATGTTTGCATACTCGATTTAACCTTCAATAACGAGTAATACATCCCCTTCATTGACAAAATCCCCTACACTCACCTTAATTTCCGAAACTTTCCCACCCGCTTCAGCTTCCACAGGAATTTCCATTTTCATTGATTCAAGCATTAATACAGTATCCCCACCAGACACTACTCCGCCTTGTTCTACAAGTACATTTAAAACCGTTCCTGCCATTGTTGATGTAATTTCCTTCATGATCGATTCCTCCAGTTTGTTCTCTTTTAGTTGAATTCTTATCAGTGTCTAACATAATGCCCAATGCCCATTCTTCTTACGTGCGGTTGGCTGTCAAGAAGTCCTGAAGCCATTTCGTGGTGTAAGATCCTTCGATAAAGCCTTTATCTTCAATGATATTCTTGAATAGAGTGACATTCGTCTTTACTCCTTCAATGGTTACCCCTTCAAAGAAGACCTTGGCTTTATGTAATGCATCTTGACGATCTTTTCCTTCGATGATGCATTTAGAAATCATCGGATCATAGAATGGAGTAACCTTGTTTCCTTCTGCGTATCCGCTATCAATTCGAACACCTTCTCCTTCTCCCCATTGCAAGGTCGTTAATTGACCTGGAGACGGGTAAAACGTCTTCGGATCCTCGGCGTATACTCTAAACTCAATTGCATGACCGTTCACAGGGATTTCCTCCTGTTTGCATAGAGGGAGAGGGTTTCCTGAAGCTACTAAAAGCTGCCACTTCACTAAATCTAATCCCGTGATGGTTTCAGTGACCGGATGTTCTACTTGTAGTCGGGTATTCATTTCCAGAAAATAAAAATTTTCATCTTCATCAACAATGAACTCAACTGTTCCGGCATTCGTATAGCTGACTGCCTTCCCTGCCTGTACAGCAGAGGCAAACATCTTCTCCTTCGTTTCTTGAGAAAGCCCGGGAGAAGGTGATTCTTCTATCACTTTTTGATTTCTTCTTTGTACAGAACAATTCCGCTCAAAAAGATGCACCAAATTCCCATGATGATCCCCAAAGATCTGAACTTCAATATGTCTCGCATTCTCAATACATTTTTCAAGAAAGACTTCCTCTTTCCCGAAATAGGCTTTTGCCCTATTTTTAGTAGAGTCGAAGCTTTGAACGAGCGCTTGCTCATTTTCACAGCGGATCATACCGATTCCCCCGCCTCCACCACTGGCCTTCAACATAACGGGGTAGCCAATATCAATTGCTACACGCTTGGCAGCATCAAGGGTTTCGACACCTCCATCACTTCCAGGTACGACCGGTACAGACGCTTCTTGCATCACCCTTCTAGCCTCTACCTTGTCGCCCATCTTTTCGATAATGTCATGAGCAGGACCAATGAAGGTGAAACCTTCTTCTTCAACTCTTCTGGCGAAGTCTGCATTTTCTGATAGCAGACCATACCCGGGATGAATTCCATCCACCTTTTCCTTTTTCGCTACGTCGAGTATATTGTCCACTACCAAGTATGAGCGATTCACTTGTGATTCACCTATGCGGTGTGCAATATCCGCTTCTTTAACGAAGGGCATATCCTGATCTGCATCGGAATAAACCGCGACTGTTTGAATGTTTAATTGTTTACAGGTTTTAATGATTCTTGAAGCAATTTCTCCCCTATTTGCAATTAGAATTTTTCGCACAATCTCTCCCCTTTCTTCATAGAACACCTCTGTTCATATTACGAATTCTACAAAAATCGTCGAAATCCTTCTTCTTTATTGTAAACGTTTTCTTAATTAAGTGCAGAATTTTTTGTTTATTTGTTATATAATAATAGTAAATACTTGCATGATCATTAGATCCGTTACAAACGGATCCATGATTCACCATGTTTTCTCAAACATATTTTTTAGCATTCTAGGAGGTTATACGATGGCTGTTAAAGTGGAAAAATTAAAAGTAAATTATAAAACTCTTGAAGAGTTTAAGAAATTTAAAGAATATGGTGTACAGGAATTATCCATGCTGGAAGACTTACAAGCAAACATTATTGAAAACGATAGCGAGTCACCTTTTTATGGAATTTACTTTGGAGATACCTTGGTTGCCAGAATGAGCTTGTATCAGCGCAATGCCCGTTTTGATCAGTACTTCGATCCTCCCCAAAATTACTTGGAACTATGGAAACTTGAGGTATTACCAAAATATCAGAACAAAAGTTACGGAAAAATGCTCGTAGAATTTGCGAAAAGCTTTGGTTTACCCATTAAGACAAATTCCCGTATTAAATCCCAGGGATTCTGGGAGAAAATGGGGTTCGAAGCCGTTACGTACGAAGTGGAAAGAGATTTAGGTGAAAATCCATACGTATGGTTCCCAGAAGGGGTTAAAGAACAGAAAATCAGTTAACTACTAAAGCGGAGGCGGCTTGACCAGAGGCGACAAGCATAAGGCAGACCCACTGGAAAGGCGTCCTTTGCCTTTTTGGTGGGTCTGACTTATGACCTCGAGCCTCTAGCCGCCGGAGCTGGATGATAACTAATGCGGAGGCGGCTCGAACAGAGGCGACAAGCATAAGACAGACCCACCGGAAAGGCGTCCTTTGCCTTTTTGGTGGGTCTGACTTATGACCTCGAGCCTCTAGCCGCCGGAGCTGGATGATAACTAATGCGGAGGCGGCTCGAACAGAGGCGACAAGCATAAGACAGACCCACCGGAAAGGCGTCCTTTGCCTTTTTGGTGGGTCTGACTTATGACCTCGAGCCTCTAGCCGCCGGAGCTGGATGATAACTAATGCGGAGGCGGCTCGAACAGAGGCGACAAGCATAAGACAAACCCACCGGAAAGGCGTCCTTTGCCTTTTTGGTGGGTCTGACTTATGACCTCGAGCCTCTAGCCGCCGGAGCTGGATGATAACTAATGCGGAGGCGGCTCGAACAGAGGCGACAAGCATAAGACGAACCAGCCGGAAAGGCGTTCTTTGCCTTTTTGGCTGGTTTGACTTATGACCTCGAGCCTCTAGCCGCCGGAGCTGGATGATAACTAAAGCGGAGGCGGCTCGAACAGAGGCGACAAGCATACGATAACCATTATCACAATGAACAAAGATAGGCTGGCTAAATGAATTCATTTAGCCAGCCTATCTTTGTCTTCATTTATTCAACCGCTGTAGGTTCCCGTTTTTATCCATCTGAAACTTCACTTTATCTTCATTCCCTTGCAAAAGAGCCATTTTCCTTGCTTTTTCAAAAATAGCTAATAATGACTTATGATCTTCTTCAAGAAGATTATATTTCGCTTCATACTCTTTCAACTCCCCTTCAACCTCTTGGAGTTTTTCTTTCAAAAAAGAGATTTGTCCATGAAGCTGTGTATTTTCATTCCTTACTTTTTCACCGTTACGAACGGCTTCTTCAGCTTTTTGAAGATAATTTATCATACTGCCCATTGAAAACACCTCAGGGGCTTCATGCTCTGGAGAACTCTCTACCTGCTTCGGCAATTCTTGTTTATCTTCATTTACCTTACCTATTGGAGAATCCTTCTTAGATTGCTTTCTCTGCTTTTTAGCAAGTTCAATTCCGGATTTATATTGTTTACGAACAAATGAGTTCCAACGAAAGCCGCAAGCCGCTGATGTTCTTGATAGTTTCCTTCCTACCTCTTCAAATGCTTGAAGCTGGGTACCGCCTTCTCGTATATGACGTAATACCACTTCCGCTAACAACACATCTTCATCTTGACTCCATGCATCCTGTCTATTTGAAGACATTTCCATCCCCCCTGTAAGATCCAGTTTATCCATACATATGCGCTTACTAGAGAAGATAGAATCTGCATCACTATTTTTTTATCCATACAAAAAGGAACAGGTTTTCTGAACCCGCTCCTTTTGGCATGGTTTATTTATTAAAGAATCTCTCCACTGCCTCGTGATGCTCATCACTCGCCCAAAGCTTTGCACACTGGCTGATTTCCTTCATTATATTCTCTTCTACTCTTTTTTCATCCCATTTCCTCAGGAGTTGCAGCTTATATGCCTTCAAGACCCCCTCTGATTTCAGTGAAATCATCTTAATAAGGGGAATTTCATGGATTGGGACATTGGTATCAACTAATTCATCTATAAACCCTATATCATGAAGGACTTCTGCTTCTTCCACCCTCGCTGTCATCAGTAACGAGAGTGCTTTAGACGCTGAAAGCCTTTCAAAAAGTAAGGTCCCCCCTCCCCAGCCTGTGGTGATGGCCAGATTCCCTTGAACGAAACCCATTTTAGAGGTCCTTTTGGCAATTCTAAAATCACAAGCTGTGGCAATCTCACACCCTCCGCCAATCGCCGTTCCGTTAATAAAGGCGATTGTAGGTTTTGGTAGAAAGGCTAGTTTCATAATGAGGCTGCCCATTTTACTGAGCATTCCATAACTTTCACTTTCAGTTTTCAGGTTATAAAATTGAGATAAATCCCCTCCTGAGCAAAAAGCCTGATCACCACTACCAGTAATAAGCAGCGCTTTCACATGATCATTATGAATACACTCATTTAACGCTTTTTCGAGTCCTTCCATAATTTCATAACTCACTGCATTTCGCTTTTCCGGACGATTGATGATAAACTGCAGGATCCCATCTTCATTCATATGTATCATATATTCTCCCAAATCAGACCTCTCCTTCCATACTTATAGTGTATGGTTTTATAAATGGGTTGAACAGAGATTTCTTTAAAATGACAATAAAAAAAGCGTGAAGAGCCATGGCCTCTTTCACGCTTTTTTTGTTATAAACAATTATTTGTTTACAACTTCTTTTCCTTTATACGTTCCGCACTCTTTACAAACACGGTGTGCTAGTTTCATTTCACCACAGTTTGGGCATGCTACCATACCAGGTACACGTAGTTTGAAGTGTGTACGACGTTGTCTTTTTGCTGTTTTAGATGTTCTTCTAAAAGGTACTGCCATTCTTCCCACCTCCTTAAAAGAGATTCATACTCATTATGAAGCCAGTCGAACTGGTACTTCGCTTTTAAGATTTCTTGTTTTGATCAAGAAGTTTTGCTAAGTCAGCGAGACGAGGATCAACCTTTTTCTCTTCCTCTTGCTCGACTTGATAAGCTTGTTCTTCCGTCAGAACTTCCCAGTTCTTACCAGAAGGCATCTCATCTTGTTCTCTCGCTTCATCACTGATTACTTGCATCGGAATCTCAAGTAACAGCAATTCTCTTATAGCAGGTTTTAAATCAATAACATCACCTTGGATTCGATGTACTTCCTCTTCCTCATACTGATCATAATCACTTTCATTTAGAAGATAGGTTTCGATCGTTTTAATGTCAACTGGTAAATCAACATCCACAAGGGTTCTTGAGCAAGGTAATACTAACTTTCCTTCTATATGAAGATGGAAGGTGACCCGGTTTGATCCGATATCTGCCTTTCCAGACACTCGAATAGGTGAGACTTCTATAATTTGGGGATCGATTTCTTTCAATTCATCCAAATTAATTGTTTCGTCAATGGAAAGTCCCTTGTCTCTAAATTTTTGTAATTGTATTATTGACCATTTCAATGTAATCACCTCAAGGCAACAAAGGTAATTATAGCTTTCATAATACCGTTTGTCAATATTTTTTCTTTACACTCTTTACAACCATAGTGTTGTAATTATAACGTTTAAATATAAGGATTTTCAAATATTTTATAATATTAGTTATGATTATGTTATAAAAGGAGAGAATCTATATCATTTCCTTATATAATGAACTAAATAGCAGATAGTTCCGACTTAGAAAGGATGTGGAGAAATTCATGAAAGCAACAGGAGTAGTAGTAGAGTATAATCCCTTTCACAATGGTCATTTACATCATTTAAGGGAAACGAGAAGAACCACTGGAGCGGATGTGGTGATTGCGGTTATGAGTGGGCATTTCCTTCAACGTGGAGAGCCAGCACTGGTCTCAAAATGGTCCCGCACCAAAATGGCATTGGAAGCAGGGGTTGACGTTGTCATTGAGCTTCCTTATTGCTTTGCAACACAGCATGCTGAATTTTTTTCCAGGGGAGCCATTTCTCTCCTTGAGGCCATCGGCTGTGAAAGCTTTTGTTTCGGCAGTGAAGATGGAGATATCGATACTTTCGAGAAAACGGTCCAATTCATCCAAGCGAATAAGGAGAAATACAATACATATATAAGTGAGTTTATCCAGGAAGGCACGAGCTATCCTTCTGCTCTGGCCAAAGCCTTCCAAAGGTTAGGGAGCGGGGATTCGGTCATCGATTTAAGTAAGCCGAATAATATACTGGGATTTCACTATATGGAAGCTAGAAATCAGCTTCACACGCCATTAAAAGCTTACACCATCACAAGAGAATCTGCCGGATACCATGACGAGCACTTTTCTTCTCCTTCGATTGCGAGCGCTACAAGCATCAGGAAACATATTTTCAGCAGTGAGGGTGATAGCAAGATTGACTCCTATCTCCCCTCTACTTCTGTTGATCAATTATCTCAGTACCGACTCGAGTACGGGGAATTCCATCGCTGGGAAAATTACTGGACATTTTTGCAGTATAAGCTTCTTTCGTCGTCCAAAGAGGAGCTGAAGGAGATATATGAAATAGAAGAAGGTATAGAGAATCGGATGATAGAGTTAGTTAAAAGCTCGACTTCCTTTGAAGAATTCATGATGAAGCTTAAAACAAAACGATATACTTGGACGCGGCTTCAACGAATGCTCCTTCATGTTTTAACCAGTACAAAAAAGGTAGAGATGCGAAGCAGACATAACTCTCCACGCTATATTCGCCTACTTGGAATGAATAAGACAGGGAGGGAATTTATCCATTCTAAGAAAAAAGAAATGCCTTTGCCTTTAATCAGCAAGCTTTCCAGTGCAAATCAATGTGATATAACCTTAGATGTCAGAGCGGCTGAAATTTATTCATTAGGTTTAGAAAATGCGGCAGCCCGAAAAAAATTACTTCATCAAGAATGGTCTCAACCGCCAATTATTATATAAATAGAAAAGAGGCTGACAGAAGGCAGCCTCTTTGTTTATTCTAATGTTTGTAAAAATGCTAATGCTTCATCAAATGTTTTCACGGGTATTACTTTCATGTCCGTATCAATGTCTTCAGCCGTTCTTTTGGCAGCAATATAGTTTGATTCAAGATCAGGATATTTTTCTTTCATTTCCTTTGTAACTGTTTCATGTGGAGCAAGAAAATACTCTGCACCCGCCTTGTCAGCAGCAATGATCTTTTGTTCAATACCGCCAATGCGCCCAACTTCCCCATTTTCGGAAATCGTACCGGTTCCCGCAATGGAATACCCTTTCGTGAGGTCATCCTTCGTTAATTGATTATAAATCTCCAAGCTAAACATCAATCCTGCGGAAGGGCCACCTATTTCTTCAGTATCCAGTTTCACCGTCGGGTTGGTTTTGATTTCTTTATCATCACTGAGGGTAATTCCAAGACCTATTTTATCCGGCAGATCTGGAAAAGATTGAAGAGAAATCGTTTCAACCATCTCCTCCTTATCCCGAACGAAAGTAATCTTCACGCTATCCCCACTTTTTTTCTTACTGACATATTCGATAAATTCCTCTGAGGATTGAAATGCATTGCCATCAACAGCAGTAATTCGATCACCAGGCTTCAAGACTTCTTCTGCTGGCATTGAAGGATAAATATTTAACACATATATTCCTTTATATGTGTATTTATAGGGTTTACCTGCTTTTTTGAAGGCAACTTCAATGGCATGGTTTTGAGAGTCGGCCATAAGGTGAAGTTGACGAAGATTATACTCCTCGTCACTTTCATGAGGACTTCTGATTTCCTCAACCGGAAAGATGTATTCGTATTTTCTTAAGCTTGCTATAAGATAGGCATAGATATTTGCTCTTCCCATCCTGACGGTTGTAAGCATTAATTCACCTTCGTCCTCATATCCATCCTTCACATCAACGATCGGATCCAGTTCATGTGCACCTCCCGGCTTCGTTACATAGAATGGAAGATAATAAAAGGATGTAGCAACCATAATAATGGTCATGATGACTAGGGTCCTGATTAATGTTTTCGTTTTCATGTTCTTACTCCTTCCAATTATCTAAAGCCTTCTGAATAGAAGGAATAACCTTCTTCGCCTCTTCCTCTCCCATATCTATAATTTCTTCAATATTTTTGAATGCTCTGGTACTATACATTTCTACATGTGGTCTTATCATAAAGTCAGAAGCAAATTCCCTGTGTGCGACGATTTCTAGTTGAAGGATATCGATGCTTTGCATAATCACATCATAAATCGTTGTGATTTCTGCATTACGTTTCACATGAGATACATCGACTCCTATGACGATATCAGCACCCATCTCTTTTACAACGGAAACTGGTACCCGGTCAATGACTCCTCCGTCCACGAGTAAACGGCCGTTTATTCTTTCAGGTACAAATATACCAGGAATCGCGATACTTGCCCTGACCGCACTTGAAATAGGTCCAGTCGTAAATACTACTTTTTCCCCATTTGTAATGTCTGTGGCGACTACACTTACCGGGATGTTTAAATCTTCAATATTTTTATTATGTGTGAAAAGCTGAATGAATTCTTTTATCCTTTTACCCGAAATAAATCCCATCTTCGGAACTGTAAAATCTAAATAATATTTTCTTCTGAAAGTGGCAGAAAGTTTGTAAAGATCTTCCATCTTATGCCCTACCCCATAAAAGCAGCCGACCAAAGCGCCCATACTGCTCCCTGCTATCATATCAATCGGAATCTTTGCATCATCAAATGCCTTTAACACACCTAAATGTGCAAAACCTCTTGCCCCACCCGAGCCGAGGGCTAATCCAATTTTCGGTCTCTCCATGCCCTTCCCCCTTTTCCCGAGTTATCGGTACATTTCATCATATGGTCTATTTCAATTATGTATGAGTATATTGAGTAATATGAGGACAAGTTGAATTAATCCCATTTTATCATTCTTTTCCCATTTCACAAGGAATTGATATAGCAGGAACTTATTTCATAAGAGGGGGAAGTCCGGTTGTTTAAATCGAAAATCAAAACCTTGGCTTTATCCATAAGCGTGACTGTGTTTGCGGTATCTCTCATCATAATGCCCGGAGAATCTCTTGAGGCGTCCATACGTGGATTAGATATGTGGTGGGAGATCGTTTTCCCTTCCTTACTACCATTTTTTATCGTGTCTGAAATGTTGATTGGATTTGGGGTAGTCAGGTTTATCGGGGTCATGCTTGAGCCCTTGATGAGACCATTATTCCGGGTTCCCGGGGTCGGAGGATTTGTGTGGGCAATGGGAATGGCATCAGGTTTTCCATCGGGAGCAAAATTGACGGCCCGCCTGAGACAAGAAGAACAAATCACCAAATTGGAAGCTGAGCGCCTTGTTTCCTTCACGAACTCTTCCAATCCTTTGTTCATATTCGGAGCTGTGTCAGTCGGGTTCTTTCAAAACGCTACACTTGGTATCGTTTTAGCTGCCGCTCATTATATTGGAAACATCTGTGTAGGTGTCGTCATGAGGTTCTATGGTGGAAAAGAAAAGGAAGAAATGAGGAATTCCTCTTCGGGGAAAAAGGGCTTTATCATTCGGGAAGCCTTTTCTGCTCTTCATCGAACAAGACTTGAAGATAAGCGCCCTATAGGGAAACTCTTGGGAGATGCTGTCACCTCTTCTATCCAAACCTTACTAATGATTGGTGGTTTCATAATCTTATTTTCAGTCATAAATAAAATGCTTTACCATCTTCACATAACGACCTTTTTTGCAGAAGGCTTTTCAACTCTATTTATTCTGCTTCAATTACCGGAGCAGTTAAGTATTCCTTTTATATCCGGATTATTTGAAATTACGTTAGGTTCAAAGCTGACAAGTGGAGTGAATGAAGCCACTCTCCTTCAACAAGCCATCATTACAAGCTTTATATTAGGATTCAGTGGATTTAGTGTCCAAGCACAAGTTGCAAGCATCTTAGCCGAAACCGATATACGGTTCAAACCTTTTTTCTATGCCCGTTTTGTTCACGGAATAGCGGCGTCCGTCACGACCATTCTTATTTGGAAGCCGATATATGAGAGATTTTCCGATGAGCAGCTCTCAAATGCCATACCCGTTTTCGCCATGAAAAATAATGCATTCTGGACGGAAATGCTATATTGGTTTAAGACTGCAGGTCCAGTGGTCACTATTTTCAGTTTGATACTCTACATCGTTCTGTATGCAAGAAGACAAGTGTATAAATAAAAAATGGGGTTGATCCCTTTGCCTATGCCAGTTATCTTCCACATCATGTGAAAGGTAAGGTCCAGACTCTGGGATCAACCCTGTTTCATTATTCAGGCTTATTTAATTCACTATATTTTTCCTTTAACGATTCTTCCACACGCTTCGGGACTAATTCGGATATGTTCCCCCCGTACTTAGCCACTTCTTTTACAATACTCGAGCTCAAGAAAGAGTATTGATTATTCGTCATAATAAAGAACGTCTCAATATCATCTTCTAAAACCCTGTTCATAGACGTGATCTGCATCTCATATTCAAAATCCGATACCGCACGCAACCCTCTAATAATTGCTTTCGCATTTACTTTTTTTGCGTAATCTACTAGAAGTCCTTGAAAAGAATCCACCACTACATTTGGAATTTCCCTTGTTACCTCACGAATCAATTCAATTCTTTCCTCTACTGAGAAAAGTGGTTTTTTAGAAGAATTATTTAAGACCACAACATAAATTTGATCGAAAACTTTCGCACCTCGTGTGATAATATCTAAATGTCCATAAGTAATCGGATCAAAGCTTCCCGGACAAACTGCAATGCTCGTCATATTTTTACCCCCTGCCTTTTGTTCCTTCAATCGGTTTCTTTCGAAAAAATGGAAATCCTTATAATTCCATACGTTTCTTCCCTTACTTTCTTCAAGCTCCCGGCTCTGTCTTCCAAGGTAATATCCGAGCCATGTTCACACATGACGTAACCGCTTTCATTTAAAAGGTTGTGCTCATCGATGAACTCAAGGAGTTGTTGAAGCTTCTGTTGCTTATAAGGGGGATCCAGGAAAATATAATCAAAGGTTAACTCTCTTTTTAAAATAGCCTTTAACGCCCTCGTTGCTTCATTCCGATACACTTCACTCTGGTCCATTAAGTCACAATCCCGGATGTTTGCCTTAATGGTTTGAAATGCTTTTGCATCACGGTCTACGAATATAACAGAATCAAGCCCCCGACTCAGGGCTTCTATTCCCAGTCCACCGCTCCCTGCAAACAAATCCAATCCTGATCCCCCTTCAAAATAGGGGCCTAACATATTAAATATAGACTCTTTCACCTTATCTGTAGTCGGCCGTGTTCCACTGCCAGAAACAGCTTTCAACGGTCTACCCTTTAACGTACCCGATATCACTCTCATAATCATCCACCAAATATGTATTTTTTCTTCACTATCCTATCATATCTCGACAGATATCGCTACATACTGAAATTGTTCTAAAAATGTATAAAATCATTTTGATAGGTGATAATGGAAGTAACAGCATCCTAACTGATGTTGTTGCCAACCGCGGAGAAGACTTACGATTCCCCATAAGTTCTTCCTCCGGTTTCTCCTCTCCCTTTGCCTTCTTTCCAGAAATGGATATAGAAGGACCCTGCAGAATTTCTGCAGGGCTTTTTACATTTCTTCTTTGATTTCGATTGAGGTTTCTTTTTTCAACACTTTTACCTTAAACAATTTCTCAAACCACTGAACATCCATATAATGGTAGCCCCCAATCGATTGGACAGGTTTCGTTAATAAGCCGTAATTTTCTTCATTGTAAATAAAATAATCTTCATTTACATAAAATCTGAATGAATTTCCATTCATTGATGTAAAGAATACGTTGGGTTGAATCTCTTTGATATTCAGTCCAAGAGCCTTCACGGCTTGTGGGAATTGAATGTACTCTTTCTGTTTATAAGAAATGTATGACAGGTTATGTGATTTCTTGTTGATGACCACTGGGTGATCGGCTTTAAATACCATCGGGACATTCTTTTTCCCTTTTGTATTTTCAGTGAAAAATGTAGAGTCAAAGCCTGTAACCGCTCCTACTGTCATATCTAATTTTAATGCATCGACGGATTTTGTCTGATCCTTCTCAATTCTTCGCTTAAATTCATCCAATTGGAGGGATGTTAGTCCTTCCATTATTTCTTTATAAGCCCATGCGGATTTTGAAGTGAGCGGTTGTTTTTTTAAGCTGATGCCAACGATAAACTCTTTGAGCCAAACCTCTTCATCAGCGGTTTCATGCTGTTGGTAAAGTAAGCCGCCTTTCACTTCATTCAGGAGCTCCCCGTCAGCTGTATTCCTCACAATCAAATATGGAGATCGATAGGGCTTTATTTTGTTCGTGATGATGACCGTCACAAATCCTTTAAAGGAACTCAGGGAAGCCCCCCGGATACCTTCAATGTCAGTCGTGTCGTACAACATTCTCACAGTAGATGACTTTTTTTCCATCATCGTTTCTCTTGTCCAATATAAAGCGGATGGCTCCCCTCCACCACTGAAGAAATAGTAATCAATATAATTCATTTTTTTATGGCTGGCATATTTATATCCTGCTATCCATTTTCCAGTCCTGAAGTTCTTTTCCGTTATATGAATATCTGTATTTATTGTAGTAACAGAAGAAAGTGTAGGATGCCACTCTTTTACTAACATTACTTCTGTTTCTAGTGGCTGTTCAAATGAATAGGAAATCGTGATTTCCTGAAGCTCATTGTGGAGATTGCTTAGTAGGAATTCCCCGTTTTGTTTGGTTAAACAATTTTCCCCTCTATCATTTACACATGTAAAATCCATTGCACCATCCGGCCATTCAATTGTTATTTGTTTGGGAATCGTTGATAAAAATTGAATGGTTTGTGTAACAAGAAAATTTTTTTCCTTATGCGTAATGAAATAAGACTGATTCACTTTTACAGTTCCGGACTCTTCGGCACTTTCCGTCGTAAATCCCATCCATTGAAAGAAAAGGATGCCAGAGCTGATCAGAACCATAAGTAGACCAAATGTAAATAGAACGCGTTTCATACCATACTCCTTAACTCCGTCTGCTACATAAAGAATAGCAGATTCAGGCAGAGAGTGGTGGGATATTTTAAGGAGATTACCATTTTTTATTCATCCAATATCCAGATCTTTACTGTCTGTGAGAAAAGGGGAGTCGCCTAAATGATCGTTCATTAAATGATTCCATTCAATTTCATCGACCAAACCATTACTGAGAAGAGTTTCTTGTAAATCTTCAAGTGAAGAGTTTTGCAGTTCATTTTCTTCCATGAGAGATAAGATTCCGTGAGCCGCCAGTGTCGACAGGATTGCTGTCACGATAAAGGAATCACTATTCTTTATCTCAATGTCTTTCCTTTCCTGCCTCCCTCCGATTACATATAAACATGATAATCCCAGGACGAGAAATAGAAATAACCATACCATTACGATCACCCCTATAAGTTATTTAGAATCTTTACTTATCACTATATGTTTGAAATAATAAGGAATTGATAAACTCGGTAAGAAAAGGAGATTGAATGAATGATTCAACGTTTTATTGAATTAGGAGAAGGATATTCAGATATTTATGAACTTATGGAGCTTGCAAAAGCTAATAAAGAACGATTACAGCATATGATGGCATTTCATACAATTGTTAATAACCGGGCCGTATCGTCCCTGGCTCTTGTGATGAAACCTACAGAACAGGGGAAATTCCAAGCAATCTATGTGTGCAGGGAAGGAATTCCAAACCCGAACATCACACCGAATCAGCGCTACTCCCTTTTTGAAGAAACGGCTAACGAATTAGACAAGGTCATCATCCAAATGGATGTGAAACCCTCCAGTCTCTATCCAGAAAAAGAATTGTACTATCAACATCTGATCGCGATACTGCGCTTAAATCATTATATACTGCCTTTGCAATAAAGGATATTAATCGTGCAGTTTTTTGTAACAGGGGGCTTATACCCAAAGAAAAAAGCTGCCAAAACAACACTCTTTGGCAGCAAACATTAAAATCCCATTTTGTAATCATATTCCTTTGCCTTATCCGGGCGGGAATTTTCAAAAACAGACTTAATAAATGGCTTAAATGAAGGATCTACTTTTTTCACATAAGAATAGGTAGATATTCGTTCCATTACCGAGTCAATTTCATCTTGATTACAATAAAGTACAACATATTTCATTTTCTTCGAAACATAGTGAACATTCCCAAATCGTCTCAGGGATTTGGCATGTTTCAAACTATGTAACCAAACAACTAAACCTTGTCTCTCTGTTAACATATAGTTTCCCCTCTAGGAATCACTTTTTTCTAAGTCTAGCATAATAATGTGGGGGTAAGCAATACGTAATGGTGTGAACATTCAATAATTAAGCTGACAGTGAATACTACATAACGAAGTAGAGAATGGAGGGCCACCATGGACTTAAATGTGATTTGGGACTTTTTTATCGACCAGCTTCGGCAAGAAGATGGGATTGAGGATGCTCATGTGAAATGGAGCGCAGGCATTCCATTTATCTATATACAATCCAAGAAAGAGAAAAGTGACATTGAATACTCCATTAAAAAGTGGTCGGCTAAAGCGATGCGGGGAAAAAGATTGCACTCAGATACGATTTTTTTCAGGGAAGATGAATCAATATATGTATATCGCCACCGGTTCTATGTTCCGCAGGAAAAGATGTTTTGCTGCGGGAACCTCTGCGTGGATTGTGTTAGGTTAAGGCAGTAGGTATAGGTTTTGATCTTCTCTAAATGAAAGAAGAGCAGACGCATTGTCCGCTCTTCTTTCAACTTGTTTACGCTGAACAGCCGCAGCTTCCGCCAGAACCGCAGCCTCCTCCGCATGACCCTCCGCTTGAAAAGAAAGGATTCCCTGAAGGAACCTTTACATTTTTTGATACAGAATGGCCGATTAGCAGGCTCACTTGATCAAGGAGATCTTGCAATTCGTTTTCCGCACGCCGGAATTCTGCTACATTTTCATCAAGATCCATTTCTCTTTTCACTTCACGGATCTCTTTCATGATGGTTTTGTAGTCAGGGTGGTAACGGCCGAAACGCTGAACTTCTTCGTAACTTTCCTTCATCCGCGCAAAGGTTTGTACTTTTCGCTGAGTTTCAGAATGATTACGAAGTTTATATAAAGACTTACGATAATTTTCTGCCACATCAGATTCTAAAATCCACTGAGATAATTCGTCAGCTGAATCCAATATTTCCATTCTTTCTATAGTAGCAAGCATAATGCTCACCTCCGTAACGACATTTTAACATGTTTTACGAAAGGAAGCGAATATACAAATTGATTTTTTAGATTTGCTCACTTAATGGAATGCCTGGCCAACTTTAAATTATCCTGCATCAAAAACGCCGTGAAATAATTTTCACGGCGGTCAATGATAAATAATACTACTGAATCGTCACATAAAACTGCTTTTTCATCCCTAAAGGTTTGTTATTCGTCCCTACGATTTCCACGTTGAGAAGATGTACACCTTTTGGTAATCCTTTTACAACAAAGGCAGCTGTATGATATTCCTTATACAAATTTCCTGTATTTGAACGAACGACAATCTTCCCTTTTTTTGCTCCGCTTTTTTCTGAAGTGAAAGTTACATTGGGAACGATACATTCAATATACACTTGACTTCCTTGTACCATATGTTTGATGGAAAGAGGTTTTTGTTCAGTGTTTGCTGCTTCTACTTTTTTTGTGAACGTAAAGCTTTCTGGTTCAGGCATTTTTTCCTTACAGCCGCTTAATACAATAAGTAACGCAATGGATAGAAAAATGATTTTCTTCATCGTGTACACCACTCCTTACTAATAGCCTTGCCCTATCCACATGAATTTTACTCATAATATTTGATGGGAGGGGGTGATGAAGTATTTAATGCATGCCCACAACAAAAAAATAGCACCTCAACTATCGGCACTATTCATTGATTGAAACATACTGATCATCATGGAAGCCATTTGCACTCCGTTTGAGAATTTTTGTACTCGATGAGGAATCGTCTTTTGAAAATGGTTGATGGAGGCAATTTCGAATTTCTCTAATTCATTGGGATTACGTGAAAGGGTGCGATACCACTGTGGCTGATCCCTTAAAAATAATTTCAGATCTTCTTTGGCATAAATATACTCAATAATATCTGCTCTCATATTTCGTCGCCCTCCTAATCTTTTCGGAATGAAAATGGATGGGAGGGTTTAGATGGTGTTTCTGTTTTGGTCGCCGTTTTTGATCCCCTATTGTTATTTGACTGAAATTGACTAAGTACACCTTGCACGGCTCCCAGGGCTTCGCTTAAGCTGTTAATATGTTGCTGCAATTGATTAGCGTCCATTTTTTTCACCATTTCTCCTACTTGATCCATCCAGCCGTTTTTACTTACCTGGTTTGTTGCTGTTGTTTCTTTGGTGACTTGGTCTCTATACTTATCCCATTTTGTATCATCCTCCCCAAGTAAGTACCAGTCTTCAAAGAGATCTTGCCAATTAGCATCGCCATTCCGTACATCCCTTACAATTTTTGGGTGCTTCTTCACAAATCCTTTAAACTCTTTTACCTTTGGGTGTAGTGATTTACCCATTTTATGAACACCTCCATTACAGGCATCTACCTACTATACTTTATGAAGGATTGAAAAGAATGGTGATACATTCCTTTTTGTAGTAATATTTACATGTATATTAAAGTCGATTTTCAACAAAACAGTTTCCATGAACAGGCTGCTGTGAATAGAGAAAAGGATGTATGAAGATGAAAGAACGGGTACAACAGTTATTTGATGAATGTCTTTCAGGGGCAACGGATGAGGAACTTCTTATATTGAAGCAGCTTCTTGAAGGAGTAAAACGTAAGAAAGAAAATGAAAATGGATCAATCATTGGCGGAATATTTGCAATGGACCGTGAAGTAAAAGACGGGAATTTCGAAATAAGCATTCCGATAACCCCAGTTACACATAATTCCCTGAAGATCGTTCATGGAGGAGTAACGGCTACTTTGGTTGACTCAGCTATGGGGACATTGGCCAATATGATGCTTCCAGAGGGTTATGGTGCCGTGACCACAAATTTAAATGTTCACTACTTGGCCCCAGGTAAAGGAGAACGATTAACTGCTCATGCAACAGTGGTTCATCAGGGCAGCAAGACAATTGTTGTGGATGGGAAAGTTGTATGTTCAGACGGCAAGATTGTCGCTCATTCTACCGGATCCTTTTTTATATTCAAAAAGAAACAATAGACGAGCTTTTTTTCCAAAAGAAAGGTTGACTCCCCTTTTAGCGTTGGGAATCAACCTTCCTTTTATTCGTTTTCGAATTTCTCTATAAAGTTTTGAGTGTAGTACCTTTTGTATACCCCGACACCAAGATGAGTGAATTGTTGTTCCAATAGTATCTTTCGATGTCCTTCAGAATTGAGCCAGCCATGAACGGCTTCGGGAGCATCGGTGTACTGGGAAGCAATGTTTTCCCCTGCTGTTTTGAACATAACGTTTTCACTTTCCAGGCGCTCGGAAAGGTTTCCGAAGGTAGGTGAATCATGTGAGAAATAGTCCTCTTCATACATTTCCCTACTATGCCCTCTTGCTACCTTTGCCGTTTCTTCATCCCATTTTAAGGTACCTTCCTCAAATTGATGCCTGAGCACATTGGTAATATCGAAGATCTGCTGTTCACTGGCACTATTCACTTTATCCCATTCATCTTCACTCGGGTCCTCTGCTTCTGCCAATTCCCCTCGATACATCATTTCATATGGATGCATCTCAATCAATGTTTGGCTATCCAGAAAGCGGATACTCGTAAGCTTACCGGTGAATTTGTCTAAATAAAGCTGTGCATAAATATCTCCGAGGGATATGAGTAGCCGTGTATTCAGGTCTTCTTCATTCAGTTCAAATTGATAAGCCCCTGAATCATCATTTACCACGATTTCGGAATCAACAATTGTAAAACGGTATATGTCTTCCAAGCTTTGCCCCAATTTATAAGGGGACACATCCACTTGATTCCCAATGGCAAACAGCGTAACGACTTTATCATTATTAACGCCCATTTGTATGTACTGCTTATCCGAAATCGGGTAGATCCACCATTCATAACCATAGGAGCTTGGTTCAACCCGCTCAGGGTCCCCAAAAGCTTCTATTACCTTTTTTGTATCCTTACCAATCCAGGTAGATAAACCGGATGTAGGACGTTCACCTGAAGTTTCGATTGATTGGTTCAATTGGTTTTCGTTGTCTTCTTTAAGAGTTTGGGTTTCTGGTCCTTTTAGAGGTTCATTTTCTTGTTTTTGACCTTGATAAATACCAATAAATAAAATAATGACAAGAATGATCAAAATACGCAAAACGGTTCTCAGAAATTTCCCTCCTCTCTACTTTCTCTATCAAGATATGCTGCATATACTAGAATTATTATACCATTGTTCATGATTCTAAAACTTCAGTCTAGTATAAAGGATAGCATATTTTCATGCCTTCTAAAACAAATGAATCTCTTTAGGGAAAGGTTTCTGCCTGAAATAAAATAGAGATGATCATAGATCATCTCATCATCAGGATTAAAACGGTTTATTTCTGAAATTCGATTCAGATATATTTTCTAACGCAACGTAGGCCTGTCTGCCCAGTGATTCCCTTATAGCAAAATCACCTAAAGAGATCATCCCGACCAATCGGTCTCCATCAACAATAGGGAGTCTGCGGATCTGATTCTCGGCCATGATATAAGCCGCTTCTTCCGCTTCGGCTTCAGGTCCTACAGTTATTAAATGTGTACTCATAATATCCTCTACCTTCGATGAAGCAGGGTGCTTTTCAGCAATACAGCGGAGGACTATATCCCGGTCCGTCATCATTCCAACAATCTTCTCACCATCCACGATGGGAATGGATCCTACATTATGTTCCTTCATTTTAAGAGCAACCTCATAAACATTATCCAGTAATGAACAGGTTTCAACATCTTTTGTCATTATATCTTTGATTTGTGTCAAATTTATCCTCCTCATGTGTTCAGAATTACTTTCTATATTTTTCACTTTCTCCTGAAGGATATTCACCTTTTATAAAATTGCCATAATCAAATGCTTCAAGACATTGCAAGATAAAGGTTTTTCCACTATTATTAAGAATGAGAAATACCGCATTAGTATCATTGTACATACACCGATATAAATGCTTCAACCATACGTACAGCATGAGTGCTTTTAGAGCCATCATGCCAGACAATATAGGAGGGAATTATTATGCGATTTGAAGGAACAGAATTTGAAAGCTTAAAAGTGGATTTAAACCGATTAGACGAAATTATGGAATCTCATGGTCTAGTTCGTGCAGGGCAATGGGATTACGAAAGAGTAACGTACGATCGCAAATTCGAAATTAGAGAAGGCATTTTCTACTTGCGAATCCAAGGTCTTGCTGTTGAAGGAGATATCGGTAAGCATGACGCAGTTATCCAATTAATGACCCCACTATTAGGTAAGCACTATTATCCACATGGTGTAGAATACGGTGAAGGTGAAGAATTCCCTAAACACCTGGTCACTTCTTGTGAAAAACTTATTACGGATGTCAAAAAAGAAGCAACGAATTTCGCTTGGTAATAGTTGAATTTAAAAAGACTGTCTATCTTCAGACAGTCTTTTTCTATGTCTTAATTAGAGTGTGCAATACCTCAATCTCTCCTGTTCAACAATCGATAAACATGCATGTAAACAGAAAAATATCCTTTAAAATTTCATTTTCTTCCTACTGTTCATTCTCCCCATTCTCTCATATAATATATAGTAAGAGGTTTTTGTTAGAAAGGGGTACACAATTGTCCAAGTTTTTCACGAAAAAAGTATTAATGATTACGCTTATCATCTTAATACTTGCTATAGTTGCTTTTTTTATTTTACCTGTTTCCGTTCCCCTCATTACTGCGATTATTACTGCTCTTTTCCTGGAGCCAGCCGTTAGCTTTATTCAAAAGCGTTTTTCGGCAAAACGTAGAATTGCTGTACTTTCTGTTTTTATACTATTTCTACTTCTTATTAGCGTTTCCTCGTTCTTCGTAACTACGAAAGTCGTAGGTGAGGGTATTAAGCTCATAGAAGATGCACCGAAATATGTTAACCAATTAAGCGATATATGGCTTGATTATGAGGATAGGCTATTGAACGCGACGGAGGATCTTCCTGATGAATTAGTGAAAAGCTTCAGTGAAGACGTTCAAAACTTCCTGAATAGTGGGAAGACGAAGATTCTTAACTCTGTCAATATTGAAAAGATAAGCGTATTTTTATCTTATATACCCAATTACTTAGTCAGTTTTCTAGTTTACTTAATTGCTCTCTTTCTTTTCATGTTGGATTTACCACGCATTAAGAAATCCATTTATGGTCACCTGACAGAAAGAACTGCAGAGAAAGTAGCGTTTATGACTTCCCGGCTCACTTATGTTATTTTTGGATTCTTTAAAGCTCAATTCCTGGTGAGTATTATCATCTTTATCGTTTCCTTAATTGGATTATTATTTATATCTCCCGATGTTGCAATCGTAATGTCGATTATCATATGGGTGATTGACTTCATTCCTTTGATAGGGTCCATCGTCGTTTTGGGCCCCTGGGCTATTTTCCATCTCTTAACAGGAAATATAGCATTAGGAACTCAACTTGCTGTTTTAGCTGCCATTCTTCTTATTATTAGAAGAACGGTAGAGCCTAAAGTGATGGGAACCCATATTGGTCTATCCCCGCTTGCTACATTGATCGCCATGTATCTTGGGCTTAAACTCTTTGGTGTATTGGGCTTTATCATAGGTCCATTACTACTCATTGTTTTTAACTCCGCTAAAGAGGCAGGTATTATAAAAACGAATTTCAAGTTATAATTTTAAGGACAAATCCTGTCGACCAGGATTTGTCCTTTTTTGAATCACCGATTAAAATTCCTTTGACTATGTTCACATTATTGTTGATCTGTTAAGTTGGACCTCATTAAAAGAAATCATAAAAAAACGGCTGTTTCCCCTGAGAAAAGGCTTGGAGCTTATGAAGCTCTCCTTGCCCTTGCCCGCATTGAAGTTTTCCCATTTGCAATAGGGCCTGTGGGGTATGTATTCCAAAAACTAACCCCGTGAAAGCGTTTATATCCATTGAGACCGGATCCTCCATCTTTTCTCCCACAATCACTTCATTTTTATTTACAAAAAAGGTATTGGTATTCCATGCGGCTGTCGGATCCGTAATGGAGAGTGACAGTTGATACGAAAAATCGATTTCTTTTAAATATTTCTTCAAGAAGTTTTCCACATCGACGATTCTTGCCATGAAGTATGGGTACTTTTCCATCTTAACTGCAGGGTCCCTCAACATATACAGTAATGGTTCACACGGGTTCAAAATAAGTTCTGCCTCTTTCACCATAGAGTCGTGCTGACAAATAAAGTTCCATAATCCAATTCTTGCATCACTTGTAAGGGGAACAAATTCTTCAACCTTTATCTTTTCCTTTTTCACTTCATATGTAAGGTATCCGGTTGCCTCAGCTTGTTCGTTATAATATATGGCTATCCACAAATCCGTGATGCTTCTTTCCCTCCACCAGTTTTCTGAACGGACGAGCATGCCATTATATTCTTCAGCGTAGCGATTATAAATCGATTCTAATTCATTAGGATACGTATCCTTCGTAAATCTTTTAATTTGTCCATTATGAGGCTTTAAAGGGACTAGGTCCTTCTTCTCCAGCTGTGCCTTGTGGAAATACGTAAATACCTCCCAACCAAATTTGCGATAGAAATCAATATAAAATGGATGGAGCATGGATAAGACTTGGCCATCTTCCTTCATCTTTTGTAATGAATGGTTCATCAATCGACGTACGTACCCCCTCCTCCTAAACTCCGGATAGGTGGCGACTCCTGCAATGCCCCCCATGGGATACACATGTTTACCCATCTGTATTTCCAAAGGTATCAAATGAAGCTTTGCAGCTAATTTCTCTTCTTCATATATTCCATACACAGTATGGTTCTTAGTCTGTTGAATACGTCTCTCCCTGTCTTCTCTTGGTACAGTATATTGAAACGCATATTCAGATAACTGTAAAGATTCTTCAAGCTGATTGTGTTCTAACTTAGTGATCATTCTTCATCTGCTCCTTTCTCCTATATTTACATTCGACGAATATCCGTTATCCCCTTTTGAGACCAAGCAAAAAATAAAAACCTATTATGCGGTAAACGCATAATAGGTTTAGATTAGTACCCCAGTATTGCCCTGATGACCGAAGTGGTTTCCCCACCCTTATAAAATACGTATAGAAGGAGGTAAACTGCAACGCCTGTAATCGCTGTGAAGAACCAGATAAGGCTCGTTATCGGTCCTAGTTTTCGATGCCTTGCTAAACGGTCTTTATAGCCTGTCCACAAACTCATTAAGCCAAACACTGCCCCGGTTGTTGCCAATGTAATATGGAAAACCAGGAATATCGTATAATAAATCTTGATGCTATCGGGACCGCCAAAGGACGTATTCCCAACAAAAATCGTTCTGCTCATATAAATGATGAAAAAGATAAGCGCAAAAACACCTGCAAGTGTCATGGTTTTCTGATGTTGCTCAATCTTTCTCTGTTTAATCTGCCACCATCCAATTGCGACTGTCACTGCACTTAATACGATAAAAGTGGTACTAATTGTAGGTAAAATAGGTAAACCCATCTCTAATCCTCTCTTTTCTAAAGATACTAAGCTATGTAATTAAAGGAATGACGTTTAATCATCCCCTGATTCGTTACTGTTCTGTCAACTTGGGATCAATAGGATCATACGAGAGCTTTTCCTGTTTCTCCTGATCTTTACGATACCATTGAAAGAACAAGTTGAAGAGCATAACTCCAAATACAATCTCCTGAACAATCTTCATGATCACACCGCCAAGCTGCTGATCATTTTGTGTTGACATATCCGTAAATAATTCCGGCCCAGTCAACGTCAAGCCTTCAAGAGTAGTAACGGGCACACATAGTGCCAGCGCTTTAAGAAACTCCTGTGGATCATAATAAGGGGCATATAAAGGATTCTCGGCAAAAATAATCAAACCGCATGCCGGAGTCAATAAGACTGCACTACCAAGAATATATCCGATACGCTTGAGCCCACTTAGATCAATATCGTCATCCACCGGATTCAGTAAAGGCCACCACATGAATAAGGCCAACAAGAATAGAATGATGGTTGCCAAACCGTGAAGAGTAGCATCGGTCCTGACATTATCAAACACTAAAGGGATATGATAAATCGAAAAGATGATATTGAAAGATAGTAAAGAGATCAATGGTTTTGTCATAAACTTAAATACTTGCTTAACCACCGGTAACTCAACTGCAGCCTTCCAGACCCATTTAGGAATTCCCAATACAAGCAGGGGAGTGACCACTAAATATAGTAACGCCATTTGTGCCATGTGAGCTGAAAATAAAATTGTGCTCATAATTTCTACCGGCGAACCCTTAATGCCATATAGTAGAACCATTGATAAAATAAAATAAGTGGCTTCTTTGCGGGTCAGCTTTTTACTTTCTTTAAAGCTGTCTCTCCATTTGATCGTGATTAAGAAATACACGACCGTGATAAATGCTAAAGCCAAGAGAAAAAACGGGCTCCATAAAGCCATAAAACCAAAAATACCCAAAGGCATTTCTTCACCTCATTTCACGTTTCCTATCCCCATTATACTGACAACCCTCCCCCACTTCAATGTAAGGTAATGACAAGTTCTTGACAATTAGAAAAGCGGAGGGGCTTTGCCCAGAGGCGACAAGCATAAGTCGGGAATGCCGGAAAGGCGCTTTTTGCCTTTTGGGCATTCCCGACTTATGACCTCGAGCCTCTAAGCCCCGTAGCTGGACAATGAAAAGCGGAAGCGGCTGGGTAGGCCCGACAAGCATATCTAGAAATCCACAACCAAAAAAAAGCCAGCCCTCCGGCTGACTTTTTTCTTTAGATCCATACAATCGTTACAAATGCCAATACTGTGATAAATGCAACAAGTGCACCAGAGTACAGGAACAATGCAGGAGCTTCATGACCTTTATGACTCATATGCATGAAGTAATAAAGTTGAAAAATTAGTTGAACGACTGCAAGTAAGAGGATGAAAGGTACAATAAAGTACTTATCAAAATCTCCTGCGACTGCAATGAACGCCACTAATGTTAAGAAAATCATTAACATGAAGGATGTAACCTGCATTCTCATGTCTTCTGCATTTTTCTTACGACGATATTCGTAATCTACACTTGGGTTACCTGAATTTGATTGTTGATTCGCCATCAGTTTATCCCACCATTCCCATTAAGTATACTACTGTAAAGATGAATACCCATACAACGTCGATAAAGTGCCAGTATAGAGAAGCTAAATAGAACTTTGGAGCATTGTAAAGGTTTAAACCGCGTTTAGCGTTACGAAGCATTAAGCTTACAATCCATAGAAGACCGAAAGCTACGTGTCCTCCGTGGAATCCAACTAGCGTGTAGAAGGCTGAACCAAATGCACTACTAGTAAATGTATGCCCGTATTCATGTACGTAATGATTAAACTCATAAATCTCTAATCCAAGGAAAGCTGCACCTAGAAGAACCGTTACTAACAACCAAGCCTGCATGCGTTGGAAGTTATAGTTCTTCATATGATACATTGCATAAACACTTGTTAGAGAACTAGTTAAAAGTAACATAGTTGCAATAAATGCAAGTGGTAAATCAAAGATGTCAGCAGCAAGTGCATGACTGTCACTAGGAACTTTGTCTTTAAGCGCTAAATATGTTGCGAAAAGAGATCCGAAAAGAACCGTTTCTCCACCAAGGAAAAACCAGAAGCCCATGAACTTGTTTTTCCCCTCAAGGGTCGCCTTTTCAGGGGAGGCTGGCCAGGTCTTTGGCGTGAATTTTTCTTCAGCGTGCATTATGCCTTACCCCCTTTATCATCATCCATTAAATCTTCTTTGTGAACATGATATCCATGATCATCAATTACTGAACGGAAGAACATTGCACCTAATGTGATAAGCATACCAATTACCAGAACAGGGATTGCCCATGCTTTATCACCATCCGGATGATACATAGCACCAAAGGCTGCGATGAATAATCCAAGAGAAATGATTACCGGTAAGATGGAGTTATTCGGCATATGAATGTCTCCGATTGGTTCTGCTGGAGTTAAGTCTTTCTTACCTTCCATCTTTTCTAACCAGTAGGCATCCAAACCACGGATAAGTGGAGTTTGCTTAAAGTTATAGAATGGAGGTGGTGATGGAATCGCCCATTCAATCGTACGTCCATCTCCCCAAGGGTCATTAGAAACCTTAACAGCTTTAACTTGGGTCATGATGACATTAACAAGAAGAACAATAACCGCAACTCCCATGAAGCCTGCTCCAATGGAAGAAATCAGGTTTCCTGTTTCTAATCCTTGTCCAGGCAAGAACTTCCAGATACGACGAGGCATACCCATTAAACCAAGGAAATGCTGAATAAAGAATGTTAAGTGGAATCCGATAAAGAATAACCAGAAAGTGATTTTCCCTAAGAATTCATTTAACATTGTCCCGAACATTTTTGGCCAGTAATAGTGAGTACCTGCCAACAGGGCAAATACTACCCCACCTACGATAACGTAGTGGAAATGGGCAACAACGAAATACGTATCATGGAACTGATAGTCAGCTGTTGCAGCTGCATTCATGATTCCAGTAACCCCACCTGCCACGAAAGTAGGGATAAACGCTACTGCGTAGAGCATTGGAGTCGTGAAGCTGATACTTCCTCCCCACATCGTAAGGAGCCAGTTAAAGATCTTAATTCCTGTTGGAACGGCAATGGCCATTGTCGCAACAGCGAAGATTGCATTTGCGATTGGACCAAGACCTACTGTAAACATATGGTGAGCCCAAACCATGAATCCTAAGAAACCGATAAGCACGGTCGCAAATACCATGGATGAGTAACCGAATAGACGTTTTCTAGAGAAGTGCGGAATGATCTCAGAGAAAATTCCGAAAGCAGGTAATACAAGGATGTATACCTCAGGGTGCCCAAAAATCCAGAAGAAATGCTCCCAGATAATGGTGTTACCGCCATTCGCTACATCAAAGAAATTCGAACCGAACATACGATCAAATAACATTAAGAATAATCCTACCGTTAATGCAGGAAACGCGAATAAAATAAGTGCAGAGGTAACAAATACTGTCCAGGTAAATAGCGGCATACGCATGTATGTCATACCTGGAGCACGCATATTAATGATGGTTACAAGGAAGTTGATCCCACCAATCAGTGTTCCTGCACCTGAAATCTGTAAACCTAGTACATAGAAATCAATACCATGTCCTTTAGATGCCATTGAAAGTGAAGCATATGACGTCCACCCTGCATCTGGTGCTCCCCCTAAAAACCATGAGAGGTTAAGGAAAACCCCACCTGCGAAGAATAACCAAAAGCCTAATGAATTCAGGAATGGAAATGCAACGTCACGAGCACCGATTTGTAATGGTACAACCGCATTCATGAATGCGAAAATCAGCGGCATGGCCGCTAAGAAAATCATCGTTGTACCGTGCATTGTTAAAACTTCGTTGTATAAGCCTGCACTAACAAAGTCATTGTTAGGAACAGCCAGCTGTATACGAATGATAAGAGCTTCCAATCCACCGAGCAGGAAGAAGAATCCTCCGGCCATAAGGTAAAGGATGGCGATCTTTTTGTGGTCTACTGTTGTTAAGTAATCCCAAAGAGTCGCGCCGAAGCCTTTTTTCTGTGCATAGCTACTCACGATTAAACCTCCCTTTAACTAATCCCCAATTAATCTTGAACTTTTAACCCCATTAAATATTCTGCAAGGGCATCAAGTTCGTCTTCCTTCAGGTTACCGTATGTACCTGTCATTTTATTTCCTGGCTTGTACTGCTCAGGGTCAACTAACCAATTTTTCAATTCTTCTTCATTGTGATCTAAAATACCTGCGATTCTGGTACGCTCACCAAAGTTTGCTAAGTTCGGAGCAAGACGAGCTGATTCCGGACGTCCATCCTGAGGTGATACTGCGTGACAGCTTAAGCATTTTTGGTTGAAGATTTCTTGTCCTTGTTGAGCTAAATCAGAAGTCGGTTTAGGTTCTCCTGCATTTTGCATATCTTCTACCCATGCCGTAAACTCGTCCTTAGGAAGCGCTTTTACTTTAAAGTCCATTAAAGCATGAGAAGGTCCACAGAGCTCAGCACATTTTCCGTAGAATAACCCACCTGCTTCTTCAGACTTTTCTCCATCAAACTCAAGGAAAAATGTGTTTACGTTATCGACGTTAGTATCAATCTTTCCTCCGGCAGCTGGAATCCAGAAGGAGTGCTTAACGTCAGAAGCTGTGACATTGAAATAAACCTTTTGATCAGTTGGCACAACTAAATCCTGGGAAGTGATGATTTTTTGATCCTCATATTCGAATTCCCACCAGTAAAGGTTAGCGCGAACGTTTACAACTAGTGCTTCGCGATTCCCGTCTGCGTCTTTCTTATCCATAGCTTTAGTATCAGCTAATTCAAATGTAGACGTAACGGTCGGAACAGCCAGGATAAGAAGAAGGATGATCGGAATAACTGTCCACACAATTTCAAGTGTGTGACTTCCTTCAACTTGTTTGGGAATAGTAGTATCTCCTTTTTTTCTACGGAAACGAATAATCGCAACCATATAGACGATTACTACTACAATGATTACTAATACCATTATTAATGTAGACAGTATCATTAAATCATATTGTGTCTGTGCTACTTCACCAGCTGGCTGTAAAGTGGAGAGAAATGGCTCTCCACAACCAGAAAGAACTAGCGCTAACATTGCTACAATTGAGAATAAGCGCCACTTAGATAGCCTTGCTTTCATAGCTTAATCAAACCCCTCTTTCGTGTAATATACTTTTGAATAAAACAAGGACTCATAAAAAATATCTATTTGGATTTCTTATCAGAAAGAATTCCCACTAATCTTAAATTACGGTAACGATTACCATCGCTACGAACAAGATAGTTAAATAATTGAGTGAATAGACAAACATAAGTTTCGACCACTTAATATCATCTTTCATTTTGTAACCGGCTAAGCCCAGTGCAAGCCATCCAATATTAAAGGCTGTTGCAAGAATAAAGAAAAACATTCCTAAATCCAACAAGAAGAATGGCAGGGGCAGTAATGCTGCAACCCATGCAACGATATGGTGCTTTGTTGTAGCAAATCCCTTTACTACTGGAAGCATCGGTATATTCGCTGCTCTGTATTCTTCCACTCTCTTCATCGCTAAAGCGTAGAAATGAGGGGGCTGCCAGATAAACATCATTAGGAACAGAACCCATGCGATGATATCCAGATTTGCATCTACAGCCGACCAACCAATTAGTGGCGGGACCGCACCTGAGATACTGCCTACAATCGTATTGCTTACATATTTCCTCTTAGACCACATTGTATATAATACAACATAACTAAAAACCCCAATGATTCCTATCACACCTGCAGTGACGGTAGTCATAAATAACATTATAATTCCCACTGCAATCATAATTAATCCCAGAGACAACGCTTTAGGAGCATTGATCTTACCTGTTACGGTAGGGCGTCCCTTCGTACGTTCCATCAGAGGATCGATGTCTCGATCATACACATTATTTATGGAGCAGGAACCCGCAATAATAAGGGAAGAACCTATCAACGTCAGGAACATTGTATCAAGAGAATTTAGAAAGTGTGTATTCGTAAAGTAAAACGCTAACCACATACCTGTAAAGGTTGTAATTAAGTTTGAATTAACGATACCAATTTTGATTAATGCTAAGAAATCCTTCCAAGCAGTTGAGGTTGTCAAATCTGCTTCTTGAGCGTTAGTCATCATTCGACTAGACATACTCTTCCTCCTCTCTATAAAAAGCAAGAGGCAAATTACCACCTCTATACTATATAGGAAATGATTCTCTATTTCTATATCCATCTGCTAATTCATACACAGATAAGAAATAGTATATATGCTATCAATATTATATTAAACCATATATTTTTTCCTTTTTGGGGAAGAATTAAACAATAATGTGAAGAAATTGTGAAGAAAGAAAATCGCAGACGTTTCTTCATATTTCTACAAACATTTTAAATCCATCATACCATAAAACGAAGCTAAGCGCTTACAGATTTTGTTTTTCTGTAAATTAGTCATTATCTACTAATACCTATTCTCTTCATATAAATAATTATCATCCTCATAATGCTCATAATTCTGTAACATTTTATCGGTTGAGTTTTACTTACCTTTTATGTATTATCGTAGGGGCATATATATTTTTCTACTATATTTATAAATTAGAAAGTGTGTAGAGTCTATTAATTAAGAAGGTGAATAGATTGCATAATAAAGGTGTCCACAAAGGATTAAAGTGGCTTGCCGTTCTCACTACTCTTGGTATGTTATTTGTTCTATTGGGAGGAGCCCTCGTTACGAAGACCGAATCTGGTATGGGCTGCGGTCGATCTTGGCCATTATGTAACGGACAATTGATTCCAAGCGACATAACGTTCGAGCTTGTTATAGAATTGGCACACCGGGTTGTCTCCGGTGGTGTAGGGTTATTAGTATTAGCATTATCGATATGGTCATGGAGAGCGATTGGATATAAGCGTGAAACAAAATTCCTTGCTGCACTCTCTTTCTTTTTCTTAGTATTACAGGGTCTAATCGGAGCTGCTGCTGTACTCTGGGGTCAATCAGACTTCGTACTTGCGCTGCATTTCGGGATTTCCCTTATATCATTTGCTTCAGTTCTATTGTTAACACTTCTGATTTTTGAAGTCGATCAGAAATTTGATGCCAACTCATTGGTTATTAATAAACGTATGAGATTCCATACAATAGGAGTCACTTTATATAGTTATATTGTGGTTTATACCGGTGCTTTAGTCAGGCACACGGATTCGAGCTTAGTCTGTAAAGATTGGCCGTTATGCGTTAACTCGTCCCCGGGTCTGCCCGCAAATCTCTATGAATGGATTCAAATGGGACATCGAGCGGCAGCAGGACTCATTTTCTTATGGATCGCATATATCACCTATATTGCAATTAAAGAGCACAAACATCAAAAGGTTATTTATTGGGGATGGATCATTGCATTTACGCTGGTATCCCTTCAGGTCATGTCTGGAGCACTCGTTGTGTTCACACGATTGAACCTTGGGATTGCTTTATTACACGCATTGATCATCTCTTGTTTATTCGGATTACTATGCTACTTCATTTTACTTGCTTCAAGAAGTAAACTTAAAGAATAGAAAAAGGATTCCGGATTTATCCGGAATCCTTTTCTTTATGCTTTTTGCACTTCAATTAATAGATCTCCAGGATTAATGGCATCGCCGTTTTGTACATAAATGTCTTTCACTACCCCTGCAAACGGTGCTTGAACGGTCGTTTCCATTTTCATGGCTTCTGTGATCATTAGATGATCTCCTTTTTCAACCGTTTCACCTTTTTCTGCAATGACCTTTATAACGGTTCCTGGCATGGAAGCCCCGATATGATTTTCATTCTTCACATCAGCCTTCATCTTGGCTGCGACTGTTGATTTAATACTCTCGTCCTTAATGACAACTTCACGGGCCTGGCCATTCAGCTCGAAATAAACAATACGGGTACCATCTGCCTGAGCCTGACCAATCGAAACAAGCTTAACAATCAGTGTTTTCCCAGTTTCAATTTCCACTTCTATTTCCTCACCCAGTCTCATCCCGAATAAGAATGTCGGGGTATCAAGAACTGAAATATCTCCAAACTGATCCATTGTTTGTGCGTATTCCATGAACACTTTCGGATATAGGGCATATCCAAGGGCATCAAAGCTCGTGACAGGTCGCTGAAGATCCTCGAAGAGCTTTTCTTTAAGGGCGGTAAAGTCAACATCATCAAGGAGCTCCCCTGGGCGAACGGTCAATGGAGTGCGCCCTTTCAGAATCACATTTTGTAAATCTTTCGGGAATCCTCCATGAGGTTGCCCAAGATACCCTTCGAATAATTCCACCACTGAGTCAGGGAAATCGATCTTTTCACCCTTCTCGATTACATCTTCTTCCGATAAATCATTCTGAACCATAAATAGCGCCATATCTCCAACGACTTTAGATGAAGGAGTAACCTTTACGATATCCCCAAAGAGATGGTTGACCCTTGCATACATTTCTTTCACTTCTTCCCAACGATGCCCGAGTCCTACAGCTTTTGCCTGCTGCTGAAGGTTACTATACTGCCCCCCTGGCATTTCGTGCTTATACACCTCTGAATGTGGGGACATCATGCCGCTTTCAAAGTCTGTATAATACTTTCGGATGTCTTCCCAATAGTGAGAAAGAGTTTCAAGGGAGTCAATGTTTACATTCGGTTCTCTTTCGGTTCCTTTTAATGCGTAGAATAGCGTATTGGCACTTGGTTGAGATGTTAGTCCCGACATGGTGCTCAGTGCTGTATCGACGATATCTACACCGGCTTCAATGGCTCTTGCGTAAGTGTATATTCCGTTACCGCTCGTGTCATGAGTGTGTAGGTGGATAGGCAGGCTAACCGTATCTTTAAGTTCCGAAATAAGGCGGTAGGCAGACTGTGGTTTTAAGAGCCCTGCCATATCTTTGATCGCTAAAATATGCGCGCCGCTTGCTTCTAACTCTTTTGCCATATCCTTGTAGTAATCAATACTGTACTTTGTCCGGGTAGGATCTTCTATGTCACCGGTATAGCAAATGGCAGCCTCTGCGATTTTTCCACTTTGCCTTACAGCATCAATGGCTACTTCCATACCCTTGACCCAGTTTAAGCTGTCAAATATCCTGAAGACGTCTATTCCTGCAAATGCGGATTTCTCAACAAATTCTTTAATGACATTATCAGGGTAGTTCTTATAACCAACAGCATTGGAAGCTCTCAGAAGCATTTGGAAAAGAACATTTGGAATGCGCTCTCTCATTGTTAATAATCGATTCCAAGGATCTTCCTTCAGGAAACGATAGGCTACATCAAACGTTGCACCTCCCCACATTTCAAAGGAGAACATATCGGGAAGTAAATGAGATGTAGGCTCTGCAATTTGCTTGAGGTCATTTGTTCTGACACGCGTAGCAAGTAAAGATTGATGTGCATCCCGGAAAGTGGTATCAGTCAGCAGTACTGAGTTTTGTTCCTTGACCCAATTAACCAACCCTTCGGCACCATGTTGATCTAAAATTTGCTTTGTCCCCGGTTTAAAATCTTGTTTTAAGTCAAGGACTGGAATCCTTGGCTTAGAGAATACAGGCTTTTTCTTCTTCTCGATACCCGGGAAACCATTTACGGTTACATTTCCGATATAAGTAAGCATCTTCGTACCACGGTCTTTTCTTTTCGGAAAAATAAACAATTCAGGTGTCGTATCAATAAAGGAGGTATCATATCTGCCTGTAATAAAGTTTTCATGCTTAACAACATTTTCTAAGAACGGAATATTCGTCTTTATTCCACGTATTCTAAATTCTTGAAGATTTCTGACCATTTTTGATGCAGCTTGTTCAAAGGTTAAGGCCCACGTAGACAGTTTAACAAGAAGTGAATCATAATATGGAGTAATGACTGCTCCCTGGAAGCCGTTACCTGCATCCAATCGAACCCCGAATCCGCCTCCTGAACGATAAGCCATGATCTTCCCGGTGTCAGGCATAAAGTTATTTAATGGATCTTCTGTTGTAACACGGGATTGAATCGCAAACCCATTTGTCCGGATCTCTTCTTGAACAGGGATCCCAAGCTTACTGCTATGTAAGGCATGACCTTCTGCAATCATCAATTGAGACTGAACGATATCCACACCTGTAACCATTTCCGTGATCGTATGCTCTACTTGAACGCGAGGGTTTACCTCAATGAAATAGAATTGATCATTTGCTACCAGGAACTCAACCGTTCCGGCGTTCACATACTTTACATTATCCATCAAACGGACGGCTGCCTCACAAATATCTTCACGCAGCTGATCACTCAAAGATACGGATGGTGCGATTTCAACTACCTTTTGGTGACGTCTCTGGATGGAACAATCACGTTCATATAAGTGAACAATATTGCCGTCTTCATCCCCGAGTATCTGGACTTCAATGTGCTTAGGATTCTCCACAAATTTCTCAACATATATTTCATCATTTCCGAAAGCTGCTTTCGCTTCAGATTTGGCGCGCTCATAAGCTTCTTTTAAGCTTTCCAGGTTACGGACGATGCGCATTCCGCGTCCGCCGCCACCTAATGAAGCTTTAATGATGATTGGGAAGCCATGGTCCTTACCGAAGGCAATGACCTCTTCCAAAGTATCTACGGGGCCATCTGTTCCCGGAATAACAGGGATATTGGCCAATTGAGCCTGATGTCGCGCCTTGACTTTATCCCCAAACATATTTAAGTGCTCTGAATGAGGCCCAATAAAAGTAATCCCCTCTTCTTCACAACGTCTGGCAAAATGAATGTTTTCAGATAGGAACCCATACCCAGGATGGATGGCATCGACATCAGAGTTCTTTGCGATTCGAATGATCCCCTCTATATCTAAATAAGCATCAATAGGTTTCTTCCCTTCACCTATTAAGTATGCCTCATCCGCTTTATAACGATGATACGCTCCCGAATCTTCCTTACTGTAAATGGCGACGGTTCTAATACTAAGCTCCGTACAGGCACGGAACACACGGATGGCAATTTCACCGCGATTTGCTACTAGTACTTTTTTAATTTTCTTCAATACTCTCTCTCCTTTAAGCTATTCATGATTGAAAATCTCTATAATGCAGTCTATGAAAAAAGGACTGACCCGAAAGATAATTTAGAAGTATCTTAGGGGGCAGACCCTAGACTTAGAGTTTTAGATACTCTATCAAAGTGACCTACATTTTTACACCATATATTTTTTTGCTATTATCAATATTCTCCGAAGGATAGCCATTTTCCTTCTTTGTTTTATATTTTTCTTCATATTTTACAAACATCGACACATTTACAAGGACACCCATCGACAAAGATAGAACCAATAATGATGATCCTCCATAGCTGATGAATGGAAGTGGGACACCTGTAATCGGAATTAATCCAGATACACCGCCTAAATTAATGAAGGCCTGAATACCGATCATGCTCGATATTCCGATTGCCAGCATCGTTCCAAATGGATCCTGACATTTAACCCCAGTATAGATCCCCCGGAGCACGATATAAGACAGACCGAGGATCACAAAGCTTACACCGAATACACCTAATTCTTCAGCGATGATAGCCATAATGAAATCCGTTTGTGGTTCAGGCAGATAACCCAGTTTCTGAACACTTTGTCCCAATCCAAGCCCTTTTACCCCGCCGGAACCGATTGCAAGATAAGAGTTCACTAAGTGATAGCCCTCTCCCTGGGCATATTTAAACGGTGATAGATAAGCTTCAATCCGGCTAAGTCTTTCTCTTGTGAAAATGAAGCCCCTTGCCAGGTAAATGACAGGTGATAGTACGATCAGCAGCCCTACGCCTAAACCAGCCAGTTTGAAGAATGTCTTATAACTGATCCCGGAACATGAAATGACGATTGCTCCAATGGCGAAAATGATCGCCGCCGTACCAAAGTCAGGCTCTAAAAAGACTAAAAAACATATAAAACCCAAAAATAGTAATGGCGGGGCAAGACCCTTATTAAAATCATCTATGTATGCCTGTTTCTTGGAGTACACAGAGCCAAGATAAATAATGACTGCGAGCTTGGCGAACTCCGATGGCTGAATGGGCATGAAGCCTAAATTGATCCAGCTTTTTGCGTTGTTTACTTCATAACCGAAGATATGTACCCCGATTAATAATCCAATAATAATAAACATGAGACCTTTGATTATTTTCCCCACTTGGAAGGCTTTGTACGGAAACCACGCTGCTACGGTAAAGGCAATGAATCCAATGATGATATTGAGCATCTGCCTTTTATAGAAATGGTCACTTTCCCAACCAAACCGTTCCACAGCCATGACCATACTCGCACTATAAATCATTACCAGACCAAACAAACAAAGAAATACATATACAGCGATTAACGAATAATCATAGGACTTTGCTATTTTTTTAATCATAACATTTCAATCCTTTTTCTCTTATATCATAGAATAGATCCCAAGCAATCAATATCCTTAACAAAAAAACTCAAACAACAGATCCATGTATTGTTTGAGTTGTCATGACTATTTTACTTTTTTGTAGATGCTTCATGAAGGGCAGAAAGTTGTCTTTCTAAAGAATCAATCAGTTCTTTACCATCATGATCATCCACTAGCCCTAAACGGACTGCAAATTCTATTTCACGAGATAATCCGAACATTTGGGTATCCAATACTTCCTCATAAAGAGGACATTGGGGCATCGTTAAATTATCCATTTGTACTTTAATAAGTTGTAAAATCTTTTCTGCGTCGGCCTTTAACAGCTCATAGGCTTTTTCTCGATGATTGATTGTCATTTCTGACGCCACAGTGATCCCCCCATTCCGAACAAAGTGCATTCCTGTCTTAAAATTTTATCGTTAAATCAGAGAAATTGCAAGAAAAATAAGTGTATTCGGCGGGATTCAATGACAGATTTTCGAATTATTTTTCCGGAGGGATCACCGTGAAAAATCTCTTTTATAACCGCTTTTTCCAGAACCCGCTAAACAACCAATGCTTTTGATTCATACCCGTATGCGATTGATGGGACCCTTAGGTTAAAATATACTCCAGGAATATTCATCACTGAGCATTTCAAGGAGCTTTAGCCCTGCATTGCTATTCCCGACATTATCTAGTGCAGGTCCAAAGATTCCGATTCCACACTTCCCTGGAACGGCCCCCATGATTCCACCTGACACGCCACTTTTGGCCGGGATGCCCACTTTAATGGCAAATTCGCCAGAGGTGTTATACATTCCACACGTAACCATGAACGTCTTACAAATTCTTGCAACATCCCTCGTAATAATTTCTCTCCCGCTTTCAGGATCAACGCCATCATTAGCGAAAACAGCACCCATCTTAGCAAGATCGACACAACTCATTTCCACGGCACATTGTTTCGTATAGAGAACGAGTAAATCTTCTACATTTCCAGTAATCACTCCGTGCTGCTTCATATAATAACAAAGCGATCTATTTAAATTTGCTGTTTGGAGTTCTGAATAAGCCACATCTTCATTATATGATACCGTATCACCAGTCATGTGATTGATGAACTCGATTAATCGTTCCCACTTTTCCATTCCAGTGTTTCCTTTAATCATATTCGTTACAGCTAGTGCACCTGCATTGATCATCGGGTTCAGGGGTTTAGAGGGCTTATGGGTTTCGAGTTTTGCTATGGAATTAAAAGGATCACCCGTAGGCTCCATACCAACCTTAGAAAACACATGATCCTCCCCATAGTCCATTAATACAAGGGCAAGAGTAATGACTTTAGATATACTTTGCAATGTGAATTTCTTTAAGTGATCCCCTGCATAACAAGAGTGATTGTCCAAAGTATATATACTTATTGCCAAATCACTGGGATTTTGATCCTTTAATGCAGGTATGTAATCCGCCACCTTCCCCTCTGAAGCAAAAGGCCTTGCTTTCTCCACTAATTCTTCCAAAAGCTCCTGGGTTCTAACCACCATTGTATCAGCTCCTTTAGTCCTACCTTTAGTTTCCCTACTTTCCCCGATTGAAAACGTTGAAAATGCTTTCAGCTTTGTGTGACAAACTTTAAGATAACGGATATACTGAAACTATCAGCGAGAGGAGGAATCTAAATTGGAAAGCATAGTACCAATAAAAGGTCAGGTGAAATTCACGATAACCTTGGATTCGGGCGTTTGGATATTTGATGATCGAAAAGTGGATTTAACTACATATTTTGATGAAACGAATGAGACGATTGATGAATTAGAAGAATATACAAAAGCCGTGTCCAAGCATTGGTCCCGGGAAATTCAAGAAGGCGCAACTTACCCACCAACACTTAAGACAGAGAAAAAGTATGAAAAGGAAAAGATTTTGAACGGAACATTCGCTATTCCGTTAAAGCCGTTTCTTACAAATGCTGAACCTCTTGAAAATGCGTCATCTCTTGTAATCGAAACCGACTCGGATGATTATCGCATGGACCTTTCACAGGCAGATCAATTACTCATTGGATTCTCAAAAGAAGGAAAGCCCCTAAGGGAAAACGGTCCCGTTCATATCTACTACAAAAACGGATCGAATAGAGACAACCCAATTACCGATGTAAGAGCATTTCGGGTAGAATAAGATCGTATAAGGGATTTGCTACTCAAGGGAGCCCTTAGTTAAAAATGTTTACAAAAAACCGGTTCAGGAACCTCTGAACCGGTTTTTTCATACGTTATAATTGTGTTTTAAATAATGAAAGTACTAAAGGAGGTCAGCAGCAAGTTGAGCAAGACCGGATCTTTCACCTTTCATGAGTTTAACATGTCCGGCTAATTTTTGATCCTTAAATTTTTCTACAACATATGTTAAGCCATTGTTGTACTCATCCAGGTATGGATGATCAATTTGAGCTGGATCTCCCATCAAAACGATTTTACTTCGTTCTCCTACCCTGGTTAAGATTGTTTTCACTTCATGCTTTGTTAAGTTCTGAGCTTCATCAATGATGATATACTGATCCGGGATGCTTCTACCTCTGATATAAGTTAAAGCTTCCACTTCAATCGATCCCATACCAGCGAGGATATCATCCAGTTCACCTGGCTTCTTTGTATTGAACAAGTATTCCAGGTTGTCGTAAATCGGCTGCATCCAAGGTCTGAGTTTTTCTTGTTTTTCTCCTGGAAGATAACCAATATCCTTTCCTACGGGTACTATCGGACGAGCAACGAGCAATTTATTAAATTTATTAAAGTCTTCTGTTTGAAGGAGCCCAGCAGCCAGTGCAAGCAAGGTTTTTCCTGTGCCGGCTTTTCCAATCATGGTGACTAATGAAATATCATCTCTTAGTAACAGTTCAGTTGCCATCGTTTGCTGAACATTCCTGGCCTTGATACCCCACATATGCTCTTGATCGTATACCAACTTCTTTACTTTCAGTCCAGTTGCATCCACCATCCCTAATGCAGAAGCAGAGCTTCCAAGTGCATCCTTCATAATAAGGAATTGGTGGGAGTAAAATCGTTGTTTCGTTATATCAGTAAGGGTCAGTTCCCCTTTATCATAAAATTTGTCAAGTAACTCTCTCTCCGTATATAGTTCAATAAATCCTGTGTAGATATCATTTACCTCGATAACCCTGTCACTCAGGAAATCCTCTGCCTGTAACCCTAATGCATCAGCCTTTACCCTTACGAGTGTGTCTTTACTAACAAGTATGACTGATTTCCCATCCTTTTTTGCTTCTTCTTCGAGAGATAAGTTTTTTGCAACGGCAATAATTCTATTATCATTGGTCTTCTCTACAAATATTTCTTGAAGCTGATGAAATGAGCGGTGATTCAGTTCAATTCTCAATGATCCTCCCGTATAAAGGGGGATTTTTTCATGGAGCTTTCCTTCTTGCCGTAAATTATCTATTAACTTCGATACATGTCTTGCGTTTCTTCCGATTTCATCCATATAACGCTTTTTGGAGTCCACTTCTTCTAAAACGACTGCAGGTATAACCACCTCATTATCTTGAAAAGAAAAGATGGCTTGTGGATCTTGTAATAAGACATTGGTATCTAATACATAAATTTTATTCAAATCGATGCCTCCTGCTCCTGATTTCTTATTACTATTGTATGTAGCCAATGTTGTTCCGGTTATTCCCAGCTACTCAAATAGGACGGCCCGTTTCTTAAAATATATGAATAAACGTATAAAGATAGAAGAAAATTACACAATAAGAAAGATATTGATTCTAAATCGGGAGGTTTTCACATGTTTAAACTCATCTCTCTACTTATGGTAACCATCATTCTGGGTGCATGCGCGAACAAGAATGAGGTCGGGTATAATAATGATTCGAACAGTAAAAACAATAAACCGATCACTGTTCAGGATAGCAATATCCAACATGTTGAGCGAAAATCAGGACAGCAAATCTCAAAGCATTTAGTTGACCTGACGACTAGTGTACCTGATGTAAAAGACGCAACCGCGGTAGTCTTTGGGAAGTATGCATTTGTTGGGATCGATATCGATTCCGATATTGAACGTTCTCAAGTCGGTTCCATCAAGTATTCTGTAGCAGAAGCACTTCAGAAAGATCCATATGGTGCAGAAGCCATTGTCATCGCCGATCCGGACCTTTATGCACGTTTAAATGAAATCAGCAAAGACATTCAAAGGGGCGAACCGGTTCAAGGTATCATGAATGAATTGGCTGACATATCCGGCAGACTCATGCCTGAAATTCCTAGATCGTTAAAGCAAACAGACCCCGAAAATGCGCCGAATGAACCCAATAAGAAAATGAATAACACGAAAGAAAAACAACTTCAGAAAAAACAGGAAAATCAAACGTACGATAAGATTGAATAATTCTTGGGTATTTAAAGGATGAATGAGAAAAAGCCATGAAAAAGCTTAGGGTCCTAAGCTTTTTTCATGGCTTCTATTACTTGGCGGTCCAAACGGTCTGCGGCCGTCTTATCATATGTCTTCTCATAGGCAGGTTCTGACGATATTTTCGATCCATAGAACATGACGTCTCTTACTTCATTGATAGCAAGTTTAACTAGCGCCAGCTTTAAAGGGACCCCTTCCAGCTTCTCCTCTTGGACCACTGCTTTTCCGCTTATGGAATAGGTCGATTCATTTGCAATCAAATTCACAACTGCAAGGGAATTATTTTTAATATTCTCTACAATCCTGGAACGTTGATCAACAGCAAATAGCAACGTGTGTTCATCCATCGCAAGTATCCAGGAAATCGCACTCACATTGGGTCCATGAGTTTCAAAATCAACGGTAGCGAGCGTAACAAACCGCTCTGATTGAAGTACATCAAATAGTGCAGGAATTAAGCTTGATTCCACTTGATTAGCCATACAACCCCCCCTTATGAGGCCTCATTTTCTCTGTAAGCGTTTCATTTCATTCGTGATTCATCTTGATTATACTATACCAAATTCTAATGATAAAAGCATACAGGAAAGTTAAATAAAGCGTTTGACTTTACTACATGATATACTAAAAAGACTAAACTTATGATTAGAACAAATAGAGGTGTAATGTATGAGAGTAAAATGTGCTTTATGTGAAGTGATAGAGAATATTGATGATTATTCCCTGCAAGCAAAGAAATTGCGGAACCGCCCCATCCATACGTATATGTGTGACAAGTGCCATGATCGTATCAAAGAAAAGACAGAGGAACGTGTGTCTACCGGGAATTTCAGATTTTATCGTTCACCTCAAGTAGAAGATGACTTTTAAACAAATCGGTTCTGGAACTATTATCGGTCTTGTTTCAGGTACCCTATTAGGATTCTTCCTTAAATGGATGCAAGGAATGACAGGCATCAAGGTATATGTCCTTTTATTGAATGTTGATTTCATTCCCGTGTTCGGTGATAAAGACTTTCCTGAATGGATGGAGTTTTTGTTCCATTTGGTTATTTCATGTGTGATCGGGGTAGTGTTGGTGTACATGATCGAAAGGCTGAACGTTTCTCGTAAAGGCGCTTGGATCCTTTCCTTTGCCCTAACAGCGCCGACGGTGTTCCTATATTTCCCTCTTTCATACCTGGCGATTAAAGATGTACCCGGTTTACTGTATGGAGAGGCAATTATCTTGTGGACAGCAGGACACCTTCTTTACGCACTGTCTTTACCCCCGCTTTATTATCTATTTTCTGTACGTGGTTAATCCACATAACGAAAAAAGCTGTAGTCTCACCATTAGAGACTACAGCTTTTTTTCATATACTTAAAACGTGCCTTTTTTCTTTTCGTTCGTTAGACGCACCTTATATATTATCAAGATTAGAGCCGCAACGACTAATCCTTCGGCAACCGGCAAGAAAATTCCGAGAAACGTTAATACGGTACATCCCAAAATGAGAAAAGTATAAATCAAAATCGATTTCATTACTGGCAGCTTCTTCGCAAAACCGAGCTTGTAAACTAAGATTGAGAGCCCAACTATGGTTATATAAAGCAACCACATACCCATTTCCGCGTTTTGGTCAACACGGTAAAGGGATGCGAAAAAGGACAAACGCTCTGTTACATCCATTTCCTACTCCCCCTTCACTTAGTTTATTGAGAAACTTTACTTTTCTTTTCTGCTCTTTCTCGTTCATTCTTATCAAGAATCTTTTTACGAAGACGGATCGATTCAGGTGTCACTTCGCAATACTCGTCATCGTTTAGGTATTCAAGAGACTCTTCTAATGTCATGATTCTTGCTTTTTTAATGGTTACGGTTTGATCCTTGTTAGCAGAACGAACGTTTGTCGCTTGTTTAAGCTTTGTGATATTAACGGTAATATCATTTTCTCTTGTATGTTCCCCAACAATCATTCCACCATAAATTTCAGTACCGGATTCAACAAAGATAATACCGCGGTCTTCCACTTGCATGATTCCGTATTGGGATGCTTTCCCTGTTTCCATGGATACTAATACACCTTGACGACGTCCGCCGACTCTACCTTTTTGCAGGGGCTGGTAGCTGTCGAATGTGTGATTGATGATACCATATCCACGAGTAAGAGTCATAAATTCGGTTGAGTAACCAATTAATCCACGTGCAGGCACCATAAACATTAAACGGACTTGTCCATTCCCGTTGTTTACCATATCCAGCATTTCACCTTTACGTTGACCAAGGGATTCAATGACTCCGCCCATGTATTCTTCAGGAATATCAATTTGAACACGTTCTACAGGCTCACTCTTCACTCCATCGATCTCTTTGATGATAACCTGAGGTTTTGATACCTGTAATTCGTAACCTTCTCGGCGCATGTTCTCAATCAGGATTGAAAGGTGCAGCTCTCCACGCCCTGAAACTGTCCATGCATCAGGTGAATCTGTTGGTTCAACACGTAAACTTACATCTGTTTGAAGCTGAGCCAATAAACGTTCTTCGATTTTTCTTGAAGTAACAAATTTACCTTCTCTACCTGCAAATGGGCTGTTGTTCACTAAGAATGTCATTTGAAGTGTAGGCTCGTCAATACGAAGAACCGGAAGTTGATCCTGATGTTCAACAGGACAAACCGTTTCACCAACATTAATGTCTTCCATTCCGGAAACAGCGATCAAATCACCCGCTTTTGCTTCCTGGATTTCTTCACGTTTCAATCCGAAGAAACCGAAGATTTTAGTTACACGGAATTGTTTAACAGAACCGTCAAGCTTCATTAATGCTACCTGCTGGCCAACCTTCATTGTCCCTCTGAACACACGTCCTATTCCAATTCGACCAACGTAATCATTGTAATCGAGCAATGCAACTTGGAATTGCAGTGGATCTTCAGAGTTGTCTACCGGTGCAGGAATGTGCTCAATGATTGAGTCATACAAACACTGCATGTTTTCGTCTTGTTTTTCCGGATCCGGATCTGTACTTGCTGTACCGTTGATAGCCGAGGCATAGACAACAGGGAATTCAAGCTGTTCATCATTTGCATCCAATTCAATGAATAATTCCAGAACTTCATCGATTACTTCTTCCGGACGCGCTGAAGGTTTGTCAATTTTATTTACAACTACGATAGGTGTAAGGTTTTGCTCAAGTGCTTTCTTAAGAACGAAACGAGTCTGAGGCATACATCCTTCATACGCATCCACTACTAATAAAACACCATCTACCATTTTCATGATACGTTCAACTTCTCCACCAAAGTCAGCATGTCCCGGGGTATCAAGAATGTTGATACGAGAATCTTTATATTGAATCGCCGTATTTTTCGCTAAGATCGTAATACCGCGTTCTCTCTCCAAATCATTTGAATCCATCGCGCGTTCAGAAACTGTTTCATTTTCGCGGAAGATTCCAGATTGCTTTAAAAGCTCGTCTACTAATGTCGTTTTCCCGTGGTCAACGTGAGCAATAATAGCAATATTTCTAAGATCATTTCTTAATTTCATATTTCCACTCCTGAATATTGGATTTCTTTATTATGTTAAAGATAATATATTTCAGTTCAACTAGACCATTATATCACAGCATTAAGAAAAGCCCTAATAAATATTTCTTTTACCTATCCGTCAACTATTAGTTTCCGTCATCACTTGGGTCACAACCCTCTCCCTCTTTGTCTACTATACCCATTGCACATTATCCATTTGATAGGTAGAATTTAATTGGGAGAGCTATAAAATATGTATAATATTAATAAAATCAGGAAAATGATTTTTGATTTTTTTGGAGGTTTTATGATGGGGAATATTAAATGGATATTTGTATTATTTTCTTTATTAGCTGCCGTTTCCCTTATGGGTATTGCGATATCAATCAGTTTACAAAGCATCCTGCTTGCTGCTGTAAGCTTAATTTTTCTATTTATCGTGATGGGATTCGGTTTCAAAACAAAGAAAAAATACCGTGAAGAAGGTCGATTGTAGACAGAAGAAGAGAGACTCGGCAATAATATTGCCGGTCTCCCTCCTTTAGTTCTTCCGTCCAAGATAGTCAGTCAAGATGGTTTGGTGCAGTTTTGGTTTCCCTACAAACACCGAGCTTTTATTCAATGGGTTCAAGGGATCTCCATTAAGGTCTGTCACAACTCCCCCAACCTCTTCAATCATAATCTTTCCGGCTGCGAAATCCCAAGGAGCCAAACGCATTGTTAAGTAAGCATCCAATCTACCTGAAGCAACATATGCCAATTCAATGGCGGCTGATCCGTAGGAACGAGTTCCCCTTACATCCTTCACGAGTGGCGAAAGAATTGTTCGGTCAATTCGTTTATTCTCAGTCACCCAAAGTGCATTCAAAGCTACAATTGCATCTTGAACAGGTACTGGATCAAGCTCGGGAAGCTTCACATCATTCATATAAGCCCCATTACCCTTACTTGCAAAATATAGCTCATCATGAACAACATCATATATGTATCCTAATTTCCCTGCATCTCCATCATAGATGCCGATAGAGATGGCAAAATTCCGTTGTTGGTGAACAAAATTCATTGTTCCATCGATAGGATCGATTATCCACGTTATACCTGATAACTCCTTAAAGTCATCCCCGTAACCTTCTTCACCGAGGATTTGATGACCAGGGTAAGTATTCCGGATGTTTTCTGTAAAGAAATGCTCTGTTGCTTCATCCATATCGGTAACCAAATCATTTCGGTTCGACTTTGTCTTGATATTCAATTCTGACTTGAATGATTGACGAATCTTCTCTCCAGCTTCCCGTATCCACGTTCTAACATTTTGATCTAATTCCGTCCAATTTGTCATTGATAACTAGCCTCCAATATGTGTAACAATCAACTTATTACAATTATTAATATGGTCGTTTTCATTAGATCCGACTCATACTCATTCTCTAAACAAAAATCGCAATACACTTCTTCTTCTATAGCTAAATAGCTTAATGGAAATAAGAGACTGTTTCAAGTTATTTACCTCGTTGCTCATCGCAAATTAGACATGATCGAAAACGGGAGTATCTATGACCACAAAAAAGCGAACTCTTTATGCCTTTGAGCTCGCCGTTCAACTGTTGAATCATGTCAAAATACTTTATACCCACCTGAAAGGATTAAAGCTTTATAAGGCCTTCATTTTCATTAGCTCTTCTCGAATACTCATGAGTTTCTGTTTGGACTTGGTCTGGGTTTCTTTATTCTTCGTTTGAATTGCTTCGAACAAAACAGCTAATTCATAATCCATTTCAAGCCTTAATACATTCATCCTTTGCTGCTGGACATCACGTTTTTTAGAAGTGTTCATTACTTGTTTCATGGCCATACACCCCTTCCGAGTTTTCGATTTATCTGATTGTTCTGATAATATTTACTACATGTTATGAAATATCCTCTCATCTTGTAACTAAAATGTGCAGACACCCATGGATAAATCAATCGACTACAAGCTCGCACTACATTATGTTAAGATATTGGTGGTAAATAAGGAGGATTCAACATGAAATTCAATGGTTTCAAACAAGAAGATTTTCAAGTTTTCACTATTAATGGGTTAGAAGATCGAATGACTGCCATTCAGGAACAGATTAGGCCTAAACTTGAAGATTTAGGCGAACATTTCGCCCCCACTTTAAGTGCATTAACAGGAGATGAAATGTTTTACCATGTGGCTAAACATGCACGTCGATCGGTTAACCCTCCTGATGATACCTGGGTTGCGTTTGCGAACAACAAACGGGGTTATAAAAAACATCCACATTTCCAGATTGGATTATGGGAAACGCATGTTTTTATATGGTTTGCAATGATCTATGAAGCTCCAAATAAAGTTGAATTCGGTAGAAACGCTGCAGAAAGTGCGGATAAGATAAGATCATTGATCCCTGGTCACTTTGTTTGGTCTGGAGATCATACAAAACCAGATGCTATACCTTTTTCTTCTATGTCACAGGATGAATTCATTGCTTTAACTGAAAGAGTGCAAAATGTTAAAAAAGCCGAACTTCTATGTGGACTTCATCTTGACCGGGATACAGCTATTAAGCTGAATGGTGATGAATTTATCCAGGAAGTTAATAGTGCCTTTGAAACACTTTTACCCCTTTATAAAATGAACTAAACCATATAAGTGTTGTCAATAATGCATAAAGAACGACTGCTAAAAATAGCAGTCGTTCTTTTTAGTTCATTGAAATTTTGTCAGCGTCTTGAAGTTCTTTCATTTTCTTTACGACTTTATAAGAAGAATAGCCGCTTGATTCTTCAAACTCATTACAAATTCTCTTTTCCTCTGCCTTACCTGGTACGATTTCCTTAAATCGCTTATACCTATCCATTAGATCATCTCTTGAGACGCCTTTTTCATAGGCTTTTTCAATGGCTTCAAAAAAGGCAATAACGTCAATTACTTCTTCCGTAGACCAGTCTATATCGAAAGGGTATTGGTATTCCATAGTTCAAACAACTCCTTGATGAATGATGATGTGTTATTTCCATTCCTTACGAATGTTCTCTGATTGGCGGATCATTCGTTGAATGAGATCCTTAACCGATGGGATATCATGGATTAAACCCATCACTTGTCCAGCCCACGCAAACCCTTCGTCTATTTCCCCATCGTAAATGTATCGTTTATTGGCTTCACCGCTTATGTATGATTTTAATCCTTCATATCCAGCGTCCGATGTTTCAGCATCCAGTATCTGCTTGGTCCATGTGTTGGAAATGGCTCTTGCCGGGGCCCCTAAAGATCGTTTGATGACTACTGTACCACTCTCGTCTCCTTCAATCAAGGCACGCTTATAAACATCAGAAGCATGTACACATTCTTTTGTAGCAATAAACCTTGTACCCATCTCAACTCCTTCAGCACCAAAGCTGAGGGCAGCCATTAACCCTCTACCGTCTCCAACACCTCCCGAAGCAATGACCGGAATAGAAACAGCATCAACGACCCTTGGAATCAAGACGAATGTACCGATATCATCTTTCCCTAGATGGCCTCCCCCTTCCTGTCCGACCACCATAACGGCATCCGCACCTAGTTCTTCCGCTTTGATAGCCTGTCTTTTTGAGGAAACTAAAACAAGCTTAACAATGTTCTCCCCTTGTAGTTGTTGAAACAGGGGCGTCGGGTTTCCTCCTGTAACGGAAACGACCGGTACTTTCTCTTCAATGGCAACGTCCACAAATTCGCTAAAGGGGCGTCCATGTTGACCGATGGCAAAGTTTACTCCAAACGGTTTATCTGTTAACGACCTTACTTTTACGATTTCTTCACGAAGCTGTTCAGGATTGTCCAGGGACATTGCAGTAATCTGGCCAAGTCCACCCGCATTCGACACTGCCGCTGCGAGTTCTGCATATGCCAGATGAGCCAGGCCACCTTGTATAATTGGATATTGAATGTTTAATAACTCTGTTACCCGTGTTTTCCAATTCAATTGAATCCCTCCATTCATTCATCTATTCTCGATGGAGTGCGTGAAATCCTTTTCTTGGTGGGAGCATAATTAAAAAGATACTTTGAACCTGATTTGTATGAATTACCGCGTTAAAATTGGAGTGTAGTGCAGATTTTTGGCTCATTCGAGTGAAACGTATGTTTCACTCGCCTTTCAGCTATGCTGAAAGGTCGTCCTGTGATAGAGAATCCCCCGCCCAAGCGAGCTTGGGCGGGGGATTCTCTATCACAGGACGGAAATGAGCCAAAAATCATGGGGATCTATTCTTTTGTTTTGTGCTATGAAATACAAAATAAACCCTGGTTAGGCATATGCCACTATGCAAAGATTTTCTTAAGTGCTATAATTCATTTGTTTGTTGAAATATCAAAAGAAAATGTATGAAATTGTGGTTATAATCCTATATAATGATATCTTTAGCAAGTTGGTTAATTGTGTTATCAAGAATATAAAGAGGTGTTGAATGAATTGTCTCAGAATGAAACGCCGTTGTTTACCGGCTTAATTGAACATAGTAAAAAAAATCCCGTCCAATTCCATATCCCAGGTCATAAAAAAGGGGCAGGTATGGATCCTGATTTTAAGGATTTCATCGGGGAGAATGCTCTTTCCATCGATTTGATTAACATCGGTCCTTTAGATGATTTACATCAGCCCAAGGGAATGATAAAAAAAGCTCAGGACCTTGCCGCCGAAGCATTTGGTGCCGATCATACATTCTTCTCAGTTCAAGGAACAAGTGGTGCCATTATGACAATGGTAATGAGTGTATGTGGACCTGGCGACAAGATCATTGTTCCTAGAAACGTCCATAAATCGGTTATGTCTGCAATTGTATTCTCAGGAGCTATTCCTATCTTTATCCACCCGGACATTGATGAGGACTTAGGTATCTCTCATGGAATCACAACAGATGCTGTAGCCAAAGCATTGGACCAAAATCCCGATGCCAAGGGTGTTCTGGTCATAAATCCAACTTATTTTGGGATTTCTGCAGACCTTAAGAAGATTGTAGAAATCTCCCATTCATATAATGTTCCAGTACTTGTGGATGAAGCTCATGGCGTTCATATACATTTCCATGACGAGCTACCCCTTTCAGCAATGCAGGCAGGTGCTGACCTAGCGGCTACCAGCGTTCACAAACTTGGTGGTTCTATGACTCAGAGCTCTGTCCTTAACATGAAAGAGGGACTTGTTTCATCGAAACGGGTGCAAACCATTTTAAGTATGTTGACGACCACTTCGACTTCCTACTTATTACTGGCTTCCCTCGATGTTGCCAGAAAACGGCTGGCCACTGAAGGACATGAGCTCATCACCAAGACGATTGAACTGTCGCAGGATATTAGAAGACAGATCAACGAAATTGACGATTTGTACTGTGTTGGTGAAGAGATCCTTGGAACGAAAGCTACCTATGCCTATGATCCAACAAAGTTGATTGTGTCCGTGAAGGATTTAGGGATCAGTGGATTTGATGCTGAGAAGTGGCTACGGGAAGCTCATAATATCGAGGTTGAGATGTCTGACCTTTATAATATCCTTTGCATCATCACACCTGGTGACACCGAGGTTGAGGGAAATCAATTGGTCATTGCTTTAAAAGAACTTGTGACAAGTCTTAAGAAACAGGGAGAAATGACACCTGTTAAAGTGATGCTTCCTGATATCCCGGTTCTCTCCATTACTCCCCGGGATGCGTTTTATGCAGATACCGAGGTCATTCCAATTGATGAGTCTGTCGGAAGAACAATCGCTGAATTTATTATGGTCTACCCTCCAGGAATTCCGATTTTCATCCCTGGTGAAATCATCACACAGGAAAACATCAATTATATTAAAACCAATATAGAAGCAGGTCTGCCAGTACAAGGACCTGAAGATTATGATTTGCGTCACTTGAGAGTAATTAAAGAGCACAGAGCTATAAGATAAACAAAAAAGGATGAAGAAGGTCCCGCCCTTCTTCATCCTTTTATTTATTAGAACCCCTTTAAGACACTTTCACTCCCTGCTCCCCTTAGCAGGTATCAGTCGTCTAATTCTTTGTCGTCGTTGCAGTCACAGCAGTTAGAGAATAAAACAGAAACCTTCTCATCCTCATAATGCTCGATAGTGCCAAGACATGATTGACATACAATTGTTCCCATCTTTTTTCCTCTCCTTCGCGATGTTTTTTGTAAACGCTTTATCTTATCTGCTTCTATAATAATATAACACATTTAAAATATCAAGCCTAAATTGTATAACATATTTAACTTTTCATTCTTTTAATTAACCATACTATTAAAGATTAAACTATATGTAAGTGTTTTCATTAACATGAACAGTTTTTAAAGAAATTCAAAGAGTTTTTGCACATTTTCGCAGGCGCAATGAAAAAAGCTGCATAAAGAAGAGATTCTTCATGCAGCTTTAAGAGTTATTCAATGGTTTTTATTCTATTGGGATCGAGAGTCTCATATCCCTTATTCCGAAGGCCCTTTACAATATCGGATAAGCCCTCGCTCGTCCACGTGCGATCATGCATGAGAAGATTTGCCCCATCATTCAGGTAAGGGCTGTTAATCATAATATCGGTGATCGCATCTTTGTTCTGATATTGCTTTTCCCAATCATATCCGTATGTCCAGTTCATCAGTGACATCTTTTCTTCTGCTGCAATTTGGCGGCTATAGTCAGTATTCTGACCAAATGGAGCTCTGAAGAATTTAGGTCGTTCCCCAATGATGGATTCAATAAGATCATTTAGGGACACGATCTCTTCTTTTTGTTTTTCAGGACTGATTTCTTTCAGACTGCTATGACTATACGTATGATTTCCAATCGTAAATCCCATGTCATGAATCTTTTTTAAAGTCTCTTTCTCTTCAGGTGTTTCAAGAAAATGACCATTTACAAAGAAGATAGCAGGAGCGTTCAGCGCTTTAAGATCTTTTGCCATTTGTAAGGCGTGTTGATCTGGTGCATCATCGATCGTAAGGAGAACTACTTTAGGATTCGCATCACCTATAGGATTAATGCTCCAGTTATTTTCATTGATTGTATAGTCCTTTGTTTGAACTACCTCTTCTGAAGGTTCACTTGTCTCTTCCTGTTCAGTGTTTTTCTCTGCTGAAGAGTCAACCTCAGTTGTCTTGCCGCTTTCTTCTTCCATTTCAGAATGATCGGGTTTCTTGGTTTCTTCGTTGGTGGTTGTTGGTTCACCGGAACATGCTGTTAATAGTAGTAGGGTTAAGCCGGTTGCTAAAATCTTTTTCATGTCTCTCACCTTTCCGTATTCACTTTGAATATTTTAACATATTCTTAAATGAATCTGGGAAAGAATTAAAATATTTCCATTACATTTTCAAATACAACTTTGAAGGCAAAGAAACACGTTAAACTGAAAGATGTAATAAATAAGGTCAGCTTTCTTGATTGAACGATTTTCTTGGCGGCAATAAAAGCTAAGTAAAAGAATATAACAAACATGATCCACTTATATTCTAAATGATCTTTATCAGACATCCATTCAGCTATATAGAAAACACTCCATAAAATCATTTGAACCAAAAATGCAATATACGATTTCATGTTTATTACACCCTTTAAGTGATTTATTTTAAACTTCCTTCTTTTTATTTACCCCTATTCATGAATTGAAACCTGAATTGAAACCTGACGATTAGATAATAAAGTCTTAGAGCAACCTTCAATCGTCGTATTAATATAGTATATTCTTTTAAGATTACTTTCATTATGTATGTCTTTTCAATTATGTAACATTTCAATGACTTGACCCTTTTACGATTTTTCATATGATAAAATGTGACGTAAGATCAGTATAAAAGTTATTTATTTACAAATTAAAGTTCATAGCATCGTTTAAGAAAAGAGGATGATGTATGAAACATACACTCACTTTATCAATATTAATCATTTCCACGATGTTGCTTTTGACTTCATGTGACTATATTTCTTCGAACAAGGTTGTTTTAGCAGAAGATCAATTTATAGAAAAGCAGGTTATATTCTTTACGGATGAACGCAACGTTTCTAAAGAAATACCCTATTACGATGCAATCATTGAGCTGAAAAAACAATATCCTGATGACCTTAAACGTTTGAAGGTTGTCAGCCTCAATACTGAGGCACCTAATGAAATAGCAGATTCTCCCCCGACTTCACCTGCAATCGTAGTCGTAGAAAATAATCAGGTCATATGTAAAGTGGAAGGCGATATTTCCAAAGAAGACATTATAAAACCCGTTTCAACTGCAATTGAAAGTTGGGAATAATAACAATTGTAAAAAAGGGATTGAAGCGCATTATTGCTTCAATCCCTTTTATTCTTGGTAACAAATAAAAAAAGGATGATCCCAGCAAGCTGGGATCATCCTCGATTTGTTACATTATTTTACGATATGAATTGGGCTACCCATAGCAACTTCTGCTGCTTCCATGGAAATCTCACCTAATGTAGGGTGAGCATGGATCGTCATCGCAACGTCTTCAGCAGTCATACCTGATTCAATCGCCAGTCCTAATTCAGCTATCATATCTGAAGCACCGGAACCTACGATTTGTGCTCCGATAATTAAACCGTCTTCTTTACGAGTAACAAGCTTCATGAAACCATCACTCGCATTAAGAGCCAATGCACGGCCATTAGCAGCGAATGGGAATTTAGCAGCGATCACTTCGATGCCTTCTTCTTTCGCTTGCGCTTCAGAATAACCTACTGTCGCTAATTCAGGATCTGTGAAACACACAGCAGGTATACCAAGGTAATCGATTTCTGCCGGTTCACCTGAGATGACTTCAGCAGCAATTTTACCTTCGTAAGAAGCTTTGTGAGCAAGTGGTGGTCCATCCACGATGTCACCGATTGCGAAGATGTTAGGGATGTTCGTACGGCACTGCTTATCAATTTTGACAACACCGCGGTCTGACATCTCGATGCCAACTTCTTCAAGACCGATTTCATCCGTATTTGGACGACGGCCAACTGTTACAAGCACGTAATCAGCTTCAACCGTTTTCTCTTCACCTTTTACTTCATATTTAACGACAACGCCGCTATCGCTCTCTTCAACGCCTTTAGCCATTGCTTTCGTTACAACCTCGACGCCTTTTTTCTTAAGACCTTTTTTCACGACCGTAGTCATTTGCTTTTCGAAACCGCTAAGGATATCGTCGGCACCTTCTAAAATCGTTACTTGGGATCCAAGGTTTGCGTAAGCAGTACCAAGTTCAGTTCCGATGTAACCTCCACCGATTACCACAAGCTTCTCTGGAATTTCAGTAAGAGCAAGAGCTCCTGTTGAATCGATGACGCGTTTTGAGAACTTGAAGCTAGGGATTTCGATTGGACGTGAACCAGTTGCAAGGATCAAGTTTTTGAACTTGTATGTTTGAGCAGAGTTGTCGTCCATCACACGCAATGTATTAGTATCTACAAGGTAAGCTTCACCGCGAACGATTTCTGCTTTGTTTCCTTTAAGAAGACCTTCAACACCGCCAGTTAATTTCTTAACCACTCCAGCTTTCCACTCTTGAACTTTATCAAAATTCACTTTTACATTTTCAGCTACGATCCCCATGTCATCAGAATGTTGAGCCTGATGAAAACGGTGACCCGCTGTGATTAGAGCTTTAGATGGGATACAACCAACGTTCAAGCATACTCCACCCATGTTTTCTTTTTCGATGATTGTCACTTTTTGCCCCAGCTGCGCTGCACGGATTGCAGCAACATATCCTCCGGGACCTGAACCGACTACTATAGTATCTGTTTCAATTGGGAAATCTCCTACTACCATTGTATTACGCCTCCATTAATAATAATTCTGGATCGTTCAACAAACGCTTGATATGGTTAAGTGCATGTTGAGCAGTAGCTCCGTCGATCATTCGGTGATCGAAGCTCAATGATAATGCTAACACAGGTGCGGCTACAATTTCACCATTTTTAACTACAGGTTTTTCTGCAATACGTCCGACTCCAAGGATGGCAACCTCTGGATGGTTGATTACTGGAGTGAACCATTGTCCACCGGCAGAACCAATATTCGTGATTGTACATGAAGCACCTTTCATTTCATCACCTGAAAGCTTACCATCACGAGCTTTTCCAGCCAGTTCGTTAATTTCATTTGAAATTGAGAACATGGATTTACGATCAGCATTTTTCACAACAGGTACTAATAGTCCTTTGTCAGTATCCGCTGCGATACCAATGTTGTAATAATGTTTTTGTACGATTTCGCTCGTTGAATCATCAATAGATGTGTTTAGAGCAGGGTATTCACGTAATGCACTTGTTAATGCTTTAACGATGTATGGTAAGAATGTTAATTTAATACCTTTTTCAGCTGCAACTTCTTTGAACTTCTTGCGGTGAGCCCAAAGTTTTGTCACATCGATTTCATCCATTAATGTTACGTGAGGAGCTGTATGTTTAGAGTTAACCATTGCTTTCGCAATTGCTTTACGCATACCACTCATTTTCTCGCGAGTTTCAGGGTATTCACCCTCTGGTGCTTTAGGAGCAGCTTTTTTAGAATCAGCTTCTGGTGCTTTTTCTTCTGTTTTAGCTTCTTCAGCAGTTTCAGCCGGCTTAGAATCTCCGCTTAAGAATGCATCGATATCTTCCTTGACAACACGTCCGTTTTTACCAGAACCGGATACTTGGCGAATTTCCACGCCGTTTTCTCTAGCGTATTTACGAACGGAAGGCATAGCGATCACACGCTTATTAGGATCAACTTCAGCATCTTGACCTGTTGATTCTTCCTTTGTTTCAGGAGCAGCTTCTTTCTTGACATCTTGTCCAGATTCAGCAGATCCTTGAACTTGACCTTTTGTTTTCTCATCAGCTTTAGGAGCTTCTTTCTTCTCTCCATCGTCACCTTTGAACTGAAGATCTTCGTATCCAGGAGCATCGAACTTAATCAGTGTGTCACCTACAACCGCTACAGTACCTTCGTCAACAAGAAGTTCTTCAACTGTTCCTGCTACCGGAGATGGAATTTCTACTACTGCTTTATCATTTTGGACTTCACATAGTACATCGTCTTCTTCAACTTTATCGCCAGGCTTAACAAACCATTTTACGATTTCACCTTCATGAATACCTTCACCAATGTCTGGTAATTTGAATTCGAATGACATGGACTCTACCTCCTGTATTGAATAATGATTAAAAATAGATGAATGTAATATTTTATCTCTGTCTGATTTTCTTATATCTACAATTGGAAAAGAGAAGGGTGGATTGCCCTTCTGTTCTCCTTTGAATATCTAGGGGGGAGCTATAAAAACTCCTTACCCATTAAAAGTTAAGTACTTTTTTCGCAGTTTCAAGCACGTCTTTATGGTTTGGTAACCAGATAGGCTCCGCTTGAGAGAAAGAGTAAACTGTATCTGGTGCCGCTACACGAAGTACTGGTGCTTCAAGACTAAGAATCGCACGGTCATTGATTTCAGCAACCACGTTCGCTGCGATACCAGCTTGTTTTTGAGCTTCTTGAACAACGATGGCACGGTTTGTTTTCTCAACAGATGCCATAATCGTATCGATGTCCAGCGGGCTAACAGTACGTAAATCGATTACTTCGACTGAATGTCCTTCTTTTTCCAGTTCTTCAGCCGCTTTTAATGATTCGTGTACCATTGCTCCGTAAGTAATGATGGAAAGGTCTGTACCTTCGCGTTTAACATCCGCTTTACCAAGTTCGATTGTGTATTCCTCTTCTGGAACCTCTTGACGGAATGAACGGTATAATTTCATATGCTCTAAGAAAATGACAGGGTCATTATCGCGGATGGATGAAATTAATAAACCTTTTGCGTCATATGGTGTTGATGGGATAACAACTTTCAGACCAGGTTGCTGAGCCATCAATCCTTCTAAGCTGTCCGCATGAAGTTCTGGAGTATGTACTCCACCACCGAATGGGGAACGGATTGTGATTGGGGAAGTATACGTTCCACCTGAACGGTAACGCATACGCGCCATTTGTCCACTTACTGAGTCCATTACTTCATATACGAAACCGAAGAATTGGATTTCAGGTACTGGACGGTATCCTTCTAATGCTAAACCGATTGCTAAACCACCGATTCCTGATTCTGCTAGTGGAGTATCGAATACGCGGTCTTCACCGAATTCTTTCTGAAGTCCTTCCGTTGCACGGAATACACCACCGTTTAGACCTACGTCCTCACCAAAAACTAAAACGTCTTCGTTGTTGCGTAGTTCTGTGCGCAGTGCATCAGTGATCGCTTGAATCATTGTCATTTGCGCCATGGCTTATTTCGACTCCTTTTCTTTGTAGATTTCTAATTGTTCTTTCAAGTTGTAAGGAAGCTCTTCATACATATTGTTAATGAAATCAGTAACTTTTTGTTTAGGAGTTCCGTCTGCTTCTTTAATTGCTTGTTTGATATCTTCTTTCGCTTCTTCAATCACTTCGTTTTCTTTCTCTTCACTCCATAATCCTTTACCTTCCAGGAATTTACGGAAACGCACCAATGGATCTTTCTTTTCCCAGTCAGTATCCATTTCTGAAGTACGGTAGCGAGTTGGATCATCACCAGCCATCGTATGTGGGCCATAACGGTAGCAAAGTGTTTCAATCAGTGAAGGACCTTCACCATTTACAGCACGGTTACGGGCCTCTAATGTAGCTGAATACACTGCTAATGGATCCATTCCATCCACTAATATACCAGGGATACCAGCTGCAACTGCTTTTTGCGCAATTGTACGGCCGGCTGTTTGCTTATCACGTGGTGTTGAGATGGCGAACTGGTTGTTTTGAACAACGAAAATCGCTGGAGCTGCGTACGCACCTGCAAAGTTAATTCCTTCGTAGAAATCACCTTGTGAAGAACCACCGTCACCTGTATATGTAACGGCAACAGCTTTCTTACCACGTTTCTTAAGACCTAATGCCACCCCGGCAGTTTGGATGTATTGAGCACCGATGATGATCTGTGGTGATAATACATTCACTCCTTCTGGAGGCTGATTCCCTTTGAAGTGTCCACGTGAGAATAAGAACGCTTGAGCCAAAGGAAGACCGTGCCAAACGATCTGTGGAACATCACGGTAACCTGGCAGGATCCAATCTTCCTTCTCCAGAGCAAAGTGAGAAGCAATTTGTGATGCCTCCTGTCCAGCTGTTGGTGCATAGAAACCTAAACGTCCTTGACGGTTCAGGGAGATTGATCTTTGATCAAGAATACGAGTATAAACCATACGACGCATTAATTCCTGCAGATCCTCATCAGAGATCTCCGGCATTGCATCTTCGTTTACTACTTCGCCTTCTTCGTTCAAAATTTGGAACATTTCAAACTTGTCTTCAATTTGTTCGAGCGTCTTAACTGCATCGAATTGTGCCTTCTTTGATTTAGAAGCCATCGAAGTCACCTATCCTTTCTTTATACATTTATTTTGGTTTTTTTACATACAAAGTTTAGATTACCCAAATTCAGTATGACCTACCACAATACTTGAGGATACACACACTATTAGTAGTTTTCCACAAATACCAAGAAAGAAAACCCGAAATTACATTCGAGCTTATCTGTATCAGTCTAAATTCCATAAAGACTAATACAATTCATAAATACCTTTACTAGTTTACAATATAGAAATTCAGGAAGTCAACGACAAAGTATTATAAATTAATGATTCCAAACAACCTTCAAATTTTTTCTGCCATTTCTTTTCAAAACTGTATCAATACTTCCTCATCTACTGTTATATATAAACATCGGAAACAATCGCATCTGTTATAGAGTAAGAATACCGTAATTCCTCATAACCCCATTATGACCTTGAGACTTGATAGGGATTCAGAATATTTTTTAAGTGAAATGATAAAAAAAGTGGTAGATGAGGAAGTTTTCCTCTTCTACCACTTTTTATCCATCTTATTCTGAGTCTTTCACATCAAGACCGGCATTGGAATAAAATTCTTGTTTCAGCTTATTAAATTCTTCTGTCTTTTTATTGTAGTCCTCGTTGAACTTCACTATTTTTTCATATTGTTCATTAATAGAAGAGATTTGTTTCTCAAGCTCTTCCAATGTGAGTTCTTTCTTTTTGAACATATTATAAAGTTCTTTATCCAGAGACAGCACATCCAGATAAGAAGATGTTAGCTTTTCATGAAGCTGATAGCGTTCTTCCATCGTTTTCCCCAGCTTTTCGGCTTCTTTTTTAAGATCTTCGTTTTCTAACTTATCTACATATTCGTCTGCTTTCGCAAACTCTTCTTCGGCTTCACTCATGGACGTACGCTCTTTATCTATGTATTCTTTTCTTTTTTTGATGTTTTCCAGAGCTTCGTCGGAAAGTTTTACAATTTGGTCAAACTCTTTCATCCCAAGATCCATAATCTTAGTATAAATTTCTTTTTCTTTTTCTTCTAACTCTTGAAGAGGCTTTTGAACTTCAACATATTGCCCTTCTTTGGATACTGTTTCTTCAAGAACATTGTACATATTCTCCTCGGGTGAAGAACCACCAACACAGCCCATCAATACAAAGATAGCGGCTCCTAAAATGAAAGCAAAACGAAATTTCGACACAACTAGATCCCCCTTAACTATTTACCACCTTCTACTATATCTATGTCTACAACATTTGACAATAGGGATTTACAACTGTGGAAAAAAATGTCGATTAGACAATTCTTCCTATTAAAATGATTATGACATTTAACTGGTGAGTATTCCACCTTAAACCTGATTCGTTAACTTTTCCGATGTAAAATGATAGACTATTATCATACATAGTAGATTATCTTAATATATAAAGTAGAGAAGTGATTGATCATTAGAACATGTCTTCAAGTGTTATTTAAGGACATATATTGCCTATCCATTCATATCTCTATTGTACCTGAGGAGGAAGATCAATGATTACCATGAATGACATCATCCGGGAGGGCCACCCAACATTAACAATGGTGGCAAAGGAAGTGCCTATCCCGCCATCAAATGAAGACCGGGAAACATTAAGAAGCTTATTGGAGTATGTAATAAACAGTCAAAATCCTGAAACAGCACATAAATATGGCCTTAGACCCGGGATTGGCCTCGCTGCGCCTCAAATCAATATTTCTAAGCGAATGCTGGCTGTGAATGTGACAGACAATCAAGGAAAATTACACAGTTATGCTTTATTCAACCCGAAAATTATCAGTCACTCAATCGAGAAAGCTTATTTAACATCAGGTGAAGGTTGTCTGTCAGTAGATAGAAATGTCCCTGGATTTGTTCCTCGATATGCCAGGGTGACGGTAAAAGGCTGGGATGTGGATGGAAACGAAGTGAAACTGCGTTTAAAGGGATTACCATCCATCGTGTTCCAGCATGAAATCGATCATTTGAATGGAATCATGTTCTATGACCACATCAACCCGAATAACCCATTCGAGCCGATTCCGGATGCAATCGCCATTGAACGATAATAAAAAAAGACTTCTTCCTGTTTTCCGAAGAAGTCTTTTTCAATTAGATTAATTCCAGTTCCTTTAAACCATGGTATATTCCATTATCATCTACGTGTTTTGTAATCAAATTTGCATGTTTTTGTACTTCTTGGACGGCATTTCCCATGGCAACACCTGTACCAACGGACTGAATCATTTCAATATCATTTAATCCGTCTCCAAACGCGTAAACGTCTTCCATTTTAAAGCCGAGCTTAGCGATCATCTTCTTAATGCCTTCTGCTTTCGATCCACCTTTTGGCAGTATATCCATTGAGTACTGATGCCAGCGAATGAACGTGAAATCATTGTATTTCTCCCGATAAAAGCTTTCTGCTTCTTTTGTACAAAACAACAAGGATTGATAAATATCTCTCCCTTTATAAAATTCAGGAGCATAATCAGGATGTGGAAATTTTAAACTTCTCATACTTTCTTCAATATATTCATGGTGTCTTTGGTTTGACTTCATCGTTTCATGGTTTAAGTGAACCACCGGATGTTCCTTAGAATACGTATCCTCCAGTAACTCTTCCAACGTCTCTATTTTTAATGGATTGGTATAGATGACCTCATTTTCAAAAACCACATATTGACCATTGAAGGAAACAAAGGATTCAATCCCTAACTCTTCCCTCAGACTCTCATACATAAATGGGGCTCTGCCAGTTGCAATCGCAACATAAGTGCCGTTTGATTGTAGTGTTTGGATGGCTTCTTTCGTTGCTTGAGGCAGCTTCTTATCGTGGTCAAGCAGTGTACCATCTATATCGAAGAAAACTATTTTAGACATAACCGTTCTCCTTTTCATACATTATCGATCTTTCATCTCTTTTACCCGTTGTTTAAAGTAATCCTTTACGGCTTAAAAGTCAATGAATGAGCCCAAACAGCTTCATTTACCAAACTTAACCATGTAAGAGATTCAATAAATTCCGTACAATATAAGTAAGACAACAGAGACGTCGGTATTTATTGTTCCTTTACTTCAAAGGAAAATCTCGGTAAACTATTGATAAGGAGTGATCCACCATGTTAAAAAAGCTCAGGAAAAAGCTTTTAAAACAGTGGAAAGAATTGCTTAGAAAAAAAACGATTGCATAGTTTTTTTATCTGCTGAACGAAATCAGGCAGTCACACTACTAAAATACATGTCATTCGGCTATACTGTCATACGTTTACACAAATAATAAGGGACTGATGCCACTAGTGAGCTTTTTCGTCTCCATTGGTTCAGTCCCTCTTCTCTATTTTTGTAATGTTTTAATGAAGGATTCTTGCAAAAACTTTATTTACATGAAAGAATCCTTTATAATTTATAGCATACATAAACAAGATGATTCATCCCTATTTAAATGATAGGTTCATTTCGAAGAGTTAGAGTTAGGACTGCCCGCTATGGTGAATTCTCGTGAAAGATGGATTTCACTCACCTTTCATACATACTGAAAGGTCGCCCTGTGTTAAGGAAATGATACTTTTATCAATCGTTTTTTTACCACAGGGCGTAAATGAGCCATATATGAACATAGTAACTGTTCAGACCACAATGGTATATCTATACCTATTAGCAGGGAAACCAGCCCTCTAATGTCCAGCTCCAGCGTCTAGCCCTATTCTTCATAATCCACACACATCCCTCAACCGGATTAAGGTTTTATGCGGATAGGGTTTATGACGCCGCTTTTGTTATGTAGTTGATAACTTTTTTATCATAGATGAAAGTTAGATTTTTTGAAAACGGATAAGGAGAGAGAAAAAACATGATTTTTAAAGTATTTTATCAAGAAAGTAAAGCAGAAGTGCCTGTTCGCGAATGCACTCAATCTCTTTACATGGAAGCAGATTCAGAACGTGAAGTACGCCTGAAATTAAAAGACAAACCGTATAACATTGAATTCGTACAAAAGCTAGAGGGCGCTTTTTTAGAGTATGAAGAAAACCATCATTCTTTCGAGTTGGAGCAATAATTAAATGAAATTTGTCAAGAATGACCAAACCGCAGTATTTGCCCTTGGCGGTTTAGGTGAAATCGGTAAAAACACATACGGCGTACAATTCCAAGACGAAATCATCCTGATCGATGCAGGAATCAAGTTTCCTGAAGACGAACTGCTAGGCATCGATTACGTAATCCCAGACTATACGTATCTGGTGAAGAATGCAGACAAAATCAAAGGGCTTTTCGTGACACATGGACATGAAGACCATATTGGTGGAATCCCTTATTTACTTCGCGAATTAAACATCCCGATTTACGGCGGGAAGCTCGCACTGGGACTTATTAAAAACAAGCTTGAAGAGCACGGTCTATTACGAAATGCGAAACTTAATGTAATCAAAGAAGATGACATCGTTAAATTCCGCAAGACGTCCGTAACCTTCTTCAGAACGACTCACAGTATTCCGGATTCATACGGAATTGTCGTGAAAACACCACCTGGTAATGTTGTACACACAGGTGACTTTAAATTTGATTTCACGCCGGTTGGTGAACCCGCGAACTTAACCAAAATGGCTGAAATCGGAAAAGAAGGCGTACTTTGTCTTCTATCTGATAGTACAAACGCTGAAGTTCCAAACTTCACAATGTCGGAACGTAAAGTCGGAGAAAGCATCAATGACATTTTCCGCAAAGTGGACGGTCGTGTTATATTCGCTACTTTCGCTTCTAATATTCACCGTTTACAACAAGTGGTTGAAGCAGCTGTCTTTCATAATAGAAAAGTCGCTGTATTTGGAAGAAGCATGGAAGCGGCCATTACGATTGGTCAAGAATTAGGGTATATCAACGCCCCTAAAGATACATTCATTGAACATAACCAAATAAATCGTTTACCTGCGAATGAAGTCGCGATATTATGCACAGGTTCCCAGGGTGAACCAATGGCTGCATTATCAAGAATCGCAAACGGTACTCACCGTCAGATTCAGATCCAGCCTGGTGACACAGTTGTATTCTCTTCTTCACCGATCCCTGGAAATACGATCAGTGTAAATCGCACAATCAACCTATTATATCGTGCTGGAGCAGAAGTCATTCATGGCCCATTAAGTGATATCCATACATCCGGTCATGGTGGACAACAAGAGATGAAGTTAATGCTCCGCCTGATGAATCCTACCTTCTTTATGCCGATACATGGTGAATTCCGCATGCAGAAGATGCACGCACAGCTTGGTGTAGATTGTGGAGTACAGCCTGATAACTGCTTCATAATGGACAATGGTGAGGTACTTGCATTAAGCAATGACTCCGCACAAGTTGCTGGTAAAATCCCTTCTGGAAACGTCTATATCGACGGAAGCGGTATTGGTGATATCGGTAATATCGTCCTTCGTGACCGCCGTATCCTTTCTGAAGAAGGCTTAGTCATCGTAGTGGTAAGCATCGATATGAAAGATTTCAAGATTGCTTCTGGACCGGACCTGATTTCAAGAGGATTTGTGTACATGCGTGAATCAGGTGATCTTATCAATGAAGCTCAAACACTTATTTCTAAACATCTGAACAAAGTTCTTGAGAGAAGAACTTCTCAATGGTCAGAAATCAAAAATGAAATCACAGATACACTGGCTCCATTCCTATATGAAAAAACAAAACGTCGTCCTATGATTTTACCAATCATTATGGAAGTCTGATCTATCAAAAAAGAGGCTGCCCCGATATAAAGGGCAGCCTCTTCTTTATTATAAAACCTTCTTTTCAAAACGGTTAATATCCGTATCCGCCCCGATTACGATCAGGATATCTCCTTCACGAATCTGTTCATCGGCTTGGGGAGACACAATAATATCCTTTTGCCTTTTAATCGCCACAATATTGATTCCGAATTGAGCACGGATATCCAGATCGATCAACGAGTTCCCGCTCAGGTTTTCATTCGCCACAATCTCCACGATGGAGTGCTCATCCGATAGCTCTAAGTAATCCAGTACATTATTCGAAACGATATTATGAGCAATCCTTCTTCCCATGTCGCGCTCTGGATGAACGACTTGGTTCGCACCTATTTTCCGTAATACTTTTTCATGATAATCATTTTGAGCCTTGACTGTAATGTTCTTCACGCCGATTTCTTTCATCATCAAGGTAGTTAAGATACTGGATTGGATATCGTCTCCAATAGCCACAATGACGTGATCAAAATTTCTGATTCCCAGGCTCTTTAAAACGGATTCATCCGTTGAATCTGCCACTACCGCATGAGAGGCAATAGAAGAGAATTCATTTACTTTATCTTCATCCTGATCAATCGCCATAACTTCCATGCCTTGATCGGATAATGAACGTACAATACTGCCTCCAAATCGCCCTAATCCAACAACCACAAACTCTTTTTTCACCCTACATCCCCCCGCACTCTATATATTCTATATTTTAGCACAAAAAAAAGGAGAAAATGAAATTTCTCCCTGTCGTTCCCTGTATTAAATTTAGAGGAGCATTTTAACAACACCCTCTTCCATCATCACTTCTTACCTTTAACATAATCTGCATCAAATAAAAACAGTCTCATTAACAAGTAAAGAGATGGAATCAATAAAAGCAACCCTGCTATGAAGACGATTACCAGTGCCATTCCCATTGTTGGATTCGTTACACTCGTTTCAATCGTAATGAACGGTTTTAGAATATAAGGTAAATGCGATGCACCGTAGCCAAAGAAGGCAAAGAAGAATTGCAGCATAACCAAAATAAAGGCAGTTCCAAAATTCTTACGCAGATAGATTAAGAGTGATGCACCGAAGAAGCATAGGAGTGATAACCCAAACATCCACCAAATATCAATGGCCTTTGTAAAATGCTCTGCATTATGCTCTCTTAAAGACACAAACACTAATAAGCTTGCAAGAATGGTCGGTGGACTCCAAAACAGAGAAAACTTTCTTAATTCCTCCCTGGAATCCATATCCCCTGCACGGTTTGCATAATAGGTTAGAAAAGTCGCACTAATAAATAACACCGACACAATGGAGAGTGCCACCACACTCCATGAATAAGGACTGGTAAAAAGCTCCCCGGCCAAGAAGATGACCTTATCTCCCTTTTCTTCCAGAAACCCGCCTTCTGAGATCGTTAATGCCGTCGATAGAGAAGCAGGAATTAATAACCCGGTTGCTCCGTATAAAAACAGATACACGATATTATCCTTTGAGCCGTAATTTCCAAATGCATAGAAGCTTCCCCTTATGGCAATCAAGATGATGGCGATACTTCCCGGAAGTAATAATGCCGTTCCATAATAATAGGCTGCGTCGGGAAAAAAACCGACAAGACCCACAAAGAAGAAGACAAAAAAGACGTTTGTTACTTCCCATACCGGAGAAAGATATCTGCTGATCAACACGTTTAATGTATGCTCCTTGCCTTTCATTCTTCCATAAAAGGCGAAGAAGCCAGCCCCGAAATCAATCGATGCCACAATAAGGTACCCGTAAAGGAATATCCACAATACGGTAATCCCTACTACTTCCAAACTCATGCCCATTCCTCCCTTAAAGCTTGAAGCCCCTTCTCCTCGACTACTAAAGAAGGAGCCCTTTTATTTCTCATTAACTCGCTTTCTTAGGAAAACGTTGTTCTAATTCCGCCTCTGCAGGCTTGTTTTTGAACATTTTGATTAATACAACCACACATAGTACGCCCAGGAGGATATAAAGACCAACAAACAACGCAAACGTCAAGCCTACTCCATCGGCTTTCGTTGCAGCATCTGCCACTTTCATATACCCTCTCATGATCCACGGCTGTCGCCCCACCTCGGCATAAATCCAACCAAATTCAATCGCCAGCATCGCAAGTGGTCCACTCGCTACAATACCCCATAAAAGAGGCTTGTTCCATTCATTTCGCTTCTTCCACTTCCAGAATAAAATAAATGCAGCTGAAATAAAGATACTGTAAAATCCAATTGATACCATCAGGTCGAACATATAGTGAATCCATAAAGGCGGCCGCTCATCTTCAGGAAATTCATTCAGACCAATAACCTCTGTTTCAAAAGAACTCCCTGCCAGAAAACTTAAGAATCCGGGTAAGCGTATCTCATTATGGACCTCATTATTTTCATCCAGTGTTCCAAATACGATCAGATCCGCATTCTCTTCCGTTTCAAAGTGCCATTCTGCTGCGGCGAGCTTCTCAGGCTGATACTCCGCCAGGAATTTGGCTGATAAGTCCCCTGCCAAAGCAGTGGCAAAAGCGAAAATCAGTGCAGAAACCATCGTTAAACGCAGGGCTTTCTTATGATACTCCCCGCCTTTCTTACGAAGAATCGCAAATGCCGTAATCGCCGCCAACACTAAAGCAGATGTTAAATAGGCAGTCGTCAATACGTGAAACACTTTTGTAGGAGTTGCCGGATTCAACATCGCAGCAATCGGATCGATATTAATTGCTTTCCCATTTTCCAATTCAAACCCTTGAGGCGTGTTCATAAACGCATTCACCGTCGTAATGAACAACGCAGAAGCTGAAGAACCAATCATAACGGGAATCGTCAGCAGCCAGTGAATCCACTTATTCTTAAATCGGTCCCAAGTATAAAGATAGATTCCTAAAAAGATAGCCTCAAAGAAAAACGCAAAAGTTTCCATAAATAAGGGCAGGGCAATCAACTGTCCGGCCACCTGCATAAACGAAGGCCATAATAAGGACAGCTGCAACCCTATGGCTGTACCGGTTACAACCCCCACCGCAACTGTAATGGTAAATCCCCTTGCCCATCTTCTCGCAAGCAATAGATAATGGGGATCATTCCGTTTGATCCCCATAAACTCTGCAATGGCAATCATGATCGGCACCCCTACCCCAATCGTCGCAAATATAATATGGAATGCAAGGGTTGTCGACGTGAGCATTCTACTCAAAACCACACTATCCAAAACCATTCACTACTCCCCCTACCGAATTACTTTTTTTCGTAAACAGCTCTTTCCTCCTGTTTATCACTTATGGTCCATTATAAAACCTGAAAATGAGTTTGTGATGTGTTGAACATGAATATTTTGTGACGTTTTTCACAAACATTAGTTCTACCTTTATATTAGGGGTTTTTAGGGTGGTTGGCAATGATGTTGCTTGGGTTGGTTTTGGCTATAGATTTTGGTGGGGGAAGTTTTTTGGGAGAGAATAGGTTGTTCCTTTGCCCTTACCTTTGGTTACTAAGTTCATAGTGTTGAGGATTCTATGAGTGATTTTCTGGGATTCAATGCCCAGAAATTCTCTAGCCTTCCTATTGCTTATAGTAGGACCCTTTAATAACAGGAAGTCATAAATGGCTTGCACATGGGCAATTCTGTCATAGTACCCGCATGATGGGCATAACCACGAACATCTGTGACGAATCATGGAATATGACATACATGAAATGCACTGCACTCCAGAGATGATTTCCTTTTCAATGGGGGATGGTATGTATTGGGTGTGGTGTTTGATAAGGAGATGAGAAGTGTTCGTTAATTCTTTGGCAGTCTGATGGAGCTTGCAATAATTTTGTTGAATCGATAAAAACTCTGATACAAAGCTCTCTAACTTTATGCGAGAATTTTGTCTGGGGGGCTCTTATCTGCCTGATTCAGAATTTATCTGCCATTACCCATAACTCGACAAATTCCGCATTACCCCTACGCCCCTATACCACCTCCCAACACCACTCCCTCTACCATAACCACAACAAAAAAACCCCGCACACACCAGTGCAGGGCTCCTCCAAACTCACATCGCATCCAACATTCTGAACTGCGATTTAACCAGCTCATAATAATCACCCTGCTGCTCCATTAGCTCATCGTGGTTACCGGATTCTTTGATTCTTCCATTTTCCAGAACAAAGATATTGTCCGATTCACGGATCGTGGATAGGCGGTGGGCGATGATGATCGCGGTCCGGCCGTTCAGTAGTTTTTTCAGTGCGTTTTGGATTTTGACTTCTGTTTCTGTATCGATGGATGCTGTCGCTTCATCCAATATGATGATTCTCGGGTTTGCCAAGAGTGCCCGGGCGAATGACAGTAATTGTCTTTCACCGACTGATAATACGTTCCCCCGTTCTTCAACTTCGGTCTCGTATCCATTAGAAAGCTTCTCGATGAATTCATCAGCTCCGATTGCTTCGGCGGCTTTCTTAACCTCTTCGTCCGTAGCATCTGGACGTCCAAATCGGATGTTATCCATGATCGTTCCGGAGAAGATGAAGGTATCCTGAAGGACGATGCTGATTTGGCTTCTTAAGCTTGAAACGGATGCATCCCTCAGGTTCACCCCATCAATCTTCACTTCACCTTTCGTCGGGTCGTAAAAACGGCTGATAAGGTTGGCAATCGTGGTTTTTCCTGAACCGGTATGACCGACTAATGCGACGGTTTGGCCGGCTTTCATTTCAAGGTTAATGTTTTGCAATGCTTTTCGTTTGTCATCGTAGGAGAATTCAACATTCTCAAATTGAATTCTTCCTTTGATGTCAGTCAGGTTCACTGCATTCGTTTTTTCATTTACAATCGGTTGTTCATCGAGGAATTCAAAGATACGCTCTGATGAAGCCATACCGATCAGTAGTTGATTATATACTTGACCTAGCCTTGAAATAGGTTCCCAGAACATCCCCAGGTAGAAGGCGAATGAAACGAATTCTCCGAGTTCCAATGAGCCGCCTTGAATGAGATGGGCACCGTACCATATGAGGACCGCTGTCCCTATGGCGTTTGTCAATTCTACCAGCGGGCGGAACATGGCATTTTTCTTTGTGGCTGTTCTCCAGCTATCGAAGTTTTCGGTGTTTACCCCATCGAAGAAGGCCATGTTTTCTTTTTCTTGAGTGAATGATTGAGTAACACGGATCCCCTGAATGCTTTCATTCAGATGGGAATTTAGCTTCGATTGCTTGAGTCGTACCATCTGCCAGGATCTGCGGATGTTTTTCCGTAAGCTGGTTGAAATAAAAAACATGATTGGCAGAATGACCATGACGGCCAGTGTTAACTCAGGACTTAACGTAAATAGGATGACGATGATTCCAATAAGTAGAATGATATCCATCAAGAGATTTATAACTCCGTTTGTGAAGAGTTCCTGCAGGGAGTTAATGTCATTCATGATCCGGACCAGGATGGAACCGGCCGACCTCTGATCAAAGAAGCGATGGGATAACCATTGAACATGGCTGAAAAGATGCTTTCTGAGATCGTATATGACCCCTTGCCCCAGCTGATTCATCCATCTGATCCTGAGCACGTTTGCAACGTAGTTCAATACATAGAGTCCTGCGATAATTCCAACTAGTGTAAAGAGTAAATTGGAATCCTTCTGCCTGATTGCTTTGTCTAATGTGTATACCCCGATCAGAATAGGTACGATCAATCGTACTGCTGTTGTGATTAGAACGGTGATGATGGATAAGGGCAGAAGTTTTTTAGAATAGGGTTTTAAATACGTTAGTAACCGGTAGAGTTGTTCCCAGTTAAACGGCTTATCAATCACTTGATCTGTAGAGTAATGGAATCTGCTTAGTACGCTTTTGTTCACTTTGTTTTTCTGACTCAAATCCACTCACCTACCCTTCCTGAGTTTGTAATATTTTTTTCTGGTCCTTGTATTGGATGTCATAGATCCGTTGATACGGCCCATTATTCTTTAGTAGGAATTCATGAACTCCCCTTTCGACGACTTTCCCGTTTTCCAGTACGAGTATTTCGTCTGCATGCTTAAGAGACGAAATTCGGTGTGCAATGATAAAGGTCGTTCGATCCGACATCACTTCTTTCAGCGCTTTTTGAATTCTGAATTCGGTTTCCATGTCTACGGCGCTTGTAGCGTCATCAAGGATCAGGATCGATGGATCTGTACAGATCGCACGGGCTATGGCAATTCGCTGCTTTTGGCCACCGGAAAGACCTAAACCTCTTTCTCCGAGTCTTGTGTCGTAGCCATCAGGCAATTCTGAAATGAAATCATGAGCTTGTGCCCGTTTGGCTGCTTCCATGATTTCATCCATGGTTGCTTCAGGTCGCCCGTACGAAATATTGGCTTTGATGGTCGAGGAAAATAGGAAAGACTCCTGAAGGACGAATCCAATATTTTTGCGCAGGGACTTTAAAGAGTAGTCTTTCAGGTCCCGGCCATCAATGAGAATTTCTCCTTCTTCGGGTTCATAGAAACGCGTAATGAGTTGTGTGATACTTGTTTTACCCGAGCCGGTCCCTCCGATCAGACCGATGACTTTTCCGGGTTCTGCTCTGAAGGAAATATCCTCCAGTGCAGCTTCATCATGAACGGTGTAATTCAGGGACACATGCTTGAACTCCACTTCACCCTTCATTCGATCGACGTGAAGAACATCTTGATGATCTTTTATTTCTTCATCCACTTCAAGTATCTCGAGTAAACGTTCCCCTGATGCTTTCGATTGGGAAAACAAGTTAATCGTAAATCCAAGATTCATGATCGGCCAGATAATGTACCACACTAAACTGTAAAACGCGACAAGCTCTCCTGGTTGAAGGTTGCCGTTCATCACCAGATAACCACCGTATGCGAGGAGTGTCACCACGCTTACATTTCCCAAGAACTCCATTAATGGAAAGTACTTTGCCCAGATGTCCGAGGTGAAAAGGTACTTATCTTTATAATCACCGTTTGATCGGTTGAATTTGTTGATTTGATGATCTTCCCGGGATAAGGATTTTACTGTATTGATTCCTGAAATATTTTCTTGTACATTGGTGTTCAGCTTTCCGAATGACTTTCTGATGCCCCTGAATGCCGGGTGAACCGCTTTATCAAATTTGTATACGGCAATCGCCAGAAATGGTAAGGAAACGAGGGTGACAAATGTCAGTTGAGGTGAGTAGTAGAACATAACCCCAAAGCTTACCGTTACCAAAAGGAAAAATCGAAGCAATTCGGAAAAACCAAATGATAAGAAGAAACGGAATGCTTCTACATCTGCCGTCAGCCGGGACATGAGATCCCCTGTTTTGGCATTATCGTAGTAACTGAATGGAAGGAACTGAAGCTTTTCATACAGTTCGTTTCTCAGTCTGTAGACGGAAGTAATACCGAATAGATCTCCATTATATTGTTGAATAAAGGTAGCAACACCCTTCACTATCATGATGCCGATAAACCCGAATGCCAGGTAAGGAATCCACTGGTAGTTCCCTTGCAGAATCACATCATCGATCGTGATTTGCAGGATCATTGGATAGACAACAGTAATGCCTGTAACAAAGATCAAAAAGATCATTGAAATGATAAAATGCCTTTTATAAGGCCAATAAAAGGCTTTCAATTTTTTAAATGTATCCATAATTTCTCTCCCTTCAATGTTCCAGAAAAAAACGACGTACTAATAAATATATCGGCTTTCGAAATATTTATCTACCCTTTTTTAGAATTTTTTACTTTTTTATGAATTATCCTTCTAATCGTATTATTCTTATTTATTGTAAAAATGAATCCACAAAAAAAGATCGGTCTTTTGACCGATCTCTTCTCCATAATACGTTTGAACTCATTCGCTTTTTTCCATTTCATCCAACACACGATTGACACGCTTTTCAAGCATTTTCATTCCGCTTCCTCCTGCTTGGAAGTGACGAAGATTCCCATCTTTATCAAATACATAGTAAGCTGGCACGTATTGATTTTCAAATGCATCAGTTAACTTATGCTCACTGTCTACGAAGATTGGCTGAGTGATATCGTGCTCAGCCGCTACCTTTTTGATTTCTTCCATGTTAAGGTCGTCTTCAGAACGTGGCATATGAACAGCCATCACGTTCAGTTTATCACTGTATTTGTCTCGGAATTCATTTACTTGAGGCATGGCCTCTTTACATAGGTGACAAGAGATGGACCAGAAGTGGATAAGCGTCGGCTTTTCTCCCACCAGATCCCCCTTTGTTACTTCTCCATTCAACCATTCTGTGGCGCCCGTTAGATCAGGCATTGGTTCACGAAGTTTCATTAATAGAGCCTCCTTCAATCTGTCTTAAGTATTATTTCTATTGTCAACAGGATGAATTTGTCCTACTCCTGTAATTAATGGAATGTGATAAGAAAAAGGCCTAACAATCGGTTAGGCCTTTATTCATTTAGAAATTATAAAGTTTTCTGACCTGGCTTCCAGTTTGCCGGGCAAAGTCCGCCAGTTTGAAGTGCTTGAAGTACACGTAGGGTTTCTTCAACGTCACGGCCGATATTGTTGTGGAATACTACTTGATATTGCAGTTCCCCTTCCGGGTTGATGATGTATAGTCCGCGAAGAGCGATACCTTCATCTTCGATTAGCACTCCGTATTCGCTGGATACGCTATGGTTTGTATCTGCAGCTAATGGGTATCTTAACTCACCAAGACCATTTTCTTTACGGTCTGTGTTGATCCAAGCTAAGTGTGTATGAATAGTGTCTGTAGAGACACCGATAACTTCTGCATCTAAATCTTCGAACTCATCGTAGCGGTCTGACATTGCTGTAATTTCAGTTGGACAAACGAAAGTGAAGTCCATTGGGTAGAAGAACAATACTGTCCACTTATCGTTTTTCATATTTTCTTCCAGTGACACCTTACCGAATTCTTTGTTTGGCAATACAGCGTCCATTTCAAAACGTGGAGCTTGTTTGCCTACCATGCGTTCTGCCATGAGTGAATCCCTCCAATGAGTTTTTAATGAAATATTTTATCTGAGAAAGGAAGGCTTGTCCTTTCTGAATCACAATTTTAATTATATAGGATTAATTTTTTTTAGTCAATCTCAAATTATAATCAATTTAATGTTAAAATGATTATAATTTATTGACAATATCCCTTACTTGGTTTTCCCTATAATATAGAAGTTTACTCACTTTTCTGCCTGATTAAACATCTACATAAAGTTTACCATTTCTCAACTGGGGAATAAAACAATATGCATTTTGATATACTCTTTGACATGTCCCATGGTGAATTGTGTATACTAGAATGGTCATTATTTAATGGAAGGATGTTTTGGATTGAATTACATACTTGGTCTTAATGCTTTAAGTGACCGACTTGCCAATTTTAATTGGGGCGGTTTATTGGTGACGATCGGAATTGGCGCTTTACAGATTGTAGCGATTTGGATCGCTTTCATTATCGTGAAAGGTGCGGCTAACAAAGTGGTTGAGAGAGTCTTTGATAAGTACCGCAAGAGAAATGATGTTTCTGAAGGCCGCGCCCAAACACTACAAAGTCTTTCAAAAAATATAATCGGATACATTCTGATTTTCGTTTTCTTTGTTACGATTTTACAAATCTTTGGGATTCAGGTAACGGCTATTCTTGCCGGAGCAGGAATTGTTGGCCTTGCAGTCGGCTTTGGGGCACAAGGATTAGTAAGTGATGTAGTGACTGGATTCTTTATTCTATTGGAAAAGCAAGTGGATGTAGGGGATTACGTGTCCACTGGAAATTTCTCAGGGATTGTAGAAGAGGTTGGTTTAAGAACGACTCATATACGTGGGTTTGATGGTACTCTGCATTATGTGCCAAATAGGGAAATTACGAGTGTCAGCAATCATTCCCGTGGAAATATGAGAGCACTTGTTGATATCGGGATTTCATATGATGATGACATTGACAAAGCGATGGTCGTGCTTCAGCAGGTTTGTGACACGATCGCTCAAGAAGATGGCAATATTGTAGATGGTCCAAATGTGTTAGGTGTTCAGACACTTGGCGCTTCAGATGTAGTATTGAGAGTGCTATGCAAAACGAAAAACATGGAACAATGGGGAGTGGAACGGAAGCTTCGTAAAGCTCTAAAAGAAGCTCTTGACCAAAATGGAATTGAAATTCCATACCCTCACCAGGTTTATATCGAAAAGAAAGAAAGCTGATGAAAGTAAAAAGAGAAGGTGCCCGCACCTTCTCTTTTTATTTGCCTCTTCTCCTTTTTGCATTCAGTAGACGTTGAAGGCGATCATCATCCTTCGTTTCTTGTGGCTCCTGTTTAACCTTGAATTTGTTCATCTGCCCCTTCTTCTCTGAAACTTCAGGCATAGTCTGATTGCTGCTTATAGGTTTTTCCTGCTCATTCCCCCCGCGTTTCTGTTTCACTTTGCTTCCAAGTTGTTCTATAGTTGATTGTTCTTTGGGAGCGGAGACAGGGATCTTCCTTTTAAGCTTATGAATGATTTCCAATATAGGTCCTAATCCAAACCTTCTTATAGCAATTTCATTAAAAAATAGTAGAAAACCAATAATCATAAGGAGTGTACGGATTGATTGCTCTCTGGATGATTTGTATTTGAACTCTCGAAAGACTTCTTTAGGGGATGAATACCGCTTCCCTCCCGTTGCTTCTACTATCTCTTCCAGTGTTCGGGTTCCACCCTTGTAGGAGTATTCTTTCGAATATGGAACCGCAAAGCCTGTTTGGTATGAGCCTCCACCCTCTTCACCTGCCTTGGAGATATTCATATGATATAATCCGGGTGATAACCTGCTCTCAAATTCGACTTCATAGTCTCCCGGAGCCTTGATTCTCATCGTTGCAGGAATCTCTTTTCCACTTTCATCAAGTGTTGTTACCTCAAGTTGCGAAACATCTCCCGCAGGTGACGAAAGCTTCAACTTAGTATGTCCCGGATCGTCTTCCACATCGATGGTGTACGGATTGGATTGAATATCAGGAAACGAACGTGTAACAAGCTGATTGATGAACGTCGGCCATCCTTCCCACCTGACAAAATCCCCTGTCCATGTTCCAGTTGTATCGGACGTAAAGGCAAATGACCTCCCCAGACCATATCTCCAGGTTGCCAAAATTGGATCATTCTTCTCACTCTTCATCTCCACTTGAGAAGTGCCTTTTGGACTAGTAGCAATATAGGCATTCATTTGGGGAATGCCTTCTGTAAATAAAGGTTCCCATTTAGACGAAGAAATCGCTGGATAAAATGGATTGTCTTCAATATAGGTCCTTGTTGTAATGGCAGTCTCCCTTGTTAAGATACTCGGTATCACACTGGCGTCGACGACATCATAAAATCGACCTTTTCCCCATTGGGACAAATCATTTAAGAGACCTCGATCTGCTCCTTCACCAATTGAGACGGTGGATAAGGTGATTTGTTTATCGTGCCCATCCTCTACAAGTGACTGGTAACTGCCTGTAGTGGCAGATTGTCCGTCCGTTAAAAGAATGATATGTTTTCTTTTTAAAGGTAAATCTTCTAAACTCTCATACGCTTGTCGTAAGGAGGAAAAGATTTCCGTTCCGCCGCCAGGTGAGATGGATCGTATTTGCTTTTCTACTTTTTTACGATCAGAAAGTGGTTTCGTCTCGACGATTTCCCATGGTCGATCGTCAAATGCTATGACTCCCAGCGTATCCATATCCCTAAGTAAAGAGACGGTTCTCGCGGCAGCTTCTTTTGCAAGAGCAATCTTCTGACCATTCATACTGCCTGAACGGTCGAGAACAATGACAAGACCAAGAGAAGGAAGCTCCTTTTTCCCTTTCACATCCATGTCGACGGGCAGTAATTTTTCGATCGGCGTTTTAAAATATCCTCCAAGAGCAAAACTTTCGCTTCCACCAAACATAATAAATCCTCGTCCAAATTCTTTCACGCTTTTCTCCATTAGGAGCATTTTATTTTCAGGAATGCTTGTAGCAGATACGTTATCAAAAAGAATCGTCTGATATTCAAGGTAGGAAGTCAGCTTTTCCGGTAACTGCTCAGGTTTGTATGAATCGACACTAAACCCTGCTGATTTCAGTAAAGGGGTTAATGGACTTTCTCCAGAAGGGCTTTCCACCAGGAGGACTTTGGCTGGACCTTCTGAACGGGCAAGGTTGTATAAGGTATTATTTTCTTTGCTTCCATCTCCTTCAGTAAACGCCTCTGCCTTATATACCAATAAACCCGATTCACCTACGACATGCTTGAACTGAAATTCATTGTCACCTTCCTGTACTTGTACAATTTCCTTAATGATTGACTGATCATTTAAGGATATGCGCATCTCTATCTCTTTTTTAGTTGTGCTGTATGCGTTAACGGTTATGATTGTTTCTTCCCCTTCATATTGAATGGAGGGCGACGTAACATTCGTCACTGCCACGTCTTCTTTCGTATCAGGTGAAAGCGGAATCCAATCCACTTCAATCCCTTTACCCCTTAATAATGGTATGGCATTTCCCCCAGCCCCCGTCGTTTCCTTACCGTCCGTAATGGCGACAATTCTACCTCCACGGGTAAGGAGATTCGATGCATATTCTAATCCTTCTTCGAGGTTCGTTTCTCCCTCTTTGATTTCTCCTGCAAACTGATCGATTTCATTTCTTTCCTGTGAAATTGTTCGTTCAATTTCCGCGTTTTCTCCAAAGGCTACGATTCCGTATCCATCATGTTCCTCAGTGGTCCGGGATGCTTGATTGATCAGATTCAGGATATGATTCTCTTGTTCCGCCACAGATGCAGAACGGTCTGCTAAAATGAGTATCGACCGCCCTTTATCCGGCAACAAAATATACGGGTTAGCAAGGGCAATGATCAATAGACTCATACCGAATCCCCTTAATAGGAAGACGATCTTATCTTCCTTCCTCTTCAATCCCTGTTTGGCAAATAGGAAGAGTACAAATCCAAGGGGAATCATCAGCCATAACCAAAGGATTTCTTTAAACTCAATTCCCACGTCTGTAAACCTCCCATTCTATAAATAATAAAAGGATTGCCAAGATTAAAAACCACTCAGTAAGGGATTCGGGAATGCTCTTTGATTCCTCGTTATTCATCCCTTTAGTGGGTTCAAGGGAAAAGGAAGACCCTGCTGATATTTGTTTTTCACGGTCATCAAGTTCGACAGTGAAATAATTCGTGTCACCATTTTGTATAGCCTGATATACACCAGGGGCTTCGGGTGCCTTGAACACTCCCTCCCCATTCCATTCTTTAACAAACTCACCTTCAGTCGAGTATATATCCCATTTATCTCCCGAAAGAGGTAATGTCCTCTCTTCACCCGGTTGATAATAGCCTAAAAACCCGAGATTCTCTGATAAAAATTGATAAGAATTATAAAGAAAGATCGGAAATCCCGGATGTAATGGGAAATCTGATTCGTTGAGATGCAAATTTAACAGGACAAGCTTCTGACCATTCACTTCTCCCTTCTGTATGAGAGGAATGGAATCACCTGTGACAACTGATTGGAGATTCTTCATTTGGATGGAATTCACCTTTTCCACGTACACTTTTTGCAGATCAACATGTTTTAATATGGGATCATCATTCATTGCTTTAATCCCCTGTGTCAGGGGAGTGGATTCTTTTGACCGCTCCGGAACAATCATGGCAGGACCCTCGACCGATAAACGCTGCCACTTCTCCTTTGTGGTCAAGATGATTTCATCCCCCGACTTCATTTTATCCTCTTCAATGGTTTTCACGTTTACTCCGATGGATTGAAACCCTTTTAATAAGAAGGGGTTGATTTCCCCTAGGACATAAATGGCTGGTTTTGAAGCAGCCTGAATACTTGAAAGGCTGTTATCTTCCATGTAATCATCATTAAAATCGATTACCGCCTTATAAAATGGGCTATAGGAAAGGTCAGCTAATGGAACAACGGTTTCCTCTCCCGGATCCAATGTCAGTTCCACTGAAAAGATTTCATTCTTTTCATCGTAAATGGCGAGGTGGCCCCTTCGTGATATCTCACTTTGATTTTCGATCACAGCGACTCCTTTATAAGAAGATCCCAGCCGTTCAACCCCGAAACTTGTTAGTGATACATTTACAGGATTAGTCAATAGATTATGTACCTGAATAGGACTTGAAAGTTCTTCTGTAAAATCGTCTTTTTCCATGGAGTCCGAGAAGATATGTATGCTTGATTCCGACCCGATCGCCAATGCCTCTCCAAGGTGAATCGCTTTTTTCATATCTTCGTTGTCATTAGACAATGGCAGGTTCTTTAAATCATTGAGAACAACCCTGTCGTTTGTTTCTTCCGAGACCATGGTGGTTACAGATTTCCCCACTGCCAATAAGGTTACTTTTCCATCAGTTCCTTCAATCAAAGATTGAATGTCTTCCTTTGCTTCTTCAAAGTGAGATCGATTATTCACCAATGCGTTCATAGAGGCAGAGGTGTCCAGTAAAATGACGAGATGATCTTTTTTGGCCATTTCGTTAAATGTGTAAGGCTTTACCAGGGCGATCATTAAGAAGAAAAGGACCAGGACTTGTAAAAGAAGTAAGAGATTTTTCTGTAATCTATGAAACCATGGAGAAGCTTGCCATTCCTTCATAACCTCTTCCCATAGTAGATTTGAAGGAACAACTTGATCTCTGTATTGTTTTCGAAAGAAATACATTAAAATAACGGCGGCTATAAAAACAGAAAAGAAAAAAAAGACTGGATTCCCTATTCCCATCCTATCACCTCAGTGGATCCATCCATTTTTTTTGAAATCTTTAAAGAATATTCCGTTTAATGGTGGCAGGCAACTTGTCTGGATATAGCCAAATCCCCATTTATTGCATAATGCTTCTATTTCTTTGTTGTGATGAACTAATCGCTCCTGATAGAGCTCCACCATCCTCGGATTAATTGATACATTCGTTTCCCGTTGTTTTTCACTATCTAATAATTTGACATCACCTTGATAAGACGGTGTTAGCTCTTCTTCATCGAGGAGTTGGATAAAATAAACCATTTCTCTTTTAATCGAAAGTTTTCTGAGTGCTTCCTCTATCACTGAGAGCGATTCGAGTCCATCAGAAAGAATAAAGGATACGGAGCTTTTTTTTCGTACCCCTTTTCCTACTTGCTCAAAAAAAGGAAATTCCTTCTTCCCCTGTATGGTCCATAGACAGCTCTTGAATGTCATGGAGAATCGCTTTTGCGTCCCGGGGCCCTTTTTTCATAAAGCACTTTTGGTGATGAGCCCCCATGCAATGCAATGAAAGCCGATCATCATTTGAAAGAGCTAAAAATGACAGTGCTCCAGCTAATTCTTTCGCTCTCTTCCACTTTCTATTTTCTATTAACATGGAGTTCGAGCAATCAAGGTAAATATGAACCTTGATTTCTCTTTCATCCTCATACCTTTTGATATAAACCTTTTCCGTTCTGGCATACACATTCCAGTCGATCTGCCTTACATCATCCCCAAGTTCATACATCTGATAATCGGAAAATTCCAGGGAACCCCCATGATGGGTTGCGAGACGTGAACCTTTATGATGACCGCTCTTTAATCGATTACCAGTGATCCTGTGCCTTTTCAGTTGAGCTAGAAACTGGCTGTGCCAAAGTGTTTTCACCGACTATCACCTTTTTGAATGAAATCGATCATTTCAAGGATGAGCTCATCCGTTCCAACATTCATGGCTTCTCCTTCAAAATTCAGGATCATACGGTGCCGCAATACGAGGGGAGCCACCTTTTTCAGGTCTCCAATGGAAACATGGTACCTGCCTTGTGTCAATGCTCTGGCTTTGGCCATAAGAATGACATTTTGAAGCCCTCTTGGTCCACTCCCAAATTCAACATATTGTTTGATTCTTTCCGTTGTTCTTTCACTATTAGGGTGTGTTGCATCAATAAGATCAATGGCAAAGTCAATCATTTCATCTGTGACCATGATTTCTTTCACCAGGTCCTGAATGCTTAATAGTTCAGTTTCATTCAGTCTTTTCTCAAGAACGATGTCTTCTGTTCCTGTTGTACGCTGGATTATTTGTTTCAACTCTGCTTTAGTAGGATAGGAAACCAAGATTTTACACATGAACCGATCAACTTGTGCTTCAGGCAAAGGATACGTTCCCTCAAGATCAATCGGATTCTGTGTAGCCATGACAAAGAAGGGCTTATCCAAGGTCATCGTTTCACCTACCACCGTCACCGTATTCTCTGCCATTGCCTCAAGAAGGGCACTCTGCGTCTTGGGGGTCGAACGGTTGATTTCATCCGCTAAAACTAAGTGATGAAACAAAGGACCTTGATGGAATACAAACGGCTGTTGATCGTCCCGGTTTTGTTTCATGACCATTGTTCCAGTGATGTCTGTAGGCATTAGATCAGGGGTAAACTGAATTCGTGAAAAGCTAAGGTCCATAACATCTGCCAGAGTACGCACCAACATCGTTTTCCCTAATCCGGGTAAGCCTTCCAAGAGAGAATGACCTCCCGCAAGGATGGACCAAAGCACACCCTCTACAATTCCCTCCTGCCCTACGATAAAGCGCTGAACTTCTTCCTTCACTTCTGTTATCTTCAAGGATGCATGTTTAAATTGTTGTTCTTTATCCTCTAATTTCACTCTGCCAACTCCCCTGGATCAATTTCACTGAAATAGGATTGTACGATATTTTCTAAATCTTTTGGGATTGTCGATCGGTCTGACGACTTCCGGTAAGAAGAATAGTAATCCTGATACACTTCTTCATATGGACGGAGGGTTCCCTTTTGTACCGGTCCATTGCTATCAAACCGCTCTCCCTCTTCACCCTTACCTAATTTGCCTGTATCCCGTTCAATATGGTTCTGCCCTTCGATTTTTTCCGGGACAGAAAGCATTTCTCTGGACCCCTGCCCGTTGCCGGCTCCGTTTCCGGCTAGAGGGGAGGAAACGTTCCCAGTTCCTGCACCGTTTCCATTCCCTCCCTGGCCAGGTGAATTTGAATCGCTGTTGCCTGGCTGATTTCCATTTGCAGACGAAGAAGGACCATTATTCCCCTGTGACTTACTGTTTGCCTGGTTAGATGGCGCTTTATCGGAATTCTGTGCCAATGAATTTGAACTTGTGGTATCACTCTGTCCGATTGCATTCTTTAAGAGATCGGCTTCATTTTGTAGTTCATCTTGAAGTTTAGTTAGTTGATCTAACTGTTCTTCTGCGTTATCCGACTCTTTCATTATTTCTGACAATTCCTTCAAGGAGTCAATCCCCTGTGACTTCAAAGCCATTAAAAGCTGATCCCTTTGTGCTTGTGTCATTTGATTAATGGCTAGCTGGAGTTTATCGCCATTTTTTTCTTGAAGCGCTTCGTCTACGTTCTCAACCTCTGCTATTTTTTTCTTCACTTCCTGAAGATTATTATTCCGTTTCTCAATTGATTTTTTCTGTAACTCGAGCTCTTTCACTTTTTTGGATAGTTCATCATATCGTTTGGTCGCTTCCTTTACTTTCTCGAGCTCTTCAATTTTCTTCAACAACTCTTCTTTGATAGAAGCATTCTCTTTCTTTTCCGCCTGTTCTGCTATTCTATTATTTGACTCCGCAATGATTTCCCTTTCTTCCTCAATCCGATTCGCTACCTGAAATGAGGTATTCCATTGTGTGAAAATCAGTAAGGATAAAACCATAGGAATTCCGCTTGTTAACAGGAATGAAGGCTTAACTCTCTTCTTTCTATATTTCAACACTTCCGGATGAACCCTATTCATCTGCTTCAATGCATCATGCACAACCAGGGAGGAAAGGGCATGGCCACTGTTAAGGCTACTATAAGCGGCAGTTACACGATTGTCCTCAACGAACCCATCATAGGTGAAGGCACTATCCTTCAAGGTGGCTCTCCTTCGATAAAATAAAATCGCAACACCGATGAAAATAAAGGGAAAACCTATCCAAAGGATCCTTTCCCAAAATGGAATGACTACTAACGCTGCCACTGAAACGATGCATAGAGTAAAGACTCCTGCATAAACAAGCAGGAGCTGAATGTAAAACCAGAATTGATTGACCCAGAGCTTTTTTCTTATTTGCTGAAGCAATTGAAGAAATTGTTGAGTATGTTCCATCTTCTCATCCTTTTTTATCGCTCTTCACCTTCATACTTGGTCTTAGCTTCATAATACTGAGGGAAAGGGAAATCACTGCAAGAACAGTATAAATGAGCAGGAATGAAATCCATAAAGGAAATGTGATGCCACTGCGAGTGTAAACTTCTTCAATCGCCATTGGCTCAAAATGCCCCATCATGACAATCCCCGGATTAAACATAGCGATTAGGTACGGTGCAGGATTGGTCTGATTCTGATAAGGGCCGCTCCCGATTGCCATTGAGAGCATAAAGAGGAATAACGTCCCACCTGCAAGAAACAGAACCGTCGCATAGGTTGTGACCATGGACACGATCGTCTTTCGAATAATCGTTGAATATAAAACTCCGACGGAACCAAATGCAAAAACCAGGAACAAGCTGAATCCGAACACAAAAAGTAAATCCGTTGGTGAAACTCCCCCGAACAAGAACACAAAGCTGTATAGAGGCAAACTTGAGACAACGAGTAATAACAAATAAGAAACGGACGATACCAGTTTACTTAGGATTATACTCATTGAGCTTTGCTCCGTCGTCAACAACATGCTTAACGTTTGTTTCTCTCTTTCTCCGCTGATGACGCCTCCTGTTAACCCGGGTGTAATGAATAGCACGAGAGCAAGCTGCAAAAATGAGAGAATCATAAACATCACACGGCTTTCTTCGGGACGAAAATAACCAGTATTTGAAAATCGCGTTTGCATATAGATGAAACCGATCACGACAATTCCTACCGCAATTAAGTAGCATAACATCCCGATGAATGCTTTAAAGGAACGAAAACGAAGTTTAAATTCTTTATTTAACATAGGGTTGATGAGTAACTGCTTCAAGAAAGTGTCACTCCTTTCGTAATCTCCATAAAGACATCTTCCAAATTCGTTTCAGTCTCTTTGAAACTCACAATCTGGATGTCATTTAAGATGGCCTTTTTCAATAGCTCTATTTGCTCCATTTCCTCACCTTTATAAAGGAATTGAAATGTTCTATTCGCTTCATCCACTTCAACCTTTGAAACATAGGGGTCGTCTTCAAAGAATGCAACAGCACTTTCCACCATCCCCCGTACTTTCACGACAATCAATTTATCTGCCTGAAGTTGAAATTGAATATCCTGGACAGAGCCATGAGCTATGAGCTTCCCATTATCGATCACACCAATTTCATCACACATTTCCGCTAATTCGGGAAGGATATGGGATGAAATTAAAATCGTTTTACCCATTTTCTTTAGTTCTTTTAGAATTTCCCTCATTTCGATTCTGGCCCTCGGATCAAGCCCTGATGCCGGTTCATCGAGTATCAGCACTTCCGGATCATGGATAAGGCACCTTGCTAAACAAAGGCGCTGTTTCATCCCCCTGGATAAGAGGTCAACATAGGAGTCCTTTTTATGAGAGAGATTTACCAGTTCCAACAACTGGGGAATGAGTTTCTTTCTTTGCTCTTGGGGAATTTTATAGCTTGCACCATAAAAGTCCAGATACTCGTCAGCTTTTAATTGATCATACACTCCAAAGAAATCTGGCATATAGCCGATCTGCCTCCTGACCAATTTTGGATCTTTACTTATATTGAATCCGTTCACTGTAGCCGTTCCTGTAGTAGGAGCTAATAGAGTGGCCAATATGGAGAATGTCGTAGATTTCCCCGCTCCGTTTTGACCAACAAAGCCAAATACGGTTCCTTTCTCAATGGATAAGTTCAGATCATCAAGGGCCAGGAAAGACCCATAGCGTTTAGATAAGTTTTGAATTTCGATCATGGTCGGACCTCTCCTTTCAACACAATGTCAGGTAAACGAACAAACGGATCCCCTTGAGATCGTTTTTCAAATTCGAATACGATTTCACCATTGTCATTTATATATTTGTTCAATTTATCTTTTACTTCGATTGAGTTCGTGGATGATTCAGAAAGCACCATTCGTTCATCTGTTTGTGGATCGATCAGAGAAAACTGAAGCACCCCTCCTGTATGCAGAGTCATATTCAGCGAATGAAGAGTAACTTTAGATAAATCAATCTGTTTTGGGAGGTGGATGGTTAGCTCATACGTGCCATCTTCAAGTCCCATCTCATTTGCACCATTATGTGAGTAATGCTCAATCACCTGTCCCTTTATAGGCAACACATCCAGATCAAGCTGTTCATTTCTAAGTGTAAAAGCACCCTTATAGTTTCCGAGGGATGGAAAATGTTGATAGAGTAATGAGAAATTTTCAGACTTGGATTCTTTGTTTTTAATCTTCATATTGAATATCTCCGCTTCTGTATACCCAAAAATGACCGGGGAGTTATTTTCATTATCCGCAGAAATCATTTGAGATGCGAAGTTTTCCAACCGTTCTTTCTTTTGCTGCTTGATATTTTGCTGATTCGGTAAAGGCGCTGACATATTTGGGGTCATACCAATAGGAGAAGATAAATAATTCGTTGAAAGCTTTTTATCAACTTCGAGGGTATCCCCGGCTTTCATATCTCCGAGACGATACATTCTGGACCCTGACCAAATATATACATCTGTAAAGTCATATGGGAAATCATTTTGAATTGTACCGGATAAGGTTTGATCCTCTAACACTAATTCCGGTATAAACCTTCCTACTTCTTCCTTTTCGCTAGTACCGAGTGATGTCCTCGTGGACCAGTATTCTACATCCCGAAATGTAATGGATCGATTATCCTTCGTCATCTCTTCAACTGCAAACTTATACTGATCCACTCCCCCCGCACTATTCCTTACTCTTGCAGGTGTGATTTCTAAATTATGCTTATCTGAAACAAAATCATAGTCTCCCCCGGAGTTGGATAACGCGCTAAATGCTGAAATTCCGTGTACGCTCTTATCTTCCTCAACTTTTAAGACACTCATTTGATTCAAATGTGGCTTCGAGATTCTATCTTTAGCTCCGGTGATAAAGATGCCTGAGGAAACGAGGACCGAGATGGCAGGAATGATCCACCATGCTTGTTCACGCTTATCCACTTTTCTTAATAAGAAATACAGTAGAGGTACAAGGACAATCAAATAAATGATGAGAATGATGACTAGAGTACTTACTTTAAAATTGGTAGTCGGAAAGAGCTCATTGCTGTCAGCTACTTCATAATAAATCCTCTCCAGGAAACTTTGATCTCCGTTGGACTGGCCAAGTAAAAAGTATGGCTCTGTTTTAGAAAGGACATTTGCAAACCATTCGTCATAGCTTTCCCATGCATTTAATACAGGGTCACCCAATGAGAATGCCGTCTGCCACACTTCTCCTAAGCCTTCGGAACTTTTCACGACCAATGGGATTCCGTCTTGTTCAACGAGAACATCCGATTCTGGTTTAACAGTTCCTTTATAGATTGCTAATGAGTTAAAGGAAGCCTTTATATTCTTCTTCACATTAAAGGTTGAAGTGTCGGAGAGTGTCGATTCTTCCCCGAACGTAAGAGGAGCCATATCTGCTGCAGATCCTAGAGTATCCTCTAAATGAGGAGCCCCTCCTATAAATAAAACACCACCTGCCTCAACCCAGCTTTTTAACGCGCTTTGTTGATCCTGGCTAAGTTCTGAAATATTGAATTGGTCAATGATAAGATAATCAAGCATTTGAAATCCGCTCTTCTCTTCAGGAATATTTTCCTTTGTGAGCGTTAACACCTCTACCTGATTCCCTCCCATGTTAGCCCCTTTAATTCCCTTCAAACGGTCAGGATTTTCACTCAATAAACCGATGGCTGTATAATTGCTATAAATGAAATTAGGAGTTAATCGTTTATCTCCTTTAAATTTCATCTCTTTCCCTTTTTCCCATGAGCCCTCGAATAAATGAATGGTCTCCTGATTTGAGTTATGCCTTATCTCGTCATTAAATCCTGGAATGGAAAATGTATATGTACGTGTGGAGTTTGCAGGAACATCTATTGATAATGCTCTTGCTCCTCCCGTCTGGTAGGAAGGTGCATAATCAAACAATAGATCTCCTTTGAAATCAGAACCTGTATTTTCGACGGTCACTTTAAGAGGGAAACCTCTTCCCTCCTTCACTTTTCCATCGATACCTTCATCCACTGAAATTTTAATTTGCGCTTGTGCAAGTGTTGTATCTTCCATGACAAGAAACATCAAGAACCCTACTATTATCACAAATATTGCTTTCGTACATCTTTTCACATGAATTCCCCTCTTTCTTTCTCTCTACAAAATAGACGAAATCCTTATGGCAAAAGTTTCTATTATTTTTATCTTTTTCCTCAGTTTCCACCTACCCATAGTGTAATTTTACACTATTCTAATCTCTTAGCAAGTAAATTTTAGGAATTTATGTTAATTATTCTTAAATTAAAAAAATCACGGAACGATATCCAAAGATAACGTTCCGTGATTCATAGTCATTATTTTAATCCGCCAATATAATCTGAGAGAAGGGAGATGGCAAAGTCAATCGCTTCCTCATCAGGGTTTAATTTAGAATGGTGCAGGCCATATGGAGAATTTACGCCAAGCCAAAACATAAAGCCTGGTATTTCCTCAAGCATATAACCAAAGTCTTCACCCGTCATGGCTTCTTGACAGATTACTAGGTTCCGATCCGTTTTTTGGAGGAAAGAAATGAAATGATTTGTCCACTCAGGATCATTGTAGACCTGGCGATACATGCTTCCATAATCCACCTGAATATCACAATCATAACTGATTTTCATACCTTCGATTAATGCTTCCAGCCGTTTTTTTACACTTTCCATCGACTCGGCTGAAAGGGTACGGATGGTACCTTCCAATCTGGCAGTTTCAGCAATGATATTTTGCACCGTCCCACTTTCCATTTTTCCGACGGTGATGACCGCACTGTCTAATGGGTCGACATTCCTTGATACGATCGACTGCATTTGTGTGACAAAGGACGAGGCCACGACAATCATATCCTTGGTCTGATGAGGATAGGCAGCATGGCCCCCTTTCCCTTTAAAATCAATAAATAACTCAGACGTATTGGCAAAGAGCAGACCCTCTTTAATAGCCACCGTCCCCACTTCATATTCCGGTGCAATGTGAAGGGCGAATATACAATCCGGCGTCCATTCCTGCATGATCTCACTTTCAAGCATGGGCTTCGCTCCACCTGGTCCCTCCTCTGCTGGTTGAAATATGAACAGAAGATCATCTTCTATCGGATGGTGAACGAAATGAGTTAAAACCCCCAGCTCAATGGACATATGAAAGTCATGGCCGCAGGCATGCATCCTCCCTTCATGTGTTGAAGGAAAATCCAAACCTGTTTCTTCCGTGATCGGCAGGCCATCAATGTCCCCGCGGTAGCCAATCATTCTTGTAGGATTTGTGCCATGAACCTTAACGAAGAGCCCTGTTCTCCAGGTCTTAATCTCTAATCGGTCAGCAGGCAGACTTGAAACATAATTTAATAGATATTGCTGTGTTTTAAACTCTTGAAACCCAAGTTCAGGAATTTGATGGAGATCTCTCCTGATCGACTTAAAGTCTAAAGTAGACATGGGTATCCTCCTTACATGGATAATAGATGGATAGTTAGTGAAAATGGGATCTTACAAGAAAAGAACAGACGCCAGCCGTCCGTTCTCTCCTTGATCATGCTATTGTTGAAATGTTTACAGTTGACGTAATTCTTGTTTTATTTCAGTCTTCGATTTTGTCTTTTCATCAATGTCTTTCAATTTCTTGGCTGGTGTACCTGCCACAACCGTGTATGGAGCTACATCATCGACGACAATCGCCCCGGCTGCTACGACAGCTCCTTTTCCGACTGTTACACCTTCAAGGACAACCGCATTTGCACCAATGACAACATCGTCTTCGATGACGACGGGTTTTGCAGATGGCGGCTCAATTACACCGGCAAGCACTGCACCCGCTCCAATATGACAATTCTTCCCTACTGTAGCACGGCCACCAAGTACAACATTCATATCGATCATCGTTCCTGCACCTACTACAGAACCGATATTGATCATTGCACCCATCATAATGACCGCATTGTCACCGATTTCCACTTGATCGCGAATGATAGCGCCCGGCTCAATACGCGCTTTAACCCCCTTTAGGTCAAGAAGAGGTATCGCCGAATTTCTGCGATCATTTTCTACTACATAGTCTTCGATTTTTTCTTTATTTTCTTCAAGAATAGCAGAAAGCTCGTTCCACTCACCAAATACTACTCCGGAGTTTCCTTGAAGGAAGGTTTGAGAAGATGAACCAAAGTGGATTCCTTCTAAATCACCTTTCACGTAAACTTTCACAGGTGTTGATTTTGTACTATTTTGAATAAAAGAAATAATTTCGTTTGCGTCCATCATTTTCATAAGAATACCCTCCATAATTATGTATAAATTCAGAATTCGTTCCTTGAATTACTTTATCAAATTAAAGAGTGGAAGACAAGCCATAAAGGCGAATCCTATGAGTTTTCATCAATGAATTCGTTTACAACTTCAACAAACGCTTCCACTTGCCTTAATTGGAATGCAGAGTCATACCCGAGTAACCACGTATCCCGGTGTATCAACGAATCATGTTCATCGATTAAAGGTACTTTATAAATGTCATCTTCCATGCCGTCTAACGTGATGGCAGGCAATATTGCGTAGCCGATTCCATTTAATGTCATCTGCTTACAAGTTTCAATTTGATCTACAACAATCGTTCTTTTCGGTGTTGTCTGAAATTGACGATGCCACCAATCCTGAATTTCCTGATAATAATTCGAATCACTCTTAAATTGGATAAACGGTCGATCGGTTTTCATGACCTCTTCAATCGATTGGATTTCTCTATCCACCAAGTACAATGTATCTTGAAAGAGATGGTGTTTTGGCCCCTTCCAATCAGGAGTCCCCCTGATAATTCCGATATGCACTTCATTTTCATATATCGCTTTAAGAATTTCAGAGCTCCACCCTGTCATTAAAGAAATCTTGGCATGAGGATAGCTTTCAACGAATCGTTTGAGTACTTTAGGAAGCCAATTCTGACCCACGATGGATGCACAAGCTATCTTTAAGGTTCCATGCACCTCAAACTCCAAAGCTTGAATTCTTTCCTTCACACTCTCTTCCTTCTGCAACATCTCTTCAGCCAATTTCACAACAAGCTCACCGGCAGGGGTCAATGCAAGACCTTTTTGAGAACGGAGGAATAATTTTGTTCCCCATTCCTTTTCAATCGTCTGGAGTCGTTGCGATAATGCCGGCTGTGATACAAATAACCGCTCTGCTGCTTTACGCATGTTCATTTCCTGAGCCAGTACGTTTAGTAATTGATATTCAGAAAACGCCATTTTTTTCACCTTCATAAGTTTTTCTTATATTATATCTTAATTTATATAAAATTTCATTATCAGATGGAATGGAATACACTGATAGTAGATTTGAAAAGAGGTGTTGGATAATGGAAGTGATTCTCTTTTTCACTGGATTGGTTGTTGCACTTGTTGGCACTTTGGCAGGGAGCGGCGGTTTGATTGGTATGCCGGTGATGCTTTTAATTGGTTTACCTATTCATACAGCAATCGCTACGGCTAAATTTTCAAATATCATCAGTTCTTTTTCAAGCTTTGTTTATTTAATTAGGGACCGGAAAGTTACATGGAAAGAATGTTTGCCCATTCTTCCCATTGCACTGGTTGGGGGATTATCGGGGGCATTTCTATCGGATAGCATATCTCCCTCCTTGCTCGAATGGATGGCCTTTTTCTTTCTGCTGTTCGCTCTTTCACTAAGTATTTTAAAAGGATTCAAGCCAAGGGAAAAAAAACAGAAGCACTATCGGACATATGGATTTTTGTACTTAATCAGTACGTATGACGGTTTATTCGGACCAGGTCAGGCTACCATGCTTATGTACACTCATTTGTTACACGGGCTTTCGTATTTGAAATCAGTAGCTCTTACCCGTTTTCAAACATTTGTAAGCTGTTTAGGTGCATTTACGGTGTATTTTCATAATGGCCACGTCGAGTGGGAAGTTGCCATCCCTTTTGCTATGGGTGCCCTTGTGGGGGCTCAGGTGGCGGTAAGACTAGCAGCTAAGCTTTCTACCAAACATGTACAAATCCTGCTAAACATCCTCACTTTCATTCTTATACTACAACTCGGAAAAAACCTATTTCTTTAGGGAACGGTCCCTTGGAAGGAATAGGATGCCGATAAAGCTAAACAGGGCGAAGAGGAGAACGACAACGTATACCGATTGCAAGGAACCTGTAAGTGCCCCTTGAAACAATTCGAGCACATCAGAAGATAAATTCTCTCTTTCCCCTTTATTTAAGAGCATGTTCACATCGTTAATGGAAAAGTCCTTATCGCTTTCATCTAAGTACGTCTGCAGCCGGCTGTTAAGGATTCCACCTAATAATGCAGCCCCTATCGTCGTACCTAAATTCCTCATGAACATATTGGTGGCAGTCGCGATCCCCCGTACCTGCCATTCGACAGTGGACTGAATAGAAACGATAAACGATGTTGAGGTGAGACCCATCCCTACACCTACAAAGAATGACCCACATGCAGCCCATAATGGACCGTAGGATGGTTCCATCATCACAAAGATGCTTCCGCCCAGTATAAGAGATAATCCACCAATCAAGGAGGTCCTAAAATACCCGATTTTTAATAATAAGCGACCAGCTATCGTTGCCGAAATCGGCCATCCAATAGACATCGCCGTTAATGTAAACCCTGCAACTGTTGCGCTTTGCTCCATGACGCCTTGTACAAAAGCAGGAAGGAAGCTTGAAATACCGATTAACATGACGCCAGTTGTTAATGAAACGATATTGGCGACCAAAATGGAATGGACCTTCCATAAATCAAAAGGCATCATCGGCTGTGCCGTTCGCCGTTCTTGATAAATAAACGCTCCAAATCCCAAAATGAAAAGTGCGATCAGGAGTATTGCCTGCCAGGAATTCCAAGGTAGGTGAACCCCTCCCTCCACCAGTAAAAACATTAAAGATGAGAGGGATACAACCAATAGAAAAGCTCCCCCATAGTCGATAACCGGTTTTTTCTTTTCAACATTTTCATGTAAGTAAAGCCATAGACCAACGATAGATAATAAACCTAGCGGGATATTGACCCAAAAAACGTATCTCCAACTTGCATATTCAACCAATAATCCTCCGACAAGTGGTCCACTAATGGCAGATATCCCCCAAACACTTGATAAATACCCTTGTATTTTCGCACGTTCTTCCTTGGAATATATATCGCCCACGATGGTAGTTGCCATTGGTAGAACCGCTCCGGCTCCAAAGCCCTGTATAAATCTGAATAAGATCAATTGTCCCATCGTTTGAGCAAACCCGCATAAGATGGAGCCGATAAGAAAAATGACGATCCCAATCGTAATGATCGGTTTCCTTCCAAATAAATCAGATAGCTTTCCGTAGATCAGGACCGTAATGGCATTCATTAAAAGGTAAGCAGAAAACACCCAACTATAAAGAGAAAACCCACCGAGTTCCCCCACGATGGCAGGCATGGCAGTAGAGACGATTGTTGCTTCAATCGCCCCCATGAACATAGCCAGCATCACTGCTGCCAATACAAGCGGTTTTTTTGTCCTTTTGACTGAATTCAATTCCAAACTGCTCATCTTTTTCTCCTTTAAATCGTGTTCAATAAAAAATAAAGAGGATGACAAATATGCCATCCTATATGATCTTAACATTATGTAACTGCCATGAAGGGTTTAATCCCTTTTAAACAGTTGTCTTTGAAGTTGCTTTAACACAACTCTCCTTGTCATGATCCCTTCAAAGTACCCGTCATCAGAAACCACACATAGGAATGGGTGGTCCACTAAAAGCTCGAGTGCTTTCTTGAAATCCGATTGTAAGGATACACTTGGAAATTCAGTTGTCATGACTTCCTCTACCTTCTTTGTTTCAAGTTTTTCAAATTCAAAACGCTCGAGACCAAGAATGGAATCGGTAATTAAACTTGAACTAATCAAGCCCTGAAAACGAAATGTCGGATCAAGTACAGGGATGGCTGAGTAACCACTCTTTGTGAGTAATAGTAACGCATGTTCCAGGGAATTCCCTATTTGAACATGAGCAACTTTCTCAGAAGGAATAATGAAATCTTTAATATTCGTTTCTAATAACTCTTTGCTACTCAATGAAATCATGTATAACCCCTCATTTTAAAAAATAAGAATTTGCGTGCCGATCTATAAACAAAAGAAGCAGACACTGACCATTTTAACATACTGGAAGAAAAATGTATGTTTTGACGATTGGAATAAAGACTAAAAAAGATAACCACATGGTTACCTTTTTAGTACATTAATCTTGTTGAGCTTCTTGTAGAAGTTCAAAAATTTCAATCGCTGTAATGTCTATGTTATCAAAAGGAAAACTGCTTCCTTTTTCATTCATGACTTCAATTTCGAATGTATCTTGCTTTGGTAAATACTTTACCTCACAAATTTTCTTTCCATTGTATTCGAAAAATCGTTGTTGAGTTTCCCCTTGTTCACCTTGTTCTTGTAATGATTTTAATCTTTGTATAATTCCAAGAAGCTGAGACATAATTGGTCTCTCCTTTCCTGTTCTAATTCTTGGTCATAGCTTTTGCATTGTACCAGATTCTATCCTGTTAAATCTAATGTTTTGTCCTTTTTCTACATAAATTCCTTTATAATGAAAGGGTAGAAATATATTCTCCCCGGAAAGGATTGATTGGATGAGTATTTATCGTATAGATTCTCGAATATCCTTAGTTGATCTAATGGATCTGTCATTACAGGAACGTACAGGAAGTTATATAATAAACGAAGAGTCCCTTACCATTATCGAAACGTCTGCCAGTCCTTCTATACCTCATCTAAAAAAAGGTCTCTCTAAGTTAAACATTAATCTTGAAGATATTCAATACATAATTTTAACTCATATCCATCTTGATCATGCGGGAGGTGCAGGTCTTTTTCTGAAAGAATGCCCTAATGCAAAGGTCATCGTTCACCCGAAAGCCAAACGGCACCTTGTTGACCCGACACGCTTGATCAAAGGAGCAAGAGCGGTATATGGAGAAAAATTCGATGAGCTTTTTCACCCGATTGTGCCAATTCCTGAAGAGCGAGTGATTGTGATGGGGCATGAAGAAAAGCTGGAACTGAGCGAAAGCTGTACATTAACGTTTTTCGATACTCCCGGCCATGCAAATCACCATTTTAGCATCTTTGATCCTGTTTCAAATGGGATGTTCACCGGGGACACATGCGGGATCCAGTATTCTGTTAGGTCAAAGCACTTTTACTTCCCTTCCACCTCCCCCAATCAATTTAGTCCTGAACGAATGAAGGATTCGATTCGTTTGTATAAGGAGTTACATCTGGATCGTTTGTATTTTGGGCACTACGGTGTCACTGAAGAAGTATCATTTGCATTAGGGGAAGTAGAAAAATGGCTTGACCTTTTCATGGAAAAAAGTAAGAAACAGTTCTCTTCCAAAGTAACAGTGGAAGAGAACGTAAAAGCGATAACTTCTGTACTTTTTGAACTAACGAAAAGCAAAATGATCCAAAAAGGCGTTGAGCCGGACCACTCGATTTTCAAATTATTAAAGCTTGATATGAATGTATCTGCAATGGGAATCGCAGATTACTTCATTAGGCAAAGCAAAGGAGAAGAAACATTATGAAAATAGTCACTTTATACACTCAACCAGAATGCCCCCCTTGTGAAGTAGTCAAAATGTTTCTGAAAGAACACAATGTTGACTACAAAGAAATTGATATCAAGCAAGATGAACAAGCAAGGAATTATCTTGTGAAAGAGCTGAAGTCATATTCCACCCCAACCATCACAGTGGACTCCGAAGTAATATCAGGCTTCAACCTCGAAGCCCTTTCTGCAGCTTTAAACAAATAAGAATTGAGATGATTTAACAATTTATCAACAAAAAAGTTGGCCAATCTCTTTTAATGGCCAACTTTTAATATTTATTGAAGTTTTTCCGGTAATTCGTACGTTATGGATGAAACCTTCCATGTTCCTTCTTCTTCACTTACCACGACAGCTTCAACACCGGAATCCGTTGATACAGGCCCTTCTTCCTCCCCTGTCCGTTCTTCCCATACATACCAATTTCCATCTATGTATTCTACGTTAGTAGAGTCATCATACTTAAAAAATGGAATATAGTGTGGGGCAAAGTCAGATCCAAATGTAATATAACCGCCCTCTACTTCATACACATTTTCCCTGATGAAGCTAGCTGTCAGATCCTTTGTGAAATACTGTGACAACTTGTCATTGATATGTTTCTTGGATTGTGGTTTTTCACTTAATGATACTTGGGTACGAAAGGCATCTTCCACAAGAGACAATGCGTTTTCTTTAGAAAATTCAGATGCTTGGGTTTGACTGACATGTCCACATGCCGCTGTAACGAGCCCTATAATAAGAAATAATAGCCATAATTTTTTCTTTTCCATATGCTTTCCCTCCCTTAATATGCTTGTTGAAAATATTGTAGCAATGGAAAATTGTCGATAGGTTATCATTTGTTCGTTAAATCCTAACAAGGACTGACATATATTTTGGTTTGGTTGTAAAATTCCCCCTATTAATGACAGTCAAACACAAAAATCAATGGTACATTTACCCAAAAAGGGGTGCCGCATTATTACATGCGGCACCCCTTTAATTATGATAAATAGCGAACGGACCAATATATAATGAACAGTGTAATTAGAATGGTTGCAATTAAAATAGACAAGAAAATAGGATTCCGGATATAAGGATGTTCCTTCACAACATCCGGAATATCTGTGTCATACTCACCCTTCAGCCTCTTCTCCTGGCCAGCCAATTTAAAGGTATACACCAAAGAATAACCGGCTATCCCTATTACAATCAGGGCAAGCACAATCATATATATACTCATCATAGCCCCTCCTTACATAATGTCCTTAAGAATAATTTGTCCCAATAGGAAAAGGCTATACAAGAAAAGCGGAGGCGGCTTGTTCAGGCCCGACAAGCATAAGGCGAAGCAACCGGAAAGGCGCACTTTGCCTTTTTGGTTGCTTTGACTTATGACCTCGAGGGACTAGCCGCCGGAGCTGGACATATCGAAAAGCGGAAGGGGCTCGCCCTGGGGCGACAAGCATAAGACGAGTAACCCGGAAAGGCGCTCTTTGCCTTTTTGGGTTACTTGGCTTATGACCTCGAGCCCCAAGCCCCTGGAGCTGGACATAGCGAAAAGCGGAGGCGGCTCGATCAGGCCCGACTAGCATAAGGCGAATCTGACAGAGGGATACCTGGGGATTTAAAAAATCAAACCATCTTCCTCGAATAAAAATTCATATGAAAGATCCATAAATAAATATAAGCCATTGCCAAATGGAAACGAATAGGTCCGGATCGATTCTCCTGAATCAATATCGCTGTAAATGTCCGATAATAAACCTTTCTTATTGATCCTCATACGAATGATATTTTCCAGAAAGTAAGGACGCCAGCTCCAGTTCTTCCCTTTGTACCTTGGTTCGATCCTCCATTTTTGATCAACTTTTACTACGTTACTAGTCACTTGGAAGCCATTTTCATCACAAATGTACAGCCTGAAGCATTTATGTGTAAAATTCTTCCCTAACTCAAAAAGTATATCATCGAATTCAGTGCTCTGTTTTTTTATCATAAGCAGATTTTGACTGATTTCTTTGTGCAGGACATCTGCGAATTCATACCCTGCTTCAAGATGCTTCTTCTCATATCGAATATAGTCCTGGCATTTTTCCTTCAGCTTTTCTTTTAGGAGATCGGGTTTCAAAAATGAGGCTGACGGGTGCTGAAGATAAAATCCTTGATAATAACGGCCGCCGTTCAACCAGGCAAACTGCAGCTGAAAGTTGATTTCGATATTTTCAAATAAGAGGGAAGCTCCGATTTTTCTGGCAAGCACCGACAAACTGTACAATATATCTTTGTATACTTTATTACCCGCATCATTTCGAAGCTGGAATAAATCCACCTTTAATATATCCGGTGAGAATTGCGATAGCCGATCCAACTGACCGCTATTACCGCCGACATTATCGATTGCGATTTTAATCCCATATGTTTTGTAATATAGAAGCAAATGGACCAGCTGATCGAAATCCCCTGAAAAGGTTTTTTCAGACAGCTCAATGACTGTCCGGTTCAAATTCAATCCCTTTTTTTCGTATTCCTGGAGGAGATCAAGTAAGGATTCTCCATGGTCAAGCATCAATAGCCTTGCATCACGGTTTAGAAAGATGTACCCCTCTTGTCCCTCACGTAAAAACTTGTTTAGAGCAAGCCTGGTTATTCGTTCGTCCACTTCAACTTTATATTCATCCGGTATTTCTTCATCTCCAAAAAATGGACCAAGACTCTCGATTGTTCCTTCATCGACTTCTATTCTCCCTAATACCTCGTAGCCGATGATTTTATGTTCATCCGCACTGAAAATTGGTTGAAAGTACGGAATCACTTTTTCAATATTGGTTAACACTTCTAATGCGTCCATACGCACTCCCCCACCATTACTCATGTTTTTTTGCATAATTATAACACAACTATACAGTGGAATTGAAAACACATAAAAAAAAGCTTTCCCTGCACTGTCGTCTAGACATATAGGGGAAAGCTTTTAATCATTTGTTCATGCTTTTTTAGAATGGAAATTGATTAAGCCATTGGCCCCCATCCATTGTAATGCATTCTCCGTTTATATACGCCGCTTGATCTGACGCAATAAAATAAGCAAGGCCGGCGATTTCTTCCGGTGTCCCTAACCGTTTTAACGGGACGCTATCAATCGTTCTTTTCGCTGCCTCATCAGAAATCCAAAGTTTCTCTGCCCCACCGGTTCTTTCAATTGGTCCAGGTGCAATGGCATTTGTACGAATACCGTATTTATGGCCCCACTCGACGGCGAGCGTGCGCGTTAACGATAAAACCCCAGCTTTTGCTGCAGCTGAATGAGCCACACCTGCACCTGCATTCCAGGCGTAAGTGGCAACCATATTTATAATGGATCCCTTTTGTTTGTGCTCAATCCAATAATTCCCTACAGCATGTGAGCAAAGGAACGTTCCATTAAGGACGATATCAATAACAGATTTCCAGCCATTAGGAGTTAGCTTTTCCGCCGGACAAATAAAATTTCCTGCTGCATTGTTTATGAGCACATCAATTTTGCCGAATTTCCCTGCAGTAAATTCAACCATGGCCTTGACGTGTTCTTGTTCCCTTACATCCATTTGAAATACTTCTATACTTCCTTTAAGAGAAGAAAACTCTTCTTTCACCGATTGAAGCCGTTCTTCATTTCTCCCTGTTACGACGACGCTTGCGCCAGACTCTACAAAGCGCTTCGCCATATATTTCCCCATACCATTCGAACCGCCTGTTACAATTACAACTTGTTGTTCTCCCATATGTAACTCCCCCTCATTAATGAATGAATGCTCACTCACAATTTTATCATATAGAGATGCATTACAACCATTTAAACGATAAAAAAAGACTGATTTTTAAGAAAATATCTTTTTCTTAAAAAATCAGCCTGATAAATCAACCATCCGGGTTGTTAACAATGGTATCGTGTAATTGCGCCAACGCCTTAATAATGGTTTTATTTCTCTTATATCCTTTTGCTTCAATTGAAACATTATTATATGAAACAACTACCTGGCCTAAAGATCGAGGAGATTTAAAGCCATATACATATACTTTAATCGTTCCTCTATCGGTAGGGAGAAATAGGATTTCCATACGTTTTGTCTTTTTCATAATCCCTCTCCTTCATAAAGCATTCGGAACTCTGATTCACTTTGGGTGCGATCTTATCGCTTCCAGTCTATGAATCTTTTACTCTCCTCACTTTAAAATAAGTCATAGGAACTACTCTGTCAAACATTTCATCGCATTTAGTAGACGTACGTGAAAAAGCATGAAAATAAAAACGTATCTTCAATTTAAATGACAGGTTGCCTCAAATAGTTGGACAAGAACGTTACATAAGAACAAATTGCTGTTCCTCGATTTCCTTTGGGCAAATCGGTTTACTAAAGAAGTACCCTTGAGCTTTTTGGCAGTTTGCCTCTTTAAGAAAGTCGACTTGTCCCTCCCTTTCTACACCTTCTGCAATCACTTCCAGTCCCAGACTATGTGCAAGGTGTATGATGGTAGTCGTTATGGCAGAGTCCTTCTGATTCATTCCTATTTCCTTCACAAAGGATTGGTCGATCTTTAATATGTCGATTGGAAATCGCTTTAAATAATGAAGTGAAGAATATCCGGTCCCAAAATCGTCAACAGAAATGTATACACCCAGATTTTTTAGCTTTTTCAGCATTTTCAATGTTTGTTGAGTGTCTTGCATGGCTCCCTCCGTAATTTCAATTTCTATGCAGGAAGCGGGAATATTATACGTTGATAAATAGAAATCAATTGTATCCACCAATTGCTCCTGTAGAAATTGCTTAGGGGAAATGTTGATAGCTACACGCACTGTCCTGTACCCTTTTTTTCTCCATTTTTGCAATTGTAAGCATACTTGCTCCAATACCCATTCACCAATCTGATGAATCAAGCCCGTTTCTTCTGCCAAGGGAATAAACTGTGCCGGTGATACAAACCCAAATTTACGGTTGTTCCAGCGAATTAACGCTTCGAAGCTATCGATGGTGCCAGTCGATAAATTCACCTGTGGTTGATAATGGACATACAGCTCTCCCTTTTCAATGGCTTTTCGTAAGTGGGATTCCATAATGATATAATTAGGAAAGCTTGATTTCATATGCGTTTGGTAAAAGCGATAATGGGCTCTCCCTTTTTCTTTTACTTCAAAGAGAGCTTGAGCAGCTTTTTGAATGAGTGAATTAGAATCATATCCATCTGCAGGATAACGACTGATTCCAATCGAAGGTGAGATGTAAAATTCCTGCTCATCAATAGTAAAAGAGTCTATGAACAGCGCTAAGATTTCCTTCGCCTTCGTTTTAGTATCTTCAACATTACTATTCTTCAATAGAAAGATGAATTCATCACCGCCTTGCCTGTACAATAGACATTCTTCGTTCGTAAGAGTTACCAAACGCTCTGTGATTTTTTTTAGAAAACGGTCGCCTCCCTTTAAACCAAGAGTATCATTTACAAATTTAAACCGATCTAAGTCCAAGTATAAAAGCGAGAGCTCTACACCTCTTTCTTCCATATTATGAATGATTAAAGGGACATGATCATCCAATGCTTTCCTGTTCCAAAGACCCGTTAATTGATCGTGAAGAGCCATATAATGAATCATTTCATTCTGTTCATGGTGCTTGGTTATATCCTTCACGATAATATAACAACCATCACACTTTTCTTCTACAACGATGGGAATCATTTTTAATTGAGTTATCTTCTCTTCTCCTGCTTCGTTTAGTAGTAGGCAATGTTCAATGGAGGAGGGCGTTCCTTTTAAGGTTTGAACAAGTGAACCGGTTAGGGTGTTCTCATTTTGAGAGTGAAACAAATCATAGATTCTCATGTTCACCAAGGTTTCTTTCAAATAGCCGGTTAATGAGCATCCTGCTCCGTTGGACTCTTTGATGAACCCATGTGAATCCAGAATAAATATGGCATCCAGATTATGTTCAATAATGGACTTGTATCGTTCTTTCGCTTTTACTAATTTCTTCTTCTCTGCAATGGACGAAGTAATATCTCTTGTTATGGAAACCACGTACTCTACTTTTCCACTTTCATTCTTTATGGGTGTGAGAATCGATTCGTTTACCACTTGGCTTCCATTCAAATGGAAAAACGTATCCTGATAGATGATCTTCTCTCCTGATAGCACAAGTTTGGTGTATTTCTTCTGTATGTCAGTAGCCATCTCACATGAAACAACTTCCTCCAATAATCGCCCCATATCCTCATTATGAATAGACGTGTACCTTCTAGCAGATTCATTTATGTACAGGTACCTGAAAGCAGGCCCCTCTTCAACCTTCATAATGAAAATCATATCATGAATGTGATCTAAAATTAGTTCCTTCAAAACAGTGTCAAGCACCTCTTGATCTTGACCGATAGTATTATTAATGGTTGTCCATTTCATGGATTCTTCATCCTCTTAGGCTTCTGTCATTTTCCACATCAAGTATCCTGATTATATTTTACTAGTTAAACCAGGAATTTCCTACATTCCTGTAAGAATATTCATTATTTTCTTCACGTTTTATTACTTTAGACCCGTATGGATACTCGATTCGACTGCCCATTATATGTGAGACAGGCGCGCAGTTCGAATATGGACCATACACTAAAGTGAATAGAGAGAGGAGGTTTTTTGTTTAATGTATCGACATGCATATTACCCATATGAGAGTTACCCACAGTATAGAGGAGGAGATCAACGCTTCTTCCCCTTCTTTGGATTACCGTTTTTAGCAGGTGGTTTAGCAGGATTGGCCATTAGCCCGTTCCTTTTCAACAGACCTTGCTACGGTCCCGCTTGCTATCCACCTTATCCACCATACGGAGGGTATCCTTATCCTGCTTACCAACAACCCTATGGAGGAAATAATTTTCAATCTTCACCATACAACTTTACAGAGAATATAAATATATACCCCCAAAGATAATCAAAAGGCTCACCTGAAAATGTATGGGTTACATTCTTTAGGTTGAGCCTTCTGATATTTACTCTCAACAACGCCGGCCCGGTTACCCCTTTCCCCGCATAAATTAATGTTATATTTAGAAAGAACCCCGTCTAAAATATACTTATCTTTCAACAAGAAACTCCCCACCGTACCTTTCCAATACCAGAAAAAGGAGGTATAATGGAGATTAATACATTGGAAAGGAGCCAATAACTTGAGGAATACTAGTAAATCCACCCCTTCTTCCACATCCGTAATCACCCTCTCTCAAGCTATTTTCACTGTGAACCGTCATGCGAAAACAGCAGGTAATCCAAAATACTTATATTCATTAAAAAAACGAGCCTTAATGAAAATGATCCGGGAAGGTAAAGCGAAGAAAGTTGGACTTCACTTCTCCAACAATCCAAAGAACAGTCAACAACAATCTGACGTATTGATTGATTGCGGGGATTATACCTTCCATATCCCACCATCAAAAGAGGATTTTAAGGCACTGCCTCACCTTGGTTCACTTAATCAATCTTTAAGAAATCCTAGATGTAAGATGGGACTTCAGCAGGCAAAAGGGATTTTAGAACAATATACAGGAATGTCCGAACAGAATGAAAAGCCTCGAAAGCCGGGAAAGAACAATTATCAAAAGCCCGTCTTCAAAAAGTTGGGCGATAGCTTCTTTTAATGGTCGATGGTTTTAATATATTAACGCATATATCTTCTCAAGGGTTCCGGCCAAATGCCGGAACCCTTTTATGTATCTTTCTTATTCCTTGCTTCTACAATATGTGTTGATCGATTTTCATGATCAGGTCAGCAATCCCCGGTTTACTGACTTGATCTTCTGCTCCGACGGTTTCACCTTTATGTTTTAAATCATTTGTAATAAGTGAAGAAAAAATGATTACAGGCAGTTTATTTAGCTTAGAATGACTCTTTATTTTTTTGGTCAAATGATGACCATCCATTTGCGGCATTTCAATATCTGTTAACACAAGCTGGACAGTCTTTTCAATATCTTGATTCCCTTCGACCAGTGACTCCAGATAGTTGAATGCATCGGCTCCATTTTCAAAAAACTCCACTTCTTCATATCCTGCTTCACTCAATGTATCATTCAAAAGCTTACGGATTAGAGGAGAATCCTCTGCTGCAACAATCTTCTTATTCCTTCTCTCCCTTTGCCCTAACTTCTTCACTTGTTCCACCCGGATCCCTGTTTCAGGATTGATTTCCTGCATAATACTCTCAAAGTCCAATAACAATATCATTGACTCGTTTCGCTTGATGACTCCTATTATTCCGGAATGAACCCCTGAGTACATTTCTGAAGGCTTATCAATTTGATTCCAGGAAATCCGATGTATTTGAGTTACGTTATGGACAAGAAAAATGACCTTCTGTTGATTAAACTCAGCAACAATATACTTTGATTTGGATGTTTCCTCCCCTTCCACACCAAGCACCCTTGCCATATCAATAACTGGAAGAACCTCTCCCCTCAATTGAATGAGTCCTTTCACATTATGGTGGGAATGAGGGATTGGGATAACTGGGGTAGGCTCGATAATTTCCTTCACCTTAATTACATTTATACCAAATTTATTGTTTTGAACTTCAAATTCAACTATTTCAAGTTCGTTGGTTCCACTTTCAAGAAGAATACCGTTTATTTGATTCAATTGTTTCTCGTCCTTCCATACAAACATGAGTATTTACCTTACTCTTCTTATATCGAACAATTGAGAAACATGTTTAAAGGTAAACATGAAAAAAGTCGGCAGTCCCGTTCTGCTATCTATATGTGACCTAAAAAGTAATAGAAAATGAATCCCTATACATACTAAGAAGAGGAGGTGTTGATATGACCGACCGAAGATACTTAGAGAATAAGTTGCCTGATTTCGATGAAATAAGTGACCACATTCTCCCCTCACAGAACAACCTTCCCATTATTGCCTTGGGTAAGAACGTGGATGGAAAGGATGAACCCTCTGAACTTTCTTACATAGAAGGTCAAAGGAGAATAAGACAGGAACATGATGAAAATCCAAGGAAATAAAAAGAAAAAAAGCGATTGAAGGACTCCCCTTCAATCGCTTTTTCCTTATACTCCACGCTTGTTCCCCCATACCAAGGTATGCAATTGCGGTAGTACCCGCACGTGATTTAATTCTTCCCTATCGCAGACCTTTTCAATGAGTGTCTCATAATCCAATAATAAGTTCGACACCAATTTAGCTGTATCTCCTTCTGTAACAGAAGGATTACCTGTCTGGATATAGAAGGGAACATGGGGATATCGTCTATGAATTTCTGTGGCATATTCTAAGTCCAGATCATCAAAGACAACTACTTTTAAGCTGAATTGTGAGCGATTTTCACTTAAACGATGAACGATATGATCCAGCATCTCAAAGTCAGTATCCATTTTCGAACTGGGTGGCTTTGGAGAAAGAGTGAGATCATCTATATCATAGAACCAATCCTGCCAGCGGCTTCCTTGAGTCTCTAAGGCCGAAGCAATACCATTCTCCTTTAAGATTTCGATAAGCTCCTTCAAATGAGCCAATAGAGCAGGATTCCCGCCGGAAATGGTTACATGGGAAAACTTATTTCCGCCAACTTCCTTTAGTCTGTTCCACACTTCCTCAGCCGTCATAAGCTGTATCTCCTCTTTGGCAGAACCATCCCACGTAAATGCAGAGTCACACCATGCACAGCTATAATCACATCCGGCAGTTCGGACAAACATCGTCTTTTGACCAATTACCATACCTTCACCTTGAACGGTTGGACCAAATACTTCTAGTACGGGGATTTTCTTCATGATTTTCTCCCCTTTGGTCTGTAAATGACGTAACTTGTCGGTGTTTCTCTTAAAAACACTTGAAGGCACTTAGGTTGGTGTGGGAGTGTATCTAAATGAGTCTGAATGATTTCCCACATCACTTTCGCTACAACTTCAGTGGTCGGGAACATATCCCCATTCACTGAAGAAAACAATTTATCTTCGTTCATGACCTTATGATCAAAGCGCTTATGAATCAGCTTCTTGATGTGTTGGAAATTGATAAGAAACCCGGAATCATCGAGCTGATCGCCACCAATAGTAATATTGGCAAAGTAGGTATGACCATGGATATCCTGACAGCTTCCTGCATCTGCATGTGGTATATAATGGGCTGCCGCAAAATGCATATCTTTATTTAATTCAAATTCATAAGAGTGGTCAGGAGTCGGGTAGATTTGTTGTATCATCTTCACTCTCCCCCTTTTTTTGCACTTTTATATTCTTCCAGCCCTTTTTGTCTAAGCTCACATGCAGGGCACTCACCGCACCCGCTGCCTTTTATCCCATTATAGCAAGTAAGGGTATTTTCCTGAACATATTGGAAAGCCCCTAACCTATCGGCCATTTCCCACGTTTGTGCTTTATTGATCCACATGAGTGGGGTATGAATCACAAACTGATCATCCATAGATAGATTGAGGGAAACATTCAAGGATTTCACAAAAATATCCCGGCAATCCGGATACCCGCTAAAATCTGTTTCACATACTCCCGTTACAATATGCTTCGCACCAATCTGCTTCGCCAGTATCCCGGCAAATGATAAGAATAATAGGTTTCTTCCAGGAACAAAGGTAGAGGGCAATTCACCATCCCGATGGGTGATTTCTTCATCAGCCCGTGTTAATGCACTTGGTGCCAGTTGATTCAATAAACTCATATCTAATACATGGTGAGGTACATTCAGGTCCTCTGCAATCTCTTTTGCACAGTCCAGCTCTGCAACATGTCTCTGACCATAGTTAAATGTCACCGCTTCTACTTCTTTAAATTGTTGCTTAGCCCAAAACAAACACGTTGTACTATCTTGACCTCCGCTGAAAACGACTAATGATTTCTCTGTGTTCATAAAGGTTCTCCTTTCTTTTCTACAGGCTCTTTAGCCATGAAAAGAAGAAAGAGATTCTGTAATACCCTATAATATTGGCTTTTAAGCCGTCATTAACAAAAAATAACGGCACCTAAGGATGCCGTTTTCCTTAGTTTTTTATAGAGGGTTGTGCTAGAACCTCTCGGGACGCATTTTTTGTCCCAGTTCTTCTTCTAATTGTCCTCAACCAATATAACGTTTTTTCTTAAAAAAATCTACCGTTTACAGGGATATTACCTGAAAATACATTTCTTTCGGGACCACGTCCCCATATTAAGGACTATCAGCAATTTGCAAGTTCCCTTTCCCCTCCTCATAATGAAGAGGAGAATAACCATAGGAGGGTATGGCATGTTAGCTGATATGATCAATTTCATTAAAGAGGTAGACAAACTAAAGACGATCGAACGCCGTACATACATAAGTGACCAAAGCCGCAAAGAAAATAGCGGCGAGCATTCCTGGCACGTATGTGTGATGGCGATGACCTTATTTGAAGTGTATGAGAAAAACCATGAAACAGAACTGTTCACCTCCATTCAGATGCTTCTTCTTCATGACATTGTGGAAATTGATGCAGGTGATACTTACGCGTTTGATGAAGGCGGTTATGAGGACAAGAGAGAACGGGAAGAGCTTGCTGCTGATCGAATCTTTGGATTGCTTCCTGAAAAGACGAGAACCGAATACCGCTCCCTGTGGGATGAGTTTGAAGAAGGAAAGACCAATGAAGCTCTTTACGCTGCGATCATTGACCACATTCAACCTCTTCTCTTAAATATTTCGACAGAAGGAAAGTCGTGGATGGAACATACGATTTACGCTCATCAGGTTTTAAACCGTAATGCTTGGATTAAGGAAGCTTCTCCCCGGATTTATGCTCAAATAAACGAATGGGTTGAAATGGGGGTTGAAAAAGGCTGGCTTATGAGAAGATAGAATCGTAAAGAAGCAGTGTCTTCCTAAGAAGTCAGTGCTTTTTTAGCCTACTTATTTCAAGCGGAGAAGCCTTCTTCGTTTTCTCCGTTTTTTCAAGCCGAATCTGAGCCAGCCGATTTTCATAAAGAACCCAAACATGACCAGTGCTATTATGCCCATTACTCCAAGAACGATAAAGTAACCGCTTCGCTCATCCAGTTCCGGCATATAGGCGAAGTTCATCCCATATAAACCCGCTATAAACGTAAGAGGCATAAATATCGTCGTAATGACGGTCAATGTCATCATGATGTTATTCATTTTATCTGAATTGATGGATAAATAATTATCCCTGATATCTGATGAGAATTCACGATACGATTCAAGCATCTCGACAAGCTTGATTAAATGATCATACACATCATTGAAATAGAGCTGCTCTTCCTTCAATGCATTCAATCTTCCGGAATTGCTGATCCGATATAATAAATCCCGCATGGGTACGAGGGTTCTTCTTAACTTTGACATATCATGACGAATATCGAATAATTCATCCATCAGATCACTATCAGCCTCTTCATTTGTATTATCTTCAATTGTATTGAGCCGATCTTCAATACCATAAACAAGCGGAAAATAATCATCCACTAACCGGTCGACAATTCCATGCATGACCTTAAAAGGACTGAGTTGATCCCCTTCTTGATGGACTTTTTCCCATACATTATTTATTTCCATGACAGGCTGTTTATGAAATGTAACAATAAAACTGGAGTTTACGAACATATTCACTTCGTGTGAATCCAGCGTTTTCTTATTAATGGCATGCAGAAGGACAAATATGTATTGATCATAAAAATCGAGCTTGGCCCGCTGACTGAAATCGTCCAGGCAATCCTCTATCGCAAGTGGATGGAAACGAAAATACAGCTTAAGTAACCGAATATCCTTGCTGGTTGGCTCTGAAAAATCCACCCAATACCATTTAACCGCTTTTTCCTTAATTCTGGATAAGGGAACATTATGTTCAATTTCCCCATTTTCCATAACAATACTCGTACGAATCATTTGGCTCTCCCTAACTGACACTTATTTACTTTTTATCCTTTCCCTCTTTCTTCACCATTCAAACAAAATCACTACGTAAAAGCTGAGATTAATGATAAAATATGAATCAAATTATTAAAGTAGGTGTACATATTGGAACAGTATATAAACCCTAGGGTCAAGGACATCCAGATTTCAGGGATACGAAAGTTTTTTAATATGGTGGCAGACATAGACGACATAATCTCTCTGACAATCGGTCAGCCCGATTTCCCTACCCCACTTCATATTAAAGATGCGGGTAAGGCTGCCATTGAGGATGACTTCACTTCGTATACACATAATGCAGGATTTCTAGAGTTACGGGAAGCAGCGGCTTCATATGTGAAAGAAAAATATAATGTACATTATAACCCTGTAAATGAGGTGATAGTCACAAACGGCGCTTCTCAGGGGATCGATGTGATCCTTCGAACAATCCTTTGCGAAGGAGATGACTGCCTTTTGCCGGGACCGGTGTACCCAGGCTATGAGCCAATCATTAAACTTTGTGGTGCTAATCCCGTACAGATAGATATCACACAAAATGATTTTAAATTGGATGCCGCTCTCATTGAGGGTAGCTTAACTCCTTCAACCAAATGTGTTATATTGCCTTATCCATCCAATCCTACTGGGGTAAGCCTATCAAAGGCAGAATTGAAAGAGATTGCCGATTTGCTTAAAGATAGAAATATCTTTGTGTTGGCCGATGAGATTTACAGTGAACTGACCTTCGATGATTCCCATCATTCAATTGCAGAATATTTAAGAGAACAAACCATCGTCGTCAATGGTTTATCTAAATCACATAGCATGACCGGTTGGAGAATCGGGCTGGTATTCGCTCCAGAATCGATTTCTAAGCATCTTCTAAAGGTTCACCAGTACAATGTATCCTGTGCTTCTTCCGTCTCCCAGAAAGCTGCCTATGAAGCTCTTACAGTCGGAAGAGATGATGCGGCAGATATGAAGAAAGAATATAAAAAACGAAGGGACTATGTTTACAACCGATTAATCGGGATGGGATTTGAAGGAATCGTCAAACCTGACGGAGCCTTCTACTTTTTCGTCAGGATACCAGAGCGGATTCTTTTGAATTCATTTGATTTCTCGTTGGCCCTTGCCCAAGAAAAGAAGGTGGCTGTCGTTCCTGGAGATGCTTTTTCCCAGTTCGGCGAAGGATACTTCCGCCTATCCTATGCCTGCTCCATGGACCAGCTGACAGAAGGGCTTGACCGTATCCAATCCTTCATCCAAACCTGACGAGAGGGACGGACCTTGTATAGCAAGGTCCGTCCCTCTTCATGTTTACCCTTTATATTCACCGTTATTTTTAGATGCTTTTTCTTTTTTGGCTTTGTCTTTGTGTATTTTGTTTGTTGCCGCACTTCCGATTTCGTGGGCAAATTCCGCATTGATCTTAGAAGAGTCGAATCCTTTTTTGTTCTTCTGCTGTGGATCATTCTTTTTTGTACGTTTCGCCATTAGTTTTACACCCCTTTTATTGATCATGCTTATCCTTAGATGGATCAGCATAGGATTATTATTCGCTTTCTTCTTTTTCGCTATACGAATCAACTGCCCCGATAAAAGAGCAAAAAAAAGAACCAACCATTTAACTGGGTTGGTTCAAAAAAAAAAGGAAAAGGGGGTGTTAGTGAGAAATTAATCTCCAATTTCATGCTTAATTATAGAATACCCGCTTTCCAGAATGATAAACCGCCCTTCAAAAAAAAATTCAAATTTTTTTCAGGAAAAAGTTATTTCAGTAAAACACTTTAAAAAAGCGCTTTCATAACGTATAATGAACAAGTAAATTCTGAGAAATGAGGTTCTGACATGTATGTGAAAGAACAGTACGTTTTCAGAAACAGCCAGATTCATAAAGCCGTTATAAGAAATTACCACAAAGAGGATTTCAGAGATTTGATATCCGTTCAAAAAAGAGCTTTTCCACCTCCTTTCCCGTCGGAATTATGGTGGAATCAAGATCAGCTCGAACATCACTTGACTCATTTCCCTCTTGGGGCTTTGTGTGTGGAAGTAGACGGTAAATTAGCGGGAAGCATGACCAGCTTGATCGTCGACTTTGATCCGTTAGAGCCGCATCATACGTGGGAAAATATAACCGATAATGGATATATCAGGACGCACAATGAAAATGGAAATACGTTGTATGTGGTAGATTTATGTATCGACCCGGCCTATCGGGGATTTAAGCTTGGAAAAGTTCTTATGAATGCAATGTTTGAGATCGTGGTGCATTTACAATTGGATCGATTGCTTGGAGGCGGTCGGATTCCTACCTATCATAAAGTGGCCAAAAATGTTCCGATTGAGGAATATATAGAGAAATTAATAAGTGGAGAATACAAGGATCCCGTCATAACGTTCCTTCTTCAAACAGGACGCACCCCATTAAAAGCGGTTAAAGGGTACCTGGAGGATGAAGAATCATGTGATTATGGTGTTTTAATGGAATGGAGAAATCCCTTTAAAAGTTCAAGGTAATAGCATGTTCCGCAAATTGATGTACCACCATGAAAAAGAAAAAAGGGATTGAAAGAACAACAAGTTCCTTCAATCCACAAGAAAGGGGGAAATGAGAATAAAAAGGCCCAAAGGGTGTGCCTTATTCTTCACAGATATAATACCCCCATTTCCACCATCTAAACCAAAAATTATTCCATTGATGTCGCTTTTTTCACTGCAGAAATAACAGCATCATTGGTATCTAATTGTAGTGCTTGTTCTGCCAGTTTTTTCATTTCCGAACGGTTCAATTGACGGATTTGAGAACGTGCGCGCAAGATCGATGTAGCACTCATAGAGAACTCATCCAAACCTAATCCAAGTAAGATCGGTACAGCAATCTCATCTCCAGCCATTTCACCACACATACCTGCCCATTTGCCTTCTTTGTGAGCCGCATCAATCACCATTTTGACAAGGCGTAAAATGGCTGGGTTATACGGTTGATATAAGTAGGAAACCCGCTCGTTCATGCGGTCGGCAGCCATAGTGTACTGAATCAGGTCATTGGTTCCGATAGAGAAGAAATCAACTTCCTTGGCAAAAACATCCGCCATTACGGCTGTTGATGGAATTTCGACCATGATTCCCACTTCAATGTGATCGGCTACGTTTGTCCCATTCTCAAGAAGAGCTTTTTTCTCTTCTTCAAGGATGGATTTCGCTTCCCTGAACTCTTGAAGATTTGAAATCATCGGGAACATGATTTTCAGGTTTCCGAATGGGCTTGCCTTCAATAACGCTCTAATCTGAGTACGGAAGATATCCTGTTCGTCCAGACAAAGTCGGATTGCGCGATACCCAAGAAATGGATTCATTTCTTTTGGCAGATTTAAGTAAGGAAGCTCTTTATCTCCACCGATGTCAAGGGTACGAACCACTACAGGTTTCCCTTCCATGCCTTCTAATACAGCCTTATACGCTTCGTATTGCTCGTCTTCAGACGGTAATTCGTCACGACCCATGTATAGGAATTCTGTACGATACAGACCTACACCTTCTCCGCCGTGATTGATTACCCCTTCCAGATCCTTAGGTGTCCCAATGTTGGCAGCAAGTTCGACATGCTCACCATCCTTGGACACAGTTGGTTCATTCACAAGCTTCGCCCATTCAGCTTTTTGTTCTTCATAACGGGCATGTTCTTTCTTATACTCTTCGATGACTTCAGGAGTCGGATTAATATGTACTTCACCATTTAATCCGTCAACGATGATCATATCACCATTTTCAACAGATGAAGTAATGGATTTGGTCCCCACTACAGCCGGGATCTCCATTGAACGGGCCATAATGGCCGAGTGAGATGTTCTTCCACCGATATCTGTTGTAAAACCTTTTACAAATTCACGGTTTAATTGTGCCGTATCAGAAGGAGTCAGGTCCTCTGCGATTACAATAACCTCTTCTGTTACCATGCTAGGGTTCGCAATTTGCACTCCCAGCAGGTGTGATAGGACACGTTTCGTCACGTCACGGATATCCGCGGCACGTTCTTTCATGTATTCATTATCCATTGATTCAAACATGGATACAAACATATCCGCTGTTTCTTTCAGTGCGAATTCAGCGTTTACATTTTCTGATTTGACTTTGTCTTCAATTGGTGTAAGTAGTTCCGGGTCGCTTAAGACAAGAAGATGCGCTTCAAAGATTTGAGCTTTATCTTCCCCTAAATCAACTCTCGCTTTATCACGGATCGCTTCAAGCTCAGACTTGGATGTCGCAATGGCTTCCTGGAAGCGTGATACTTCCTTTTCAGCATTGTCTACGCTTTTCTTTTCAAAGCTTAGGTCAGGTTCAACTAAGCGATACGCTTTCGCTATAGCAATGCCATTTGATGCCGCAATTCCTTTTAAGAGACTAGACATTACTCAGCTAAACCTTCTTTATTCAGTGTTTCCTGTAAGCTGTTTAATGCTTCTTCTTCGTCGCTACCTTCAGTAATGATTGTGATATCTGCACCTTTACCTACACCTAAAGACATAACACCCATGATTGATTTTAAGTTGACTTTCTTTTCTTTGTATTCTAGATGTACATCGCTGTCGAATTTGCTTGCCGTTTGAACTAGTAGAGTTGCCGGACGAGCATGAATTCCTGTTTCAGCTGTAACTGTAAATGTTTTTTGTGCCATGTGAATCGACTCCTTAATTTATCTTGTTTTTGGTTGCTTCATAAAAGTAATGGATTATGAAGAAAACGTCAACTATTTCTAGTGATTAATCCATTCTTCCTATAAAGCTGTTCAATAAAAAAGAATAGCATGCAATGAGGATATACACAATTGTAAAGCTTGATTTTTTTAGTATTTCATAAATTTGCCACTGTTATGAACCTATTTATGTAAAAATCATGAATGTTTTTGATTCAAAATAAAAAACTGACTCATACTAAAGACTCCATTCCGAATAGGAGGTGGAGTCTTTAGTATGAGTCAGTTGTGTCATTGCAATACTATTCTTTTTCTATGATTTGTGATTTGGCTTTCATGATATTGTAGCCGATTTTTGCTTTTATGACCGTGCCTTTCAGTGTCATTTCATGATCTTCAGACGTGTTTGTATATACGTTCACTAAGTCACATATGCATCGAGAGAATAATTCTGAAAGCTGTTTTAATTCTTGCACCCCATGTTTAACATCCTCTTTCATGAGCTCTTCCATGACATCAATGGCTAAACTTTTCACTCTTAGAGCCTGCTCTGTTTGGTAATTCAATAGAACCCTCCCCTTTCCTACCATTCTTTCACATCATATGCAGGAAAAACTAGATTAGAACGGGAGAGCTATAGGGTATCTATACATTCAATTGGGCATCTTTCGTAAACAATTGCTTATATCCTAATAAAATAAAGATGATGACTGTTAAGGCTACGCTCCCCACAATGCCTAAAAGTATGGCGATCTGATACTCGATGGCCACTAATGGACTTATCCCGGAAAGGATTTGCCCTGTCATCATCCCGGGCAAAAAGATGATTCCCATCCCTAACATATTATTTAGAGTGGGAAGAATTGCTGAATCAAAGGCATTGTCTACATAGGTCTTGGAAGCTGCTTTAGGGGTTGCCCCAAGCATGAGGGCACCTTCTACCTTTTCTCTTTGATCCTTTAATCCCCCTAATAGAGTATTGATCCCCAATGTGATGCCCGTCATGGAATTACCGACGATCATTCCCGCAATCGGTATGAAATATCTCGGTTCGTACCAAGGGGAGAAATGGATGACCACCATATTAAAGTAGAATAAGCTAATGAGTGTTCCTATAAGTAAAGATAAAGCGGCAATCCCTTTCAGTAACTTATCCATCTCATATTTAACTTGCTTAAAAATATTCCTGATGGCGAAGGCTTCCATGATCAAAATGATACTTAATGTAAGCCACGGACTTGGATTGTCAAAAATATAGGTCAGTATGTATCCTGCAACGATCAGCTGGAGGGTCATCCTAAAAGATGCAAGGATAATCTGCTTCTCTCTTGAAATCCCCCGCCACTTCACAATAAGTAACAATAGAAGAACAAAGACATACGCAGCTAAAAATCTCCACAGCTCTATATCAATAATTCCATTTTCCACTAACATTCTCTCCTTCACTTATTTTGAAAGGGTTATCGTCTCTTCACCATACTGCTCGGCAACATTCATCGAATGAGTCACCATGATAATGGTCCCCTCATGCCCTTTCGTACACTCAATAAAGCTTTTCATTACTTCGATCTCGGTTTCTTCATCCAGGGCCGAGGTTGGCTCGTCCAATAAATAGACATTTGGCTTCATCAATAGAACCCTCCCAAGGGACAGGCGTTGTCTTTCCCCTCCGGATAACCGTTCAGCAAGCCCATCCAAAGGTTTATCGAGCTTTACAATTTCCAGGGTTTTCATGAGCTCATCACGACTGGCAAGGGGCTTCTCTGAAAACATAAGACCCTTCTGCAAATTCTCTTCTACCGTTTCCCCGAATAATAAGGGGGTTTGTGAAATCATCACTACTTCTCTTCGAAGTTTTACAGGGTCAATCTCTTGTAAGGGAGTCTCATTATAATAAACCTTTCCTGCATCTGGTGTATTCATTTTATTCAATAACTTCAGAAGGGTGGACTTTCCCGCACCGCTTTCACCGATAAGGCAGGTTGTTTTGTTTGAGGATATCTCCATGTGATCGATGTCTATTATATTTTTAAATATTATTTTTTCTAATTGGAACAGCACTATCTTCACCTCTCATATAATCACATTTATCATACCCTAAAGAATCATGAAATAAAAAAGCTGATGCGCGGAAGAAACCCCCGGGCATCAGCTTCATTCATGTCTCGTATTCAAGTATTGGATGTGTTGCTGAATTTGTCTAGTAAAAAAATCCACTTCATCCTGCTCCGGAACTCCACGCCCATATCTCACACGTTCATAAATAAAGTAAAATCGGTCATTTCCCTCCAACTCAATTCTAGAGAACCAAGCTTGGACGTTTTCATTCGGAAGTCTTCCGGCTTCATACTTATGTGCCTCTTCTTCTAACCTTTCCATCGATTTCCTTATTATATCCCTTGCTTTAGAATAGGAGACTTTCTCTTTTTTATGATGGACATGAATCTCACCACTTCCCCTGGTCATCATGAGAGGTGTTGTACCCTCACTCGTGAATAATTCTATGGAAGTTTTTCTTTTCTTGAACAAATAAATGATAGCAAAGCAAATCAACAGGGCCAGCAATGCCTCATCTACCCATGAAAAAGAAAGTCCGTCACCAAACGCAGGCAACTGGGATTCATCATGATTCTGTTGTGCGAGCTTATTGCCTTCTCCCTTTTCCTGGTTACTTTCAAAAAACTTCATGATCAAATCCCTTAGTTTAATCAATCCATTAAAGATCGGGTCAACGAAAAAAGAGAATAGCCAAAACGCCTTTTCAAGCAGCCAATATATTCCTCTGCTGATCACTGAACTAACAGCTGCCAGTATCCCACCGCTTACAAACACCATGAGAAGGAGGGCAAACGGCTTGTATATACTCTTCTTTGCTCCTTTATTTTCACTGGCCAACATCCTTTGAAACGAGGTGAAGGTGCCAATGAACGCGAATAATAGAAACAGCAGACTGTAAACCAGATATGTGTTTTCCAACTGTCTTATGGATCCCGTTAATAAAGAAACAGCAGAGATAAAAAGAAAAATCAATACGCTGCCACTGCTTACTTCAATGAATGGGTCCTTGATCTGTAGATAAGAACTGATTCTCCAATGCAGAAAGATCGTTGCAGGAAGCAAAACCCACCAGGACGCGGAGAATAATAAGATTCCAGATCCAATCCCCAAGACAAACATTGCATATAATAAAAGATGATGAAAGCTCTCCAATTTGAGGGATATGGCCGTGTAAGTCAATACCAGCACCAGCAATATCGAAAAAGCCGGCACGTATTGATTCAATACGACGTCCCCTGTAAATAAAAACGTAATGAGCAAAAGTACAAACAGAAGATCAATCCCTGTATACAGACCCATTTTGATAAAAAGCATATGTTTATATTTCGTTATGAAGGAATTTTCAACGTACGATTCCATAATGTGACGACTCCTTCTTTTTCTTCTAAGCTCAGCTTAAAGATATGTGGATGGCCTTTCTTGATAGTTAGCAATAACTCCTCTTCCCTTGACCCAAGTGAACCGGCAACAATAAAAACGGAAGGTACCAGTCTCTGCAGATACAAATGTTTTAGGACGAAGTGGAATGGCATGGTGAATTCATCGGTCGATAAGGTAGCTAAAAGCTCCAGTCCTCTCTGCCGGTGCTTCCTCCCTGTCCCTGGAGGAAGATAATAGTAAGGCGTTACTCCCGGTGTTCTCACATTTAAGACCAGTGAGAAAGAAATGTTTTGTTCCACGGCAAGTTGCATTAGGTAAGCTGTATGCTTGATGATTTCCTCCAACTTACTTGTAATGGCATAGCGATCAGAGATATTGATTGCGATCATCCACTCTTTTTGAGTAGCAGGCGCGAAAATTTTCGTTTGCAGCTCGCCTGTTCGAGCAGAAGCCTTCCAATGCACGTCCTGAAATCGATCTCCCTGTACATACCCCCTTGTTCCTACGGGATGGAATAGGTCATGGAACAAAGAATGGGGAGTAGATACGTCCCCTTGCCTTAAAGTAAGCTGATGTTCCGCCATCCTGACAGGGGATGAAGAGGGGAACACCATAATGGTGGCTTGAACCGAATCGATTAGACTCAGGATAACCTTACCACTTCCGAAAAGGTGAGGGATCTCAAGGTGTATATTGGTAATACGACATAAACCTCTTCTCTTACCTCTGACCGGCAACGAAATTTGCCCCTCTTCATTTTTTCGAATGGAGAATGGGATGGAAACCTCGATCTCGTTTGCAATGCCGGATGAATATGGATGCTTTGTAGGCTCCACAATATCTTTAAATGTCATCTTCAATGTAGCTCCCCAAATAGGAAGTCCCTTGTTTTCAAGCTTAAACAACCAGATATCTTCTTCATTACAATGAAGCCTTAACCTTCGTTGAGATCTTTCAATCATGACTCCCTCTCCGATTTTCAGGAGATACCATTGGTGAACGCGATAATAGAGGATGATTAACAGGAAAATCCCCAATCCAACATAAGCTTGTACATAGAAACTTGCTGCCCCGACAATAACAAGGAGCACCAGACTCATGGATATATACGGGTCCTCGACTACTTCCCGCTTCCAGTTCACTGCGCCTGCCTCGCTTCGACAGGAAGCATTGCCATTTCTATGATTTGTGCAATGACTTCTTCCGGTGTTCTTGTCAAGGATGCTTCTATCGTTAACTGAACTCTATGTTGAAGGACATACGGTGCAACCTCAACAACGTCCTGGGGTCTTACATAATCTCTGCCTTCAATAAATGCCTGGGCCTGTGAGGCTTTCAATAGGGCTAAACTGGCCCGTGGACTAGCTCCTATCTCAACCCAATCATGCTCTCTCGTTCCTCTGGTAATTTGCAGAATATAAGATTCAACGTCCTCGGATATGTGTACATCTTTTACAAGACTTGATAGAGATTGAATTGCGCTTAAACTCATCACTTTTTGAACGGTATTTAGTGGCCGATCGGATTTAAAACGTTTAAGAATGCTTCTTTCTTCATCAAAGCTGGGGTATGCAAATGGAATTTTCAATAAAAAACGATCCAGTTGTGCAGCTGGGAGTGGGAACGTTCCTTGCTGGGATTCAATTGGATTTTGGGTGGCTACCACAATAAAAGGTGGTTGTAATGCCACTGTTTCTCCATCAATGGTGATTTGCTTCTCTTCCATCACTTCAAGTAAGCTTGCCTGGGTTCTCGGAGTGGCACGATTGATTTCATCTGCCAGCAACACATTCGTGACAACCGGCCCCGTTCTTAATTCAAATTCTTGAGACTTAGGATTAAAAAACTGAATACCCGTTACATCACTCGGCAATACGTCGGGTGTGAATTGTATTCGCTTAAAATCTCCTTCAATACAATGTGAAAAAGTCTTAGCCAATAGTGTTTTACCGGTACCTGGTACGCTCTCGAGCAAGACGTGGCCTTCCTGAAGTAAGGCAATCAATAGAAGCTCGATTTCTTTCTCCCTTCCAATCAGGACTTTGCTCATTTCTTTTTTTATGTCTTGTATAGTTGACATCTTTGCTCCCCCTTTATGTTCACAACAGTAAATATTCAGCTAATATTCTAAAAATAGATCCTTTCTCATCATACCATATTTCGTTGTTAAAATATCCCTTTTGGGGGACAGTAAAAAGCCGGTCACCATCCCTGTCTTGGATTCGTAACCGGTAGTTCTTCAGTATTCATTTAAATATCAAGAATACCTAAGCCATCACCCGAAAAGTGTTAATGCTCATAGATCATCTTCCTCGTCATTCCACCATCCACCACTAGGTTTTCTCCTGTTATGAAATCATTATCCGGATGAGCAAGAAATAAGCATGCCCTTGCTATGTCTTCAGGTTTCCCCACCCTGCCGGATGGATGCTGGTCATGATCCTTGTCCCGTAATGAATCATACTCTTCGGTTTGAATCCAGCCTGGACTTATTGAGTTCACCCGGATCCCTACCTCACTCAATGTAATGGCCATTGAATGAGTCAAACTCACAATGCCCCCTTTAGTTGCAGAGTAGGCTTCCGTATCCGGTTCAGACATTGAAGCCCTGGTAGAGGCCATATTAATGATGCAACCACCTCGGTTCTTCATTAAAGCTGCCCCTTCTCTACTGCAATAGAAGACACTGCTTAAGTTTGACGAAAGAATGCTGTCCCAGTCCTCGGGATCCATCTTCCAGAAGGACATGAACTTCGAAACACCTGCATTGTTAATTAGTACGTCCACCACGCCATGGTCTTCTTTCATCTTTGAAAAAACATCTTTTACCTGTTGATAGACTCCTACATTGACTTCATGAAACCGTGTTGAATATCCTTCAGAGTTGAGCTTCAGGGATAATTCCTCCCCTTTATCCCCATCCATGTCCATAAATTCAACGACTGCGCCCTGCTTCGCAAATTCTTCAACCAGCGTTTTACCGATTCCATTCGCCCCACCTGTTATGCAGACAATTTTATCTTTCACTCCTGTCATCTCCCTTTGTCTTCAATTATTTTCATATTCGCCTATTCATTCTTCCTAAAAAGGATACCCTTTTCAACTGGCCCTCAACCTTCTCTAAGACATATAGAAAAGGATTAACCTGAGGAAATGACGGGACATTCCAAGGTTAATCCTTTTATTTATTGTACGATCTTATTTTTTGTCGTTTTATTTATATCATTACGCTGATGAATATTGATTAAGGCATCCAACTCTTTACTGAGTTGAATGGTGACTGGACTGCTCAGCCCAAAACGAATACCTGATTGTATCATCTTCCATCGTACCGTTTCAATTCGAGCCACTATGGTCCCATTCATCAACATCACCTCTTCTTCTTTACTCTATTTTACTATTAATTCCACGTAGAGAAAAGAAAAAAGTATCCGAACGCTATTTTTGTTATTTAAAAAAATCCTGTGTAATGATTATTTTGCGAAGCGGTGTTTTCCAATGGTTAACAATGTTTCTCTACTGGTAATCCAATCGCTTGTGGATGTTACAGGATTATAGAAGAAGAGAGAACCTTTTCCCTGGCCTCTGAAAGCCAATGCCTCTTGAACAGCATCTCTCGCTTCCTGGGAAGGCGCTTGGTTGATTTCACCATTTTGAACAGGTGAAAAGGCATAATGACCGTTCGCTACCTGGTAGATTACTTCTTTAATAGAGTCTGGGAATTCAGTTGAATCCACCCGGTTTAAAACAACCGTTGCGACAGCCACTTTACCTGCATATGATTCTCCTTTAGCTTCTGCATGAACCAGTTTTGCCAGTAACTCACGATCTTCAACTGTTACTTCATTTTCTGGTACAATTAACGTTTGACCTGGATGAATTTCATTCGATTTCAAATCGTTCTCTTTTTTTAGTTGAAGGACAGATACAGATTTCTCCTTACCTATATCCCAAAGAGACTCACCATTTTCTACAGTGTGTACTCCTTCAGCTGCTATAGTTTGAGTAGAGAATGAAACAATTGAAAGTGCCGCAATCCCTACTAGTAAGCTTTTCTTAATCATCTTTCTACCTCCTCATTAGCGCTCACCACTAAGATAACAACGAATAAACAGAAATTCATCAGGTAATGGTTACCACCCTTCGTTGTTTGTAGAATGGCAATGCATTCTAAACACCCAGAGTGTTTCATATATTGGATATGAACCAAAAAAAAACGGAGGATCCTATCCCCCGCTTACTCTAACTTCTTGGTGTATCTAAATAGTGATAAAGAATATTTCCGCCATGCTGAGCCACCCCACGGAACTGTTTAAAATCCTCTTGTTTAACGAGTACAGATCGAAAAGTAAGAAAGTCTTCTTTCATCACCCTTACTTCTTCAATTTCTCTTGTACGCAATAGTTGTAATTGTTCAAGAATTTCTGTTTCACTCATATCCAAACCTCCATCCTGAATGTCTCTATTGTAGATATAAAAGGATGAAAAGCTCAAGAATAATTTTTTTGATGAAATTTTTAGAAAACTCTTTACCTTTTCTTGAGTTTACGTCAAAATATTAGTAATTGTTTGTAGAATTTTGGCAAAAAGGAGCGACTTCTCATGAAAAAGGCAGAAATCGGAAATGTGATTGAATTTAGAGAAGGATTAAAAGGAATCGTAGAAAAAGTAAATGAAAACTCGGTTATCGTTGATCTGACGTATATGAAGAATTATCGTGACCTTGAACTGGAAGAAAAAACAGTTGTTAATCATAAAAACTATAAAATAGTTGAAGCATAGTACAAACTTCTAAAAGGTGGAGAACGATACTCCACCTTTTTATATTGAGATTCATAAGAAGAGAAAAGGTTTACAGAAACAGCTTTGAGGATATTCTTATAGCATACTGTTTCGTAAGGTGGAGCCCCGTCATGAACTTAAATATACATATTGTTAACAAAGCACGAAAAAGCTTTTGGTTTGTACCATTTTTATTTTCACTCATCTCATTAGCGCTTTCCCTACTCACCTTTTATTTTGATTGGTGGTTAAGTCAGCATGATTATCCTTTGTTCCCTAAAGTTTTGTTCTCGAATTTCGATTTATCCATGACCATCATCAGTACGATTGCATCATCGATCATGACCATGACGACGATTACCTTTTCAACGATTATGGTCGTGTTAACCACTTTTTTATCCCAATATTCACCGAGGACCCTTCAAAATTTCATTAATGACCGTCCTACTCAGCGGGTTCTAGCCATTTTTGTGTCAGGTGTGGTGTACTGCATCACATTATTGGTTCTCCTTCAAGATGAAGCTGGACAAAAATTATATATTTCATCTGCATTTGCCGGCATAGTTGCGATTATCTGTTTATTTGTTTTCGTCTACTTTGTGCATCACGTTTCCAATTGGGTGAAGGTAAGTAATTTAATACATAACATAACAATCAAAACCAATAAAAAAATTGATAATAGTTATTTATATAGAAAAAATGCCGTTAATGACGAACCTCCAACCTTTAATGAATCCCTGTTTGATGATACCGAACCCCTATATGTGTATAGTGAGCAATCCGGGTATCTACAGCAGATAAATATAGAAGGGATGATCAGTAAAGCTGCTAAAGATAAAGCGATCATCCGGATGGTGAAAACACCGGGTGAATACTTACTTGAAGGTACTCCTGTCATGACTGCATGGACGACGAATAAAGACATCGATGTAGAGGATTACTTGGGATACCTCGTACTCGGACCAGATAAAGAACCCATCGAAGATATTGAGCTCGGTATCAGGAAACTGGTTGAAATAGCCTTGAGGGCCATTTCCCCAGCAATCAATGATCCGAATACGGCAAAAAATTGTATAGAAGAAATCGGGATCATTCTATCGAAGCTTGCTAAACACAAGCTTCCAAGCTCTTATTTATCGGATGAAGAAAACAATGTGCGTATCATATTGGAACAGCCTACCTTTTCTGATTACTTATACAGAAGCTTTTACCAGTTAAGGCATTACGGGAAGCAGGACATATCCGTTATTTCAGAAATTCTGCGTTCATTGAGAATGATAGGGGAAAACAATAGCGAAGATACGAAGCGCATGGTGTGGACGTTTAAAGACTATATATTGGAAGGGATCGACTATGAAAGCCTCCAAAACCTCGACATGCAATTCATCATGAGACATTTGGATGAACTCGCGACAGCTTGCAGACAAAGGAATTGGGATAAGGATGAAGTACGGAATAAGTATTTCCCTGAACAATATAAAACAAGTGACGCTTATGATCATGGGAATGAAGAGTAACTTACCCAACGGACGAAAAAACGGATGCTAGAAGGTGCTTACCCCCGGAAGTTAGAGTTTTATTATGCAGCTGAATGGCTGGAGTGAGTTCGGTATTCGACAGGACTCATCCCAGCCAATTTTTCTTTTGACCGGTCATGATTGTACCAGTGAATATATTCTTCAATCCGTCCTTTTAAATCCTCATAGGTTACTAGTTCTTCACCATAATACATTTCTTGCTTTAAAATCCCAAAGAAATTCTCCATCGAAGCGTTGTCTGCGCAGGTTGCTTTCCGAGACATGCTTTGAAAAATCTTGTTCCGTTTTAACGTTTTCACCCACTTGTTGTGCTGATAATGCCAGCCTTGGTCTGAATGGATTGTGGTTCGATAGGTCGCCCGATCTTTTAATACTTCTAAAGACTCTTTTAAAGGTTCCATGACAAGATCTAAAGTTGGACGTTCCTTGATCCCAAACGCAATAATTTCTCCGTTATAAAGATCAAGAATTGGATTCAAATATAATTTCTTTTCTTCAAGACATTTAAATTCAGTAACGTCAGTTACCAATTTTTGAAGAGGAATAGGGGTTCTAAACCGACGAGATAATCGGTTTTTCGCTACCTTTCCAATAGTTCCCTTATAACTATTATATTTACGGGATTTTCGCATGAATTTAATACATCTAATTCCTAGCTCTCGCATGATACGATAGACTTTTTTATGATTGATACGCTGCCCTAATTTCTTTAATTCTTTTGTGATACGTTTATAACCATAGCGTTCCTGGAACTTATTAAATAAGTTTGTAATGGTTTCTTTTAATTCTTTATCCGGGTCTTCCTTACCGAGATTTTTCACATGATAGTGATAAGTTGCTTCCGGAATTCCTACCACAATGAGGATATCTTTTAATCGAAATCCTTCTTCTTTAAGCTCGAATGCCATTTTTGTTTGTGCTTTTCGTGAAAGGCGTTCGGATTCTCGCGAAAAGCTCTCAGCTTTTTTAAATATGCATTCTCCAGTCTTAGTAGTGCATTCTCGCGTTCTAATTCTTCCTCGCGTGTTAGCTTTTTTTCTTCCTTTTTCTTCTGATTATTAGATTTCTTAGACATAGAAGGCCGCCCCTTTAAATTTAATTCCAGGCCTTCTACTCCTTGTTCACGAAATGTCTTCATCCAGCGTTTAATTAAGGAAGGGTTGTTCAAGTTAAACTGAACAGCCGTTTCTAAATAAGAAGCACCTGTATTTAACATGAATTGTATCGTATCTAATTTAAATTGAACAGAATACTCCTTCTTCGTCTTTCTTCGTTTTAACCCTTCTATCCCCTGAGACTTATAGGTATTTACCCACTCAACTATCTGCGTTTGGCTACCCATATTATATTTTTTGGCCAATGACCTGTATCCTAGATTTCCAGATAAATACCCGATGACAAGTTTTATTTTAAATTCATCACTATATTTAGCCAAAAAAACACCCCCGAAAGTTAGTTTTTTCACTCTAACTTTCGGGGGTCGGTACCGAAGCATCCGTTTTTTTATTATTCTTTTCCTTTTTTCCCTTCTGAAAGCTCCTTGAAGGAAGATACTTTACCATGGGGATGCTGTTCCTGTTTCCTTACATTCCACTGTCTTTCTTTTTCGTGTTTTGATTGTGTCATATTCGCCACTCCTTTTTCATTAGTCTCTATTAACATGAGCAGCAGACTCGCTTTTTACTCTCCTCCAACATTTATTTATTTGGTTTCATCCAGAGAAGAATAATAAATAGTAAGCTCATGTATCCAAAGAGTGGATATAAATAAGACAATAGTTCGCTGTATTCAAAAAAGCTTAAAGAATAAATCACGAGGAAGATACCCGCAAAGGTCAATAAAGAGGTGCCTTTCCAGTAATTCGATAATTGTTTCTCCAGGCCGAAGACGCCCCCAATGACGGAGGTGAATATTTCACCATAAATGATGATGATGTAAATGAAATAAAAGCCCGCTACAAAGGATTTCATAACCATAGCCATTGGAATCTGGTATTGTGTCACATTCGGGATCATGACCAAAGTAATATGACTGGAGATTAGAATCAGGGTAAGGAAAAAGCCGCCAAGATATCCTCCATACTTAATAGTTTCCCGATCTTTTACTTCACCGGCAACAGGAACGAGAACAGCCTGTGCCATGGCAAGGTTAAAAGCTACGTATGAAAAAGGGGCCACCACCGATTTCCACCCATCCTCAGCATGAGGGATCATAAGAAATGCGTCTAAAAATCCAGCGTCCCGAACAGAATGAATCATTAAGAATAGATTAAAGACGATCATAAGAGGAACAACGAATGTATTTACAGCAAAAAGTCCTTTAATCCCCACCATCATCGTGATAAATCCCAATCCAATCGTCAGCAAAATACCTAATTGCTTAGGTAGCAAAAGCTGCTCCTGAAAAACAGCACCCGCTCCTGAAAGCATGACCGCGGATACCCCGATTAGCATAATCATCATGACGATATTCATAAACTTAGAGAACCATTTCCCAAATAGATACTCATTAAATTCTTCAAAGGACTTTGCTTTAATATCATGGGACTTCAGCATGATCTTCGTTCCCATTGTGATAAATAAGTACCCGCTTAATAAAATCGCAATAAACCCGATAAAGCCAAACCGGGTGAAAAACTCTACAATTTCCCTTCCTGTTGCAAACCCTGCTCCTATTACGGTACCAACATAAACAGCAGCTATTTGAAACGAACCAGCTAACTTTTTCATCCTATCACCTCTGACAACCTTCTACTTCACCTTATGTACAAGCAGAGAAAATCAGAAGCAAAAGAACATAATTCTTCCGGAATTATAGAAGGCCCTAAGAAAGAGGGCAGCCGTAAAAAAATGCGGCTGCCCTCTTTCCTTTATAAGGATTGATCATCAATCCCATTTAACCATTGTCTTATCGGTTCAATGACTTTCTCAACTGTCCCCTCCCGGAATGGAGACTCGAGTTTGGCTGCTTCTACAAGCCCAGTGAATGAAAGGCTTCCCCCCAATTTACAAAGATCAACATAATCACTCCACGCTTCTTCACGATTCAGATTCATCTTTTTCCAGAATTGGAATGCGCAAATTTGAGCCAATGTGTAATCAATATAATAGAAAGGAGAATTATAAATATGGGATTGGCGCTGCCAGAACCCTCCATTTTCCAGGTACGAAACATGGTCATAGTCCCTATGGGGAAGATATTCCTTCTCAATTCTTCTCCAGGCAGCATTCCGTTCAGCAGGAGAAACTTCAGGGTTTTCGTACACAAAATGCTGGAACTCATCAACTGCCACACCGTAAGGAAGGAACTGCAGCGCTTCACTTAGATGTGTAAATCGATACTTATCTGTATCCTCTTTGAAGAAATAATCCATCCAGGGCCATGTGAAGAATTCCATACTCATTGAATGAATTTCACACGCTTCATATGTTGGCCAGATATATTCAGGGATATCAAACCCTCTGCTTGAGTAAACCTGGAACGCATGACCTGCTTCATGGGTCAATACATCAATATCTCCTGAGGTGCCATTGAAATTCGAGAAAATGTAAGGAGACTCATGGTTTGCAATATACGTGCAGTATCCGCCTCCAGCTTTTCCTTTCTTCGCTTCTAAATCCATAAGATCATGTTCGATCATGAAATCAAAGAATTCCTTTGTTTCAGGAGACAACTCCTCGTACATCTTTTTGCCATTATTGATAATCCATTGAGGACTGCCTTTAGGAACCGCGTTTCCAGAAGTAAACTTGAATCCTTCATCAAAAAACTTCATGGAATCAATCCCGATACGTTTACCTTGTCTGTCTTTAAGTTCTGTAGCAAGAGGAACGATATGCCTTTTCACTTGTTCACGGAAAACCTTGACCATGTCAGGAGTGTAATCCGTTCTCGTCATGCGATGGTAACCTAGTTCAACAAAGTTCTTATACCCTAATGTAGTGGCAATGAGGTGACGCAGCTTGACTAACTCATCAAACAAACGATCCAATTCTTCTTGATTTTCTTCAAAGAAGGCAACGGTCGCTTGAGCGGCCTCTTTTCTTGTTTCACGGTTCACAGATTGTGCGAACGGCCCCATCTGAGCTAACGTTCTTTCTTCTCCCTCAAATGGAATCTTTGCTGACGCCATTAGCTTTGTATATTGGGAAGATAACTTATTTTCCTGTTGCAGAAGGGTGACGATCTCAGGAGAAAATGTCTTCATTTCACTCTCTGCCAAAGCGAATAGCTGCTTTCCCCACTTCTCTTCTAATTCTTCACGATAAGGAGAATTTACAAGTTCCCGATAATATTCCGTTACCATCCCGTGGACCTCTGGCATCATTTCATCAATATAATCTTGTTCTTCTTTGTAAAACTCATCATTGGTATCAATAGAATGCCGAATATAGCATATATTTTGCATGGTATCGATGTTGAGACGTATTTCGTTGAGTTTCTTCATCGCATCCATTTGTTCTTGTACACTGGACGCAGCCTTGAATTTACCGAGCAACTGTTGATAAACAGGTTTAATCTCTCCTAAATTCGGCCTTTCATATGTAAATTGCTCAAACTTCATAATGTTGCCTCCTCATAAAATATTCCCGATTATAGTTATTCGACTTATAATAGAGAATCTCCTTTTATCACAAGGGTTGAATTCAAGATACAGCTATCAGAATAAAGTAAAACCCCGTCTAGTAATAGACGGGGCACAGGAATGGGATTTAATACGACAAGTCTTTAATCGATAAGCCTAGTTTCTTCAACATTTCAATCGTTTCTTTCTTCTCATCAGGGGATAGAGCTGACATCAATTCATGAATTCGATTTTCGTGATTAGGAAAAATCTCGTCAATTAACTGTCTGCCGTTCTCAGTTATTTGAGCATAAGTAACTCGACGGTCCTTTGGACAAGCATTACGCTTAAGATAGCCCTTTTGTTCAAGCTTATCCACTACATACGTAATACTGCCGGATGCTAATAGAATCTTTCCGCCAATTTGCTGCAGGGGCTGATCTCCTTTATGATAAAGAAGCTCTAGAACAGCAAATTCGGTAGGGTTTAAACCGTTTTCCTGAATGTTTTTATTTATCTCTTCATTTAAGGCTTTGAAAGCTCTTGAAAGGACAATGAAAAGTTTTAATGATTGTTTTGTATCTTGAATTTCGTTCATGGCATTCATTCCTTAAAAAAATTTAAATATCTCAGTTTCAAAATATTATACAAATAAACCCTGTTATTGTCAAACAAATCGCCCGCTAGTTCAAAAAGAGAAGGACGGTACGCTTGTAGCGTACCGTCCTTCTCTTTTTGAAATTACGACAAATTAGATTGATTGCCAGGTTTAAATGTGGAAATTATTGGAGATCGTTCTCTCTTTATAACTTGAATGGTGAGGAAATTCTTGTTGAATCGTCACGAAGCAGTTCGTTTTAATAAGGTCTTGATGTAATGCCCAAATTCACTTGATGATTCCTGGAAGGTAAATGATACAACTTTATTTGTGCATTTTTCATAGTCGTTCAATAGCTGATCCAATTCCTGGCTGCACCGAACGGTTTCCGCTGCGCATAGGCCCAAATTCTCTCCAAGGGAAATCATTTCTGAACGTTTCTGATTGATTCTCAATAATAACCACTTCTTTTTTAATAGATGACCCATTTCTTGTAAACTCCTTTTTAGCTCCTAGTCTTTATTTAGTAAAATCGTTACTTGAGCATTATCCCAAGTATTATCAGAAAAGTAAATAGATTCGCGAAACAAGACAAAATAACTAGTAATGTTGCTTAATTAGACATCTTTCGCCAAAAATTCCTCTCCACTAAAATAAGAGGATAGACAAAAGATTTTATTCTTTGTCTATCCTCCAGCGTGTTAATATATTGGTACCCAGCCTTCCTGAGTGACGAAAATACGTACAGCCACTACCTTCTTATCTTCACTTAATGTAAAATAATGGCGAATGTTTTCAGGAACTGAAATCAAGTCCCCCGGGTTTAGGTGTACTTCAAAGAAATCACCATCACTACCTTGTATGACAAACACACCATGGCCGTTTACGATAAAGCGGACTTCATCATCCGTGTGGTGGTGTTCCTGTTGGAAATTCTTTAGTAGTTCTTCAAGATTCGGGGTACTCTCCGAAAGGGAGATTACATCCCAGGCTTGATACCCTCTTCTCTCTGAAATATCTTCAATCTCCTCTTTGAAAGTAGACAGGATTTCCCCTTTATCCTCTTCCGTTAAAGCGTACCGATCTCTTAGTGATTCGCTCAGCTTTTCGATATTCCAATGCTCATAGATGACTCCTTGTTCTTTTAAATACTTCACTACCTCATCCTGATGATCAATGACCTGATTTTTACCCTGAAATTTAATGGTTGTCATAAGCTGACTCCTCCTTTAAGAATGGATTCCTTGGTTGATAAAGATAATAGAGTGAGTTGGTATTGGAACATAAACTCACAAGCTTCCAATAGTTTCTTAGCCTCAAAGCCGTTACGCCCCCATACCGTAATCCCATGATTGCGAATGAGTACGGCCCCTTTGTCTTCTTTAATGAATGGTTGAAAGGCATCTGCCAAGGTTGGGATATGGGCATGATTATGAATGATCGGAATGGATAGGGAATCATGTTCCCCCCATTTATCCCAAGCTTTAATCAGTTCCTGGTTTCTAAACGTGACGACACCTTCATCCCCATACAGTTCACTGATCACATTATTCGCAACGGTGTGGACATGTAAGCTGCATCCCGCTGAACTCCGTGTAAAAACATGACTGTGGAGCAGTGTTTCTGCCGATGGTCGTGATTGAGTATCCTCCATGGCCTCACCATGAGCATTGACAAGGAGGAAATCTTCTTTTGTGTGCTTTCGTTTATCCTTTCCACTTGCCGTAACAAGGAAAGTGGCTGGGGATGAACTCACTCGTATCGCGAGGTTCCCGCTCGTGCCCATGAACCAATCTCTGTCTGCTAATTCCCTTTTAATATCGGCGAGCTCATCCCACTCAGTTTGATAGGATTTCATAAAGTCACTCCTTTTTTAATTGCATCCATGCAATCATGAAACGTTTCAAAGGGAATATGGGGGATTCCCTTTTCTTCACATATGCGCGCGAGATAGTCTCTGGCAAAAACAGTATCACCAAGCTTTGCCATCTCGATATCTGTGACAGAATCCCCTATCACAATGACTTCCGTATCTTCTTTTAAAGACAATGCTCTCAGGATGGAAGGCTTGCAGCATCCACAGCCTTTACTGTCACAATGATCGTCACATGGATGCGGCCAATGAATCGTTACGGTAGAATCATCGAAGTTTGCTTCATTACAAAAAACTCCGTTAAAGGGCCCATACTCTTTCAGTAAAGGGTGAACAAAGAAGTCAATTCCTCCGCTGACGATATACAATGGAATCTCGTTGTCTTTCGTATATTCAACAAATTCCTTAAAACCTTCACGTATGACGGCTGTATCCAATAAATACTGAATCATTTCGTCTTTCTGTGATGAAGGAATAAGCGAAAACAGCTTGCTTACACCTTCTTTAATGGACATAGACTGACTTAAAATGTCATCCTTGATACCTTCCCATTTTGGAGGAGCAAAGGATTTCATCAACGAGATGATATTATCCGTTTCTGTAATCGTTCCATCGAAATCACAAAAAATGATTGGATGACCCACTACACCTTTACCTCCTCTCCCCATAGGGATAGTGCTTTACGAAGTTCACCATGGTTTTGTGCTGCCTCATTGAGAGACATTCCTTTTAAAACTGCATCGATTGCTTGAACGAATGCTTTCCCTCCACCACTTGCACCGTCAGGGTGACCATGAATGCCTCCCCCCGCATTGATGACACAATCTATACCGAAATCCTTCACCAAAAGCGGGACAAGAGCGGGATGAATGCCGGCAGATGGTACTGGCAATGCCCTTTTCAAATGGGCATCTTCCTTCGTTAACTCATGGCTCACGGCTAGAACTTTTTTCTTTTCTAATGCGACACTTCCGTATGGTGATGGAAATAATGAGAAATCAGCTCCGACCATTCGTAAAAATTTCCCTAACCATAAAGAATAGCTCACTCCATGAACAGGAGATGCCGCAGCAGCCCCGGCAAATGCAGGATGGGCCATGATCGGCAACGCGATATCATCGTCCTCTCTCAATTCCTGAAGAACATCCAGACCATAAGAAAATACATTGAATAATAGAGCATCTGCCCCTAGCTCCCTTGCTTTTCTTGCTTTATCCCGCAATTGTGATGTTCTTCCTGTCAGGTTCACTGCATACAAGGTTCTCTTCCCTGTTTCCTCAAACACCTCGTTCAGCACCTTCTCCCCTAATCTGACTCTCTCAGAAAAGGGTGTCAGCGGATTATCGAATAAAATTTCATCGTCTTTTACTACATCGATTCCTCCGAGAGCCTGGGCTCTTAACTGTTTTTCAAGGAAAGTGAGATCCCTGCCGATTACACCTTTAAAGATGCTCATTAACAACGGTCTATCATGTACATCTGTTAACTCCCTGATCCCTTCAATTCCAAATCTCGGACCAGGATATGTTTCTTTTAAGTCTTTCGAAAACTCTAAATCTATCAATTTCACTTCTCCATCAAGGGAAAGCTTACCGAACACCGTTGTTAGGATGGCTGGAATATCATTTGAATAATTATGACGGGGATATCCAACCTTCACTTCACCCCGTGGGCCATCATCGCCTTCCCACTCCTTCACGGAAACGACTCTACCCTTGTACTTTCTCAATTGTTCCTGTTCCAGTAGGGGCAAGTCCGTCCATGAACCGATCGTTAGACCCAAGGCAATTCCCTCTGCCTTTTTCTCGTATGAACCGCTCTTTCCCTTTAGTTGATAGGTTGCTATCACTTCACTCATTGTTGAATTACCTCCTTATGAATAAGCTACTAAGCCGCATGTTGGTTTCATAGCGGCAAACAAAAAACCTCTTCCGGATAAGAAGAGGTTTGCATTCGTCACTCTTTCTTATCTGTCAGCCATATAGCTGCAAGAATTAGCACCGTGCTTAATAAGTCGGTTGCCGGGCTTCATCGGGCTGGTCCCTCCGCCTGCTCTTGATAAGAATTTCATTATTCATTATTTCAGTTGGATTATTGCACCAATTTTGGCTTATGTCAATCCCTTTTGTGGAATAATTCTAAACTTTCAATACGTGAAATCGCTTCTTTTATCCGTTCGTTTGTGGTTAACAGTCCTACACGTACATACCCTTCACCGAATTCTCCAAAGCCTACCCCCGGAGCAACAGCGACTTTGATTTTTTCTAGTAAATAGTTTGAGAACTCTACAGATGTAAATCCTTCAGGTACCTTTAACCAGGCGAAGAAGGAACCTTGTGGAGCCTTTACATCCCATCCTATTTCCTGAAGCCCGGAGATTAATAGTTTTCTTCTTTCGTCATATGTTGAAACCAATGCATTCACGCATTCCTGCGAGCTTAAGAGGGCTGTTGTCGCCGCTTCTTGAATGGCACCGAACAAGCTCACATAAAGGTGATCTTGAAGGACGTTGATCGCTTCTATGACACTTTTATTCCCAACTGCAAACCCGACTCTCCAGCCAGCCATATTATATGTTTTCGATAGAGTATAGATTTCAATGCCGACATCCTTAGCTCCTTCTGTTTCCAAGAAGCTAATAGGTTTCTGTCCATCAAACCCAATCGCTCCATAGGCAAAGTCATGCACAACACAAATATCATGCTTATCGGCAAGTTCCACTGTTTCTTCAAAGAATGATTTTGTGGCGATCGCACCAGTTGGATTATTGGGGTAGTTAAGAAACATTAGCTTTGCACTATATAACCTTTCACCGGACAGTTCTTGATAATCAGGTAGAAATCCATTTTCCTCACGGAGAGGCATTTTAATCATGCGGGCTTCTGCTAATGCTACCCCGGATAAATAATCAGGATAACCGGGATCAGGCACTAATACACCATCACCAGGGTTCAATAAACATTGAGGAATTTCAACTAATCCTGCCTTTCCTCCAAACAGCACAGCTACCTCTGTTTCCGGATCCAAACCTACACCGTATTCACGGAGGTAGAAAGCGGCAATCGCCTCTTTAAATGACGATAACCCACGAAATGGGGGATATTTATGATTGGAAGGTGTAGCAGCTGCTTCTGTCAGTTTTTCCACAATATGAGGAGGAGTCGGCTGATCCGGATTTCCCTGCCCTAAATTAATGACATCATGCCCCTCTTTCACAACAGCATTCACTTTCCCTGCCAGGGATGCGAAAAATTGTTCAGGTAATAAATCTAAACGTTTTGCCTTACTAAAAGTCTTCATACACTCACCCACTACATTTTTTTGAAAATTTATTACTTTCAAATTCTAGTCACAAATGATATAACGGAAAATAAAGAATGTAAAGCAATAAATTCCAAAAGGCCATAATGAGGTGAAAGAAATGATTCAAAAGATAGGTATCGCACAAATGGATATTGTGTTCGGCAATCCTTTAGAAAACAAGAAAAGAGTCGAGAAATGGGTTGAAAAAGCGAGTGACGACGGCTGTGATACAGTTGTACTGCCTGAGCTTTGGACGACTGGATATGATCTTACAAGAATGGATGACATCGCTGATAACGGAGCAAATGATTCATCTTCTTTCCTGACCGCCCTGTCCAAAAGATATTCCATTCAGATTGTAGGTGGTTCTGTAGCAAACAAAACACAGAATGGTGTAAGCAATACACTTTTAGTAGTTGATTCCAATGGCCGGTTGGTGAAACAGTATTCAAAGCTTCACCTTTTCAAGCTAATGGATGAACATCATTATTTACTTCCCGGACAAGAGGATGGCATGTTTACACTTCAAGAAACAGAAATGGCAGGATTGATATGTTACGACATCCGCTTTCCGGAATGGTTCAGAAAACATGTACTGATGGGAGCCAAGGTCGTTTTTGTCGTAGCACAGTGGCCAGCAGCACGGATTGATCACTGGCAGACCCTCTTAAGGGCACGGGCGATTGAAAATCAGTGCTACGTCATCGCCTGCAACCGTGTAGGCAGTGACCCGAACAATGAATTTGGCGGTTGTTCCCTCATCATTGATCCATGGGGAGAGATTCTTTCAAAGGGATCTCAAACGGAAGAATTGGTTTCAGCTGAAATCGATTTACATGAAGTAGAAAGAGTCAGAAAGCAGATTCCGATATTCCAGGACCGAAGACCGGATTTTTATTAGAAAGGTTATTTTCCAAAAAAACGTTGACATGGAAAATACTTAAATGGTACCATTCAATTCAAATGAAACATTCTGAAAGTTTAATTAAATAGCGTACGCAACTCTTATCAAGAGCTGGCTGAGGGATTTGGCCCTATGAAGCCCAGCAACCGACCATAATACCGTATTAAAGCGGGGCGCAGTATGCGCCGGATTGACTAATCCAGTAAGGCACGGTGCTAATTCCAACAGAAAGATTTTCTTTCTGAGAGATAAGAGGCGACGAAGATGATTCTTCAAGCCTCTTTCGAACATGGAAAGAGGCTTTTCTTATGCCACGGAAAAGCCTCCATAACACCGTCTTTAAATAAGGGGTGTACTAAAAGGAGGAATAAAAATGGCAATTACAAAACTTAATGCGTATCAACCACTTACTGAACAGTCGGCAATTGTGCTGGCCATTCGGTTAAGAATTTTTGAAGACGGAACTCTCTTGACATGTAAAGAAATTGGAGACGGTAACCTAAACTTGGTATTTCATGTAGTGGAGAGTGAAACAGGTAAAGGAATCATCATAAAGCAAGCACTTCCTTATGCAAAGGTTGTAGGGGAAAGCTGGCCATTGACAATCGAACGGGCAAGAATCGAAGCGGGTGCTCTAAAGCTTCAACAATCATTTGTGGGGGATCTGGTTCCTGAAGTGTACTACTCAGACCCTGCACTTGCGATTACGGTAATGGAGGATTTAAGTGCACTGACGATTGCCCGAACAGGTCTTATCAAAGGGGAAAAGTATCCACAGCTCTCCCAAGACATTGGAACTTTTTTAGCCAATACACTGTATTTCACATCCGATTATGCCCTTCATCCTTTCAAGAAAAAAGAATACGTGAAAGAATTTTCAAATCCAGAGCTGTGCAAAATCACTGAAGACCTTGTATTCACGGATCCTTTTTTCAACAGTGAAACCAATGAATTTGAGGAAGAATTATCTGAGGATGTTCAGCGGTTATGGGCTGATTTCACTTTGAAACTTGAAGTGGCCAAATTGAAAAAGAGCTTTCTAACTGAAGGAGAAGCCCTGCTGCATGGAGACCTTCATACTGGAAGCATCTTTGTCGATCAGACTCAGACAAAAGTGATCGATCCCGAGTTCGCCTTTTATGGACCGATAGGCTTTGACATTGGACAATTCATCGCAAACCTTATTTTCCAGGCGGTTTCAAACCCTGAAGAGAAAGAAACGATTCTCTATCACATCCAGAATACCTGGAACGTCTTCTCCACTACATTTTCCAACCATTGGAAAGTAAGCGGTGATGCCTACACGAAGGTAAATGGCTACCTTGAATATGTATTGGAGAAAAGCTTTCAAGACAGCATCGGTTTTGCAGGCTGTGAATGTATCAGAAGAACGATAGGTCTTGCTCATGTTGAAGACTTGGAAATCATCGCTGATAAAGAACAAAGAATACAGGCCAAACGTGCTTGCTTAGCCCTTGGGAAAGAACTGATCGTGAAACGTAAACAGATTTATTCCATCGAGGAACTCATATCCTTAATACAGTCTTATTCCTAAAGAATAAAGGAGATTATCATGACACAAACACTTACAATTCCAACTTCACTGGAGTGGCATGAAGATTATTTACTGATTCTAAATCAACAAAAATTGCCTAACACAGTGGAATACATCAAACTGACGACCATTGAAGAATATTACGATGCAATTATTACGCTAAAAGTGAGAGGTGCTCCCGCCATTGGCATTACAGCTGCTTACGGATTAGCCCATGCAGCCCGTCAATATGAAACGAATGACTTAGCAGAATTCATGGACCTCTTTCAACGAGACAAGAAATATCTCGCCGGTTCACGTCCTACAGCGGTCAACTTGGTTTGGGCTTTAAATCGCTTAGAAAATGTATTAGAGCATATATCTTCGGTTAATGAAGCCAAAACCAATTTACTTCATGCCGCAATCCAACTTCATGCAGAAGACGAGGCAGTATGTCGTTTAATAGGAGAATATGGATTAAGTGTATTGAAGGACAAACAAATCGTGATGACCATTTGTAACGCCGGTTCCATTGCAACGAGTAAGTATGGAACGGCATTAGCCCCATTTCATTTAGGAAGGGAAAAAGGAAAAGCATTCCAGGTTTACGCATGTGAAACACGGCCCGTACTGCAAGGAGCAAGACTGACTGCTTGGGAATTACAACAATCAGGAGTTGACGTCACCCTCATCACCGATAGCATGGCGGCTCATACCATGAAAGAAAGAGGGGTGGAAGCTGTCATCGTTGGTGCTGATCGCATCTCTGCCAACGGGGATACCGCAAATAAAATCGGAACGTCCATGCTTGCCATTCTGTGTAAACACTTCAATATTCCTTTTTATGTGGCCGCTCCGGCCTCCACATTCGATCTATCAATTCGAAATGGTAATGAGATTCCGATTGAAGAAAGAACCAGGGAAGAGATCACAACAGTAGGTGGAACATTGATTTCACCAGAAAATGTACCTGTTTATAATCCTGCTTTCGATGTTACTCCGCATGAGTTGATTACAGGCATTATAACGGAAAAAGGTGTACTCTACCCTAGCTTTGAAGAAAGTATCCAACAAAGCATCGTTTAAAGCCAAGAGAAAGAGCAGGAGATTTCTCCTGCTCTTCTTTAGACTTCCTCGCTATTATTCATATAGTTTTGATGACGCCCACATTTCCCTCGGGTTCACTTCGTATATGCCATTTTCCCGGTACATAAACTGATGAATAATAAATTCTCTTCTTAGGGTTGCATAGTCTTCATGAAATTGCTGAATGTATTCGTTCAAATCTTTTTCCGGATATTTTTCACCCACCTTTAACCCTTCCACCATATGTTCCAATATAAATAATTTCTTTTTTTGTTGAGAAGGAATATTTTTGATTCGTCCATTTTTCTCCAGAAAATTATTCTTTACCTTCTGTTTTTCTTTCAATAACTTCTCTGACATCACACTTTCCCCTTTCTCTTCCTGAGCAAACTGATTAAGAACATTCCCATGATGTCTTAAAACCTTTTTATTTAAATAGTAGTAAACCGTGTTCTTCTCTCTTCTTGAATAAACAAGATTGCACTCTTTCAGTTTCGTAAGATGATGGGAGATTGTCGGGGCAGTGAGTCCCAGCTTTCCGGCAATTGCTCCCACGTGCAAACTTTCTGATGCCAGTAAATAGACAATCTTGATCCGGGTCGGATCCCCCATCGTTTTATGAAAAGCCACCTGCTTACTTAATTGCAAAATGTCTCCCTCTTTCTATTTAGATTAACATCTAATTAGATGTTAATCTAAATAGGATGATAATTCAATCACTAATTTTAAAAGGCTCTTTTCGCAAAGGTTGTTGTTTATTGAATGGGATCTGATTTGGCTTTGTAAACCAGTGTGTGCTGGATGGTGAGGGGAACCGCTTCGCTTTCCGCGGACGTTCGACCGAGCCTCCTCAGCTTAGCCGAACGGGGTCTCGGCACGCCCGTACTTCCGCAGGAGTCTACGCAGTTTCCCTCACCATCTATAAGAGTTTTTCGTGACAGAGCTTATTTATGCCAATAAACAATTGAAAGAAACAGTATTACTACTATACAAGCTAAGATCGACTGTACATTTTGAAAAATGTTGTATTCTAAACGTGTATGGTATATATATTAGTCTATAGTAAGAAACTCACATTTAGAAAGTTGATTGGAGCGGAAGGTGCTCGACTCCTGCGGGAATAGCGGGAAAGTTGAGACCCCGCAGGGCATAGCCCGAGGAGGCTCAACTCACGCCCCGCGGAAAGCGAGCACCTGGAGCGGAAATCAACCACTACTCGCTTTTTCAAAAGCAACAAAGTTTACGAAAAGAGCCTTATAAAAAAACAGGCATCCTCTATATGGAGGATGCCTGTTTTTCATTCTATTTTTCTAACAACAATAAGGTTTCTTTCTTATCCACCTGCTTACCGGCATAGCCAGTAAGTGTTTTATTCTTACCTATGACACGGTGGCATGGGATGATGATGGGGAAACGATTGGCTTTATTCGCTTGCCCTACTGCCCTTACAGCTTTAGGTCTTTGAATCGCTTGGGCTACATCTTGATAAGACCATGTTTCACCGAATGGGATCTGTTGCAGGGTGTTCCATACTTCTTTCTGAAAAGCAGTTCCTTCTATCTTTAAAGGAAGATCAAATTCTCTTCTCTCTCCTTTAAAGAATTGTCTGATTTGTTCTTGTGCACTCTTTAATATTGGATGATCCTTGTCAGAACACGCCTTCTCTTCACCTTCTACAAATTGTACCGAAATAAGATGGCTATGATCTGCTTGAAGCTCTAAATTTCCAATCGGGCTCTCCATCACAATAGCATGAATTGACATTTTGCACGACTCCTTTAAGATTTAGGCAGATAAATATGGAAGGTGGTTCCTTCTCCGACAATACTCTCAACCTGAACGCTTCCTTTATGCTCTTTAATAATTTTAAAGCTTACCATCAGCCCTAGTCCAGTCCCCCGTTCCTTTGTAGTATAGAACGGTTCACCAAGCTTTTTAATCTTATCCTTTGAAATTCCGCCTCCCTGGTCTTTTATTCTAATATGAATCATTTCATCCTCTGTCTCCTGGATACCGATGGAAATGAACCCCCCGTCCGTCATAACTTCAATTGCATTCTTGATGACATTAATGAATACCTGCTTTAACTGATTTGGCTCTGCAATGATGGTTGGGAGATTCTTTTGGTAACTCTCCTCGTACTGCACATTGTGCATAACTGCCTGAGCGCTTAATAGATCAACGGTATCTTTCATGATCTTGATTAAATTCGTTTCTTGATATTGAATGGCCTGTGGCTTTGCTAATACTAGAAACTCAGTGATGATGGATTCAATTCTCTGAAATTCAGAAGTAATCACATTAAAGTACATTTCATGATCTTGACCTACACTATTTTCCAACAATTGAATAAAGCCTTTTAGGGCGGTCATCGGGTTCCTGATTTCATGGGCAATCCCGGCAGCGAGCTCCCCAACTACACTCAATGTATCTGATTTCCTTAACTGTTCCTGCATTTCAATTTGTTCGGTAATGTCACGGATGATCGTTAGATTCAAATTAGAGAGCAAATTATACTTGGATGACAGCTCCACGTATTGAACCTTATCCCTGTGAGACGTTAACGTTTTTAAAAACGTTGCCTGTCCTTCTTCTTTTAATTGTTGTAAATACTCATCATATGTTTCGTCACCAGGTTCGATATTCAATATCTCACGTACATCTTTTCCGATTAAGTGATCTTTCTCGATCGTAATGATTTTGCTCACTTCAGGATTTGCATCTACGACAACATAATTGTGATTGGTTAGGAGCAGGCCGTCCAATGAGCCTTCAAAAATTTTACGAAACCTCTCCTCACTCTCCCGTAATTCCTTCTCCATTTGATACCTTTCACTGACGTTACGGAATATCGTCATGTTATAGCCGTCAACGGAATGAAGCTTAGAAGTGAATTCCAAATGCTTCAACTGATTGTTAGGCATGAGAAACAACACTTCATCCCTTACAGCACCACTTCTGTTTAACTGTTCCATGACCAGATCAAACTTTTGGCTTTCCAGAGGGTAAACAAAGTCCCTGATTCTCTTCGAAAGAAGTTCTGAAAGTGAGCATTCAAAGATCTTCAGGGCAGAAGAGTTGGCTTTTAATACTCTACCATCCTGATCCCATAACACAATGGCATCGATCGCCTCTTCAAATAATCCTTTAAATAACTCTTCGTTTCGCTTTAATTGAATTTCCATCTGTCTCTTCTCGGTTACATCTCTAAGGATGGCCATATGAAGCTTATGATGCACATAGGGACTTGTCGTAAATTCAACAATCGATATACTGTGTGCTTTTTTTATCGGAATTTCTCCTCGTGCTTTTTTATTTTGAGAAATCAGTTCTTTTATCTTTTCAATCTTATAATGGGCATTTTCAGGGATAAAAGAGCTTATGTTCCTGTTTGTGATTTCTTCCTTGTCCAATCCGACTTGTGAACTGAACGCCTGATTCACATCGTTAATATTTCCTTCAATATCAAAGAGAACGATTCCTTCTGATGCATTCTGGAAAATATTCGATAACAAATGGACATTCATATGATCTTTTCGCTCTTTTTCCTTTAGTTCGGTTACATCCTTGAAGTAGAGATAGGCATTAGGAGAAATGGTCGATTTTTTGAGCAAGAGCTCAATATGAAGGATTTTCTTATCGGTAATATTCATTAGGGTTTCATCTTCAAGGGTTTTTCCTGTTTCCATCACTTCCTTGTAATGAGCAACAATCGGTGCAGGAACAGAAGAGAAAAAACCGCTGAACAGCTTGCCTACAATCGATTCAGAAGTTGTCTCCAGTGTTTCACATGCTTCGAGATTGGCATAGACAATTTTCAACTCTTCATTGATTACAAACATCGGCATGGGTGATGCTAAGCAAATTTCCCTATCGACGGGATGACATTCTTCCTTATTCAGCTCTTTTTGCAGTTTACTACTATTAGTCATTTTCTCATCCCCCTACTAATTTAAAAGACGACTATTGGCTCAGGCATTTATAGAATTCGCATAGCTTCCCATACTTATGGTCATAATTAACAGTGAAATTCATGTTTTACTCATTGTATCCTAGGGTAAGAATGAATTAGGATAAAACTATTCTAAGAGATGGTGAAGATATGAAACAGCGTGACTATTACTTCGACAATGCCAAATTCATTTTGATCTTTCTAGTGGTATTTGGACATTTGATCCGATCCTATATCGAAAGCGATCCCTTTATCCTTTCTTTATATAAAACGATTTACACCTTCCACATGCCAGCCTTTATACTTGTGGCGGGATTTTTCGCAAAAGGATTCTATAAAAAGGGATATATTCAAAAACTAGCGAAAAAGTTAATACTCCCTTACATTGTGTTCCAATTGATCTACACGGTGTATTACTATTTTCTTTATGAGAAATCAACATTTGAATTGGATCCACTTAACCCGCACTGGTCATTGTGGTTCCTAATTAGCTTATTCTGTTGGAATGCATTGCTTTACGCTTTCATAAAGTGGCTCAAATTCAAACCTGCTATTGGTTTGACAGTGGCTTTTTCCCTTGGGTTGCTTGTTGGATTTGCAGACGTGATTTCAAACTACTTAAGCTTGTCCCGAACGTTTGTGTTTTTTCCGATATTCCTGATGGGCTATTACTTGGAGAAGGAGCACTTCGAATATTTCAAAACGAGTAAAGCTCGTATAGTGGCAGGTTCATTATTTGTTCTCGTATTTTTAGGAATGTACTTCATCCCTGAATTCTCCGATAAATGGTTACTTGGCTCAAAGCCTTATGGAGATTTCGAATGGAATGATACGGTCAGTGTGGCAGTTCGTGCATTTGTATACTTGTTAAATGTTGTGATGATCTTTAGTTTCTTCACGTTTGTCCCTACGAAAAGACAGTTTTTCACTAAATGGGGCAAAAACACCCTGTATGTCTACTTGCTGCACGGCTTCCTTATCCGGCTATTCCGGGAAAGTCAGCTTAAGGATACAATCGATCCCACTACGAGTTTAATACTATTACTAGGTGTATCATTAGTTCTGACGATGATTTTCTCGACAAAATTTTTCACAAGCATTACGCAACCGATTGTCGAGTTTAAATCAACCAAAATCCAGAAACTTCTTTCAAAAAGAGAAATGAAAACAAGATAAACCTCACTAGAAAGGGCTGACCCAATTGCAGACACGGGTCAGTCCCTTTTCATGAGTAACTATTCTCTTAAGGTATATATTAATTCTCCTCACTTCTACACAATTATCAAAAAACTATTTATTTTATTATATTATTCGTAACTTTTCCTGAAATTCCTTCTAATACTTACAATAAATTTAAATTCATTTTAGACAAACATTGAGCTTTCTCTCTTCCTTAGATAGAATGATAATCAGTACTGCCTGTACGGTTGTACGAACAACCCATATATATTGGAAAATTTGGTTTACAACGGTTCATTTGGTATACATCCAGGTGAATTTAGTATAAAAGGAGCTTATTTATGAAGAAAGTCGTTTTAAGTACGTTAAATGCAAAGTATATTCACACCAATTTAGCCATTCGTTGCTTAAAGGCCTATGCAGAGCCTGAACATGAGATTGAACTGGCTGAATACACCATTAAAGATCCCACCCTTAACATCGCCACTGACTTGTTCTCGAAAAAACCGGATATCATTGGATTCAGCTGTTACATTTGGAATATCGAAGAGACGATCAAAGTGATCAAGATCCTTCGTAAAATCCTGCCTGAAGTAACCATCGTCCTTGGGGGACCAGAAGTCACATATGATGTTCCCTACTGGCTTGAGCGCCTGCAAGACGTTGACTTTATTGTAATAGGCGAAGGAGAAGAATCCTTTAAGCAGTTATTAGATGAGCTTAATGGAGATAGGGACTTTTCAAAGGTCCATGGAGTCGCTTATTTGGCAGATGGAAAGCCGGTCATCAAGCCACAGCAGAATAAAATCGATTTAAGAGAAGTGCCTTCACCATTCCGCTTTCAAGAAGACCTGCCTCAATTGGGAAAAAGGGTCACCTATATTGAAACGAGCAGAGGTTGTCCTTTCCGCTGTCAGTTCTGTCTTTCCTCGATTGAAGTAGGTGTACGCTACTTTGACAGGGAAAAGGTAAAAGATGATATCCGTTTCTTAATGAAAAATGGTGCGAAAACCATTAAATTTGTTGATCGTACGTTCAATATTAGTCGAAGCTATGCCATGGAAATGTTTCAATTTCTAATTGACGAGCATTTACCGGGTACTGTCTTTCAATTTGAAATAACCGCCGATATAATGAGACCGGAAGTAATTGAATTCCTGAACGAAAATGCCCCTGCAGGGTTGTTCCGCTTTGAAATTGGAATTCAATCTACGAATGATGAAACGAATGATCTCGTAATGAGAAAACAAAATTACACGAAACTGACGAGAACCGTTACCATGGTAAAAGATGGAGGAAAGATAGATCAGCATCTGGATTTAATTGCCGGTTTACCTGAAGAGGATTACAACTCTTTCCGTAAAACGTTTAATGATGTATTTGAATTGCGACCAGAGGAGCTTCAATTAGGATTCCTGAAGATGCTTCGTGGTACAGGCTTAAGGATCCGTGCAAACGATCATCAATACACGTATATGGACCATTCACCTTATGAAATCCTGGGAAACAATGTATTGTCCTTTGATGATATCGTTAGAATCAAACAGGTAGAAGATGTATTAGAAAAGTATTGGAATGATCATCGTATGGATCGTACGATTGAATATTTAGTGACAGTATGCTTTGAAACTCCCTTTGATTTCTTCCAACAATTCGGCTCTTACTGGGAAAACCGTGGTTGGTCAAGAATCGGACATCAACTGGAAGATTTGTTTAAAAGGCTGCATGAGTTTTTATCTACAGAGACAAGCTTCGACATTTCGATTATTGAAGGTCTAATGAAACTGGATTATTTAGAGAACCAGAAGTACAAACCGCGTAAGCCCTGGTGGACTCATGAACTGACGAAAGCAGATCGATCTGCTATTTATCAATCCTTGCTGGCACAACCATCTATCGCAGGAGAATCATTCGCTCTTCTAAACTTAAATGAAAAGGAATTGTACAAGCATACACTCCTGGAAACCATTCAATCGAAGGATGGACAAGATCAGTATGTATTAGCTTACTTTGAACCAGCAACCGGTCAATCTACCGTATTTGAGATTGATCGACAATCTGTATCATTATAGACAAGAAAAAAATGTTAAGCGAATCGCTTAACATTTTTTCTTGTCTTCTTTTGCTTTTGGCTGTTTTTGAGTTACTTCCAGGACCTTGGCTGCATTAACATCTCCGAATTCCTGACCAAATTCTTCGCGAAAAGATTGTTTTTTATCCTTCATCAGCTTCTACCCTTCATCCCTTTAGAAGAGTTTCGATTCTTCCCCTTCGCTGAATCTTCTCCTTGAGAGAATTCGGCTGAGAATTCTGACTCTTGTTTATTCTTTAATGGCGTTTGGTTGTTTTTTTCAGCAGCATTATACTGTGCTTTTCGTTTCATGTAACTCATCTCCTTTGTTACCCTTATTTTCTCCATTCGTTTCTTTTTCCATTCCCTAAGTGGCCGCGTAAGGTATTCCAATACTAGAAGAAAAAGTCTGAATAAATGAAGGATTTAACCAGAAACTAAGCAAAAATGCTGAATGAGGATATGAAATGATATTTGTCTTCTTACTTTGCTATGCTCTACTCGGATGGAAATTTGGAAATTGGAAAGAATTTTACAGCTATTATCCAACTTTACTGTTTTTTATTATCGGCGATTTACTATCCCAATTCCTTTTGTATGACTATTCCATGTGGGAATTCCATACGGTTACAGCATTTGGAGACCACATCAACCTGAATCATACGATCATATCACTTTGTAAAATGGCTGTTCAATACACTGCCACCATTTCAATCTTTATCGGGAAACTGCCTTCGTCTTTCCAGGGAAAAGTCGCATGGATTATGTTGTGGACGGCAATTTACGGTGTAGGTGAAGGCTTATCGCATGTTCTTGGGATGATGACCTATCACAACGGCTGGCATTTTGGCTGGGATATCCTATTTAATATCATGATGTTCACCGTACTCATTGTTCACCATAAAAGCCCGATAATTGGATGGATTGTATCCTTCCCCATAATTTTCTTTCTTTGGCTATATTTCGATGTGCCCTATTCTGCACTCAAATAAAAAAACGATGCGGCAAAGCATCGTTTTTTTCTATCCGATAATAACCCGTTCCTTCGGATAATGATATTTTGTTGTTTTCTCTTTTCCTCCTATCATAAACAGGAAAGCAAGTATTCCTACACGCCCTATGAACATTAGTGCGATAATAATGCACTTCCCTATGGTAGATAAATCAGAAGTGATCCCTAATGATAAACCCGTTGTTCCGAAGGCCGAGGCCACTTCAAAGATTATTTCTATCAAACTGTGATCTTCTGTGATCGTTAAGATAACAACCGACCCAAAACACATAAGAACAGCCACCATCGTAACAACAAGTGATTTAATGATGTCTTGTTCATATACCTCTCTTCTAAATACCTTGATTGTTTGATTGCCTCTTGCAAAGTGAAATAAGAACAGGATATTTAATGCAAAAGTGGTCGTCCTGATTCCACCACCCACTGAACTGGGGGATGCTCCTATGAACATTAACCCACTCATTACCATCAGAGTAGGAGTCGAAAACTCAGCAACATTCATGGTTGCAAGTCCCCCACTTCTAGTAGATGCAGACTGAAACAATGAATAAAAGAATGATTCATGCCATGTCATCCCGGCAAAAAATTTATCATATTCCATTAACCATATAACCATAGTCCCAAATACCAATAACAAACCAAAAGTAATAGTTGTAATTTTAGTAAACAAGGAAAAATGGTGTTTACTTCGCTGCTTATTCATTAAATAATCTTTCGTTTCAATTAATACGGGAAATCCGATTGCACCTAACGTAATTAAAATGATAGTGATAAATTGGACAAAATAGTCATTTTTATACGGGATAAGCGACTGACCAGTGATATCAAATCCAGCGTTAGTTGTTGCACTTACGGAAGCGAAGAGTCCATGTATGAAAGCTTCCTGCCAACTTGGAAAATAACTCATAAAATATACACCTAATATAATTGCACCTACAAGTTCAATAAGAATGATAAGCAAGAGTATTTGTTTTAATAAAAGAACCAATCCGGACAAATTGGATTGATTTTGATCCAACATAATCAATCGCCGTTCTTTCAACCCTATTTTCTTACCTACCAAAAGCCAAAAAAAAGTTCCAAGAGTCATGATCCCAATTCCACCGAACTGTAAAACAAATATCAATAAGAAAATCCCTGTTGTATTAAACGTATCGGCGGTACTAACAACCGTCAAGCCCGTTACACTCACCGCACTGACGGAAGTGAAAATAGCATCAATAAAACTCCACTCTGCCCCGGGTTTATGGGCAAATGGTAAGCTCAAAAGAATCGTTGCCACTGTAACGGCAATTAGATAAAAGGTTACAATGACTTGAGCAGGAGTCAATTTATTCAAATTTAATCTTAATTTATACCACATATATGTATTTCCCTTTCAAGGTTATTTCCTTTTCTATCTTAATGAATATGAACGAAGAATGAAAGGAAAAATGGATAATTTACTATATGTTTATTCTTTCTATAACGACAGCTGCTTAACCATCAAGATAAAATCACTCAATTTGCAGCATACAAACTATACAATTTCGGCGAAATATTACCATTCATGTTCAAAGAAATAAGACAAATAATAGTACTACAGAAACATCTTTGTTTCAAGTCCACTAATAAGGAGGAAACGACTATGGCTAGAAGCAGCAATAAATTACTAGTTCCTGGTGTTGAACAGTACCTTGATCAAGTGAAGTATGAGATTGCTCAAGAATTTGGTGTAACACTTGGATCAGATACAGTAGCCCGCTCTAACGGATCTGTTGGAGGAGAAATTACAAAGCGTCTGGTTAAACAAGCTCAATCACAACTTTCTGGACAACAAACTAAATAATAATGGCATGGGGTAGCCGGTTTCCACCAGCTGCCCCTTATAAAATAAGAACGACCCATTTCATAAATGGGCCGCTGTTTATTAGTCATTATCTTTTTTTATCTCTTTTCTATCTTGGTGTTCATTTTTCTTTTCTTCGTTTTCCTTTTTGCGATTATCACGGTTTTCATTGCCTCTGGATTGATCTTTATCACCTTGATTAGAAGAGCCATTATGTTTCCCATGGGACTCATTCCATTTGTGATGGTCAGAGGAATCGCCTTTGCCTTGGGATTGTGCTGGTTTTTCTTGAGGCTTATTTTCATTTGGAAGAGGTTTATTATTTTTTGGATGGTTCTCAGGTTTCGTTGGTATCTGCTTCTTCTCTTCAGATGGTAATTCCACCTTTTGATTCTCAACCTTTGAATTCTCCTCTCTCATCAATTCCTCTTTGAGCACTTCTTGGTCTTTACTCTCTTCTTCAGGATTCCCTGCTGGTTTCGGTGTTTCAGCTTTTTCGGTTTCACGTAATAAGGAGCCTGCAGTCATTCCTTTATCAGAAGCTTCTTCTCTTATTTCCTGCGATGTTTCTTTCACCGTGATATTCATATTATGGGAGGTGCTATATTCTTGAACAAACATGCTTATTTCGGCAACCAAATCATCTTCAGTCTGATCATTCGAATCCTCAATAAATGAAGAAGTGATGAGAACATTTTGATTCTCTTTTAAATATCCCAGTTCTTCGCATAAAAGGAAGATTTCCTTTGTCACTTCACTTACATCCATATCTCCCCAGTCACCCAACTCTTTTAGAAGCACTTTGGCATCTTGATTATAAGGGGTGATCTCTATCACCTGTTGTTTTTTATTCAGTGTCAATTCCATACTTGGGTTGATATCGACAGACACATAGGCATATGCCTGTTTACTCTGTAAGAATGCACTTGAAAACAGGGTGAGGATGACGATTATGGTTGTTAATAATGCAGTCGATACTTTCCAATTCCATTTAATAGATGGTTTCGCCATAGCAGGTTCATGATGTAAAGGAAAGAAAGGAATTTCTTCTCCTATTGTATAATGTTTATTGGGCTGTCTTCTTCCCGTCAGAAATTCCCCTTCTGACGTCATCATAACGAGGATATCACGTTTGATTTCCATAATGATCCCTTTTTTCATATCTCTAACCGCCCTTTTAAGTAATCCCGTAAATATACATAATCTCCAATAAGAATAAGAGCAATGGCAATAATATATTTTCTATTTCTCTCGATTGTTTTTCTGCTGACGTTTACCTGTTTCTCTATTTTTTTTATGGGTAACCGTTTCTTTTCAAGGAGGTAATCCAATAGTTCTTTGGAATTCACTACCGTTTTTGCAATGTCAATGGCATTCAGTCTGGCATCTTCATGCTTAGGTGACTGTTCGACCAGCTCATGGAAGGATAATTTGAAGTGAGAAAGATGTTCTTGGAAAGAGATGATCTCTTCCCGCCTCTTTGTTCCTTCCTGCTGCTTCCCATATTCTTCAACTGAGACAATTTGCTCGATTGTTAAATTCGGGTTCTCTTCATCATCCTCAACCAGACTCATGTCGATGCTCACATCCTGAAACTTCCCGTTTTTTCTGATATAATCAATGACTTTCCGTTTGATGATTACTTCAGAAAAACTGATGATGGATGACCCTCGCTGATAATTATATTTTAAGATAGCGTCATGAAAGGCAATAAGACCGATGCTAAATTCATCATCACTTTCATAAATATATCGTTTACAGACTGAAGATACCGTTTTTTTTATAAATGGCTTATAGTCTTCAAGGACTATGTTCAGTAATTGTTCATCACCATTTTGTATTTGTATCGCCATGTCTTCGAGCGTTTGTTTCTTCTTTTGTTTGGCTAATAAAAATAGTAATACATTTAGCATCAGTCTCACTCCATCCTGCACACTATTATACTCATATGATGTTGATTTTAAAAGGATAATAGAGAGGAAGGGGTACCGCTTAAGTAATCTTCACAGATGCATTCCACTCAGCAAATGACAAATCACTTCAAGTCCAGTATCCCCTTCGAGACTGACGGGTCATTAGAAGTCCAGCCTATCCTGAAGCTTTTGCTTAATTCTTAGTCTTTATTGTGACCCTTGCCGTTTTCTTTTCCGCTTTCATCGTTATGACCCTGATGTTTCTTCTGTTTTACATCTGACTGATGCTGTTTCTTTTCTTCTTTAACATCTTGACGAGCTTGTTTTTCCTCGTTTTTCAATTGTTTGTGCGCTTCTTTTTTCTCTTGCTTTTGCTGTTGCTTTAATTCTTTTTTCGCTTCTTTTTCCACATGCTTAACTTTTACTGGTGCAGTTTTTTCTGTTTCTTCTTTCACTGTCTCAGTTTTATTTCCATCTGTATTTTCTTCAGTCGTTGTTTCGTTTGGCACTGATTCTTCAACCGAAGTTACAGAGTCTTCCTTCATCGATGCATCGGATTCTGTTTCTTCTTTAGCTTTTGCTTTCTTCGTCCATTTTTCTTCAAGCTTTGCAAGCTTTTCGGCTAATTTCTTATAGCTTTTTTCAATGTTGTTTTGAAGAGCTGCTTTCGCTTTTGGATTCTTCACTTTTTCCATATTCGCTTGAAGTGAAATGATATTTTGTGACATTAGTTCTTCCATTTCAGTCATTTCATCCGATTTCCCTTCGGAAACTGCTTCTTCTACAGTACCTTCTTCATTACTTTCTTTGTTTTTTTCTGTTTCACTGTTTTTCTCTTCAGTATTCAATTCATCTGCAGTTTCGCCCTCTGACATTGAATCCTCTTCAGAAGATTCTTCGTTCTCACGTTGTGGTAATTCTTCTCCAGAGCGTTGAATCATTTCAATGGCATGATTGATTGCTTCGATGGCTTCCTCTTCTTTTCCTTCTTCAAATAAAGCTTCTACTTCAGCAAGTCTTTCTGCTGCATACTCTGCAAGTAATTTCGCTTCTTTCGCGTCATCCATCGTAAAGGCAAGCTTCACTTTCTCTAGAGCAAGCTTTGCAAAATAGAAGAAATCACCAGGAAGTAATGATGGGTTTTCTGTCTTTTCAAGTTTTTCAATTTCTGTTTTAGCAGAATCAATCATGGCTTCATCATTCACTGTAACTCCTGTACTGTCCTTTTGCTCAATTGTAACCGTGTCGAAGGTTTTTTCTTCGTTATTCGCATAAGCCATTGAACCTGAAAAGCTAATAGATCCTGCTACTAATACCGCTAAAGATGATTTCATTAATTTTGAATGTTTTGTCATATGTACACCTCGGAAGTTGAATTTTTATTAGTCGATCGATCGCCTTATTAAAGGAGTTACGTTATGAGAATTTTTTTTGAGGGGGTTTATACAAATAAAAATTGAAAGTTCTTAAAAAGGGACGGATTGGTAAGGGGGAGGGTAGGTATTTGATTCCTCATGTAAAAAAGCTAACGTGAATATTACTCACGTTAGCTTTTCGTTTTTTTTTTATTCCGCTTTGGCTTCTTTCTTGACTTCTGCCTTGGCTTCTTCCTGTTTTGCTTTCTTTCGTGATAATAAATATCCTCCAACTGATAAAAGGATCAATACGGTCCAGAAGACGAGCTTCCATGGCTTTGATTCAGGGAAATGATGATCCAGGATCGCCACGTCGGGATGAGCGAGTGTAAAGACAGCAAGCTTTACCCCAACCCAACCGACAATCAAAAATGCTGCCGATTCCAAAGTAGGATATTTCTCCAATAATTTAACAAACCAAGTAGCAGCAAATCGCATAATCACCAAGCCAATTATTCCTCCAAGGAACATGACGATAAATTGACCACCATCAATTCCACCTACATCAAACCATCCTGTTGGCTGCAATGTAACCGCTAAAGCAACGGCAGCTAACATGGAGTCAACCGCAAAAGCAATGTCTGCAAGTTCCACTTTCAATACCGTAGTCCAGAAACCTGAGCCCTTGTTTGACTCAGACTCTACGATTCCCGTGTCTTTCCTCTTTTTAACGAAATGGTGAATCGAAACATAGAATAAATAGATCGCCCCAATGGCTTGAACTTGCCAAACATTCACTAAGAACGAGATAAGAAATAGTGCAGCAAATCTAAATACAAATGCTCCTAACAGACCATAAAAGAGTGCTTTCTTTCTTTGTTCTACAGGCAGATGTTTCACCATGACTGCCATAACGACTGCATTATCAGCAGCCAGGATTCCTTCAAGACCAACCAGGATGAGCAGTACCCAACCGTATTCCAATAACATTGAAGCATCCATAAATATAAGTCCCTCCTATTTACACAGTTAGTTTTCCAATAGGCAAGGATTTTTATAAAATAAAAAGACCCTTGCCTAAATAAGGCAAAGGTCTTGCTGAGCATAATCATTATGCCAACAAAGCCGATGGAATAATCCATGAACTGACGACTTTGTTTAGGTATGACACCTATAGCTACTCCCCTTTGACAGGTAGAAAACGTTTAAGTTGTATACCCATATCTTACCTCATGATTGACGTTTCGTAAAGAACTAAAGCTTATTGGATCCTAATGAGGATCCATCGAATGATTAGCCCAAGTAAAACTCCGGGAATGACAAACAACATAGGCAAAAAGATAGGTCCGATAAATTTACCGAATAAATATACTTTCGGAGAGTACATCAAGCCAACGGTCACCATATAAGCAGACATGACAAAGGGTAAAAATATATATGGTTCTTCCTTGGTTTGAGCAAGCTTATAAGAATCCCACAATGCAAACATATAGAGACAAGGATAAAACATCAACCATTGATAATCAATCACAGAAGCTGCTCTATGGGTTTCCCCTAAAAAGCTATACATAATTCCTTGATTAAAGTTACTTTGTACATTGATGATAACCTCAAGAATTACAAATAAAGTTCCCTTAAACCAAAGTCCAACCAGTAATTGTGGAAAACCAGGGAGAGCAATGCTCCATAGAATTCCCTCTAATTTTGTAATGGACGTTTTCATGGGCATCCCGGCAATAGCCGATGAAGTGTATGAATTATAGGTATATACCGGGTCGGATCTTGCTTAAGGGAAAATGACATCTCGAGAATCCTCCTAATGATGCTTTCCCATTATTTTTACCATTTTCCTCCCAATTATTACGGCGTTTAAGACGCAATCCAACATTCATCATGAAAACATTCTTAATTAATCTTCACATGTAATTTCTCGTTAGACGAATGTTCAAGATAAAATTCAACCATCTTTTCAATTTGGCTAGACAGGGACGGGCATTGAATGTCAGATCCCCTCAGGTCTTCCTGGGCTTGTTCACAATGAAACCTACCTTCAAGTGTAAAATAATCAAGCGCTTCCCGTTCAACCATCAAAAACTTGCGTACAAATCGAAAACTCAATGCCCAATTGGAAAGGGACAATGGAATCTTTCCCCGGGGATGTTTTTTGTACATATGCCAAAGAATCTGTTCGTACACTTCCCTTACCGTTATTGGATGTGGATCGGTAAGATGATAGGTTTTTCCTGTACCGGTCCCTTCATGGCCGAGGTGGATGGAAGCTCGAACGACATATTCGACGGGAACGATATTTATGAGGGCATTGCCATCTCCAAGAAAAGGTATCCAAGGTAAAAAGGATAATCGCTTAAACATATTCATAATAAAATAGGGTCCATCAAACTTAACGGTCTCACCCGTTTCCGAATTTCCTTTTACAATTCCGGGACGGATGATCGTAATCGGCAGGATCCCCTTCATTTCATCAACTAATACCTCTGCTTCATACTTTGTCCGTTCATAGAAATTATTAAAGCTATTCGGACACTCCAGCTCATTCTCATATATCTCTCCTTTACGTGTTCCGGCTACAAAGGCCGTAGAGAAATAAACATATCTCTTTAATCGGTGGAGAGTTTGGCAGAAAGAATTAACGTTTCGTGTACCCCCGACATTTACTTTATGAGCAAGGTTTTCAGGGACTGCAAGATCATAGATGGCAGCTAAATGCCAGACATACTCAACTTTTTCGCGTATTTCGCCAATTCTGGCTTCCGTCATTCCAAGATTGGGTTGTGTAATATCTCCATCTACTAAAATGAGGTCAGCTGTTGTATTCTCTGTCAGCTTCCTAACTATTTCCCCTGCCTCTGCAGTCAGAGTACCTAAATGGAGCAAGTAGATTGCTGAAGCCTTGTCTTGACTAATTAATTCTTCCACAATGTTAAGGCTTAAAAATCCTGGAAACCCGGTGATTAAATATATCCCTTTCTTCATACCGCTTCCCCCCGCCTAGGATTTGTTTCAAAACTGGGTAGTAAAAAAGCTAACCTACATCCTAAGGTACCCGTTTGATACAAAGAGGTGACTACTTAGATGTCAGGTTAGCTCAGTTGGATTTTGGCTATTCTTGATTACCGTATGCTTGACGTTTTCTCTTCATTCTTCTCGTTTCTTTATCAAAGAAACTGTACACAATCGGAATGACATAAATCGTTAACAGTGTACTGCTTATCAAACCACCGATTACGGCTATACCCATAGGCTGATTGATTTCTGTACCTTCCCCGAGTCCCAGAGCCAGAGGTAATAAGCCAAGTATAGTAGTCAAAGCTGTCATTAAGATCGGTCTTGCCCGGTCCTGCACCGCCTCAACAATACTATCAAAGCTATTGATTCCTGCTTCTTTACGCTGGTTAATATAATCGACAATCACAATCGCATTGTTTACAACAATACCTGCCAGTACGATAACACCAATGATCGCTGAAATGCTTATCGGTGTTTGAGTGACCGCCAGCGCTATCGCAACACCGATGACCATGAGTGGCACAGTAAACATGATGACAAATGGATATTTAAATGATTCAAACTGTGCAGCCATCACAAGATATACAAGAACAATGGCCAGTCCAAGTGCCAGTGCCATGTCGTCAATGGAATCTTCCAGCAGCTCTCTGTCACCACTGAACGAGACTAAAGTCTCATCCGGAAGATCCAAAGATTCTATCTCTTCATCCACAGCTTTCGAAATTGCCCCGAGATTGGTGGAAGATGAATACTTCAAGGTGAATTGAACTGCGTGCTGCTGATCGATTCTTTGTAGACTGACAGGACCATCTTCTATGGAAAAATCAACGACGGAATTCAATTGAATATACTTTCCTTGTCCATTAGGGATAAGAAGTTTTTTTAATGAGTCAAGATTCTCAGTAATATTACGGTCATATTGTACGAAAACATTTATGACATCAGATGTCTCTGTGACCATTTGGGTCGTCAATACCCCCCGTGTTACATCCTGTACAAGAGTGCCGATCTGAGCAGGCGCCAGCCCCTGTTCGAGAGCTTTGTCACGGTTCACTTTCATTTGTATTTCTTTCACTGTTTCCATCTGATCGGTAGTAACTTCTGATACATCATCCATCCCCTTTAGAGAATTGAAAAGTGTATCGACAGATTCATTCAATCGATTTGGGTCTGTATCTCTTAAATTGAATGTCAGGGTTTGAGGGCTTGATCCTGATGTAGACTGAAGGTTAAAAGAGATTTCAGCAGAATCATTCACCTTTTTAGCAGCTTTGTCGACCTCAGGTTTTACGTCATCTGCAAAAGCGAATATCGATCTCTCCCGATCCTCCAAAGAATTCATTTTCACATAAATCTCAGCAATATTCCCTTTCGAACTTCCCCTGAAGGACTCTTCCTGAGTTGTACCGACGAGGCTTACAAATACATCTACGTCTTTTTCCTTTTCCAGCCTCTCTTCGATTGCATTCACGACTTTGTTCGTTTCTTCCACGGATGCTCCATTTTCCAATTCGACCCTCATATTGAAAAATCCTTCATCTGTCGGAGGTAAAAACTGTGTACCTACTGTCGTCAAACCGATACCACCTGCAACTAAAGCAACGGCAGTAATAAATAGTACAATGAAACGGTGACGAAGGGCCCACTTAACAGACCGGGAAAATGTTTTGCGGCTTTTTGAACGTCTGCGCTTCGCTTCTAAATTCCCTTTAGGCTTTTTCAACAATCTGCTTGCTAGCATCGGGATCACCGTTAAAGCTACAATGAGAGATGCTAATAAGCTAAAGGATATGGTCAGTGCAAATTCCGTAAATAGCTCACCAAGCAAGCCTGAAATAAAAACAACTGGCAAAAACACTGCAACCGTTGTTAAAGTAGATGCCGTTATGGCTCCACCCACTTCTTTGGCCCCTATACTTGCAGCCTCCCTGGGTGTTTTCCCCAAGGATAAGTGCCGATAAATATTTTCAATTACGACTATGGCGTTATCCACAAGCATTCCGATTCCGAGTGCAAGTGCACCAAGAGTCATGATATTCAAAGTGAAATCAGCAAAGAACATCAAGACGAAGGTTACGACGACAGAGTATGGAATCGCCACACCTATTATTAATGGACTCTTTACGTTCTTCAGGAAGAGAAATAGAACGAGCATGGCAAACGCCCCACCAATTATCAGGGAGTTTGCGATATTCCCAATGGCTTGCGTAATGTAGTCTCCTTGATCAAAGAGAATGTCAGCTTTGATTGATTTGTATTGATCTTGTTGGAGTAAACGGTCAAGTTCCTTTTGAAATGCTTTGGAGACAGAAGCCGTGTTTGCATCTGATTGTTGTAACACACTAAAAAGGATGGCTGATTCTTGATTAGCACGGGTGATTGTATTTGTATCCTCCTGCTTCTTCTCAACCTTCGCAACTTCTCCAAGGGTAATCTTCTTTCCAGTTTGAGGATTTACTTGAAGAACCAATTTTTTTAATTCATCGACAGACTGTAATTCACTCATAACACGGGTGGTTAAGGTTTGCCCATCGGTTTCGATGGTATCACCCGGTGAGGTTACATTATTTGCCCTGATCGTGTTAATTACGTCAGATTGACTTAGACGATTATCTTTCAGCGTTTGCTGATTCAATTCAATGACAACTTCATCCTTGAGTGAACCTGAAACGTTTACATTTGCGACCCCCTCAACACGGGTTAATTCCAATTTCAAGTTCTCAGATAACGTTTTTAAATTACTTTCCTTACCCTCTTCACGCAACGAAAACTGAATGATCGGAAATTGGGCCGGATCGAACTTAAGAAACCTTGGATTATCCGCACCATCCGGGAGTGGAGTTTGATCCATTCTTTGAAGCACATCATTTTCTATGTCATCAATGGAGGTTGTCCATGAAAATTCAAGGAGAATAAAGTTTGAGCCTTCCCTTGAAGTAGATTGGATGTTTTTCATCCCAGGTAATGTGGACAAGCTTTCTTCCAGTGGCTTCGTCACCTTTTCAACCACTTCCTCAGGGCTGGCTCCTGGATAATTGGTGACGACGACCCCAACAGGGGGATTTAAGTCTGGAATGAGCTTTAATGGGATTCTCGAGAGGGAAACTCCTCCAAGAATAAGTATGAGTAGCATGGTGACGATGGTGAATACAGGGCGGCGTATGGAAAAATCACTAATTTTCAAACGTGCGCTCCCCTTTCTTTATGTATATTGATCAATACCGTTCGGAAGCTGTTAATGTTAACTATAGTCTCTTCAGGAAGATCCTTCAATATTAAAGCTTCTATGAGGGATAATGTTCACAAATTATTCATCTTGATAAATAAATACCCCTAATCTGTAAACACTATTTTTATACTGAAACGTAAGGAGCATTAGCATGGCGAATTGGGTTCCATTTGTTTCCCTTAGTCTTATCAGCATTTTTCTATTAGCCTGCATAGTGGTTAAGAACCGTCATATTTCTGCTCGGATTATATTATTTTGGCTTTTTATTTCCGGATTAGCCTATGTATTCGAATATATAATCTTTGTTCTGTTTAACAGCTATACGTATCATCCCCATATTTTATCGAATAATTACAATGACAGTGTGTTGGGGTCGATTAGTTCACAGGCTTTTTCAGTGCCAATCGCGCTCACATATATTGTTGTCTATCATTTAAGAGCAACCAGGATTGCCTTGATCATTGGTTTATTCTTTCTCATTGAAACATGGTTCACCTATTCAAATTTGTACGAACACCATTGGTGGCAATCGTATTACACATCATTTTTCCTAGTCCTTTCTGTCATACTGTCTAAAGTGTGGTGGAACCTGCTTGAAAATGATCCCAATCACTATGTACTATTCATCACCTTGTTTTTTGCGATTTCGACTGTCACCCTTTCATTTGCCTGGATTCTTTCATCCCTTTTGGAACTATATATCCTCCCATTGCATCATTTCTCTAATCCTACACGGGACTTGATTGCGGGAAATGCGATGTACATTTGGTTTACCACCTACTTTTATACACTGGTTATCTTCTTTAGAAATATGGATAAGCAATATGCACTGTTGACCATCCTTTTCCTGTTAACCATAGAAGTATTCATGGTCCAAGAAGGTGTGTTGCTATTAAAGAATCCACTTATGATAATGGTACTTCCCCTTTTTCATTTTTCAGTGATTGCAATAGGCGGATATTATTACAATCATCATTTCCCAAATTATGTTGAAATCACACGAAAAGGACTGCCCTCTGGATAATTCATCGGTTAGAAAAGATTCGATGAATGACCAGGACAGTCCTTTTTATTTCCTCTTAATAATATGTTAGTTTGATGCAATTGGCTTCGGTTCAGTTTGTTCTTTTTCTATGGTCCAGCCGGTAAATCCGTAAAGAATAGTTATAACAGGAGAAATGAGACAAAAGATTGCAAACGGTAAATACTCTAATGTTGCGACACCTAATACATCGGTTAGGAAGATACCACATACACTCCACGGCACTAACGGGTTAATGACCGTCCCTGCATCCTCTAACGTACGTGATAAGTTTTTAGGATGCAACCCAAGCTTCTTATACTGAGATTGAAAGGCTTCTCCCGTCAATAGAATGGACAGATACTGTTCCCCTACAACCAGGTTGATACCAATGGCCGATAAAGCCGTTGAAAGGATCGTTCTTCTGCCTGATTGTATGATTGTTGAAACTTTATTAAGTAACACAGGAATAATACCAAGCTTAAATAGTAATCCACCCAAGCTTAAAGAAAGGATAACAAGAGAAATCGTAAACATCATGCTGTTTACCCCTCCTCTTGTTAAAAGTGAGTCGATGGATTCCACCCCTGTTTTGGATTCAAATCCGGAAAATAACACCTGAAAGAGTTCATTCAGCTTCAAAGATCCATGTAAGAATGATAAGCCGATTGAGACCATTATATTGATTGCCAGTGTTAACAAGGCAGGGGTTTTGAATACGATTAGGACAACCAGCAACAATACAGGTGCGAGACTATACCAATGAATGAGGCCAGTTTGACTTAAGCCTTCCTGCAGGGCTTTCAGCTGTGATAATTTGACACCACTTGTTTCCGGTGATAGAAACCCGAATACGATGAGCGTAATGATAAAAGCAGGGACAGTTGTCCAAGCCATATTACGAATATGAGTAAACAAATCCACCTTTACAATGGAAGAAGCAAGATTCGTTGTGTCTGACAATGGGGACATCTTATCTCCAAAAAAGGCTCCTGAAACAATCGCTCCCGCTGTAATACTCATGGATAACCCCATCGCCTCACCAATTCCGATAAGTGCTACACCTATGGTTGCGGCGGTCGTCAATGAACTCCCTATCACGATGCCGCTTAAGGAAGTAAGCAAAAAGGCAATCGCATAAAAATAGTTGGGAGTAACAAATTCAAATCCATAGAACATCAAGGTAGGAATGGTTCCGCTGAGTAACCAGCTGCTCACTAGAAGACCAATGAAGAAAAAGAGTAAAATGGCCCCTAAGCCACCTTGTGCCCCAACAATCATTCCTTGTTCAATCTCTTTGAATTTAACTTTTCGAATAAGCCCATACACCATTAGAAAAAAGAGTGAAAAGATGATCGGAATATGAGGGACTGATTGGAGTCCTATAATACTGCCACTAATCATCCCCAGTATAGCGAGTAATATCGCTGAAGCTTCTATTACGGTTGGTTTGTTTACGCTTTGAATGTTTAACATAGTAACACTTCCTTCTCTAAGTTGAAATTGATGAAATGGAATAGAAAGAACAACAAAAAGAACCCTCCATCCCGAATAGGGACGAAGAGTTCTCCGCGTTACCACCCTAATTGGAATAAACCTATTGTCATACATTCCCTCTGTCCATTCATTACTATTCATGAATGTATGACAATTTGTTTATTCCCACTTCATAAAGATTTGTCTCTTGATAAAGCCTCCTTTACTCAGAGGGTTTATAAGCAATGTAATTCAGAAATAATCGACCTAAGCTTTCACCTGCCGCCTAGTCTCTGGTTGCTGTCTACCTATTTCCTACTGCGTTGCTCAAGACAAAGATATGTGATTAACCGCTAAGAGTCGGAAAGGGCATCACCCTCTTTCGCTCTTAAACGCTTTTAAGCTTTTATGCACTAAAGTAATTATACTAGTATTTTAACATCATCTTAAAATATGTCAACTACATTTTTATAAAAAAACACCTCTCTTCGTAGAAGCGAGGTCATCTTTTTTAAACCAGCAGAGAATCGGCAAAGGGTTTTTCTGCTTGTCGGGCCGGCTTTCCTATGAAATAGCCTTGTGCATAATGAACACCGATTTCTTTACAGAATAACAATTCTTCTTTCCTCTCAATTCCTTCAGCTAATACATGGATATCTAACTCACCTGCAATCTTCATGACTTTTCGTAAAAACTCCTGATTTTCTGCATCGCTATCACAATGATTGATAAAGGAACGATCAATTTTTACATAGTCCGGATTAAGGAGGGTCAGCATTTCCACTGTAGCAAATCCGGATCCAACATCATCCAGCGCGACCTTCATTCCTTCACGTTTATATACATCAAGGACGGACTTTAAATGCTCCACATCCACAATCTTTTCTGTTTCAACCACTTCGAATACGAGATCCTCTGGATTTAATCCTAATTCGTTAACGATCTGAAAAGTATGGCGCAAACAAAATTCAGGGTTATAAATCGTAGAAGGTAGGAAATTAATAAAACTTTTAATACCAGGAGTCACCTGACCCACACGGCATTCGATTGCAGATTTCCTTGCTTTCTGATCCAACATGGAATGAAAGCCTGTGTTGGCAGCAACCTCAAATAATTGTCCGGGATTTATTTTTTTTGACTGGTCCCCTGCCCGCAAAAGTGATTCATAACCAAAGAGACTGTAATCGCTTAAATCAACGATTGGTTGAAGGTGACTTGTGAAATGCCCATCCTGAATCATCTCTACCATCTCTTTATGCTTCATTAATAACATAAATCTGCCTACTGTCATGAAAGGTCCAGGCTGATTTATACAATTTATGCTGCACTTCCATCCGTCCTTTTCCATTAATTCCTCTACTCTCATAAGCTTTTCGTATAGGTCTTTCAGGTTTTCATATAGAAAAACATATGTACCATCTTCTAATCGGGTAGAATATCCCATCACCGGTACGGAATGATTCTGATTATTATGTAGAAAAAAGTACCCTGTGTCGTGATACTTCATAGTTACAGCACAATTTGCACAAGCGATTTTCATTTTCAACTCTCTCCCTTTATATGAAAATATATCCTATAAGTATATACTAAGACTTTTTACCTAAACAACGCCACTAATATCCCTTTATTTTAGGATTAATTCACTTGATAATGCTCACACGATTCCAGGGGACACCCTGAATTCCCGAAACTTAAAAAGCACCCCTCCAGATCCGATTCTTGAGGGGTGCTTACAGACTTTACATCAAACTATATAGTCTTATATCAGGATTTTTATCATTGAACCATCTCATGGCAAAATCATTTTCAAACAAGAAGACAAGGTTGTCATGACGGTCTTTCACCAGCATGCTTCGAGAGCTTGACATTGTTTCCTTAACATCTTCTTCATTTTCAATCCATCTTGCTATTTTTGATCCAATCGGTTCCATTTTCACATCAACGTTATACTCATTTTTCATTCTGTGCTCAAATACTTCAAACTGAAGCTGACCGACTGCACCAAGAATGATATCTTCCGTGCGGGTCTTATAATATTGAATGGCCCCTTCTTGAACCAGTTGAAGAATTCCTTTTTGGAAGTGTTTTTGTTTCATTACGTTTTTAGCTGTAACACGAACAAAAAGTTCTGGAGTAAATTGAGGGAGCTTTTCATATTGGAAGCCTTGCTTTCCTTGAACAAGCGTATCACCGATTTGATACGTACCTGTATCATAAACCCCAATAATATCCCCACTCACAGCTTCATTTACAGTGCTTCGATCATCTGCAAGAAATTGTGTAGACTGGGCAAGCTTAATGGATTTACCTGTTCGGGAAAGATTAACAGTCATCCCTCTTTCAAATTGACCTGAACAAATACGGACAAATGCAATCCGGTCACGGTGAGCGGGATTCATATTGGCTTGAATCTTAAACACAAAACCAGAGAATTCCTCTGCTGTCGGCTCAATCTCACCTGCATCAGAATTCCTTGGCTGCGGAGACGGTGCAAACTGTAAATATGTTTCAAGAAACGTTTGAACGCCAAAATTCGTTAATGCACTACCGAAGAAGACAGGAGATAGCTCTCCATTTGCTATGCGTTCGCGGGAAAATTGGTTTCCTGCTTCGTTCAGAAGCAGAACATCTTCAAGAGTTTGATCATATAGATTGCTTTCCTTAAGAGGGTGCTCGCCTTCAATTTCACCTTCATCGTTTAAGGGTATAAAGCGATCTTCATCCTCAACACGGAATTGCTCAATTCGATTATGGAATCGATCATAGATTCCTAAAAATTCTTTCCCCATCCCTATTGGCCAATTCATCGGGTAGGATTGAATTCCCAGTACTTCTTCAAGCTCTTCCAATAATTCTAACGGCTCACGTCCTTGACGATCGAGCTTATTAATGAAGGTGAAGATCGGTATCCCTCTCATGCGGCAAACTTTAAAAAGCTTTAAGGTTTGCGCCTCGATCCCTTTGGCTGAATCAATGATCATAACCGCGCTATCAACAGCCATCAAGGTTCTATACGTATCTTCAGAAAAATCTTGGTGACCTGGTGTATCCAGGATATTCACCCGATAATCATTATAGTCGAATGCCATCACAGAAGATGTGACCGAAATCCCTCTTTGCTTCTCGATTTCCATCCAGTCAGATGTTGCAAACTTCCCTGATTTTTTTCCTTTTACAGTTCCAGCTGCTCGAATCGCTCCTCCAAAAAGAAGAAGTTGCTCTGTTAATGTTGTTTTCCCAGCATCCGGGTGGGAAATAATAGCGAAAGTCCGTCTTGACTGAACTTCCTGTATAAAGTCTATTTTCATTCATAAAACCCTTTCTCGTCATTGTCACTTTCTCATCATATTCGTTCTAAAGTAACAATGCAACAAAGAATCAAAACCTTGGTCATTCAGGTCGGTTACACAGATCATCTCCTATTAGTATGATCGGGACGACATCCGCATTCATTATCCAGGCTTTTATTACATTTCACGTGTCCACTGAACAATCCTGGAACTTAATGTAGATGCTGTTTCTTCGGAAACCCTTTCCTGCAATGAATGGAATAATTTTGTTTGTATATCTTCCTCTTCATAGGTAAAAGAATAAGACCATTGAATATCAGGCACTGCAATCAATATGAACTCTTCTTTCTTGTTTTCGTAGATATATACTTTTTGTTCCAAGCCTTCCAAAAAATTTTTTCTGATCTTCATAATTTGTATCCCCTTTCATGAAAACGCTTTATTGGCGCATACTAATGACGATGTTGTCCGTACAACTTTGCTGATATCGTGTAATTGTAGGTTGTCAGACGTCTGAAAGAATTGTAAAATAAAAAACCGAAAGCATCAAGTTACAAACTTACATTTTGAAGAGGTGAAAGAAGTGCAATATTTATGGGGTATCATGGGTATCATTGTCGTTCTGGGAATTGCTTTTGCATTTTCCACGAACAAAAAGCGTATCAATTTCAGAACCGTCCTTGGAGGACTGGCTATACAGCTATTTTTCGCTTTTGTCGTGTTAGAAACTTCTTGGGGTCAGAGTTCTCTTAAATGGTTGACTCAGGGTGTAAACGCTATAATCAATTATTCAAACGAAGGGATCACATTCCTTTTCGGTGGTCTTTATACGGAAGAATCCAATATAGCGTTTATTTTTGCATTTAATGTCCTTCCTGTCGTCATTTTCTTTTCTGCGTTAATTTCAGTTCTTTACTATCTTAAGATCATGCAATTTTTCATCAAAATTTTAGGTGGCGGATTGGCAAAGCTGTTAGGAACGAGAAAGGCGGAGTCACTGTCTGCTGCAGCGAATATTTTCGTCGGACAAACAGAAGCTCCGTTAGTAGTAAGACCTTATCTATCTAAAATGACTGAATCGGAACTTTTCGCAGTCATGACAGGCGGACTTGCCTCCGTTGCCGGTTCCGTATTAGTCGGGTATTCCTTATTAGGTGTCCCTCTGGAGTATTTATTGGCAGCAAGCTTCATGGCAGCTCCTGCCGGACTTGTAATGGCAAAGTTATTTGTACCTGAAACAGATCATACGCCTGAACCAAAAGAGCTTGATATGGAAGCGGATTCTGATTCGGCAAATGTGATCGATGCCGCTGCCAAAGGTGCCAGCGTCGGGCTTCAATTAGCACTTAATATCGGTGCAATGCTACTTGCGTTTATTGCACTCGTTGCCCTCATTAATGGTTTACTAGGGTTTGTAGGTGGTTGGTTCGGTTTTGACAGCCTTTCACTTGAACTATTACTTGGATATGCTTTTGCTCCACTTGCTTTTGCAATTGGTGTTCCTTGGAGTGAGGCAGTTGTCGCAGGAAACTTCATTGGACAAAAGCTTGTCATCAACGAATTCGTTGCTTATTCCGCGTTTGCTCCTGAAATCGGTAACTTATCAGATAAAGCGGTAGCCATCATCTCATTCGCTCTTTGTGGATTTGCGAACCTTTCTTCCTTGGGTATCTTACTTGGTGGACTTGGAAACCTTGCCCCTGACCGCAGAGGAGATATCGCCCGCTTAGGATTAAAAGCCGTCATTGCCGGTGCACTCGCTTCGTTACTAAGCGCTGCAATTGCTGGTATGTTTGTATAATTTATATGATCAAAAAAGAAGCTGTCCACTGGGTGGACAGCTTCTTTTCATTCTAGACTGCGGATGGAATAAACAACTCATCATCTGAAAGACAGGTTCTTCTTTTCCCGGATTTCTTCGCTGTATAAAGTCTTTGATCAGCAAGTGTGATAAGCTTTTCAGGGTCATTGGCTTCAGTGGTTTCGGCTTGACCGAAACTCATGGAAATCGGCAGAGGCTGTAAGGACTCCAACCTGCCGTATAATTCCCTCAAAAACTGATGGATTACTATGTCATCCATATGAGGCAATAGGATGACAAATTCTTCTCCGCCATATCGAAATGCCTGTCCCTTATAGCCCTCCGAGAGGGTACGAAAAACTTCCCCTACCTTTCGAATCACTTCATCCCCTGTTAAATGACCATATTCATCATTCACTTTTTTGAAATCATCAATGTCACCCAGGAATATGGTGAAGGATTCATTCGCATCCACTTTCTTTCTAAACTTTTCCTGAAATGATAGTTGATTGAATAAGCCGGATAAATAATCTCTATGGGCGAGATGATGATAGGCTTCCATTTGCGCATAATGTGCACGCTCCCGCAGCATGATCAACGCCCCAAAAAGACCGATGATCCAAAGGAAAAACAAATTAAAAGAAAGTGTGAAATAATGTTGAAATTCATTTAAGTTGACGGTCATGATCCCCATTAATAGATATGCGAGGCTGAATACAACAAGGGAAATGAGGGCCCCTTTCGTTCTCCAGTAAATCGTTGCATGCATGACAAACAAAATTGAAATCGGATAAAGCGGACTATGTATCCCTTCTGATAGAAACATCAGCCAGATCAATGCCAGGAAATCGAATATGATCCCCGCTTTTAAGATGATTTGAAGACTTCTTTTATCATCCCTTGCCCGTATAAGTGCGATTTGAGTCACAAGCATATAGATGACACCGGATATCAATAAATAGGGGAAGATCTCTTTGTTCGTAGAGATATTATCTGAAAAGGGAGGGACGTAAAATAGGAGTATAGCAATCACTACAAACAGCCACCTCAAAGTAGAAAACAATTTCTCTGTTTCATAATCATTTAAATACAACGAAAATCTCATAAGCTTCATTCTCTCATTGTTTAATATATAGTTTAAATTTACCAAAGTTTATGAAAGGCGTCTATGTTCATATTCAAAAAAAGCAGACCAACATTTATCATATTGGTCTGCTACTCAGGAGAAGATTATTCGGTTACACCGTACCTCAACTTGCTTTCTTCTATCGCAATATTTTTGTCACTATGAGGATATTTCGTATTTTCGATGATTTGATAATCCTCATGACCTTTACCTGCAAAGATGATGATATCACCGGGTTCACTTACCTCCACTGCATGCTTAACTGCTTCTGCGCGATCCCCTATTAAAGCATACTGTTCATGCTGCATCCCTTTTTCAAGATCTTCTAGAATGCTGTCGTACTCTTCATATCTCGGGTCGTCTGTCGTTAAGATGACATAGTCTGCGAGTGATGCTTTTTCTGCCATGGTAGGCCGTTTACTCTTATCACGATTCCCTCCTGTACCGACGAGGAAGATGATTTTGTTTTCTTTAAACGGAAGGACTGATTGAATGGCGTTTTCGATTGCATCCGGCGTATGTGCATAATCAATGTAAACGGACAGGGGAGCATCCATTTCTACCTTCTCCATTCTGCCACTTACAGGTGGAAGGTCCCGAACAATTTCAACCAGTCGGGATACTTCCATACCCCTCGCGTACAGACATGCCATAGCTGTAAGGACATTGTACACATTGAATTTCCCTAATAGCTTCATTTCTACCTCAAAGCTCCCTTGAGGAGAAATCAGCGTGAACTTCGTTAAATCATTGAAATACTCCACGTTCTCTGCCTTAAAGTCTGCATGCCCTTCAAGACCATAGCTGATCACTTCATGAGGAGTCATATAGCTGTAGCGGTCATACCAGTCGTCATCTGCGTTGAGAACAACGTACTTTGGATTTTGTAAGTCTTGACCCAGTTGTGAGAACAATAGCCCTTTCGCATATCCATAATGTTCCATTGTCCCATGATAATCCAAATGATCATGACTTAAATTGGTGAAAGCCACCACATCAAAGTCGATCCCCCATAATCTTCCCAAGGCGAGCCCGTGTGAGGATACTTCAAGGGTGAAATTTTCAATATCGCGATTTATTGCTCTTTGAAGCATCTGCTGATTCGTTAAGTTGTCACAGGTTGTGTTTTCACTCGGTAGCAGCTCTCCGTCTAAATTAAAGCCGATTGTACCCGATAATGCGGAGCTCCGGCTGTCTTTTTTCAGGATGGAGTGGATCAGGTTACTTACTGTGGTCTTTCCGTTTGTACCAGTTATACCGAAAACCGTTAACTTTTGTGAAGGGTAATCATAATACTTATTTGATAATTGAGCCAAGGCTTTGAAGGAGTCTTTGACAACGACCAATGCCGCTTCATTTAAATCAATGTCCAATTGTTTTTCTGCAACAATCAGGGTGGCTCCTTTTTCAACGGCCATCTGTGCATAATCATGTCCATCCACTGTGTAGCCTCTTGTGCATACAAACATGCTGCCTTCTGTCACTTTTCTGGAATCTACATGAATCTCTTTTATTTCTGAAGGTAATTCACCGTAAATGGTTTTTAATTTAATGCTGTCTAACAGGTTATATGTATTCATATTCTTACCTCATTTGAATTAATATTGTATCTATTTTATCTTATCATCTTAGCTTTGATAAGAGAAATACCTCCTAAAATCAAAACAAACTTTTTTCACACAAATGTCACCTACCCTTAATGATAAGAATTAAAACAAAAAGAAGTCCTTCATCCTCCTATTGGAGGATGAAGGACTTCTTTTCTATCCCGCAACCATCTTCGATTGAACATAGTGCCAAAGTAATTTTTCTGTATGAAGAATCGATGACTCATGTGTCCGTTCATATGCGTGAGAAGCATCGATACCTGCTCCTATCAGTCCGTGAACAATATCAAATCCTGCCCGGATTGCTGCTGATGCATCAGATCCATAATACGGATAAATATCTACCTTATAATCGATTCCATTCTCTTCAGCCAATGATACTAAATGCTTACGCAACTCGTAGTGATAAGGTCCACTCGAGTCCTTCGCACATATAGAAACGGTGTATTCATCCGTTGATTGACCATCACCTATTGCTCCCATATCCACTGCCAGGTATTCAATGGTTTCGTCAGGAATATTAGAATTCCCCCCATATCCGATTTCTTCATTATTGGAAATTAAGAAATGGGTCGTATAAGGAAGAGAGATTCCTTCTGATTTAATTTGGCGAATCAAGCAGAGAAGCATACCCACACTTGCCTTATCGTCTAAATGGCGGGATTTAATAAAGCCGCTTTCAGTAATTTCAGCACGTGGATCGAAGGAAACAAAGTCCCCCACTTCTATACCAAGCCCTCTAACTTCTTCTGCATTGCGGACCTTTTCATCAATACGGACTTCTATATTCGTTTCGTCCCGTTTTGCTTCACCTGCATTTTTGTAAACATGAACGGAAGTTTGATGCATGAGGATCGTTCCACTGTAGGTTCTGCCCGAAGAGGTTTCAATCTGACAATACTCCCCTTCGACTGCATTCCATCTGAATCCGCCAATCATTGATAAACGCAGACGTCCATCGCCCTTGATTTCCTTTACCATTGCGCCAAGAGCGTCCACATGTGCCGTCAGCATGCGATGCCTTCCTGTGTCTTCGCCAGGTAGCGAAATGATAAGCGCACCTTTTCTGTTTCTTTTCATTTCTACATTTAAGTCTGAAAGATATTCCTCAACAAAATTCATGATCTTATTCGTGTTTCCTGAAGGACTAGGAATTTCTACAAGCTCCTTAATTAATTGAAGCGTTTTCTTCGTATCTGGATATGTATTCATTTGACTCCCTCCCTTCCCGTATTATACCGTCATTTGCCAGATTACTACAAATCATGTTTATCGAATATTCCATCGAATGTCGTTAAATCCCTTAACAGCTTCCTTTTCAAATTTCTTTCTCTTTTCTTTAATGAAAGGATGAACAAATCCACACTTTCCGCAGCTGTAAATGGCCACATTCCCCCCTAACCTCTGTCCATGGGGATATACCAATTGATCACCATATTCCTCTTTCATGAATAATTCGCTTTCATTTATTGTGGTATGACCGCAATATAAACATCCTTTAAACATCATATTTTCCTCCATCCCTTTTTGTACATGCCTATGACATGAACGGGAATACTATGAAAGGATTTGGAAGAAAGTTTACTGTTCGTCTTATACCTAACAGTATTCAATACACATTACTTGGGAGTGATATAGTGAACTCATCTACATTGGACAGTTTACCTCAGGGAAAGAAACATCCTAAAGGACTATACCTTCTATTTTTCACTGAATTATGGGAGAGGTATAGTTACTACGGAATGAGAGCTCTTCTTGTCCTTTATTTAACAACCGCTTTTGTGAGCGGAGGATTAGGGGTGGATCCCGCGAAGGCATTATCCATCTATGGTATCTATACAGGTAGTGTATATTTCACCCCAATTTTCGGAGGCTGGCTTACGGATCGCTATATTGGGTTAAGAAAGGCGATCACCATTGGGGGTATTACAATGGCGTGTGGAGATTTCTTAATCTTCCTGACCCACTCCCAAATAGGTTTATATGCCGGATTAGCCCTATTAGTGATTGGAAACGGATTCTTTAAACCGAATATTTCAACCCTCGTCGGGGAGCTCTATCCACGACACGATAAACGAAAGGATGCGGCCTTTACGATTTTCTATATGGGGATTAACCTGGGAGCGTTATTCGCACCGCTGATTGCAGGTTTTCTTGCAGAGGATTTATTCCTCACAACGCTAGCGGATGGAACGATGCACTATGGATTCAAATGGGCATTTCTTGCATCCTCCATCGGAATGGTTACCGGACAAATTATCTTTAGTACATTAAATAATAAGTATCTCGGAACCGTTGGGCTTAAGCCTAATAAAACGTTAGCTGAAGAAGCGAATGAAAACCAGAATGTTCCTTTAACGAAAAAGGAAAAGCAGCGTACAACAGCCATTCTCATCCTCGCCTGCTTTGTCGTTTTCTTCTGGGCTGGTTTTGAACAGGCAGGGAGCTCGTTCACTTTGTACACTAAAAACTTCATCGATCGGGAAGTGTTCGGCTACACTATACCCGTTGCCTGGTTCCAGTCAGTTAATCCCTTGTTCATTGTGATCCTGGCACCGATTCTCTCAAGTGTCTGGCTTAAGCTTTCAAGATCAAATCGAGGGGATTTGAACATGACGACAAAAATGGGAATCGGAATGATTCTCCTTGGACTCGGATTTATGATTCTCATTCCAGCAGTGATGCAAACGGGTTCGGATGAACAAAATATTACCGTAAAGGCAAACCTGTTATTTATCGTCTTTACTTATCTGCTTCACACACTGGGAGAGTTATTCCTTTCTCCAGTTGGTTTGTCCCTTGTCAGTAAAGTAGCACCAGTAAAGATTGCCTCCCTGCTAATGGGCGTTTGGATGGCTGCGATAGGTGTGGCGAGCCTTCTTGCGGGACAATTGGCTTCCCTGACAGCTACGCTGGGATATTTGGAAATCTTCGCTGTCATCGGTGCCACAGCCATCATCCTGGGCTTCGTATTACTTGTCATTTCGAAAAAGCTTGTCTTAATGATGAGGGAAGAAAACCATACGTAAAAAAATAGGAGAACCGCTTGGCATTCAAGCCAAGCGGTTCTCCTATTTCACCTTCTTCCCAGCTACACTCCCGTTCAATAATCCACCAATCAATAAAATCGTGGAAGAAATGTAGAACCATACAACCAACGTAATGACACTGCCCAGCTGACCATAAAACTGGGAATAATCGTTCAATTTCACATACGTACCATATAACCAGGAAACCCCCTGCCAGCCAAAGGTAGCGACTAGTGCACCGGGAATGACATGCAGGAAGGAAATTCGTTTACTCGGAACAACCATATATAGAAACAGGAAGAGTATGAGCATAAAGAGTGAACTTAAGCCCCATTTTCCTATGACCCATGCTTGACTCCATTCTCCGTTAATCCTCCCCTCTGTGAATCGTGCGTGACGGATATATTCCTCAACCACCGGTACGATAAGAGAAAAAGAAATAAGGAACATAAAACCGACTGTCAATAAAAGATCATACAATAACGCAACCAGAAAGGGCTTCTTCCTCTCAATCTTATATGCTTTATTCAATGATCTCACCATGGATTGGACGGCCATAGAGGAAAGCCAGAACGTAAAGAAGATGGAAATGGACAACACATCTCCCCGTTGGTCATACAAAATACGATCTATATTATTTTGAATGATGGCGTACGATTTATCAGGTGCAAATGGTTTAATGAGAAGCAATACATTGGTTTCTGAAATGGGCAGATAACTAATCAACGAGAAGACAAAAATTAAAAACGGAAAAATGGATAATAACAAATAATACGCCAACTGTGCAGAATGATCGAAGAAGCGTTCTTTAAAAAAACGAACGGTCACCATCTTGATATGATGTAAGATATTCATGATTTTAAACTCCTATATAGGAATGATATTCTTATTTTCCCCTTTCACTCACAATTCAATCATTATTGATCTGATTTGCATGAGCATTTGTCCCTTCTTCATTTTCCCTTCAATATGGTAAGCGTTGACAAATACTTAGAATAATGGAGGAGCCCCTTTTTAACAAATGCCATAAATTTCAATGAGAAAAAAAGATAAATTTTTCCACACCATTCACCTTTATGCATTATAAATCATTCGATATTATCGTTATTTTCTATATTGGGGATATATTTTCACATGATGAAATAGAAAACATCCAAAACTAATAAAGGATTTCTCCCGTTCATTCAAGAAATGAATAGTAGAACGGAAATTTCTTGCATCACTGTTTAAAACAGACGAAAGGAAAGGGAGAATTGATATGGGCAACAATAAGGAAATAATGGGGAATGAAGATGTATACACAGACTTTATTAATAAAATGACCTATGGTGAATACCTTGGTCTGGATACACTACTCCATAGTCAGAAACGTTTATCCGGTCACCATGATGAAATGTTATTCATTATCATTCATCAGGTAAGCGAGTTATGGATGAAATTGATCCTTCATGAAATCAAGGCTAGTATCACTTCCATTCAAAAAGGTGAACTTTCTCCTGCATTTAAAATGTTGGCACGCGTTTCAAAAATCCAATCACAAATCATTCATGCCTGGGATGTACTATCCACACTTACTCCTTCAGAGTATGTCGAGTTCAGGGACAGTCTTGGGCAAGCCTCAGGATTTCAATCCTACCAATATAGAATGATCGAATTTGCCCTCGGATACAAAACGAAACATGTACTGGAAATTTATAAGAAGGATCCTGAGTTATTAGCCCAGCTAAAAGAGGCATACGAAGCCCCTTCCCTCTATGATGTTTCCATCCTCGCACTGTCAAAAGCAGGCTTACCCATTCACGAGGATGTACTTCTTCGGGACTATAAGAAGCCTTACACGGAAGATCAGTCTGTATTGGAAGCCTGGACAGAAGTCTATAAGCATACCGATCAATATTGGGATTTATACGAATTAGCCGAAAAATTGATCGATATTGAGGATTGGCTTCAACAATGGCGTTTCCGACATATGAAAACCGTTGAACGGATCATCGGGCATAAAATGGGCACGGGAGGATCAAGCGGAGTAGGCTATTTAAAAAAGGTCCTTGACCATCGGTTCTTCCCTGAGCTGTGGAATGTCCGTACGAATCTTTGAAAATAATTGACGTAATATTCACGCATTCTATCAGCCTATTTTTATTTCCATCATTCGTAAGGGTTGCCTTTTATATGGTTACCTGATATTATGTAAGAGAATTATTTTTGTTCGGAATGGAAGGATAGACAAAGTTTTTAAAGCTTTTCGCCTTGAAGTTACATGAGCAAGAATAGTAATACAATTGTGTGGAGAACACACGAGGAGGTAACATTATGTTAGAAGGTACAGTTAAATGGTTTAACGCAGAAAAAGGTTTCGGATTCATCGAGCGCGAAGGTGGAGACGACGTGTTCGTACACTTCTCAGCTATTCAAGGCGAAGGATTCAAAACTTTAGAAGAAGGTCAAAAAGTTTCTTTCGAAATCGTTCAAGGAAACCGTGGCGACCAAGCTGCTAACGTTACTAAAGCATAATTCATGCTACTGACGAAGACCCTACTCTGTAGGGTCTTTTTTCTTTGCCCTCATCCATTAAGGCGTTTACAATAGTCATATCACTCAAACTAGGAGGCTGTAATTTTGACTCGACACTCTTTTCATATCACGACGGATTGGCCGGGTTTACGAAACGATGTAGGAACCTTGAGCTCAGGAAATTTAGAAACAAAAATATCGATTCCACCGGAAATGGACGGCCCTGGGATTGGAACAAACCCTGATGAAATGCTTCTGGGGGCTGCAGCTACATGTTACATCATTACACTGGCCGCAATGCTTGAACGAAGCCACATCGGGAAAACCGGCTTAACGATGACATCTGAAGGAATTGTAGAAGTGGAAAAAGGAGTTATTACGTATAAGGAAATCATTCATCGTCCTGTCTTGACATTAGTCCCCTCCCTTACAGAAAAAGACATCTCCCTTGCTAAAAAACTGTTGTTGAAAGCCGAGCAGTCTTGTATGATCACCCGTGCAATCAAGGGGAATGTCACTGTTAAAGTTGATCCCACCCTTCATCTATCAAAGTCATAAACAAAGGGCACCCAAGCGGATGCCCTTACCTTTATTGAAAGCGATTATGATTCAGCGTGAACAAGCTTCACTAACATATGGGCAAGCATATGCTGCTCATCCTTGTTACCCGCTTTCCATAATTCATATAATAACTTCTCTTCTCTATTCTTCGGCTCTTCATGTGCTGCAAGATAATCCCCTACCTTCTGGGCTGCCTTAGCTTGCTGCTCTTCATTCATCCCTAACTTATCAGCCAAGGAAACTTTATTACCTAAGTATTGTTTAAAATGATCAAAGTTTGAAAGAATATCCTCTTTCTTGTCCTGAGACATATTGTCTAACGCACTGTCTACTTTCGACTCCATTTTTTCCTCTGTAGAATGATTTGCCATGTAAAATCTCTCCTCTCATTCAATCTAGTATGTATATTCCCACCACTGGAAGAGTTAAACATATATATACATATTATTGGTAACGGAAACCCCAACTCTCTCCTTCCTGTTTAATCCTTTGCTCCAGAGTGTAAACAATATAGTGGACACTAGAAAATGAGGAGGACGAAAAAAATGAAGAATGATAAGAAGAAAGTTGCCATTATTACAGGAGCAAGCAGTGGGATCGGACAAGCTACCGCGAAGGAATTAGCCTCAAAAGATATAACCGTGATGCTTGCGGCAAGACGCGAAGAACGATTACAAGAATTGAAGGATGAGATTGAACAATTGGGCGGAACTGCTTATTACCATGTAACAGACGTGACGAATGCAGAAGAAATGGAACAACTGGCTAAAAAGACGGTAGAACTGGCCGGCCATATTGACATTCTAGTAAATAATGCAGGACTCATGCCCCTTTCATTAATAAATAAAAGAAAAATTAAAGAATGGGATCAGATGATTGATGTGAATATTAAAGGAGTACTTTATGGAATATCTGCTGTTCTCCCATATATGGAAGAACAAAAGTCAGGACATATTGTTAATATCTCTTCCGTAGCAGGTCATAAAGTGATGCCCGGAAGCTCCGTCTATAGCGGGACCAAATATGCCGTTCGTGCGATTACAGAAGGCTTAAGGCAGGAAATGAACGCTTCCCATAACATTCGTACAACAATTATCTGTCCAGGTGCAGTTGCAACCGAACTGACAGAAACGATTACGGATGAAGATATATTAGCCGCGTTCAAAGATCGTGACATGAAGCCACTCGACAGTGAAAATATAGCGAAGTCGATCTCTTACGCCGTCGAGCAGCCGGACCATGTAGATGTAAATGAAATCATCGTACGCCCTACCCGACAAGATATGTAAACAACAAGGAGGAAGAATCATGAATACACAATTCGATAAACTATTTATTAATGGAGAATGGGTTAATGGAAGCAGTGAGAATATGATCCCCAATAAAAACCCATTCGATGATAAAGAGCTTGGTTCCATTAAAGCTGCCAGTAAAGAAGATCTCGACACCGCTTATAAATCAGCACAAAAAGCTCAAGAAACCTGGGCGAAGGAACTTCCTCAAGTAAAAAGAGAAGTGATGGAAAAAGCCGTCCATGTCGTCGAAAACAATCAGGAATTGATCATTGATTGGCTCATCAAAGAGTCTGGCAGCACATACATGAAAGCGGCAGGCGAAGTGAAGGTCTCCATTAATAGTATGAAGGAGGCGGCAACCTACCCTTACAGAATGGAAGGAAAAATCCTGCCTTCTCAAGTGCCCGGGAAAGAAAACCGTGTCTATAGAGAACCACTGGGAGTTGTGGGAGTAATCAGCCCCTGGAATTTCCCTTTCCATTTAGCTGTACGCTCAATCGCAACGGCTTTAGCAACCGGAAATGGTGTGGTGGTTAAACCAGCTACCCACACCCCTGTGACAGGCGGGTTATTATTTGCAAGCATCTTTGAGGAAGCGGGACTGCCAAAGGGATTACTGAATGTAGTCGTCGGAAAGGGGTCAGAAATCGGTGATGATATCGTCACTCACCCGATTCCGCGTTTAATCTCCTTCACAGGTTCCACTGAGGTGGGACGTCGGATAGGTGAGCTTGCAGGAAAAAACCTGAAGAAGACCGCCCTTGAGTTAGGAGGGAATAACGTCTTTATCGTCTTGGATGATGCGGATCTTGAACAGGCGGTTGAATCTGCCCTATTCGGTAAGTTCTATCATCAAGGACAAATTTGCATGTCCATAAATCGGATCATGGTTCAAAGAGGCATATACGATAAATTTATCGAAACCTTTGTATCACGTGTAAAAGAACTAAATGCAGGAGATCCCTCAGATAAAACAACCCATATCGGTCCGTTAATTGATCAAGATCAAGCAGACCGAATCCTGAAGGATATTGAGAGCAGCAAGGAACAAGGAGCGGAAGTTGTATTAGGAGGCCACGCAGATAATAACTTATTGCACCCTACAGTAATGACTCATGTAACCAATTCAATGCCGATTGCGAAGAATGAAATCTTTGGACCCGTAGCAGCCATCATCCCGTTTGAAGATGACGATGAGGCGATCCGCTTGGCCAATGAACATCCATACGGCCTCAGTGGAGCAGTACACTCTTCCTCCATAGAGAGAGCGACGAATCTTGCCCACCAAGTGCAGACCGGGATGATTCATATTAATGATGAACCTGTGAATGATGAACCGCATATGCCATTCGGAGGGGAAAAGGATTCTGGCCTTGGCCGTTTCAATGGCGAATGGGCTCTTGAAGAATTCACAACGGTTAAATGGGTAGCCGTTCAACATAAGAGAAGAGATTATGGACCATTTATAGAGAAGAAATAAGTCAAAAAGCGAGTCGTGATGACTCGCTTTCCTTATGGGGGTGATTGTATGAAGTTGTATGAAGTCTGAAAATAAAAAACTGCTTCGATGAGAAAAATACAGCATTTAGTTCTGGAAAAACGCATTTTGATAGGAAGTTGATCCATTTCAGTAACAAGACACCAAAATTCCACTCACTATTAGTTGATTTTACTAAATGTTGGCTGGATATCGGCGAAATTCTGATTTTATCAGCGAAATTCTGATTTTATCGGCGAAATCAGTACTTTTATCGGCGAAATTTCAAATATAACGGCGAACTGGACTTACGACAAAAGATATCTGTGACTGACCCAAAGTACCCGATCTCTAATTTTCACAATTCATCAAACCCATTAGCATCCGAAGTCTTCGTATATTGTCTTGATTTCTGTTCAAAGAAATCGGTCTTCCCTCTATCCACTTCCTGATAGGCAATGATCCATTTTAGAGGATTCGATTTATAACCCTGGAATGGTTCTTCAAATCCCAGCTGCTTGGCTCTTTTATTCGCCATGAACTTAATATAATCTTCAAGATCGCTCATTAAGAGGCCGTCAACGTGAGATCCGATAATTTCCCTTCCCCACTCAATTTCCAGGAGAGCTGCCTGTTTGAAAGCAGATTGTCCAAAGTCACGCAGCTCTTCCGTTTCATAAGAAGGGTTCTCGTTCAGCACCTCTTTAAATATTTTTTCAAATAAGCCGACATGCAGCTGTTCATCCCGATTGATGTAATTGATCATCGTAGAGGTCGCCACCATTTTCTGATTTCTGGCCAAATTGTAGAAAAACGCAAATCCGGAGTAAAAGAACAATCCTTCCAGAATCACATCATAAACAATCGACTTTAATAGATTCTCAATGGTTGGGGATTCTACAAATCCTTTATATCCATTCGTGATAAACTCATTCCGCTTCTTTAGGATTGGATCGTTCTTCCAGAAATCGAACACTTCATCCTGTTTCTTTTTGGACACGATACTGGATAACACATAACTGTACGAGTGGTTATGGACGACCTCCTGCTGCGCCAGAATGATCATCAGTGCATTCAGGCTGGAATCAGTGAGGTAGTCTGCCACTTTACCCGCGTAATCTGTCTGCACACTATCAAGGAGAGCCAGAAGGCCGATGATTTTCAAGAAGGACTCCTGCTCCCTTGATGAAAGAGTAGGGAACTGCTTGATATCCTTTGCCATGTTGATCTCAAAAGGTGTCCAGAAATTCCCGAGCATTCTCTTATATTTCGGATATGCCCACGAGAACCTGACATCATCCCAGTTTAATATATTCGAGCTTTTCCCGTTTACGATACCTGTTGATTTATTTGGGGCCTTTGAATCTATTAAGATTCGCTGCTTTAATTCGTTCACGTTCTCTTCTTCCTTCCTGTTAGCTATGGCAGCTTTCGCATTCTTCAAAATTTGAAACAGATGTTGATCGCACATAGTAGGTCGTTTTCAATCCTGACTTCCATGCATCTAAATGAAGAGACAATAACTCTATCGCCTTGATATCATTCCGCACATACAAGTTAAACGATATTCCTTGATCTATATGACGCTGTCTCATCTCATTCTGTTTAATACTCCAGTGCTGATCTACGTTATAAGCCGTTTTGTAATACCAGGTAGTCTTAGGCGATAAATCAGGGGCTGTCACGGGAATCTTATAATCCTTCTTTTCTTCCGAGTACTCTAATCTGAATAAAGGATCTATACTTGCAGTGGATCCCGCTATGATCGAGGTGGATGAATTAGGTGCCACGGCCATTAAATACCCATTTCTAATTCCTTTTGAAGAAATATCATCCTTGAGTGCATCCCACCTGGGTCCAGAATACCCTTTCTTTGAAAAATACTCTCCCGTGGACCAATCTGAACCGCTGAAATATGGATAAGAACCTTTCTCTATTGCTAATTCATGACTGGCTTTTATCGTGTAATAGGCAACCTCCTCGTAAAGGGAATCACAATATTCAACGGCTTCATCGCTCTCCCATTTCAACCCTTTTAATGCAAGGAGGTGATGCCACCCAAAGGTTCCTAATCCAATTCCCCTATAGCGCCTGTTTGTCAACTGGGCTTGCAGGACTGGAAGTTTATTCATATCTATGACATTATCAAGTAATCTTACACCTATGGAGACGACTCTTTCCAGTTTATCATCCATGATTGCTTTAGCTAAAGAAACAGATGCCAGGTTACAGACGACGTAATCTCCGGGAGATTTATAGGTAATGATTTTCCCGTCCTTTATAACCTCTTCTTCCATGACTGTCGCACTCATATTTTGGGCGATTTCCGTACATAAATTACTACAGTAAATCATCCCTTTATGCCCATTGGCATTTAGCCGGTTAACTGTGTCACGGTAAAACATGTATGGTGTTCCTGTTTCGAGCTGGGAAATCATGATCCGCTTAAAAATTTCAATTGCTGGGAGGACTTCCCTTGAGAGACCGGGACATTCCACACACTCCCAATACTTATCCCTGAAAGAACCTCCTCCATCATGTTCATCATAATAATCTTCCAGTGAATACCCCATGACCACCCTTACTTCATGAGGATCAAATAAATACCATTCCCCTCTCTTCTCCACTTGCTCCATAAATAAATCAGGTAAACTGACACCTGTGAAAAGGTCATGGGTACGCTGCCTTTCATCTCCATTATTTAATCTTGTATCAAGAAAAGGAAAAATGTCCTTATGCCATACGTCTAAGTAAACAGCGATCGCTCCTTGACGCTGACCTAATTGATCAACGGATACGGCTGTGTTATTTAACTGCTTCATCCACGGAATGACACCTGAACTTACTCCCTTGAAACCTTTGATATTACTTCCCCGGCTTCGGACCTTCCCTAAATAGATACCAAGTCCTCCACCGTTTTTACTTAATGTGGAAACATCTGTATTGCTGTCGTAAATACTTCTTAAATCATCTGCCACCGTATCAATAAAACAGCTTGATAACTGACCATGACTTTTGCCGGCGTTGGCGAACGTTGGTGTTGCTACCGTCATGTACAAATTGGAAAGTGCCCAATATGCTTCCTGAATGAGCGCCATCCGCTTATCACGGGGTTCGTTCATAAAGAGTGTCATGGCGATTATTAGAAATCGCTCCTGGGGTAATTCAAGGATTTCACCATCATGGGATTTAGTTAAATACCGCTCTGACAATGTCACGATCCCTATGTACGTAAACAGATGGTCTTTAGATGCGTCCATGATCCTCCCTAAAGAGTCAATTTCATCTTTGCTATAGGATTCCAATAGTTCGGTCGTAAATAGTTTTCTATCAGTCAATTCTTGAATCAATTCATAAAAGGAACTGTAAAGCACGCTTTCTTCAACTCTCCTTGAATAGGCGACGGTACGATAGAGTTTCACTAAATATAATTCTGCAGCAACATACGTCCAATCAGGTTCATGTGCAGAAATTCGTTCGACTGCCGTGAGGATCATGAAATGATATAGCTTTTCTTTGCTCGATTCAGATTGACCTTCTGCATACTTAAAAATCTTTTCATCGAATTCTTTAAAATCTAGGTGTGGAAAGCGACTGTGGAGTTTTGTAAGAATCGCTTTCGCTTCCATTGTGATCCTTTGATCCTGTGATACGATTGACATCATCATTCCTCCCAAATTTATACAGTGTGGGAAGGAGTCAAAAAAAGCCCATCCTTCTTAGCGGATGGGCTTTATGTACGATAGATATATGCATAGGCTAAAGGGCCTATTCCAATCCTCGCTTTATCCTCCCAATTCCCGAAGAAGATAATACATGATAAACAAGGCAGGTCTCCTGACTCATGCTTCACCCTACTCTAAGGCCTTCCCATCGTATACGACAGTGGCAGTTCCTTATTTCGTCAGCACTTACAGTTGCGGGGACAGCTCCGGATTCACACCGGATTCCCTTTTAAGTCCATTCAGACACCCTATTCACAGGTCATTATCAATATATAGTTTAATTAATGAAACAGAACACAAAATGTTGTGTTCTGTTAAATCATAAACGATTAAAAATAATTTTACAAGTGAAACTATTTATTTTGTTTTGAAGCTAGAATCCTTTACTAGTATCACGCTATTACACTCGTAAAGTCAAGATATGTAATAAAGAAGGAAGGAAAAATCCTCCCTTTGAAATATGCTTATAATTATTATTTTCCATGAAAAGAATAGGAGAAGATTGAATAGTATGTTCAAAAGGACACTAGTCCCCCGACACCTTCCTATATGTTAGTTGAGAAAATGATAAGCACTCTCTATAATTCAAATAGAAGGTTGTTTGACAGTATTCTTTGGTCCCCAATATTTTTTATAGGCTGTTTAAATGGAGGAAGATATCTCGATTTAAACAGCCTCTTTTTTTAGCAGCAGAGTTCTTACATTTTCATTTCTGCCCGGCAGTTGACAGTCGGATGTAACTGCATACATTATAGTGAAAGAGGGACCATATTAGTAATGCACTGTATTTCAACCTTATTACAATCTATACTTTTCGGCTTAAATACTTTCTTTTTACTGGCTTTTCATTTAAAATGCGCATTAAGTGATTGTTTGAAATCACACCTTACTTCTGAAAGGAGTCTATTATGAAAAAATTATTAACGGCTTTACTATTGACATTATTAACGATTGGACTAGCCGCTTGCGGTTCGAACGAGGAGAGCCAAAAACAAGCTGACGATAAAGCGAAAACAGAAGAAAAAAGCGATGGACAGGCTCAAGAAGATCAAGCGAAGCAAATGGAAGAAATGCAGAAGAAAATGGATGAACAGAAGGTTGAAAAAGATAAGATCGTTGCCATTGTAAACGACGAAAAAATTAAAGGTGAAGATTTCAATAACGTATTGACTCAATCACAAATGCAGTATCAACAGATGGGACAAGACCCGACAAGTAAAGATGCAGCAAAGAAAATAAAAGAACAAACGATTGATAGTCTAGTTGGACAAACACTCCTAATGCAGCAGGCCGATCAAAAAGGCTACAAAGCATCTGAAGACGAAATCAATAAACAATTGGAAGAAGTTAAAAAGCAGTATGGTGATGAAAAGAAATTTGAAGACGCAATGAAAAAAGCCGGATTTACGATGGATGAGTTAAAAACTCAAATCGCTGAAAACATCAAATACACAAACTACGTTGAGAAAGAAATCAAAGTAGAAGAAGTCTCTGAAGAGGAAATGAAGAAATTTTACGATCAGTATGCAAGTCAGCAAGGTCAAGGTGAATCAAAGGACGCACCAAAATTCGAAGAAGTTAAACCTCAGATCAAGACTCAGTTAGAACAACAGAAAAAACAAGAAAAACTTGTTCAGCATGTAGAAGATTTAAAGAAAAATGCTAAAGTCGATGTAAAAATCTAAAGCATCATTGTAGAAAGCCACCTATACAGATAGGTGGCTTTCTTATGTTCTATTCCCCCATTATGTTTTTCTCTGATCAAGAAGGGTATGGTACAACAACGACTCATTAAGGGAGGATGAAAGATTATGACGAAGAGGGCCAATGACAATCCCGAACAAATCAATCAAGATCATGACGGCATTCTCGATCAGCATGAAAGTGAGCAAAATGTGGATCCAATTCCCCTCGATGACTTAAAAAAAGAGCAGCTGGACGAGAAAAATAAACATCATACGAAAGATGACTCATCAAGCAAAGAATAATACGTAAATCAAAAGCCCTGTGGGATTCCCACAGGGCACTCTTTTATTTGGATAACCAATTCGTATGGAATGTTCCTTCCTTATCCACTCGCTGATACGTATGGGCTCCAAAGTAATCTCGTTGGGCTTGAAGAAGGTTGGCAGGCAGTGACTCAGAGCGATAGCTGTCATAATATGCTAAAGCACTCGCAAGACCTGGTACAGGGATCCCTAACTTAATGGCTGTAGCCACCACTTCCCTAGCTTCCTCCTGATAGTTTTCTACGATTTCCTTGAAATATGGGTCAAGAAGTAAATTCGTTAATCCCGGTTCACGATCATAAGCTTTCTTGATTTCTTCCAGGAAGCCTGCACGAATGATGCATCCACCTCTGAAGATCATGGAAATATCGCCGGGCTTCAGGTCCCAGTTATACTCATCCGAAGCAGATTGAAGCTGGGCGAAACCCTGTGCATATGAACAAATTTTGCTTAAATACAACGCTTTACGAATCATTTCGATAAACTCTTCTTTGTTACCTGAGAACTCCTTATTTCTTGGTCCTCTTAAGATTTTACTTGCCTTCACTCTTTCTTCCTTCATTGCAGAAATGAAACGGGCAAACACAGATTCAGTAATGATCGATAATGGTACACCTAATTCCAGTGCAGAAATACTCGTCCATTTCCCAGTTCCTTTCTGCCCTGCTGTATCCAGGATCACGTCAACAAGGGGCTTTCCTGTTTCTTCATCCACTTTTGTGAAAATATCCGCCGTGATTTCAATCAGGTAGCTGTCTAGCTCCCCCGCGTTCCATTCTTTGAATATTTCATGCAGCTCTGTTGCGCTTAAACCCAATACATTCTTCATAAGATAATACGCTTCACAGATAAGCTGCATATCACTGTATTCAATTCCATTATGGACCATTTTCACATAATGCCCTGATCCATCCGGACCGATATATGTACTGCATGCATCGCCCTTTACCTTTGCAGCAATTGCTGTCAGGAAAGGCTCGACCAAATCGTATGCTTCCTTCTGACCGCTCGGCATGATGGCAGGACCGTATAAAGCGCCTTCTTCCCCGCCCGAGACGCCTGCACCGATGAAGTTGATTCCTTTTTCATCAAGTTCCTTATTGCGGCGGACCGTATCTTCAAAGTATGTGTTTCCACCATCAATCAGGATATCTCCCTGATCTAAATGAGGAAGCAATGACTCAATCGCTTTATCGGTGATGTTACCGGCAGGTACCATGATTAATATTTTTCGTGGTGTTTCCAATGACTGGACGAACTCCTTCACATCGTGTGTACCGACCATTTTCTTTCCCGGATGTTCTTCAAGAACTTCCCTTACCTTCTCATCAGAAACATCATATATAGAAACTGAATAGCCTCTGCTTTCGAAATTCAAGGCCAGACTCTTTCCCATCACTCCGACGCCAGCGACTCCTATTTGTTGTTTTGTCATAGATTGAACATTCCTTTCAAATCGAGTAAATATATTTTCACCGTTTATATTATAATACGAAATAATTTTCCGTGGTGTGTTTTTTATGAAATAATATTTTTTTATTTTGTTATTTAGGTTAAAATTATTTTCATCAGTAGTAAATGCAAAATGGAGGTTATACATGAATACCGATGAAAATGTACAACATTGCTTGCCACGAATCAGAACCCATTACTCCCAATTCAGTGAAAAAGAAAAGATGATTGCAGATTTTATTATTGCTAATCCTGAAAAAATTATCCACTCCACCATTAGTGGTGTAGCAGAGGACCTGGGGGTTGCAGACGCCACAGTCTTCCGATTCTGTAAGCGATTAGGCTTTAAAGGCTACCAGGCCATGAAGATTTCCCTGGCTTCGGACCTTGTAAATCCTATTAAAGATATTCATGAAACGATCAATGAGGAGGACTCTGAAGGAGTTATTGCCCAAAAAGTGTTCCGATCTAATATTAGAACCCTAGAGGATTCATCACGTTTGCTGGACGAGGAGATGTTCACGAGAGCCGTTCAAGGGCTGCTTAGTGCCAGAAGAATCGAATTTTACGGAACGGGTGGATCTGGCTTTGTTGCCATGGATGCTCATCATAAGTTTCTTAGAACAGGGATGACCACTACGGCTTACAATGATTCTCATATGCAGATTATCTCGGCTTCTCAACTAACAGAAGAAGATGTGATTGTGTTTATCTCTCATTCAGGATCGAACAAAGATTTAATGGAAGTGCTGGAAGTTGCCAAGAAAAATCGTGTCAAAACCATTGCCATCACTCATTTTGCTAAATCCCCTCTAAGCAATGGCGTCGATATTCCTCTATTTACCGTATCTCAGGAGACCGAGTATCGGTCAGAAGCACTTGCTTCAAGGATTAGTCAGCTTAGTATTGTGGATGCACTATATGTTAATACCATGATGAAAAGAAAAGAACTGTCGAAAGACTCTTTGCTTAAAATGCGTGACGCTATCTCCATTAAGAAAATATAGTATATCCACTAACGGCTATCTGAAGGATAGTCTTTTTTTGATCAAGGGCTAAAGGTGCAGCATATTACATTATCCTATACATATATTGGAACAAATCATATCTATAGGAGATTACTAAATGAAGAACATACTTCTTTTTGCTGATCCTGGAATCGATGACTCCATAGCGATCATGTACGCTCTTTTACACCCGGAAATTAATATTATTGGAATTGTATCAGGTTATGGGAATGTGGATAAAGAACAGGCAACGAATAATGTCGCCTATTTGCTTCACCTGGCCAATCAAACGAATATTCCGATCATCGGAGGTGCCACTCGATCCTGTACTGGGGAATACCCAGTCTACTATCCTGAGATTCATGGGAAAGAAGGGTTAGGGCCAATTCGTCCACCTGATACAATAAAAGGGGAATTATTGAATTTCTCGGAAATCTTTAACTTGGTGGAAAACTTTAAGGACATTGTGGTTGTGGATGTAGGACGAAATACTTCTTTAGCCGTGGCATTTATATTGGATGATAAGTTTGGAGAGAAGATTAAAGAATTTCACATTATGGGTGGCGCCTTTTTTGTACCAGGGAACGTCACTAAATTAGCTGAGGCAAACTTTTATGGTGATCCCGTTGCCAGTAATTTTGTCATGACCCAAGTGAAAAATATTACATCGGTACCACTGAATGTGACAAATAAAGCGATCATTACGAAGTCGCAAATCCAGGAAATCCAGAATGCCTCCTCAAGTCCTTTGATTAAAATCCTTGATAAAGTATATGATTATTATTTACAAGCTTATCAGAAGCTGATCCCGGGTATTAGCGGAGCTCCCCTCCACGATGTCCTGACCCTCTCTTTACTCATGAACCCTGACATGGGCAGCTACCTCAAGAGGGATGTAGATGTTCAAATTTTTGGAGAAGCCCGCGGGGAGTCCATAGCTGATTTCCGTGTCGGTTCAGAAGAAAAAGAGTCTACTACAAAAATCTACCTTTCACTGGATTACCAGGCATTTATCCATGATTTCATGACGATCATGAGCAAGTAGAGGGACGGACCTTGTTCCAAGGTTCCGTCCCTACTCTTTCACTTCCGATATTCCCGTGCATCCTTCTCCAGCTTCTTATCCACTTCACCTTTAGGTCTGCATCCAATTTCTCAGGCGTCCAGTCTTTCAATGATCGTGGCATTTGCCATCCCATGCCCCTCGCACATCGTTTGGAGGCCAAATCTCCCCCCGGAACGTTCAAGCTCATGCATCATGCTTACCATGATTCGAGCACCACTCGCACCAAGGGGGTGTCCCAGGGCAATTGCTCCCCCATTTGGATTTAACTTTGCAGGATCTGCTCCCATGTCCTTTAACCACGCAAGGGCCACTGGCGCAAAAGCTTCATTCACTTCGAAAATATCAATTTCCGACACCGACATTCCTGCCTTACGTAAAGCTTTCTTCGTTGCGGGTATTGGGCCGGTAAGCATAAGGGTTGGATCAGAACCCACTACGACGCGTGTATGGACCTTGATTCGTGGCTTCAACCCTAATTCTTCTGCCTTCTCTCTTGTCATCAGAAGAAGTGCGGCTGCCCCATCACTAATTTGGCTAGCATTCCCTGCATGAATGATTCCATCTTCTTTAAATGCAGGTTTTAAACTTGCCAGTACTTCCAAAGACGTTTCTTTTCTTGGTCCCTCGTCTTTAGAAAATGAAAAAGAAGTTCCGTCCGGTCCTTTAACCGCCACCTCATAAATTTCCCTATCAAAATAACCTGCTTCTTGTGCCTTTAACGCCTTTTGATGACTTGTGAATGCGAATTGATCAAGCTCTTCACGGCTGAATCCATACTCTTCTGCAATCCTTTCAGCTGATAGTCCCTGGTGTATGATTTCATGTTGCTCTCGAAGCTTTTCACTAAAAGCAGACCCCTGATAGTTTGAACCGATTGGAGTTCTTGACATATTCTCTACCCCACCAGCAATCACGACATCCATGTCGCCGGAAAGAATTGCTTGTGATGCAAAATGCACAGCCTGCTGGCTCGATCCGCATTGCCGGTCGATTGTCGTACCAGGTACCTCGATTGGAAAACCGGCAATCAATGCAGCCACCCTCGCAATATCACCAGCCTGCTCACCTGATTGAGTGACACAGCCTAAAATGACATCATCGACTAGCCCAGGGTCAATCCCCGTTCTGTCCATTAACCCCTTTAGAATATCTCCAGCCAAATCATCCGGCCTCATATCTTTCAATGAACCCTTTCTTCTCCCGACCGCTGATCGAATACCTTCTACAATGACAACCTCTCTCATCTGCCTCTTCCTTTCTATAATCCTAAATTCTTCGCAATGATCACTTTCATGATTTCATTAGTACCTGCATAAATGCTTGCTACAGGAATATCCCGGTACCTTCTTGCGATTTGATACTCTTCCATGTAACCATATCCCCCATGGAGCTGCATACATTCAGTAGCGATATGACGGGCCATTTCAGTCAGCTTATATTTGGCCATGGAAACCTTCGTCACGACATCTTTCCCATCCATATGTTCGGAGATCAAGCCATCGAGGAAAGCCCTGCCCATTTCAATATCCGTCGCCATTTCTGCCATCTTAAATTGTGTATTTTGAAATTGACTTATATTCTTACCAAACGCTTGGCGGTTCTTCACATAATCCATCGTGAGAGAGAACATTTCTTCTGACGCCGTCTGTGCGGCAATCGCTACGACAAGACGTTCCTGCTGGAGCTTATTCATTAGATAATGAAATCCTTTTCCTTCATCCCCAATAAGATTCCCTTTGGGGACCTTACAATCTTCGAAGATAAGTTCGGCTGTATCCTGACAGTGCAAACCAACTTTATCCAGCTTTCTTCCCCTGGAGAATCCGGGTGCACCCCTTTCAATGGCAATCAAACTGATCCCTTTGTGAGATGGGCTGATGGTCGTATCTGTTTTACATGCCACAATCACCAGATCCCCTTGTATACCATTTGTAATGAAGGTCTTTTGACCATTTACAATATAATGGTCCCCCTCAAGCTTGGCCGTCGTTTTAATCCCTGCTAAATCTGATCCTGTACCAGGCTCAGTCATGGCAATGGCCGTAATCATTTTTCCACTCGTGCATGCGGGGAGCCACTTCTTTTTCTGTTCGTCGCTTCCATATTCAGATATATATGGGACCACAATATCATTGTGCAATCCTATACCGATCAAACCAGAGCCCACCCGTTCCAATTCTTCATTAATAATGACGGAAAATCCCCAATCCACTCCACTTCCACCGTACTCTTCATCAATGTCGGGACAAAGAAATCCTTGCTCTCCCATTTTGGTCCAAAAGACCCTTGGAACCATTCTGTTTTTCTCCCAATCATCATAATAAGGATAAGCTTCTTTAAGTAAAAATTTTCGAAGTGCACTCCTGAATATGCTATGATCCTCCGTTAAATAAGGATGTTTCATGCGTACTCAACCTCTTTTCATATGGGATTCCCTTTATTAAGCGTTTTCATTTTCATGAAAAGTGAATGAACATGCATTCATTTAGTGGTTAACATTCACCATAGTTTTAAATGGTTACTTAGGCTGCATCCTAATCGCGCCGTCTAATCGGATGGTTTCACCGTTCAGCATTGGATTCTCGAGTATACTCTTTACTAATTGAGCATATTCAGAAGGGTAACCGAGCCTTGGTGGAAAGGGCACCATTTTCCCAAGCGAGTTTCTTGCTTCATCAGGCAGCGTGTCAAACATCGGAGTATGAAATAATCCTGGCGCAATCGTCATCACTCTGATCCCCTCCCTTGCAAGCTCCCTGGCAATCGGAAGTGTCATCCCGACCACTCCACCCTTTGATGCACTATAAGCAGCCTGACCGATTTGCCCATCAAATGCCGCAACTGAAGCTGTATTGACGATAACCCCTCTCTCCCCATGCTGGTTTGGAGTATTCCCCATCATCCTATCCGCAGCTAAACGAATCACATTGAACGTACCAATCAAATTAATCTCAATCACCTTGGAAAAATGCTCAAGAGAATGAATCCCCTTTCTTCCTACCACTTTCCCAGGCGGGGCAATCCCTGCACAGTTCACCACAGTATTTATCCCTCCAAAAGCCTGTATGGCCCCGTTCAAAGCCTCTGAAACCTGATTTTCCTTTGTTACATCTGTTTGATAAAAACCAATGGATTTCCCATACTCATGTTTTAACGCAGCTGCTCTCTCTTCATTGAGATCCAGGATATAGGCCTTACCACCTTCATCAATAATCCTTCTTACTGTAGCTTCACCCAGACCGGATGCACCACCTGTCACCAAAGCCACTATTTCTTTTAATTCCAAGATAAGTCCCTCCACTCATGTAAAAGCATATACATTAATTTTAGCGTTGTGTGGAGGAAAAAGATATAATGTTTTTAAAATTCTGTCTACTTAAAAATCCCTTCCCTTACTTACCAAGGATAATGAAGCATCACTTGTCAAAAATAAGAATGTGACAACCATTAACAATTCAGGAGGAAACAACGATGACAAATAAAAATGATAATCGTGAAAGAAAAAATAAATACCCAAACAACAAAAAAAGCGATACTGAATTCTCGAAAGAAATCAATATCCGCAGTGAAGTAACGAAGAAGGATTTAGGAAAAAACCAATAAAATAGAACAGGTTTTAATTGAGTTCAGGATAACAAGCCTGTGGAAGAGACGTTTTTGTTCTTATGGTCCCCATAAAAAAAACAGACTCACGAATGAGTCTGTTTTTGGGTCTGTAAAGTTAGATTATGCTTTACGAACGTTAGCTGCTTGTGGTCCACGAGCACCTTGTTCAACGTCGAAAGATACTTCTTGACCTTCGTCAAGAGATTTGAAACCTTCACCTTGAATCGCTGAGAAGTGTACGAATACGTCGTCTCCACCTTCTACTTCGATGAATCCGAAACCTTTTTCTGCGTTAAACCATTTTACTTTACCATTTTCCATGTTTGTTGCCTCCTAAAGTGCGTTACACACAATGTATTACTATTCTTGCGATATCAGGTGAAAACCAAATCTTGTTCTTCCCTCGTATACCGGACAAAAATAATTCTTCTATAGAATAACAGTAATGAAACAAATAAGCAAGTTATTCAAGGAGAAGTTTTGAAAGTCAGACCTCTCACACGACCTTCCCCCATCAAATGTTTTTATAGTTATTAATGAATACTACCTTTATGCCCATTAAAGCGCTAACAATATTTTTATCAAGATTTATCCTTAATGAGACTCTAAAATGAAGGATAAACTGTGGTATAATGAGAGAATATGAAAGGGAGTGCCCAATGAAATCCACAAAAAATCGGTTTAGTAATGGCGCAATGGTTACGATAAAGGAAACTGGAGAAACAGTGACAATATTGAAATGGCAATACGTTAAAAACATGAAGCGATACTCGTATATCGTAAAAGAACATCCTGGCACGTTTTATTTTGAGGAAGAATTAGAAGTCAACTAACAGAATGATCATATCATAATATAATTTTTCAAGGACTCTTACGTGAATGCCAACAGAGTCCTTTTTACTTTTAATGGCATGACAGTGCTGGCTGTTTAATACTTAGAATCCTTGATAAAGATTTGATCTCCATATAAAAGAAGAAAGCCTGCATCTTTATAAAGATGCAGGCTTTCTTTATGTATGACCTGTGAGGGATTCGAACCCACGACCCCTTCCCTGTCAAGGAAGTGCTCTCCCACTGAGCTAACAAGTCGCAATGGAAGGTATATATTAAATTATAGTCATGATGAGAAAAATGTCAATCATTTTTTATTCTAAACATTTATTTTCTGGGAATCCGCGAATAAAAGAACGTTCGTTCGCATATACTGTGAGTACACTTCCAGGAGAGGAGCCCAAAATGAATACGGTATTACAACGCTCATTCATGGACCAACGCCCCATTGTAATCATCTATATGACTCCTGAATCCATTTGCACGAAAAGAAAGATCATCGTAAAAAAAATCGATGAGGACATTATTCTTGCCTATTGCTTTTTACGCAAAGAGTTTCGGAGATTCAGACTACATGATATTTTGGCCGCTTATCCCCTTCTTCCTTATACAAAACGGACCATATCCTAGTTGTAAACTAAAATGCGTGAGGCCGACCTAATCAGGTCAGCCTCACGCATCTTTGTTTATGCTGTTGCTTTTTTCGGTGCCTTGTCTTCTCTTTTAATGAAGAATTGTAACGCGAGCATAACAGCAAATAATACTAAACCAATGATGTCTGTGCTTCCCTCCGGATAGATAAGCATTAAACCGGCTGCTACACAAAGGAAACGTTCAACAACATACACTCGGCGGTACCAATACCCGATCATACCTGCCCCTATTGCCATCATTCCGGTTATGGCCGTAAAGACAACCCATAATAATCTCGGGATGGTTGTATCAATCATCAGCAACTCAGGTGACAGGACGAACATATACGGAATGATAAAGGCGGCAATCGCTAATTTAGCAGAATTGACCCCGGTTCGTATCGGCTCTCCCCCTGATACCCCGGCGGCGGCAAATGCTGCAAGAGCCACTGGTGGCGTGATATCTGCAATGATACCAAAATAAAAGACGAATAAGTGTGCCGCTAACTCAGGTGCACCTAACAGGATGATCGCCGGTGCCGCGATTGTCGACGTGATTACATAGTTGGCTGTTGTTGGTGATCCCATCCCTAACACAATCGATGCAATCATCGTAAACACCAGAGTCAGGATTAATTTACCTTCTGTTGAATTTGTTAAGTCTGCAGCAAGGTCTACTAAACCATTCGCAAGTGTAAGACCTAATCCGGTTTTCGTCACTACCCCGACAATCATCCCTGCAGCAGCAGTCGCTACAGCTACGGAAAGAGCAGTACGGGCACCATCTACCAGTGCGTCGACTGCATCTCTAAACCCAATCCTTGTCTCTTTCCGAATCGCGCTAATCACGATTGTAGCAACAATTGACCAAAGCGCTGCACGCATTACACTCATACCGCTGACTAATAAAATAATGACTGTAAGAATCGGCATTAACAAATAGATTTTCTTTAAAACTTCTTTACGATTCGGCATTTCTTCATCTGAAAGACCGCGAAGACCGATTCGCTTCGCTTCAAAATGAGTCATGATCCAAATTCCTGTAAAATACAAAAGAGCAGGAATGGTGGCAGCCTTTGCAATATCCCAGTAAGAGATACCACCTATAAATTCAACCATTAAGAATGCTGCAGCTCCCATGATTGGCGGCATTAATTGGCCACCCGTTGACGCTGCTGCCTCTACTCCACCAGCGAACTCTTTACGATAGCCAAGCTTTTTCATCATTGGAATCGTAAAGGATCCCGATGTTACAACGTTCGCAACGGAACTTCCGCTGATCGTTCCTTGCAGTGCACTCGAGAATATGGCAACCTTTGCAGGACCACCCGTGCGTTTACCGGCGATCGCAACAGCTAAATCATTAAAGTATTGACCCACTCCCGTTTTAACGAGGAAAGCCCCGAATAACAGGAATAGGAATATGAAGGTTGCTGAAACATATAATGGCGTTCCAAGAATCCCTTCACTTGTGAAGAACATCGTTTTAACGATATCGTCCCAATCATAGCCTCTATGTGCCAGGAATCCAGGCATCAATCTTCCGTAATACATATAGAGAATGAATGAAGAAGCAATGATGGTGATGGGCAAACCGACCGCGCGACGGGTTGCTTCTAATACTAAAATCATCGCAGCAAAACCAACGTAAAAATCAAGTGATGTCATTAATCCGACTCTGCTGACAATGTCATCCTGCATGATTGGCCAGTACGCACCAATCCCGACAGATATGATAGAGAGAACGACATCATACCAAGCCACTTTATCTTTGCGTAAATTTTTCTTTCTTGCCGGGAATAATAGAAAGACAAGTGATAAAGCAAACCCCAGGTGTATGGATAATAATAATTGTCTAGGGATGAATTGAAAGATGGATGCTACTAATTGAAATAATGAAAATGCTAATAAACCAAAGAATATGATCCATTTGAACAGTCCATGATGGAGCTTTCTCGTCGATGATTCAGGATCGTACTTTTCTAGTAATTCTTGTTGTTGTTCGGAGGTCAATGATTCAAATTCTTTATCTTTTTCCAACAACAGTCACTCCTCTCCACTGATCATAAAGTGATTGTTTCTTTAATTGAACCCGGACGACAGACCCTTTATCGAAATAGTCGGCTAAAGGATAGGCCTTATCATCGATCACGAGTCGATGATTGGCAACTACCTGCCCGATTCGGATATCAATGAACGGAAACACTTTATTCATATTTGAAATTAAATATTTTCCTTCTTTTGTTACTTTGAAGGTTTCATCTCCTTCTGCATTCGCAGGCATACCTATGGCAGTATCTTCATAAAGTAGCTTTGTTTGTTGAATTTGATTTGTAGATTGGCGATAAAACTCTTCTACTTCTGAGAGATGAATAGAATGGGTGTAACGAACCGAAAATGAATGATCGTCAGGAAGTTTGAAAAGGGCGGCGGTCCCATCTGTATTCCTGGGTTCGATTACTATAAAAGTTTGAAAGGGTATAAAGATGATGATTAAGAGAACGGGAATAATGAGAATTGCTCCTGAAAATGAATATTTCTTCAAAACGAAGTCCCCACCATTCCATTTTATCTACTGGCTTATTTCTCCAGATATTTAGCCTTTTCCAAAACAAAAGAATAGACCGTTATAAGCGGCCTATCCCTTCGTCCATCTTCTGGTGTGGATTTATTCCATTGAAACGCCTTTTTCATCAAAGTATTTCTTCGCACCAGGATGCAATTCAATTCCCATACCCTTCAGTCCATCCTCAGCCTTGATTAACTCACCTTTGGCATGAGTGATTGCATCTGTATTTTCAAAAATGGCTTTCGTAACATCATAGATTACATCTTCGGAAATATCGGCATTTGTTACTAACATTGCACGAACAGCAACTGTTGTCACTGCCTCATCGACTTTACTGTACGTACCAGAAGGAATTTCGTCCTCAGAGTAGTACGGATATTTCTCGATCAGCTCACTGATTTTGCCGGATTCTACAGGGACGATTGCGATGTCTTCCGTAGCTGCCAACCCTTCAACCGCTCCTGTTGGAGTACCGGAAGTGATGAACGCTGCATCGATTGTGCCATCTTGAATACCAGTTGTTGAGTCATCAAATGATAAATTACGAGCTTCTAAGTCTTCTAACGTAATTCCGTGAACTTCTAAAATTTGTTTCGCGTTCAGTAATGTTCCAGATCCGGCTTCACCGACAGAAACAACTTTTCCTTTCAGATCTTCAACGGATTTGATACCTGAATCCTTTGTTGTGACGATTTGAATCGTTTCAGGATATAGAGTGGCGATTCCTCTTGCGTTTTCAACTTTATTATCGCTGAACATTTCAGTTCCTTCCGATGCATAAGATGCGATATCGGTTTGTGTAAAAGCGATTTCAGTTTTACTGTCTTTAATGGCAGCCATATTTTCAGCCGATGCCCCAGAAGTAGAAGCCGAGGATTTGATTCCTGTTTCATCTTCAATGATCTTAGCGAATGTTCCGCCTAACGGGTAATATGTACCCCCTGTTCCACCTGTAGCAATTCCAATGAAGTCAACCTCTTTGTTACCTTCACCCTCAGATGATCCTCCACCTGATCCGCCGCCACATGCAGCAAGAACGACAGATAGAACTAGAAGTAGTGCAGTGCTTAGAAATAAACTGCGTTTTTTCATATTCTAATTCCCCCTATTAAATTTTATACGTTAACGAAATAATTGTAACACAGTCTGTAACAATCTTGTCAAATCAAATACATAAACCTTTAACATTTTTCATAAAAAAACTATCCTCACACAGTACATTGCACTCCAGACCCGTAATGTGGCTTGTTCCAATCTTGTCAGTTATTTCACAAATGTATAGAGAATGTATAAAGCGGTTACATTCCCCACCCGTTTTTTTCATTCATAGGGCATATTTGTCCATAAAAAAACTGAAAAGGAAGAATACCTCTTCAGTCCATCTGGTATATATCAAGATGCATTCTAACCTATTAACTCTTCATCCTCAAACTTCATCTTATCTTCTTCTGAGATATTTTCTTCACGATCCCTCAAGCTATGTGCAATTCTTGAAGATGCATTCGCCGCAATACTTGCCACGATATCATCTAAAAAGGTATGTACACCGTTCCCGTTTTTCGTATCAAGGTCCCGGATGATACCAATCTTATTTTTATCAAGATGACCAAAGGTAGTGACAGCGATGCTACCATAACCAAGTGCTGCACCCAATGCAATCGTCTCGTCAACTCCAAATAAACCCTCATCTGATTCAACAATCGATTGAAGGGGCTCTGAAAGCTTCTTCTCTTCAGCAAGTTGATCTAATTCCACCCCTACGAGAATTGCATGCTGAATCTCCCTTTTCAACAGCACTTTCTTCACACTGTCGATACAATCTTCCATATTTAATCCATTATTATATGGATACTGCATTTCATAGACGATTTCAGCAATATCCTCTATTAATACGCCCCTATCTTTCAGCCTCTGCAAGGCAGCTTTGGTTACATCTCTTGAATGTACAGGTTTGCTCATTTCAATACCCCTCTCTAAACAGTCCATCAACTTACATAAATTATAGCATTGTTTTGAATTTTCGTATTGCAATCCGCTTTAGGGAATTATCCTGGAGAATATGATACAATCTTTCTGTAAACGTTAACACTGATTATAGGAGGCTATCGTCATGACAACCGCAAGAGGAACTGTAACCGAATTAAACCTCTTTAGTAAAGAACTGAATGAAGAGATCAAGATGCTCGTATACCTTCCAGCAACTTTTTCTCCCCTCTATAAATATTCACTCCTGATTACCCAGGATGGGAAAGACTACTTCCAGCTTGGAAGAATACCTAGGTTAGTCGATGAACTTCTCGAAAACAGGGAAATTGAAAACATGATTATCGTCGGGGTTCCTTATAAAGATGTTGAGGATCGCAGAAGAAAATATCACCCACACGGTGAAGAAAATGATGCTTACATTCGCTTTTTAGCACATGAATTGGTCCCTTATCTGGACGAGCATTATCCTACCTATCATATGGGGATGGGCCGTGCCCTGGTTGGTGATTCATTAGGAGCGACAGTTTCACTAATGACCGCATTGAAATATCCAAATACATTCGGCAAGGTTCTCCTTCAGTCACCTTTCGTCAACGAGAAAGTGTTAGAGGCAGTGGAAAACTTCTCACAACCTCACCTATTAAGCATTTACCATATCATTGGTCAGCAAGAAACAGAGGTGAAAACGACCGATGGCAAAGTTAAAGACTTCTTAAATCCCAACCGTCAGCTCCACCAAACATTCGATCAAAATGGATTCTCTTCCTTTTATGATGAATTCGACGGGGACCACACTTGGAAACACTGGCAGCCTGATCTAAGACGTGCCTTGAAGATGATGTTCAGCTAAACAATTACTCATCCATCCTGACAAGCATCCACATCAAATGAACGCAGGGAAGCTATTTTTTACATTTTGAAAAGTACCTTCCCTCTTTCGTTCGCCCTATATTAAATTTTTGAAAAATTTGCTATACTATACATATTACAAAGATAGTTAAATAGAGGAGGATTGAAGAAAATGAATTATGGTATAGTCATTTTCCCATCGAAAAAGCTACAAGATATCGCAAACTCTTATAGGAAACGTTATGATCCTCATTATGCTTTAGTTCCACCACATTTGACATTAAAAAATGTCTTTAGTGCAGATGATGATCAGATTAAAGATATCGCTAATAAATTAGCTGCTATTTCAAAGAAATACGATCCATTCAATCTTAAGGTGTATAAAGTAAGTTCTTTTCAGCCTGTGAACAATGTGATTTATTTCAAGGTGAATTCCACTCCTGAACTGGAAGGGTTACACGATGACATGCATAGTCAAAACTTCATGGGTGACGAGCCGGAATTCGCTTTCGTTCCTCACATAACTGTCGCACAAAAGCTTTCAAATGATGAACACTCCGATATTTTCGGATCATTGCGTATGCTTGGAATCGATCATGAAGAAACCATTGACCGATTTCACTTGTTGTATCAATTAGAAAACGGGTCTTGGACAGTATACGAAACCTTCCGTTTAGGAAAGGAAGAGTAAGAGTTGAAAGTCGAAGTTGCCAAAACAGAAGATCAAATCCAAGAAGTATTCAACATAAGAAAGACAGTGTTTGTGGAAGAACAAAAGGTTCCCCTTGAAGAAGAAATCGATGAATTCGAAAATGATTCCACACACTTTGTCCTCTACGATCAAAACCACGCAGTAGGTGCCGGTCGATTCCGTATTCTCGACGGAATCGGGAAAGTGGAAAGAATATGCGTTCTAGAGTCTGTTAGAGGAAAAGGAGCAGGTCGTGAAATCATGCTCGCCATCGAAGAATACGCTAAGCAACTGCCCTTATCTCAATTAAAATTAAATGCTCAAACATATGCAATCCCTTTTTATGAGAGCTTAGACTACAAAGTTACGTCTGATGAATTTCTGGACGCAGGAATCCCTCATAAAGCGATGAAAAAGGATATCTAAAAGGAACAGGCAATTAAGCAGATCAGCTTAATTGCCTGTTCCTTTTTTGCTTTATCAATTCCCATATAAAGAAGTATATTACATTATCAACTCGTCGATAATGAGATAGTGTATGGGAAGGGGGATCCTTATGGAATTCATGTCGATTGCCGTCGAGTTAATCGTAGGATATTTTGCCTTATTAATTCTTACAAAAATCCTTGGTAAGACTCAAATCACACAGATATCTGCTTTTGATTTCATTTCAGCTTTAATATTAGGTGAACTTGTAGGTAACTCCCTTTATGATGGCAAAGTCAGTGTGCTTCCGATCCTTACAGCTATTTTCATTTGGGGCAGCTTGATCTTTTTCACGGAGTATTTTACTCAGAAATCGAGACGATTCCGCCATATGCTGGAAGGAACACCTGCATTGATCATTAATAAAGGGAAGATTAACTTTGATGAACTCAAGAAGAATCACTTAGATCTTAATCAGCTTCAGCATTTACTTCGTGCTAAAGATATTTTTTCAGTCAGGGAATGTGAATATGCCCTATTAGAGTCTGACGGTACACTAAGTGTCATTAGAAAGCCCCTTTATGAAATCGTTCAGCGCCAAGACCTGAATATCCCTGCGAAAACAGCTACTCTCCCACTATCTTTAATCGTGGACGGAGAAATCGTTTATGATAATTTAAAGCTAGCCGAGCAGAAGGAGGATTGGCTGTTGAATGAAATAAAAAAACAAGGCTACCTCTCTTCCGAAGATGTTTTATACGCCGAATGGGAAGAAGGAGAAAGCCTGTTAGTTCAAGGGTATTAATGGGGCATAACGATGAGTTCATTCTCTCTTATCGCGAAGGATAGGAGGTTCTTTCTTTCAAGACTGGTAAGATAAGCCGTCACCGACGTTCTGAACAAGAGCCATTGCCCCACATTCGATACAGCTATTTTATGTAATTGCAAATACTCTTTTACTACTTTTTCAAAGGAACAACCTTCTGAACTCTCATTCACAAGTGTGAGAAGTGAGTTCATTCGTTCTTCATGAAGATCGATATTCTCTTGGACCGTTTCAACATAGTTCTCTTCATAGTTTCCGTGACCTGGAATTGCTCCTTTGCATGTAATGTGAAGGAGTTTTTTTAATGAATCCAGGGTTTGATCCGCATCAATAATAAACGGAATCACATGCTTCTCCAATGTCTCCCTTCCAAAATAACTGTCCGCAGCATATAAAATATCATCAACAAGCAGTCCCGCCTGACCATATGAATGTCCCGGTAAGTCAATAGCTTCAAAAGTGAAAGGCCCGATGGTATTTTGACCAACATTCAATTCACCATCAATCCCCACTGATTGGCCCTCGAGGAATTTATTTCTCAATTCATTTATGGGATTAGCACCATTGAATAAATAAATGGGCTCCAGGATCGAATTCTCTATAATCGCTTTTTCTATTTTAGGAGCAAATAATTGGAGGCCGTCTTTTTTCTTCAGGTAGTGAGCTCCGCCAAAATGATCTGCGTGGGCATGGGTGATTACACAATAATTCAGGGGCAGGCCTTCGTTTGTTAGGATTTTGATCACTTTCTTCACCGAAGAATCATCCAGTCCGCTGTCAATAAGGAGCCCTTTTCCCTCTTTCACGCAGTAACCTATCGTAACGCTTCCTGTAAATGCGTAGCAGTGCTCAGTAAGGCTTTGTAGTTTCAAGTCATTACCTCCAGATATGTCAGGGGCTCAAGATCAGTTAAATAAAAAACCTCTAAGGAAGGCTGCTCCTTTTGGGATTTTTCAATTTGCCTATATATGCCCCCCTTAAACTTCTTATACATATTCGTTAATATGGTTTCCTTTTCCTGTTAACTGGGCAAATAAATTTGACGGGATGGACGGTTTAGTGAATGTTTGATATGAAGTTTTGCGTTGATTTGATCGATATACATGATTGGATGTTCCTGTCTCTTCAGGATGAGCTTGAGATTTATTTTTCATTGGCTTCACTGGTTGGACGGGGAGAAAGGTGAACGGATGCTTTTCAACCTTTAATTCACGCTCTTGATACTGTTTATATTGATGGTGAGGAATTGGAGCGATATATCCCATTTTCATTACCCCCTTGTTAGTAAATACCCATTTAAGGTTCTGCAATAAACTTTCTGGTGGCTATCCGTTTGCCTGCTGAGATTCTGAGGGGAGGTGTAGAACGTGAGAACGTACACAATAAAAAGAAAGGAGAATTAACATAAAATACGTGCCTGAGCACATCTTTATGTCCATTCTCCTTTATTTTAGATAAATCTTTATTTCTTTTTATTTAACATATTGGAAATGGTTCCAAAGTCTAATTGCTTTCCATCATTCACAATCGACTGCACTATTTTATTTTCCATTTCCTTGTTTACAGGTTTATTGGCAATTTTGGATACGCGTTTAATGACGCTTCTGACCGTTGCTTCATCTTTGAAGTTTGCATTTTGTAATGAGTTCGCAAGCTCTAACACTTCGTTCATGTTAACGCCTGTCTTCTTCTCTAAATTCTTAAAAAAGTTATTATTCATTTCCTTCACGCCTCCTTTTAACTATAAGCATCATATGTAAAAAACCCAGGAGCGTGATTATGAATTGATTCTTTTGAAGGTTGAGGATGTTTTTATTTATTTTAGATCGTCTTTACACGATTTTTTTGGAGGAATCGTTGAAGGTTGAAAATCTCTTTGGTATGGTAAATGAATTTAGTGGCCATAAGAATGTTTACTATCGACTTTTGGTCACATATTATCGACTTCGGGCATTATATTATCGACTTTTCTGATTTATTATCGACTTTGGGCATTATATTATCGACTTCGGCCCTTTTATTATCGACTTCCTACCGGTTCAACTTCACCACGTTTATTTCCATCACCTTTACTGGCACTTCAAACTTATCCATAATTCTCAAAGTGACGCTTCCCCCAATAAAACAAAAAGACAAAATCCCTCCTATGAGGATTCTGCCTTTTGTACCCCTTTCTAACAGAAGCTAGCTCCAACGATAATTAAAAGAATGAAAAGCACAACGATCAATACAAAAGTCGAACCATAACCGCCTCCGCCATAACCGCAGCCACCGTAACCATATCCATACATTTTAGTATCACCTCTCTTTTACCTTTAGTCTCTTATAACATATGTAAACAGAGAGGTGAACGTATGGGCTTTTCGATAATTTATTGTGTGTTTGTCCAATTATACAAGTCGAAGGTGAGATTTCCCTCACTGTCCAGCTGGGCAAGGAAAATGGATTCAACCTGCAATTGTCTTTTGGTTAGCTCTTTTTGTAACCAGGGCAGGGGAAATCCAACTTCCCGCAGGGCCGCTGCATCTATTTTCCCGTCTGAAATGACGGCCTGTGGAGGAGTGGACTTTGGTGAGATGTTATATAAATCTTCCCGAACAAGGGGCCTCTTTTCTCTTTTGAGTAAAACACTTAGGTCCCCATTGGTGTCAAGTGTTGCAAACTCTACGTCGGCAGCACGGAAAACATCTTTTTTCCTCAATTGTTCCAGCAGTTCGTCCACGGAATACTGTTCTTTTTTTAAAGCCTTCTCATCAATCTCTCCATCTTTAATAAATACGGTTGGTTTTCCTTCAGCAAATCTTCTGAACCGAATGCTTTTCAGTGACAAATAGGAGAACAGGAGTGGGAACGCAAACCATAAGAGGATGCTCATCAGACCTTCACTTAATGGCAGGCCAAGATCCATCGAGAGCGTTCCTGCAATGCTTCCAACCGTGATTCCTGTAATGTACTCATAAAAGGAGAGTTTAGAAAGCTGTTTTTTCCCTAATAATTTGGTAATGGCGAATAGGGAAAGTAAAATGAATATACTGCGTAATGCCACCTCTAAGTACTCAGGCATCAATCTTCACCTCTATTATCCTTTTGGCTTAAAAAGGAGAGCTCCAATGAAGCCGAATATGATTGCGGAGGAGATCCCGGAGCTTGTCACTTCAAACATACCCGTAAGGACTCCCACTATCCCGTGTTCCTGTGATTCCTGCATGGCACCATTGACCAGGGCGTTGCCAAAGCTCGTTATTGGGATTGTCGCGCCTGCTCCGGCAAAATCTATGAGAGGCTCATATAAACCAAATCCTGAAAAAACCGCCCCGGCCACAACGAGTAAGCTTAGTGTATGAGCCGGTGTTAATTTAGCTACATCAAACAGCAATTGACCAATCACACAAATGATCCCGCCTATTGTAAAGGCCCAAAAAAACATCGCTAACACTTCGTTTCCTCCTTTCCTTTACATATATTCGATGGAAACTGCATGAGCAATACAGGGGATCGTTTCCCCTTGTTGAAATGTCAGGGGTGATAACAAAGCTCCCGTCGCCACAACCAAGATGCGTTTATAAGTTCCTTTTTTCATTTCATTTAATAGATGTCCATAAAGGACGGTAGCTGAACACCCTGGGCCACTTGCTCCAGATTGGACTGGCTGATCATTTCCATATATCAGCAATCCGCAATCTTGAAACTGATGATCCGAGAAGTTATAGCCCTTTTCCCTTAACATTTCAACTGCCGTCTGCCGACCGATCTTGGCAAGATCTCCAGTGATGATCAGGTCGTAATAAGAAGGATCCCTGCCCAGATCTTGAAAGTGACCCGCTATGGTATCCACAGCGGCTGGTGCCATGGCTCCTCCCATATTAAAGGGATCTTTCAACCCCATATCCATAACCTTGCCGATGGTCGCAGATGTAACTCTGGGTGCAAGCGTATTGACTGACGCTCCTTCTCCGATTACCGCATACCCGGCACCGGTCACGGTCCACTGTGCTGTCGGAGGCTTTTGACCTCCATATTCAGTCGGGTAGCGAAACTGTCTTTCTGTTGCGGAATTGTGGCTTGATGCCCCTGTCACAATATGATGAGCTCCATGATAGTTAACCAGGAATGCAGATAACGCCAGACCCTCCATGGATGTCGAGCATGCTCCGAATAATCCGAAGTAAGGAATTCCGTTGGTTCTGGCAGCAAAACTTGATGGGGTAATTTGATTAATTAAATCCCCCGTCAAGAAAAACTGTACATCGCTTTTTTGTAGAGACTGTTTTTCCAGGGCGATTTGAACGGCATCTTCAATGAGTGTTCGATTGGCTTTTTCGTACGTATTCTGGCCCATCCACAGGTCATCGTAAAACTGATCGAAGTCCGCAGCTAAGTTCCCTTTCTTTTCAAAGGGTCCACCAACGACACCGGTAGACAGTATGACGGGATGTGAAGGGAATACCCATGACCTTGAACCTTGAAGCATTATATCACCCCCAGTTGTATTAAGATCGTCTTGATTAATGCAACGACAAAAGCAGAAAATACTCCGAATACAATAACGGAACCCGCCAGTTTAAATATGTTACCGCCAACCCCCAAAACATATCCTTCTGTTTTATGTTCGATGGCTGCTGAAATAACAGAATTCCCGAATCCTGTTACCGGAACCGCACTACCAGCTCCGGCAAATTGGCCAATATGGTCATAGACCCCAAATCCTGTCAGTAGCATTGCTATAAATACCATCGTTGCAACGGTTGGATTTCCTGCGGTCTGCTCAGTAAAGTTGAAGTAATAAATGTACATATACGTAATGGCCTGTCCGATTAAACAGATGAAGCCCCCAACAAAGAATGCCTTGATGATATTTTTCAGTAGGGGGCGCTTTGTTTCATATTGTTTCTCTAACTGCTCATACTTTTTCTGCTCGGGTGTTTTTGGTACTTTCCCCACAAAACATTCCTCCTACGTTTTTTCCTTTTGAAGCTTTACGATCTCCTGAAACTTCTTTTCCGCGTCCTTCTTTGAAATTGAACCCCTCCTAAGTTTTTCCTTTAGGCGGATCGTTTCAAGAAATATCTTGTAATCACTGGATAAAATAAAGTCTTCACCTGAGTACTTATCTTCTAGATATTGATCCATCTTTTTTTCGATTTTCTTCATATGGAATCTTTGTAAGTGCTTCACTTTGTATACAACGAGCGTTTCTTCTTTTCCTTGTATGACCGCTACGTCATAAAGCTCTTTCATTTTCGAAATTTCTCGCTTGATGGCGTGGCCGTAGCTATCTGTTTCAGGATTATCCACTAACTCAATAGGTGGTGGATCGGTTTTCTTCATAAGCGCAATCTTGCTATCGTTTCCATCTTCTTTATTGGCGCAGCCTATCAAAACCAGTAAAGCAATTGGCCAGATGATTTGTTTTTTGTTCATGACATATCCCTCTTTTGTTTGTACTCACCTTTTATTTTTTTCTTAAAGTCAGATTTTATGAAAAAAAAAAAAGACTGCCCAATATGAGCAGTCTTATCTTTTCTTTGCTTTTCCACAACCGCAGCCCTTTTTCTTAATGGGAGTATTGGTTGGTTTCTTGGTATTTACTGAAGTATTCTTCATCATAATCGACCTCCTTTACCATCCCCCTTGCATTCATTGTATGTGAAATAAGGTAAGCTTGTTTCCACTAATTACCTAAATTTCATTCCCTTATCCAACTTTGGACAGCCGCCTCTATTACAGAAGCGACACCAGCAACTGCCAATACTGTTATCACCGGGGTGAAAAATACAGGAATGAAAATATTTCCTACATATAGAAATACAGCAACCCACATCCCTGTACACCAATAGCATGATAATAGTTCCCCTACAAACCCTTTTATTCCACCTTTTTTAGGTAAAAGAAAGATTTCTTCCACCCCATCTTCCGACATTTCCGGTACTTCATCAAAAAATGGAGATCGTAAAAATTCCGTGATTTTGTCAAAGACGATGAGGTGAGTCATTCTAAACACAGCAAGCCCTAAGATAATGATGTCAAGTATCCCCATACTCCCACTCCTTTTATTTGCTAATATCCAGCCCAATTTAGTCAAAAGGGGCATTTGTCCGTTACCCAATTTCCTCTCCTACAATATGTTATTAATGTAGTGAAAATTATTTAAGGAGGAAAATTCTTATGGGTTGCGGAAATTACAGAAAAGATGACATTGCAGGTGCAAGAGATCGCGGTTGTGTATGCCTAGCTGTTCGAGCTATTAAAGATGTTCAAGATGCAGCAGATCAAGACTGTTTTGATTGTAAAAATGATTGTTTTCTTGAGCCATTAGGATCTTTAGTAAGTCCAGTTGGAAATGCACCAAATACTCGTGTTTTCAAACTCTACAATAAAAAAGGAGACCTATTCAAGGTACACCCTAAACATTATTGCTGGAAAACGCCTTACTTCCGAGTGAAGAATGTATTTGACGACTGCTGTGCGACACTTCAAGTGTTGAAGAAAGTTCACGTTACAGGTGCAGACGTAGAATCTGAAGACGAATTGATGGGGTTAAACAATAACTTCGAGTACGTATTAACTGGAGATTGTATCACAGTTGATCTGGATTGCTTCTGTGCTATCCAATGTATCGATGATGTTCGAGTAGAAGGCGTTTGTGACTAATAAGGAACCAGAACAAAAAGCCAGTCGGAATTTCCGGCTGGCTTCTTTTATTTCAATCCAATGATCTTGATCGCTTTTATTGAATTTCTTTTTAAAGTGATTTCTTCTCCCTGAAACGTTTTAATATCAATGGATGCACTATCCGCACTGGTTAATACACCACGATACACCCCTTCTTCTGTCTGAAACGCACATGGAAATGGTGCCCTTCCCATAATACTCTGCTCCATATACTCAATCTTCCCATCCATATCCAGGTCTTTAAAAGGAGTCAGTGGTTTAAAATACCCGTCATGTGAAGGCTCTTTTCCTAAGTCGCTGTGAATGGGTTTTGGTTCTTCCCGCTTAGATGCCTCTTTTTTTACGGATTCAGTTTCTCTTTTTACAATAGTATGATACTCAGGCTGTTTTAACTTCCCTAAAGGAGCAGCTTCAAATAACTCAGCGTTCTTCCTTTCCACAGGCCGGACGTTTCTTTCTACTTGTTTAGGTTGAACGTTTCTTGTCGATGATCCTCTATACACTTCTTGCATGCTGCTTTTCACATCATTCAATTTGGGCTGATGTATATATAATAGTGGCTTTTTCTGTCTATTCAATCCTATCCCTCCATTCATTCTACATTTATATGTATGCAGGAAGCGCCTATGAGTTTCTTGTAAGCCTCCTGAAAATGCTATAAAAACATAACGCTCTTTTCGCAGTGATAGTTGCTTTTTAATAAGCTCTGTCAAGGTTCAGGCTCTGTCAATTAGTTTGTGCTGGAGGTGAGGGGAACTGCTCCGCTTTCCGCGGACGTTCGGCCGAGCCTCCTCAGCTTCGCTTCCGGGGTCTCGGCACGTCCGTACTTCCGCAGGAGTCTGCGCAGTTCCCCTCACCATCTTTAACAGAGTTTTTATGACAGAGCTTCATGGTGTGCAAGAAAACAAAATAACAGAAAAAAATAATTCTTCTTCCTTAAGACAGTCATCTCTATTACCTTAAATGAGATTGTTTGCTAAAAAGATTGTTTTAATTGTTTGGATTCATACTCAGAAAGTGAGCGGAAGGATGTTCGACTCCTGCGGGAATAGCTGGACAGGTGAGACCCCGGAGGCGCAGCCGAGGAGGCTCACCGCCAGCCCCGCGGAAAGCGAACATCCTGGAGCGGAAATCAACTATTACTTTCTTCTCTACAGTAGCAACAAACCTTACAAAAAAAGGCAAACAAAAAGAACCCAGGCTACAAGAAAATTCTGCAACCTGGGTTCTGTACTATTTATTTTAACCTAATACATGATAACCGGAGTCTACATGCAGGTTCTCACCTGTGATGCCTCTTGAATAATCACTAAAGAGGAATACAGCCGTATCACCGACTTCTTCTTGTGTGGTATTGCGGCGAAGTGGAGCACGTTCTTCGATTTCTTTCAGGATGCTGTTGAAGTCACCTACACCTTTAGCAGAAAGGGTGCGGATCGGTCCTGCAGAAATGGCATTCACACGAATACCATGCTTACCAAGATCACTGGCAAGATACTTCACACTTGCTTCAAGAGATGCTTTCGCTACACCCATTACGTTGTAGTTTTGCATCACTCTCTCCCCGCCAAGGTACGTCATGGAAACGATACTTCCGCCCTCAGTCATAAGATCCTTTGCCACTTTAGCCACCGCAGTCAATGAATAAGAGCTGATGTTGTGAGCCAGAAGGAATCCGTCTCTTGTTGTGTTCATATAATCTCCAGCCAGCTCTTCTTTATTGGCGAATGCAATACAATGAGCCAGTCCGTGGATTACCCCTACTTCTTCTTTAATGGTTGCAAAACATTTTTCAATGTCCTCATCACTAGTTACATCACAAGGCAGAACAAGTGAATCTTCACCGCCTTCTAAAGTGGAGGCAAGATCTCTGACTCCCTTTTCAAAACGCTCCCCTGCATATGTAAAGATCAACCGTGCACCGGATTGATGTAATGATCGGGCAATTCCCCATGCTATACTGCGTTTATTTGCAACTCCCATAACGACATATGTTTTACCTTTTAATGAAAGAGTCATTATAATCCTCCTAATTTATACATGTTATTAGTACCTGATACTAATTCTACAGTAATCCACTACAAAAGAAAAGAAGAATTCCTACAGGATTCGCCTTTTAACTTCTTCTATTTGAACTAAATGCCTCTGTTCATGTTTACCGAGAAGCTCTAACACTTGCCATATCGGCATGTCTCCAAATCGATGATGGTTCATTGATCGACTTTTCAAGCTCTCTTTCGTATATAGTTCCAGAAAGCGTGTGGTGAATGAACGGGATTCATCTAAGGCTAGTATTAAATCTTCCTTTTTTTGGGATTCAGAGGATGGTTCGTTTGGTGCCTTCAATTTCATAGATAAATCATCAAACACAGATAGATCCGCTCTGTTTGCACATGTACCCGATTGACTCTCCGCTGACTGGAGAGCCAAAGTTAAAAATCTTTTTTCAGCTCCAGCCAGATGGAGAACAATCTGCGCTATGCTCCATTCCTCTGACGAAGGCTTTTCATTCAGCTTCTCAACAGGAACATCCATGAAGCTTCCTTTCACCCTATCCCTAATTTCAAATACTTTAGCTTCCCACATTTTCATGCCTCCCTTTAGTATCTCTCTCTTATTAAATATTAGTGGTAAGAGGGTAAACTCCTCTAAAAAATAAAACTTCCCAAGAAAAATTTCTTGGGAAGTTGATTATTTCTTAGCAATACTCACAGAATTCAAGCTCGCGTTTCAGTTCATCTACATATTCTTTAGAACCGGTCACAATCAAGCGGTCGTTCATGTGAAGTTCCGTATCTCCGTGCGGAACAATGGAGTCTTTTCCTCTAAAGATCCGAACAAAGATAACGTCTCCAGTGAAAGGAAATTTCCTGAGGGTCATGCCTTCGAACTGACTGTTCAACATCCGGATTTCATAAAGGGAAGTTTCTTGGTTAGTAAGGATATTCATCACAGATGGTGATTCAATCAGTGCCCGCAATAAGGCTTTCGTTGACAAGAAGACGGAATATACTTCAATGTCCTGTTCTCGCAGAGTCTCATGTAAGTCTGGACTCTCAACCCTTACGATGACGCGATTGACGCCATATTCTTTAGCCGTGACGGCAAGTGTTGCATTTATTTCTTCATCCCCTGTTGAAATCACTATGATATCTGAGTCGAAGATGTTGTTCTCTTCAAGCGTGTCTATCTCATAATTATCAATTTCGTTGATGGTAAATAAAGAATCGGCAATATTCCGATCAGACTTATCTTGCTTTGTGTGAAACAGAACTGGCTCATAAAGGGATGAATGAAGCTCCCTGGAAACCGGCATTGTAAGCTGATTCGCCCCCAAGAATGTAATCTTAAGCTTTTTCTCTTTTGCACTTTCCCTCGGGAAGAGCTTTTTGAAGAATATAGGTGTAATAATACATGTTATCACGGCTACTAAAATGAGTGTACCACTCATTTGTGGTGTGATAATTTCTATTCTTTCCGCGATTTTCGCAGCAGCAATTACCAGTGACAGAGTCGATGTTAATAAGAATGCTGAAGCAATCGTTGTTTTCGTATCATACCAGTACTTCAGGAAGTAAACAGGAATGACTTTCGAAATTAGAAATGCAAGAAGCAGCAATGGAATTAACAGCAGCATCTTTTTATCGCTGAGCAGTGATCCAAGATCCAATTCAACCCCGACCATCACGAAAAATATGGGAATCAGGAATCCATATCCAAAGGAATCAAGCTTATGGACCATTTCCTGATTCGGTGCCAATAATGATACAAGTACACCAGCTAGGAAGGCTCCCAGAATATTTTCGGCTCCAACCGTCTCAGATACCGCCACCAATAAGATGATTAGTGTAAAAACGGCGCGTGTACCGATTTGTACGGTTCCTGTCGATAAACTTTTGATGAAGGAGTTGTTCTTCAATCTCTTCGCCAGGAAATATAGGAGGACCCCAACACCAAATAGGATCAGAAGAAGCCACATGTTTCCATGACCTTCACCGTAAAGGGACACAAACACAGCCAGTAAAATCATGGTCACTAGATCGGCAATTACGGCTACAAGCAAAATGATTTGCCCAATGGCCGTTTTCATTATATGTGCTTCCTTTAGGGTAGGAACGACTACTCCCAGTGATATCGTTGAAATGATTAAGGTCATTAAGAATGCATTATCAATAAGTCCGAATAAGACGAATAAATAAGATAGTCCAAGTGAAACAAAGAAAATTCCAATGAATATAATGGTGGCTACCTTTAGACGATTCGGTTCTTCTTTCCCATTAGGTAACCGTTCTTTTTTCTTTTTCCCTCCTGAAAAAGCAGTGAAATCAATTTCCAGCCCGCTTAAAAACATAAGGAAAATAAACCCTAAAGTAGACAGTGTTTCTAACCACATGTCCTGATGAACGATATCAAATCCGCTCTTCCCTATTATCAATCCCATAATGATTTCAGCGATTACAACCGGGATGAAATTCAATTTAAACCGATGTAGCAAAATGGGAGTTAAAAACGCTACGAGAATAACAATGACAAGTGATGTAACAGATGCGTGTTGTTCCATCTATTCCTCCCCCTCTTCTCTCTATATTAAGTAATTCATAAACAAAGTGGCTAATCCAAAATAAATCAGGATACTGATAATATCATTTATCGTCGTAATAAAAGGACCGGAAGCAACGGCCGGATCCACTTTTAGTTTGTGCATAAGCAATGGTACTAATGTACCTGCCAATGTTGCAACAAATAAAGACACCAGCACGGAGATTCCCACGAGGACTCCTAAGAAGAATTCACCTTTCCATACATAGACAACGATGCTGACGACTATCCCGCATGTGGTACCTGTAATAAGTCCGGTTCCCGCTTCACGGATGACAAGAGACATCTTGTTTTCCTTTTCCAAATCCCCTGTTGCGATCCCTCTGACGGCTACGGCAAGGGCCTGGGTTCCTGTATTCCCAGCCATCCCTGCAATCAACGGGATAAATACAGCCAGAATCGCTACTTTATCTAAAGTATCCTCAAATCTCCCGATGAGGCTTGCCGTGAACATTCCAAGAAATAGTAATGCAATCAGCCATGGAAGACGCTTTTTTGCTGCATTAAATGGACTTCGGTCGATGGAATCCAAATCGGCGATACCCGCTAACTTTGAGTAGTCATCAGATGCCTCTTCTTCCATGACATCCATAATATCATCAACGGTAATGATCCCAAGTAAGTGATGCTGAAAGTCGACAACCGGCAAGGCAAGGAAATCATAATCCTTCATTTGTCTCGCGACCGTCTCCTGATCTTCACTGACACCTACTGACATAACGCGATCACTCATGATCTCCCCGATCATCACATCATCGTGGCTGATGATGAGATCCCTTAAAGAGATGACCCCGACCAGTTTTTTATCATCATCCACTACATATATGTAGTAAATCGTTTCAGCATTCGGGGCTTCATTTTTCAGAATATACATGGCCGATCGGACGGTCTGATTCTTTGATATGGCAACAAACTCAGTGGTCATGATACTACCGGCTGTATACTCTTCATAGTGCAGTAATTCTTTAATTTCTTTGGCTGATTCATCATCCATTATTGTTAGATAACTAACAACCTGATCTTTATCCAACTCATTCAATACATCTACCGCGTCATCGGCATACATATTGGATAGCATTTCAGCGGCATATGTAGGATTCATCTCGGCTAAAATATCCTGATAATCCTCTTCATCTATATCCAGACTCTCAAACAGCTCTGCCATCTCTTCCGGAGAAAGGTAATGATACAGGCGGCTTCGTAAATCTTCTTCTATTTTAGAGAAAAACTTCGCTTGATCATAAGAGTGTAAATGGACGAATTCTGAACGAAATAAATCCAGATCTTCTTCTTGAAGGGCTCTAATGAGTAGGTCTTCATCAAACATTTCTTTTTCCTGCTTATCTCTTTCCTTTTCTTGATCTTGAGTTACTTCAGACATCATATACACCCTCCTTCTTATCTCGAATTGTATATAGTCGTAATAATACTAGCAAATCTTAAGTCGATTGTCTCTCATGAAATGAATGGGATACGGTTTGTTTTAGAAAAAAATCGTTTGGTACAATATGAATAAACATCCGTTCGATATGAAAGACTGAAACATTAATATGGCATAAAATACGTGAAAAGAAAAGAAAAATGCCACAGGAAAGTGGGGATCCGATGAAAATAGATATAATTGGAGACATTCATGGGTGTTTTAAAGAGTTCAAAGAATTAACGATAAAGATAGGCTACGATTGGTCAACAGGTCTCCCCGTGCATCCACAGGGAAGGTTTATCGGGTGTGTAGGGGACTTGACCGACCGAGGTCATCACTCACTTCAGACTATTACAACGGTTTATGAACTATTTGAAAAAAAAGCTATTTACTATGTTCCTGGAAACCATTGTAATAAACTTTACCGATACTTCCTTGGAAATAATGTAAAGATTCTCCATGGACTCGAAACAACAGTAGGGGAACTAAGTGCCCTTCCCCACAGTGAAAGAGAGCGCTATCGAGATATGTTCGTCTCCTTGTATGAACGATCCCCATTATATCAGGTGTTGGATGACGGCAAGCTGATCATTGCTCATGCAGGTATCAAGGAAGAGCTGATCGGAATGAAGAATAACCGGGTGAAAACATTTGTCTTGTATGGAGACATCACTGGTGAGAAGAACGAGGACGGTACGCCGGTCAGAAGAGATTGGGCTTCTGACTATAGAGGTGACGCCTGGATTGTATATGGCCACACCCCGGTAAAAGAAGCGCGAATCGTTAATAAGACTGCAAATATTGATACTGGTGCTGTCTTTGGCGGGAAGCTGACTGCTTTGAGATATCCTGAGATCGAAGTAGTGAGTGTTGAATCTTCCATGCCTTTTGTGGAGGAGAAATTTCGAAGCTTTGAATGATGTGCAGCAAGTGCTCGTGGTTGTGTTTGTTCCCCCTCCACACACCAAAAAAGAGATTCTTTTCATTTCAACCGAAAAGAATCTCTTTTTTCATTGTCTTTCAAGCATCATCCGCATATCACGAGGCATCACAGCCTCCAAATGAAACCATACTTTTTTAACTGGATGGAAAAAAGAAAGCTTTTTACAATGAAGTGACTGCCTTCCTATTAACGCCACACTCCCTCCATACAAATCATCCCCTGCCAGTGGGTGTCCTATGAATGACATGTGAACCCTGATTTGATGCGTTCTTCCCGTTTCCAGTTTCAATTCAATATGAGCGAAATCCTTGAACTGCTTTTTCACTCTATAATGAGTCAGGGCATACCGGCCATCGTGCCTCACTTCTCTTTCAATGATACTATCCGGTTTCCGGCCGATAGGCTCTTCAATCGTATCGATATCCGTGTCCAGCTGGCCTTCTGCAAAAGCTTCATACGTTCTCTTAATTTCCCGCCCCTTCTGCTGAAGGCTGAATAAATGATGAACGTGGCGGTGTTTTGCGATTAGAACAAGCCCCGATGTATCCTTATCTAGCCGAGTGACGATATGAACCGTTGAACCAATACCTGCCTTCTTATAATAACCGGCTATGGCATTGGCCAGGCTTCCTGTCGGCTCATTCTTAGTCGGAATGGATTTCATCCCCCATGGCTTATCTATTACGAGGACATCATCATCCTCATATATGGTTGACAATGGAATCTCCTCGGCAACTAAAGACTCACTCCCTTTTTCTTCAGGGAACCTCATCTCGAGGATATCCCTTTCTTTCAGGAGATATCGGACATTTTCTTCTTTTCCATTAAGGGTTATAGCCCCTCCATCAAACTTCACAGCAGTCAGAGTACGCTTTGAAATCTGTTGATCGATTAGAAACTCTCTCATCGCCTTCCCGTCATAGGAAGATGGAATAACCCATTTTAATGTATAGTATTTCATCTTACATTTCCTATCCTTAAGTTATTCATCCGCCACAAAGGAATCATGCACCCTTTTCCAAAAAGGAAATGGGCGGAAGCGGGCAAAGCGAATTTTCTCATCAGCGACACGATATTGAATGCTCTTCACATCTTTATGAAGAAGAGATAGATGGTCGATGGTGACCAGAAAATCAGGTCCATTCACCGGCTTAAGCATACATGTATGATGAGCCGGTAAGATCAAAGGTGATCCGATGGTACGAAATACACGATTATTGATGGATGCCATTTCAGCGAATTGAATAGCAGGAAGAGACGGATGAATGATTGCTCCACCTAATGCCTTGTTATATGCAGTACTGCCAGAAGGTGTCGATAAACACAGCCCGTCTCCTCTAAAGCGTTCAAAGTGCTGACCCCTGATTTCCACGTCCATGACAAGGGTCCCTTCTACGCTTTTGACGGTCGATTCATTCAATGCCAAGTAGCGGGTTTCTTTTCCCCCATGCTGATAACGAATGATCGTTTCTAATAATGGATATTCGATAATTTGATAAGGTGTCTTCGCTATGGCGATCACAAGTTTCTCAATCTCTTCCGGCACCCAATCGGCATAGAAGCCCAGGTGTCCTGTATGTACACCAACGAAAGCGGTCTTATCTAAACGGGATCTGTAGCGATGAAATGCATAAAGCAGCGTCCCATCTCCTCCAACCGAGATGACGATATCCGGTTGGTCATCATCATAAGTCAAATTGAAATCCTGAAGATAGGTTCTCATTTTGTGCATTAATGTATTTGATTTTGAATCACCTTTTGATGTAATCGCGAACTTCATTCATTTACCCCCTTCAAGTCACTGCTGATTTGGTTTAGAGCTTTTCCCCCGCTGATCTTTTTCCTTTTTGTTTGTAAAAATGACTTGGGCTTCCTGAATTTCTTCACGAATCAAGCTCATTTCTTCATCCAGTCTGAATGCTGCTTCAGCAGCGCCTGCAAGACGGAGACGGACTTGTTCCGGGATTTGTCCACTGTACTTATAATTCAAAGAGTGCTCAATCGTCGCCCAAAAATTCATTGAAAGAGTCCGGATTTGAATTTCAACCAAAATATTTTTTTCCCCGTGGATCGTTTGAACAGGATACTCAATGACAATATGATAGGATCGATATCCACTTTGTTTCTTGTGTGTCACGTAATCTCTTTCTTCTATAATAGTAAAGTCGTTGCGTCCGCGAAGCTTTTCCACTACGACATGAATATCCTCCACGAATTGACACATCATCCTTAATCCGGCTATGTCTTGCATTTCTGTTTCAATATTTGATAACTTAATCCCTTTTTGATTTGCTTTATCAAGAATACTCGCAATTGGCTTTACTCTTCCAGTCACGAATTCAATGGGGGAATGAGTATTATGAAGTTCATATTCTCCCCTCATCCCTTTAAGCTTAATCTTTAATTCGTCAACCGCTTGCTTGTAGGGAGCTAAAAATTGTTCCCAGTGATTCATTCTCCTCACCTCTACACGCCTACTTTTCTAGAAATGCGCTCTCTACCTTTTTAACCATTTCGTCACCGTAGTTCCCATTTCCTTCTATATTGCTTACAAGATAGTCCAGCTCTTCGTTGAACCGATCCAATTCTAGTGAGTAATCACCGCTTTTCGCAATGACTGCAGCCTTATCTTGCAGTGCCTTTTTCAACTCAGCCCAGATTGACTCTTCCAGATATAAGTAAACATATTCCTCTTCATTTTCTGCTAAGTATACGAAAGCATATCGATCGGAGTCTGCAATGATCTGGCCGGCTGCAGTCGTACCCTGCAGGAGGTCCGTTTGGTCCGTATGTAAGTTTAATGTACCGTTTTCAAATGTAGCTTGTTTAAATTGAACAATTTTCCTCATGCTTTTCTTCATCCTTCCATAAAACAATCAGTATCATTTTAACATAAGAAAACCATTTCATCTAAATATTGAAGTTGCGTTTTATAAAAGAGATAATAGAAATAGTATGTAATGAAAGGATGCTTTTTATGGCACAGGAAATTGAAATAGAATTCAAGAATCTAGTAACACAAAATGAGTTTACGGGATTAACCTCACATTTTCATATAAAAGACGAGGATTTCATCTCTCAAGATAATCACTATTTTGATACGCCGCACTATCAATTAAAGGATAATCAATCTGCATTAAGAATACGGGAGAAGAATGGGACTTATACGTTAACCTTAAAAACACCTTTAAATGAAGATCTCTTAGAAACGAACCAAAAATTAACGAAAGAGGAGTCAGAATCTCTCTTATATCGAGGGATATTCCCTGATGGAGAAGTCAAAGATACTCTGGTTTCCCTTCAAATCCCCATTAAATCCCTTCAGCATTTCGGTACGCTTTCGACCAGCCGGGCTGAAACCGACTATAAAGACGGGCTCCTGGTCTTCGATAAAAGTTCATATTTACAAAAGGTAGACTATGAGCTGGAATATGAAGTGAAAGAGCGCAAATCAGGTGAAGCTATATTCCTCAACTTACTGAAGGAACTAAACATTCCACTTCGGAAAACGGATAATAAAATTAAACGTTTTTACCAGGAAAAATTAAAAATAGATTGATCATTACCGATATAGTATATGAAAAAAGTCTTCCAGAAGAGGGGTTATACTCATGAATGTTCAGCAGTTGAAAACGATGATGGAGTTGCAAGCATTAAACAGCTTGGGTACAGTATCTTCCGTTCAACAAAACACCGGGGGGTCCAGCGAGTTATTTCAACAACTATTAAATCAGGCACTTCATCACACTGACCAGAACCCTTTAAATATAAATCAAACACTCGGGGCCGTTAAAAAGGCAATGGGAAACAATACAGCCTTCCCCCTTTCATCACCTTTTCGTGAACTTTCCGCTTTGAACAATCCGAACTGGAATCCTCCCCAGGAGATTGATGAAATGATATCCCGTGCAGCCGATCAGTATGACCTGCCAAAAAAACTGATTCAAGCGGTTATTAAGCAGGAATCCAATTTCAACCCTAATGCTGTCAGTCCTGCAGGTGCATCAGGTTTAATGCAGCTCATGCCGAGTACAGCAAAAGGGCTCGGTGTGAATAACATCTTTGACCCGGAAGAAAACGTTTTTGCCGGAACGAAGTACTTAAAGCAAATGCTCGATAAATACAATGGGGATATCCACCTGGCTCTTGCAGCCTACAATGCAGGTCCCGGAAATGTCGATAAATACAACGGTATCCCGCCCTTTAAAGAAACCACTGCCTATGTAAAAAAAGTGACCGATCGCTATTTTGGGTAATGATGGCTGACCTTAATTTTCTGGTCAGTCTTTTCTTCTGTACTTTCTTATTCAGGCGAACAAGAAAAAACCATAGTCCTATAGACGTACTCCCCCCTCAAATTCACCTGTACCATCCCCCACAATTTTCTATGAAATCAGGATTTAGACCAGAAAGAAGGCTACACTAATTTAGGAATAATAAGTTGATGTAAGGCGATTTGTTTGAGATATAAATAAATGCTTGCTAGAATAAACATACAATCTAAGGAAAAAGGAGTCATTCTTATGGTCGAGAAACCACAAATGCCTTATAATCTTATCGGCGAAAAGAAACTCTCCATGCTCGTTGAAGCTTTTTATAATAGAGTAGCGAATCATCCTGAGTTAGCACCGATCTTCCCGGATGATTTAACCGAGACAGCCCGCAAACAAAAACAATTTTTAACCCAATATTTAGGTGGACCGGCTCTTTACACAGAGGAACATGGTCACCCTATGCTGCGTGCAAGGCATCTTCCCTTCACCATCACAGAGGAACGGGCAAAGGCTTGGTTAAGCTGTATGCATGAGGCAATGGATGAGGTCAATCTAGAGGGTCCAGTGAGGGATGACTTTTTTCACAGGCTGGTATTAACCGCCCATCATATGGTAAATACTGAAACACCAAAGGGTTCTGCCATTGACTAGAACAAACAGCTGGCATCACCTTAAAGGGTGTGGTCGTGACAAGAAACCCCTGGAAATATATATGTTTGTTGACCCTCTTTGCCCGGAATGCTGGGCGCTTGAACCAATCTTAAAGAAACTGCACATTGAATATGGTCAATACTTTCGTATTCGCTATATCTTAAGCGGTCAGCTCGCATCATTAAACATTGCGACTAAGAGAAAACAGGAAGATTTAGCTCAACAATGGGATAAAACAGCGAGCCGCTCCGGGATGTCGTGTGACGGAAGCTTATGGATAGAGAATCCGATTGATTCACCTTATCTTGCTTCTTTTGCCATTAAAGCCGCTGAGCTTCAAGGTAAGCATTCGGGAATCCGCTTTTTACGGTTTTTACAGGAACGATTATTTCTAGAGAAACAAGACATCTCGAACATTGAGGTACTAAAAGAATGTGCACAGGCAGCCAAGCTTGATCTAAATGAATTCATGAATGATATTAACTCGTCTTCTGCATCAAAAGCCTTTCAATGCGATGTTAAAATCACGTCAGAGATGGAAGTGGAAGAAATTCCGACCCTCGTCTTCTTTAATGAAAATATTGAAGATGAAGGTTTAAAGATTACGGGATTGTATTCATATGAGGTGTATGTTCATATTATTGAAGAGATGCTTGCGGCAAAACCTGAAAAGCAGCCCTTGCCACCACTGGAAGTATTCATGAAGTACTATCGTGTTGTGGCGTCGAAGGAAATAGCCGTTGTATATGATTTATCAATAGAAGAAGTAGAAAAGCAAATGAAGAAATGGACACTTCAGCAAAAAGTAAAAAGGCTCCCTGCAAAACACGGGACCTTCTGGAAATATATTAGCGATTAATTATTTCAGTATATTAAAATCAGCCCATAAACAAGAAAAGCCGATGTTGTTTCCAACATCGGTTTTTCAATACGAACAAAGGGGATGGGAGAAATTTTTCACGGTCAAACAAAGGGGTATATGTTTGCTTGTGATCAACTTCACACTGATAATATATCACGCATCCACTTGTATTGGCAAGTTGTTTGTATGGTATTTCACAATATTGTCAAAATCCACACATGTTCCACACTACACATTCATATATATGGATACAAGACAACTTATCACCGGAGGGAAATGATATGGCATTAAAAATGAAATACGCAATCCTCCTCTTGTTAATCCTGATCAGCTTCTTCATAAACATACTCGGGCTCATGCGTCTGGTTCCGATCTATATAACATCCCCCATCCTCTTTCTCTCACTCCTGCTCTTCTTCCACTCCCTTGGAAACCGCAACCGCTTCAGGGGATTCAAATCAATGAAATGAGGGACGGACCTTCAACTTGCAAAGTTCAATAAAATAAAAAAATCCCAGAGGATAAGGAATTCCTTCTGGGATTTTCTAAATGGAAAGCTTACACTAATCTAATTATTGAAGTTTCTCCAGCAGTTCTTCCATTTCATTCAGCTTTTCTTCAAAGACCTTGCACGCGTCTTCTACCGGTTTGGAGGTTGTCATGTCCACCCCTGCTTTTTTCAGCACTTCAATCGGGTAGTCAGAGCTTCCAGCTTTCAGGAAGTCGATGTAGCGTTCCACCGCCGGCTCCCCTTCTTCAAGAATTTGCTGACTGAGAGCTGTCGCTGCAGAGAATCCGGTCGCATATTGATAAACATAGTAATTGTAGTAGAAGTGGGGTATTCGAGCCCATTCCAATCCAATCTCTTCATCGATCGAAATATCTTCCCCGAAATATTTCTTATTCAATTCATAATATTCTTTCGTCAAGAATTCAGATGTAAGGGCTTCTCCTTCCTGTGCTTTCTTATGAATGAGATGTTCAAACTCTGCAAACATGGTTTGACGGAAAACGGTCCCTCGGAATCCTTCTAAATAATGATTCAGGAGGTACAGTCGCTTTTTCTCATCATCAATTGTGTTTAATAGAAAATCATTCAATAGCGCTTCGTTACACGTAGAGGCCACTTCAGCAACAAAGATGGAGTAATGACCATACGTGTAAGGCTGGGCTTTACGCGTATAATAGCTGTGCACACTATGACCGAACTCATGAGCCAGGGTAAATAGATTGTTGACATTATCCTGCCAGTTCATAAGGATATACGGATTTGTTCCATATGCTCCTGAGGAGTATGCCCCGCTTCTCTTTCCTTTGTTCTCGACTACGTCCACCCAACGATTATCAAAGCCTTCTTTCAGGACATTGGCATATTCATCACCCAGAGGCTTTAAGCCATCAAGGATCATATCCTGTGCTTCATCATAGCTTATATCCATCTTTACTTCTTTCACAAGAGGCGTATATAAGTCATACATATGAACTTCATCCAAACCTAATACTTTCTTACGAAGCTTCACATACCGCTGCAGCAAGTGAAGGTTTTTATTGACCGTATCGACAAGGTTGTCATACACCTGTTCAGGAATATTGTTATTGGATAATGCCGCATGTCTTGCTGAATCATAATGTCTTACGTTTGCCACAAAATTGTCTTTCTTCACTGCTCCACTTAATGTAGAGGCAAAGGTATTTTCAAATTTCCCGTATGTTTCATATACTTTCTTGAACGCTTCTTCCCGTACACGACGATCACTGCTTTCCAGAAAACGAATGAAACGGCCATGTGTGATGTCAACTTCTTCTCCGTTTTCATCTTTAATGCTCGGAAACTCCAGGTCAGCATTGTTCAGCATACCAAACGTATTGCTCGCAGCACTGAACACCTCAGAAGCCTGAGCAAGCAGCGCTTCTTCCTCTGCTGAGAGAACATGTGGGCGCTGTAGGTTAATTTCCTCTAAAGCATGCTTGTATTTCTTCAGCTCTTCTTTTTCGTCTAGAAACCCTTGCAGCTTACTTTCCTCAATTGATAGCACTTCGGGCACTAAATATGCAAATTTACTTCCTAATTGTGTATAAAGACTTTTGGCACGGTCATCGAGACCCTGATAGTACGAATTCGTTGTATCCTGATCATAGCGCATATGAGAATATGTATACACCTTACCCATACGTTCCATAATTTCATCCTGAAAGGCAAATGCTTTATATAACTGATCCGCACTCTCCCCTAAAGTTCCTTTGAACTCGTCTGCTTTGCCGGTCAATTCTTTTATCTCTTTATATTCTTTTTCCCACGCTTCATCATTTTCAAATATATCTTCCAATCTCCACGTTAACTTTTCTTCTACCTCTTTTCTACCAGGCAGACTTTTCGCAGCTGTATCTTTTGACATATACATCCTCCATTCTGAAATCTACAGAAAATTCCTTATAGTTACATTCTCTCTTATCTAAGATTTTCCTGCAACAAAACAATCTTTATTAGACCTTTTTTAATATATGCTTCCATTTAGGAAAAAAATCATGCTGATGCCGTTCGAAACCAGAGAAATTGTCTGGACACATCCACGGCACCGATAGCTGAAAATCACCATTCTTCAACCTATTAACCACCTGCATATCTTCTAGTAGGGTCAAGTAACTTTTTGCTATTTCTATGAGTATCTCCCCCACCCCTGCTAAAGGAAGCGGACGAAGCTTTAAATATCCTCTATCTATTCTTTTTTTTATCACCTCAACCACTCTTTCCTCTGAAAAAAAGAGTTCCTTCTTCATGCAATCCTTCCATATATAATATTGCCATTCGACAGCATGATTCTTAAATTGTAGTCCATGAGGTAATACCGGGATGCCAACGAACAAAGGCAAATATAAAAAAGTATCCCCTTCCTGATAAACTTCCCGTAAAAATAAATCATCTTTTGCTCTACTATAATGAAGTTTATTATAGATCCACTTCATTCGAAATTGTTTCCAATTTTTTAATAGGTATGGAAAATTGACTATAGTATGCGGAATGGACAATGGAAGAGTGAATTCCTCAATAGGGACCCTGACTGGGGCGGCACTAATAAACGCTGATGCTGAAACAGGAATGAGATGGGTAAATAATTGAAAGCTTCTTTCTTCAGGAGAAAAATGGAGAAGAAAGTAGTGTAATTGAGGTGAGTACCGGATAAATGCTTGCTGAAAGGAAGGCAGTTGCAGGTTTCCTTTTTTCTTTACTGGCTGGGTGAGTATCCATAGGGGAGTGATGTCTTCCCTTTGATAACCTTGCGTTCTGGAGATGATATCGGAAATGGGAATGGTAGAACATTGGATTTCAACGGCTATTTTTTTCAATTCCGTTTTTACATATACATCAGCGACTTGCTGAAGATTTTTAATATAATGCTCAACCTTAACCTCTTTAAAGTGCAATTTTAATCTATCATATAAAAGTTGCTTGCTGAGTAGATGTCGGGGTGACTCATGCTGCTTACCTATCTTACAATGAGACTGTGGGTGATGAGCAAAATGAGGAATCTTCTGATTTCCGATTCGCAGGGTCAATGGGGATAAGCAATGGGGACAGAGGAATGGAAGACTCTTTTTTCGCAGACTTATTAATTCCTCTCTTGAATAGTGAATGGTCGACAACACCTTCTCTTGAAATACTGCTGTTAACATAGAACACCTCCTCCTACAATCATTCGCCAAAAAACGGGAAATTCCTGCAAAAAAAACCTTCAAGTTATCTATCACTTGAAGGCTTCTTCTTATAAAAGAGGTGACATTAAGCGGGAAGTGGATTCCAGTAAGCGATAGCCAAGATGTCTTTTTTGAAACTCTTCCAACTGTAGTTCTTCTGCATCCTCTAAATCATGTAAATATTCTTTCACAAGTGAATTCGTGCTTTCTGTTTTATAAAGAAATGCATTGACTTCAAAATTTAAATGAAAACTTCTCATATCCATATTTGAAGTACCAATCGATGCCATTTCTTCATCTACAATGACAATTTTACTATGCATAAAGCCCTTTTGATATTCGAAAATTCGGGCTCCTGCTTCAAGAAGATCGGGAAAATAAGACCTTGAAGCGTGAAACACTATTCGTTTATCAGGTTTATGCGGCACCAATAGTCTTACATCCACACCACTTAAGGCAGCGATCTTCAGAGCTGAGAAAATATCTTCATCCGGTATGAAATAAGGTGATGCAACCCATACGCTTTTTCTTGCTGAAGTGATCATTGAGAAGAAAATATTTTTCAGGACGCTCAATTCATTATCCGGTCCTCCTGCAATCATTTGAACTCCACCATCGTTCGTATTTTCCAATGGGTCCGGGCTTAAATACCCTGGTGTTAAGAAATCGTCGTTCGTCATATAATACCAATCTTGAAGAAAGATGAGCTGCAGCGTTCGGACGGCTTCTCCCCTTACAAATAGATGAGTATCCCGCCAAAAACCAAACTGAGGATTCTTACCTAAATACTCATCTCCAATATTAAGTCCACCAACAAAGCCAATACTTCCATCAATAACGATAATCTTACGGTGATTTCTAAAGTTGAACTTATTATTAAGAACAGGAATTTTCACGGGTCCAAACGGAACCACTTCAATCCCTGCATCTTTTAATTCAACAATATAGTCCTTTGATAACTGCCATGCCCCGACCGCATCATAAAGGAAGCGGATTTTCACACCATTATTCGCCCGTTCAATGAGAATATCCTTGATCTGATTTCCAATGTCATCATGGCGGACAATATAATACTCCATATGAATGTGATGCTTCGCAGTTTTTAACCACTTCAGGATTTCCCCGAATGTCTCAGTGCCATTGGTTAAAAGTTTGGTTTCACTTGAAAAAGAAATGGCACTATTCCCTATTCGCTGGGCAAGCTGTATGTGCTTTTCCTGAAACATACCAAACATATCAGCGTTCATTTCTTTGGGACCAGGTTCATATTTATTATAGGTTTCCTTGTCCAATATGTACTTCTTCTGATACATCCTCTCTTTCCTGTAGTTACGGCCAAACAATAAATAAAAGATAAAGCCAAGTATCGGGAAAGCACCCAATACGACTAACCATGTTAATGTTTGAGTGGGATGGCGATTCTCAAAGAAGATAAGAAATCCGATGACAATAACCGAGAATGTAAAAATCAAACTAATATACTTTACCATACCAGAGAGGTACTGATCAAAATATAAAATATAACTTAACACCAGAACAGCAATAAATAGGAGGACTCTCACTGTATTTTTCATACTTCTAACACCTTCCACTGGCTTAATGATGCTAAATAAAAAAATACCGATTTCTAAATGAAACCGGTATTATCCTTACGAAAAGTGTCCACTCAATGTCTCAAACACATGTTCATTTATGACAACTTTTCCATACTCTTCAAGGCGATGAACGGTCATTCGTGACTCATCCGCATATTCAAGCAGTATACTTAACATATTGTCGATATCTTCTTCCGTGAAGTGCTCTTCGGAAAATTTAACGTAAATAAAATATTTATTTTCGAATGCTAGCAGCTTTGTCTCCAGGTGATCCAATGGCATATCCTTCATCCGATGGGACAGAGAAATGGCATCTTCAAAATCATTGAATTTCAATGTGAAATCCAGTGCTACTTCTGCTTCTCCATCTTGATCCTGCTTGATTTGGAAATGCTGATCCAAAAGCTCCTCAATGCGTTCATCTACAGGAAGTTCCTTGAGTTTATCCTCTGGGATAGGTAACTCAAATCGCTGGCCATCCTTTGAAACCTGAGCTCTTGTAACTAATACTTCAAGCCCTTTATCTAACGCTTGAACTTGAATCCATAGCGGTCCTTCTATTCCGAAATCTTCTTCTTGATGAACCTCATCCATCATTTCCCAGAAGAGTTCTTCACTTCTTTCGCGATTATACCAGATTTCCTCGCGGTCAAAGCCGCGATCCTCTATATCCCCATAGGAAATATAGAATTTGACGGTATTTTCATTAATGCGTTCGATTTCCATTTAACACCTCTCCCTTCTTGCATGATGTTAGTGAAGGGACTACACCCTCTGAGCCTTAAGCCCGATTGCTGGTGAAGATAGAAGATACATTTAGGTTAGTTTGTACCTTGTACTTCTATTTTATGATATAAACACTGAAAATGGAATAAAAATAACACCCATTTTTTTCTTCACAAATCACACTATTTAACGCGTTTTTGACATTTTAGCGAATATTTGCAGAAAATTCAAGTGTTAATACTTAATCTAATATAAAAGGGGTTGACCCCAAAGGATACGCAACGTTCCTTAAAGGGTCAGCCCCTTTTACTTATATATTCTCATACATACATAATGCTTGAGAATGAAATAATACTTTAGTTTACCATTCTTTGAGCTTCTAGAAGTTGGAACGTACGAACTTTCCTTGGAAGGAATCGTCTGATTTCATCTTCATTATAACCTACCTGAAGACGTTTCTCATCCAATATGATTGGACGTCTTAAAAGACCAGGATTTTTCTGGATAAGCTCGAACAATTCTTGAAGTGGTAAAGTTTCTAAATCTACATTAAGCTTTTGGAATGTCTTAGATCGGGTCGAAATAATTTCGTCTGTTCCATCCTCAGTCATTCGAAGAATTTCCTTGATTTCATCAATGCTTAATGGCTCAGAAAATACGTTACGCTCTGTATATGGAATCTCATGCTCTTCTAACCAAGCTTTTGCCTTACGACAAGATGTACAACTAGGTGAAGTGAATAATGTAACCACGAATCATTCACACTCCCTTAAGAATTTTTTATATAGAGTATTTTATTTAAACAATAGCTGTTAATTAAAATTAGTTTAAATAAGAAATCTCTATTATGTATTATACATGAATTACTGTTCCTTGAACATAGTTTTAACTAATTTGTCAAATTTCCTATACATAGGTTTTACATACGTCATATGATCTCTTACTATTAACGCTTTACCCGGTTCAAAAAGCCAATAAACATGATTGAGAACATTTCCATATTTTCATTTAGAAAACCTTATTGCGAATAGACAATAAGGTTCTTCTACATTTAGAGATTTTTCAGTACATCTCCATCACGATCTTCATCTTTCTTCAAGACTTCTTCAACCGGCTGGTATGACGCACCATAAAACTTCTTATCATTATAAGTATGGATTAATTCATATGTTTTCTTCATAGAGTTGAAGATCAGGTCTTCTGATTCTTGATCTGGAGCCCAATAAAGGATTTCCATTTCATTAATTTCATTTGTAGCGAGAGAACGACGGGCATATCCTATACTAACGGCATGCTCGAAGCCTTCACGCTTGTAAAACTTCAAGCGCTTCTCCGTATCGCTGTCATCATAGTCAACGGGCTCTACCTCTAAAATGATAGCTTTATTTTTCCCTTTTAATTTCTCAAGTAATTTATGACCTAAACCTTGACCCCTGGCATCCTTTGAGACAAAAAGATAATCAATAAAGATAAAGTCATCAAGTTCGGCATACATAAGTACGTGGTGCGGTCCCTCATCTTTATGATAGATATCACTTCTTTCTTTAAGTAATGACTCAAGATGTTCTTTTGATTTCATTTCCTCTACAGGGAAATACTGATTTAACTTTTCATACCAGTGCATGGATCTACTCCTTTAAAAGAATTTTGGGTGACATTGACTAACGGAATACAATTATTTTTCACAGAAAAAAAATGTTTATGTTAGATGTTAGTCTTATCCGTGGGATTAAAAGTACGGAATCAAAGGCAGGAACGCCTATGAAGAGGGTAATGTGGTTGAAAGCGGTTAATCTTTCCAATAAATTAATAATAACAATAGATGAGCATTTTTTCAAATCGAAAAGCTTAATTCATATATGATACCAATGAAAACAGAAATGCCTGCCCTGTAAATGACAGGGCAGGCATTAGGCTTATGGTGTGTAGTCTACACCTTCAGTATACGTATTACCTGCATCCCATAAAAGGAATTCTTTAATACCTTGATCATTCAATGCTTTAATTTGTGCTTCAACCTCTGCCTTCCCGTAGGCTTTATAATTTCCACTGCCTAACCAGGAAGCGGTGAAGTCCTGTAGCCATGGTCTTGAGATAGGCGGGTTTTCCAATTCCGCTAATTTAGAATTTTCAAGCTTCGCATACTCAGAAACCAATTCATAAGGTTGTAAATCAGGCTTGGCGATTCCGAAGTATGGAGTCCAATGACTCGGATAAATCATGGAAGAAATCACATCAACATTCTCGGATATTTTCGAGAAATTCTGCCCGATACCCGGTGCCTCAGGCAGTGTTGCCGTATAACCGAAAATATCGACAGAAACCTTTACGCCATAGGGCTTAAGCTTTTCACGGGCATACTCTACAAAATCCGTAACAGCATTCACACGTTTCTGGACGTTATCGGTATTATTACTCGCATATTCTCCGCCGTCGTACTGCAGCTCATCATCACGCTTCTCAAAACCTTCAGGAAAACGAACATAATCAAATTGTATCTCCTGGAATCCCATCTTCGCGGCTTCGATCGCTATCCCTACATTATAGTCCCATACTTCTTTCAGAAATGGATTCACAAAGGATTCTCCTCTGCCGTTTTTCCATACCTGACCTCCATCTTTAAAGGATAATTCCGGTTTATCGTTCGCTAATATCGTATCTTTAAATACAACGACTCTGGCAATCGGGTAAATCTGTTTTTCTTCAAGTACCTTTAAGATTGCTTTAGGATCTTTGATGTATGGTTGACCTACTTTAGCATATGGAGAAGATTCTTCGGGTTCGTATGTAACATAACCGTGATCATCTTTAATATCAATAACCATGGCGTTTAAATCCGTATCATCCATAAGTTTCGTTAGGCTTTCAAATCTCGCTCCACCTGCAGAGTGACCAGTAACATAAACTCCTCTAACCGCATCAGGGTATTCAAATTTAAAGCCGGAATCATATGCAAATCTTGGCGCGGGACTTGCTATTTCCTTCTTACTTAAAGAAAGACTTCTCTTCTCGTGGTCTGCCGGCCCGTCTCCTTCAGCACTCGCTGTTTGGAACGGTAATAAGCACATTGTGACTAAACATAAGGATGTCGCTACCTTACTCCATTTCAAAATAAACCTCTCCTCTATTAAATAAGCTATCTAGTAAAATATGTAACACCATATACTATTCTAACAAGGAAATAACTTGAAAGAAAAGGGGTATTACTCCTAAACTGTCGAAATTTCCAAGGAAATTAAATATCTTCATTAAATAGTATGATTTTCATGTAAAAATGATGAAGTACTATGAAAAGCCCTTCATAAAAAAAAGCTCCCCTCATTAAAGGGAGCTATTATGAATGTTTTAGTTTTTGTACTGAGCTTTATATTGCGCAAACTCTTTGTCTGAGCAATATACGAAGTGTCCAGGGGCCACTTCACGCATTTCAAGATTATCTTCCTCTGTATAGTTGTGAACAGAAGGATTATATTCTTTTCTTCTGCGTGTGCGCTCATACTCAGGATCCGGTAGTGGGATCGCTGATAAAAGTGACTGAGTATAAGGGTGAAGCGGATTTTTATAAAGGGCATCACTTGGTGCCAATTCGACTAATTTACCAAAGTACATAACCCCGATACGGTCACTGATGTATTTTACCATGGAAAGATCATGGGCGATAAATAAGTACGTTAAACCCTTCTCTTTTTGAAGCTCCTGCATCAGGTTAACAACCTGTGCCTGGATCGAAACATCAAGAGCTGAAATTGGCTCATCGGCAATGATGAAGTCAGGATCTACCGCAAGGGCACGGGCAATCCCGATACGCTGTCTTTGACCACCTGAGAATTCATGTGGGTAGCGACCTGCGTGCTCTTTATTTAAACCGACTGTTTCAAGTAAATCATGAACTTTTTTCAAACGTTCTTCTTTAGAAGATGCCAATCCATGAATGTCTATGCCTTCAGCAATGATATCAGCTACCTTCATGCGAGGATTCAAACTGGCATATGGATCCTGGAAGATCATTTGCATCTTACGGTTGAATTTCTTCAATTGGGAACGTGACTTTTTACCATGTACGTCTTCACCATTAAATAAAACTTGACCATCTGTGGCATTATACAACCTAATAATCGTACGACCAGTCGTAGATTTACCACACCCCGATTCTCCTACGAGACCAAGGGTTTCCCCTTTATATATATCAAAGCTGATATCATCGACTGCTTTAACCATATTCGGCTTACCTGGGTTAAAGTACTGCTTTAAATTCTTAATTTCTAATAACTTTTCTGCCATTATGAACGAACCCCCTCAACAAGTACCGGCTCTTTGTAATTAGATGGCATTTGTCTTTGTCTTAATTTAACGATTTCAGGCGGCTCAACTTTTGGAGCACTCGGATGCAATAACCAGGACTTCACAAAGTGAGTATCAGAAACCTGGTAATATGGCGGCTCTTGTTCAAAATCCACTTTTAATGCATATTCGCTGCGAAGCGCAAAAGCATCTCCTTTAGGTGGATTTAATAGATCCGGTGGAGTTCCCGGGATAGCTACTAATTCCTGTTCACCTTCAGTTTCTGTCGTAGGCATTGAACCGATCAGTCCCCATGTATAAGGGTGACGTGGATCATAGAAGATTTCATCCACTGTACCTGTTTCTACAATTTGACCACCATACATCACCGCAACACGGTCCGCCACATTTGCGACAACACCAAGATCATGAGTGATAAAAATGATGGATGTATCAATTTTATTCTGAAGATCTTTCATCAGCTCAAGAATCTGTGCCTGAATCGTTACGTCCAATGCTGTCGTTGGCTCATCTGCAATCAAGATCTTTGGATTACAGGCCAGAGCGATCGCGATGACGACACGCTGACGCTGACCACCGGAAAACTGGTGAGGATATTGCTTAAATCGTGTTTCCGGACTAGGAAGGCCTACTAATTTAAGTAACTCGATGGCCCGTTTTTTCGCATCATTTTTACTCATATTCTGGTGTTTCACCAACGGTTCCATGATTTGCTTACCAATCGTCATTGTTGGATTCAGAGACGTCATCGGATCTTGGAAAATCATAGATATGTCTTTTCCACGAATTTTTTGCATATCCTTTTCGGGTAATTTTGCTAAATCTTTACCCTCAAATATCATTTCTCCACCTTTAATAAAGCCTGGAGGATTTGGAATCAATCTCATTAGAGCTTTCGTAGTAACTGATTTCCCTGAACCAGATTCACCAACGATCGCTAATGTTTCACCTTTATCTAAATGAAAATCCACACCACGGACAGCTTTAACTTCTCCTCCATGCGTATTGAAGGAGACGTGTAGATTGTTAACTTCTAAAATTTTTGACATATTCATAAGCTCCCTTCCATTACTTACGCATTTTCGGATCTAGTGCATCACGCAGTCCATCCGCCATTAAGTTGAAGCTTAAGATGACCAACGAGATGACAGCTGATGGTACCAGCATCATGTGCGGGAATGACTGGATAGATCTATATCCTTCATTAACCAATGATCCCAGAGATGCTCTTGGTGGAGCAATCCCCAATCCGATAAAGCTTAAGAATGCTTCTGTGTAAATCGCAGCAGGAACTGTGAACATTGTAGTGATGATAACAGGTCCCATTACGTTTGGAAGCAAGTGTTTAAAAATTAAACGGTTGCTTGAAGCCCCAAGTGTACGTGAAGCAAGAACAAATTCCTGGTTCTTTAATTGAAGTACCTGTCCACGGACGATACGGGCCATACCGGTCCAACCGGTTATAACCATGGCCATGGTTATGGAGAATATACCCGGCTCAAAGATCAGGATAAAGAGAATTACCACAATTAAGTTTGGAATCCCGACAAGGATTTCAATGATACGTTGCATAATATCGTCGACTTTCCCACCGTAATAAGCAGAAATCCCGCCATAAGAGATACCAATTATGAAATCGATAATGGCTGCTAATATCCCAATGTAGAGAGATACACGAGTACCATTCCAAGTACGGGTCCAAAGATCACGACCTAAGTCATCAGTACCAAACCAATAGTTTTCTTTGATTTGTCTTGCTTCATATACATCAAATCCATCTGCATCTTTCCCGTCAAACGGTAACCAGCTAATCCCTGAAAGCGCTTCAATTTTTGGTGGCAGCTTTGCATGCCGGATATTTTGATCGCTAAACTTGTATTCGTTCATCATCGGACCAAAAAGAGCAAAGAAAATAATGATTGCAGTGATGATAATCCCCGCAATTGCACCCTTATTCTTACGTAAACGAATCCAAGAATCTTGCCAGAAATTAAGGCTTGGACGCGAAATTTTTTCTGACTCATCTCCCCTAGCCTTTTGAGGTTGGAAGAGGTCTGGACTAAGTTGATCTAGTTTCTTTTTATTTGCTTCCATTATTTCTTCCCTCCAGCTAAGCGAATACGCGGATCAATGATTCCGTAAAGAATATCTACCAAGAAGATAACTCCAATGAATAATGCGCTGAAGAACAGGGTAATACCCATAATAACGGTGTAATCATTTGTATTGATCGATAGTACGAATTGTTCCCCTAAACCAGGGACTGCGAAAATTCGTTCAACTACAAGTGATCCTGTCATAACCCCAACTGTCATTGGACCTAAAATCGTTACAATGGGGATCAATGCATTTCTAACAGCATGCTTTACAACTGTTGCCGTTTTAGAAATCCCCTTTGCTTTTGCTAGTAAAATATAATCGGAGTTTAATATTTCCAGCATTTCAGTACGCATAAAACGAGCAATGGTCGCTACTACGAATACTGTAAGTGCCAAGGTTGGAAGAATCGTATGTTTGTATTCTCCCCATAGTGCCACGGGCAGCCATTCAAGTTTAACCCCAACGTAATATTGCAGAAGACCGGCAAATACGAAGGAAGGAATCGATATTCCAATTACAGCAAGGAACGTTGACCCATAATCAATCCAGGTGTTATGTTTAATTGCTGCAATAATTCCAATAAGTAGCCCTAAGAATGTACCTAATACCATAGCTTGGAATCCAAGAAGTGCGGAAGGACCAATACGATCTCCAACAATTTGTGTTACTGGACGATTGTCATATTGGAAGGACAACCCTAAATCCCCTTTTGCCAACCCAACCATATAATTCACATATTGTTCTGGCAGCGGGTCATTTAGACCGTATTTATCCAGGATGATTTGTTGTTGTTCCGGAGTCAGCCTTTCTGTGTTTTGTAGTGGAGATCCAGGTAGGAGCTTCATCAGAAAGAAAGTGGCGGTTGCAATGATAAGCAAAGTGATGATCATATAGACGATACGTTGAATTGTATATCTGACCATTCTTTAGCCCCCCTTTTTTATCTTTTTTTTTCTACATTTTAATTATATCGATTTTCGACAAATATTCAATGTATTTTTACTTTTTTGATAATTTTCGACATTCACTGGAAAAGGAGAGCGTATGCTTACGCATACACTCTCCTCTGTAGGTTTGTTCATCGAGCTAGTGATTACTCAATGTAAGCCCATTTGTATGATGCATCTGCACCAAATGAGTGACGTAACAGACCTTTAACATATGGACGCTCTAAGAAAGCAGTTCCACGTTGGTACATTGGGCTGATCGCTTGATCTTCGAAAAGGATCTTTTCAGCGTCAACCATTGCTTGCCAGCGAGCTTCTTCATCAGCAAGAAGTTCACCTTTAGCTTGTTCGATTAACTTGTCATATTCAGGATTAGAATAACCCATTTGGTTATGAGCACCGTCAGTAACGAACATGTCAACAAATGTCATCGGATCTGGATAATCAGGACCCCATCCAGCGAATGAGAAGTCATATTGACCTTTAGATTCTAATTCAAGTTTTTGCTTGAATGGTTGCGCCTTAATGTTAACAGTTAATCCTTCAAGGTTTTGCTCAAGTTGTTCTTTTAAGAACTCACCGATTTTCTTAGAGCTGTCAGAGTCATAGTTTAGTAGTTCTAATTCAATAGAATCTTTACCTAACTCTTCTTTTGCTTTAGCCCAGTGTTCTGCAGCTTTTTCAGGATCGTAACCACCAAAATCACCTACAGCTTCACGGTACTCAGCACCGTCTGGACCTGAAACGAAATCTTTTGGTACTAAGAAATATGCAGGGATAGAACCGTTGTTAAGAAGAACGTCTACCATACCTTGCTTGTCGTATGCAGCATCTACTGCTTTACGTGCATTTACGTTTGCCATAACTTCATTACCTTGGTTTAAACGAAGGAAGAATACAGCTGTATCAGCCTTTGTTTTGAAGTTTTCATCTGATTTGTATTTGTCAACAAATTCAGCTGAAAGACCAGCGATATCCGCTTTTTCTGTTTCGTATAAGTTAACTCCAGTAGCAGTATCTTTAACAATGTTAAAGTTTACTTCTTTTAACTTAACAGTTTCTGCATCCCAGTAGCTGTCATTTTTAGTTAATTTGAAGCTTTGCTCATGCTTCCACTCAGAAAGTGTGAATGGACCGTTATAAACTGCAGTGTCAGCTTCAAGACCGAATTTATCGCCTTTTTCTTCAACAAACTTTTGGTTTTGAGGATAGAAAGTTGCGAAAGAAAGTAAAGCTTTGAAATATGGAACAGCTGTTTCAAGCTGAACTTCTAGAGTTTTCTCATCAACCGCTTTAACACCTAATTCTTCAACTGGAACTTCACCAGCATTAACTTTAGCAGCGTTTTTGATATCGTACATGATGTACGCATACTCTGCACCAGTATCAGGGTTTAAAGCTTTTTGCCAAGCGTAAACGAAGTCGTTAGCAGTAACTGCATCTCCGTTTGACCATTTAGCATCACGAAGTTTGAACGTGTATGTTTTACCATCTTCACTGATTTGTGGTTCTTCTGCAGCCATACCAAGTACAGCTTCATCATTTTCACCTAAACGGTAAAGACCTTCAAATACGTTGTTCATTACTTTGAATGATACAGCGTCAGTTGCTAGAGTAGAGTCCATTGATGGGATCTCAGAACTCTCAAGTAAGTTAAGTACCTGTTCTTTCTTTTCAGCAGACTCGCCGCCTTCACCAGATGCTCCTTCATTGCCCTCAGTTTTCTTGTCGCCGCCACATGCAGCCAAGAAAGTACTTAGAGCCAGAAGAAGAACTAGCAAGAATGAAAACTTTTTCTTCATCTTGAAATTGACCTCCTCGTAAATCTCATATTTATTTATCTTCTAATTTTCAGAAGATTTGTTACTTATTATACATGATAGAGAAATTATTGCAATATGAATTTAACAGTTTTTTTGCGAAATTATCAGATTAATAGGTATATTGTTATTAAAACCTTGATACATAAGGCTTTAATCTGTTTATTTTAGAGAGTTTGTCCCATTACAATTGTTACAAATGTAAATTTCAAATATGGCAACCTCAAATGTTTTCTGCAGGATTTTTCATCCACTTCCCCCTATTTCTATTATAAATATAAGATTCCCAGACTAAATATAAATAATAGAATATATACTTTATTCGTTCACAGGAATTGTAAACCAGCAGGTGTTTCTAGTGTATACGGTTTATGTGGATTTCTGTTCACTTTTTCCGTGCATTGCACGCTGATCTGAATATATATGAACGATGATTGAATTCTACTTTATCCATCATGTATACTTTTATAAAAAACAATTTAAGGAGTCCTATGAAACGAATTAATTTTTTCTACATTCTTACACTGCTGTTTTTCATCATCGCCTTTGGGGCTGCTATTCTACAGGGCAAAAACCTGCTTCTTTCTATTATAGACAGTTTGTTCATCATCGGAATTACCTATGCTGTCATAGGGGCCCTCCTCTATATTATTCAAAAGGGATTTTTCAACGGGATCGTATATGCCCTTAAGAGATTCAGGAAAAGTACGAAACAAGGAAAATACATCTCTCAGTTCGATGATTTGGATGAAACAAAGGATGCTCATGAAGAATATGGCCACAAGCGCTCATATTCCATTACGAAATCATTTCTTATAGTCGGTACTTTTTCGCTCGTATTGTCCATCGCCTTGTCTTATCTCCTGTATACTTGAATTACGAAACTTTATTTTATATAATAAATGTATATGAATGAGAGTATAAGCGTCGATGAAGAGTAGTACCTTTCAGCTTTGAATGATAGAGAGCTTGTGGTTGGTGAGAACAAGTATTCATTGGAAAGGGAATGGACTTCTGAGCTTTATTTGTGAAATTGAGTAGCATATAACGGATCAACCTCACGTTAAAGAGGTTCCATGTTCTCATGGACTAAGCTGACTCATTTGAGTACTTAGGGTGGCACCGCGGAAATGATCCCATTCGTCCCTATCTTTATTAGGCCGGATGGGTTTTTATTTTGTTTATTCAGAGGAGGAAGTTAGATGAAGAAAATCTTTAGTGGGATTCAACCGAGTGGTACGATTACGCTTGGTAATTACATCGGGGCAATGAAGCAGTTCACTGAGCTGCAGGAAGAATACAATTGTTATTTCTGTGTAGTGGATCAGCATGCGATTACGGTGGCACAAGATAAAATGGAGCTTCGCAAGAACATCCGCAGTCTCGCAGCACTCTATATTGCTTGTGGCATCGACCCGGATAAATCAACGCTATTCATTCAATCGGAGGTTCCGGCCCATGCACAGGCAGGGTGGATCCTGCAGTGTGTGACATATATTGGTGAGCTTGAAAGAATGACACAATTCAAAGATAAATCACATGGTAAAGAAGCAGTTTCTGCAGGTTTATTAACTTACCCGCCATTAATGGCGGCTGATATCCTGCTCTATGGTACCGACTTAGTTCCTGTGGGAGAAGATCAGAAGCAGCATCTGGAATTAACGAGAAATCTTGCTGAGCGTTTCAATAACAAATACAATAATATCTTTACGGTTCCGGAAGTCCGGATTCCTAAAGTGGGCGCACGTGTCATGTCCCTACAAGATCCACTGAAGAAAATGAGTAAGTCCGATGCAAATCAGAAATCATTTATCACGCTCCTTGATGATCCGAAGCTGATCGAAAAGAAAATCAAAAGTGCTGTGACGGATTCAGATGGAATCGTGAAATACGATAAAGAAAACAAACCAGGAGTATCAAACCTTCTTTCTATCTATTCGATACTTGAAGGCAGCTCTATAGAAGAACTTGAACAAAAGTATGAAGGTAAGGGCTATGGAGATTTCAAATCTGACTTGGCTCAAGTAGTAATCAGTGCCATTAAGCCGGTACAGGACCGCTACTATGAATTGATTGATTCAGAAGAGTTAGATGACATCCTTGACCGCGGAGCTGAAAAGGCTAACTTTGCTGCAAACAAAATGCTCAAGAAGATGGAAAAGGCCATGGGACTCGGGCGTAAAGAGAGAAAAAGAAAATAGTGATGGTACCAAGAGCCTGATCAGGCTCTTGGCTTTTTTATTTCCATTCATGGTCACCCCTTATCCCCCACCAAACAAAAAACCTCAAGCCCATTATAGACTCAAGGTTTTCGTTTACCTACTAATTTACCTTAGGACGATTTTCCACTTCCCATAGTTTTTCAAAGAAGGGTTGTCCCTTAATTAAGTTCTCGCAGAGAGTCAGATGCTTGTCCGACCAGCCATACTGTGTTTCTTCGTATAACATTTGCCAAATTTCTTCAAAGTCCATCTCTTGAATGGTCCGATATCGCTGCGGAGCCCATTCCGTGTACCAGTAACGTATTTCTGCCGTGTTATTTGAGCTGTGGAGCTGATCCAGCGCCATAAATAATAATTGCTTCAACTGTCTTTCTTTTCTTGTCAGACCACTCATCATATAAGGACTCGGTGAAAGAATGTGGTATGAATCCTCTTTCTTTCCTTCAGGCTGAATGGCGTAGTGCATCGTTTCATGACTTTCAACCATTTCATAGACAAGCTGTTCCTGTCTTGGAATGAGTCTGCTCTTTCTTATTGGAACGGTATACCCAATGGTATCCACGGCAAGTATTCCTGTCCCATCCGTGACAATGAAGCAATAATCCAATTGAATTCGTTCATGGTTTTTTCGCAAGTATGCTTTTTGATAGACATTATTGAGCAGTTGTTGAGGTAACTCTGATAAATCATTCTCGATGTAATGAAACAAAACAGTGTCCACTTTAATGAGAGGAACTTGATCCAATAACTCAATAACGTCCTCTTTTCTCCACTCGTGAAAATGACAGACATTGTAGCCATTTTCTTCGCCTTCGAACCAATTTACCCATACATCATGAAGATATAACATGATTGACCCCTCGCTTTGCTACAATCTTATTTGTCAATCAGTATAGGCAAATCGGTGTAAATTTATTCCTATTTTATAGATAGTGGTTATTTTTCCTTCGCGGAATATAGATTGAGATCGTTATAATGAGAATCCCTAAGAGAAATAAGTAGCATTCGACTCGGGTGGATACGAAGAGAATATAGTCTGTAAAGGTCATTCCCGTAGTGAGAAGGTTTAAATAGATGATTAAACTTACACCACCCGAAACAGCCAGTCCAAACCCAATAAATAATATAAACATTCGAAACACCATACCTTCCGCCTCTATCCTCGCATTTAGAGATTTAGCTCGTCCATTCTTACTATAGTCTATGAGTGCAAATGGAAGATATGACGATATAAAGAGCTTAATTTCATCGCCAGCACAGAAATCAGAAGATGAATGGCCGATCCCCATTTTACTGAAGTAAGAAAGTGGCTGAAGGTTTTCCTATCAGAGTAATGGTAGAACCATTCTTTTCCTTAATATAATTTTGTACCAGGTAATAGCCGGCAGCGTAACCCAGCATATTGGGATAAGACCTTTGACCAAGAAGTAGGTGATCGTGAAGGGGACTGCTTCGTTTTACATCCAAATTAGGCTTAATCCACTTCTCAAAATACAGTGACATCTTTTTTTTCTCATAAGCCTTTGTCCAGGAAGCCATGTACTTTTCCCCACAATACTCTCCGACAGCAAACTCTGCCAGCCCCTCAAAAATGATGGAATCTAACAGGGTGTATTGGGTGTCTTTTTTGTTTAAGAGTTTCATTCTGACACAGTGATGGTATTCGTGAACAAATAGAGCTTCGTGTTCTTTCGTATCTTCTTGATCTGTTACAAAAAAGAAAATCTCGTCTTTAAAGCATACACCTGACTTTTTCATTGACGATTGGAACATGCCTCTTTTTTCCTGTACAGGGAATAGATAGATCGGCACGTTCGGGCCATTCCATTTATGTTTATACTTCTTTTCATAAAGGGAAAAACGCTCCCATATTTTGCGTTCTTTCATTTTCACATAAATATCCTCAGCCTGAGGTGATGATTTATACATGCCATGCTTCATGAGGTATTGATAAAACGACTTTTGATCTTCTCTTCCGTTTATCGTTTTCTTTAAAAGCTCTAAAGGTTCATGAATGGAATCCTTAAGCCATTCATTAGTGGGAGCAACAGTCACCTTCATCCCTCTTTCCCGACTTTTTATCATGTATATGTAAAGGAAAGAGGATTCACAACAAAAAACGAGCCTGCTAACGCATTAGCAGGCTCGTTCTCTTTTTTAGTTATTGATATTTTTTAAAGACGATCGTAGCATTATGCCCACCGAAACCTAATGAGTTACTCATCGCCACATTCACTTCCTGTTTTCTTGCTTCGTTCGCTACATAATCAAGATCACAATCCGGATCTGGTGTTTCGATATTGATTGTTGGAGGCAACACGCTGTCTTTCATAGCGAGTACTGTGAAAATCGCTTCTACTCCTCCTGCTGCTCCCAGAAGATGACCCGTCATGGATTTCGTTGAGCTCATGGCTAATTTATAGGCATGCTCCCCAAATACTTCTTTTACCGCCATTGTTTCGTATTTGTCATTGTAAGGTGTGCTGGTTCCGTGAGCATTAATGTAATCCATTTGCTCGGGAAGGATTCCACCGTCTTCCAGAGCCATTTTCATTGCTCTTGCTCCACCTTCTCCCGCTGGTGCAGGAGCGGTAATATGATACGCATCACCAGTACAACCATAGCCTACGATTTCAGCATAGATGGGTGCTCCTCGTTTCAGCGCATGCTCAAGCTCTTCCAGGACAACGACACCTGCTCCTTCTCCCATAACGAATCCGTCACGGTTTGCATCAAATGGTCTTGAAGCTTTTTCAGGATCTGTATTGGTAGAAAGGGCTGTGTTTGCACAGAAGCCGGCTACAGACATCTTCGTGATTGGTGCCTCTGCCCCACCTGACACCATGACATCCGCGTCTCCACGCTGGATGACTTTGAATGCATCTCCAATGGAGTTGGTTCCTGTCGCACATGCCGTTACAGTACAAGAATTAAAGCCTTTAGCCCCTAGCATGATGGAAACTTGTCCAGCCGCCATATCAGGAATGATCATAGGAACGAAAAATGGGCTTACTCTGCGGTATCCACGTTTTTGGAAGGTTTCATACTGCTGTTCGAATGTCTCCATCCCACCAATTCCTGAACCAATCCATACGCCGACGCGGTGAGCGTTTTCGTCTGTGATGTCAAGCTTCGAGTCCTTGACAGCCATTAACGAGGCTGCAATCGCATAATGAGTGAAGCGATCCATTTTTCTCGCTTCTTTTCGTTCGATACCGAAATCCTCGATATTGAAATCTTTTAACTCTGCTGCCACTTTCGCAGGGTATTCATCGGCATTTAAGCGTGTTAACGGCCCAACCCCTGTTTTACCTGCTAAAATATTTGCCCACGTTGACTCGACGTCATTTCCTAACGGGGTAACGCTTCCTAATCCTGTTACAACTACGCGTTTCTTGTTCATTTATTCCATCTCCTTTGTCTGCAAGTTATAGAAGGGAGTTCTATTTATTTGCCCCAGCGCATGATAATAGCGCCCCAGGTTAAACCGCCACCGAATCCTACCATGACGACCACATCATTTTCTTTCACTCTTCCAGCTTCCAAATCTTCTACTAGTGAAACCGGGATAGAAGCTGCTGAAGTATTGCCGTATTTATTTACGGTTTTAGACATCTTCTCTACCGGCAGTTCCAATCGTTGCCTTGCTGCTTCCATGATGCGGATATTGGCTTGATGAGGAATTAAGAAATCAACATCTTCTTTCTTTAATCCTGCTTTTTCAATTACATTTACGCTCGATTCGCCCATTTGACGAACGGCAAATTTAAATACTTCGCGTCCGTTCATGATGATATTCTCTTCCTGGTACAAATGTTTTGCACCCGATCCGTCTGCACCTAATTCAAAGGCAAGTATTCCTTTATCATCTGGAACTGGCCCAAGGACCGCTGCGCCTGCTGCGTCTCCAAATAGGACAGCGGTATTACGGTCATCCCAATCTGTGATTTTGGATAACTTTTCAACTCCTACAACGAGTACATGCTTATATGCACCATTGTCGATAAACTGCTTTGCCGTGATCATACCATACATAAATCCGGCACATGCAGCACTTAGATCCATCGCAGCCGCTTTCTTTGCTCCTAATCTTTCCTGAAGCAAGCAGGCCACAGATGGGAATGGCTGATCAGGTGTGACCGTAGCCACCAGGATCAGATCAATTTCTTCTGCAGAAATAGCTGCATCCTCGATTGCCGTTTTTGCAGCTTCATAAGCCATGTCTGATGTGTCTGTTTCATTATCTGCTATTCTTCTCTCTTCAATGCCTGTTCTTGTACGGATCCATTCGTCTGATGTATCCACCATTTTCTCAAGGTCTGCATTAGTTACGACTTTCTCGGGAAGGTAACGCCCAATTCCAATAATTCCTGTATTCATACTGGCATTCCCTACTTTCTATTTTTTTATGTTTTCTCTCTTATACTTTGGTTTATTATCAAATATTAAGACTTGGTACTAATTTTATCGAAGATTTCTACTTTCTGCAATTATTTTTTACTTCTTCCTCTCTTCTACACGTTTGACCATACTCGGACAACCCTTTTCCTCATAGTTTATGTAGTAGGCAGAGGGGGTGAGAATATGTCTGAAGAAAAAAAGCTGCATCCATTTGATCAGATGATGTTCGGAGGAAGGACTCATAAAAAAGAAGCTTCTCCTTCTCAGGAAAAACGTGAGGGAAGCAATGAAGGAGGATCATTGCTCGATGGCGTTCATTCCATTATGAATTCCATAGATGAATTGAAACCGCTCTATAAGAAAGTCAGCCCATTATTAAAGCAATGGAATATAAAATAAAAAAACGGCTCATTGATAAGGTCAATGAGCCGTTTTTTCTATACACTTACTCGTTATGTAAGGCATCCTGTTTGCCTAGTTCATAGGCTTCACTCATGACTTGTGTAAACAGGGTCATAAATGGTTGCAGCATCTCAGGAGAGAACTCAACACCCGCTTGATCAAGCTGCTCTTTTGCTTGTGGGAAGTACTTCATGGCAATCTGCATAAATTCCATCGTTTTGTCTTGATTCATTGTTTCGATTCCTTTCCGTTCGGCAATTTACCTGTTTCGATGTAGGCTTTAACATGTTGCTTCATCTCAGCTTGAAATTCTTTTGGAATGACAGGACTATATTTCCCCATAGAAATGACTCCGTCTTCAAAATCAAATTCAAGGTTTCCTGAATCGAGTTCATCATTTGCGAACCTTTCCGCAACGATGCTATACAGCTTATCTGCATGCTGCACCGTACTCGTTAAAACCGTGGATTCTCCTAAATCAGATTGATCAGATACATAGCCAATGGCATAAAGTCCCTTTTCCTTCAGCTTTTCGATTACAGATACATTATAGCCGTCACCTGCCGGATAAACAACATCAACTCCCTGATTCATTAAACCCTCGAGCTTTTCAAAAGCAATAGTTTGATCGTCCCAGTGATTGGTATACTCGACAATGAGCTCAGATTCACTTTTTTGGAATTTCGCTCCATCGATAAAACCTTGAACTTCGGGCTGCCAGTCAAAAGCAGCAATTACACCAATTTTATTCGTTTTAGATTGAAAGGCTGCCGTCATGCCCCCGAAGAAGCCCATTGCATAGCCTTTAAATTGAAGACTGGTTGTGTTCTCCTCAGTGGCGTTTCCATTAAAGCTTACAAAGTGCATGTTGGGATACTCACTGGAAAGGGTGTTAAATATCCCGGAATATTCACTTCCATGTCCAAAAACTAAAGTAACTTTATCATCATTATATGCTTTTACCGCTTGTTTAATTGATGCATCATTTTTTATACTCTCTTTATAGAAGACGTCTGCATTATAATCGGATTGAATCTTTAGTAATCCTTTGTATCCTTTTGTTCCCCATACCCCATCGTCTACGGTTTCCGGAACCAGTAAGCCGACTTTTTCTATTTCAGCGCTTCTTCCTGCTGAACAACCACTTATTCCAATGAGGAATACAATCAAGAAAATGGTATAAAATTTCTTACTCATTTGCAGCAACTCCTTTAAAGCCCGTGCAGCATCTATAAAAAGTATCAATAGGAAATTATTACATCATATTTATTTTACCCTCATCCCTATCCACAAGGAAAGAAAAAATTTTATTATTCCTGAATTTCATGCAAAGTGATTCCTCTTAATTGTTCCTTCAATATCCTGTCATGAGACTTTGACGGCTTTACAATAAGCTCTTTACCATCTGATTCAGCATTCATGCGTGGGGGAGAATAAGACTTCTTCGTCAAGTAAGATAAGGCTTCATTCCAGCTTTGACTTGAGAGAGCTTTCACCGTATAGACTTCTTTCTTGGATGAATGATTTATAATGGAACGGGCTGCGTCCTTCACATAGATGGCTCCACTTGGATCATCAATGTAATTGCAGTCATCATCTTCTCCAGTCAACAATCGAGCGAACAGAAAGTCATTCGGTTGGTGAATTCCGTATAAAGTTGGAAGGTAAAATACCGTTCCTTCTTTATGGTTCTGATTTATCGCCCTATTGGGATAAATTCTGATGATCATGAGAGGTTGTTCAAATTTTGAAATCAGTCCTTCTACTTCTGGCAAGTAATCCACTTTGTTCTCTCTTAACTGATCATAGTATGGAAGGAACACGCTGCATCCAGATTGTATTTCCTTATCCCAATCTTCATAAGGAACATATTGAATGTTTGAGTTCCTTCCAATTTCCAACCACTTATCCTTCATTTCTTTGTTTTCATCAATTGCCGTTACGGTCCACCCATTCTCAAGAAGGGCATCACATAGTTCAAATCCTAAAAACTGTTGAGCTGCAAAAACGAATGCATGATTCAAGTCAATCACTCCAATGTATTTGTTATAACTCTTTCTCATGTAAAGAAAAATACGAGGCAAATTTCCCTCCGAGAGAAGCACGCTTTTCAGGAAGTACAAAGAACAAATCCGTTGATGTTCCTTTTTCTAAACGCTCTGTATATATATCTTTTATGAGAGTGAATTGATTTTTATAACGATTAAGAGTCGCTGACTGAACAATATAAAGTGGAATCGAGATGTTTTTAAATACTTCATAATCCTTTGATTGTTGACTGATGAAGGCTTCGCAGTCCTCCTCCTTCAACCGAAACGTGTGCGCGAGTTCTTTAATTATCTTTTTATAAAAGAATTTCTGTTCCTTCTCTTGTTCTAAATGATCATATAGTGACACACAGGGTGCGAGCATAACAGCACTCCTAATATCTTGTTCCATTTTAGGGTAGAGGTTTTTTAACACCAACGCTCCCATTCCTTCGGCCAATATATGAATCTTCCCATTAATGATTTCAGATCGTTTAACATGTTGATAAAGTCGCTTTGCTAATTGCACGGCTTGATTGCTACCCCAATTCGCACCATAAAGATTACTATAATAAACAATATATCCTTTGGCGGTCAGCTCTTGAATCCACTTGTAGCGCGCCTCATGCTGTACCCAAAAGCTGCTCTTATCATCTACATAGTGGTGGGAATCCCCTATAACCATTACAGCGAATCCATTTGGGCGTTCAGGATAATGAATCATGCACCACTCTTGCTCTAATTGAAACAATCGCTGATACATTAGAATTTCTCCTTTTACATAGTAAGTCATTATAGTTTATGTAAGGAGAAGTCATTGGTCAGGGAGAAAGCCCAAGAAATCCCTTATATTTGCAAATTTAGTCAGTTCTCCCCTTGATTAAGCATGACCGGTATGGAAGGATGATAAGGGTTACATTTCACAGATTAGTCATTTATTAATTCCTGAAGCTGTGGTAAGATAAAAAAGATTGAAATTGGTTACAAAATGCTAATAATTTAGTTGATTACATAGGAATGAGGTGACTTGGCGTGAGATTTTTCTGGATGTTTTTCTGGGCATTTGCTCTTACTGAAATGTTAACTTACGTTGTAAGTTCAATGAATGGAACTGCGTTTCACTTTGAAACAGGATTAATATTATCGGTTTGTGTTACGGTATTAGTATTCATCATCACGCTTGTTCTTCCAAACGAGCCAGTCGAAAAGCACTAAAAAAAGCAGCCAGATCCGGCTGCTTTTTTTAGTTATCCTGATTGATCGATAAGCCATCTTCCCCTGCCTCAATGGTGATAGTGGCGTTCGTTCTAATATTTCCGGCAATCAATTCTCTTGCCAGTTTGGTTTCAACTTCTCTCTGCAAGTACCTTTTCAGAGGGCGTGCTCCGTAAATCGGATCGTACGCTGACTTTGCAATGAATTCTTTTGCACTTTCAGTCAGAGACAGTGAGATATGTTGTTCTTCCACCCGATTTTGCAAATCTTCTATCAGCTTATCGATTATCCCTTTTATATTTTGAATGCTCAGTGGTTTAAAGAGAATAATGTCGTCAACCCTGTTAAGGAACTCCGGTCTGAAAGAGGAACGCAGCTGACTCATTACCAGGTTCTTTGTTTCTTTATCGATTTCTTCTTCTCCCTTGTTCCGTTCCAATAGATGAGAAGATCCAATGTTCGAGGTCATAATGATGACTGTATTTTTACAATCAACCGTCCTTCCTTGAGAATCGGTTATCCGCCCATCGTCGAGCATTTGCAGAAGAATATTGAATACTTCTGGATGTGCTTTTTCAATTTCATCCAGCAGAATGACCGAATAGGGTTTCCTCCTGATTGCTTCTGTCAGCTGGCCTCCTTCTTCATATCCCACATATCCCGGAGGTGCTCCGATCAAGCGTGAAACTGCATGCTTTTCCATATATTCAGACATATCAATCCGGATCATCTGTTCCTCACTATCAAACAAAGTATGAGCAAGTGTCTTCGCAAGCTCCGTCTTACCTACCCCAGTAGGACCTAAGAAAATGAATGAACCAATCGGACGGTTCGGATCCTTAATACCTGCTCTCGCACGAATAACCGCATCACTCACCAATTGCACAGCCTCGTCCTGCCCGATCACCCGTTCATGAAGAATACGATCGAGCTTCAAAAGCTTCTCTCGTTCGCCTTCTACTAGCTTAGTGACCGGTATCCCTGTCCATCTTGCTACAATATTTGCCACTTCATCTTCCGTCACTTCTTCCCGCAGCAGGCGCCCTTCCTGTTCTTTCATCATTTCTTGCTCAACAGCAACAAGCTCTTTTTCCATAGCGGGAATTCTGCCGTGACGGAGCTCGGCAGCTTTATTCAGATCATAATCACTTTCTGCTTCTTCAAGCATTCGCCTGAGCTTCTCCAGTTCTTCCCGTTTCTCCTGAACAATCCCGATGCTCTCTTTCTCTTGCTCCCATTTTAACTTCATCAAGGTTGCTTTTTCTTTCAGATTACTTAAATCTTCACGGATTCGATCGAGTCGTTCAAGGCTTGACGGATCCTTTTCCTTATTTAGAGCTGCTTCTTCAATTTCAAGCTGCATCACTTTACGTGTGACTTCATCCAATTCTGATGGCATAGAGTCAATTTCTGTACGGATCATTGCACAGGCCTCATCGATTAAATCAATGGCTTTGTCCGGCAGGAAGCGGTCAGAAATGTAGCGGTCAGATAGCTTGGAAGCTGCCACAATGGCCCGGTCATGGATGTTGACACCATGATGAATTTCAAAACGCTCCTTCAAGCCCCTTAAAATAGATATAGTATCTTCAACATTGGGCTCCTGCACGAGCACTTGTTGAAATCGCCTTTCCAAAGCCGGGTCCTTTTCAATGTACTTACGGTATTCATTGAGGGTCGTCGCACCTATACAATGCAGTTCTCCCCTCGCAAGCATCGGCTTTAAGATATTACCCGCATCCATTGCTCCTTCTGTCTTCCCTGCGCCCACAATCGTATGAAGTTCATCGATAAAAAGAAGAATCCGCCCCTCACTCTTTCTCACTTCCTGCAATACCGCCTTTAATCGTTCTTCAAACTCGCCCCTGAACTTGGCCCCTGCAACCAAAGAGCTCATATCCAATTCGAAGATGGTTTTATCCTTCAAGCCTTCCGGGACATCTTTTCTGACAATCCGCTGTGCGAGTCCTTCAACGATCGCAGTTTTCCCGACTCCAGGCTCCCCTATAAGAACAGGATTATTTTTCGTTTTACGGGAAAGGATTCGGATCACGTGACGGATTTCACTGTCCCTGCCTATGACTGGGTCAATCCTTCCCGACTTTACATCCGCAACAAGATCCCTCCCATACTTTTTCAACGCTTCATATTTTACTTCAGGGTTCTGTGTGTTCACCTTGCTCCCTCCTCTGATCGTTTCAATAATGTCCTTTAATTGTTTTTCTGTTAGATTATGTTTTGTTAAATATGTCGTAATCGGGTGGTTCTTTTGGTTGAATAACCCAAGGGCAAGATGTTCCACCGAGATATAGTCATCTTCCCATTTAATCTTTAAGGCATCACTATCTTGCATGAGCTGATGGATATCTCTTGAAAAAAACTGTCCATACTGGAGCCCTTCCCCCTCCACAGCAGGGATATCGTTTAATTTGTCATCAATCCATTCTCTTAGGCCGACTACGTCTACCCCTGCACGAACATAGATCGTGCTAAGAAAACTGTCATCTGATCCAAGGAGGGATTTCCACAAATGAAGCAGGGTGATATCTGTATGTAATTTTTCTTTGGCTGCCTCTCCTGCTGAAACCAATCCTTCTTGAATGCTGTGAGTCATATTATCAAATTTCATCGTGCTTCACCTCACATTTTGACCTTTATTGACCTTTGTAGCTATTATATCCCTTTCAATAAAAAAGGAAAAGAAAAAGGAACAGGGAGTGCCTCCGATTGGCGTCACCATTCTTATTAAATAGTGAGCTGTCGACGCGACATCCTTGTTCCTTATGGGGTTAAGGTTTTCTCATATACGTCCAAAGACGATTATGGTTGGAGTTTTCAGGAAATCGGTCTCCCGCTTTTAAGCGTAGTTTTTGCGGATTTTTCACCATGCTACCTGTTTCACCAATTTCTATATACTCTCCATTATTAGGTGCTTTTTCCCCAGCTTTGAATTGTCGTGACTGTCCCATTCTTACCCCTCCTTTTCGAAGCGATGCTTCCTTACTATTTTTCTACAAGGCCGGCCATTCATGCATGCCAGATGAAGGATATCAGAATGCTTTATATGATAAACAAGTTACGGTTCGGTTAACATTTGGAAAAAGTCTTTACAGTCTTTCCCTTTATGGTGTTAAATTAAAAACTGTGGAGAAAAAAAGCTTGGAGGATACACAATGGATTTTTATCTGATTATGAAATACTTATTTTTAGGGATTTTTCAGGGGTTTACTGAACCAATCCCGATTTCATCCAGTGGGCACTTACTATTGGCCCAGCATTTTCTTGGAATCAAGGATGCTACCCTTACATTTGAAATCCTGGTTAATACGGCTTCACTAGTGGCTGTACTGATTATTTACCGTGAAGATATCATGCGCCTGATCGTGAATGGCTTAGGCTATTTCAAACATAAAACACCTGAAACGAAACGTGATTTTCATTTCATTGTTTATTTATTGATTGGTACAATCCCTGCCGGGGTGATTGGTGTATTATTCGGTGACGTGATTGAGGAACATTTAACATCTGTCATCACAGTAGGAATTACACTTATTATTACAGGTATTGCCCTATGGCTGATCCGCAACCTTCGAGGAAGAAAAAATGATGGTGACCTAAATGTTAAAGACGCCATCATCATCGGTCTTGCCCAGGCAGTAGCCCTGATTCCTGGAATCAGCCGTTCAGGTGCAACCATCGTAGCTGCAATGGCTAGTGGAATGAAGGCTGAAACGGCGTTACGTTTCTCTTTCCTCCTCTATATTCCTGTAAGTGTAGGGGTGATGGTATTCGGAATAAGCGATCTTATTGAGGATCCGAACCTCGCTTCAATGGCCATCCCTTACTTAGTTGCGTTCATTGCATCACTTATTGCTTCCTACTTCTCATTAAAGTGGTTCATGAATATCATGGCTAAAGGAAACCTGAAATATTTCGCCATTTATTGTGCCGTTGTCGGTGCTGCTGTATTAATTTTCGCTTAAATCCCTTCTATCTGTCTGATTCCTTTGGTAAGCTTTAAATATAAGACATTATGATAGAAATGACGTGATCTCATGAGTGAAATTCCAGAACTTCCTTTCGAAATTAAACAACTATTTTTCGAGAAAAACACGGTGAAAAATTTCAAAAAAGGATCATTCCTGTTTCAAGAGGGAAAGCCTGCTCACGAGTTATATTTAATTAAAAGCGGTCGTGTCCAAATCAGCAAAGTGATCCCTGACGGACGTGAATTGTCTTTACGGATCTGTTCAAGTCATGATGTGATCGGTGAATTAACGTTATTCAGTAAAGATGCATACTACATGCTCAGTGCAAAAATGCTTGAGAATACGGAGATTTATGCGTTACCAAAAGAGGTCTTTGAAGAAAAGCTTACCAACAACGGTGACTTGACCATCCAATGGCTAAAATGGATCCAAATTCAAAATCAACAAAACCAAACGAAATTTCGTGATCTTATACTTCATGGAAAAAAAGGTGCACTTTACTCAACTCTGATCCGTATGTCCAACAGTTACGGAAAAAAAGTTGAAAAGGGCATCCTGATCGATTTCCCGTTAACTAACCAGGAACTCGCCAATTTCTGTGGTTCATCCAGGGAAGTCGTTAATCGGCTGCTGAGTGAATTAAAAAAAGAAAACGTACTTTTGTCGGAAAAAGGATATATCACGATTCTTGATTTGAACTATCTTAAGGAAGAAATCGATTGTGAGAATTGTCCTGTTTCGATTTGTCGGATTGATTAAACCTTTCAACAAAAAATCCCCCTGAAGCAAACCGTGCCTCAGGGGGATTTTTTACATATCGGTATTATCTGATTCCCAATGCAATCTTCGCATAACGGGACATGTTGTCTTTGCTCCATGGTGGATTCCAGACGATGTCTACTTCTGTTTCTTTGACCTCCGGAATGTCACTTAGAGCTGTTTTGACTTGATCGACAATGGTGCCAGCGAGAGGGCACCCCATTGACGTAAGGGTCATGGTGACCGTTGCTTTACCTTCTTCATCTAAATCCACATCATATACCAGACCTAAATTAACAATGTCTATTCCTAATTCAGGGTCAACAACCTGTTCAAGGGCACCCATCAAATTATCTTTAAGATCCTGATCCATTCTTACACTCCTTCCTTTATCCAAGCTTGTTTCTTATCTAATTTCACTACTCATCTTAACAAATTAACGTGTATAAAACAAAAGGTTAGGCTGATAAATGCTTCTCGAACCACTCTACCAACTTGATCACGCCTTCTCTCGATACTTTATGATCGGCTTTTTCGTCTTCTATAAATAACAGGTTGTCTTCCTGTGATTCATAATAAGGCAGGATGCTCTGGTAGAACTCTTGTGTCAGATTAAACGGTACGACCTTGTCCCGTTTTCCGTGCCAGAACATAAGGGGTCTGCCATCAAGTTTCTCAGGCTGAAGACTTAAATCGTAGTGAGCGAGTTCATTTAACATATTTTCTATTTCTTCTTCGCTGAATGGCAGTTCATAACCTAACGATTCGACTTGAGCTAACTGGGCTTGAGCAAATTTCACATATGTAGGATTCCCCATTAACGAGACAGCAGATGAGATCCACTCATATTGAGTTAAGGCTCCAAGTGTGACAATTCCACCCATAGAGGTCCCTGCAACCCCGATCCCATTTGGAACGAGCAATCCTTTTTCTTCAAACTGATCTTTAAGAATCGATAATTCATGGATCGTCTGTAAGACGATTTTCCAGAAGACTTCTCCTAATTGATGCTCTGATTTGCCTGTAGATCGTTCTCCGTGCTCTAAACAATCGGGAAGGATGACTCTAAATCCCTTTTCAGCCAGATAATAGGCATAATGTAAATTATGTTCTTTCGCACTAGTAAATCCGTGAATAAAAAAGCATACGGGTATTGGCTTATTTACATCCTCTTCCTTCACGAGATGAAGAAATGGAATGGTTTGAATGGTCGATTTATCAACTAAGATCATGTGTATTCTCTCCCTCCTGACTGCATTTCACTTTACTATGATATCCTAGATTTGGTAGTATGTATAATATTTAAATCGAAAGTGTTTGTAAACATTTATTAAATTATTTGTAGCGGCAGTGGACAACTTTCAATGTCTAACGCTACACTAGAAATTGCCTTAATACCAATAAGATTGGGGATTTGTATTCATGCATTCACAAGAAAAACACTTGATTGTTCTGGATTTAGACGGAACACTTTTAACAGATGAGAAGAAAATTTCAGCAAAAACCAGCGAAATATTAAAAAAAGCTCGCCATAAAGGGCACGAAGTTATGATTGCAACAGGCAGGCCTTATCGTGCCAGTGAATTGTATTATCAACAATTAAAGCTGACAACTCCCATCGTAAACTTCAACGGTGCATTCGTGCATCATCCCACAGATGATTCGTGGGGGATGTTTCATGAGCCGATGGATGTAAAGGTGGCCAAACAAATCATTGATGCATGTGACGAATTTAAATTCCGTAACATTGTTGCCGAAGTGATGGATGATGTATATCTGCATTACCATGATGAGAAGATCATTGACGTATTCATGATGGGCAACCCTTCCATTTCAACTGGGGATATCCGCAGTGTACTATCTGATCATCCCACTTCCATGCTCATTCACGCAGAAGAAGAAGATGTACCTGAGATACGTGCACATTTAGATGATGTTCATGCAGAATTGATTGACCATCGCCGTTGGGCTGCCCCATGGCACATCATTGAGATCGTTAAATCAGGATTAAACAAAGCGGTCGGTATTGAACGTGTGGCTTCATCATTGAATATACCCCGGGAACGGATAATTGCATTCGGGGATGAAGATAACGATCTCGAAATGCTTGATTATGCCGGAACTGGCGTTGCCATGGGAAATGCCATTGACCCACTCAAAGATATAGCGAATGAGATCACATTATCAAACGAAGAAGACGGTATCGGCCGCTACCTTCAGAAACGTTTTGACCTCTAAACCAATAAATTTATGGAAGATGAGGGTATATCTTTTCATCGTATTCTCTCACCTTGGATAGCCATACTAAAAGAGAACGCAATATGCGTTCCAACTTGAAAAAGGGGTGGTAGTGATGGGTAGAAATAAATCGAAACGATTTGTACAACAAGGTAAAATCGCAGTAACAAAACATGATGAACGTATTCCGTACCATCTGACGTATGCTGAAGCAGAAGCTAAAAAGCTTGCTTCACATGGCGAACGGCCAGGGGGAATGGAATAATGAGTAATCCATTATTCCAACAGGCCCGTAACGCGGTTCATTCTGCCCAACAAGCATGCAGTACGGGAGAAAACGCTCAAATGTCCATTGATAAAGCGAAAAACGCGTTGTCATCTGCTTACGCTAACTCAAATGTTGAAGAGCAAAAGCAGCTTCACGCTCTTCAAGATGAGTTAAACCGCCTGTCATAAAGCTAAAAACAGGGTTGCCCCTTATGGACAACCCTGTTTTTTTATGGAATGGATATGACGTATCGGTGCAGAATTTTCCCATCTTCATTATCCCTTTCATAAAGACTTAGGAAGAACTTGTCTGTACTACCTGTCAACTCGGGGAGTATGATGGTAAAATCGGTCCAGTTAGGCGATTCTTTATTAACCTTGAATAAGGTTTCTTTAAGAAGAACTCTATGACCATCCTCCACATAGTAATAAAAACTCCCATCAGACACCCGCGCCTGTCCCTGGATGGTAAACCGTCCTTTCACCTCTCGTACCTTTACTGCCCTGAAAGACTGGTTTTCTTTAGGAACTGTGAATGAATACTCAGCCCGCAAAGGATGATCAAATCCACTAATGTCCTCCCCCATCAACCAGGCTTCAATCGTATATCTTCCTTCTGGGACACGTTTTCCTTCCTGCTTGTAATCCCAAATTTCTTTCCAAATCTTCGTTTCACCCTTTTTCAATGAAATGGTTTGAAGCGCTTGAAGGAATGATTTCCCCTGACTGTAATGGTAAACCACTTTTCCCGCATTATTTTTGATTGTAAAGTCAAACATTTGACTCGTGTTAAAGGTGATGTTCTTATCCCCTTCACTATTATTATAAAGAAGAAGCTGGATCTCTGACCCTTCCTCTCCAGGAAAAGCTGTTACAGTAAAGGTCAGCGGTGTTTTCTCAGCCTTCATGGAAGAAGGTAAACAAAAGAGCATCAAAGAACTAATAAGTATATAAACAACTGCCTTCAAGGTGATACCCCTTTCTATCTAGGTTCACCTCTAGTATTTGTTAAATTCCAGAATCTAATCTTTTCTAAAGAATCCGAATATCCCTGTCGTTTGCACGATATTGGTAAATGCATCAGGATCTACGTCTTTAATGGTACGTTCAAGTTCATACAATTCATAACGTGATATGACGATGATCAGCATTTCCTTGTCTTCACCGGAAAATGCTCCTTTAGCAGGCAGGGTCGTAATTCCCCTGACAAGCTTAGAATGGATGGCTTCTCTTAATTCATTGGATTTCTTTGTTACAATCATCGCTGTCAGCTTCTCATGTCGAGTATGGATGGCATCAATGACACGCGTTGAAGCATACAACGTCACCAACGTGTATAACGCTTTCTCCCATCCATAAAGAAATCCAGCAGACGTAATAATGACCGCATTCATAAGGAAGAAATAGGTTCCTACTGGCTTATCTTTCATTCTGGAAAGAATCATGGCGATAATGTCCATACCTCCCGTGGATGCACCCCATTTCAACGTGATTCCAACTCCCACCGCGGCAATGACCCCGCCAAAAACGGCGTTCAGGAGGATATCAGGGGATAATTTAATCACAGGGATCACTTCCAGGAATAAGGACGTCAGTGATACGGAAATGAAACTATACACTGTAAAGGAACGGCCAACCTTAAGCCACCCGAGAATCGTCACAGGAATATTTAAGATGAATAATAAAATACCCGTTGAAATATTGAATGGTGCAAATTCTTTCAATAAACTGGATATTAACTGAGCCAATCCTGTAAAACCACTGGCATAAACATTTGCAGGTATCAAGAAAAAATTCATTGCAATGGCACCAAGCACGGCCCCTACTAACACTACGAAAAACTTCTTCGCTTCTAACTGTACATGATCTCTCGACATTGACAGACCTCCCACATCTAGTTGTTATTTTCTATGTTCCACAATTCATCTTACCTAAACTCCCCCTGATATTCACCCTTTAAGAGAACAATGATACTTTTTACCTTGAATTCATGCTCTATAGATTGTCATTTTCATGAAAAATAGCTAGACTAAAGCTAAATAGTATAGTCAAAGGATGATTAGGATGACAGTAAAATTATTTGCTGATAGTGCAAGCGACCTTCCTGCTGCATATTTTAACCAACACAACATAGAGCTGCTGCCACTGAAAGTACATATTGATGGTCAAGATTATGAGGACTTGTTCACCATCGAGCCGAAAACCGTATTCAACAAAATAAGGGAAGGCCACATGCCCAAAACGTCTCAAGTATCACCGGATCTTTTCCTGAAGAAGTTCACAGAGCTTGCAGAAGCGAATCAACCCGGTATTTACATTGCGTTTTCCTCACAATTGTCAGGGACGTATCAAACCGCTGTCATGATACGTGATCAGGTGAAAGAAGATCACCCTTCCCTTGATTTGACCATCATCGATTCAAAGTGTGCTTCCCTGGGCTACGGCTTAGTCGTCATGAAGGCAGCTGAACTTCTTCAGGACGGAGGAAGCAAAGAAGAGATCATCGAAGCCTCCAGATACCACTCAGAGCATATGGAACACCTATTTACCGTAGAAGACCTTGAATACCTTGCCAAAGGCGGTAGAGTTTCAAAGGCATCAGCTTTTCTTGGCGGACTGTTAAACATCAAGCCTCTTCTTCATGTTGAAGACGGTAAGCTCGTACCGATTGAAAAATTGCGTGGAAAGAAGAAACTTCTAAAACGAATTCTTGACTTAATGGAAGAACGTGGTGAAGATCTCTCCAACCAGGTCATCGCAATCAGTCATGGCGATGACGAAGACCTTGCCCTTGAAATGGAAAAACTCATTAAAGAAAGATTTTCACCGAAAGCTGTATATATCAGTATTATTGGATGTGCCATAGGTTCTCATACAGGCACAGGCACCCTGGCCATATTTTTCTTAAATGAACACTCATAAACTCCCTTCCTCTTCCTCATACTATGAGAGAAGATCATACTCGAAGGGAGAATCACTATGCCACATACATCTGATAACGAAAAAAAGGCCAGGGATAACAACGCCCTGCGCCAGGAAAAGAATAAAATCAAAGAAGTGAACCGTAAAGCCGGGAAGAATCAGTATTCTAAGAAGACGGATCATTTATAAGGGATTGCGGGGCAGTCACCTGCTCTCGAATAGGAAAAAGTACTAGTTCTTGATAGAGCTGGTGCTTTTTTTTATAGAGGAGGCTGAAACTCCTCATTATTGCGAGAAAAGATAAAAATGGGCTTAAATAGGTGTTTTATCGATAAAATCGGTTCCTTGATGTTCACGAGTCATGATGTATTTTCATGTTGGGGTCGAGTTTTTCAGATATATTATCGACTTCTTCACTTATATTATCGACTTTCAGAATATATTATCGACTTCTCCAGCTATATTATCGACTTTCAAAATATATTATCGACTTCCCTCCTTTTATTATCGAATCCCAACATTTACATTTTATCGATCCATTTTCAAAAAAACTCCCCCATTCCTTTCTTAGAAGTTGTATGCACCTTCAAAGCTTGTCTATAATGAAAAGAGAAAATACTATGGAGGGGTTACATATGGCGAAGGAAAGTTCATTTGATATTGTGTCGAAAGTGGATATGTCTGAAGTGAGCAATGCGATCCAAATTGCGTTGAAGGAAGTTCAAACCCGATATGACTTTAAAGGAAGTAAGAGTGACATTAAATTAGATGGAGAGGAAATCGTCCTCGTTTCTGATGATGAATTCAAAATGAATCAGTTAAAGGATGTGCTCCTCAGCAAACTCATCAAACGTAATGTCCCTGTTAAGAATCTTGATTACAGCAAGCTTGAAGGAGCTTCCGGTGGAACGGTTCGTCAGCGTGCAAAACTCGTGCAAGGAATCGATAAAGAAAATGCAAAAAAAATTAACACCATCATCAAGAACTCCGGCGTTAAGGTGAAGAGCCAGGTTCAGGATGATCAAGTACGGGTCACTGGAAAAAGCAAGGATGATCTTCAAAAAATCATCGCTGCGATCCGTGAAGCAGACCTTTCAATTGATGTACAGTACGTAAACTTCCGTTAATTCGGTTTTTCAAAGAAGTCTGATGGGTACAATATATCCATCAGACTTCTTTCATTTAGGAGGAAAAACATGAAGAGAAAAGTCATCATCATAGGGGCAGTAGGCGGGGGTGCCACCACTGCATCCCAAATCAGAAAACTGGATAGTGAAATAGAGATCATTCTACTTGAAAAGACATCCTATCTTTCCTATGGGGCTTGCGGAATGCCTTATTACTTAGGGGATGTCATTAAGGACCGTGAAAGCCTTTTTGCAGCCACGCCTGAAAAATTACATACGAAAAAAAACATTGATGTCCGCATGCATCATGAGGCGCTGAAAATTGATCGGGATAAAAAATCTTTACTTGTGAGAGACCATGATAAAAACCAGGATTACGAAGAAACATACGATTACCTTGTGCTCGCCACAGGGGCTTCCCCTTTTATCCCTGATATTCCTGGACTGAATCAAATTCCGGCTTTTCATCTCAGAACAGTTGAAGACATGGACAGGATCAAACAATTCGTTGAAACCTCAAAGCCAAAAAACTGTACCATCATCGGAGGTGGATACATAGGGGTTGAAATGTCGGAGAACTTCACTCACTTAGGGATGCAAGTCAATCTTGTGGAAAGATCGGATCATGTGATCAGCGTAATCGATGAAGAGACCGCCATCAAACTGCAACAGCATATCAAAGATCAAGGTGTGAATTTGTATACAAAGGATGGATTGAAAGAAGTACTGCCGGAGTGCACCCTGAAACTGGATAGCGGAGAGACGTTCCAGTCTGACTTCATTCTTCTTTCGGTAGGTGTGAAGCCTAATAACCTTCTTGCTAAGGAGGCCGGGTTATCTACTGGAGAGTCAGGCGGTGTCGTCAGTAATGAATTTATGCAAACAGACGACACCTCCATTTATGCAGTCGGAGATGTGGTGGAGTCCATCGATTTTATTGACGGGACCCCAAAGCAGGTCCCTCTCGCATGGCCTGCCCATCGACAAGCCTACATCATCGCAAGACACCTTTCCGGAAGCCCTGTACCTTTCAAGGGGATGCTTGGAACAGCTATTGCAAAAGTCTTTGACCTTTCCATTGCATCTACCGGATTAGGCGAGAAGGAATTAAATGAAAAGGGTTATTCGTACAAAACAACCGTGCATGAAGGAAAGTCACATGCGGGCTACTATCCCGGTGCTCATGATGTGTATGTTAGAGTCCATTTTTGCCCTGACACGGGAAAGATATTTGGAGGTAATGTAGTGGGCGGCGAAGGGGTAGACAAGCAAATCGACGTTCTGGCCACTGCCATTTACGGAGGCCTGACCATTACCGACCTCCAGGAAATCGAAACCTGCTATGCCCCACCCTTCTCTTCTCCTAAAGGGCTGTTGAATATGATTGGGTATAAGGGTGCCGGGTTGATGGAAGAAAAATAATGACAGGCAGGCTTCTCTGGCGAGGGGCCTGTTTTTTTGTGAGTATGCTCCTTGATGATGGATAAATCTGTTAAACGGCTGGATTTTTTGCGATTTCGGCTGGATTTTCCTGAATAACGGCTGGATTTTCTCCGATTTCGACCGGATTCTCCTCAATAACGGCTGGATTTTCTCCGATTTTGGGCGGATCCCCCTATAAAGCGGCTAAATTCCCCTCAATCAGGGCTCCATCACTCATCAAATGTCTTCACCCCAAACGAAATTACTGCATCACACGTCAATTTGACCAAAAATTTAATGAATCTACCAAAAGAAACATGTTAATAATTATCTTTTCCGGGTAAACACTATCCTAAGATAACCCAAATCATCAAAGGAGTGTTTTCATTGTCACAACAACAAAACCAGAAGCAAACGTTCCCCCCCCAGCACCAGGATCATCAGCCTGGTACTGTGGATGAAATGAATCCCCAGCCGATCCATACAGATCAAAATTATAAAGGCAGCGGAAAGTTAGACGGGAAGGTCGCCCTTATCACCGGAGGAGACAGCGGGATAGGACGATCGGTCGCCTGGTATTTTGCCAGGGAAGGCGCCCATGTTGCCATTTCTTATTTAGATGAACATGAAGATGCGAATAAGACGAAGGAATTGGTGGAAGCTGAAGGTGTAAGGTGTATCCTGCTGTCAGGTGATATCGGAAGCTCGACATTTTGTAAAGACATCGTGAATAAAACGATTTCAGAGTTCGGGAAACTTGATATTCTTGTGAATAATGCTGCTGAACAGCATCCTCAGGCAGGGCTTACGGATATAAGTGATGAACAGTTGGAGCGTACCTTTAAGACGAATGTATTCTCTATGTTCTACTTAACCAGGGCAGCATTGCCTCTTCTTAAAAAGGGAGCTTCCATTATTAACACGGCTTCTATCACAGCTTATAAAGGGAATAAGGATTTGATTGATTACTCTTCTACCAAGGGTGCCATTGTCAGCTTCACGCGATCCCTTGCAGAAAACATTGCATCCGATGGAATCAGAGTAAACGGCGTGGCACCTGGCCCGATTTGGACTCCTCTGATTCCGTCCACCTTCAGCTCTCAAAAGGTATCTCAGTTTGGAGGGAACACTCCACTTGGACGTGCCGGTCAGCCGTATGAATTAGGCCCTGCATACGTATACTTAGCAAGCGAAGATTCAAGCTACGTATCAGGACAGATGATTCATATTAATGGCGGGACGGTTATAAACGGTTAAAATGAAAGCGACTGAACATATGAGTCTCCATTAAGGGAGATTCCAACGTTTCAGTCGCTTTTTATCATGATTTCACTTTTCGCTCACTGCAGGAGCATCTTGTAACGAGCTGATGTGGAACGATGATTCTCTTGATCGGCTCTTTGGGGTTTTCAATCTTTTGGATAAGACTCTTAGCTGCCTCGTTCCCCAGGTTGAATATATTGATATCCACTGATGTGAGCGGTGGACGGGACATTTCGGCCAGGAGTACATTGTTGAAGCTGACAATGGAGATGTCATCAGGAACACGGATGTCCATTTCATCCAGTGTGTTGAGTACGCCCAATGCCATTAAGTCATCGGCCACTACCAGGGCCGTCGGAGGATCATCTAATTGCATAAGCTCATTAATGGCTTCACGTCCTCCTTCTCGAAGGAATTCTTCATGAATGATGTACTTGTCTTTCATATCAATCCCAGCATCCCGCAAAGCCTTCTCATAACCTAATAGACGCTCGACGGTTACAACGAGATTGAGGTCCCCCCCGATAAAGCCGATACACTCATGACCAAGCTTTAAGAGATAATCGGTCACTTCCTTCGTTGCCCTGTAATTGTCATTGTCTACATGGGTGATTTCTTCACAATATTTGTAGGGCTTACCTACGACAACAAAGGGAAAGTCGCGATCTTTTAAATAGTTCATAACCTTATCTTCCACTTTCGAGTATAGGAGGATGATACCGTCTACTCTTCCCCCTTGAACCATTTGGACGACACCTTCATATATTTCTTCTTCAGATTGACCCGTGGACATTTGTAATGCGTATTGTTTTTCCTGTGCCCCTTCACTTAGTCCTCTTAATACTGTTGGAAAGAATGGGTTTTGTGAAAAAGTACTAGCTGAACCTGGTAATACAAGTCCCAATACTTGCGTGGATTGATTCGCCAGGCTCCTTGCGATGAAGTTAGGATGATATCCCAACTGCTCCATCGCTTCTCTTACTTTTTGCTTTGTTTTCTCGCTGATTCTTGGATTATTTGCAATAACCCGTGAAACCGTAGATGGTGCTACGTTTGCAAGCTTTGCAACATCCTTTATGGTGACCGCCATTCATTCCACCCCCCTCTTTAAAAAACTTACCCTCTTACGTGACGAAGGCTGCTTTATTCTATTTTATTCATGAATTAAAACGCTTCCATTTTATTAATCTTGAAGTTTTGGAAAAACAGGGCTCCTAGTCAGAGCCCTTGATGGATTTATGACTGCTTTTTCTTTCTTCCACGGTTCCATACAAGATAAATAAAGAGTAAGAAAAGGACATACACCGTACCGAGCGCCAATAGATAAGGATAATTCAATCCACTCTTCTGCTTAAGGGAATAAACCTCTGCTTCTTCACGATCAAGTATGATTGTATAGTTTCCATCTTTATCACTACGTACCAGGTCTGCGGTTAGTAACCCTTTCAGCTCACTATTTTCCGCTAATTCTTCTTCACTCAGTTGAACTTTTTTAGATTCACTAGTGTTGTTAATCGCGACTATGAGTGTTTGATCCCCGTAGACACGCTTGAATATTCCCATGCCGTCTTTTTCATAGATGGGTTCAATCGTCCCTCTGGTCAGTGCAGGATAATCTTGACGAATTCTTCCTAATTGAGTGATATAATCAATCAGTTCTTCATCTGCCCTGAAATTCATAAAGCGGCGATTATCCGGGTCATTTCCACCATCGACGGCGATTTCCGATCCATAATAAACAATCGGGATTCCTGGGGTTGTGTACATATACGCCAGAGCGAGCTTCCACCTGGTACCCGGGAAGAGCTTCTCTTGAACGAGCAGTCTCGTAAAACGTTCCATATCATGATTATCGATAAAAGTTCCCATTAAATAGGGATCATCATAGTACGTTTCATTGTATTTCCAAAAGTTAAACAGTCGATCCATCGATGTATCAGGTTTTTGGAACACAGAACGCATTTCTTCTGCTTGAGGAAAGTTAACGAATCCATCGATTCCTACATCATTGTACTTCGCTATCTTCTGGGGATCGCGATCGTACACTTCTCCAAGAAGATAGAAGTCTTCCTTGACTGACTTAACCTCTTCGCTGAATTCAGTCCAGAATTCCTGGGGTACATGACGGACCGTATCCAATCGATAGCCGTCAACATCGGTTTCTTCGATCCACCATTTGGCGGCATCAAATAAGTAGTTTTTCACTTCGGGATTTTCGGTATTTAAATCGGGAAGGTCATATAACCACGCATTTTGAAGGCTTTCTTCATTATCAAAGTTCATCTGTTGATTTTCGTGAAACCAGTCCGCTTTTTCAGGGTCCTTCACCCAGGGGTGTTCAGGTCCGACATGGTTTACCACAAAATCCAGCATCACTTTCATATCCCGCTTATGAGCTTCATCAACAAGCTTTTTGAACGTTTCCATTGAACCGAAATGCTCTTCTGTCTTATAGAAATCAGTTATCCAATACCCATGATAACCCAGCGGTTGATTATCAAAGACGGGGGTCAGCCATATGGCGGTGAATCCCATATCCTTAATATAGTCCAGCTTATCAATCACACCTTGAAAATCCCCGCCCTGATAGGCTTTAGGGTCCTTCGTATCCACTTGAACATCATTGCTCGTATCCCCGTTATTAAAGCGATCGACCATTAGAAAATAAATGGTCTCATCCTGCCATTTTCTTTCTTCTTTTTCAACTGCACCTACCGGAAGGGCGTAAAAAAGAAGAAACGGGACTAAAATGAGAGATAATACTCTTCTTTTCATCTCCGCTCCTCCTAAAACTATTAGTAACGCCTATAAGATTATCCTTTTGTACCCCCTGCCGTCAATCCTGAAACGAAGTATTTCTGGAAGAACAGGAATAATAGAGCAATCGGTACGGCAATTAATACAGATCCAGCAGCAAATGTAGTAAATTCAGCTCCGAATTGTTTTGCTACCATATCATAAAGTGCAACCGGCAATGTGTACATTTTTTCTGAACGCAGAAGGATACTTGCAATGATAAAGTCTGCGAATGGTGCAATGAATGAAAATAGTGCAACGACCGCAATGATCGGTTTCGCAAGGGGCATGACGATTTGGAAGAAGATACGCAAATGTCCCGCTCCGTCCATTTTTGCTGACTCATCAAGCTCTTTCGGAATCGTATCCAGATACCCTTTCATTAACCATGTATTCATTGGGATTTGTCCACCTACGTATACGAGGATCAATCCAATATGGGTATCCAATAGATCTGTTAATAGTGCTAAAACGAAAATCGCAATTAATGCAGCAAAGTTAGGAATCATTTGCAGGATCAGGAATGTCATTAATCCATTCTTCCGGCCGGCGAAACGGTAACGCGAGAAAGAGTAAGCCGTTAAACTGACCAGTAAAACCGTAAGTGCCATAGTTGATAAACTGACTTTTAATGAGTTCCAGTACCAAAGCATATAATTACTTTGCTCCAGATCGAATAGTTCTTTATAATGTGCCAATGTTGCATTCTTCGGGATGATGGATGAACCGGACAAACTTTGACCTGGGTTGAATGAAGATCCGATGATCCATGCAACCGGGTAAAGAATGATGGCAAACATGATTGCGATGGCTGCGTATGAAAGTGTTAAACGTATGAGTTTCTGTCTCTTCATATTCATATTACATCATATCCTCTTCTTGGAATGATTTCGTTCTCTTGAACTGCCAGATCGCTACTGTAATGACGATGACAGATAATAATAATGTGATGGCAGCGGCTTTCGAATACTGTGCGGATGTCATAGTCAGACTGTAGATCCATGAAATCAGAATGTCCGTTCCGCCTGCATTTTGTCCTGTCAGGGCAGGTCCTCCGCCATTGAATAAGTAAATAACGTTAAAGTTATTAAAGTTAAATGTATATTGCGTAATGATGATTGGTGCCGTTGCAAATAGAACGAGTGGCAACGTTATGTTCTTGAATTTCTGGAAAGCTGATGCCCCGTCCACCGTTGCTGCTTCATAAAGCTCGTCAGGAATCGATTGAAGTACCCCCGTTGTCATGGCAAAGATGAATGGGAAGCCTAACCAGGCTTGAATACCGATCAGGGCAATCCGTGTATACATCGGTTCTGTCATCCATGGTAAACCTTCAATGCCGAAGAATCCTAGGATATCCCGGTTGATCGTTCCGAAGGATTCATTGAACATCCCTGCGAAAACCAAAATGGAAACGAAAGCCGGGATGGCCCAAGGTAAGATGAACACCGTACGAATGATTGCTTTTCCTTTTAAATCTTTTTGATTGACCAGGATGGCAAGGAATACACCCAGGGCAACTTGAAGCGTTGTGGCACCGAATGTCCAAACAAGTGTCCAGGCTAATACGGTAATGAAAGTCTCTCTCCAAATATCAATCTTGAAAATATCAACAAAGTTTTGAATCCCTACCCAGTCGACCAATTTAGCCGGTGGTGAGTGATACAAATCATAGTTTGTAAACGCAAGTAAAATAACAAATATGATCGGGAAAATGACTACGAAAACGAGTAGTAAGAATCCAGGAGACATGATGAGATATGGGAAGCCATTGTCTATTAAATTCCTGTACTGTTCCCGAATCGTACTTAGCTTCTCTCCCCTGTCTCTCTTTTCTCCGTTTTTATATGCGTCCCGAAGATTGAATAAGTAGAATCCGATTCCGAAGATTAATACGATGATTGCCAGGATTCCGTATACCATTAAGAAAATGGAATGATCTCCGTATGAGATGTCTGTCCCAAGCGTTGTAATCCCCCATAATCCGTAACCGATCAAATCTCTAAAGACAAGGATAAAAGCGGCTGTCATGATCAGGAAGAATCCGCCTTTCAGAAACTGTCTATGATACATCTGACCTAATCCAGGGATTAGGGAAAGGGCCAGTGCTGTTTTTCTATGTTTTGTTTGATAGGATTGTTGCTCCATCCTATATTCCCCTTTCTGCGTTCACAATTTTGATAAGCTTCAAGAGCTTTTTAAGAAAAGAAATCTTTATTTCCTTAAAAAGCCCTTGAATGGGTCTTTAAAAGGATAGCAGTACCTCTCAAGTATGAGAAGGTACCGCTATGTTTATGCATTAGTTAGAGTGGTTCGCTTCAATGTTTTGTTGAATTTGCTTTACAGCTGCATCAAGGGCCGCTTTCGGTTCTTGTTTGCCCGTCACAACCGTTTGAAGTGAATCTGCCATCGGTCCCCAAACCTCTCCCATTTCAGGAATGTTTGGCATTGGAACCGCATATTGAGATTGCTCGGCAACCGCTTTTGCACCAGGATTATCAGCAATCGCAGGATCGTCGATCAAGCCTTGGTTTGTTGGTACTTCTTGTGTTTGTTCAAAACGTAATTTAGCATACTCATCTTGAGTGATGAACTCGATGAATTTTTGAGCCCACTCTTTATTTTCAGAATATCCTGATACGTGCCAGCCTTTAACACCCATGAATGTTTTCATTGGCTCTCCGTTTGGAAGTTTAGGCATAGCCGAAATGCCGATATCGATTCCAGCATCTTTGTAACCTTGGAAAGACCATGGACCGTTCATTACAGAAGCAACTTTTCCTTCATTAAATAGACCGTCCATTGCTGATCCACCATTTTCTCCAACGATACCTTTAGGGAATAATCCTTCCGAGTACCATTTTTGAATATATTCAGTACCTTCTACAGCACCTTCATTATTTAAACCAAGATCTTGCGCGTCTAATGCTCCATCATTTTCAGCAAAAACATATCCGCCGAATCCACCGATCGGTGCATGAGCGAAATAGAAGTTGTCCCATAGAGCCAAGAAACCGTAGTTTCCATCTTTCGTGAAATCCTTAGAGAATGAGTATACTTCATCCATTGTCTTTGGTGCTTCTTCCATCAACGCTTTGTTGTAAACAAATACAGGCGTTTCAGAAGATTTTGGAAGACCATATAATTTCCCATCATAACTCTCTGCTGTCATGGAAGATTCAGTGAAACGCTCTTCAATGTCCCCTTCAACTTCTAATGCAGCAATATGACCGGCAAGAGCAAGCTCACCAATTTGGTCATGTGGTAATGTTAATACGTCCGGACCAGTTCCGGCAGGACCGTCTAAACGTAATTGTTCTTTCATTTTAGTAGCCATTTCGACTTCTTTTACTTCTACTTTGATGCCAGTTTCTTCTTCGAACTTAGCACCTACTTCATCCAGCCATCCAGATTTCTTTTCATCTTCCCAGACAACCAGTTTTTCAGGTTTGTTTGCATCGTCAGCTTTTTTCTCTCCGCTGTCGTTGTTTCCTGATCCTTCTTCACGATTAGGACCACAAGCAGCCAACGCCCCTAGTACAAGCATGATTACCATTAATAATGATAACGCTTTCTTCATCTCGACCCCTCCTAAGTATGGTGAAAAATATTAAGCTTTCTGTTAGACTGAACAAACGCTTGCACATACTATGACTAAATCTCTCAAGATATCGCTTACATTCTTTGTGAAAACGATTGCACAACCTACTTCTTATTATACAAATTAAATCTACTTTGACAATACTTTTTTGAAATTTTTTTATGTTTGCGAGGAAGAAAAAGAAAACGCTTTACTAGATTGGATACCTATCATTGACAACATTGTTGGTTTAGAATACTCTTTAAATGGAATGAAAAAGAGGAGGATATACGATGCTATTGGAAGCCATCTATCATAGACCGAAAGATAATTATGCATACGCTTGCACAAATAATGAATTACACATACGGATTCGTACGAAGAAGAATGATGTAGAAAACGTCACACTCCTGCACGGAGACCCTTATCGATGGGAGGATGGAAAATGGCTATATGATCGTAAGGAGATGATTTTAACCGGAACAGATCAGCTTTTTGATTATTGGTTTGCTCCCATCTCCCCTCCTTACAGACGCCTTCGTTATGGCTTCCTTCTGCATGACGAAACAGAAGAAGTGTTTTATGGAGAAAAAGGATTTAATGGGACCCCTTCTACTGATATCGGGGATTACTTCTGCTTCCCGTTCTTGAATACCATCGATGTCTTTCAAGCACCGGCTTGGGTGAAGGATACAGTATGGTATCAAATCTTCCCTGAGCGATTCGCAAATGGGAATACTGATAATGATCCTGAAGGAACACTGGCTTGGAATAGCGCTGAGCCCACTCCAACCAATTTCTTCGGAGGGGATCTAGAAGGTGTGATCGAGAACATCCCTTATCTAAAAGAGCTTGGGATCTCCGGGATCTATTTCACCCCAATTTTTAAAGCTCATTCTAATCATAAATACGACACGATTGATTATTTCGAAATCGACCCACAGTTTGGGACAAAAGAAACATTGAAGGAATTAATTAAGGTTTGTCATGAAAATGAAATTAGAGTCATGCTGGATGCCGTCTTCAATCACAGCGGCTTCTACTTCGAACAGTTCCAGGATGTACTCGAAAACGGTGAGGACTCTCCTTACAAAGAGTGGTTTCATGTAAATGAATTTCCTTTGGATATAGACATTTTGCCGCCTAATTATGATACCTTTGCATTCGAAGCTTCCATGCCGAAGTTAAATACTGAAAATGAAGAGGTTCGCAATTATCTATTAGAGGTTGGCCGATACTGGATTAAGGAATTTGATATCGATGGATGGCGACTGGATGTTGCAAATGAAGTCGATCACCACTTCTGGCGTGAATTCCGCAAAGAAGTGAAAAGCATAAAGCCTGATTTATATATCTTAGGAGAAATTTGGCACGATTCAATGCCTTGGTTGCGGGGAGATCAATTCGACGCTGTCATGAACTATCCTTTCACGACAAATCTATTGAATCTGTTCGCTCATCAAACAATTTCTGCTTCTCGATTTGTAGAAAACATGACTTCGGTTGTTCATATGTATCCAAAGAACGTAAACGAAGTGAATTTCAACCTTGTCGGAAGTCACGATACACCGCGTGTATTAACAGAGTGCGGCGAAGATATCCGACGTGCTAAACAAATCTACACGTTCATGCTCACTTTCACAGGTACCCCTTGTATTTATTATGGTGATGAAATCGGCCTGACCGGTGAACAGGATCCAGGGTGCCGTAAGTGCTTCCCATGGGAACAAGAACAACATAATGAAGAGCTCTTCGGGCATATACAGAAACATATCGCCCTTCGCAAGCAGTATCCACTGTTAAGCAACGAAGGGAATTTGACATTTTTACCCGGGGACCTTCATGAGCATTGCCTTTCCTTCACCAAATCAAACGGAGAGGAAACAATATTTGTTCTATTAAACTGCAGTGATGAATCGACCACCTACACTCTTCCATTTGAATTAAAAGGAGAGAAAATCACAAATCTGTGGAGTGGAGAAGAATTTGCCGCTGAAGCAGAGTCCATCGAAGTGGCACTCGAGGGGTATGGATTTGCAATATTGAAATTTTAATAAAGCTTTGTTCGTAAAAAGTGGGACTACACCTTAACGGTTAGTCCCCTTATCTATTTAAATCATAAGGAGAAAATCTATGCCCAAGAATCAAAAAAACATGACCCTCTTTGCCCTGACTTGGCCGATTTTCATTGAAATCTTTCTTCATATGCTGATGGGAAATGCCGATACGTTAATGCTAAGTCAGTACTCAGATGACTCTGTTGCAGCCGTCGGGGTTTCCAATCAAATCCTTTCTCTCATTATTGTCATGTTTGGATTTGTCGCTACAGGTACCGCCATTCTTGTAGCTCAGCATCTGGGAGCCCAGGAGAATCGATTGGCTGGAGAAGTGTCCATCGTTTCCATTGCCGTTAACTTAGGATTCGGTCTTTTCCTTAGTATCGTCCTTGTATTTTTCAGTGAACCGATTCTGCTATCGATGGATCTTCCACGATCACTGATGAATGAAGCCTCTTCTTATTTAAAAATCGTCGGAGGATTCGCCTTCATCCAGGCCTTGATCATGACTGCAGGTTCCATCATGAGGAGCTATGGCTACACAAAAGACGCCATGTACATTACCATCGGAATGAATATCATCAATGTGATCGGGAACTATTTATTTATCTTTGGTCCATTTGGCTTTCCTGTTTTAGGGGTGGAAGGGGTAGCGATTTCCACGATCGCTTCCAGACTGATCGGATTCATAGTGAGCATCATCGTGATCACCAAACGAATCCCCAATGCTCTTCCAATGAAGAGACTTTTTCGTTTACCCATTTCCCATGTAAAGAATTTATTACGCATCGGGATTCCCTCTGCAGGAGAACATTTATCTTATAATGGCTCACAAATGGTCATTACGTATTTAATAGCAAGTATCGGGACGAACGCATTGACCACCAAGGTGTATGCACAAAACCTGATGATGTTTATCTTTTTATTCAGCGTAGCGATCAGTCAGGGAACTCAAATTATCATTGGTCATATGATCGGAGCGAAACAATTCGACAGTGCCTATGAGCGGTGTTTGAAAAGTTTAAAGATTGCTATCTTCATTTCTCTTATTATGGCTGGAATTTTCTCTATCGCAGCAGAGCCGCTGCTGCGAATATTCACAAACAACGAAGAAATCATTTCTCTTGGTAAAACATTGATCTACCTGACCATCATTCTCGAACCAGGCAGAAGTTTCAATCTAGTCGTCATTAATGCACTGAGAGCAACAGGTGACGTACGCTTCCCTGTCTATATGGGGATCTTATCAATGTGGGGAGTAAGCGTTACGCTCTCCTATATACTCGGCATCTGGTTCGGGCTCGGACTTATCGGGATCTGGATATCCTTCATTGCCGATGAATGGCTCCGAGGCATTATCATGCTCAAACGCTGGCGATCCAAAATATGGATCCACAAACGATTTGTCCAAAGCGATAAAAGCGCAGTATAGAGGGACGGACCTCCAGGTGGTTGCGAACCTTTTCGCAAGTCCATTGACCACCGCTACCTTAACCCACATCTCCTTTAAAAAGAGTCAGCTCCTTAGCGAGCTGACTCTTTTTTTCACACCAAATGAAAACGCATCCATAAATTCATGTTAAGTTTTTTTACATAAAAACGCTTACATTACAAATTAACACTTGAACTTTTATTATTTTCTGAATATGATAAATAATATAACTTATTCATGTCATAAAACCTTACATCCAGGAAGTATTTCATTTCAAAAGGAAACAAAAAACAAAGGAGGAACCACAATGAAAAAAGTAGAAGCGATTATTCGGGCAGAAGCATTCTTGTCCCTGCGGGAAGCGTTATGCCTTCGTGGATTCAGCGGACTGACGGTATCGGAAGCAGCCGGCTGTGGAAAACAAAAAGGAAAGCAAGGGATTTTCAGAGGGAATAAATTTGAACTGCAGTTAGTCCCCCGTGTAAAGGTGGAAATGATTGTCGACGATGGTCAGGTTGAAGACATTATTGATCTCATAGTTGAACATTGCAGTACTGATACCGTAGGAGACGGGAAGATTTTCATCTATCCGGTTGAGGATATCATTCGCATCCGTACAGGTGAACGAGGAAAAAAAGCCGTTTTATAGATGATTTCATGCATAGCCACTAGCGCTTTACCAAACCAATTTTGGAGGGATACCATTGATTAAAAAAATTTCTGCTCTGTTGCTTCTGTCATTGTTTGTGAGCACTACTGCTTTTGCTGCGGCCCCTACCGCAGAATCTGTTCAAGCATCCGTTGACTCCCTGTGGGTCATGATTGCTGCAATCCTTGTGTTCTTCATGCACGCTGGATTCGCCATGGTGGAGACTGGATTTACCCGAGCCAAGAACTCCCTTAATATCCTGATGAAAAACTTCTTAACTGTAGCCATTGCTTCTGTCCTGTTTTTCATTGTAGGATTTGGGTTTATGTTCGGAGGAACATCCGGAGGCATCATTGGGTCTGACAGTTTCTTCCTATCAGGGCGTGAAGACATCGGCTTCTTCCTATTCCAATCCGTATTTGCCGCTACATGTGCAACAATCATTTCAGGTGCTGTAGCTGAACGAATGAAGCTTAAAAGTTATATTCTATTGACCATTGCCATGACCGGAATCATTTATCCGATTGTCGGACATTGGATTTGGGGTGGGGGATGGCTTTCAGAGCTTGGATTCGTCGATTTTGCAGGATCTACTGTCGTTCATTTAACTGGTGCTGTCGGGGCTTTCATTACGGTGCTTTTCCTTGGGGCACGTATCGGCAAATACAATAAAGGGAAAGTGAATGTTATTCCTGGTCATAATATCCCGATCGGTGCCCTTGGCGTATTCATCCTTTGGTTCGGCTGGTTTGGATTCAATGGAGGCAGCAGCTTAGCTGCTGATCCGACACTTGTGCCCCAGGTGATTACAACAACTTTATTCTCAGCATCAGCTGCCATCCTTTCATCCGCTTTCTACACTTTGGTTAGATATAAACGCATCGATCCTTCCCTGACCTTAAACGGAGCACTGGGAGGACTTGTCGGAATCACCGCCGGCTGTGCCAATGTATCACTTGTCGGTTCTCTCTTTATCGGGCTTATTGCAGGAGTGATCCTGGTTGAAGCAGTAACGTTCATCGATTCAAAGCTTAAAGTCGATGATCCAGTTGGAGCCATTGCCGTCCATGGCATTTGTGGGATCTGGGGTACTGTAGCAGTTGGATTGTTTGATGTTTCAAACGGTTTGTTATATGGTGGTGGCGTTTCTTTAGTAGCCACTCAGGCCCTCGGCGTTCTCGCAGTTATTTCCTGGACTTCCGTTACAGTCGGCGGTTTCCTGTTCATCGTCACGAGAGTATCAAGTATCCGGGTTTCACGTGAAGAAGAACTTTCAGGACTGGACTTTACAGAGCATGGATCGAACGCATATGAACTAAAGGATACTGTATTAGAATCGAACGTTTCTTCCACTTCTCCTTTTGGGTCTGACCTGGTTGACCGATTAAATTCGATCGGAACAGGTAAAGTAAGTGAAACCATGAATCAACGAAACACGATTTAACCAATCGGGAGCTGCTTTAGAGCGGCTCTCTTTTTTTTGCCGCCAAACAAAAATAAGCCCGTATGGAAGGCTTCCAGCTAAAGCTTCCAGACGGGCTTATTTACGATATCGTTGAAATGATTTTTTCTTTTACATCTTTTGAGACAAAATGCTTCTTGGAAAAAACATTATAGTGATTTTTTCTAACTTCACTCAGGATGGCCCGATACAATAATGCAGCACCCTTCACCGGTGTCCTTGAATACACAGGATAAAGATTCATTGTACGGAATGCTTTATCATAATAATCTTCTGCAACCCGAGCCATATCTTCCCATATGGACCGAAAAGCATCATTATTTCGATAATCCATTAATTCTGTTACGGTATATTCATATTTAACTAATAAATCCTGCGGGATATATAATCTTCCTCTTTCCAGATCCTCACCAATATCTCTTAATATATTGGTAAGCTGCATGGCATAGCCTAAGTAAATCCCATCTTCTCTCAATTGATGCTCTTTCCCGGGAGCAAGGATAGGCAGAAGCATTAACCCTACAGTGCTCGCTACGTGATAAGAATAGTCCAGTACATCATCCATCGTCACGTAAACTCTCTCGTTCAAATCCATCCGTTGACCTTTAATCATATCCCGAAAAGCTCCGATATCCATATTGAAATGTTTAAACACATCGTTTAAGGCTATCCACATAGGCTCTTCTTCGTTATAATATCCCCTAAGAAATGATTCGAATTCTCTTTCGAATTGAAGCAATTCTTTAGAAGGGCAGATGCCCTCATCCACGATATCATCTACTTTTCGACAAAATGCATAAACAGCCCATACTGCTTTTCTTTGGTCCTTCGGCAACAGGGAGAATGCTCTGTAAAACGTCTTTGAGTGAAGTTTAATGATAATCTCACAATGATCGTACGCTTCCAAGATCTTGTTCATGTAAGGCCACATCCTTCCTTTCCGACTCGGTTTTATAATGTTCTTTAAAGGTTTCAGCTACGAGTTTTGCCCCCTGCATGACGATCGGTACTCCCCCACCCGGATGGATGGATGCTCCCACAGCAAAGATATTCTTTTCTGCAAACGGTTGTACCTGTGGCCTGAACGGACCTGATTGACGTAAACTGGGTGCAATACCGAAGCTTCCTCCTGAATATAACCCCTCTTGTCTTGCTTCTTCAGGTGTCCTTACTTTCATCCACTTCATTCGCTTTCTTAACTCTTTAAAGCCCCTTTTCTCCATTGTATCCAATACGGAATTGGAAAGAAATTCTGAAGCCTCTTTCCAGTCCAATTTCTCGGAAACCGGAACAGGAATAAGGACGTATAGGACACTGTTCCCTCCAGGAGCAAGGGATGAATCAACTTTCGACGGGTTAAATACGTAAAATGAAGGTTCTTTAGGAATTCTCTTATTCTTGAAAATATCCTCCATATTTCTAGAGAAATCTTCATTTAGATAAAATTGATGCATTTCCTTTTCATCAAACTTCCCCTCCACGCCCATATACAACAGGACGCAACCAGACGAAGGTTTGTATGGTTTAGGGGACTTCTTCTTTACTAATTTTGATGCCGTAGGAAAATCTCCATTGATGATCACCGCATCTATTTCTTCTCTACGGTTTCCGTGGACGATATGAGTCGCTTTTTCTCCTGTAGTCTCTATTTCTGTGACAGCTGAGGAGGTCTTGATTATGATACCATTTCGTTCACATGCCTCTAGTACATGCTCCAAAAGAGAGGCATAACCACCTTTTATATAATAAATACCATGTTTATGCTCACTAAAGGATACTAAACTATAAATCGCAGGAGTCGTATAGGGATTCCCGCCGATGTATAAGGTTTGAAGCCCGTAAGCGGTTTGTAGTTTTTCATGATGAAAATAATGCTTTAAGTTCCCCATCACGTTCCTGTATGCTTTTAACTTAAGCAGCGAACCCAGGGTTTGCCTGTTCATATAGTCTTTTGTTTTTAGAAAAGAGGATTCAAGAAATTGAGGCTTTCCGATTGTAAACCGTTCATCCATATCATCCATAAATTGCAGGAATCCGTCTTCATCTCCAGGAAACTTTTGTTTTATTTCTTCATATTGCTTATCCATATCAGCATACTTGGTATATGTCTGCCCGTCTGCAAAATGAACATTATACAAAGGGTCACAACGAACAAATTCAATTGCGTCTGTCTTTATATCTGCTTCTGAAAGAATGGAAAGTAGCATTTCAGGCAGAAGCACGATGGTCGGTCCTTTATCGATTTTGTACTCACCTTCCTGAACAAAGGCAAGGCGCCCACCGATGATGGACTCTTTTTCATACACCGTCACCTCATGTCCCTCTTTCGATAGTAACAGGGCCGATATCAGTCCGCCGATACCCGATCCAACAACTGCCGTCTTCATAAGGCTTCCCCCATTGCTTGATCTTTTCGGAATGAGTAGGACGGATCTTCGTTCATCAGCATATTCGTTGTAATACGGGCTGATTCTAATATCGTTGGCAATCCGCTTCCCGGATGAGTTCCTCCACCGACCAGCCAGCAGTTTTCAAGTTCTTCAAATTTGTTGTGAGGTCTTAGTGCCATCATCTGAGTTAATTGGTGACCAAGATTGAAGGTAGCACCTTCGTATATATTGAAGTCCGTTTCCCAGTGATGAGGAGAGATGATTTTTTCGACTCGAATATGTTCCCGAATGTCCTTTAAGCCTGTTTTGCTTTCAACCACATCCAGAACAAGGTTCCGAAACGTTTGTTCATTCTCTGTCCAATCGATTCCGCTTACATTATTCGGAACGGGAGCAAGGATATATAAAGTGGAATGTCCTGGAGGAGCAAGCGTCTTATCTGTCACAGAAGCATTTTGAATATAGATGGAAGGATCTTCCGGAAGTGTAAACGTCTCCGTTATTTCCTCCACATTTCTCTTATAGTCCTCTGCAAACAGGATGCTGTGATGAGGAAGATCATACTGTTTATCGATTCCAAGATAAATCATGAAGGTGGAGCAGGAATACTTCTTCTTCTTCAGTTTTTCTTTACTGTATTTCTTGAGAACCCCATCTTCTACAAGGTTACTCATCACATGAGCAAAATCTCCATTGATGATGACTTCATCTGCGGAAACCTTCTCTCCATCTTCTGTAATGATTCCCTTCACCACATTACGATCTTCAATCCACAATTTCTTGACCCCCCGGCCCAAATGGATGGAACCGCCATGCTCAGTTACTACTTTGGCCATGGCTTCAGAAAGCTGATTCAACCCGCCGATCGGATGAAAAATGCCATATTCATGTTCCATGAAAGATAAAATCGAGAATGCTCCCGGACACTCCCACGGTGACATCCCTAAATATTTTGATTGGAAGGTAAAAGCCAACCTCAATTCATGATCGGTGAAATAATCACTTAACACACTATACAGTGATTTCCCTAATGATAATTGGGGAAGTGCTCTCAAAACCTTCCAGCTGATATATTGATAATATCGATCCATGGGACTTTGTAGAATCGGCTTTAAACGTTCCATTTTTTTACGAGTATCATTCATAAAGCGTGTATAACCCTCTGCATTGCCGGGATAATGACGCTCGATTTCCCGGGATAGTTTCTCCGGGTCTTTAAACATTTGCACTCTTTTATCTTTAAAAATAAGTTCATACATCATGGAGAGCTCTTTTAAATCCAGATAATCGTGAAGATTTCTTCCTGCTGCCTCGAATAATTCCTCAGCAATTTCAGGCATGCTCAAGAACGTTGGACCAATATCGAACGTATACCCATCCATGGTGACAGAACCGTTTCGTCCGCCAACGAACGTTTGCTTCTCATACACTTCTACATCGTATCCCTTGCCGGCTAGCAGCATTGCAGCTGCCAAGCCACCTGGACCAGCGCCTATGACGATCATTTTTTTGGCCATCGTTACAGCCTCCAATGCAATTTATTTGTACATTCATTATACAATACTTATACAAATACAGTATACAATTCTTTTTTACTAGAAACAAAGTTTAAGCTCTCATTTTCAAAAAAAATTTCATCACCCCAATATAATTGGGCTTGTCTCTTATATAATGATCGCGTACCTTAAGCATTCAGCTCAGCTTATATCCGCTGTTTGAACAGGATAGATCACTATTTGAAAACACAATAAGGAGACATATAAAAGGTACCCTCCTTTTACTATGCCTCCTTTTCAAATCATTAATACTTAAATCTATGTTTGTACCGGTCTCTTAATTCTTATAGGTTTTATTAAAATCCATGCTGTTTTTCAAGATAATTCAGCCGTTATCAAATGAAACCCGACATTAACTTTTATTTCCCTCCCCTACCACATCTCTCCTATCGTCCTGATCCAAACCAAAAAGGCAAGCCCTTTAAAAGAAGCTCACCTTTTCAAATAGCTATTATTCCACAATCTCAACATTATAATCTTTAAACCAAACATGGATCTGTGCCAGGTGGGCAAGTAGTTGGGGACCGGTCATGAGTTGACCGTACCATGGTACCTGGAAGGCAGATCCGCCTGTTGCAACGATTTCTTTCAGTTTTTCTTCATCGAACAATTCATATAGAACACTTGATTTGTCTTCAAGTATTTCATTCAACCAGTCACTGACCAGTTTCGTGTATACAGGGTGATGTGTTTTCGGATACGGACTCTTCTTGCGATAAAGGACTTCGTGTGGTAGTACTCCCTCGAGAGCCTTTCGCAGAATCCCCTTTTCTCTTCCTTCGTGCATTTTCATCTCCCATGGGATGTTCCAGACGTATTCTACAAGTCTATGATCAGCGAATGGCACCCTGACCTCCAAGCTTGCCCCCATACTCATGCGGTCCTTGCGATCTAACAATGTCGTCATGAACCAAATCAGATTCAGGTAGAATAATTGCCTTCTTTTCGATTCAACTTCATTTTCCCCTTCTAATAATGGGGTTTCTGCTACCGTGCTATCATATTGCTCCAGCACATATTCTTCAAGATTTAATTTCTTACTCCATTCTTCCTTCAGCAGGCCTTGACGCTCAGCCGTGGAGCGCATCCATGGAAATCCTCTGCGGTCAAAATCTTCAGGACGGTGAAACCAAGGGTATCCCCCGAATATTTCATCCGCACATTCTCCTGATAAACCAACCGTGAAGTCCTGTTTAATTTCCCGGCAGAACCATAAGAGGGATGAATCAACATCAGCCATTCCCGGTAAATCTCTTACATGAACCGCCTCAGTGAGATAGTCCTTTAATTGTTGTTGACTAATGACACTGCGATGGTGGACTGTTTTAAATTCAGAAGTCATCTTTTCAATCCAAGGTGCATCGGAGTTCGGCTGAAAATCGTTTGCCTTAAAGTATTGATCATTTTCCTCATAGTCGATGGAGTACGTATGAAGACTTCCTTTACCCTCTTCTTTATAGCAATTCGCTGCTACCGCTGTAATGGCACTTGAATCAAGTCCGCCGGATAAGAAAGTACAAAGGGGCACATCGGAAACAAGCTGTCTTTTGATGGCGTCGGTTACGAGAAAGCGAACTTTCGCAACTGTTTCAATAAAAGAATCTGTATGCTTCTCACTCTTCACATTCCAGTATCTCCATATTTTCAAGCCCTTTGTAGAAAATAGTAAAGCATGAGCCGGCCGGAGTTCCTTCACTCCTTTAAATACACCATTCCCTGGCGTACGGGATGGTCCGAGTCCCAACACCTCCGCTAATCCTTGATGATCCACCTGAGGCAAAACATCTGGATGTGCCAATAATGCTTTAATTTCCGAACCGAAAAGGATTCCTTCTTCCTTTTCAAAATAAAATAAAGGCTTAACGCCCATCCGGTCCCTTCCTATAAATACGTGCTCCTTTTCGCTGTCCCATACCGCAAAAGCGAATATTCCATTCAAATGATGGACACATTCCTCTCGCCACTCAATATAAGACGTCAACAGGACCTCTGTATCAGAATGGCCTTTAAATGTATAACCCTTAGATATAAGTATCTTTCTTAAATCCTCTGTATTGTAAAGTTCTCCATTGTAGCAGATGGTAAAAATGTGGTCATGATGCTGAATGGTCATGGGCTGTCTTCCACCTGCAGGATCTACTACAATTAATCGTTTATGACCAAAGGCAACATGTTGATCAATCCATACATTCGTTTCATCAGGTCCTCTTTTAGAAAGGGTTTCAGCCATTTTTTCTACTACTTCTTTTTGATCCGACAAATCTCGTTTATAATGGATCCAACCTGTAATTCCGCACATAGTGATCATCCTCACTTTCTAATCAAACAAACTGGGCTCACGGACACATAAATTATTCTATGCCCGTAGGTTGAAATGGTTAATTGTCTCAATCAATCTTTACATGAATGAAATATGATAATTATGACAAGAAATGTAGATAAGGAGGGATATTCACTTGAGCAACATATTTCGATCAAACATTTTAAAATCCCAAAAAAGGTCCTACTCCGAGGGCACTGCTCTTTTCGAAGAGGATACGTGGTACTTTTTCGAAATCGATGCCGAGGAAGAGTCAGAGCTCGAATTTTACCTCAATCATGAATTGAAAGTATATAGAGATGGAGACTGGCTTACAGGTGTTCTGTTGGAAGATGGCATTATCGTTACGCCTTATGAGCGGTTAAGAATTGAGAATGGCGATCGAATTCAAATAAAGAAGACTATATTGTATTCGTTGGAGAATTTATTGGAAGAGATTTCTGATGATGCTTTTCATCAGTTTACAACAGCCTTAAACAATCTGGGGTATTCTATTTATGATAGTATCTTTTGCCACAACCACCTTGTTTTTCTCGGAAATCAAAAAATCAAAGAAGGGGTGAACTTCATCACCTTCGATAACGGGGTTGAAGTGTGTGCCGTTCAGCATCACTTCACTTATTACAAAAAAAAGCGTGACCGCTTTGAATTCACTTTAAGCACGGGTAGACGAATCGTGATTGAAAGTTTTAATATTTAATCCATTCATAAACCCAAATAGAAAAAAGCAAATGCCTGCCGGATACCGGCAGGCATTTGCTTTTTTTCTATTACCTCTCTATCCAAGGAAATTCAAGCCCAGGGGCAAACGTAATCCCAAATAAAGAACAATGATTAAAGCGATGATCAATTGAATCCAAAACATCTTTGTGCTCTTGCCTTTGTTCATACGGACCAAGACCATCTCGAACATCCCGATGACCCAGATTCCAACCAATCCCTTTATGCCATAAAGGGCAGGATTTATTCCTTGATGCTTCCAGAATAATAGGGCACCCGTTAATATAATGAGCAGGTAGAATAACCGTAAAATCATATGTACAACTTTCATGCCTTTTTTCTTTCCTGCATTATGTAATCCAACCGCTACAAAGAAAAGAATAATCGCAATGACCCAAGTTGTAATATGGGCGTGTGTATTATCAAACATAATGAACCTCCTACAGGTAGATAGTTTACGCTCATAATATTACCATAGTCTTTACTCCAACAGAAATTTTAACTAAGCCTGTAACTGATTTGTCAAAATTCCAAGGGATTCAATTTCGATCTCCATTTTGTCACCCTTCTTGAGAAAGCGCGGAGGATTGAAGCCTTTCCCTACTCCCGCAGGTGTTCCTGTAGCAATAATATCACCAGGTTCAAGTGTCATCCCCATTGATAGCGTTGAAATGATGGTGGGGATGGTGAAAATCATTTCACGCGTGTTCGAAGATTGGCGGATTTCATCATTTACCCTAGTAGTTATCGTTAGATTCTGAGGATCGATTACTTCATCCTTAGTCAAAAGATAAGGGCCGATCGGGCATGTTGTATCAAGGCTCTTACCGATAAAAAATTGGCCATGCTTTTTCTGCAGATCCCTGGCGGTTATATCATTAAGTATCGTATATCCAAATACGTGCTCCAAGGCGTCTTCCGTGGAAATTCCTTTCCCTCTCTTGCCAATCACTACAGCAAGCTCCCCTTCATAATCAAGCTGCTCCGTCATTTCACCATGATGCAGCACCGTTTCTCCATGTCCGATTACGGTATTGGTGGCTTTAGTGAAAATCATGATGTCTTTTGGGATATCCTGTTCGCTGCCCATTTCGATGGCATGATCACGATAATTTTTCCCCACACACATAATATTCCTCTTCACATTCGGAAGCGGTGAAAGCCACTTTATCCCATCCTGTGAATAAGAGGGGCCTTCAACCGAATCGTCCTTTAGAACATATTTCACCTTTTGAAGAAAGCCTTCCCCCTGTTCTATTCCACCAAGCAAATCCTGAGGCAAGCCGTGCAAACCTGCTAACTCTATAATTCTTCCATCTCGCTCCACACCATACGCCTGTCTATCCCCAACCTGAAAACTGACAAATTTCATCCCTTATCATCCCCTTTGTTTTTGCTTAATAAACTATAATTCTCCCTTTTTTACAATATTGCTTTTTCCATAGCTTAATACACGCCACAGCTTCTCAACAGGACCGTATTTAAACTTGGATAACCAAATTTCTGAAAGGATCACTTGGATAGCGTAAATGCCAATCGCCAATAAAGTCCCCGTCGTTAACGTCACTTCCCCATACAGTCCAAATCCATACGAATAGAAAATCAGGGTACCGATGATCGATTGCATGAGGTAGTTGGTTAGAGACATCTTCCCTACTGAGGCTAATGGCTTGGTCCACTTCATGATTTTTTCATTCAACAATAATAATGAGAGGATTATTGCATAAGATACTGATAAGAACGGACCTCCCAAAAAGTCTTGAATATACGCATATGCAAAATTGGCCTGAAAGAATAATGGCATTGATTTAATGATGATCCCAATCACTAAAGTACAGCTTCCTATAACAATCCATGATTTCTTATAAGCTCTTACTTTTTCCAATAGTTGCAGTTTACTAGCACCTGCTCCAATCATCATCATTGGTAAAATAGAAAGTAACAAGAATATGAGATTACCTGGTGAATTCACAGCATACCAGTCCTGAAAACGCTGCTCCATAATACCGCTGAAGCTACCAGATGCATAAGCGGCAACAGAATCCTGCAGCGACTGGATATCAGTGAACTGCGTTACGCCAGTGGGATCTGTAAATGTCATTAATACTAGCAGAATACTGAAAAATAATTGAGGCAGCAGAAATAACAATCCCCCTAACCACAATAATCCCTTTCCAGACAGCCTCATAAAAACGAGGAGCAGCAACCCGAATACGGCATAGTTAATCAAGATATCCCCAGACCAGATCAGGAAAGCATGAATGCAGCCAATCACTAATAAGATAAGAAGCCTTCTGATTCCAAATAGATAGAAAGACGTTCCCTTGACAGTTGCCCTTTGCTGCTGAATGCCCAAACCATAACCAAACATCATGGCGAACAGAGGATAGAAGCTTGCCTGGACCAATATATCTATCCATGGATACAAGGCGACATCTTCAGGCGTTTTCCACCAGGAATAGGGGTCAAGATAGAGAAATGGTGAATGAAAGGAAATCATATTGATGATAAAGATCCCAAGTAATGAAAATCCTCTAATCACATCAAGAATTACAATACGTTCTGAATGTTCAGTTGGCGAAAAAGAGTTCATTAACAGTTCCTCCGAAAAATATAATCTTAGTTCCATTTTAACTCCAAATGGGAAAATAGGCGATTATCACCTATTCATTCTTCTCACATAGAATAACAATAATTAACTTTGTCTTAAAGGTGTGAGTTGATATGCCCGCAATCGTAGGAATTGCTCAAGTCGTGAGCGTCGGTTCAAGTGCCGTCTTCCATATTGGAGATGTATTTAACATCAGTCCAGTTTCCACAGCCAAGACCTTCGCAGGGGCAGGTTCGTTCATAACGGGGAAAGGGATTTCAGTTTACAATGAAAGTTCTTTGACCTATACCGTGGACGATGATGGAATGGACCAAGGAATAAACTTTAACCTATGAGTGTGATGCCGAATGACGAATTATTATGTTCAACAATCCATACAGATTCAATTTATTAAAATCGGGGGAATGTCCAATTCCTCCATCTTTCAGATTGGAACATGCGGACAAATCACAACAAATGACTTTCTTTATAATACAGGGGGCTTCACGGAGCCTGCTCCGGAAGCGGAGAAAAATGGTAATGGGAAACCGCCTCCCTCTATAACCCCACTCGTTCCCCTGCAAACGCCTAGGTAACCCAAATCGCGACAAAAGAAAGAGGTGGCAGTATGAACAATTACTATATGACCCCACAACAACTTTATCAGTATATCGAGATGTTGAACACGAAAATTGTCGCGTTGGAAAAAAAAGTGAATGAGCTGTCACAAGAGTTGATAACTCTAAGGGATACACCGAAAATCAATGTTGAAAAAATCGAATACAAATTTGATCAGCTCAAAGTTGAATCCCTTGATGGCACCTTAAATATTGGATTGAATCCAAATAATTTAAAAGAAACAATAGAGGATCTTGCCGTCGAGCAAAATGTGGATGTCAAATCAATAAAAGACATCAAGCCCTATAAAGAAAGAATCACTGCTGAAATTAAGGCGTATATCGATTCTGAATTACCAAATCTTATTCAGGATAATGAAATGCATTTTCAGCGGTCTCTGGATCCATCATATTACGAGATGATTCAGCAGGATTTATTGAACCAGATGCCACAAAGAATCGATTTCTATCTACAGAACATACCCTATATTGAATCAAAACAACAAGAAGGAGAATGGGAACGGAGAATCATCAGCAAAATCAAAAAGGATATCGAAACGGCCCTCTTCTCCTTCATGTCACAGATCCCAAATAATATGGAAGGAATGAAGAACAATGAACCTCCAAGTAATCAATCGTGAACTATCGGTTGGGAATATTGAGATCGCCGGGGTTACGAGTTCCTCTCTCGTTCTTGTCGGTGATGCTGACGTCATACAGCTAGCCTCAGCATTCGATACGCCGCCTGAATCACTGATCATCGGTCCATTCGTTCCTCTTACACCAAAGTAATGCTTAAGCGTTACTCGATTGTTGATCGTTTAGAAGGAATCACACTAGCCTTTAGCTCGCTCTATCAATTAGGGGATTCTCAAAACATTTATGCCGTGTCTAAGGCATATGCGGTGCAGCGTGAAAAGGAGTTTTTCTTAACCAGTGAAGGAAGCTTTGATTCCCCAGTATTTACCGGGCCAATCGACCTCCCCCGCATTAATCCGAATATCAAGGTAAACCGGCTAAACCTTTGTCCCATCAAAGTAAATAATATGTATATACGGGCAACGTCGTTTTCATCCATCATACACATCGGAAATACTTCCAACGTGTATATGGAAGGCCGGGTGAAAAATATCCGTCAGCTGGAAAAAGATACCGAACCACTTACGTTTGAGACGATTGAAAGTCCAAATTAGATGAAGAACCTTCCCTGGAAGTTCACATAGGCTAACATTATAAACAAATAAAAAGAGGATGTTGATTATGCCCGCTTTAGTAGGTCCTGTCGCTATTCTTAATGTCGGTGGAGGAAATGTTCAGTTTGGGGATACAGCAATTATCTCACCTAAGTCTGCTTCTAAGACATTCGGAGGTGCCGGCGGCTTCAATACTGGTCCATTTCAGTTAAGCTATAATGTATTCAGTGTAAGTACCACCTTTGATTGTAATGTCGTAGATCAACCCATCACCGGAAATAATTAGAAAAACAAGAAGCCCACATTGTGGCTTTTTGTTTTTTTTACCCTTATCCTTTTTTTCTCCGTTCTTTGCTTTTCCTCGTTTTCACCAATTTAGAGGAAGGCTGCTTTCGTATCCACTTAATGAACTTATGAATCTTTTCATCCCGGCGCAAGTCTTCGATGGTGTTCAACCTTATGCCCAATTCATCATTTGTATAGAGGGAATGAATTTGCTTATGACACGGAATACAAAGCTGTGCCGTGGGAAGGAAGGTTCCACCAACCTCTTTGGGTGTCAGGTGATGAATCGTGGTTTCAACATTCTGCCGCGAACATAATTCACATGTCCCAATCGACTTTTTACTCATCTAATCCCCCCTGAATATAGTTAGTATAGGTATTCCCTAATTTTTATACCTTAAAAAACCACTTTGAAGACCAGGTCTCAAAGTGGTTTACTATTATAGCTCCAACACATGCCCACCATCGAAGAAGTAAAGATACTTTTCAGAAACTGTTTCTTTCCAAATGGATTCCAGTGCACGGGTATATAATTCAATTTGCACTCTATATCGTTCTTCAAGAACGGGCTTCGCCCCTGCAAAACCATCCTTAAAGCGGTCATGAATACCGTCGGTTTTGTAATCCAGCAGTACGATTCCAAATTCATCCCTGAATACACAATCGATGACCCCCTGAACAAGGATTGTTTCTTCCGGGGCCCCTTCCCCTGTTTCTGAAATCTCACTAAGGGGGACGCTCATGCTGAAGGGAATTTCCCTTTGTATATTCGTTGCATTGGCCATACGCTGACCGAGGTCGCTTTGGAAAAATCCAACGATGTCTTCTAATGAAATTGCTCGTTTCTGTTCTTCCGTCAAGATTTCTTTGTGTACCAAATTTAATAATAACTCCGCGACATCTTCTTCTGTCGGCACTCCATCTGCAAAAGAAATATGCTGCATGACAGTGTGCATGGCTGTTCCTCTTTCAGCAGGAGACAGCTCTTTGGACTGCATGAATTGTGGCCGGTTGTACACAGGCTTTTGATGGCGACGAAGAATATCGATACTCGATGCTTCATCCCTTACTTCCACCATTCGCTTCAGCTCAGAAACCGACTGTTTCGAGCGAAGGTTTGTAGCGCTCAGATGTGGATACTTCCACGACAAACGGTGCAATACCTCTTCTTTGTGTGTGGACTGTATTTCCACTTCCCCACCGTTCTTCACCTGCTCTTTCCAATTGTCACCTTCACTCATTGACTCTTCATCTACTGCACCAAGCTCAGACTTATGAATCATCGTGATATGAAAGCAAGAAGGATGTTTTAGAATCTCTTCATTGATCCCACTTCCTTCTAAAACTGCACCTTCCCCAAGCTCTTTACAATGGGGGTGCCGCATGAGGGACGGACCTATCCAATCAAGATAGGAACTGGCTCCGGCCCGGTCAAAATCAGATAACAACCATTCTGTCTGTCCTAAAGCTCCCTGCCATTTCTTACGGGATTTTTCTAGACTTTTCACTGTTCCCACTAAGAATAGCTTCTCTTTTGCACGGGTTAACGCAACATAGAGCACCCGCATTTCCTCTGAGATGGCCTCCATGCGCTTCTTTCGCTTAAATGCCAGCTGAGGTAGGGATGGATAACTGATTCGCTTTCCCGGGTCTGTATACTTTGCAGCCAAACCCAGATCTTTATCTAATAAATAGGAAGCGTTCAAGTCCATAAGATTGAATTGCTTCGATGTGCCAGCGACAAAGACAACTGGGAACTCAAGTCCTTTACTGGAGTGAATGGTCATTAAGCGGACCACATCCTCCTGTTCACTGAGAGCTCGCGCTACCCCGAGGTCATCTCCTCTCTCCCTCATCCGATCAATGAATCGCAGGAAGCGGAATAACCCTCTGAAGGACGTTGATTCGTATTGGCGGGCACGATCGTATAGTGCCCGAAGATTTGCCTGTCGCTGTTTCCCGCCGGCCATCCCTCCGACATAATCATAGAATCGGGTGTCCCGGTACAATTGCCAAATCAGCTCCGTAACCGAACCTTGTCTAGCCTTGGTCCGCCAGTTTTGCAGATGATACAGAAACACTTTGACCTTTTCAAATGTTCCTTCTTCACGTGCGTTATTTGGTTTTTCACTTGCAAATTTCTTCAAGGCTTCGTAATACGTTCCCGCTCTGGAATGGATCCGAATGCTTGCAAGCCCCTGCTCGTCCAGTCCAACAATCGGAGAACGAAGAACCGAAGCCAGGGGGATATCCTGATACGGATTGTCAATCACTTTCAGGAGTGAGAGCATAATCGCAATCTCTGTTGCTTCAAAATAACCAGTAGACAGATTCGCATATATCGGGATCCCCTGCTGTTTGAATTCTTCCATAATTTCTGCCGCCCAAGGCATGGAACGGAGCAGAATCACAATATCCTTGTACTGAATCGGACGCTCGGTTTTTGTTTTGGCATCATAGATCGGTGTACGCCCTTCAATCATGGCCTTCACCTTGTTTGCCATATAGCGGGCTTCAAGTACCGATTTCTCAATATCACCCTCGTCAAAAATGGACAATTCTTCGTCATCACCAGAAACTTCCTCTGATTCCTGATTAATGATTGCTACTTCGATCGGATACTCTTTCTCTTCAGGATAAGGGGCACCTTTCACAAGCTCTGCTTCCCGGTTGTATTCCATCTCACCGACAGAGGATCCCATAATTTGCTTAAATAAAAAGTTGGTTCCCTCTAATACTTCCTTCCTGCTTCTGAAGTTTTGAGATAGATCGATCTTTAATCCCGATTCCCCGCTTACTGGAAGAAAGCGGGTATACTTTCCTAAAAATAAGTTGGGCTCTGCCAATCGGAAGCGGTAGATGGACTGCTTCACATCTCCTACCATAAAGCGATTCCCCACTTTTTCACGTTCTTCTGTAATAAGAAGAAGAATTGATTCCTGGACCATATTCGTGTCCTGATATTCATCGACCAGTACTTCTTTGAATTTATTTTTATATTGCTTTGCAGCCTCTGAAGGAAGTAAAGCATCTGAAGCAGGGTCTCTTAAAATGTCGAGACAAAAATGCTCTAAATCAGCAAAGTCCACAAGTCCCTTTTCTTCTTTCACCTGCCGGAAACGTTTGCCGAATTCCACCACCACTTCTGCCAGTGTGTGAATCACTTCCTTCATCTTTTTCATGTCTTCGATGAATGACTCCGGCCTTCTCGCAAAGAAATCCTCCTGGAGCTTCTCTAACATTTTCTTTCCTTGGTCCCGAAGCTTTTTCGCTTCATCAACGATATCCTTGTTATAATCATCCCCCCGGCAAGCTTTTAGCTTGGTGAAGGGTAAAGTTTGAATGGTTTCGTATAAAGCGTTCCAAGAAATATGGAGGCTTTCCTCTAGACTCTCGACGATCTCAATATCGCTTAGGAAGTTTTCCGCCCTCGGGCCTGGCCCTCCAGGTACACGGGCCAGATCCAATGCACGCTGGAACAGGCTTTTCGCCCCATGTAGCTGTAACTTAATATCGGTTATTAGGGGTTGTATAAAGGAAAGCTGATCAATTTCTACCCCCTCTTCAACCTCATACATTTCTTTTAACCCTCTTAGCCACTCATCGGGGTTCGGATGAGAGCGGGAAAAATCATAAAGCTTTCGAATCATTTCTTGAAGTGCTCCGTCACTTCGATCATTCGTAAACGTATCTACCAGCTTAAAGAAATCATGGTTATGTTCTTTACCATATTCCTCTTCAAACAGCTCATCAAGCACTTCATCACGGAGGAGATCCCCTTCTGTTTCATCAGCAATCCGAAAACCCGGGTCGATATCGATAAGATAGTAATATTTACGAATCACTTCCAGGCAAAAAGAGTGAAGAGTAGAAATGGAAGCCCGGTTCAGTAAGCTCAGCTGCTTTCGTAAATGATGGGAGTGGGGATCCTCATCAATTGCTTTTTCCAATGCCTGCCCGATCCGATGTCTCATCTCAGCGGCAGATGCATTGGTAAAGGTTACAACCAATAGTTCATCCACATCCATCCTATCTTCTTCAGAGAGGATTTTCTGAATGATCCTCTCTACAAGTACTGCGGTCTTCCCTGATCCTGCAGCAGCTGCTACGAGAATGTCCTGGCCTTTTGCCCAAATCGCTTTCCACTGATCGTCTGTCCATGTAACATGATCAGGCTTCGCCGGAATCGTACCATTACTCATTGGACTCTACCTCCTCTCTTACTTTCTTTAATAGATCTTCCGGTTTTGCCGTTGGCAGCACTCTGTACTCGTTTTCCTCCAGGGACTGGTCGAATTGACAAACGGAACGGAAAGAACAGAACTGACATGGTGTACGGTCCTTCAGCTTGTAAGGAGTAATATTGGTCTCCCCTGAAACGATCCGGTTCCCTGACGCTTCATAGAGCTTTCTCACATGCTTCTGCATATAGTGAAAGTCTTCCTGTGAAGCTGCTTTCGAACGGGAGGATAGTGATCCATCCTTCTTGATTCCAGCCGAGATGATGTCAGAGCTTCCCGTATCCAATGTTTGATCCATCAAACGAACGATATTGGAATCCCCAAGAACAAGTCCCTTCATCTTAAAACTCTTAAATATTTCCTTTTCAATCTGATCCATCGTCAAGATTTTCTTGCTATTGATCATAGGGTTGTGAACGTGGAAATAGAGCACGCCTGCAGGCTTCGCTTCCTTCCCGACAAATTGCTTGGAATTCGTCAGCACAATATCTAAATATGTCAGCATTTGAAGAGCTAATCCGTAGTACACTTCCGTCATATCCAAATCTCTCGCACTCGATTTGTAATCAACAATCCTGAGGTAAACTCCACTTGCATCCTCTGCTTTGTCTACCCGGTCGATCCTTCCCTGTAGCTCCATTTTCGTTCCATTTCTCAGCTGGAACTGGAACGGAGGCAGGGTCGCTTGTGGACCAAATCCAAGCTCCACCCCAACAGGAACAAACCCACTCGCCTTTGCATGCTCACTAAGAATTAGGCTCGCACGGCTGATGATTTGCTCAAGCTTCTGAGCGATGTAATAATGGCGGTTAGAGCTTAATAGAATCTGATGCTGAAGCTTCGGTGCCAGCATCAATACGGCTTCTTTAGCAAGCTTGAGACACTGGGCTTTTGATAAGGATGCCCAGGTGAGACCATGACGCTCCACTTCTTCTGATATCCATTTAAGAGCGGAGTGGAACATTTCCCCGATATCGGGTGCCTCCAGTTTAAAGAAATCCCGCTCTCTAAGCTTCAACCCATGACTCGCAAAATGAGAAAACGGACAGCTATGGAACAGCTCCATTCGGGATACACTCGCTAAAATGTGGTCACCATACAGATCCCTGCTCGTATCCTCTGAAAGCTGATTCGCCCGATTCTGGTAGAAGAGACTGGATAAAATATGCTGTGAATGCCATTTCCAATCATTTGACGTTGCATAGAAGTTATACACATCCCACCAGAAATCATAGATCGGATATTCACGTTTCTTCATTTGTAATTGCGACGTTAAATGAGAAATCGTCACATTGGGATGACATACATAATGAAGCTGCTCTTCCTCGGAAAGCTCGGACGGTTCATTGAATAGAAGCTTCGTATTTGCATCCGGAAACATTTCATTCAGCCTTTTGATGAAAGAGGATGCTAATAACGCTTTTCCTTCTTCATTGGCAATCGGATAGCTGACGAATAATCGTTCACTCGGAGTCGTAAAGGCTTTATATGCTACAAACTCCTCGTCCAGCAGCTTCGTCCTGTTGCTGGGTGCTATCTTGAAGCCCCTATTGATCAACGATTCGCGATCTTCATCCGACAGGACTCCGTCTTCATTCATTTTCGCCGGCAGCACACCATCATTCGCTCCGATGATGAAGGCTGCTTTAATATCTCCGAGCCTTGATTTCTCAAGATCTGCAATAATGACCTGATCGATGGCAGGGGGAACTAACGAGAACTGCATCGTTTCGATTCCTGCATCCAAAATGGACGAGAATTTCTTCATCGTCGTTTCCTCATTGCCGAGCATTTCTACATATTGATCAAGTAAGTCCATTACGGCTGACCACGCTTGATCGTGCTCCCTTGCCGCAATCAAGTCGCCTTTATCTTCTGCTTCCATACGCATACGTTCAAGTTTAGCCGGAATATCCAACTCTTCCAGATAAAGATAGAGAGTTTCACAGAATTCACGTCCTGTAGATTGCTTTTTCAACCGTTTTCCAAGACGGATGATCGGCGCAGAAATAAATAAACGCAGCTCATTGATTTCATGCTCAAGTTCCCTTTCACGGTCGGTTTGTGGTGCATCCACATGCTCAAGACCACGGAAGCGGCGGTATTTCCAGCGGTCTTTCTTCGTCCAGCGATCTCCTTTGATACCGTAAGCCAACACATAGTTCTCCAAACGGTCCATTTTTTCACGCAGATCGGTTGGATTTTTTTGATAAGGGAACAAAAGGTCTGTTTTCACCGCCCGGAATACAGGCTCATATCTCCAGTTCGTGTTCATGATTTCCATAGTCGAACGGATCAGCTCGATCAGAGGGTGATTCAACATTGTCCGCTTCTGATCAAGGAAAAACGGAATACTATAATCTTGAAAAATCGTTTCGACCTTATCACGGTAGTCCTGGCTGTTTCGAACCAGCACTGCAATATCCTTGTAGCGATATCCCTTTTCCCGGGCAAGCTTCCGTATTTCCCTTGCGACCCCTTCGACCTCTGCCCGGCGATTAGAGGCTTCCAGAAACTCAATGGATCCTTTTGATTCTTCGCATGGAACAGTTGGCCGGTCCTCAAAATGACGTTCGAGATGCAACATCGTGTCATTATGATAGCGAATCGGCTTCACTAACACATCTTCCTCTACGGATTTCCCTGCTCCATAGCAAATATCCTTAAGAGTATGGTAGGATTCGTTCGTCATTCGATACAAGCTCAATTCGTTCATAGCGTCCAATTGCTGTTCCGGATCCGTGGTGAGGGCAACCGTCACCTTCTTGCTATGCCGGATAAGCTGATCGATAATGAGATATTCCTGTGGAGTGAAACTATGAAAGCCATCTATGTAGATCTCTGCCCGCCTGAGAAGTTCAGAGTTTTTCACATTATCAGCCAACAATTGAAAGTAATCTTCTGAATCAATGTATTTGCCCTCGAGCTTCTCCTCGAATTTCCCATAAATCAATTCAAGATCGTGAAGCTTATCCTTCAGCACCTTCGACTCCCGCTCATCTTCTCCATCAAGTGACTGGAGATCCCGAGGCGAAATGCAATAGCGCTTAAATTCCGTCAACATAGATTCTACATGGTGAATGAAACCCGGCTTATCCGCGGCCTTCGAGAAAATATGGAGACGATCTTTGTTTTCATCTATAATCTTTCGAATCATCATATTTAAACCGACATCGGATAGGTGATAGCGGCTCATCCCACCGGTTTCCTGTAGGATTTTCCACGCGAGTCGGGTGAAACTGAACACTTGTCCGCGAATCATCCCGTTTAATCCTGGTGTGTTGACAAGCTCGTATTCCGATATAAAGGACATCTGATCCGGTACGATGTAAATGATGGGATCCCCATTCGGCGCTACCAATAAGCTCTGTTTCATCTCATCTAATATGCGATGGGTTTTCCCCGTACCAGAGCGTCCGAGAATAAAACGTACAGCCATCCTCTCACTCCTTTTCTTATACTAATCTATTGTAACCAAGAGGCAGGTTGAATTTTTGTATAGGTTCATTATAGTACACAGGAACAAATCTTTCCCGCCTCAATCTTTATTGAAAAAATTTGGAACATCCGCATACAGTAAAAAGAGGGAGGTGATGGCATGATAAATCAATATTTTAACAGAATCGCTTTTGTTCTTGTGGTAATGGCGGTTATGGTAGCATGCAATATCTATACGTTCCTTCCCATATACGGGAATATCGCTTCCTCCCTTTCCATCCCACAAAGTGAAGTCGTTATTGCAGGTAGCTCATTTATCTTTTTCTACGCCTGTGGACTTCTGACTTTTGCCAATAGCGCCGATCGGTTTGGAAAAAAAGAGATTCTCGTCTGGGGAATGTTTGCTTCCGGGATTTCAACAGGCCTGGTAGGCCTTGCCGATGATTTCTGGAGTTTATTTATCACACGGGGAATTCAAGGATTTTGTCTGGGTAGCTTTGCACCCGTCGCCTTTGCCTATACGTATGATTTGTTTTCAGGAAAAAAGAGAACCTTGCTTCTGGCATTTATCAATTCCGGATTTCTCTTTTCGGGCATCCTTGGGCAAATACTAAGTGAGGGAATCACACGCTTCAGCCATTGGACGATTGTGTTCTTCTTTTTCTCATTGGTGTACGTCTCCTTGTTTTTTATAGGAAAACAAACGCTGCCTACAACCTCCACTCGATCCGTTTCCGTCACACACCAAATCGTCACGATCTATAAACTCCTTATGAGAAAAGAGCTCTTATTCTGCTACGGTATTGTTCTCACACTTCTCGCCTCTTTTATTGCTTATTATGACAGCTTGACCAGGTACTTGTCCGGAAGTCCCGATCTACTCTTTCTCATCAGGGCAGTCGGATTGATCGGCGTCGGATTATCGCTCTTTACCGGCCGACTCCTTGAAGCCATTGGAGTCTATAAGACACTTTTTATTGGTGTAACCATCTCTATTACGAGTGTGTCCATTGCTTTCATTTATGTGCATTTGAGTGACCCCTTTATCATCGTTCTTTCTTCTGTCCTATTTGTTTCCGGCATCTCATTGTTGATCCCAACGGTGATTACCCTTATTGGAGATATGAGTGGCGAAGACCGAAGCCAGGCTCTCAGTCTTTACTCATTTCTTTTATTAGGGGGGACCAGCTTAGCTCCTTTAGTAATCATGCAGCTGACTTACGTTCAATCGTTGTTTCTGTTACTGGGATGCTTTTTGTTTCATGCCTGGATGGGAGGATTGCTGTATGTGGGTCGGAGGAGATGGGGGATGGGGGGTTAGTGCCAGTCCTCCATTCTTTCCTGAAGATTTGAGGTGTGGAGCTCGAATTGGACATTGTCCGTGGCAAGAAAATTGACACTCCATCCTTTCCCTCTTCTTAAAGGTCCCCTTACAATACACGCTTCCTTCTCCTTCAAACGTTGAACAGCCTCAAAAAAACCTTCTTCACTGATGGAAAAGGCGATGTGATCGACCCCATATCCCCTGGACGCTCCGAGGCTGTCTTTTTCCTGGAGACAGATCCAAATCGGACCCCATTCCAGATAAGCATCCCTTCTCCCTTTATGGACAAGTATTGCCTGCAGGGTTTCCATATAAAAAGTCAGCGATTCTTCTAAATTACTAACGTTGATTGTCAGATGATTAAAGCCGGTTATGTTCACATATTGTCCTCCTTTCGTTTGGTTGTCCGTTTATTGTGTCAGCTGGATAAATCGAGGAGCTTTGTAGTGCCTTTATACCCACTTACCTATCCAGTGGGTAGTTAATTGCGCCTTTTGGGAAGGCGATTGCGTCTTTTTTTGGTTAATTGCGTCGTTTTGAATTTTATTGCGTCTTTTCGGAAGGGAATTGCGTCTTTTATTGATTTTGCGTCATTCCGGATGGGTATTGCGTCATTTAACAAATAAAGGAAGATGACTGAGCGCTCGATCCCACCTCCCTATCACACACCCAAAAAAAGAAGGACATCATCACCCTTCTTTCACATTATCTTCCCATTCATCCACTAATAGTCCATATAAAAGCATGTCAAAACGATTCCCGTCTCTTTGCAGGAATTGCCGATAGCTTCCTTCTTTCGTGAATCCGAGTGATTCGTATAAACGGATCGCTCTCTCATTATACGAAAATACCGTTAATTGAAGACGGTGTAAATTCAACTCATGAAAGGCATATGCCAAGAGACACTCCATGGCTTCCTTGCCGTATCCACTTCCCCATGTCTGCTCGTCACCGATGGAAATGGCTACCCAGCCCACACGATGGGTCCACAGAATACCGTCCAATTCGACATAGCCTATGATCCTGCCATCCTCCTTTAAACGAATGGCAAAACGAAAGGCGTTTTCCCCGGGATCCCCCATCCATTTTTTTATGTCTTCCTCTGCTTTCGGCTTATGGGGAAGAGCATCCAGTAACCTCTGAACTTCTTCATTTTGATTCCATTCCCTTATGGCCGTAACATCTTCTTCCTGAAATCCGGAAAGATAAATCCTTGTACCCGTCAATAGCCGTTTCATGTTTTTTCACCTCGACGTATGTATTTCGAGGAGTTCCTTTCCGATTCCTTTAATGCCCTTGAAAAAGTTTCGTACCATGTCCATCCACCGCCATTCGTTCAAAAAAAGAGCCCGGAAAAATTCCAGGCTCTTTTAAACTTACCAAATCATTTCCGCCCACTCGGGGTGGTCAATGAATGGGTTACGGTTTCCTTGATATTGTTCGAAGATGATATCGTTGCGTCTGATTTCCCTTTCATCGACAGGGTCCTGTTCATTCCATTGAAGAAGAACGGACATTTTCCCGTGGTAAGGGGCACTTCCATTGTTGACGTTGTTATTGATTTCTAAATCCAACTCTCCGCTGTCTCCTTCATAGCGGACGGCCATGTAGAAAATCATGCGGGCAACGTCACCTTTCACTTCATCACGAGGCTCCCAGGAATCCCCGTCATAATAGTTGCCTGGCGCTTCGCTATGCTGAGTTCCACCATTATCAAAGTCAAGATTTCCCCTTGTGGAATTGACCGTTACATCTGTCGGTCTCAAGTGATGAAGGTCCGTCCCTGGTCCTTGCGCCGTTCCGAAGTCACCGTGGGATTTCGCCCACACGTGCTCACGGTTCCAGTCGTCGACTCCACCGCCGTTTGTCGTTTTCGATTGGGAACGGCCTGAGTATAGGAGTATCACATTGTTTGGATTGTTCGGATCTTCATCTGTGTTACGCAATGCTCCCCATACATCACTGTAGGAAAGGGTTTGATGATCATCGATGATGTTATGTAGTGCTGTTTTTAAAGAAGATCCCGTTTTTCCTTCAGCTGTGTTGTAGTATTCTTCATAGGCTGGCGGGTCTGTTGGTTCGGTTGGAGGATCGGTAGGATCAGTGCCGCCATCTTCCACTGATTCAAATGCTGACGCAGACTTCACCCCGGGATGAGAGAAATAGGCCGTTAAACTGCCGGTCACTTTGATTTTTTCACCCATCAGTCCAGGGTTACTTTGCAATCCAAAGTTTGAACGGTAAGAGGATGGAATTTGAACATAGACCATCTCATCCGTGTTGGATTCAGACGGTGAATCCGCCAAGGCAAGTGCGTAATCATTTGGAAAATTACTTGTGACAACGGATGACGTAGAGGTTGGCTGCCCGACCACATACCCTTCCACTGACTGAGTGGAGCCATTCTGATTGGATAATGCCTGATCAACCGTAAATGGCGAACTCCACGTCCCATTTCCAGCTGCACTCATTTGACTTGGAGATACTTGACCACAAGCAATCATAAAAATAATTAAAATAGAAAAAATGCTGATGAGCTTTTTGTTTACAATCTTCAAATTGCTTCGCCTCCTCTTAATATGACTATACATTTAGCGTACATTACATATTGTCAAAATAGGGTAAATTTTGTGTAAATCCCAGAAAATGAGTCTATTATCATAGGGTTTGTGATGTGTATGGCAGGAGGGGATGCGTTCATTCCATAATAGGTGCGGACGGGTTTTCGGGAGGGGATGGATCGTGTTGCCGGTCCTGTTTGAATAATGAGCTTTTTTGAAAAGTCGATAATAAATGCGGGAATGTCGATAATAAATTTGAAAAGTCGATAATAAAGTGTCGGAAGTCGATAATAAATCCGAATTGTTGATAATATAACCGGGAATGTCGATAATATCAGGTTTATCATCATCTCTTGAGTGTCAAAATTCATCTCTTGGAAACTATCAAATTCTTAATTTGAAAATAAAATTGCACATTTGAAAATAAAACGATGAAAATTGAAAATAAAATTCAATTATTGAAAACAAAACATCCAAATTTGAAAATAAATGCTGATTACATGCCCATTCCAAAACCGTTTTTTCTTTAGAAGTCAATCCCGCTTGCCTATTTCTCACTCTTCCAGCGTATTTTCACACTAAAGATCCCATAAAAAAAGCACTGGCCCATTCGGAGCCAGCACTTTCTCTTCTTACATCCCTTCAACCAATACCGAAGCGCCCATGCCACCGCCTACACATAATGACGCAATTCCCTTTTTTAATTCACGACGCTTCAATTCATGCAGTAAAGAAACGACAAGTCGTGCACCTGTGCAGCCGACTGGGTGACCGATACTGATCCCGCTGCCATTGACATTCACTTTCTCACGGTCCAGACCAAGCTCTTTTTCGACGGCTAAATATTGAGCTGCGAATGCTTCATTAATTTCAAATAATTCAATATCATCCAATGACCAATTTTCCGCTGTATGTAGTCCTTTTTGAATGGCGGGTACGGGACCGATTCCCATCACTTTCGGATCCACACCTGCTACTGAGTAGCCAACGATTCTTCCAAGAGGCTGAAGTCCTCTTCGCCGGGCTTCTTCCTCACTCATAAGAATCAGTGCCGCCCCTCCATCATTCAGGCTTGAAGAGTTCCCCGCAGTCACCGTGCCGCCTTCCCGGAATGCAGGCTTTAATTTCTGCAGTTTTTCTACCATCAATCCAGCTCGTGGGCTTTCATCTTTATCAATGACCTTTTCTCCTCTTCGTTCCTTCACGGTGAGTGGAACGATCTGAGAATCGAAATATCCATTCTCCATCGCGGCTGCTGCCCGCTCATGGCTTAACACTGCATACTCATCCTGCTCTTCACGGGTAATCGAGTGAATTTCCGCCAGGTTCTCCGCTGTTTCGCCCATCATGATGCCGTGGATGGGGTCTTCTAGGACCTCCCAAACCGAATCACGAATTTCTCCATGTTGCAATCTTTGACCAAATCGGTGCTGCTTCAAAATATACGGACTGGAGCTCATCGCTTCCACCCCGCCTGCCAGGACAATATCAGATAAGCCTGTTTGGATTTGCATGGCTGCTGAAATGATCGCCTGCATTCCACTGGCACATTGGCGTTGAATCGTAAAGCCGGTCGTCGTGTCGTCAAACCCTGCAAGTAACGCTGCCGTTCTTGCCGTGTTAGGCTGATCTGTCCTTTGAATACAATGCCCGAGGATCACTTCATCAATATCACTTGCCGACAATCCGCTTGCTTTAGCCGCTTCTTTCATAACAGGTACAATCAGATCCGTCGGGAGCAGATCCTTGAAAGCTCCACCAAATGCACCGACCGGCGTACGTAGAGCCGATGTAATCACTACATTTCTCATCTTGTCACTTCCCTTTCCTATCAGTTACATCATGATGCCGCCATCTACATGGAGGACGGTTCCATTCACATAGTCACTGTCATCAGATGCCAGATACAAATATGCTTTCGCGATATCATCCGGTTTCCCTAATCTTCCAAGGGGAATCATCGCTTTCATTTGCTCGATGACCTTTTCCGGAACGCCTTCCACCATGCTCGTTTCGGTGAATCCAGGCGCGACTGCGTTCACGTTGATCCCTTTGCGGCCTAATTCCTTCGCCCATGTTTTCGTCATCCCCACAACCGCAGCTTTTGTTGCAGCATAGTTGGTTTGACCGACATTTCCGTAAACCCCGCTTACTGAAGATGTGTTTATGATTTTCCCTTTTCCATTTTCAATCAAATGGGGGAGAACCGCTTGGGTACAATTAAACACACCTGTCAAATTCACATCCAACACTTTTTGAAAATCTTCCGGTGATAACTTATGAATCATTCCGTCCCTTGTGATTCCAGCATTGTTAATTAAAATATCGATTTTCCCAAATTGCTCTTTTACCTCTTTTACAAAAGAATCAACAGAAGAGCGATCAGCTACATCCCCTTGAAAAAAGGCTGCTTTCCCCGTTCCCAGTTCATTCAGCTGTCGGGCTTTTTCCTCGCCCAGCTCCTGATTGAAATCAACGAGGGCAACGCAGCACCCTTCCTTCACAAAAATTTCTGCTGCGGCATAACCGATTCCGTTCGCTGCACCCGTTATGAGGGCTACTTTCCCTTCCAGTCTCATGCCAGTTCCTCCTTCATCTGCAAAAATGATGTCATTGCCGGAAGCATTTGATCTACATTATCGATGAGCGGTGAATGCCCACTATTCTTTAATTCAACAAATGTAGCGTTTTCTCCTATATCTTCGACGATTTCCTCTGTCATTTCTTTTGTGATCACATAATCCCGATCCCCTCTTAAAACAAGAACCGGTAATGTTTTCTCCCTGTCCATCATCACTTCTTCAATTGTACGAAGACGATTTCCTATATCAGGTGTGTGATATATCAGGTGAGGGGAGTTAAAAATGAGTTACACGTGGGTTTAAGTTTATAGATTCGGAAGTATGAATAGAGTAATGACATCACCGACTTTCTTTAAAATAGAACAAACTTCTATAACTGTATGTCCCACCCTCCAAATTTCCTATATAATGAATCTACTAAATGTTAGTGAAATTGGAGGATTCATCCTTGAATGTATTTCAGCAGTTTCAACGTACAATCATTAACAATTATCTAATCGGGAGTTTTATAGCTGTCTTTGGTGTTGGATCTGTATTCATTTTCCAAACCCTTGCCCTTAATGAAAGAGAACTATTAACAATGGGGGGCATTATCACCCTTTCAATCGTCACGATGTTCAGCTGTGAATTTTTGGTGTATCAGAAGCATATTCGTCCGATAAAGCTCGTCTATAAAAAGAAGACATCAACACTAAGTCTGGACCTTTTCTCAACTGCCTATCAACAAGTGGAAAGGTTCCCACTTTTAACAGTTAAACGAATCATGCTTCCCCACTTTCTGGGGCTTGCCCTTCCGTCTACTTTCTTGACGGTTATCAGCATCAACGCAGAATGGTTGTCAATTCCGTACACCTACATTTTTTATGCCTGGTGCGGCGCCTTTTTAGTGGCGATTCTTCATGCTTTGATTGAATTTTTCTTAACCTTTAGAGCTTGTCATTCCCTCCAAGTGGACCTTATTCGAAAAACAGTTGAAACATACGGAGTCGATCCGTCGAGTCAGTCCACCCTATTTATCAGTTTAAAAAGAAAAATCTTAGCGGCTGCCCTGTTTCTTGCCCTGTTTCCAATCCTGCTTTTTTCATTAGCTTCACAGATTCGCTTATCGATTGCGGACTCCACTCTTTTAGTAGACTACTGGAAATGGGCAGGGACTCTGATTTTCATCATTACAATTCTAGCTTTCTATGGAGCCCTCCTTATTTTCAAAAGTATCGAAGCACCCGTAAAAGAGCTTGTAGCCCGTTTTGAAAAAGTAGAAGAGGGGCATGTTTCACCCGTAGTGAATACATACACCGATGAGTTTTCTCATTTATTTTCCGGCTTTAACCACATGGTAGGAGCCATCAACCTGAGAGATCAGAAAAACCAGCAGCTGCTCGATCAATTTTTTGCAGTGGTAGCAGGTACATTGGATGCACGGGACCCATATACGGCCGGACATTCTAAACGCGTTGCGGAGTTTTCTGTTATAATTGCCAAACAATGCAACTGGTCTCAAAAAGACATCGACTTACTCAATAAATCGGCCCTCCTTCACGACATTGGAAAAATAGGAATCCGGGATGATGTGCTTTTAAAGGAAGGTAAATTGACCAATGAAGAGTTTGAGCAAATCAAGCGCCACCCTGTCATTGGCGAGGAAATTGTCAAAGGCGTTCAATTAACCGAAGATCTCCTCCCCATCTTACCCGGGATCAAGCATCACCATGAGCGCTTGGATGGCTGCGGATACCCGGATCGATTAAAAGGAGACGAGATTCCCGTGTTCGGCCGATTAATTGCTGTTGCCGATGCCTTTGACGCCATGACCTCTGATCGCCCTTATCGAAAAGGAATGCCTATCGAAAAAGCCCTCTCCATTTTGGAAGAAGGCACAGGGACACAGTGGGATGAGGAGTTTGTTAAAGCGTTTATGAGTGGGATTAAAGTGACAGGGACATCCCAGATCTTATCTAATGCTGCAATATAGAAATAATCACTTTTCGAGTTAGCATCCTTTCCACAGTCCGCAAACGCGAAAAATCTTTTAAAAAAAGAATGCTGTTCATGTATTGAACAGCATTGCCATATCTTTAGTTTCTGAATTGTATATCCCATTCGTTGATAGGCCAATAACGAAGATCCACTTTCCCGACGATCTGTTCCCGGTCTATGAACCCGAAGTAACGGCTATCCATGCTTCCCCGGCGGTTATCTCCAAGAACAAATACTTTTCCTTCGGGAACCGTTTGCTCATCTGTGATTTCTTCAAGCGTAAAGTCACCCGTCAGCTTATTTCCGATATACTCCTGCTTGAATTTCTCTAAATAGGGTTCAGGATAGTACTCCCCGTTAATATAAAGCTTATCGTCCTTATAAACGACCTTATCGCCGGGCAGTCCGATGATTCGTTTCACATAATCCTCGTTCTCATTCGCATGAAAGACGACAACATCAAAGCGATCCAAGTCTCCAATATGATAACCGATTTTGTTCACAACAAGCTTATTTCCATCCTGTAGTGTCGGCATCATCGATTCACCTTCGACTACATAGTTGGAGAAGAGAAAGGTTCGGATGATGACAAAGATGATCAGTCCAATTCCTAAGGCTTTTATCCATTCGAGTCCTTCTCTTTTTACCTCTTCTCTCAATTTGATTCCTCCTGCTTTTTCCGTTCAATTCGTTGGTCTATTTCCATCTTCTTATTCAGATGTATCTCAATTCGTTTCCCTACAAACCATAGCACAAAGATAATGGCTGCAACGATCACAGTACGCATTGGTTGTCTTACTAATGATATAATATCATATCCGATAAAACTTATGGTAAAAATCATCACCATTTTCCCCGTAACCACCGCAAGCATATATTGAGCGATGCTGATCGACGACAATCCCGCCACCACATTCACCACCGCAGAGGGTGTAAAGGGAAAGCATAAGAGAATGAACAACGGGCCAAACCCATGCTTGTCTACCCATTTGGTCAATCGTTTCACTTGGCGGTTCCTTCTCAGGAAACGAAAAAATCGGGTTTCCCCATACCTTCGTACTAACAGAAACACAATGAGCGCACCAAGCGTAGCCCCGATCCACGAAAACAGAAACCCCCACCATAACCCAAATGCATTTGCATTGGCTGTCACAAACACGACAAGGGGCAGGAATGGAAGAAATGCTTCCAACAGCGGCAGCAGGATCCCAGGAATCGGTCCAAAGGAACGATACTGCTGAATCAAGTCCATCATATTCTCAAGCGTAAACCAGTCTTTTATCTTATTTATATCCATATTATATGTTTCCCCTTAAACGACCATGAACAAATAAACTCATTTCGTTATATCGTTACTTATATTTTCATCATATCACACCGGATCAGGATTTCCACATTGTTGTCTATTGTTGGTTTTATTATTATAACCTTGCCTAATAAGGGGGGATGTAAACGTTTTGTGGGGGGTTATTTTTTGGGACGGGTTCTGGAATATTATTTGGATTTGGGTTCGTTCGTTCGTAGGTTTTTTGTGAAACTTGTCGAATTACGCACAATGGCAGATATATTTAATTTTTGGCAGGTAAAATGAGAATATGGCAGATAAAAGTATTTCTCAAGGTGATAAATCGGCAAACGGTTGATAAATTGCTTCTCTAAACAATCCAGACAAGGATTCCTCGGCTCCGTACGGTCGATATTATCGACATCACGTCATATATTATCGAGTTTTACAATTTATTATCGACTTTGCTTCATATATTATCGACTTTCCCATTTTATTATCGACTTCGCCCCATATATTATCGACTTTCCCATTTTATTATCGACTTTCAGAATAGTCTCTCCACGCTCGTCCAATATTTTTATTCTTCCTTCCCCGTTTCTCCCTAAAAAAAACTGCCATCCCCATCCAGGAATGACAGCTCTCCCCTCTATAAATGCTTACCGAACCAATCCACAATCTCCTGTAACCTCGCTTCCCTCAAAGAAGGCTTTCCAGTCCGGGACAAATTATGATTGGATTCAGGGAAACGCACAAATCTCACATCTTTCTTCTCACGTTTCAATGCGATGAATAGCTGTTCCGCCTGCTCGATCGGACAACGGTAGTCCTTTTCGCTGTGAAGTATTAATAGGGGTGTGTTCATATTCTTCACATAAGCAAGGGGTGAATGCTTCCAAAGGGTTTCGATGTCGCCGAGGTCGCTTTGGATTTGCCACTCTGAGAAGTAATAGCCGATATCACTCACTCCGTAAAAGCTGATCCAATTGCTGATGGACCGCTGGGTGGCGGCTGCTTTAAATTTATCGCTGTGGCCGATGATCCAGTTGGTCATGAATCCTCCGTAGCTCCCACCGGTCACACCTAAGCGAGTTTCATCAATAAACGAAAATTCCTCCAGGGCGTACTCGACTGCTGCCATGATATCCTCGTAATCCCCACCGCCGTAATCTCCTCTTACGGCATCTACGAACTCTTGCCCGTAGCCATGGCTTCCTCTTGGATTCACATATAAAACAGCATACCCTTTGCTTGCAAGCACTTGGAACTCATGAAAGAAAGTGTTCCCATACATGGTGTGGGGGCCTCCGTGGATTTCAACGATCAGTGGATATTTCTTTCCTTCCTCATAACCGGCCGGCTTCATGATCCAGCCTTGTACCGGCCAGTCTTTCGCACCATTGTACATAAACGGTTGAGGAGATGATAATTCACGACCCGCCAGGTCCCCGTTGAGGTTGGTCATTTTCTTCAACTCTCCGGTAGGGACATGAAGAGTATACAATTCACCGGGTTCTGTCGGTTTACTCATGGCGACGAGCATTACTTGTCGATCGGAATCGAAGTCGAATCCGTATACATGCTGCTCCTCCTGCAGCAATGCTGGGTAGATGGCCCCTTCGATATGAGCGTAGTAAAGGACCGTATTTCCTGAATCAGATGCCAGGAAATAGAAGCTTTCATTGTCCCGTGACCACAGGATTCCAGCTTGAGATGAGCCTTGGATGCTGTCGCTATTGAGATAGTCTCCTACAGGAACATCCATGCTTTCTGTCAGGCATATGGAGTGGCCGGTTTCAAGGTGATGCAGCCACACCTTATCTTGTGTCGCATTCTCATATTTCCGTCCATGCCCTAAGTAGGCGAGATGCTTTCCATCGGGAGACCAGCTTGCTTCTCCGTAGTACCCCGATTCTCCATTAATCTTTTTATATTCCTTCGTTTCAAGGTGAAAAATAAATAAATTAGACTGGAAGGAGAAATCTTTATCTTCTGTTCTGTCCACTGAAAACGCAATGTGCTTTCCATCGGGAGACCAGGAGTGAAGAGTGTGATCATGGACATCATCCGTGACTCTTCTTAATTTCTTCGACGCCACTTCCAGCACTACTATCTGTGAGTGGCAGTTGTCATTGAAACCCCGGTCATCACTTTTATATTTCATGCTTGTCGTAACGAATGGCTTTAATTTCTCTTCTTCGCCTTCCTTTTTTTCAAAAGACTCCCCCTTCTCCAACCGCATCGAGAAAGCGATCTTTTGACTACAAGGAGACCAAACAGGATTCGAAACGCCTTTTTGATAATCCGTCAGCTGCTCGGCTTCCCCTCCATCACGATGGATGACGTAGAGCTGATTCACTCCGGAACGATTTGAGACAAAAGCAATGGTCCCCCCATCAGGTGACCATCTAGGAGATGAAATCCTTTCTTCCCCAAAAGTCCATTGGCGAGTGGTTTGATCTTGCAGATGAATGCTATGTAAGGTTGAAAAATACTCATTTTTTTCTTCACACATGATGGTTTGGACAAATACGGCTTCTTCTCCGCTTGGAGACAGTCTTGGATCGGATACGGCCTTTAACTCGTAGAGGTCCTGTATTTCAATTCCTTTATTCATGGTCTTGCACCTTCCTTTCTTCTGTTCCATTATTATTTCGACGTTAGAAATACTTTTCCCTTTATGGATAAAAATACGACCTGCCCTTCATAATAGAAACAAATTCAAATTCTACAACTTTCCCTATTGAAAGTAAATCGGATTCCACGTAAAATAAAAATACGAACATTTGTTCTATACCAAAATGAAAAGGAGTCTTTTCATATGACAAGAATCCCGGAGAACGACAGGAATATATTAGAACAGGCGATTTATTTACCGATGGTACTGACGATTTTGAATCGTGACCTGCAAATCGTCGACAGCAGTCCATTTAAATTAAAACGACCGTATCTGGAAATGATAGAGGAGACGATGAAGGTCATCCAAGGAGAACTCGCTCATGTGAAAAAGTACATGAGGACCAATAAGATGAAGGTTGAGCGAATTCAATCAGATGATGCTTTTACGATGTATATGTTCCTTTATAAAGGTTATGAAGAACATCATAATTACTTTAATCCGCGCCTTCGCAACCGGGTGGAGGATTTAATGAGGCATTATTTGTTTCGCCGATTCCTGGAAACGAAAACAGACACAACAAAAGAAGCGTGATCGATCTCACGCATCGGCTTTTTTGATATTTGGATTAAGATAAAACGTTTTTATATTACTCGTTTCAGTGTGAACCTTCGAATTATATTTACTCTCCATTTCTGCAACCCGCTGTGTATATGCGATACGCAAATCAGAGGTACGGAGCATTTGATTTTCAAAGGAACTGTATGAGATCGGAACCGTGCAGGACTCATTGTTTTGAAGATATACCTTCGTTGATCCATTTGTCGATCGTTCATACCCACGAACATGGGTGTGGGAAACCCAGGCACATTCTTGCTTGACGGGAGATGATGTTGGAAAGAGATAAATGGACATCTGGGGATTCACCATGATGGGAGCTTTGTAGATTATACCCGTAAGTCTCTTGGTGCCTTCTTTTCGTCCTTCATAGGAGGAACCAAAGAATTCACAGCTTTTCTTCAAGATATCAAACGGTTTGAATGGGGAGATCAGCACGTCATCTACCTCTATGATTTTGGTGAATGTCCTGGCACCGTACTCAATTGGCTGCAGAATCATCGTATGGGGATTCACTTCATATTCTTCTATAATTCGAGATTTTTCTCTCATTTCATCGCCTCCATTTACATTTTTCACCAAAATAATACCATAAATTTCGAGGGTTGTCTCGCATATTTTTAAAAATTCTGAAATTTACTGCACGCCACCCGTTTATGAGTAAAAAATTATCAGAATATTTAATTTTTTGGTTGAATTTTTACTACTTACCCCATATACTAATAAAAAGAATTCAGGGGTGACCGTATATGGAAAACAAAAAGTCCTATACCGAAATGATGAAAGCTTCTGCCATGACCCGGAAGAAAGCCGCTGAGAGAAGCGTAATGGAGATCTATATTGACATGGTGCTGCATGAAAGCATTCTGATGACGCGCAAGACAAAACTCCTGACAGACATTGACGCCGCCCTGGATAAGAAAAATAAACCTTTGTTCATGAAATTAACAAAAGAATTAAACGAACTGAACCTAAGCTACGGATGATAAATAATAGCTGACTCTCCACAGAGTCAGCTATTCCTTTTTTAATGGACGGGCCATTGGTACCCCTTTTCATGCATGACTTCTACTCTAATAGCAAATCCTATAGCTAACCTAAACAAATCTGGAGCGAATATGATGATGCTGCTTATAAAAGTTCTTGTCCTCTACTTAATTACCATAGCCGCTATGCGACTGATGGGAAAATCCACAATTGTACAAATGACCCCTTATGATCTTGTGGCCATCATCATAGTCGGGACCATTGCTTCTGAGCCCTTAATCTCCACAGAATTCTGGCCGACGATTGCGGCTCTCTCAATTTTAGTAGGACTGCATGTACTTTTTTCATTCCTGACCTTGAGTCAATGGGGAAACCGTTTCTTTCTTGGAGAACCGACCTTGCTGATTAAAAATGGTGAGATTTTAGAGGATAACTTGGAAAAATCCAAGATATCGCTGATTCAGTTGACCTCCATTCTACGCTCACAAGGTTACCCTAAGATTTCAGATGTGGACTATGCCATGCTCGAGCCCATCGGTGAAGTGAGCATCATTCCAAAGGTGGAAAACACCCCTGTGACCGTCCAGCATCTCAACCTCAAAATAGATGACGAGGGATTACCGATTTCAGTGATTGTGGATGGCAAAATCCAAACTCGGAACCTGGTGCTCCTTGGGAAATCAAAAGAATGGCTGGAAACTGAACTGACCAACTCCGGACTTCATCATAAAGATGTGATTTTCGCTTATATGACAGAGAAAGCGAAGAGCCTGATTATCAGTAAAAGAGAAAAAGCCTGATCCCGAGGGATCAGGCTTTTTTCTTTATTCTTCTTTTTTCTCCGCTTCGTACTGTTCCAACATAGAAAGTCGTTCAAGCATCGTCGGATGTCCGTAACGGAAGATTTTCACCAAGAGAGGCGGGTTCACTTGTGACAATCCCACCTTCGATAACTTTTGGAAAGATGAGATGGCGGCCTCTTGGTCACCGGTCATTTCTATTGCATATCGGTCAGCCCTCGTTTCCTGGTAGCGGGAGATCCAGTTGCTAAGGGGACTGACAGTGAACAGAAGCATGGAAGTGATCATTAAGAACAGAGGTAACGAGCTCAAGCTAGACACGCTCGATACTTTCATGTCCTCCTTATGATTGGCGACGATGCCTCTCATCAGCTTGGCCGTCAGGAATAACCCGAAAAAGGATAGAAACAGGTATATGGCAATGCCGATATAGATGTGCTTCTCCACATAGTGAGCCATTTCATGGGCCATCACAAACAGGATTTCCCTGTCTGTTAATTTTTCAAGTGTCGTATCCCAAAGAACGATCCGGGAATTGGATCCGACTCCGGTTACATAAGCATTGAGTGAATTCGTTTTCTCCGACATGTCGACTTCGAATACGTGGTCCGTTGGAATGTTTGCCTTGTCGGCGAGAGTCAGGATTTGTTCCTCCAACGCTTTATCCTTCAGTGGATAGAAGTCATTATATAGCGGGTCAATCAAAACCGGCTGCACGAACATCATGAAAATCGTAAAGGGTACCGACAATGCCCAGGCCGCTAACCACCAGCGCTGCCTGAATCGTTTCATCAATCCATATAACACCGATACAATGATGAACATGAGGAGGTAATTCACCCAGAAATCCGTTACCTCATCCTTCATCCACATGGAAAAGGTTTGAGTGGAAATATTGTAGCTCTTCGAAATTTTATAGGAAATATACTGAAGAGGAAAAATCGCTACGAAAGAAGCAATCGATAACCAAAACAAATAAATGGCCGTTTGCAGGAAACCATTTTTCACCGTTCCCCTTGCCCACTTCTCAAACACACGAGAGACCCCTAGAATCAGGATCAGAAAATAAAACAACCATTCATAAGGAGTGGATAAGAAAAACAGGAGATTCTTGATTTTCGAGAAATCCTCACTCAGCGTGATTTCTTTATCATTCATAAAGGTGGCTGGATCAGCACTGCTTCCTTTGTACATGTCAGGCAAAGTAGAATCCGCCACGAAAAATAAATACCCATATAGAAGCATGCCTAATAGCAAATAAGCCGATATCGAACGAAATGCCCATTTTTTAGCCAACATATTTCCTCCCTTCTCGTCTTCATTACTATATGTAATACCCTGTCCAAAGATTTAGAACCTAAACACATTACGGCAGAAATCGCGACATCTCCTTCCAATAAAAAAAAACCACGATCCGAATCGCGGCTTACATCAAGAATACCGAATACAAAGACAGAACAGAAATCGCCCCAATCACCACAAGGATGACGTTGGCACCCAGAAAGGCAATGACAAATGCGGCTGCCGTCCCGACGGCTCCAAACATAAGATTCCCCTCTTGAATCAACAAGATGCTAGGAAAAATTAAAGCGCCTAATACAGCGAAGGGGACATTCTTTAATACCCCTTGAAGAAATGGAGGCAGTTCTTTCCCTTTGAATACGAGGAAAGGAAGCATTCTGGGAATATACGTGACAACCGCCATACCGATGATCATCAAAACAACCGTGCTATTCATTCGTTCTCCCTCCTCCCTTCATCATAACCACCAATTCCACAATCACGGCTGAAACGAGGGTAGCCAGGACAATCGACCAGCCGTTTGAAAGGTTCGTCGTGAAAAGAAGGATGCTATTTAACGCACCCGCCACGACAGCTAAAAACGTGACCTTCACACTTTTTTTCATGGAAGGAACGAGGAGTCCCACAAACATGGCATAAAGAGCGACCATCATGCTCGCTTGTAGAAAGTCAGGAAGGATTTCCCCAATGAAGTAACCTACACCAGAGTTCACGACCCAGCTCCCGTATGAAATGAGCATCACCCCGACGGCAAAACCCGTTCTTACTTTGCCATCTTTGACACTGATGACCGTGAAGGTTTCATCCGTAATACCAAACGCATAAAAAAGCTTTTTAAACAAACGGTCTTCCTCGAGTTTTTCACTTAAAGAAGCCGACATGAGGAAGTGACGGATGTTTACGATGAACGTTGTAAGAATGATTTCAAAGATACCTGTACCAACCGCAATCAGACTCAGTGATATGTATTGAGCAGCCCCTGCAAACACGAGCATGCTCATCAGTACCGTTTCCGTCACCGTGAGGCCGGTTGTCCGTGCCAACAACCCAAAGGTTAACGCGACAGGCATATATCCGATGGCAATGCTGAGTCCTCCCTGCAGACCCAGACGAAAATCACTCACTTTTTTCGTGGAAAGCAGTGCCTCCATCCTCTCACATCCTTTATAATAGAAGTAATTTACTATTTTAATTTTTTGATAATTTATTATATTATACATATAGACGCTATAGTATACAAGAGGAGTTTTAGCATGGAAAATTTCCCGATTCAAATTGGTGATAATATACGAAAAATCCGAAGGGAGCGTGGCTTCAGTCTTGAGCAGATGGCAGAGCGCACCGGTGTAAGCAAGGCGATGATCGGTCAGATTGAACGTGGTGATTCGAATCCGACGGTCGCGATTCTATGGAAGATTGCCAATGGTTTAAAGGTTTCCTTCTCTACGCTGATTGAAAAGCCAAACAATCAAGTATCCATCATTCACTATCAAGACGTCCAGCCTGTTCTTGAAGATAACGGCAATTACATCGTTTATCCCATCTTCCCTTTCGATCCCCTAAAAAAATGGGAAAGCTACCGGGTTGAAATGAAGCCGGGCTGCTCGTATCAAAATGAAGGCCATACGAAGGGTGTAGAGGAATACATCACGGTGCTGTCTGGGAAGGTCGACCTTAAAATCGGAGATGAAACCTATGAGCTGACAGAAGGAAGTTCGATTCGTTTTGCCGCTGACTCCGGGCATGAATATGTAAATGATTCTGGAGAAACAGCTGTATGCCAGATGGTTATTTATTATGGCGGTGAATAAACAAAAAGATCCTGCATATGAGATGACATGCAGGATCTTTTAAACTATCCGGCTAGCAAAATGTATCCTTCGGTTTCGGCACCGACAATCCGAATAGCGGACGAAGATACAGTGCCAGGAACGTACCTCCAAGGGCGAGGATCCCCCAAATATAACCGTGAAGGCTGAAGGAAGCAATCCCTCCGAAGTAAGCACCAATGTTACATCCGAATGCCAAACGGGCACCGTACCCCATCAGCAGTCCACCAATGACGGACGCCATGGCATTTTTCCCAGTGATTTTATTAAATCGGAACAGGCCTCCTGCAGCAGATGCAACAAATGCTCCAAGGATGACACCGAAGTTTAATACCGTTGTGGAATCAGCAAAGATCGATGCTTGAAGAGCTTCAGCATTGGCTCCTGTCCAGTAGCCCCAGCCTGCCACGTCGACCCCGAACATTCCGGCAACCTTTGATCCCCATAGAGCAAAGGCAGAAGTGATTCCCCAAGGATTCCCCCGTGTCATGAGAGTGAGGGCATTTAACACAGCCAAAACAATCGCTGCTGCCATAAGTGGCCAGGATCCCCGTAAAATTCGTTTCCATCCCTTAGATGTTGGAAGTGTCGCCATACGGGGCGGGTTTTTCTTCTTTTCGACCCGCAGTGTTATCCACGCGATGAACCCAAAGAATAAAATCGAAACGGCCCATGCCCCGAAATACCCTAAACCGGTAGAGGTTGCTAATGAAATAGGTTTAAAGGACGGCATTTCCTCTGTCCAAAATGGAAGGTGATAGGCTCCGACTGTGGCACCGACAATAAAGAATAGCAATGTGATAAACATAACGGAGCGGCCGCCGCCGATTGCGTAAAGGGTACCTGAAGCACAGCCTCCTCCAAGCTGCATGCCAATCCCGAACAGGAAGGCACCTACCAGTAAACTTACCCCGACGGGTGATACATAACCTGCCGCTTCTCCGCCAAAGAATGTAAAGCCTGTCGCAAGGATCGGAGCAAATAGCGTAACGGCAACGGCAAGCATCACCATATGTGCCCGCAGTGCCTGCCCGTTCCCTACAGACATCACTCTGCGGAAAGCAGAAGTGAATCCGAATCGTGCATGAAATAATGTATATCCTAACAGAAGCCCCAGCACCAATAACACGATTTGGGCCATTTCTTGTGTAAAGAGTAGATATAGGCCAAGAATCGCTGAAACGATTAAACCGCCGGCCACTAAAGATGTCTGTGGCGGGTTCAATTCCTTACTCGCTTTCTCTGGGCCCTTTTGTTCATTAATCGGTTGAACATAGCCAGCCATGAATAATCCTCCTTAATCTGATTGAATTGGTTGGAATTTATTTTACAATAGTAATAGATTAGAAGGCTGTTGTCAAAAAGACAGACTTCCACTTATTTTCTTCTATTAAAAAAAGCTGCTTGAGAAATCTCAAGCAGCTTCGGTTCTATAAGGATACAAGAGCCAGCATAATCGGAATCGTCACAATGCTCATAAGTGTAGTGACAAGGGTACTTGTAGACACTAAATCAGGCTCTGTATTGAACTGCAGAGAAAACATCGTCGTATTCGCAGCAGTCGGCATACTTGCCAAAATGATGAGGATCGATCCCAACATGGTAGAAATAGGCAGGAGAGAAACGACGACGAGAGCTATGATGGGTGAAGCTACCATTCTCATGATCACAATAAAGGAAAGGGCGCCTCTTTCAACCTTCTTCCCTCCCAATGTCGCTAATTGCATCCCTAACACCACCATAATCGTAGGAATCGTTGCCTGGGAAACCAGATCAATGGTCTGACTCATGAATACCGGCACATCAAGATGCAACAATTGAAAGCCCAATCCAAGAAATGCACCATGCAGAATCGGCATCTTGACGATCTTCATCCAAATTTCCCTCGTTTCCCTCTTTTTATCACTGCCACTGACAGCATAATAGAGGCCGATGGTATTCATCAGAAATGACTGTACCACCATCATAATGACCGCATAGCGAAAACCGAGCTCACCGAAAGCGAATAGGATGATCGGTACTCCATAGTTACCGCTGTTCATGAATACCCCGGATAGAATCATGGCCGACACTTTCGGTTTTGAATAGTTCCTAACCTTCGCCACTATTTTAATAGAAACAATCAAAATTACACAAAGCACGATACAAAATAGAAAAATATAAAGATAGTCCATATTCAGTGCATTCTCGTAAAAGGTCTTGAATGCAAGAAACGGATACATTAAGTATATGGCCATCTTCGAAATTGAATTGATCTCGAAACCAAGTTTCTTTTGGCCGATATATCCAACGGCAAAGACGAGTAATGCAGGCAGTACAATCAATATTACGTCCATTTACGTCACCACAATCTATTAAAATGAAAGATAGGCTTGACTACAAGAGTCAAGCCTAAGTGTACCATATTTACAAGAGCGGGATGATTAATCCGGCCAACAACAGGATCAATGCGCCGCCTAATCGGGAAGAGATTTGAGCGAAAGGCATGAGTTCCATTCGTTTCGATGCTGACAACACGGCAACATCTCCTGTTCCTCCCATATTGGCCATGCAAAGTCCCGCGGTGATCGCTGCTTCAATCGGGTAAAATCCAACGACTTTCCCAAGGATAGCCGCTCCGATGATCGCCCCCAATACAACTCCGAATACGGTCAAGATATATTGCAGAGTCAACGCAGCAAGAACGGTATCTAAGTCTGTGTACGCGACACCGATCCCGAATAATAAAGCGAACGTCCAGTTGCTTGCTACAAATTGATACCACTGACTGGCTCCCTCTACGACATTTTGAGGTATCATGTTAGAGATCTTTGCCGCAGCCACAAGAATGATCATGATGGCATATGGATGAAGGGGAAGGACGGATCCCAGCAATGTTCCAACCGTGAAGAATGTCAGGGCAGCGAGTAAGCCCACCCCCATCTTCTCTATGTTATACTTCTGCTTTGTTTTTTCGTAGGTAAAGCCTTTCATAAGCTGACCGTTTCCGCTTAGGGAAGGTACTTTTTTTCCGATAATATCAAGAACCGATGCTAAAATGATGGCAAATACATTCCCTAATGCCAGTGCCGGCACGAGCATGGAAATATAATAGCTCGGCTCATTCCCCATCATCTCGGAATAGATTTGACTCATGGGAACGGCTCCCGCTCCCATTCCACCACCCATGATGGGCATGGTAATGACGAGGATGGCTTCTTGAAGGGTAAACCCGACAAGAGACCCAAAGATTCCTGCTACAATCACAGCACCGGCTACCGCTCCGAAAATCGGCAGGAAATAGCGCAGTCCCACTTTAACCAAAACCTTTGAATTCATTCCTAAAATACTTCCCGTGATTAATGCAGCAATATAGAAATTTAAAAATCCGCCTGATTTCATGAAGTCCGTCATGGACGTGACGGTGGCTTTTGGAAGTAATCCTGCATAAACCATAAAAGCAGATCCAAAGATCGCAATGATCGCTCCCCCGCCGAGGAACGTTTTCACGATCGGCGTACGATCTCCTATCCATCCAAATAATTCACCGAGGACCATCATGACGAGAAGACTTCCGATCATACCCCCTGGAAGGTTCCCCGTATACAAGCTTGCAAGCGTGATGCCCGTAAAGACCAGGAACCAAAGGATCGGCATATTGAAAATCTGAAGCGATCGATCTTTCGTAAGCGTCACATTCTCTTTTGTTTTTTCATTTTTATATGGAAGTGTTGATGCTGCTTGTCCCATATTGTTCATCCCCTTTGTAATATTAATCATTATGAAACTGAACTGTTTGTTTTGCTTGTCTTGGATGCAATCTTCCGAACGGACTCCCCTACTTTTTCTGCCACACGGGGATCAAGCGCCTTCGGAATAATATATTGAGGATTCAATTCAGAAGAGCTGACCACATCGGCTATGGCATAGGAAGCGGCCACTTTCATTTCCATTGTGATGTCCTTTGCATTCGCATCTAGAGCCCCCCTGAAAATCCCTGGAAAAGCAAGAAGATTATTGACCTGATTCGGATAATCCGATCTCCCTGTCCCCACTACCGCTGCGCCTGCTTCCAGTGCTTCCTCCGGATAAATTTCTGGAATGGGATTAGCCATGGCAAACACAATCGGCTGCTCATTCATCGTTTTAATATACTCTTTCTTGAGGGCTCCAGGTCCGGATACACCGATAAATACATCAGCCCCTTTTATCGCATCGGATAATTCACCCCGCACCCCTAACAGGTTGGTGCGTGAGGAGATATCCTCCTGGGTAGTATTCATCCATTTCTCACCACTGCACAGGACACCTTCCAAACTTACGAGAGTAATATCTTCATAACCTGCGAATAAAAGGAGTTCCGCAATCGCGATTCCAGCTGCCCCTGCACCATTGATGACAATTTTCACTTTCTTATATGATTTGTTTACGACCTTCAGCGCATTGACTAATGCGCCTAGAACGACAATGGCTGTACCATGCTGGTCATCATGGAAAACCGGAATATCCAACTCTTTCTTTAACCGGTTTTCAATTTCAAAGCAGCGAGGCGCTGAAATATCCTCCAGATTGATCCCTCCAAAAGAAGGCGACAAGGCTTTAATGATCGTGACGATTTCATCTACATCCTTCGTATCCAAACTAAGGGGGAATGCATCTATGCCACCGAACTTCTTAAACAACATGCTTTTCCCTTCCATGACCGGGATCGCGGCTTCCGGACCGATATCACCAAGACCCAATACAGCTGTACCGTCTGTAACGATGGCCACCATGTTTCCTTTCGATGTCAGCGTATTGGCCTGCCTGGGATCCTCGGCTATCGTCTTACATACATCCGCGACCCCCGGTGTATAGACAAGACTAAGATCTTCTTCAGATGAAATATCAATCTTACTCACCACTTCAATTTTCCCTGCATGGGATTCATGTATGGATAATGCTTCTTCCTTTAAATTCTTTCGAGTCATCCAATCGCTCCTAACGTAATCGCTTACAATGTGTACCTATCATATGAAAACGCTTTACCTTTTCATAGATTATGAAACTATTGGTTGACTTTTGAAATTAAAAAAAGCAGCCGGGTGGGCTGCTTACAAATAACTTTGAATGCGTGAACTATTCAGTTTGTTCCTTGTATATTGATAGACGGGCCGTCCAATACCATAGATCAGAGTTTCATCCACGACGCCGATATCTTTCAAAAACCTGAGGTACTTTCTGATCGACACCCGTGAAATGGACGTCACGTCTGCGATATCATCTGTTGAAAACGACTCTCCTTCAAAACTCATAATCTCATCGTAGATAGATGATAATGTACTGCTCGTCAACCCTTTTGGAAGGGGTGCCTTCTCCCCGGCTTGTACATCCCTAAGTAAAAGTAAATCCAATTCACTCTGGTCGATGGTAGATTGCTTTTGAAGCATACGATTACTCTCCCGATAAGTCGTCAATGCTTTTTTAAACCGGTCAAATTCAAAAGGCTTGATCAAGTAGTCCACTACCCCCATGCGAAGGGCGCTCTGGATGTTATCGACTTCCGATGCCGCAGTGATGAGGATGACATCTGTCTCCAGCTGTTCCTTGCGTATCTGCCCTAATAAATCCATCCCGTTTCGTTTCCCAGGCATATAAACATCCAATAAAATCAGGTCAATCTTATACTCATTTACTTTCCCCAAGGCATCTTCAATCGAATTCGAAATTCCGATTAATTGAAACCCTTTGATCTCTTCCAGATACCTTTGATTAAACCGGGCCACCATCGGATCATCTTCCACGATCAATACATTAATCACCCTTCTTCCCCCCCTTATATGAAGCTTGAACAATCATCGTCGTCCCCGAGCCTACCTTTGATTCAATGTGAAGCGTCCCATTCAGTTTACCGAGACTATCTTTCACTAAGAAGAGTCCGTATCCTCTTCCTTCCCCCTTAGAAGAGTATCCTTTGGTGAAGATCTCCTCTATCATTTCATTCGGTATTCCTTCTCCTGTATCCGTCACGACCATTTCAAATCGCTCGTCCTGATAGTATAGCTCCATCAGCACTTCCTTTTCATGACTATTTGTCGTTGCTTCAACACTATTATCCAATAGGTTTCCAATCACTGTAATCAGTTCATGTGTAACAGAAGGATCTTTGGGTTCCGGGATAAAGTCGTGACATTCAATGGTCAATGCAACGTTCTTTTCCCTTGCATAGCTCAGTTTTCCCATTATAAAACCAGCCAAGGCAGGATCCTTCACTTTCGACGTCACCGTGCTCACTTCATCGACACGTAAGGAAACAAGCTCTTTCACGTAACGATTTAAATGATTATAATCCTTCATCTTCACCAACCCAAGAATCACATGCATCTTATTCATAAATTCATGCGATTGGGCACGGAGCGCTTCCGCATACGATTTCACACCCGTTAACTGCTCAGCTAATTGATTCACTTCCGTTTTGTCCCTGAAGGTGGAGATTGCCCCGACTACTTCATCATTGACGATTAACGGGACACGGTTTACCAGGATAGATACCCCATTGATCGTCTGCTCCTCGTCAAGCTCCGGTTTCCCCGTAGCGATGACTCTTTCCAACCGGGTGTGTGACATGTATTCTTTAATGGGCATTCCAATCGGATCCGAGCTTAGGCCCGCTTTATTAAATATTTTCAGGGCAGATTTATTCACTAATGAGATGGTCGTATCTTTATTGACGGCCACCACTCCCTCATGTACCGACTGGAGCATCGTATTCCGCTCTTCCAATATTTTCGCTATCGTAATCGGCTCCAACCCAAATAAAGTTTTCTTTATGTATCTGGCTATAATAACCGCCCCAATGACTCCAACAATAATCCCGATCATGGATCCCACTAATATATTCCGGTGACTCATGGTCAATGCTTCCTCCACACTACCCAGGGAAATCCCAACTGCAACAGCCCCAATCTGTTGATTTTCATCGTTAAAGACAGGAGAAAACGCCCTGACGGATTTGCCCAAAGTCCCCTCTGAAATAGACAATGTTTCCTTCCCTTGAAGCACATCTTTCTCATCCCCGCCGACAAAATGCTTTCCGATACGGTCGGGATCAGGGTGAGATTTACGTATCCCTTCCATATCCATGACCACTACAAACAGAACCTCTGCTGATTTCTGGATATCTTGGGTGTATTCTTGAATTCGATCTTCACCTTTCCCTTCTAAACCGCTCTTCACAATCGTGGAATGAGAGACCGTCCGGGAAACGATTTTCGCCTTTTCTTCAATATTGGACTCAATGTTGTCATTGATTGTCCTGGAGATAAGCAAGTCGGTCATCACAAGGGACACCAGGACAACGATGCACACGAAGAGAATGATGATGGTACTTAGTTTAAGCTGTTTCTTTTTCACAGGAGTCACTCCAGTGTTTTTTTAGTATGATTCTTTATTTTACATGATTTCTGGTGTTTAAAAAGGGCCATATGAAAAAGAGGCTCCGAGTTGGAACCTCTTGGTTAAAATATATTTGTTAAATCGTTTCTTCTAGCTGAGTAATACATTCTGCTTACAGGTATTATCCTTCAATCACCAACTGAACTTTTTTTGAAATAAACAACAAATAACAATAGAACTCCATTCGTTGCCAGTATACCAACTAAAACCTTGATGAGGATAGCAATAGCAGGTGCATATAGATTGATTGTATTCCAAGGAGAGTTGAACAGATAGATTATAAGTGGAATCATAATAATTGATAACAGTATAGATAGCACTCCAATGAATATCCATACCTTCGACTTAATTTTGGTTTTCTTTATTAGTCGATATAAGTTCCAGGATGACAATAGCAGAAGAAAAAGAGTTACTATAAAAGTGCTCCATTGCATGTGATGGTTCAACTGCTGAACTTTCGGGGACTTTCCCTCTTCCACAATCATTTTGATTCCTTCCCTCATCCTAACGGTGGAAAGGACTTCAGAGAAGTTATTTTTGTTTGTGAGTAGGATAAATCCATAGTCTTGTTGGGGATTAATGAATAATTCAGCCCGGGAATCAGGTGTTTCTCCGCCGTGAAAATAATAAGAATTATCAACCTCTGTAGAGATTCTCCAGCCCAGTCCATAATACATATCTTCTTTTCTATGATAATGAGGTGAAGTATAAGTATTGAATGAATCCTTAGATAAGATCTTATCACCATCGAGCAGAATTTTAATGAACTTTGACATATCACCCGTTGTTGAGACCATGTAACCATATGGGGCCCCACTATCATCAAAAATACCTCTGCTTTTCACGGGCTTTCCAAACCAAGATTGATAGCCAGGCTGATATCCTAACTCTTTCGCAGATTCAAAATCCGATACAGTCCGACTCATCCCAATCTCGCTGAATATCTCATCATCCATAAATTCCGAAAATGTTTGGTTTGTGACATTCTCTATGATTCTTCCTAAAAGCAAATAATTCGCAGCACTGTATTGATGCACTTCCCCTGGTTCATAATTCAAATGAACATTATTCAGATTTTGAACCGCAACATTTATTGCATTTTCCCCTCGCAGATTACGATCTGCAACATCCAACCCGTCATATGAACTGATTCCACTTGTATGTGTTAATAGGTGCCTAATGGTGATTTTCTTATCAAAACCATTTCTATCGTAATGAAAGGCAGGCAAATACCGATCAATCTCCTGATCAAGTTCAATCATCTTATCATCAACTAACCTCATGATAGCAAGGCTGGTTAAAGGCTTGCTGATAGAACCAATCGTAAACAGGGTATCCTTTGTGACAGGAGTCCCTTTCCTTTGTTCCCCCCAACTTTCTTGAAACATGAGCTCTCCATTTTGAATAATCGCTAAAGAAGCCCCGGGAATTCCATACTTCTCCATGGATTCATTCATAAATCTTTCTAAGAGTTCTATTTGACTATCATTCTCTGCCCTTGCAGGGAACTGAAAAGAAAAAAAAACGAGGCAAAACAAGCATATAGCTATCAGTACTTTTCTCAAACCCTAGATCCCCTCACTTAATCCGTCATCGAATTTCATATACCATTTACATAAAATTACCATTAAATGATTATTCTCTCTAACGGCTTAGGGACTACCTTAAGGTAAGACTTGAGGTGTAATCGTTTATCTAAGAACTTTTGAATATAAAAAGATCAAATTTCTCTGTGATATACTTGAGAAATTTGATCTTTGGAATTTTGGAACTGGCCCCGATTATGGACTAACCCACTTACTTCCCCTTAAACTCCGGCTTCCGCTTTTGACTGAACGCCAATAAAGCCTCCACCCGGTCTTCCGTAGGAATGGTAATCTCATATGCTTTTCTCTCAATCTGCAATCCGGTTTGGAGGTCTACATTCATACCATTCTTCACGGCAAATTTAGCCTGCTGCAGGGCAATCGGGCCATTTACCAGCATCGGTTCCACAAATGCATGGACTTCCCCCAGGAAATTCTCTTTTTCTACTACTCTTGTAACGAGTCCGATGTCCAAGGCTTCTTCTGAAGTTAATCGCTTAGCCGTCAGAATAAGTTCAAGTGCTTTGGATTCCCCTACTAATCGTGGAAGGCGCTGGGTTCCGCCTGCTCCCGGGATGATGGCCAGGCTCGTTTCGGTCAGTCCCATTGTGGTGCCTGCTACTGCGATTCTGAAATCGCATGCCAGTGCCAGCTCCATTCCTCCGCCGAATGCGTAGCCGTTCATCGCGGCGATGGTCGGTTGTGGAAGGGTGGCGACGGATTGGAAGACTTCGCCGATTTTGTAAACATTGCGGATGACTTGTTGTTCGGTAAGGGTTTTGCGTTCTTTTAGATCGGCTCCAACCGAGAAGGCTTTCTCCCCGCTTCCCGTGAAGATGACGACTCTGACGTCCGGGTTGATGCGGAGTGCTTCGACTACCTGCTGGAGTTCGTTCAGGGTATCGTAATTAAAGGCGTTCATTGCCTCAGATCGGTTGATGGTTACAGTGGCGACATTGCCTTTTTGTTCTAGTAAGATGGATTCCATGTTAGTTCTCCCCTTTGTTTAAGTGTTTCCTCCCTATGTATCATTCGACACAAACCGAGAAAACCCTTTCATTTTTTTAATGGAGCTGAACACTTCACGGTTGAATGCATAGACTAAATGTGACATCTACCCATAAAGGAGCTGTATTTCTTTTGTATGATCCTTCAAATCAAAACCCTTACCTTCAGCATCAACAGGTGAATTCCTATTCGAACCAATATGCAAATGAAATTGCCTGGCTGCACAACTACTACCGCGAAACCAAAAGTCTTCCCGATCAATGGGTTGAGTATATTCAGCCTCTGGTCACCCGTGCCCTGTCTGAAGTGGAAGAAGGCATCAACCTTACCCATCTCTTCCAGGAGTTCATTTTGTCAGGTGTACTGGTAGGGCAGGGATTCACACCCGAACAGGCGATCGAGCAGGTAGAAACGTGGGAGAAAGGTGAATCAAAGCTTTTACAGGCTAGCAAGGCGATGAAATAACGTAAAAAAGATGCTCAGTATCCACTGAACATCTTCTTTTTTTATGATTGAAGCACTTGTTCTTTCAGCGCTCTTCTTAAAATTTTCCCAGTTGTATTTTTCGGAAGCTCATCAATGAACTCGATGGAAGTTGGAAGTTTGTATTTCGCCAGATGCTCTTTACAGTAATCCAGCACTTCCTGTTCGGTTAAGGATGGCTCGCTTTTCACAACATAGCTGCTGACGGCTTCACCCAGTTCGGGATGTGGTACACCGATGACCGCTGCTTCAACGATTCCAGGATGATTGTATAGCACTTCCTCTACTTCACGTGGATAGACGTTGTATCCTCCAACAATAATCAGCTCTTTTTTTCGATCGACAATATAGAAGTAGCCTTCTTCATCTACGCGGGCAAGATCTCCGGTGTATAACCAGCCATCACGGATCGTCGCGGCTGTTTCTTCTTCCATTTTGTAATAACCCTTCATGACATTAGGACCTTTGACGATCAATTCGCCGACTTGTCCGACTGGTACTTCTTCTCCCAGTTCATCGACGACTTTATTCTCCAGGTTCATAATCGAAGTTCCGATGGAGCCCGGTTTCCTCGGACGGTCTAATGGATTGAAACATGTCACAGGTGATGCTTCGGATAGGCCATAGCCTTCAGAAATCATGACGTTGAATTTCTTTTCAAAGTTCTTTAGTAAGGCCACCGGCAGGGAAGCGCCGCCTGAAATACAGAGACGGAGAGTTGATAGATCTTCTGGATTTCCTTCTGGATACTGGTACAGGAAGTTGTACATGGTTGGTACACCGGCAAATACGGTTGGCTGATAGGCTTTGGACAGTTCAAAAATGTCTTTTGGACTGAAGCGTGGAACGATTAAAAGTGTCGCACCTGTCATCAATGGCGCATTCAGTACCACTGTCAAACAGAATACATGGAACATTGGCAGTGCTGTGATGACGCGATCGTCTTCATTCATTCGTAAATAGCTGCCGACATCGGTTGCATTGGAATAAATATTTTTATGCGTCAGCATGGCGCCTTTTGGTTTTCCTGTCGTCCCGGAAGTGTAAAGGATGATGGCTACCTCATTTTCATCCACTTCCCCCCCCTTAAACGCAGGGTCTCCCTTACCAAGAACAGCTGTAAACGATTTCATTTTTGGATAAGCGAGAGAAATCTTTTCTAAGTCGATATCACTAGCTCTTTCATCCCCTGATTCACATAGGATGAAGTGCTCCACATCAGATATAAGATGCTGCATCTTTTCGATTAATGGTACAAGCAGATCAAGTGTGACGATAGCTTTCACGTCACCATTTTTCAGGATGTAGCCAATTTCATCCGGTGTGTAGATCGGATTGATTGGTATTACCTTTAACCCCATTCGTAATGCCCCGTATAATCCAATGACGAAATGTGGTGAATTTCCTAATACAAGCGCGATGTGATCCCCTTTTTTCAGACCCAATTGCTCTAAGCCGCTTGCAAATTTCGATACAGCTGCATTTAATTGCCCGTATGTACTTGAGGTATTTAAGAAATGATAGGCTGTTTTATCTGCTTTCTCTTGAGCGATTTGGTCTAACCGTGTTGCGATATTCAATTGTATCCCTCCCCTTTTAGATAAACTGAATGAATGGTCATTCATCAAACTATTAAAAGTATTCAAAATATATTCTATATAAAGAATAGTATTAATACAAGTATCTTATAGAAAAAAGCCGCCCAAATTGGACGGCTCTTCCATTTTCTTATTGTGCAAAAATTGCATTTGAAACGAGTCTGAACAGATAATCCGTATGATCCCGGAATGTTGGCTCGAGTCCGATCAATAATACATTTTCATCCTTCACGATAACGGGCTTACCTTGAGCCGCTTCACTGCTTTTCCAATGTCCGGCCAGGAAGAATTCACTGCTGTTTTGATAGCTTGATAGAATGTCTGCACTTCCTGTGTTTGAGTACCATGTCGGTTGATAAACAAATCCAAGGTCTTCTGTCTCGTAACCGGCTGTGTAAGTAGAATCCGTGTGGGATAATTGGACGATTCCGTTGCTGTTGGAGCTGCCTGTTTCCACTTTCACATCACTTAATCCAAGCTTTGTCGTAGCTTGGGATGCACCTGCACCCACGGCAAGATATTGTCCGCCATCCGCTACAAAACCTTCCACATTCGCTTTGAATGCTTCGTATTGTGCTGCATCCTTCAATCCGAATTCCGAATTGGCCACACTATTTTGATAGGAAATGAGGTTTGATCGCCCGTTATAAATAAACACATCCGTTGAACCCAGACCCTCTTCTGCTACCTGTCCGGGAGTCTTTTCTTCCACCGTGAAGCCAAGACGTTCAAGTGCCAGCTTCGTTCCAGAGTGGGATTGAGCTTTGTTCATTCCCCCATCTTTTAAGAGCGTCACATGCTGGGACGTAATTTCTTTCGCTCCAGCAGGCACAGATTGGGAAGAAACCGTGACAGCAGTATTTTTCACCAGGTCGGAAAGTTTTGCTTTTGCGTCTGCTCCTGCATACATTGTTCCATCTTCACCTCTGTGAAGAGTGTGTCCGCTATTTAATAATTGATTGGCAATCGCTATCGATTCCACGGAGGTATTCGGGATCGCATATGGTCCGTCCCCAATGACGTCTCCACTCTCATTAAGTGCTCTTACTTGTTTCGATTTAACATTCAGTTCAGTGTCACTGCTTACTTCCACTGCATCGAAGCCCCATAATTCAGGAAGATTCCATGCAGAGATATCATACATACTCGGTGTATCTTCAGTGATGTCTTCACCGTCCCAAAGCATCGTGTTCGCAAGGCCGGCTTTCGCTTGATCCATCGGTACGATATACGTTCCTTTCGGATACGTCACGCCATCAAAGGTGAAATTCTTCTGAGCCTCTTCTACGACAATATCATTATCTTGAAGATGCTGAACGGCCTTCACAGTAGCCGTTTGATCCTGCTCATCATTTGGCAGAATATAGGCAGATGGGAAATGGCCTTCCTTATGAAACGGGTGGTCGAACTGTACACCGCGTTTAAAGACTTCGATCTGATCTTTAACCATATCCACTTTGTTTTCGCTCGCATAGCCCAGTGCACCCATCACGGCATCATATGTCCATTGAACCCCGTCCCAATCATTGGTCGGTGCTTCAAGTGTATACCCATATGCCCCGTGGTACATGGCATACATTGGAGTGAAGATCGGCGGATAATCATCCCAGCCTGCTGAATCATCACGTTGCGGGATATAAGTCCCTTCCATATTCTGATAATCTACTTTTGACGAATCCGTATGAGTATTTTCATAGTTTTCTTTATTCGACACGATACTGGATTCCATCGCCTCTGCTTGATTCAATGCCCACTTCGAATACAGATCATATTCATAGTTTGGATTATGAGGAGGCGTACAAGGCTCAATAAGACCTGGTTTCGTCGGTCCGCCGTATCCTCTCACATAACCATGCAGGTCAAGAAACACCATCGGGTTCCATTCCGTGATCAGGTCAACCATATGCTCTGTTTCAGGTTGAGATTGCGTGATAAAGTCACGGTTCAAGTCAATGCCATTCCCGTTGAAACGTGTAGCATCAATCCGCCCATCCGGGTTCGCCACAACATTGAAGATCAGGATATTATCCTCAAGGATCCCCATCGTTTGTTCGTCATTTTCTGTGGCGAAGCGCTCGATTAATTGAAGAGCTGCATCGGTTCCAACAAATTCTGTTCCATGGATGGATGCATTGATCATGACAGGGACCTTCAGATCTGGGTGCTTATCGATAAAGTCCTGTGCTTTTTCAGGGGACTGGATCATTTTTTTACGCAGACCTTTATAGTAACCATACTTCCCTTTCGCTTTCGCATCCGAGACGGTCACTACATACATGTCATGACCTGCTGCCGATTTTGTTTCGCTCTTCTCGACCGTCACACGATTGCTTTCCTGTGCGATCGCATCAAGCTTCCCTTCAATCTCAGAGTACTTCACAAAGTCATAGTGCTCACTATTAAATAAGCTTTTATCTTTCTCATCGAGTTGAGTACTTTGAATCGTCGTTTGAGGAGATTCTGCTAAAACGTTGAATGGTGTGGTGGATAGTAGAGTAAAACTGGCAATTCCTGCAATAATCTTCTGCTTCATATATGTACCTCCAAATTATGTAATAGTATAATGATAGAATAAATATTCATAACGGTACATAAATATTTAGTCCTATATTTTGATTGGGAGGATTTTCCTAGTCGAGACGAAAAGAGAGAGCTTTCCTAAACCAGGAAGCTCTCTCTTTTATATTAATACACCAAATCCACAAATTCATCCTTCGTCACATTTCCGAAATAGTGTTGAATGTCAACACCTTCCAGTGATCCAGCAATGTCTTTTCGTTCGTAGCGGGTGCCTATCAGCTTTTCTTCGATGTCTTCTACATTCCCGACTCCGAAGAAATCACCAAAAATTTTACAGTTATCAATTTTCCCTTTGTTCACTTCTAGACGAACGTCAATGGATCCGACCGGGAAGCGGTGAGAATGCTGAAGATTGAATTTCGGTGATTTTCCGTAGTTCCAATCCCAGTTCTGATAGCGTTCCTTAGAAAGCTCATGGATGTTCTTCCAATCTTCTTCCGTCAGGACATATTCTTCTACGTCGCTGCCGTCAAAAATATAATCCAGAAGGGTTGAACGGAATTGTTCGATGGTCATTTTTTCTGACAGGAATTCAGAAATGTTGGCCACACGGCTTCGGATCGATTTGATCCCTTTTGATTCAATCTTGTCCTTTTTCACCCGTAGAGCCGACACGACGTTTTCCATTTCGGAATCGAACAGGAGCGTTCCGTGGCTGAACATCCGGCCTTTAGTGGAGAACTGGGCGTTACCGGAAATCTTTCTGCCTTCTGCGATAATATCGTTCCGTCCGCTAAGCTCCGCCTTCACCCCCAGCCTATGTAGGGCGGTTACAACGGGTTCAGTGAATTTTTTGAAGTTGTGGAAGCTCTCTCCGTCATCTTTCGTGATGAAGCTGAAATTCAGGTTTCCTAAATCGTGATAGACCGCTCCCCCGCCGGAAAGGCGGCGAACGACATGGAGACCTTGCTTCTCCACGTAGTCTGTATTAATCTCTTCGATCGTATTTTGGTTCTTCCCGATAATGATGGAAGGTTCATTAATATAAAATAATAAATAACTCTCATTAATATCTAAGTTCTTCAGTGCATATTCTTCAATAGCAAGATTGATCCTTGGATCCGTAATCCCTTTATTATCGATAAATAACATCTTTCTTCCTCCTAAATATCTATTTCCATATCTTTCTTCGCTAATAATACCTCGCCGTTATACATGGTTTTCGCTTCTGTTACCAATTGCTCCAGTTCGCCGAAGTGAGGTAAATGTGTGAGAATGAGCATTCCGGCATTGGTTTTCTGAGCAAGATTCCCTGCGTCGAGACTCGTCATGTGACCAGCATTCGAGGCATCCATCCCTCCATAAAAATTACATTCACAGAGCAGTACATCTGCATCTTTCCCAAATGGAACAAATGACTGTTTAAAAGCCGAGTCTGCTGTATAGAACAGCGATTTGCCGTCTGCTTCGATTCTCATTCCATAGCATGGCACGGGATGCTTGGCCTTCACAAATGTTACCGTAAAAGGACCAATCGATAATGATGTATCTTCCTTATATTCGTGAGCTTTCATTAAATCTTTATATGTAATCGTATCGTAACCCCGTTGATCCTCTCTATGGGCATATACAGGTAATGTACCTTTATTTTTCCCCAGGAAGTATTGAATCAATAATGCGTGTTGTAGTACACCTATATCAGCTACATGATCTGGATGATAGTGGGACAGAAGGACCGCATCTAAATCTGTCGCCTCTACGTGATGTTGCAGATGGGATAGTACACCACTGCCACAGTCAATAAGCAGTTTAAAGCCATTATGTTCAAGTAAATACCCGGTGCTCGCTTCTCCTGCCTTCGGATAGCCGCCCCATTGGCCAATAACGGTTAGCTTCAATTTGAACCTCGCCCTTCACTTTAGTTTGTACCCTTACTATACTTCATTGTGCCTATTTTTTCATTTTTTTCGCCTATTTTTGAATTAATTGTTGACGAAGTTCATACTGTTATAATACAATAAAATAAATTAACACATCAGTTATATAACACGAACAATTGATGGGTGAAAACAAATTTACGGAGGGTGATTAACATGGTAAAAAATATTGTGGAGTTCTTTCGAAATTTGCCGCCTAAGTCTTGTGCACAGTGTGGAGATACAATTGAAGAACAGCATGAATGCTACGGCATTTATTGCGAGAAATGTACGACTGATTACGAGTATTAAGTATTAAAAATCAAAGGGGTAATAAAAAGGATGCTCTTCAAAGAGAAGAGCATCCTTTTTATGTTTATTGTACTTCTACTATTTGCATTGTGTGTTCGTGAATTTCCTCACCTTTGGTCACATGAACCTGTACATTGTATGTACCTTCTTCCGGGAAAGCATACGACCCATTATACTTACCGGCTTCACCTTCTGTTAAGTCGACCCACTCATGCTTCTCTTGACCCTCTTTATAAATTTCCAGACGCACTTCTGCTTTTCCCAGTGCTTTATCTTCATTTTCCACATGAACGTTCATTTCTGCTTCTTCGTTCATCTTAATCGTATCAGGCTTCATAAGATGGATGGAAACTGAACTTTCGTGATGACCGTGGTGATCGTCTTCGCTTTCCTCTCCATGTTCCTCTGCCTCTACTTCTCCAATTCCAATTACAGCTGTCGGCATGGTGTGCATATCACGGGCCGTTACATGGACCTGCACAGTATACATGCCGTCTTCTTCAAAGGTCTTTTCGGCTTTATATACACCGTCTTTATCATGCTTCGCTTCAATCATTTCACTTTGTTCTTTATGACCATTTTTCCAAATCTCGTATTTCACTTCACCAGCGTCCTCGACGTTCTCATCACCTTGAGTGACTTTAGTCGAAAGAGAAACGGTTTCTCCCTTTTCCCCTTTTTCAGGGACGTCTAACTTTGCTTCAATCGCTTCCAGTTTCTCGTCTTCTTTTGCTCCGTTATCTTCATTTGAATTACCACATGCAGCGATAAACAATGCCAGGAAACCCACCAGCATAAATAAGCTTATTTTCTTCATGTCTACATTCTCCTTTGGACATTCTCTTTTTAGTGTCTCACCATTATGTACTTCTCACCAATTAGTATACACTGTCATGCATACGGATGGTTTGTCCATTTCATGAAGAAAAAACGGGAGATTTGTGTGGCATCTCCCGTTTTTTTCCTTATGCTTCTACTGTTTTCGTATATTGTTTCTTGAATAACCCTATGAAGAATACAACTGTCAATGCGCTGAACACACTGAAGTATCCCAGCAGGATGAAGATGTTCTGCCACATGAAGGCAAAGTCCCCGCTTGAGATGACCGCTTTGAACGCTGATACCGAGTAAGTCATCGGTAACAATGCACTGATTGGCTGCAGAGCACTCGGGATTAATTCTAATGGGAATGTCCCTGCACTCGTAGTTAATTGCAGGATCAATATAATAATCGCTACAAAGCGTCCCGGATCTCCTAAAATCGTTACAAGCATTTGGATGAGGGCCAGGAATGTAAGACTCGTAATGATCGTAGAAAGTAAGAATAATGGTACACTTTCCACTTCAAGGCCCAATCCAAGTAGTAAAATACCGGCTGCAACCAGGGATTGAATGATCCCTACCACTGTAAGGACAGTGAATTTACCAAGGAACCAACTCATCCCGCTTGAAGGACGATTTGCCGGTTCTCTCAATGGATACACAATCGAAATCAATAGTGCTCCGACAAATAACCCTAGAGATAAGAAATAAGGAGCAAAACCAGTTCCGTAGTTTGGAACATGATTGATTTTCTCATTTTTCACATCGACTGGACCAGCCATCATGTCATACGTATCGTCATCCGATTTGACACTGTTTGCTTCTTTTGATGCGTCTTTTAATTTAGTTTCATATTCTGTTGTTCCATCTGATAGTTTCGTTGAACCTTCTGCTAATTCTGTTGAACCATCGGCAAGTTTCTTTGAACCATCTGTTAGTTGAGTGGAACCATTGTATACTTTATTGAGACCTGAACTTAGTTCGCTTGCTCCTGAAGCGACACTTACTGTTCCTTGGTATACTTCACCGAGCTTATCATTTAATAAGCCAAAGTTTTTCACAACTTCACCCTGACCTGCTTGAAGCTGATTGGATCCTTCATCCAGTTGGGCTGAGCCGTCCACTAATTGTCCGACTCCGGCATGAAGCTCCATTTGGCCCTTATTCAGTTTCTCAATACCGGCTGTAAGACCATCTGCACCATTTTTAAGGTCCCCTGCTCCCTTACTTAATGCACCTGTACCTGTTTGAAGATCCGAAGCCCCATTTTTTATTTGTGCAATGGCTGCTTCTAATCCAGCACGTTGCTCGTCAGGAAGACTTCCCATCAATGGAGCCAATTGTTTTTCCAATTCATTTGCCCCGGAATTTATTTGCTGAGCACCTGTCCCTGCACTATTCGCATACCCTTTCAATTCTTCAAGCCCGGCAGCCAGTTTCTTAGTACCACCGTATAGTTCCGAATCTCTTGAAGTATTGGCAACTGCACTGGCTAATCCGGCATCCACCTGCTCTAAACCAGCCTTGCTTTTATCAATCCCTGCTGCAAGGGCATTGATTCCGGATTGGACATCCTGTGTTCCTTTATATAGTTGTTGTGATTTATCCGTCATGACCCCAACACCGTCCGATAGTTCCTTAGAACCCTTTGCGAGTTTCTCGGCACCTGCCCGCGTTTTCGCCACACCGTCATTCATCTCAACATTCTTTTCTGCTAAAACGGCTAAATTATCCTTCAACTTATTGGCACCTTGAGATAAATCGATCGCCCCATTATTGATTTCGGAAGCTTTGTCACTGGCCGTCCGGTAGCCGTCTCCCATTTGCTTGATTTTATCAAACATGGTCTCTGCATAGGTTTCAGAGACAGACTTCGAAAGGCTCGCCTTGATCTCTTTCATCGCTGTATCACCGATTTGGGCGGACAGGAAGTTAAAGCTTTCATTCGGAACATATTTCAGAGAAAGCTTTTTAGGATGATCTTCTAGTAATGTTGTTCCATTTTCAGAGAAATCCTCCGGAATCTCAACAAGCATGTAATAATCCTGTTTCTCTAAATTTTTGTATGCTTCCTCCTTATCGACAAAGTGAAAGTCGAATTGCTCGCTATCCTTCAGTTTATCAACAAGTTCATCCCCGATATGCAATTCCTTTCCGTCAAACTCAGCTCCCTGGTCGCTGTTTACTACAGCCACAGGTAAGTCTGATAACTGTTCATATGGATCCCAAAATGCCCACAAGAACATACCACTGTACAGAACAGGGATGAAAAGGACGGCTAGAATCGGAATGAGAAGTTTCTTATTTTTGAATATCGCTTTAAACTCTGAACCAATAAATGAATTCATCATGTTTTCCTCCAATTTTCCTGAATTTGAATAATTGACCATTTAGTCCAAATAGTCATTTTATACAAAAAAAATAAATAAATGACTATTTTATTCATTTGGTCATTTTTTACCAAAAATGAAGGACTATCGATTCGATAACCCTTTAATTAAATATAGTTCAAAGAGGTTGGCAATTTCATCTTTATCAAGGGGACCATGTGCTCGTTCCCAATCGAAAATAAGTGAAACGTACATCTTCAACATAACAAAGGCGGTCATTTCAGGATTACATGGCTTAATCGCTTCTGAGGCGATCGCTTTTTCAATTCGTTTACTCACGAACTCAATGACCACTTTCTCCATGCGATCAATGACTTCCGATACAGCAGGAGTTCCCATCTCCCGTGCTTCTTGATAAAGCTTGATGGTCAGCTTATGCTCTTTCCTGAATTCAAGCATGCGGAACAATGCACGATGAACATTTTCAGAAAAGGATTCCTTGGGATCGATGACTTCTTCCGCTTCCCGTTTCATTTCGTTGATTAACGATGATACAATTTCATCAAACAATTCTTCCTTATTTCTAAAAAAAGTATAAATCGTCCCTTTTCCCACATTAGCCAATTTTGCCACTTGATCCATTGTCGTTGCTTTATAACCGAACAGTGAGAACGAATTCGTCGCTGCCTCCAGAACCTGTTTTTTTCGATCGATCGCCATGAACACACCCCTTAATATGACCATTTGACCAAATTTGTAATTCAGTCATTTTGTTAACATTGACTAATTTATCACATTTCCTGCCGATCCACAAGTGTTTTTTTCTTATAGTATACCATTCATCCCTCATATAGATTAAGCCTTCGTGAATAGGCTATAAGGATAAAGTTTGTTTGGGGGTGTCTTATGAATATTTACGTTGTTAAAAGCGGGGATTCTCTTTGGTCGATCGCTCAACGATATGGTGTAGGCATGAATCAAATTTCATACGGAAACCAATTGAAAAACCCCAATATTCTCGTGATTGGACAAAGTCTTCTTATTCCGGAACCTCTAAAAGAATACATCGTACAACCAGGAGATACATTGTATAGCATCAGCCAAAAATATAATATAAGTCTAAATGAACTGATCGATTTCAATCAAATTTCTGATCCATCAATGCTATTCGTTGGTCAATTGATCGTTATGCCTTCCTTTATCCATAGAGTAAAATCGGGTGAGTCACTTTATGTCATTTCCTATAACTATAAAGTCCCGCTTCAGGACATTTTAAAGGCCAATTCTATTTCAAATCCTTCTCTCATTTATCCAAACCAGCAAATCAGGATTCCAAACACCAAACTAACGACAGAAGTAAATGCCTATATTACCCGGACAGACAGTGAAGGAGTAGCCGAAGTGAACGGTTTGGGAAGCTATTTCACTTACCTGACTCCCTTTACGTATTCCATTACAAGAGACGGTTCGGTCACTGAGTTAAATGATAGTGCTCTTATTTCAGCCTCATACAACCAAAACGTCGACCCTTTACTGGTTCTCACAAATTTTACAGGTGGAAAATTCGACTCTGATCTTGTTGCCACCATTCTAAGAAGTGAAACTCTGCAAAACACCTTAATCTCATCCATCTTAAAGAAAATGGAGCTGAAGGGCTATAAAGGTTTAAATTTTGATTTCGAATATGTATATCCCGAGGACCGGGAAAATTATAATACTTTTTTAAGAAGAACCGTTGCAGCCTTAAAACCTAAAGGGTACTCTGTATCGACGGCCCTCGCACCTAAAATTAGAGCTGACCAAAAAGGACTCTTGTATGAAGCCCATGACTATAAAGCTCACGGAGATATTGTCGATTTCGTTGTCCTCATGACATACGAATGGGGATGGGCAGGCGGAAAACCATGGGCGATTGCCCCCATTAATGAAGTGAAAAAAGTACTTGATTACGCCGTAACCGTAATACCGAGAAACAAAATCATGATGGGCGCTCCCCTCTATGGACGCAACTGGAATGTTCCATGGGCAGACGGAACCTTTGCTAAAACGGTCTCGCCTCAAGGAGCACTTGATCTCGCAAGCAAGTATGGTGTAAGGATTCAATACAACGACGTTTATCAATCCCCTTATTTCACTTATTGGGATGAAACCGGCCAAAAGCATGAAGTCTGGTTTGAAGACGCACGAAGCATGCTGGCCAAACAGAAAACGGTGGATGAGTATGGACTCAGGGGTTTAAGTTACTGGGTTTTGGGATCTGCCTTTCCACAGAATTGGATGCTGCAGCATTCAAGGTATCGGGTTGTGAAGTGAGTGGTGCACCTCCTGTTGTCTGCAGGAGGTATTTTTCTGTTGATTATCTTGAAGATTGGCGTAAATGCTTTCCTAATAGATCCAAAAAAAAGACCGCCACCATGGCGGCCTCCATAATCCTATTGCAGGTACTCCAATACTTTCGATACGGTCTTTTCTCCCTGCTCGATACAGTCCGGGATACTTACTCCTTCATAAGAACTCCCGGCGATAAATAGTCCAGGCAGGCTCGCTTCAGCCTGTTCATACATGTCCAGGATCCGTTCCCTGTGGCCCACTGTATATTGCGGCATGGAGTTCTTATAACGGGACACGATCGTAAACTCAGGAGCACCCTCTATAACCATGACCTTGCTCAGGTCTTCAAGGACAATCTGCTGAATTTCATCATCAGATAAATCGACGATGGTTTCGTCACCCGATTTCCCCAGGTAGCATCGCAATAGTGCCTTTCCTTCCGGGGCGGTGTGGGGCCATTTTTTATGGGTCCAGGTACCTGCCGTCAAGGAATAGTCACTGTTTCTTGACACGAGGAATTCCGTACCGGCGATGTCTTTTTTTATGGCATCCTGTGAAAATCCCATTGCAACGGTTGCCACCGAGGTAGCTGGCATTTCTTTCAAAAAGGCTAAGAATGGGTAGGTGGGAAACATGGAATGTACTACATGATGAGGTGTAGTGACGATTACGCTATCGGCTTCTAATTGCTCCCCGTTTGTGAAGGTAATCGTATAATCATTGCCGTCTTCTTTTTCTATGTTGGTTACTTTCATGCTTTTGTATACCGTGTTCGGCTCCAGACCTTCCTCCATGGCGTCGATCAAGGACTGAAGCCCTCCTGTGAATGTAAGGAAGTTACCTTTTTCATCCGTGTTGGCTGATTGGCCGCTCTTTTTGATACCTGCTATTAAACTGCGATGTTTCTGTTCCAATTCGTAGAGTTGCGGGAAAGTTGACATTAAGCTTAATTGATCGATATCTCCGGCAAAGATTCCTGTTAGGAGTGGTTCAATCAAATGGTCAACAACTTCATCCCCCATTCTTCTTCTAAAGAATTTCCCCAGGGACTGATCTTCTGTTTCCTGTGAGCGGGGAAGCACGAAATCTGCCGCAGCCCTCATCTTTCCTGTCAATGAAAACAGACTGGTCGTAATGAAAGGGGCGATTTGGGTTGGAATACCTACGATGGATCCACCGGGTATGGGGTACAGCTCACCACCCGCTATCACATAGGACGTGCCTTTACGATTACGGATGAGCGTATCCTCGATTCCCAGTCGTTCCGCTAAGCGGGAGACTTCCGGTTTGCTGGCTAAACATGAGTCCGGTCCCTTTTCGATCACATACCCGTCTCTTTTCAAGGTTTGCACTTTTCCACCGAGTCGATGGGTTGCTTCCACCAGCTTTACTTCTATGGGAAGGTTTTTTTCTTTTATTTCCTGTTGCAGGTAGTACGCCGTCGTTAATCCGGTGATCCCTCCACCTATGATTACGACCCTTTTATTTTGTTCCAACACGTTCATCGCCTTCTTTAACAATATATCTTATTGAACAATAGAGAAGGACTAAAGCGGTGAGTGTAAACTCATTTGCCTCAGTCCTTCATTTGTTTCAGCCAAAAACGAGAAATTATTTAAGGTGTTTTAACACGACTTCTGCCATTGCATCGATGAATTCAGGTTTGGCATTCGGCATTTCAGGACGATAGTACGAAGCTCCAATATCATCTGTTACCACTTTACATTCATAATCATTGTCATATAGCACTTCTAGATGATCTGATACGAAACCTACCGGTGTGTAGACGAATGTCTTGTATCCTTTTTCTTTATAAAGATCACGGGTTAAGTCCTGAACGTCAGGACCTAACCAGGGGTCAGGAGTGTTCCCTTCACTTTGCCAGCCTACTGCATATTCCTTCACGCCTGCGCCCTCTGCGATCATCTTCGCTGTTTCCTCTAATTGCATTGGATATGGATCGCCTGACTGCAGGATACGTTCCGGTAAACTGTGGGCGGATACGATCAGGACAGCATGACTCTTTTCCTCATCTGACATGCTTGCATAGGTTTCTTTCACTCTATCCACCCAATACTGAATGAATTTAGGTTCATCATACCAGCTCTCAACGGATGTGATGTGTGGTCCACCCAGCTTTTCTGCCGTTTCCTTCGCACGTCCATTGTAGGATTTAACACTGAACGTGGAGAAATGAGGGGCAAGTACAATCGAAACGGCTTCTTCAATGCCATCTTTATGCATTTGTTCAACAGCATCTTCCACGAAAGGTTCGATATGCTTCAGACCAAGATACATTTTAAACTCAATGCCATCCTGAATGCTGTTTAAATGTTCTTCAAGGCTCTTCGCCTGATCCAGGGTGATCTTAGCCAGTGGGGAAATCCCACCGATCGCTTCATAACGGCCACGTAGATCTTCCAGCAATTCAGCCGAGGGAGCTCTTCCATGTCGGATATGAGTATAGTAACGTTCCAAATCTTCTTCTTTATATGGAGTTCCATAGGCCATCACCAATAGACCCATTTTTTTCTTTGTCATACCATTTCACCTCATTATCAGTATCATACATTCCATTATTGTGCCATGTTTCTTCAGATGAATCCATGGATACACACATATGAATGTGCTCTACCTGGCACTGTATTCATGTACGAAACTTGCAAGACGCTTTAATGTATCCGGATTAACTTGCGGAAATACCCCGTGTCCCAAGTTAAAGATGTGGCCAGGAAGCTCCATTCCTTGATCAAGGATCTCTTTTGCTCTATCTTCGATCACTTCCCAAGGAGCTAACAGAATCGCAGGATCCAGATTTCCCATAACTGTTTTGGAGATGCCTCTTTCTCTTGCTTCTTTAATCGGCAGGCGCCAGTCCAAACCAACTACATCAAGAGGAAGGTCATGCCATTCATTTGCCAAGTGACTTGCTCCAACACCAAACATGATCAATGGTACGTTCTCTTCCTTCAATTCTGTAAAGATCTTCTCCATGACCGGCTTAATGAATGTACGATAATCTTGTATATTCAATGCACCGACCCATGAGTCGAAAATTTGGAAAGCAGACGCTCCTGCTTTAATTTGAGCTTTCGCATACGTCACTGTCATGTTTGCAAGTTTATCCATTAATGCAAACCAGGCTTGAGGTTCTGCATACATAAACGCTTTTGTTTTATTATAGTTTTTCGAAGGACCGCCTTCAATCATGTAGCTTGCCATTGTAAATGGTGCACCGGCAAATCCGATCAATGGCACGGACAGTTGCTCCTGGGTCAATAATTTAATGGTATTTAATACGTAAGGAACATCATTTTCGGGGTCGATTTCCCCCAGCTTCTCTACATCCGCTGTCGTACGAATCGGGTTATCGATCACCGGACCGATCCCTGATTTGATTTCTACATCCACTCCTATAGAAGGAAGTGGTGACATAATGTCTTTATAAAGGATCGCTGCATCCACATCATATTGTTCCACCGGCAGCCTTGTCACATATGCACAAAGCTCAGGTTGGTGTGTAATTTCAAACAGAGAATACTTCTCTTTGATTTTACGGTATTCAGGTTGTGAACGCCCGGCTTGTCTCATATACCAAACCGGAGTATAGTCCGTCTTCTCTCCCCTTGCTGCTCGTAAAAAAGTATCATTCATTTGTTTCATACCTTTGTTCGTCCACCTTTCTATGTAACTCCATTATTCCCATTGTATACTAATTTGTTTAGATTCTGAAATTGTCCTATTTTTAATATGAACCGTACGGATTGTAACCCTTTTAAACTATAGACGTTTTAAAGAGAATTGTATAGTTATCAAGGGAAAATGTCATAAATTTGCCGATTTTCAAGGGTGATGAAAAAATATCCAGAAATCATGTTACAAGAGCAAATGATTAGGGAAGAGTATAATAGAGATTACTAATTAATTGAGGTGATTTGGATGAAGGTGTATATAACAACGGGAACCCATGAATTTCTAAAAAAATTAATGGATCGGCATACAGGTGAAAACATGATCTTAATGCAGGGGAAAGATGCAATGCTGCTTCATGAGACAAATGGAGAGAGTGTCTTTGAATCCCCCCGCAAATATGAAATTGTCGATCAATCAGGTGAGCTAAAGAATAAAGGGTATGTGGTTTTCAATAACATCCCTGTTACAGATGAAGGTCGCCCACTATTTGAATACCGGTTCAAAAATCGTGCAGGATTGATCGAAGAAGTTCCAGGCTTTACGGCTATCCGGGTCCTTCGTCCATTAGACACGGATACATATGTGATTATGACACTCTGGGAAGACGAGAGAAACTTCACTGCCTGGCAGGAGTCAGAGCAATACAAAAAAGCACATGAAAAGCGAGGGACGGAAGAAGGTATTGACAATAAAAAGGATATCTTTCCCCGCGCTTCCTATGTGAGTGAATACCATGTAACCGGTGAAGAGTAAAACATAAGCTGCCATATTCCTGGCAGCTTATTTATTATCCTGATATTTATACCTTCAATCTTAATCATTACACTTAAGGTGTACATACATAATTACAAATTATTAACAGTATACTTTATCGTATTGGTCATAGATATTTACTTTGCTGGTTAACACTACACAACGTATATGAAAGGAGTGGAGTACCGATGAGTCAAACGTGTTTGCTTCTGATTGACTTCCAAAAGGCATTTAGTCATCCTTCATGGGGAAAGCGTAATAATCCGGGTATGGAAGAAAACGCCTATCAGCTTCTTCACGCCTGGAGAGAAAAAGCATGGCCGGTCGTTCACGTACAGCACTCTTCTAATGATATGGAATCACCGCTGCATTCCAGTTCAGCAGGTTTCGATTTTATAGAAGAATTCCTTCCACTACGAAACGAAAAGCAAATCATCAAGCACGTCAACAGCGCCTTTATCGATACAGACCTGGATTTATATCTGAAACGGGAAAAGTTCACCTCCCTTGTCGTCATGGGCTTAACGACGAATCACTGTGTGTCCAGTACGGTTCGGATGGCTGCGAATTTAGGGTATGATGTGACGGTACCTTTTGATGCTACAGCATGCTTTGAAACAAATTCCTATGACGGTTCATTATTTTCTGCAGAAATTGTACACGGACTGTCACTTGCTAATCTTCATCATGAATTCGCCACCATCGCTTCAACAGAATCCATTCTTTCTTCACGATTAAAATTAAGTAAACCTGTTACATTCTAAAAAATGTTTTGTTTTCGCAAAGGGGCTTAGTCAAAGGGGATGAACTCATCCCTTTTGACTAAGCCCCTTTGCGTTTTTTCAATATAAACTCTTCTCGCAAAAGCTTTTCTACTCTTTACTACCAGCTTTATACAAGATTCCATTTCGATTCGCATAAATCGCTGCCTGCGTACGATCGGCCACTCCAAGCTTGCTCAGGATATTACTTACATGAGTTTTGACAGTCTTAACCCCAATAAATAGCTCTTCTGAAACTTCCTGGTTCGTCATTCCTTCTCCCAGGCATTTCAATACATCCATTTCCCTAGAGGTCAGCTCCTCATGAGGCAACGCTTCCCTAGTGCGGAAACGGTTCATCATTTTATCCGCCACTTTGGAGGCAATGACGGACTCCCCTTTCACCGCTTTATAAATAGCAGATGTCACTTCTTCCGCACTTGCCGTTTTCAACAAATAACTATGTGCTCCTGCTTCGATGGCGGGAAACACTTTTTCATCATCATAATAGCTTGTGAGAATGATGATTTTACAGTGTGGATGAAAGGTCAGGATTTTCTTGGTTGCGTCTATTCCGTTCCCGTTCTCCATTAATAAATCCATCAAAATCACATCAGGCATATACAGCTTCGCAAGCTGAGCGGCTTCTTTTCCACTTTTTGCTTCCCCAAGAAATTCGATCCGATCCTCTGTCAGCAAATAGGTTTTCATTCCTAATCGAACCATTTCGTGATCATCAACAATCATCACCTTTACCTTATCCACCTGTTTTCCCCCTTCGATTAAATTGGAATCCGCAGGTCAATATACGTTCCTTCTTTCTCTTTAGAACGAATTTGAAACAATCCTCCGATTTCCTCGGCCCGTTCTCTCATCGTCTGCAGTCCGTAAGATGTCATCTTGTTTTCTTTCAGGTTAAAACCTCTTCCATTATCACTAATGTACAGTGTGACATATCCACCCTTTTTCTCCGTCACAATCTTTACTTTCGTGGCCTCAGAATGACGCAGGATATTGGATAGGCTTTCCTGAATAATTCTGAACATGTGGGTTTCGGTTCCCTTTGAAAGATTCTCGATCCCATTAAGACTTGCTTCGATCTCGATTTGTGTTTTTTCCTTTAATTCTCTAATTAAAATGGTTAATGCTTCACAAAGACTTTCACCTTTCAAATCGATCGGTCGTAAATGGAGGAGAAGAGCCCTCATCTCCCCTTGCGCTTTTCCCGCAATGTCCGCTACTTGTTTAACGATCATTTCAACCTTCTTCGAGTCTTTCCCGATACTTTTTTGCGCGGCAGAAGATAGCATATTTAATGCGAATAATTGCTGACTGACTGAATCATGAAGATCTCTCGCCAGCCTTTGCCGTTCTTCCATCACGGCTGCCTGGTGAGCCTGGTCGGCAAGCTCGGATTTTTCATCAGCTAACCTCTGGAGTGATTTCACCTGTTCTTGAATAAACACAGCAAGTTGATTTAACTCATCCGATAAGATCCCAAGCTCATCGTGTTCAAATCGGTCCACCCTGGCAGAAAACTTCCCGCTTCTTAACAGCGTTACAAAGGTGGAAATATCATCAATTCTCCCTTTAAATGTATACCCTGTGCGAAATCCGAAATATATGCTTAATAATAGAAGAATGCTTGCAAGCCAAATGGTTATATAAAGGGAAACCTGAAGAGAAAAGCTTGGGTTGTCAGCTAAGTACAGATAGACTTGCAAGGAAATAAAGAAAAGCAGGACAGTCATGATGGACATCATGAAAAAGCTTTTAAAAATCCAGCTGCGAATATTTGATGACTTTTCCACTTTCTCCCCTCCTTTCACCTGATATATCCGGTTCAAATCACACTCGGCTGATTCGAATCGATCCTATTTTTACATTAACGTTCAGTTTGATCTTTTTGCTTGCAAGCTCGTATTCAGGGGAACGGTAATAAAGCTCCGAACGAATATCAGCAGACTTTTGGTCGAATAATTTAATATCCCCCACCTGCACTTTCAAGGTGATCTCCACGGGAACGTTTTCTGGAATGATCATCTTTACATCACCTATCCAGCCCTTAATATCAATGGGAGTTTCCCCTTCAGGTATAAAGGCCTTACTAAAATCAAAATAGTAATCTCCAATGGCATTGTAAAGATTCATAGACTCCAGCGGCCAGTTTGGCTCAGAGAAACGTATATCCCCCACAATAAACCCTTTGTTCATTTTATTTTTCTTTTGAAGGATTTTCTCCCCCATCGGCTGGGTTTCGAAACCTATTTGAGATGCCTCCTCTTTATTTGGTGATTCATTGCTTATGCTAATCTTGATGGGCTTATTTCTTCCCACTCTATTAATGGCAATGGCAATTATGAAGAGAGGCCATAGTTTCCACCAGCTTCCATAGTCGAAATCCACTACATCATACCCATCGAGTATAATGAGCCCCCCTAACACCATACTGAATAATCCGAACAGCAATTTCCCAAAGCTTCCCTTCAAAAAACTGTCTATCGTACACTTCAAGCCAAGGAGCAACAACAAAATAGGAATAATATTGACAAATATCTGCGTTATTTCCAAGGAAATGACACCGATATTCAATAATAATAACAACAACCCTACCGCCATCAACATAAACGAGAAAAACCATTGTTTCCTTCCCTTATACCTCATACCAACACCACCTTCGCATCTACTATTAGTTTCGCTAAATATGCATGAATTCCTGTTATGACTTTCATTATAGATTGGTTTCTCAACGTCTTTGAGGAACATCGGCATGATTCTTCCTCAGTCTCGAGACGGAAAAAATGTTTCTGTCGTGCATCACACCTTTTTCACTATTTTCATAATCTATAGTACAGATCAGGGCAGATGCCCAAAGTTTAGCAATGATTTAGAGGGGGGGTTCCAAATGGAGATTGATTTAACGGCTCTTCATTGGATTTATTTAGCTTTCATAGGATTCATCATCCTATTCATGATTTTTCGGAAAGACACGACGATCGTATGTATTCTGGGAATCTTCAGTATTGCCCTGGTGGCAACAGGATCATTAAGCGGATCGATTAGTAGTATATTTAATAGCTTTATATTCGCCATCACCGAACTGCTTTCTACCATTCTCGTGATTTCCATTATCGTAGCGATGAGTAAGGTACTGACATCTACGGGGATTAATGATGTGATGATTCGGCCGTTTACGAAGTTCATCCGCACTCCGGCCCTTGCTTACTGGACAATCGGCCTAGTCATGATGTTTATATCATGGTTCTTCTGGCCTTCGCCTGCTGTAGCCCTCCTAGGTGCCGTGTTAGTGCCAGTCGCCCTTAGAGTCGGATTACCCGCACTTGGCATTGCCATGGCCATGAATTTATTCGGACACGGTATCGCCCTTTCGGGAGACTTTGTCATCCAGGCAGCCCCGAAGTTAACAGCCGACGCAGCCGGCATACCTGTATTAGATGTTATTTCTGCAAGTATCCCCCTAATTATCGTGATGGGTGTCGTCACAACCGTTACTGCTTTCCTTTTCCTTAAAAGAGATATGCAGAGAGGAATCCTTTCGGTGGATTCGAGCTCCCTGGCGTCCATCAACCAGGTCCAGGAGGAGTCACCCAACCTGTTATCTTCAGGGTGGAAACGAACAATTGCCATTCTTATCCCTATTTTATTTGCCCTGGATATTACCGCCATGGTTCTATTTGATCTTCAAGGAGGAGATGCAACCGCACTGATCGGTGGAACATCCATCGGTATACTTCTCTTGATTTCATTGGCAGCCTATAAAGGAAAGGGATTGGAGAAAACGACGAGTTTCATGATTGACGGCTTTCAGTTTGGATTTAAAGTGTTTGGTCCCGTGATCCCAATCGCTGCTTTCTTCTACTTGGGGGATTCAGGGTTTCAAACGATTATCGGCGACTTCCTTCCTTCAACATCTCAAGGAATCGTCAATGACCTCGGGGCATCCCTTGCTGCCGTCGTTCCCCTCTCTACAGCAGTCGGGGCAATCACCCTTACGACAGTTGGAGCGATCACGGGCCTCGACGGATCCGGTTTTTCCGGTATTTCCCTAGCAGGTTCTGTAGCCAATCTATTCGCAGACAGCATCGGCTCAGGGGTCGCAACCCTCACCGCCCTCGGGCAAGTCGCAGCCATCTGGGTCGGCGGTGGAACACTCGTCCCATGGGCCCTCATCCCGGCTGCCGCCATCTGTGGAGTCGATCCATTCGAACTCGCAAGGCGGAACATGCTTCCAGTCGTCATCGGATTAGTAGCAACCACGATTGTAGCGATATTTTTGATTTGAATATAGTGAGGGACGGACCTTGTTTTAGGTCCGTCCCTCTATTTTTCATGTTTCGGCCTCTTCTCATAGAGAAAGATGCACAGTACGAAAAAGGAGTATCCGAGCAGGTATCCGGCTGCGACATCTGATGGGTAGTGAGCCTGTTCCACTATTCTGCTGAGTCCTGTCAGTATGGAAAGAATGATGGCTACTGTGTAGAGCGTTATTTTCACTCCTGTGGAAGAAATCTCTTTACTGATGAAATAAGCAATGACGAGTAGGAAGACCAGTCCCACCATGGCATGGCCGCTTGGAAAGCTGAACCCTTCCTCTCCATGTGAAAACGGAGGTCTCTCTCTTTCCATCAAACCTTTGATTGTTTTATTCAGCACGTTACTCCCGGCTACCAGGACAACAACTGTGATGATTCCCACAAAGTCCTTCTTGGCCCACCAAAGATATAAAATAAGGGCGATGGATGTGATCCCGATCACTAATTCAGTGCCGATTACGGAAAACAATTCTATTAAGTGCAGGTTGCTCATGCTGGACAAGAAATACTCATCACCTACAATCTCCATCTCATAAAAAACAAAATGCGCGATGGTCATAAACAGTACAAATGAAATGATGGCCGTTATGTATTGAAACTTCATCATCTTGATCCTCCTTGAATTTCACTCTATTTACCCACTTCCCACTCAATATTTAGTGTTATAATATTCGTAATATTCATCAAATATTAGGAGGTTGTGCACTTGCTGAATGAATTATATCAGAAATTAGAAGAACGTTGGATAGAAATGGTTGAGATCAGAAGATTTCTTCATCGACATCCTGAATTATCCTTCCAAGAGAAAAATACAGCTGCATACATAGCTGAATACTACAAAAGCATCGGCGTTACAGTTAAGGAACATGTCGGCGGCAATGGGGTAGTCGCAAGAATCGAAGGAGCTCTCCCCGGTAAAACGGTTGCCCTTCGTGCCGACTTTGATGCCCTTCCCATTCAAGATGAAAAGGATGTGGAATATCGCTCCACCGTTCCAGGGGTCATGCATGCATGCGGACATGACGGTCATACAGCAACCCTGTTAGTATTGGGTAAAACCCTGCATGAAATGCGCAGTACACTTTCTGGTACAGTGGTTCTTATTCATCAGCATGCGGAAGAATATGCACCAGGAGGAGCGAAACCCATGATTGAAGCGGGCTGCCTCGATGGAGTGGATGTTATTTTCGGAACTCATTTATGGTCAAGTGAACCCCTTGGAAAGGTTCTATATCGAACAGGTCCCATCATGGCTGCTGCTGATAGATTTGAAATCGTCATCAAGGGGTCCGGGGGGCACGGGGCACAACCTCATAAAACAAAGGATTCCATCGTGATCGGGGCTCAGGTTGTTTCCGAACTACAACAAATTGTCAGCAGAAGAGTGAATCCGATCGACCCGGCCGTCGTCACAATCGGTTCCTTCATGGCAGATAACGCATTCAATGTGATTGCCGATTCCGCTAAACTCATTGGAACCGTCCGTACATTCAATCCTGAGGTCAGAGACTTTATTGAAGAAGAGATCGAACAAATCCTGAAGGGTGCATGTCTTTCAGCACGTTGCGAGTATAAATATGTGTATGAACGGGGATATCCTGCTGTCGTTAATCACGCAGAAGAAACGGATCTGTTGATTCAAAGTGTGGATAAAGTCGATGAAGTTCATAGAGTGGAAGAAATTGAAATGCAAATGGGCGGGGAAGATTTCTCTCATTACTTAGAACATGTAAAGGGTACCTTCTTTTTTACAGGAGCCAAGCCCGAAAATGTTGAAGTTGCCTTCCCCCACCATCACCCCAAGTTTGACATTAATGAAAAGGCTCTTCTGATAGCCGCTAAATCACTGGCGTCTGCTACCATCGAATATCAACAAAGGCATTCTGCCACAGAAACGACGCTGACAAATTGACTCATAAAAAAGGATCAGGTACCATAAGGCCTGATCCTTTACTCTTAATAAAAGCGATGATTTTTCTCGATCTTACTTACCACCAATACCCACCAGATCAGGAGGGGTTGAAACAATAACCTCACCCAAAGCAGCACTACATTCGCTTCTTCATTCCCTGGAGCTGGAATTCCTTTAATGGCCGCATAGATATTGGCAGGAAAGATGAGAACTAAATAAATCGCTGTGATGATTCCGGTTTTTTCACGTGTCTTTGGAATGAGCAGCAGCACAGCTAATATAAATTCAATCATTCCCGTAATATAAATGATTTCTTCTCTCAGGGGTATGAATTCAGGAATCATTCGGGCAAATCCTTGCGCTTCAATAAAGTGAAACATTCCTGCTAAAAAGAAGAAGAATGAGAATAGAATAAGTCCTAACAGCTTCAATCCCTTTTTACGTTTGTTCATCAAGTAAACACCTCTCTAAATCAATGTAACAGTACTACCTAACTATACCTGAATATTCAGAGGAAATAAAAAAATGCGTCCGTTTCCCGTAAAGCCCACATCACAAAAAAAGATCGACCATCATGATCGACCTTCCCTCACTACTATTCTAAATCATTAAAGTACCGAATCCGATAAGCAAATTTTGCCACTTCCCCGAGTTGATCAAGAAGCTGATAGTTTGCATAAGCTCCAACGACTGCCCCTACCCCCGGAATGAGTTGAAACAATTTTACGAAATCAATGTAATCCCGATACTCCTGTTGAAAGGTTCGCCAATCCAATTCCATCAGCTTTTCTTTTTCCTCATCCCAGTTTTCGATGATGGAAAGGACATGTTTTTTATGGGAATCACTGGAGAATGCCAGCTGAAAGACATACAGAAGAAACAGTCGTTCTTCATATTGTTTTACATCATACCCATGAATGGCAGAGCATTCGCTCAGAAATTTCATTTTGATTGATAAGAGCAAGGGGAAATCCGCGAGGCCGAGAAAGATTCCTCCTGCACCTGTACCTGCTCCTTCAATCGTCGCAGCTTTTCGGTAAAATTCCATCCGTTCCTTCATTAGCTCTTCTCTTTCCTCTAATGAAGCCTTCAATGATATCTGATGAAGAGGTACCCACTCGCTGCCCTTTAACGTAACTTCTACCATCCTCTTAATGCTTTCCGTTATCAATCTGTGCGCTTTCTCAGGAATCAATTGATTCACTTTTGTTTGAGCTTGCTTAGAAACCCGTTGAAAGATAGACGATTTTCTACTGAACTTACGTTTCCAGGAATCGAGTTCCTCTCTTTCATGGTTCACACTGAACCACCGTCCTTTTTTATCGGCTTATTCATTCTATACGTTCTTTCCCACTGGATAGTTTCACTAAAACAATGTTTCTTCCATCTTTTTCAATCGCTGTACTAAGTAAAATTGGCTGAACAAAATAGAGAATGACAGCCCAGCCAGGAGGGTGATCAATCCTTCCATCCAAGCCCCCTTAATGAATAAAGGAAGGGAAAATATAACCGATTGGATCATCATCGCCTGATTCATGATTTTTTGGAAGGATGATTTCTTTAATTCCTTTGATACGGGATAAATGAGCACCCAAATTTTATAATCGAACCGTTTAAACAATGGTATGAGCTGAAAAGCAGTTAAATACAGAAACACCAAAGCCGTCAGAATGCTGAAAATAAAGGACGAATTTGAATAAATCAGCAAAACGCCGATCAGGGTCAATCGAAGATAAAGACCTGAATATTCACTTGTCCTCACCAAGGAGCGAAGATACAAATAGCGATAAGTAGATGCCTGGGAGAATGATGTTTTCACCATTCCATCAAGCCATTTTCTCCTGTGCACCTTCCCTTTCAGCTTAGGTACATCTGTGAACATATTGGCGATTCGGTAGAAAATCAGCATCCGCTGCTGCTCCAGGTCGATTAACAAATCCCATTTAAGATTTTTTCCTTTTGTTGACTGATAAAAGTAGAGCGCATATCCGATCATGATGGTGGCAACGACCACGACCATCACGATAGCAGCGCCAGATAACACTAAAAAGACGAGAGCACCGCTTAATAAAAAGCGCATAAAGCTGTCGATCCAATGAGCTTCCTTTTCCTGAAATCGCAGCATAAACCAGCGTACATACAGGTTCCAGACCTTTAATGCTAAAATAAAGCCAAGTAACGGAAAGAAGCTTCCAAAGCTGCTGCCGGATACAGCTACATACATTGGCATCAGTGCAGCCAATACGAGCAGCTGAATATACGATTGAAACATGAAACTGATCCAGATGCATTTGGTGAAATAACGGGATAGGCGCATTTCCAATGGCAAAAGAAACACGGCATCCGCTTCCCTAAGAAACGTATAAACGGGACTCCATGCCAGTAAGAGACCCAGGATCACCGCCATGATGAGTGGTGCCGGAAAAGCCGGATCCAGGGTTTTCACCCACTGGTTATACGTATACGCTGCTCCTCCCAATGCAAAAATCAGGACAAATAATAAATGATCGTTAAACATGTATTTCAAGTACTTTTGAAGCTCTTGATTATACTCTACGATTCGTTTCTTCCAAATACTTTCCACCTTATTCATCATGGGATTCTTCCTTTGTCAGCTGGATATAAATATCATCTAAAGTCGCATCCGGCATGGAGAATTCCGAACGAAGTTCCAGAAGCGTACCTTTTGCGCAAATTTTCCCTTCATGAAGGATGATGAATGAGTCACAATATCTTTCTGCCGTTGCTAAAATATGCGTAGACATCAGTATTCCAGCTCCACTTTGCTTCATTTCCTGCATCCAATCCAGCAGCGACTGAATCCCAAGTGGGTCTAATCCAACAAAAGGTTCGTCGATGATATAAAGACTGGGCTGAATGAGAAAAGCGCACATGATCATCACCTTTTGCTTCATCCCTTTTGAGAAGTGGGCAGGAAACCAGCTCATTTTTTTCTCCATACGAAAGGCCTTCAATAATTTATCAATTCTACCTTTATATTCAGACTCTGATAATCCATAAGCCATGGCTGTGAGTTTTAAGTGATCTTCAAGGGTAAGCTCATCATAAAGAATCGGCGTTTCCGGTATGTATGAAAACTGTTTTCGATACTGATCGGCATCACTCTTCAAGGTATGACCATTTATGGACACTTCTCCTTGCTTGGGTTCCATGAGACCGATTATATGCTTGATAGTCGTACTTTTCCCTGCCCCGTTCAGGCCGATTAATCCGACAATTTCATTTGAATGTATGGAAAATGATATATCCTTTAATACCGGTTTTCGGGTATATCCGCCAACCAGGTGTTTGATTTCTAATAATGACACGAGCAGCAACGTCCTTTCTCTTCTACATGGTTTTCTCTATTTTATCAAAATTTCATGGTAAAGGCATTGTTAATCCAGTTTCTCATTCCACATTTTAACATTCATAACTCTACCCGATTTGCACATCATAATATTTGAAGGGGCCAGCAATAAGAAAAAGGGGATGGTTGTTAAAGACCAGCTAACCGATTTCACTATTGTTTGCGACTGTAAGGATTGTCGTCTTCTATAGTGAATGACACACTCACCATATTCATTTGTTCAAAAAATTGATAAATGAGGTGTTTGTTAAAGCACACTTTGACTGAATCAACTTACTTTATTAGCTTATTAAGCTTAGGAGATAAGGGGATGGTCACATTGCACAAAGTCATTCATGTTTCTAATGGTTTACACATATCATCCTTATAGCAAATGAGGTGTTTGTCCAAGACGGCTAACAGTTTCTATTGTCTGAATTGCTTAAATAGCGAAAAGATAAGGGGATGGTCGCATTGAACAATTTTCATTCTAACCCAGAATGGTACACATTTCGAAGCTACTAGCGAATGAGGTGTTTATCAAAGAGAATGAAGCCTGACATATAAACCTTTATAGTATTACCCCTTCAAGAAGAGAGGCAGGAAAATCGTTCCTGTCTCTTCTTCATTTATTTTCTCTTTCATGATAAAATACATAAAAATGCCATTAATGAAAGGTGGAGAAAGCATTGAGTGACTGTATTTTTTGCAAGATTATCGACGGTGAAATTCCTGCTATGAAAGTGTACGAGGATGAGCATGTCCTTGCTTTCCTTGATATTAGCCAGGTGACGAAAGGGCATACATTACTTATTCCTAAAGTACATAAAGAAAATATCTATGAACTGACTCCTGATATTGCAAGCCACCTTTTCTCTGTTGCACCTAAGATTGCTGACAGTATCAAGGCCGAGTTTAACCCAGTCGGAATGAACCTGTTAAGCAATGCAGGTGAAGAAGCAGGACAATCCGTCTTCCATTTCCACATGCATTTCATTCCCCGCTATGGCCAGGGAGATGGCTTTGGAGCCGTCTGGAAGACACATAATGATGACTACAATTCAGAAGACCTGAAAGGAATAGCTGAATCCATTGCACAGCATCTTTCCTAATAATTGAGCCTGATCCCGGAAGTTAAAGGGATCAGGCTTTTTTCAGAATAATTAATCTTTGACAACGATACTCGGTATGTTATAATGTACCTATCTTTTCGCTAATGGCAACAGTGCACATTAGGTGAAGCAAATAGTATAGTATAGTTTAGTTGAGGAGAGATGAGAAATGAATACAAAAACACTTGTATCCCTGTCATTATTAGTAGGGATCGGAGCCGTCCTGCACACTGTGATCCCGGGAATTTTCTTAGGAATGAAGCCGGACATGATGCTGACGATGATGTTTCTTGGCATTATATTATTTCCAGCCAAGAAGAACGTATTGTTATTAGGTTTATTAACAGGGGTTATTTCAGGACTAACAACTCAGTTCCCTGGTGGATTCTTACCTAACCTGATCGATAAGCCGATCACGGCATTCGTTTTTTACGGACTTTTCCTGGCCACTAAAAAAATCACTCGTTCACTTGTAGGAGCTTCTGTTCTGACAGCTATTGGTACACTCGTATCAGGAAGTGTCTTCTTACTTTCTGCTTATGTGATTGTCGGTCTGCCTGGAGCATTTTTTGCTTTATTTGCAGCAGTCGTACTTCCGGCTACACTAGTTAACGCTGGAGCAATGTTTGTGGTATATCCAATCATTAACGGGATTTTAAAACGTTCAACCATTCGAGAAGCTGTTACAACAGAACAGCTATCCTAAATTAGATCATAGTAAAGCCCTCCATTTAATATGCTACCGGCATTAAATGGAGGGCTTTCTTACTTGACTGCAACCCACAAGAGTACCCCGATTAAAAAAGTGATCACCCCACCGGATCCCAATATGGCAGCACGCTTTTTCAATATATTCTTAGGAGGATACATTCCCGGCCTTTGAATGGTAATGAAGTTATACACCATACTTAGAAATAATACGCCACAGAGAGCAAAGAACCCAAAGATTATCCCGTCCATTACTTAGAACCCCCTCCTTTACTCCACCTCTTACCTTTATTTTTATGCTGAAAATAAGCAGGTTATGAATTCACTTGTTTTAATCTGTTCTAAAAGGGAAAAGGAGAATACATGTTGATTGTAGAAATAGAGTATTATAGAAATAGAAGAACGAGGTGATCATAGTGAATAAAAAATCTCTTGCTTACGGGCTTTTAATTGGTGGAGTGGTTGGAGGAGTAGCATCCCTTCTGACGTCTCCTTCATCAGGGAAAGAAATCCGGGCACAAATTAAAGACAAGAAGGACGATTGGTCAGAAATAATCGATGAGATGAAGGTTCATATTGGTGAATTGAAAGAATCCATCGGCACCCTGTCTCAAGAAGGAAAAGAAACGGTCCTTCAGCTATCAAAGGATCTTCAAGCTTCATTCAAGCAATGGCAGGCTTCGACAGAACCAAATAATCGACGACTTCAAGAAGAAATCCAATCCATCCAAAGAACCATCGAAGACTTGGAAAAATCGATTAACTCAGCAAACACTACGAATCAATAACCAAAACCCCGCATCCCTCCATTCACTAATGATGGAAGGCTGCGGGACTTTTTTTAGTTTGTTTGGATAGGGGGGATTGTAACGTTTCTGCAGAAACATTTAGAAACATTTAAAAAATTAAATATACTCCTTTCTTTTCTTTCAATATAATGATTACACGTACAAATCCCGTCATCACAGTATTCATCTACTCACCAACTGCTGTTTTCCTATGAATATATCAGCCAAAAATTATATACTTCGAAAAATTTTGTCAATTTAACCTTTATTAATTATTATTTTATTGGCATAATAAAATATAAGCGCTTTCTTTTTTATGATAGTTGTTTTGGTGAGTCATTTTCGTACTACTTAAATTCAAAAAAGATTTTCTAGCAAAGTGGGTGAATGAGATGAAGGAAAGAGAATTTACTTTGAAAGAGGCTATGCTCTTCAGTCAAAGAATGGCCCAGCTTAGTAAGGCTCTGTGGAAGGCCATAGAAAAGGACTGGCAGCAATGGATAAAGCCATACGACTTAAATATTAACGAACATCATATTCTCTGGATTGCGTATCATTTAAAGGGTGCTTCTATTTCAGATGTGGCCAAGTTTGGTGTTATGCATGTTTCGACTGCATTTAACTTCTCCAAGAAATTAGAAGAACGGGAATTACTGCAGTTTTCTAAACGGGAGAACGATAAACGAAACACCTATATTCAATTGACGGACAAAGGGGAAAAAATCCTTCTCGAACTAATGAAGAATTATAAGCCTGAAAGTCACTCAATCTTCCAAGGAGTTTCTCCATTAAGAGAATTATATGGAAAGTTCCCTGAAATGATCGAGATGATGACCGTCGTACGAAATATATATGGGAATGATTTTATGGAGATATTTGAAAAATCGTTTCATAACATTGAAAATGATTTTTCTGATGATAACGGAAAACTGGGAGAACTATTTCAGGATGAAGAAGAACTGGCTTGACCTACAAGCTCTTCTTTAAAAGTTTCATCAAAGCTGGATAGAGGTTTTGAGCTAAACAGCCATCCACCACTTCCTGAACCTTCAGCTTTGAATGAAGCTCTTCTTCAAACTCTTTGAAAAGCGGAGTATTGTACACAAATCCTTCCGCTTTTTGCTTTTCAAGTTTCATGCTCAATCTATCACATGTAATAAAGAACTCCTTCACTTCTCTCTCCGACAAACCATTACGAATAATTAATCGATGAAATGGAAAACCATTTTCGGGAATCATATCAACCATCAATCGTTGATAATACTCAAGTTTCTCTAAACGTTTCACTAATTCATTCATATTAATCACCCTCCATTCATTGCACAAATTCTCATACTCTCATTGTACAAAACTATAACATACCTGTCCCAAAAACTTCGCCTAAAAAATAAGAAAAAATCATGGCAAAATGTATTGATTTTTTCCGGCAATCGTAATAAAGTATGTAAAGCACTTATCTAAAACCTATTCGTCTAATGGAGGCGATTTTTTTATGCATTGCTGGAAAACAATCAATCTGGAAAAACAATTCGGGTTTTACCGAGTCTTTTTACTTTCAACCATCATCATGATGATGGTATTCTCATTAATATACGTACCAATTAACTTACTATTCCCAAGCGCGTTCTATGATAACCATTTCCTTGGATTCTTAATAGGACTGTTAAGTATATATCCATTGCACAAGTTTTTTCACGTTGTACCCATTCTGCCCTTTGTTAAAAAAATCAAGTGCAGATGCAATCGAAAATTATATCTATTACCGATCGTTTCATTGCGGGTGGATCAGCCTATCTCAAAGTTCCGTTATATGCTTGCACTGTTGGCACCCTTCTTCATACTAAACGGCATTTTGATATACGGATGCATCTATTTCCCACACTACTCTCATTACTTTTCAATGCTGCTTGCATTCCATTCCGGAATCTGCGCCATTGACTTTATTTATGCGAGACAACTAATGGATTCGCCAAAGGATGCATTAATTGAAGAGAATGATGATGGATACGAAATATTGATTTATCAGTAAGGATGATGGATGGCCATTGAAACATACACTCGATGGAATATATCATCCTTCTATTTTTATCAAAGGTCTCTTTGCTGAGATTCTTCGATTACGTGCTCATAAATACCTACCTGCACTGGGTTTAATGTAACAAAGAATGTGAAAAAGTCTTTTTTGCACGATTTCGGCAATACTCTCGCTACCAATTAGAGAAATAATTTGGTAATGTATAGCTTATAGGAGATAACGGGGAGGGGTTTGGATGATCTCCATGTTTTTAGTTTTTGCAGTTTTCATCTTATTTTATATAAATAAAATGACAAATGCATTATGTTTACAAAAAGAAATACCTGAAGAACGCCAACCTAAGGTGTTTAGAACCATCAATATCCTAATCACCATACTACTGGTCTCTTCTTATATAGAAATACTCTTTACATAGAACATGAAAATGGACAAAACAAAGCCGATCCGGATTTTTTCGGATCGGCTTTGTTTAACTATTCAAATTAGCAAACGTATGCTGCACCAATGATGATTAACAAAATGAATAGAACAACGATTAACGCAAATCCTCCGCCGTAAGCACCTGACATCTGCGCTTCCTCCTTTCATGTATGAAAAAGCCACCTAAATAGGAATAAAGCAAAAGGGGCCAGCCTTTCAAAGGTATTGCCCCCTCTTACAGTCTTTATCCGGTAAACCTAAACCCTGAGGCTAAATTATAGCCATGCTGCACCTACAATGATTAACAGGATGAACAGTACTACGATTAACGCGAAACCTCCGCCGTATGCGTGACCCATAACTTCCCACCTCCTTTGAAGCGCTAATTTATCTTATTCAAGTTAGCTGCCATTTGTTTTAGGCTAATGTCATAAATTTAAGTTTTTTTAGCAAATATATGCGGCACCAACGATGATTAATAAGATGAACAGCACTACGATTAACGCGAATCCGGAATTGTATCCACAGCTCATATTTATTACCTCCTTTTCTCTCTTCGCTCTTATCATATGAAAGTACCTAGGAAATGGGTGTGTAAAATGCCCATTTTTCTGAAGATTAAGTTGGAAAATATTTTTTTTCATGGAAAAAGTGTGTTATAGTATGTTTTGTAGAAATTTGACAAGCCATTAAACGAATTTAGTGTAGGAGTTGGTCACCATGAAAAAATGGATCATTTCAGTATCATTGGCTGCCGGAGTCGCTGGACTTGCAGGATGCAGTGGAGACGGTGCTGAAGGAAACAGTGACGTTGTTGCAACGACAAAAGCTGGCGACGTAACAAAAGATGAACTTTACAAATCAATGAAGCAAAAATTCACTCCACAAATGGAACAAGCCCTTCAAGAACTGGTTTACACGAAAGTACTTGAAGAAAAGTATGACGTGTCAAAAGAGGAAGTTGATGAAAAGCTGAATGAAGCCAAAGATCAATTGGGACCTCAATTTGAAATGTTCTTACAACAATATAATCTTGATGAAAAATCGTTTAAAGAATACTTAAAGCTTCAATTACTTCAAGAAAAAGCGGCGATTTCCGACGTGAAAGTGACAGAAGAAGAAGTAAAAGAATACTACGAGACATGGAAGCCTGATATTCAAGTTCGTCACATTCTTGTGGATGATGAAAAAACCGCCAAAGAAGTAAAACAAAAATTAGCTGATGGTGGAAAGTTTGAAGATCTTGCAAAGGAATACTCTAAAGATCCCGGTTCTGCTGAAAATGGCGGAAGCTTGGGCTGGGTAGACAATGCAGGTCGTCAAAACTTCGTACCTGAATTCTCTAAAGCACTGGACACTCTTGAAAAAGGCAAAGTGAGTGAGCCGATCAAGACAGAATATGGCTACCACATCATTGAAGTGACAGATAAAAAAGAAAAGAAATCCTTTGATGAGATGAAGAAGGAAATCGAAAAAGAATTGAAGCTTTCGAAAGTGGATCCTCAAAAAATCCAGGAAGCCATGAAAGCTGAAATCGAAAAAGCTGATTTAAACATTAAAGATAAAGATTTAAAAAAGGCGTTTGATCAAGTGCTAAATCCTCCAGCTGCACCTGAAGGCGGAGAAGCTCCCGCTGCACCTGAAGGAGAAGAAGCTCCTGCACCTGCGGAGGAATAGACCAAAAAGGACTGACGGATCCATTCCGTCAGTCCTTTTTTAATGTATGTGTATGATAATCAAGAAGATAATTGACGTCTTCTCTGCTTCTCCTCTTCCATACGATGGATGTAGACTTCCCCTTCCTTCTCGATCCATTCATCTTCCATATTCTTTTCTTCCTTAGCTGATTTAATCGTCATAAAGGCACTCCCGAAAATCCCTGCTACAACCAAGTACATCCAAATAGGCAGTGTCATCTGCTTCATCTCCTTTATAGGTTTGTCCTCTTTTATTAACACTATATGTAGTGAATAGATAAAACAGTACACTTATTCTACTGAAAAAGCCCCCAATCCATGGACCGGGGGGCTTTTGTTTACCTATTTATGAAAAGTCGGTTTATAGAATGATCGATTATCCAGGGCGAATACTCTTTCTGTATATTCTCCTGGTTTGACTCGCTCCAAAGCGCGGTCCAGCATATTCATCTTTGCATCTACATTATCGATGTAATGAAGGATTTCAGCTTCACGAATGAGTGGCGGTTTAGGACTTCCCCACTCCGCTTTTCCATGATGACTCAGTACCAGATGTTGAAGGATCATCACTTCTTCCCCTTCAATTCCAAGTTCGTCGGCAGCTTTACCAATCTCATTGACCATAATAGAGATATGGCCGATCAGATTCCCTTCAATTGTATACGTTGTAGAGGTAGGACCTGACAGCTCGATGACCTTCCCTAAGTCATGCAGGATCACCCCGGCATAGAGAAGATCCGAATCCAGGGAAGGATAAAGTCCAGCAATGGCTTTCGAAAGATCCAGCATCGAGACAACGTGATACGCAAGCCCTGATACAAATTCGTGATGGTTCTTAGTAGCCGCCGGATATTCCAGGAAAGGCTTCTGATATTTTTTAATCAAGTGTCTTGTGATGCGTTGGATATTTGGATTTCTCATTTCAAATATATACTGAGTGATCTTACTCGTCATTTCATCAATGCTCACCGGCGCCGTTTCAAGAAAGTCGGAAATGGCATAACCATCTGCGGGGGAAGCCGGGCGAATCTGTTTGATCTTGAGCTGACTCTTTCCACGGTAACTATGTATATCCCCAACAACCTTAACGATTGTTTCAGGCTGATATGCCTTCTCATCCTGCTCAGAAGCATCCCAAAGCTTAGCTTCCATATCTCCACTCTTATCTTGCAGAATCAGCGTTAAAAACGGCTTTCCTGTATTTGTCGTACCTTTGGTCATTTGTTTAATTAAAAGTGGTAAATCGATGGTTTCTCCTACATTAAAATGTGTAATCCCAGACATCTCTTCTCCTCCGTCCAACTATATTAGTAGTTTAAGTATATCATATTTCGTCAAAGTACATGGGTGGAAAGGGCTGGGGTGAATTTAGATGCTGTTGTGCCGCCTTTCTGCAAATCGTTTGCCAGATTTCAAATCATTCAAAATCGTGAACACACTTTAAAGGTCCTTCCCTCTCCTCCCACAATAAAAAACCGCCCCATGGGAGACGGTTCCATTCTAATTCACTAACGCTTTCTTCTCTTTCTTACTAATCCAAACCTTCGTCGCTACCAGCCCTACGAGCATAATGAATGCTCCGAAGAAGTATGGAATATGTATATTCCACTCAAAAAGTGTCCCTGCAAGTAATGGCCCAGCGACGTTACCAAGACTGAGAAACGAGTTGTTCAGACCCATTACGGTCCCTTGTCTTTCACCTGCCAGTTTTGAAATAAGGGAATTCAACGATGGACGGAGCATGGAGTTTCCGACAAAGAAAACGGCGGTTGTGATCAAGACCCCTATAAAGCTGGTGGCAAATGTCATGATGACAAATCCCAGTGCACTGAGGAGTAAAGAGCCCGTTACGACTTTTTCTTCTCCGAACCTCTTCGTCGCCCTTCCCACACCCGCTCCTTGAACAACGGTACCGATGATACCGATAATCAAAATGATGATACCGACTTCCTGCGGACCATATCCATAACGTTCAAGTGCATAGTAGCTGAATATGGATTGGAAGTTAGCCAATCCAAAGCTCATGATGAACACAAGAATCAATAGAAATCCGACAGGACTCAAGACAGCATTCTTCATGACCACAAAGCGGTTTTCACGTCTCTCGTTCGGATCGAACGTTCTTTTTTCCTTAGGATAGGATTCAGGTAATATGATGACCGAGACGATCGCTGCAATGGAGGCTGCGATCCCTGCAAAAATAAATGGATAGGAGAGATCGATTTCTGCCAGCCACCCTCCGATTCCAGGCCCTATGACGATACCTAGACCCATGGCTGCACCCAGGATCCCCATCCCTTGACCCCGATTATCCTCATCCGTTACATCTGATACATAGGCCATTGCCGTTGGCATTAATGCAGAACCGAAAACACCTGCCAGGATTCTGGACAGGAATAGCATCCATAATCCTACAGCGAAGGCGAAAATGAATTCAGCTATGGCAAAGCCTATCAGGCCGATTGTGATTAATGGTTTCCTCCCGATTCGATCGGATAACCGTCCCCAAATGGGAGCAAATAAAAACTGCATAAATGCAAATACAGCCACCAACGCTCCAAGCGTTTGGGCATTGGCGCCGAATTTTTCTACGTAGAAAGGAAGAATGGGGATGACCAGACCGATTCCAACCATGACGATAAATAAATTAAAGCTGAGCAGTGCCAATGGCCCCCTATTTCGTTTCCACCCTTTTGTTTTTGTCATACTATGTGTTCCTTCTTTCCAGCAATCATTTCTTCACCATGAGACTTCTTTTCATAATCAGCCGTCATGAATGTTTAAACAAGTCCTTGTAGTATTGTAACGAATCCAGGAGTTTTTTGCTAATTCTATTGGACAAAAAATCAGGTTGTGCGGATCGATTCCTTTTCCAACCGTTTTAACACAATCATTTCCTCACAGGAGAACGTATTTTTAATATGAGGATGACAGGTAAAGAACAGAATTTGATGCTTCTTAGCCATTTTCCTCAACAGCTTTAAAAATGCGTTCGTTCTCTCTCTATCAAAGTTGACTACCCCATCATCGATCAATATCGGCAATGGGTACTTGTCTCGGAAAGATTGTATAAGGGCGAATCGGATGGCGATGTAAAGCTGCTCTTTCGTTCCTTGACTGAGCTCCACTGCGTGAAAGACTGCACCATCCTTCCTCTCTACCTTGATCATCTCCCCTTCCTGCAAGAAAATGTGAAGATAGTGATCTTCTGTGAGCTCCCTGAAATTTTGTTCTGCAAGCTTCATCACCTTAGGCATCTTGGTTTTCTGATAGAGATCCATTGTTTTGCTTAAGGACACTTGTGCTAACGTATATTTTGACCATTCATACGCAAGCTCCTGAAGCTCCGCTTTCTTACCTTGAAACTCCTGGAGGATGCTTGAGTAACTCTTTCCTTCTTCTAACACTTTTATTTCATACGAAATGGAAGCGAGCTCTTTTTGATGAGCGGACAGCTCTGCCGCAAGCTCGTCGATTCTTTGTGACAAGCTTGTTAATTCTTTTCTGCTTTCTTCCTGGGAATCGAACCGAAGAAATGTATCGAAGGTCCGTTTCGTCATCCGTGTTTTCATTCCACTATACTGAGCAGTTAGTTCGTTTCTTTCTTCGACGCGAAGTGCTTTTTCGCGAAATTCAGCTTCCACCAGGCAGCCAGCAGACTCAATAAGGGTTTGGCTTTCATCCCTGACTTTTCTCACTTCAATGGAAAGCTTCTCTATCTCAAGAGAAAGAGGCTCAAGCTCTGATTGGATACTATTGATTGTAAGCTTTCTTTTTTCAATATCCTGCATGATCCCCTTCAGTTTAATCAAAGCCTCCTCGACTGTCGTAAACGTGAAAGAATGTCGGTGGAACCATTCCTGGCAGCCTTCCTTATACTCATTCATTTTGTGGACCACATAGGCTTGTTCTTCTTTCAAGTGGATATAAGCCTCATAATCAGCGACCGCTTCTTTCATTTTGACAAACGCATCACGCAGCCACTCCCAGTGAAAATCAGAAGGTAAACAAAGCTCTGATTTCAAGTGGGATAATCTTTTTTCTCCCTGAACAATTTCGTTCTCTATCCCCTTCTGTTTCTCACGGAGCTTCTGAAGTTTTGCTTGCTGCTCTTCTAATGAAAGAATACGCTGCTTCCACTCGTTCCTCAATTCCATTTGCTGCTTTAAGTTTTGCTCGGTTCTTTCGGGAGAATTAAATTCCATCTTCCCTTCAGGCTGGAGCTCTTTAGCTCTTGCTTTAGCTTTTTGAAGGCTTTTTGATTCTTCCTGCAGATTCCCCCTGGCCTGCATTCCCATTGCTCCGACCACAATGAGGAGAAGCAGGCTGATCCCTGTAACCAGCCAATTCCCGGTTACGATAGACCACGCACCAAACCCAAATAAAAGGAGGAGTGATGCACCAATTAATAGGAGCTGTTGAGAAAAGGATGCCTTCTTTCTGGTGAATCGTTCCTCTGCTTCTTTCACTTGTAAGTTCATCCAATGTGCCTGGTCCCGTGAAGCTTGCCGGGAAGATTGGTTTTTCACAGTCCTTTGTAATTCTTGATACTCATCTTCTTCCATCAGCCTATCTTCTAAATCATCACATTTGGTTTCAATGAGGCGGAGCTCTTCTTTTTCCTCTTCGTAATGCTTCTGCAAGCTATCACGTTCATGAAGGAGCTTTGATTGCTGATCCAGCGCATTGTGAATACGGTCAGACATCATTAAGCTTGTATCCAGTGAACGGATTTCTTCCATCTCTACTGTCAATCCCAATTCCCGGATCGTGTCATTGATTTTACTACGAACCGTTCTCAGTTCTCTGCTCCGTTCACTACTTTCTTCTTTCCATTTCAGATAAAAGGATTGTTGAGAGATTATCTTTTCCATATATGGAATGTCTTCATTTAAGGAAGTATCAATTTCTTCAGATTCTAATCTATGTCGGAGTTTCTCTTGTTTCACCATCAGGGATTCAAGGTGCGCTGATACCTGTCTTTCCTCGGTTTTAAGCTCGTTTAAGCGCTCTAATCCTTTTGCAGGAAAATCGATTACTTCCAGCTGAGAAAGCCGCTCTTTCACTCTTTTGAAGCCAGTGAGTGAATCCCAGTTTTCATTGACCGAAACCAGGTACTGTTTCTTTTCAGTAAGATCCGCCTTCTCTGCCTCCATGGATGTAACGCAGGCTTCCAACGATTGCCTCCTTGCTATAAGAGGAAGGTATTGTTCATTTTTTTCTTTTCCTTCCCTTACTTGGTTTTCAAGGGATTTTAAATGAGTCAGCACCGCATTGATCTGTGGTTTCCTACCTGATTTCTTAAACAACTGCTCTCTTTCTTTTTGCCAGTTCTGATCCAGCTTTAAAAGGAGGTCCGTCCCTGTCGAGCCTGCAGAGAACAGGTAGCGGTTCAGGTCTTCTTTCTTGAGGCGCTGGATGTTTTGGAGTCCTTCCAGGTTGAATGAGAATATGTTTTGGTAGGTGGCTCTCTCCATATTCCCCAGCAATTGTTGAAGGGTTTCTTCTCCTTCCATTCTTCCATCTTCGAATTGGACGGTTACGTTGCCTGCTGCCTTGCCCCTGATGCGCTCGATACTAACGATTCCATGACCTTCCAATTGGCAAAGGATTTTCCCGCCATACTCTGCAGATGATTTCGGTTCATACCTCAGGAGTGATTGGTGCTTAGTCGGAAAACCGAATAAAATGCTATGAATGAAAGACATTATCGTCGATTTACCAGCTTCATTTTCCCCAAAAAACAATTGAAGGTCTCTAAGTGAATAACGCTTATTTTCTATTTTTCCGTATCCGTATATATGAAGTTCGAGTAGTTTCACCTCATCCACCTCCACGTTCAGCCTTTATTTTGTAACAAGTGCTCTGTTTCTCCTATTAAAGATTTCTTCTCATCTTCCCCTAGGGGATCCAGGAAGCGGTAAATAGAAGGGTGCTCATACAGCTCTGACAGAGCATCCTCCCACTCTTCTTCATTCATGCCATTTAACGTCGCCATGACTTCCTGTGTAAACGGATCCCGTTCAATGCCCCGACTCGCTTGTGTTCGATCCCACCTTATTGAATGAACCCACTTCACCCCCTGTTGACGTTCATAATCTGACTGCAATGCTTCCAACAGATCACCATTTTCTATTTTCCCTGCCATGTCCCGGGGAAGCGAATCATCATCGGTCAGGAGGATCTCTATTAACATATCCCCCTCGTTCAAGGGTTCCAGGGCTTGCTGGATACGTTGAAACACTTCTCCAAAGCGATTGACGCCTTTGAGGGATACTGTACAAGTCTTCCACAACATGTCGTGAGTCGGAATGAACGTTAATTTCGTATGGTGCTGATCAAGCTCAACTTCATAACATCCCTTCATCCCGGTTTCTTTCCTGTGCCTTCCCTGGATGTTTCCTGGATAGACGATAAAAGGATTTTCATGTAGGATCCGTCGCTCATGAATATGCCCCAGGGCCCAGTAGTGGTAATTCTTCTCCAAGAGTTCACTGACAGTAAAAGGGGCGTATGTTTCATGAGAAGAGTGGACACTTCCCTCGCTCCCGTGAAGGATACCGATTGTATAGCGGTCTTCGGATCGTTTAGGAAAGCCTTCTATTCTTCGATTTCTAATATGTCTGGTACCATAGCTAAATCCCACAATATCTACGGGTTCTCCACTTTGCGTGGTAACTTGCTTCACTTCGGTATCCTCGTTAAAAATATGTATATTCTCCGGCATATCGAGCTCTAATCGATAGCTTCCCAGATGATCATGATTGCCATGCACGACATATACGGGGATATTATTTGAGTGCAACAGATTATATTGCTTCAATAATTTAGCTTGCGCCCGAATACTTCTATCTTCTTCGTCAAATAGATCCCCGCTTATGATCATAAAGTCAATTTGTCTATGAATCGCTTCCTTTACCACTCTTTCAAAAGAAGCAAAGGTACTATTATGAATACGTTCAAACACTTCTTTCGGTAAATGTTTAAGTCCAATAAATGGACTATCCAGATGTAGATCTGCCACATGAAAAAAACGGATTTTATCCATGAAGTTCCCTCCCCGCACTACGAATATACGTTCTGATATTCTTTCATTATATCCTAAAACGGGGGATAATTTCAGTATGTATTCACAATTTGCACGATTAACAGAAAAAGGCTGCCCCGGGCACGGAGACAGCCTTTCGTTTCAGATTATTTTTTGGATGTTAAATCTATTGCTTTCTTAATATCTTTATAGGAATTGGACTTTCCATAAAGAAGCACTCCTCCACGATACACACGTGCCCCAAATACCCCGAGAATAATGATCGTAGCAAGAAGGACCACAATGCCGATGACCGGTTCATACACCGGAAGATTCAGCATCCCTACGCGCAGGAACATCACCATTGGAGTAAAAAACGGGATATAAGAAGTAATCGTGACAAAGCCCGCTTCCGGATTTCCAAGACCGAACATGGAAATAAAGAATCCGATCATGATCAGGAAGGTCATCGGCATGATCATCTGCTGCACATCTTCAATTCTACTGACAAGGGATCCCAGTAATGCTGCAAGGGTCGCATACAGGAAATATCCTAATAAGAAGAAGATGATCGCGTAAATAACGACACTCGCGGACAGAGATTCAAATCCGAACCCTTCAAAAAATCCACCTACTAGTTCATCCTTCTTTCGAATCATAGTAAAATAGCCTACTGCCAGGATAACCGCTAATTGAGTCAAGCCGGCGAGACCGATTCCAATGATCTTGGCAAACATTTGTTTTACTGGAGACACACTTGATATAAGGATTTCCATCACTCTGGAGCTTTTTTCCGTCGCGACCTCCATGGCCGTCATGTTAGCGTAAGCAATGACAGAGAAATAAATAAAGAACAATAGGACATAGACAATGCCCCTCGCCTGGCTCAGTTCTTCTTCAGACTTGGCTCCTTCGACAAGGGCTTCCTTTTCAAAGGGAACAGGACCGCTTAACAGGACCAGTTCATCACCTGAAAGCTCCAGTTTACTTGCAGCCAGTGAAGACTTCACATTTTGCAGGGCGACTTGTAATTCCCCGCTCACATTGGACTCTGATAATGAATTGGATTTATACAGAGCTTGCGGAAGACCTTCAGGGCTTTCACTTAAAATGAGTAATCCTTTTAATTCTTCAGATTCTATTTTCTTTTCGATTTCTCCCATCGATTGAGTGGCAGGTTCCAGCTCGATCTCGCTATTTGTGATCTTCATCTGCTGCACAAGGGGGTCATACAGGTTGCCCGACTCGTCCTGAACCGCTATTATACTCGTGTCATCATTACTGAAGTTCGAGATGATACTATCAAAATTGGCCAGTAATACGAGGACAGCTGCTATAATGACGGTGGATATGATAAAAGATTTTGCCTTAAGCTTTGATAAATAAGAGTGACTAAGAATCAAGAAGAAATTATTCATAAGAAGTCCCCACCTTTTCTATGAAGATATCGTTCAGGGACGGTTCTTCTAATTCGAACTTACGAAGGAATCCCTTTTGAACAACGTCATGAAATACACTTTGAGCAGCATCCTCAGACTCGACCTGAAGAAGAACTCCTTCTGTTGTTTCTTTCAGCTTTGTCACGCCTTTCATATCCTTTAGATATAGAAGATCAAAATCGGAGTGAATCACTACATTCTTCTTCCCAAAGGAACGCTTGATCTCCTTCAAGCCACCATGCACCACGGGACGTCCTTTATGCATGATGCACAGGCTTTCACAGAGCTCCTCTACATGCTCCATGCGGTGGCTGGAGAAAACGATTGTGGTTCCATTATTCTTGATTTCCCTGACCGCATCCTTTAATAATTCAACATTAACCGGATCCAGACCGCTGAAAGGTTCGTCAAGAATCAGTAAACTGGGCTTATGAATGACCGATGCGATAAACTGAATCTTTTGCTGATTTCCTTTTGAAAGTTCTTCAACTTTCTTGTTGACGTTTTGAGGAACATTGAATCGATCCAGCCAGTAATTCAGTTCTTCCATGATAGTCTTTTTCTCCATCCCACGAAGACGTGCCAGATAGACGATTTGATCACTTACCTTCATTTTAGGATAAAGCCCTCTCTCTTCAGGCAAATATCCAATTTCCGGACTTGTGGAATAATCGATCTTTTTCCCTTTCCACGTAATCTGCCCTTCCGAAGCATCTATCAACCCTAACACCATTCGAAATGTCGTCGTCTTCCCGGCCCCATTCGCGCCCAGGAACCCAAACATTTCACCTGATGGGATGTCCAGTGACAGCTGATCAACTGCTGTAAATTGTCCAAACCTTTTGGTTACCTGTTGTATATTCAAACTCATTTCAGCATTCCCCTCCTATACCCGTAAACAAGCATCTTTTTTTCTCTCTAGTACTCTACGATTTCATCCACAAAAGGTTTCATTTCCCAATTCTTTTTCATTATCAAATTATTTAGACTTTCCAAAAAAATGATAATATGAAAAAATAAAAGAGTAAATGAATTCTATACAAAGGGGTAAAATACGATGAAGGTCTACAAACTGACAGTCTTTGAAAAAGACGGAAAAAAGATTCTGGATGAATCCTTCGAAGCTTCATCCGATAGCGATGCAAAGAAAATGGGAGAATCCATGTTAGAGGAAAAGGGGTATGCCGATCATACTCACCGCTGTACTTCTCCTCTGGGGAAACTATTGTTGTTCCATGTGTAAGACTTACATCCTGCATTACGGGTCACCTCGAGTGGCTTGTGATGCATCTTTTGTTATATGGGGGAGATTCATTGAACAAAAAAGAACCAACCTCCATCAGGTCAGTTCTCGTTAACCACTATTCCCCCTTGAATTCAGGTCTTCTTTTTTCCACAAATGCACGAATGCCTTCCTGGTGATCGGAGGTTTGACGCATGAGCCATTGACCCTCTTTTTCAAGATCAAGCGCACGTTGAAGCCTGTCTTTGTTTAATGTGACATACACTTCTTTCGTTTTCAGCATCGCTTTTGTCGGTGCACTTAATACTTGCTTCGTGTAGCGCTCGATGCCCTCCTCCAGTTTACCCGAAGGTATCGCTTCATCGACAAGTCCTTTCATAAGGGCTTCTTGTCCTTCAAATACTTTACCGTTCCATATCATTCGTTTTGCTTTGTGCGTTCCCAGGCGTTCCTGAAGAAGAAAGTGACTTCCTCCATCCGGAATCAGTGCGATGCCGATAAAGTTCATGGCGAGCTTGCTGTCTTCTTCACACAAAATATAATCAGAGCAAAGCGCCAGGCTGAACCCAAGACCTGCAGCAGCACCATGTATACCTGTCAAAACTATTTTAGGCATGGTGTATAGCGTCATCACCAGTTCACTGATGGTATCCATAATACTTGAGAACTGTTCTTCTCCGCTTAATGAAAGCATGGATTTGATATCTCCTCCAGAAGAAAACCCCTTTCCTTCCCCTGTCAGGACCAATAAAGAAATAGATGGGTCATTTTTCACTTCTTTTAATGCAGCCAGGAGCTCTCCCATAAGCCCTGCATCCAACGCATTCAGTGATTGAGGACGGTTCAGCTGTAGCCTTGCCACCTTACCTTTCTTATGTAATTTTACTGTTTCGTATTGATTTGACACTGTCAAAAAAATCCCTCCCCTTTCTTCTAGCATAGCGTAATATCCTATTTTTAGGAATTATTATTTTGAATAGTACAATAATTCAAAGGAGAGATCGACTTCGGATCGACCTCTCTCTTACGAGTTATATTTGTTTCATTTTATCCTGCACTTGATCCCTCAAGGCTCTCTTCAAAAATTTCCCTACAGACGTTTTGGGAATCTCATCAAGGAACAGGATTTCATCCGGCAGCCACCATTTGGCAAACTGAGGTTTCAGAAAGTCCATGATTTCTTCTTTGGACACATTTCCTTTTCCCGAGTCCTTTAACACCACACAAGCGATCGGGCGTTCCTGCCATTCTTCATGGGGAACTGCAACTACCGCTGCTTCGAATATATGTTCATGTGCCATGAGAGCATTTTCAATGTCTACAGAAGAAATCCATTCTCCACCTGATTTGATCAAGTCCTTTGTGCGGTCAACGATTTTAATGTAGCCCTCTTCATCGATGGTGACGACATCACCTGTATACAGCCAGCCATCACGGAATGCTTCCTCTGTTCTTTCATCCTCATAGTATTCAGAAGCAATCCATGGTCCTCTTAGGGCAAGCTCTCCCATTTCCTTTCCATCCCAAGCCACTTCCCCGTCTTTCCCGACGATTTTCATGTCTAATCCAGGGACGAGGATCCCTTGCTTTGCTTTCAAATCAAGCTTTTCTTCAGCAGATAGGGCATCATGATAGCTTTTCGATGCTGCAATCACAGCAAGTGGACTTGTTTCTGTCATTCCATATGCATGCATGAACGGAATCCCGAATTTTTCTTCAAAGGTCCTGATCATTCCTTTAGGAGCAGCTGATCCCCCACATAAAACGGAACGAAGGCTTGAAAGATCATAATCATTTTTCTCCAGTTCATTGAGCAGCCCAAGCCAAATCGTCGGTACACCAGCAGAGATGGTTACCTCCTCATCCTGCATTAACTTAGCCAGCAATCCAGGAGTGAAGTATGGTCCAGGAAGTACCTGCTTCGTTCCAAACCAAACCGATGCGAACGGAAGTCCCCATGCATTTACATGGAACATCGGTACGACGGGGAGGGCCACGTCTCTTTCACAGACACCAGTCGTATCAGCAAGCCCCAGCGCCATGGCATGCAGGACGATTCCACGATGAGAATAAATGACCCCTTTAGGATTTCCGGTCGTGGCTGAGGTGTAACACATCCCGGCAGGAGCATTTTCATCGATGTCAGTCCTGAATTGGAAAGAAGGGTCGCCTTCCTCAAGCAACCTTTCATAATGATAAACTGGTTCCAAAGTGGTTTCCGGCAAGTCTCCATCCGTCATTACAATGAACGCTTTGACGGTCGGTATCTGGTCTTGGATTTTTTCAATGAGCGGTACGATGTCTGAGTCGATGAGCAATACCTGGTCCTTGGCGTGATTGATTATATATACGATGTGCTGAGGTGATAAGCGGATATTGATCGTATGTAGTACGGCACCACTACATGGAATGGCAAAGTACGCTTCAAGATGCCGGTGATGATTCCAAGCCAGTGTACCGACCTTATCCCCTTCTTCTACCCCAAGTTTAGAAAGGGAGCTTGCAAGTCTGCGTGTCCTTTCCCCCCACTGTTTATAGGTAAAGCGGTTAATTCCGGACTCCGTACGTGAAACAATTTCTTTCTTAGGAAAATACTTTTCAGCTCGTTCAATCATTTGTGTCAGAAGCAGAGGTGTTTGCATCATATTCGATCTCTCCCCTCAATTCGGTAAGCGTTTACAAAAATGTCTGATATTTATGTCTATTTTAAGTAATTCTACCTTTTTACGATTAATCCTTTATGTAATGTTGAAAAATTCCGATAATTGACGTTTTATCTTTTGTTACAACCAGCTATGAGTTGATGATATGGTGACTTATGTAATGTACAAATTCTTGTGGTTGCACATGATCAGACAAAAAACACGCTGTGCAGGATCTTCTCCCGAACAGCGTGTTTTTTTATGAAAACAAATCATCAAGAATCTTTATCTTCTTTTCTGTATACTCTTTAAAGCCAAGGTTATAGGCGTTAGGCTCTTTCGGATTGGCAAAGTGAGTGATCTTTCCTGTCTTCGGATCGATAAATTTACTTGCCGCTCCACATCCTATTCCGATTATCGTCTGTACTTCTTCCATGATCATGATGTTATAAATGCTATCCTGTCCGGGCAGGGCGTAACCGACATTTTCCAGGTTCCCGAGAATGTTCTTCTGACGGTACAAATAGTATGGCTCGTAACCATGCTCCTTTGTCCACTCTTCAGCTCGATTCATCATCTTATCGATTTCGAACCGGTCTGCCACCTTGTACTTGTCTTTGTTCTTCGTCATTTCAGAAGCACGTTTAAAGGAAAGAGTGTGGACAGTCAACGATTCCGGCATGAGTTTCTCGGTTTCATCCAAAGAATGCTGAAGCTCCGGAAGTTCTTCACCGGGAAGGCCGATAATCAGATCCATATTGATGTTGTTCATTCCCATGTCGCGGGATAAGTGAAATTTATCAATTGTCTCTGCCACTGTATGATGACGGCCGATCGCTTTTAGTGTTTCCTGAGTGTACGACTGAGGGTTGATGGAAATGCGATCGATATTCCATTTATTGAGTACCTCAAGTTTATCAGTGGAGATCGTATCGGGTCTCCCCGCTTCCACTGTCACTTCCCTTACCTTGTCCACATCGGGGAAGGAGCGATACATTTCTTCGTATAAGGCATCCATTTCTTCTGCGGTGATGGACGTCGGTGTACCGCCACCGTAATAAATAGTCGTAATCTTGACGTTGTTCTTCTTCAGCCAGCGTCCCATTTCCTGGATTTCGTAGTGAAGTCCGGCCAGGAAGGAATCGACCCGTCCTTGTTTGCCAAGAATGGCATATGCCGGGAAAGTGCAATAGGCGCATTTGGTCGGACAAAATGGGATTCCGATATAAATGCTTACTTCATGCTGCAGATCATAGAGGTCTGGTACAACAGATAACTGTCGGTCTACTATATTTTGCATCAGCTGAATTTTTTCATCGGTAATGAGGTATTCTTCCTTCAATTTCGAATGAATTTCTTCCTGGGGCACTCCCAACTGCGTCTGCTTATGCAGGAGCTTGGTTGGTCGGATTCCCGTTAAAATCCCCCACTTTTGCCTGATTCCCGTCAAGTCTTGAAGTACATTTAAATACACATGGGATACGGCAGTTTTCAACTGTTTGAATCGTTCTTTCTCATTTTCATACGTTGCCCAATCATGTTCATACTTGGCAGTGTATGATTGTTCAGAGAACGGTTTTGTTAATAACGCTTCTGCTCTAATCTTTTCTTCTATCGAAAGCTCTATATGGACTTGAAGATCAGCGCCTTCACAAACACCAAAGTGAATCACGGATTCTTCAAAAAATAAATTCGCAATCAATCTCAGAGGGCGCTCGAAACGCTCATCCTCGATCCCTTTTATCAAAACATTCACGTTCTAATCACCTTTTCCAAAATCTAATAAGCTTTTATAAGTGTACAGAAAGGGGGGGGGAATGGTCAATGGCCGGCGGGCTCAACTCATATAAAAACAACACCCCGCATTTCCTCATGGAAGTGCGGGGTGTTGCTTTTCAGGATTTAATGATGTTCATTTTTTTCAGGAATGGGATGGGGTGCTGCTTCCGGAATAGTTCTGTTACAAAGTACGGGATGCCTTTTTCGCTTTGGCTGCGTGTAATCCAGTTCGCTGCTTCTCTTACCTGTCTTGGGGCGTCTCCCATAGCAACACCAAGACCGCAGCATTCCAAGGAATCGATGTCATCCAGCCCCGATCCGACCATCACGATTTGATCCTTCTTCACTCCAAGGCGCTCAGACAGATACATCAGCCCCCGTAGCTTCGATACGCCCCTTGGTACGATATCCAGCTTATAGTCAGATGTCGGAATGGCGTCCACCTCTTCATACATCCCTTTTAAAGATGCGACAACGTCCCACACATCTTCCCGGTGCTCCATGACCACCGATATCTTCGGAACCGACATTGGATTCTCTAAGAGATAATCACTCACACGGTCCACAAATTGCTTACTATACAGTAATTTGGACTCTCTTTGCCAAGAGATTTTCGCCATATCCCTTGCCTGGGAATTGGCTTTGCCAACGATGGAGCGCTTCTCATGGGAAAGGTGTACCTGACTAGAGAACCCTTCGAGGAATTGAGCAATTTCATACGTAATGTCTTCGGCAATCTTCTTTACATACATCGGTTTTTCGAGCTCACCAGCGATATAGGCCCCACTATGTGTGACGAGCGGGGTTTTGAGCTTTAGGGCTTTGGCTACTTTTTTTGCTGAAGCAAAGCTCCTGCTTGTAACCAATGTGACCGGTACCCCTTTATCTTGGACGTACTCAATTGCATCCTTTGTTTCCTTCGCAATTTTTCCGTTTTCATTTACAATTGTACCATCAATATTTAACGCTAACATTCTATAGATCATCATTGGTGTCCCCCCTATATGTTGTCTACTCCCTTTCTTTACTTTTATGAATGAAGGGAGACAAATATGACAAGGGGGTCAGGTAATTCGGAAATTATGAATTCACGGAGGAGCGGTGCCCGATTCCACCTTTTATGCATCTTTATACCTTTAAAAAAGACCGACTCCCCATCAGGAAGTCGGTCCATCACTATTATTTCTGCATTGAACCGTAAAGTTCTTCAAGCGGCTTCATGATGACTTTGTTCAAGTCATTGATGACCATGCTCATGCGTTGCTCAGCTTCCATAAGCTTTGCGATTTTTTCGTGTTGTTGAACAAGTTGAGCTGTCTTTTGAGCTTGCTCTACTTCTTCTTGAGAGATTTCTTCACCGCTCATTTGTTTTTGTTGAAGATTCATTTGAATGTTTCTGAAGTTTTCAAACATCTTGTTAGCAGATTCGTCATTGTTTACTTCGTCATACATTTTTTTCAGTTGTAGAAATTCATCGCTTTGACGCAAAGCACTTTCCAATTCGTTCGCTTGATCGTATAAGTTAATAGCCAAAATACGTACCTCCTATAATTTCACTCTATGTTTCCTACACCACTATAACAAACTATAGAGTGAAATTCTAGGAAGGACCCTTAGGCCATGCTGAATTAAGAGATAAAGAGGGCTATGACCCCTTGAACGATTCCGATCACTCCTCCAAGTAATGCCCCTAAGTAGGTGATCATCTTGAATTCACGACGGGAAATGCCGAGAACCAATTCTTCCAATCTTCCAACTGAAAAAGATTCAACCTGCTCCTGCACAATATGCTGCAGGTGCATCTTCTCCATGAGGTTCGGAATCTTCTTCGATAAGAGGTCCGTCCCTCTGTCCACCCATCTTGGGAGCTGGAGGTTGAAGAAGGAATCCTTATGTGGCTCAATAAAGTGTCTTAACGGCTTACATAGGTGGCCTTCGATGTTGACGAGTTTGATCAGGGATGCCTGGAAGGTCTGAATCAGATCATCTTCCGGTAATCGATCGAGAAATTCTCCCAGCTTCATTTGTTTCAGTTTGGACCATTCTTTTGTCAGCAGATTGAATAGGATTTCCTGTGTCCCCTCATGCTTGATGAACTTTACGATTTCAGGTTGTACTTTGTCAGCAACCGATGTGTTACCCAGGAACATTCCCAGCATGTTTCCAAGCATACCCCGTTCTTTCAGAAAATCGTCAATCATTATTTTCACTTTCAGCTTTCCTTCAGGGCTTGTGAAATAGGCTTCCGCCCGGTTTGCGATAAAGTCAACAAGCTTAGGAATACTTTCTTCTACTTTTTCCTGCCATTTTTCAGGAAGAGCCTCTTCAAGATTTTTAGATGTGTAGGACGCCTTCGTATCTTTCACCTTTACAGCTACCCACTCCTCAAGCCATCCATTAATTCGCTCTGAGGAGACAGGGATTTGCAGGATGTCCAGCCATTCATTCACGGTTTTGTCCGATGTGAAGACAGGCTGTATTTCTTCTGACAGCCAATGGGTTACATCCTTTTGAAAATGTTCGTTCATCACTTTTTTCTGAAGGCTTTCAGGAGTGATTAAGTGCTCGACCACCATTTTCCCAAGTTGTTCTGCCAATTCTCCCCGGCGTTTTGGGATCAACCCCGGTGTGAATGGTACTTTAAATTTCCCGATATAGTAAGCCCTATAAGGTCTGAATAACATTTTAATGGCTAATGAATTGGTGACTCCTCCAATGAGGGCTCCAATCAAAACCATGAACAGTATTAGGATGAAAGCATCCATCATGATTGCACCTTCCTTTTCTACTTCTCCAGTTTGAACATTTTGCCCGGGTTTACATAGAATGCTATATCAACATTAGCCCAATAAATAATTATAGAATCATTCTTACGGGTTATGCAAACGGGGAATGCCGGATGAAGATAAAATGTTCATTTAGTTCGCATAAAAATATTCATGATCATCATCACTTATACATCCCTAAGCAGATGATGAATCGATACCCTTTTCAACGGAGCATGACGTTGAAATGTGGGAACTCCCTTCTTACTGTTACATGTAAGGAGGCTTCGACTGATTCTTTACAGATTATGTTAGATACTAGCGATTCATTATTCTCTTCTATACCAAATCTGGAAAACATATGGATATTCATCGATTCAAGGAATGCCATCATTCACATGGGACCGGTTGTGGCCCTATTAATCAACCAATTTTCTTTGAATGAATTACATTCACACTCTTTAAAAGAATATTTTACAGAGTGTCAGAGCTGGTTTCAACGAAAAGGTGGACTTTTTTACCTGCTTCCACTCTCAACCTTTGTTGGAGACCTCCCTGAAGGGATCGCATATCTCGATCAAGAATGGCAGTCCACAACGCTTCCTGCTCCTCACGTCATTTACAATCGTTGTCATTCCCGGAAGGTAGAAAGAACCCCTTCCTACAAAAAAGCCCTTACCCGCTCTGAAGATCGCCAAATCCATGTTTTCAATTCTGGTTTTCTATCGAAAAACGATGTTTACAATGCATTGAAAGACAACCCGTCCCTAGCACATCACTTGCCCCAAACAATGCACGGAATCGATTCATTGGAGAAAATGCTTTCCTTGAATAACGATGTGTTCGTTAAAGGGATAAACGGGAGCAAGGGACGTTACATCATGCGTATTCAAAAAAGAGATAAAGGATTTATCATGTACCAAAATTCATTCTCCTCTCAGAGTCCACTTACTTTCCCAACTTACTCAGCTCTCTATAAACAAATTAGGTCCTGGTGTAGACCTTCCTCTTATATCATTCAGGAAACCATTCCTTTCCTTACTGTGAAAGGTCAGCCATTGGACTTTCGGTTTCTATGTCATCTCAATGGGACAGAAAGCTGGGAGATCGTCTCTTCTGTTGCACGTGTTGCATCACAGGATCAATTCGTGGCAAACGTCGATCAGGGGGGAAGCATTGAAAGACCTCTTTCCATCTTGCACACTGTTTTTCCACATAAGAAAAGCGTTGAGATTCTAACTGCCATGAAGGAATTATGTACGACTTCAGCCATGCTCCTTTCTGAGACTGTTGATGGCCACTACGCGGAGCTTGGCATTGATGTCGGCATCGATGAAAGCGGGAAGCCTTGGCTCATCGAAGTCAATTCCAAACCTTCTAAACGAACGTATCTGGAAAATGACCGGACCCGTCCGTCGGTTAAAGCACTCTATGAATATAGCTTCACAAAATGGATGAACAAGGAGGATTAAAACGATGAACCATTCAATGGGCATTATGACCCTGACTCCACAAGTAACGAACAGCTACTTTACTGAAATTGCGAAGCAATCCCTTTCTTATCCTATTGACCTGTATCTGTTCTCTCCCCAAGGAATATCTCCTTTACACGAAACGGTGGACGGATACTATTTCAATAAGGAGTCACAAACATGGGAAAATGAAGCCTTTGAAATCCCCGTATATATCTATGACCGTACGTATTACCAGAAGGATATGCAGTCCCGTCAAGCAAAGGCCGTTGTTCAGTGGCTAAAAAACCAGAAGCAAATTCGATTTCTCGGCTATGGACTACCAAACAAATGGCATCTATACGAAAAACTTAAAAAGACTTCTCTCTCCCCTTATATACCTGAAACGCACCTTGTGACCGATGGAATTCATTTATTAAATCTTCTTACCGAACATAAAGATATAATAATCAAACCAGTCGATGGGGCCCATGGATATGCCGTTTACCATCTCGTGATAAGCAAACAGGACATAGTCGTTCGAACAACAAAAAAGCAAGGGATCATGGAACAATCCTTTCCTAACAAAGAGATTTTTCTTAAGTGGCTGAACCGAATTCTTCAGAAGCACACATTCATTTGTCAAAAGCGCCTTCTCAACCTGACGAAAGACGATGCTCCTTTTGATCTTCGCATTCTTCTGAATAAAGACGCTTATGGAGAATGGAGAGAATTTCAGCGGGCGATCCGAGTAGGGGAAGAGAAAGGAATTCTGACCAATATCAGCCGGGGGGCTTCCTATAGATCATATAGTGATTGGAAGGCTATACAGGATTCTTCATGGGACTATATTGAAGAAGAACTCACTGACATCCTCGAAGAAATGCCTTTAATACTGGAAGAACAGTTTTCATCTCTATTTGAAATTGGCGTGGATCTCATTATTGCAGAAGATGGATCACTGTGGATACTGGATATGAACTCAAAGCCGGGACATAAGGTAGTCGATGTATTAGGCCCTGAGAAGCTTTCTTCGTTATTTCGAGCTCCTTTAGATTACTGTGATTTCATGGCTTCCCAATGTCTCTCATCACTAAAACGAGGTGATTTCTAATGCTTAAAACGTACAAAATAGAACAATTTCATGGTGAAGAAAGCATTCTCTATCTTCCCTCTGGTTTCAAGCTGGAGGGAAAAACGCTCCCTCATACAGTGATCCTTGGAACAGCAAGGCAAGCCGCCGAATGTAAGCGTCATCCGAACGGACGTAACGTGATAGGCATTAGCTCGGGTTTAGCTGCGAAGATACATCTTCCTTCTAAAGTAAAGTCCCTTTCACTCTTGTGTAAAGAAGATTGTCTATATGCAGGAGTGCTCATAGGAATATTCACCTCTGGATTCACAAGCTTTCGCTTAAGTCCCATAGGTGAGCGTTCCCATTTTTTCAAAAAGCTCTTATCTGTCCAATCATCCCTGGGAGTCATTCCCTTTGTGTTCGGGGAGCGGCATATTGATTGGGAGAACGGACTCGTAAAGGGTTATTTTCACTTTGGAGAAGGATGGGAAATCGAGGAGATCCCTTTTCCCAATGTCATTTATGACAGACTGCCAAACCGCCGCAGCGAAAAAAGGAAAACGTATCAGAGTCTCAAAGAGAGGCTGCAGAGGGAGTACGGTATTCCCTGGTACAATCCAGGGTTCTTTAATAAGCTTGATTTGTTTGAACGACTGGAAAACGATTCTTCTGTCCAGCATTTCCTCCCAGAAACACATCCTTTTCAATCATTCGATGAGATTGAACGCATGCTTGCCAACTACCAGCATATTTACTTAAAACCCAGAAATGGCAGCCTGGGTAACGGCATTCACAAGATTACGTATAGCCGCTCAACCCAGGAGTATTATTGCAGGTTCAGAGATCAAGATCACAAAAACCGCTTACTGAAATTCAAAACCCTGGAGCAGCTTGTCAATACGGTGTTTAAACATCGAAACCTTGACACCTTTATCGTTCAACAAGGGATTTCCTTATTGCAGGAAAACAATCGTCCAATCGACTTCCGGGTGCATACGAACAAAGATGAAGAAGGTGCCTGGCAGGTAAGCGCTATGGCTGGAAAAGTTGCCGGATCCGGGAGTGTGACAACCCATGCCAATAACGGAGGAGAAGTAAAGATTCTATCCGAGCTGTTTACAGATGAAGCGGATCGACAATGTATTGAAGATGCACTTAAGGATGCTGCTTTAAAACTTTCTCTTGCCATCGAACGAAATCTGGAAGGATATATTGGAGAAATCGGCTTTGACTTCGGAGTGGACGAAAATCACCGTATTTGGATGTTCGAAGCAAACTCTAAACCGGGAAGATCGATCTTTTCTCACCCACACCTTAAAAGCTTTGACTTATTAACAAGAAAACTCGCCTTATCATTCGGGATCTTCCTTACTCAGCAAAGCTTGAATCATCCCGAGGAAATGATTCCATGAATATCCTGTATGATCGGGTAAAGAAAACCTTTTTTCATGAAGAAAAATCCATTACAACATTTGGATTTGCTAAGAATTCATTTCTTCTTTCTTCTAAAGATTCAAAGGACTGCTATCAATTTCCAATCATCTCCAAGCAAAAGAACATCCCGGCGATCCCGTTGATCGGGATTGTCGCAAGTAAGGAAGAAAGCAATAAATACAAAGGGAACTTTGAATTATTCAGGGCAATCCAGCAAGACGTAGAACAGGCTGGGGGGATTTGCTTCGTCTTTTCCCCCCAGGATGTATTCGGAGAGACCATTTCGGGGATTATGTACAATCAGCCTTTGAACAAATGGGTAAAATGTATGTTCCCTGTTCCAAATGTCATTTACAATCGGGTACCCTCGAGGCATGCCGAGGAAAATCAAGCATATGAAAAGCTGATTCATTTCATCAATAAACACAAGATCCCCTTTTTCAACCCTCATTTCTTTAATAAATGGAAAATTCACGAGCTTCTTTCCAGAAGCTTTGAACTCGCGCCTTACCTGCCTCAAACTGAACTTGTAGCAAATGAAGAGTCCTTTATCCGCTTCCTAAGAACTCATAAAAAAGTGTATGTGAAACACTCACTTGCCTCTCAAGGAAAAGGAATCAGACTCATTGAGATGGATTCCAACGGACGTATTCTTTGCAAAAGCATCAAAAAAATGGAGAGGTTTATGAACGTATCCCGTCTACTTCAATCCTATAGCGAATGGTTTAAGAGTAATCAATGGATCATGCAGGAAGCAGTTTCCTGTAAAACATTGCATGATCACCGCTATGACTTCCGGATTTTAGTTCTTCACACGGGAGAAGATTTTCGTTTAATAGGTATCGGAGTCCGCATGTCCCAACGGCAGGAAGTCACAACTCATGTACCTACAGGAGGAAAGATCATTTCACTCAAAGAAGTGGCAGACGCTCAAACAAAAAAGGAGATCTCACTGATCGTTCAAGCATGTGGAGAGGAGCTGGCTAAATCCTTTGGGTACGTAGGAGAATTTTCTATCGACTTAGCTCCCAGGGAACAAGGGGGATTTGTATTATTTGAAATCAACTCAAAGCCCATGAGCTTTGATGAAGAAGAAATTGAAAGCAAACGGCGACAACAGCTAGTCCGCACATTTCTCACACTCAGCGCAAAAAATAACTAAGGTTGAATCCGGGCTGGTTCAACCTTTTTCATTTTTTATCTATCGCAATGAATTATAGATGGTAGAAAACCGCGTAGCATGTTCCATTTCATCTGTCATGGCAATAAACAGGGGCTTATATGCTTGTTGATTCGGAATCTCCATCAGCATGTCCCGGTAGAATTCTGCTGCCTCAAGTTCATCCTTCAGTGCCCGCAGGACTCCTTCTTTAAAAGTAGTAAACCCCACCTTCTCTTTCTTATGCTCGTAATACTCTCCCGTTAATAAATAATGGAGGTATTGAAACATTTCATAATGCTCTTTTTCATCCTTCTGGGCATGATCGATAAACTCTACATATAATGGATTATTCGTCCGTCCTTTTAATTCTTTATAAAAATAATAGGCTGTCCATTCATCGCTGATCGCCTTTTGCAAATCACGAATAAACGAATTCATTCTTCGTCCCTCCCCTATCTCTTCAGTAAATTCTATTAGAGGAGAATTCCATTTATGATACATTTAACGACCAATCCTACACACCTTGGTTTAAAACGTTTACAATAATGATGGAGGTGATGAACAATGATCCAACATTTTCAATATAAAAATATGTTCGAAAATAAACAGCTGCCCGGCTGGACCTTTTCCTTTTATTTCAGCGGGTTGAAATACCAAGGGAATTACCATAAAGACGGCAGGGTTGAATGGACCGGTCCCACTCCACCAGTGGAGAAGGAAGAAATCCTTATAAAGCAAGTGCATGAACTAATGCTCTTCCATGTTTATGATTGATAAAATTCACATAATGCACATGAAATAATAAATTATTTTGTTCATCATGAATAACTTCAGCCCCCTTTCCAAAACTAAAGAAAGGAGGCTGATGAGCATGAAAAAGGATAATAAAGACGATCAATTCCTTCCTGATACGAATTATGAAGGAAAAGAAAAAGCATTTCTCGATGTTGACCGCTTCATCAACGAAGGAATGTCCGGAGGTTCCGTCCACATGAGGGAAAACACCACCAACATCGAAGAAGCGGTAGAAATCACGGACTATGAAGAGCCGCCAAAATAGAAAAGCGGAAGCGCCTCGTTCAGCCCCGACAAGCATAAGGCGGGCTTGCTGGAAAGGCGCTCTTTGCCTTTTTAGCAAGACTGACTTATGACCTCGAGGGGCTAGGCGCTGGAGCTGGACAAATAGAAAAGCGGAGGGGGCTTGCCCAGAGGCGACAAGCATAAGACGAGAATGCCGGAAAGGCGCTCTTTGCCTTTTTGGCATTCTTGGCTTATGACCTCGAGCCTCTAGCCACCGGAGCTGGACAATAAAAAAAGCTGCCAAAAAGGATCTTGATCCTTCGGCAGCTTTTTACTATTTATCGACTTCTGACAAGCATATTGACCGCTTCTTGAATGGCATCTTCTGCATTGATGCCTTCTTCTTCTGATTCGCGTATGCAAGCTTCCAGGTTTTTGGCTACAATGAGGCCGATTGTACGGTCTACGGCAGTACGTACGGCAGATAACTGAGTCACAACATCTTTGCAATGTTTTTCCTCTTCCATCATTTTCAAAACGCCGCGGACTTGTCCTTCAAGACGCTTCATTCGATTCGTAACTTCTTTATTATATTCCATTTTGGACACCTCATAATGATTTATTCATTCTACAATAGTATTAAAATTAGTGAATTTTTGCAATCATGCACCCTTTGATTACTCGAACTATTTCAGTACAATATCATTATAACCTTTTTTACTATAATAATGAACAAAGAGGGATGACATGTTTACACCTTTACGTAAAAAATATCCTGCTGCAATTATTCAAGATCATTATCCAATCAACCTCGAAGCGACAAAGATTTGGTTTACAAATGATGCGGCTGATGAATACATAGGGATTGATAAAAGCGAGATCACTCAAGGGGAAATGGAGTTATTGCATTGCTTGTTCAAAGAGATTAAGAACCCATCTGGCCCCGGCAATGATTCTCCCCAATCTATGGAATGGTTCTCCTTTTTATTTAAGAACGGGCCATTCCCTTCAAATATAGCAGGAGAATTCCGTATCATTCAATTCTCCATGAAGGAAAGCTTGGACCAGCTTCTATTAAAAGAGGCGTTTCAACATCTTTTACCTCTCAACACGACTCTGGTATTACTAGATGACAATATGGGGTTACTCATAGAAGAGAAAAATGAATGGAATATGGATGAAGAGCAATTGCTGTCGATTTCACATGTGATTGAGTCGGACTTCTTTGTCAGTCTTTCATTTTTCATAGGTCAATTTCAAGTAATTGATTCATATTTCCCTCTCACTTTTAAATATGAGCAGGAGTTGTTTTCATTTTCCAGGACGGTTCAGAAGCAGTCATTTATTCAAACCGTAGTGACGGTGCTGCCTGCATTCACCCTGCATCATTTACCTCAGGAGTGGAGAACACAGTTATTCTCGAAGGTTGCCGAAATCTTCAGGGAGGATGCTGAACTGATTTATACCGTAAAAGCTTTTCTCGAGAATCAATCAAATATCAGTCAAACAGCCAAGAAATTATTCATGCACCGAAACAGCGTCCAGTATCGAATTGATAAGTTTATTGAAAAGACCAATATTGATATTAAAACGTTTCAAGGCGGTATATTGGCTTATTTCGCCTGCTTGAACTTTCAATCTGACAACCTGCCTAAAAAGGATTAAGGAACTTTGTGCAGGTTGACCATATCGTTTTGAATCCGCTTTCTCTACAATGAATCTATAGATGAAAACGATTGCATTTCAAGGAGGAGAAAGAAGATGGCTGAATTAAAATTAGATCACATCCACAAAATTTATGATGGGAAGGTAACGGCAGTAAATGACTTTAACCTTCACATTCAAGATAAAGAATTTATCGTATTTGTTGGACCATCGGGCTGCGGAAAATCAACTACTCTGCGAATGATTGCAGGACTTGAAGAAATTTCAAAAGGAGATTTCTCCATTGACGGGAAACGCGTGAACGATGTAGCGCCAAAAGACCGTGACATCGCCATGGTTTTCCAGAACTATGCACTTTATCCACATATGAGCGTATATGATAATATGGCATTTGGTCTTAAATTACGTAAGTTCGATAAACAGGAAATTGACCGTCGTGTTCAAGAGGCGGCTAAGATCCTTGGCCTTGAAGCACTGCTTGATCGTAAACCGAAAGCATTATCAGGCGGTCAGCGTCAGCGTGTAGCACTTGGCCGTGCCATCGTCCGTGATGCGAAAGTGTTCTTAATGGATGAGCCATTATCCAATCTTGATGCTAAGCTTCGTGTGCAAATGCGTGCTGAAATCGCCAAGCTTCACCAACGTTTACAAACTACAACAATCTACGTAACACATGATCAGACAGAAGCAATGACAATGGCAACACGTATCGTTGTCATGAAGGATGGGGTCATCCAACAGGTTGGTTCTCCAAAAGAAGTGTACGATAAGCCTGAAAATGTTTTCGTAGGCGGATTCATTGGATCACCTGCCATGAACTTCTTCCACGGATCCCTTGAAGAGGGGAAATTCGTTATCGGTAATGCTAAGGTATCAGTACCAGAAGGAAAAATGAAAGTGCTTCGCGAACAAGGGCATGTAGGCAAGAGCATTATTCTCGGAGTGCGTCCTGAAGATATTCATGATGAACCCCTGTTCTTAGATACTGCTGAAGGTGCCAAAATCATGGCGAAAATTGAAGTATCTGAATTAACGGGTGCTGAAACAATGCTTTACTCTCAATTAGAAGGACAAGAGTTTGTAGCACGCGTTGACTCCCGCACAGATATTGCGGCTGGTCAAACGATTGAACTGGCATTTGATATGAACAAAGCTCATTTCTTTGATTCAGAATCCGAGTCCAGAATTCGATAAAAATAAAAGAAAATGGCGCACCCTTACCGAGGGCGCGCCATTTTTATTAAAACTCCGTCAAATCTATGCTTTTGCCCTCTTCTTCACCACATCGTACACAAATAAACAGATGCAGACAAGTTTCCGAGCAGCTGCTATTCGGAATGCCATCGGCTAATTGTACATGCTGTATATCCATGTACGCACTATACTCATCGTAAAAATCATAATATCTTCCCTGATCCGTTGTAGAGTCCCCACATTTTTTGCAAAGCCCCCTATATTCAACGATTCCATTACATAATGCGCAAGCTTTCATGCTGTGTCACCATACTTTCAATCTAATCATTGTATAGTGTTATCCTTTTTACATTCATGATGATTTATGTAGAAAACTTATAGGTAACTAACAGGAATAAATTCCCTGTCCCTACGTTGAATATAATTCCCCGGAAAAACCATAATACCTAGTAACAAGGCAGCAACAAGCCTTCTTACACCCAACTCGATGGGTTACACCATACTAAAGATGGTCGCTCATGGAATAGCGGGCTGGTGCAAGTCCAGCTAACCCAACCAAAAAAACTTATACATTTTAAGGAGATGACAGATTATGCAACAGCAACAATCTCGCAGCAATTCATCTAACCAATTAGTAGCTCCAGGAGCTCAACAAGCAATCGACCAAATGAAGTACGAAATCGCTTCTGAATTTGGTGTACAATTAGGGCCAGATGCAACAGCTCGTGCTAACGGTTCTGTAGGTGGAGAAATCACAAAACGCCTAGTTCAAATGGCTGAACAACAAATCGGTGGCGGGTACCAAAAATAATTAGCAATTTCATATGAATGGATCAAGCCCCCGGTTTTTGGCCGGGGGTTTTAAATATGTCAGTCAGGCACTATAAAGAAGAACTGGCCCAGAGCCAGTTCTTCCTGTCACTTATTATGGACCATGTTCGCGGGATCAATCCACTCGTCATATTGCTCTTCTGTTAAGTAGCCTGATTTTATGGCTGCTTCTTTTAGTGTAGAGCCATCATTATGAGCGTTCTTGGCAATTTCAGCAGCTTTTTCATACCCGATATGAGGATTTAATGCGGTTACAAGCATAAGAGACCGTTGAACAAAGTCTTCTATTACCTCTAGGTTCGCTTCTAGTCCCTTCACACATTTGTCGTTGAAAGACTTTATTCCATCTGCCAGCAATCGTACGGATTGCAGCATGTTATAGATGATGACAGGTTTAAATACATTCAGTTCGAAGTTTCCTTGACTGGCGGCAAATCCAATGGCTGCGTCGTTTCCAAAGACTTGGGTCGCGACCATCGTAACGGCCTCACTTTGTGTCGGATTGACCTTCCCCGGCATGATGGAGCTGCCCGGTTCATTGGCAGGTATAGTGATTTCACCGATACCGCTCCGGGGACCGCTTGCTAACCACCTTACATCATTCGCTATTTTCATAAGATCCGCAGCCAGGGCTTTTACAGCACCATGTACGTACACGATTTCATCATGGGACGTTAGGGCATGAAACTTATTATCCGATGAGAGAAACTTGATTCCTGTTTGATTTTCTAATTGTCTTGCCACACTGTCACCGAATTCGGGATGCGCGTTGATACCTGTCCCTACCGCCGTTCCCCCGATAGCCAGATTGACTAATCGATGAACGCTTTCTCTTAACATACTATAAGACCTTTCCATCATTGCCCTCCATCCGCTGATTTCCTGTCCCAGCGTCAATGGCGTTGCATCTTGAAGATGGGTGCGACCTATTTTGATGATGTTTTGAAATTGCTTTTCTTTTTCTTTCAATGTCAAAGTGAATTCCTGAAGGATCGGAAAAAGCTTTGTTTCGATTTCCTGATATGCTGCGATGTGCATAGCTGTCGGGAATGTATCATTGGAACTTTGTGACATGTTCACATCATCGTTGGGGTGGACTTGTTCATCCACACCATTTTCTCCAAGGATTTCATTCGCACGATAGGCAATTACTTCATTTACATTCATATTGGATTGAGTACCGCTACCTGTCTGCCATACGACAAGGGGGAAATGATCATCCCATGTTCCTTCCAGTATTTCATCACATGCTGTACTGATTGCTTGCCGCTTCGCTTCTGAAAGCTTTCCAAGTGAATGGTTAACAACCGCAGCCGCCTTCTTCAGGTGTGCAAAGGCATATGTAACCTCAATGGGCATCTTCTCTGTACCGATCTGAAAGTTTTCTTTACTCCGCTGAGTCTGGGCACCCCAATATTTCTCTTTTGGCACCTTCATTTCTCCGATTGTGTCACGCTCAATACGATATTCCATTCTGGTTCCTCCCTTGTTTTATTCTTATTATTACCATATTTCCACTAATCCCCGTGAACTAACCTTTTTCTGAGAAGTTTATTAAAGACTCATCAATTTATTCTTTAAATCGTAACGTTAAGGTGTTTTTTCATGAACATAAAAAAGATGAATGAGCAGTTTTCTCATTCATCTTTTTTACTCTATTGTATTAAATTAAGGAATTGTTTCGTACGTTCGTTCGTAGGGTTTTCAAAGACTTCATATGGCGTTCCCTCTTCTACGATATATCCTCCATCCATGAAAATGACCTTATCGGCCGCTTCTTTCGCGAATCTCATTTCGTGAGTAACGACAACCATGGTCATCCCTTCTTCGGCAAGATCCTTCATGACCTTCAGAACTTCTCCAACCAGTTCAGGATCGAGTGCTGAGGTGGGTTCATCGAAAAGCATGACTTCAGGTTCGATAGCAAGTGCTCTGGCGATTCCTACCCTTTGCTGCTGTCCACCTGAAAGCTGGAATGGGTAGTAGTCAACTTTGTCACCCAATCCTACTTTTTCAAGCAGTCTGATGGCTTTTTCCCTTGTTTCAGACTTATTGCGCCTCTGTACAATAGTCGGTCCTTCCATGACGTTTTCCAGGGCTGTCATATGAGGGAACAGATTGTAGTTTTGGAACACCATCCCTGTCTTTCTTCTTAGTTTAATAAGCGCTTGCTTGGATACTTTTTTATTGAAATCAACGGAGGTTCCGCCTATTGAAACGGTTCCGTCATTAGGTATTTCGAGGGCATTCAAACAACGCAGGAAGGTTGTTTTCCCTGAACCTGAAGGGCCTATCAGGACGATTACCTGTCCTTTATTCACCTCTACATTCATTCCCTTTAACACTTCTAATTGATCAAATCGTTTCGTTAATCCTTTGATGGAAATCATATTCAATCCCCTTTAATTTGTTGCGGCATATAATCACTTGGCAATATATCGATCCAGTCGTGTCTCGATACGGCCTTGAATGATGGATAAGATAAAGCAAATGATCCAGTACAAGAGTGCGGCTTCCATATACATAAGCAGGAACTCATAGTTGGTCGCAGCAATCTCCTGTGCTTTTCTGAACATTTCTGTTACAAGAATCAATGAAGCCAGCGACGTGTCCTTCACCAGGCTGATGAATGAATTCGATAACGGCGGGATGGAAACCCGGGTAGCCTGAGGCAGGATGATTCTCTTTAAAGCCTGTGAATACGTCATACCGATGGAATAGCCTGCTTCCCATTGGCCCTTGGGAATGGATTGAATCGCTGCACGGACGATTTCAGAGGAGTAGGCACCTTTATTTAATGAGAAAGCAATGATGGCAGACGGGAACGGATCAAACTTTATTCCAAGTGTCGGTAATCCGTAGAAAATAATGAACAATTGAACAAGTAATGGTGTTCCCCTAATGGCAGATACATAAAATCGGGCAATACCCCTTAAAATCTTTACATTGGACAATCGGGCAAGGGCAGTAAGGACGGCCAGGATCATTCCTAAAGCAAAAGAAATCAGCGTCAGAGGGATAGAATAATACAAAGCCCCCTCTAGCATTGGAAGCAGGGAGCTTTGTAAAATATCAATCATTGCTTCAGGGTCCTGGTAGATACTACTTAGGAGATACATCTTCTCCGAACCATTTCTCAGAAATCTCTTTGTACGTACCGTCTTCCTTCATTTCCTCTAACGCTTTGTTTACTTCTTCTACTAACTTGTCGTTTCCTTTACGGAACATAAGACCGCTTTGTCCTGCATCTTCAGCTTCAGCGGCAATTTTGACATTCGCTTTCGGCTGTTTCTTTAAATAGTCAAGAATTGAAATTTTATCGTTTACAGTTACATCTACTCTGCCTTGTTCAAGCAGTTGGATAGATTGTGCCAAACCTTCAACAGGTTGAATTTCCGCTCCATTTTTTTCAGCGATATCTCTATAGTTACTTGTCAGAGATTGAGCAGAAGTCAATCCTTTAATATCTTCAAATGTCTTCACATCGTTATTGTCTTTGGATACAACCACTACTGCACTCGATTCAATATATGGTGTTGAGAAATCATATTTCTCCTGGCGATCTTCACGGATTCCCACTTGGTTTGCGATCATATCAAAACGTTTGGAGTTCAACCCTTCAAACATCGCGTCCCATTGTGTTTCCTGGAATTTCGCTTCAACGCCAAGGCGCTTTGCTACTTCACGGGCAATCTCTACATCAAATCCAGTCAGTTCCCCGGATTCGTCATGGAATGTGAAAGGAGGATATGTACCTTCCGTACCAACAAGTAATTCGCCTTCTTCCATGACTTGATCATAAAGTGATGTTTTAGAGTCTTCTTTAGAATCACCACTTGAACCTTCTTTATCTTTAGATTGACCACACGCAGCTAATACCATGGATAAGGCGATTAGCATGATGATGGATAATTTCCACTTTTTCATCGTAAAACCCCCACTATTCTTATCGGATTTAAATTCGTTACGATTGTCATCATAAAACGTTCCAGGAAATAAGTCAACATAAAAGTTTTCATTTCGAGATTTTTCTTCTCCCCTTCTAGTATGTATCCCTGAATACACAATCATGTAAAAATTCCCGATTATGAGATACACTATTTTTTAAGGAAACGGGAGGTAATAATGATGAAAATAGCTATATTCGGTAGTACGGGTCGGGTGGGGTCCGTCGTCTTTCAACAAGCTATGTCAAAATATGAAGTAAATCGTTTAGTGCGCAGGGGAAGTGAAATAGACCCTTTAGGCACGGAAATTGTAGGTGATGTATTGAACGAAGAAGACGTGATGAAGACCATCGAGGGCTCTGATGCAGTGATTAGCTGCCTGAATACAGATAAAGATGACGTCCTCTCAAGAAGTATGCCGATTCTGTTAAAAGCCATGAGATGTCATGGAGTGAAACGGATCATCATCTGTGGTACGGCAGGCATCCTCCAGGCACGGAAGGATTCAAGCCTCTACCGCTTTCAGTCAAATGAATCGAAACGCAGGAGCACGACAGCTGCAGAAGACCATCTACGGGCCTTTTTAATGCTTCAGGCATCGGAAATGGATTGGACCGTCGTTTGTCCGACTTATTTGCCCGATGGAGAAAGGTTGGGGAATTACAGGACTGAGAGAGATGTTCTTCCCGAAGGTGGAAAAAGCATTTCCATGTATGACACCGGGGATTTTATATTCCAACAGCTTGAAGACGACTCCTATATAAGAAGCCGGGTCGGATTATGTTATTGAGTTCGTGGGACTTAAATGGAGAAAAAAAGGGACAGTAATCTGTCCCGATGTCCCATTTATTTAAAGATGGTAGAAATAATTTCGTCGGTGGTCATCCCACTTTCGACTTCAAAGGTACCTGGGCGTAAATCGTTCTCAAGACCACGATTTTCCACTTCTTTGTAGAAGTCCAAACCACTTTTGATGATGTTGGCTTTCTCCAGGGCATTTCCGACGTCGATACTTGTCATACCCGAAGAAACGGTGAGCATCGTTTTGAATATAACCTTACCGTCGGTGTTTTCGTCTTGTTTGTCTGCCTCTTTCTCTTCCTGCTTCTCGTTCATGGCTTCAAGCTGCTTGTTCCATTCATCTTCAGTATGTATAACAAAGCCGTTGGATGTAAGTTGTTTTACCATTTCTTCTTCAGTAAGTTTCTCCGTTTTAACGGCTTCCACTTTCCCTGTGCTTTCGGCTTCAGAAGGACCAAACATATAAACAGACCCAATTACTGTGGTTGCAATTAATAGACCTGCAGCAAAACTGCGCAATGAATTAGGTGTCACTCTCATTGTGCTACTAAGCCCCTTTCAGCTTTTTGGGACATAAATGGCGCAAGCAGATGTTCTACTTCATTAGGGTTGAGCTTTGTTTTTCCTGCTATGCTCTCAATAGAATAGCCCCTTTTATACAAATCAAGCATCTCACGCAGCAGGGTGCGTTCCTCAGATGCCGCAGGTGCAACCCCCGCCTGCTGGGCTGTAATTTCTGCATCTAATTGAATATTTCGTAACTGCTTCTCCAGTTCATGAACCTCATTCAATACAGAAATCGATACATGCTCTATCTGTTGCTCAAGCTGCGAGTTGGTTTGTGTCGTTTTAATAAACGATAAAATGAGCAGCACAACTGCTGTCCCAAATAAAATGGCGATTGCCCATCCCATCATAGGATCCTCCCTTTATGAAACTTTTTTATCAATTAAATTATACATTGATAAAGGGAGAAATTCGATTTAAAACGACAAAATCCCACGAAAGTCCTGTTTTCTTAACAGGAAATAGTATTTTCCCTTGAATGACAGGGTCTAATTGGTGATCATTTTTTCGTTTTTCTACCAATAAGAGTCCGTTTTTATTCATAAACACATAATTTATTTGTCTTCAGTAGGATTTTCATCTATCTCCGGGGATCTGCAACCTCATATCAACAGGATATTTTCAACTTTGAGAAGTTTATTTTCAATTTTGGGATTTTATTTTCAAAACGCACTTCCTAACCCTTATATGACTCCTCAGACTCCATCACAAACATTTCACTCTTCACACCTTCCACGGATACCGATATCTTCTGCTCCCCATCCCCTTTCCTGTTTCTCTTCAATCTCGTTTTGTCTCCCAACAATACCCGTTGAAGCGAGGTTGCCATGAGATTATAGGAAAGCACAGTGAAGGAGAGTGCAATAAGGGGCACAAACAGGATCCACGGGGCCACCATCAGTTCAAAGTAGGCTTTTCCGATATTACCGGCCCATTCATTGGAAAGAGAAAACAATCGTGTTACTCCCATCATGATTTCCCTCTCTACCGCACCTCCCAGAAAAATCTCAAGAAAGCCAAGATGAGCGAATAATATCAGTACCGCCACATTTCGCTGAAAAAACAACAGGATCAGACGAGGGAATAAATTTCTTAGAACATGCCTCCGATACAAGGATAAGCCACTTGCTCCAAGCGTTCTGGCACTCAGGACAAACTCTTCCTGGAGCACTTTCTTGATCTCTTTGGATAGGACTACAATCAATGGCGGAATGCCGATCAGCGTCAGGATAAAGATCTGAATACTTAACACTTCCACAAATGCCTTTTCCGGTTCATCGATGACGAAACTGATTGGTGAAAGGAGCATGAAGGCGATGACAGCCATGGGGATATAGACCATGGACTCTACCAACTCTTCAAATACCCTCTGGACTTTTTTAAAGAAGTTTATAAAAAGCACCGATAATGAGAAAGCCAGTATCACTTGAAGAAGGCTGATGATCAATCCAATGACAATGGTAAACTTGGCCCCCTGAATCACATATGACCACAAGGGAAGCCCTAATCGATCGGAACCGAACGGTGGCAGCTCAGCCGGCGTGAACGGAGGTCCTACTGTTTCGCCGTTATGCTTAAAGAAACTATACATCTTCACCTTTTCTTCTATAAATGGTTCGTATAAAAAACTCAGAGCCAGCAGTCCAGTAATGAAAAGAAATCCAATCAGAAACTGTGGCTGCTTCCAGAGATCTTTAAGCATAGGTCCCGTCCTCCTTTAATCCGATGCTCTTCTTCATTCGCATCTCAATCAGAGTAAAGACCAAAAAGAAGGGCAGGAATATGACCGTGGAAATAATCACGAATGTAAATCCACTCGACCAAATCAATAAATCCATGATTCCCCTCATATTGAACAATCTTTCTAAAATAAACAGATTGGATAACATAAAGGAGAAAATGATTTTGGATCGGTAGAATAAGCTGTAGACTACGTTTCTGAAACCGTGGGTCACTGACACTTGAAACGCATTGAGACCTTTTCCCCTGGCGAGCTCTATGTACGGTTTCTGGTCTTCCTCTTTCAAAAGGAGGACGATGGTTTTAATTAAAAATACGGTCGGCACAATCGTTAAACAGGTCACCGGCAACAGGTATAATTCTTCATCCGTCATGGCGATATCCCCTATTAACACACCGGTATGACGAAAATACATCACTACAGCCAGTTGTATTCCTATGATGATGAATACATCGGGAAGCGATTCGAGGATATTCACCAGACTTAAGAATGCACGTTGCACCCATTTAGAAGAAAGAGAGATGAATAGACTTACAAAAAATGAGATGACCACCGACAACCCCAGTGAAAATAAGAATACCTTCATGGAGTAGAAATAACGTTCCGCCAGAATATCCTGAAGTGGATACTCTTTACCTAATACAAACAACATCCACTGATCTTGTTGGAAGATCTGTGTGATTATGTAATAAATTCCTAGGAAATACTCTTTCGGATAAAAGCCAAATGAATTCCCCTCATCATTCATCATCAAATAATATAATTCAGCGTTTCCTCCTCCATAAAATAAAACGGGCAGCACGCTAATCAGGATAAAACCTATAATAATCAGCAGTAATTGACGAATTGCTTTCATGATTTCCTCCTTTTTATATCTGAGCATCTACTAACTCTTCTTGTCAGGACGACAAAAATCCTTTTTCTGGATAAAAAAACCCAAAAAGAAAAGGCATCCGACTGCGATCGTCAGATGCCTCCCTCTTATCCTGCCATATCACCTTTTGCCCCCTGCTGAAGCTGGTACATTTGATAATACCGTCCCATCCGCTTCATCAATTCGTCATGATTGCCCCGTTCGACGATTTGCCCTCGATCTAAAACAAGTATTTGATCGGCATTCTTAATCGTAGAAAGCCGATGAGCGATGATGAAGGTCGTTCTTCCCTTCTTCAGCACTTCCATCGCTTCCTGAATGATGGCTTCCGTCTCTGTATCAATACTCGACGTCGCTTCATCCAAAATCAGAATGGCCGGATTAAAGGCAAGGGCCCTTGCAAAGGAAATCAATTGACGCTGCCCTGAAGAAAGAGTGCTTCCTTTCTCGATCACGGGTTCGTCATAGCCTTTCTCAAGGTTTTTGAACACCTTTTCCGCACCAACGGCTTTGAGTGCCTCTTCCACCTGTTCCCTTGAAATCCTTGGGTCATCAAGACTTACGTTGGATGCGATTGTTCCTGTAAACAAATAAGGATCCTGTAAGACTATTCCCATATGCTCGCGAATCGTTTGATAGGGAATATCCACAATGTCTTTTCCGTCAATCAGGATTTTCCCTTCATTGGTATCGTAGAAACGGAATAATAGATTCATGATGGAGCTTTTCCCCGAACCTGTATGTCCTACCAGGGCAACCGTTTCGCCTTTGTTTGCGGTAAACGTGATATCCTTCAGCACATATTCATTTTCCTTGTATCCAAAGAATACATTCTCAAAGCTGACATTCCCGTCATATCGGTTCATTTTCTCATCTTCAACAGGAGTTCCCGTCTCCTCTAACAGTCGGAAAACCCGCTCACCTGCCACTAGTGCCTGTTCAAGGTTTGCAAGCTGATTCACGATTCCCGTCACCGGCTGGAACAAACGGTTGATGTAATCGACAAAGGCATAGAGTACGCCCAATGTCACCACCGATCCCACCCCGATGGATGCACCTCCGAAATACCATATGAATGCCACGAAGGTGATATTTCTTAACACCCCTACAAGGTTATGGGAGGTCATAGAATTCAAACTTAAAAGTTTGTTTTGATACTTGAAGTGTGTTTCGTTCAAGTCTTCGAATTCTTCGTTTGTTTTCTTCTCTCTGCTGAAAGCCTGAATGATGTTCATGCCCTGTATCGATTCATTGATCATGGCATTGATATCGCTCACTTTCGATCTGATGATGTGATTGTATTTAGACGCATAAATACGATACAGGTACGTCCACACAACCAGAATCGGGATCAGGATCAAGCAGATGGCCGCCAGTTTTGCATCCAGTATAAAGAGTGCGATGTAAATTCCAATAATGTAAATCGTACTGGAGAAGAAAGTAGATAGAACTGTTACATACAGGTCTCTGATCGCTTCTGTGTCGTTTGTGATCCTCGCTACGACCTTCCCTGCCGGCAGATTGTCAAAATAACGGATCGGCAGCTTCTGGATATGCTGAAACACATCATTACGCATTTTCTGAATCACACGGTTAGCAGCCTTCTGAAGGTAGAATCGCTGACCGTATTGGAAAAAGGCGGCGATCACCAATAAACCGAAATAAAAAGCAATCAATTTGATAATCTTCGGGATTTCCGGATTATAAAAACGCAGCAGCTCGTTCCCCGTCAGTTTTTGGGCGGGATAGGTTGCTGACTCATCCCCTTTTGTAATGGTCATTTCCCCTGCAGTGACAGATCGTTCTCCATCAAAGGAGACGGCAGAAGGAACGAAATAAAATGCTCTTCCCACTTGGAGAATACGGATGTCTTCCCCTTTGGTCTCCCCGCCAGAGAAATACTGATCACGCTTATACCATTTGCCCTCATAGGAAACAGCTTCTTTTCCCTCCACTGTTTCATACCAGGTTGATTCTATTCCAAGAATATGATCATCGATCAGTTTTTTTGCAATGAAAGGTCCTGCAAGTTCCGCCGCTACTGACACACTAAGCATCAGGAGGGCAGCAATAATGATTTTTTTGTAAACAAGGGCATAATCGACTAGTTTTCTTCCGACGTTCATGCGCCCACCTCCTCCAGTGAGGAATCTTCAACTTGTTGACGGTCGAATTGTTCTTTATACCAACCACCGTTTTCAAGGAGTCGTTCATGTACCCCTTCTTCTACCACTTTTCCATCTTCAAATACGATGATCCAATCTGCATGCTGGACCGCCGAAAGACGATGAGTCGTAATAATCGTTGTTTTTCCTTCACGTTCTTTTCTTATATTGTCAATGATCTTCGCTTCTGTTTTCGCATCCACTGCCGACAACGAATCATCCAGGATCAAGATTTCGGGATTCTTGATCAGTGCCCTGGCAATCGAAATCCGCTGCTTCTGACCGCCTGAAAGGGCCACACCTTTTTCGCCTACAAGAGTGGTCAATCCATCTGGAAGCATTTCAAGGTCTTTTTTAAAATCAGCAAGTTCAATGGCTTTTTCAAGATCTTGCTCGGTCGCATCATGTCTGCCGAACAGAATATTTTCTCTAACGGTCCTTGAAAAAAGGACATGATCCTGGGGCACGTAACCGATCCAATCCCTAACTTGCTGGATAGTCAATTCACTGATTGGGACCCCTCCCAAGGACAAATCTCCTTTTCCGGAAGGGTATTCACGGAGGAGCTGCTTGATAAAGGTTGTTTTCCCACTTCCGGTCTTCCCGACGATTCCAAGAGTTCCTCCTTGATGGATATTCACGTTGATATTGGACAGATTCAACACCTGTGAGGAGGGATATTGAAAGTCAACTTCCTTAAATCCTATACGATCAGGAGAATCTATCCATCGAGGGTTATCAGAATCCTGGACGTCCTGTACATAATCGAGAGTCTCCTGAACCCGGTCAAGTGAGGCATTCCCGCGCTGCATGATATTGATCAACTCCCCAATCGCAAACATCGGCCAAATCAGCATCCCGAGATACACATTAAAGGAAACAAGCTCTCCCAATGTGATCGATTGGTGGAACACAAGATATGCTCCATAACCAAGTCCGATTAAATAGCTCAACCCTACAAGGACTTTGATTGTTGGTTCAAAGAGGGAATCGATCTTTGCCACACCGATATTCTTGTTATAGACGTCTTCAGTCATATCAGCGAAACGCTTCTCATCCGCTCTTTCCTGTACATACGCACGAATGACACGTACACCTGCAATCGACTCGAGCACTTTATCATTCAAGTCACCGAACGAATCCTGAGCTTCCGTGAATCGCTTATGAATTCTCGCACCGTAAACCTTCATCAACATGGCCATGATCGGCAAAGGCAGTATAGCCGCTATGGTCAGTTTCCAACTGATAAGGAACCCCATTGTAAAAAGGATCGTTAACATAAAGACACTGGAATCGATTAGGGTCAATACTCCGAAACCGGCTGTGACCGAGATGGCCTTCAGGTCATTCGTTGCCCTTGCCATTAAATCTCCCGTACGATTTTTCTCAAAAAACGTCGGTGTCATCTTTAACAAATGTCCCATAAATTTACTGCGGAGCTTCCGTTCAACCAGAAAAGCCCCCCCAAATAATTGATACATCCATACATACGTCATTGCGTACGAAATGAAAGCGATCCCGGCGATCAGCCACAGATATTCCCCTACGACATCCCACGTCATCGCACCCAGGTGAATGTCATCAATGGCATTTCCTACAAGCTTAGGGGGAATCACATCTAGGATTCCGACAATCGTCAATAGAACGATCGCCACCGTATATCTCTTCCAATTTTCAATAAAAAACCACGATAATTTCTTAAAAATACTAAACATTCCACATTACCTCCTCTTGTTGAACTTTCCCAACTATCCGCCTTCTGTCTCCACAGCAGACATCATCTTCTTCATTTGAACAATTGACATAATCTTTTCCTCCTTCTGAAATTAGGTTCTTATATGTGATCAAGGATGGTCCTTGGGTACACCTAAACGAAAAAAAAAGACCGACGCCTAAGGCTTTTAACACCAGATCTGATAGGGATTCCATTAAATACCTACCAATCTGTTGCGCCTTAAAAACGTCCGTCTTTATTTTAGGACATAGAAAAGCACAGATTATATGCATAACCTGTGCCATTAATATTCGTAATTCAGAATGGTTAATGTAACTGGTTATGTGATGATATGAAATTGGTATTGAAGACTGCCGGTACTCCATGAATTGTATACACTTTCATCATCACAAACCCTCCATTCATTTTTATTATTTATTCCATTAATAACCATACTATATGCTTGAAATTGTGTCAATATTATTTTTATTATTAATTTTCTATATACTATATGTGATAACACTACATTAGTTAACCAACGTTGTTCCATGCTTTTGTCATTTATTCAACGACGACAGCCGTTCCGTAAGCAATAATCTCTGAAGCGTTCTGCATGACGGCGGAGGTTTCTAAACGAACGGCAATAACGGCATTTGCACCTTTTCGTGAAGCTTCTTCCATCATACGATCAATCGCTTGTTTTCTTGCTTCCTCCATCAACTCACTGTACTCGCTTATCTCTCCACCAATAATGGTTTTAAGACCGGCAATAATGTCTTTACCAATATGCTTGGCTTGTACGGTACTTCCCCTTACAAATCCTCGTAATTCTTTTACTTCTTTACCTGGTACAAAATCGGTTGTCACTATAATCATGATTCTCTCTCCCCTGCCTTGAATTTTCTCAACATCTTCTTTGCAAATATGAAATAAAAGATAAGTGGAAATGGGCACTGTATCAATCCCCAGATTCCCCAGAACCAATAGTTATGCCCGTTCTTCCGGGCATCGATAAACAGGTAAATACTTTGAGTCAAAAGGATCGGGATGACAAGGGGTAAAATATAGAGTTCTTCTTTTGTCATATCCTTTTCACCTTTTTCGTATGCGTTATGCCGATAAAAATCGATGCTCCCAAAAAGATGGCCACTTGAAGGAGAAGAAATAGAATGGGCATTTGAAATAACGTAAAGGAAAACACAGTCAAGATACAACAGGCCAGAAGAAGAAAGATGATGAGATCTCGTTTAAACCTGGCTTTCAGCTGTGCTTGCTGATCCTCTACTAATTGCTCAAACCACTGCAGGGATGGGGTGCTTTCATTTATGTCTTCATCAATTGACTGAAATCCGTCCTCCAGTAATTTCTTTAATTCATCGTTATGTTCCTGATGGTTGTTCATCTATTTTCAACTCCTTCCTCAGCCGGATGATCCCATGATGAACCCGTGATTTCACTGTCCCAGGCGCCACTTCCGTCATTTGACCAATCTCCTCATAGGAATAACCGTAGTAATGTTTCAGGATGATAGGAAGCCTGATATCTTCTGATAGTGTGGACAAGGCTGCCAGCACATCATTCCATTCTTCATTCCTTGACTCCATCTCCCACTTTAATTTTCTACCATAGACTTCTTCATTCTGCCAATTCTGTTCTCTTTTCTTTTTACGCTGCAGATCAATATACCGATTGGTTGCAATGGAAATCAGCCATGATGAGAACTTTGATTTCCCATTGTATTGATGAATCTTCTCTACACATTTTGCCATTGTATCCTGTGCAAGCTCTTCTGCCTGATCCCGATTCATTGTCACTTTCATTAAGTATTTCACTAAAAAAGGATAATGTTCTCGAAAAAGAATGGCAAAGGCTTCGTGATTCCCTTTTTTCGCCCGTTTGATCAGATCTCTCTCTTCCATCCTTTACTGTCCTTTCTTTCCACTCCAGCCTGCAGAGTTCATTCATAAGACGCACAAGAAGAAAAATCGTTCATAAAATCATTATAGTTTTTTTGAAATAAAAATATCCCTCTATAAATAGTCCTTTCCTATCCATAGAGGGAATCTCACTTAGCCATTCAGAGCAGCAGGCTGAGCTTCATTTTCTTCTTTCACATATTTAGGAAGAATGATGGTGTAGAAGATACCCACTATGATGAGACATCCTCCAACGAGCCAGTAGAGCATTTCAACGGTTACGACGGTCGGAAATGTCAAAGCAATCACTCCCAGGGTAATCGATTGTGACATCATCATTAGGGGATTGATCCATCCTTGCACCCTGCCCATCATTTTCGGATCAATGATGCTCGGCATCCATCCCCCTATAGCAATATTCACGAGGGGTAAGCCCAGCGCAGCGAAAAAGATGATCGTGAGGAATATCCAAGTCTCAGGTGCAAAAGATGCCGCGATGATGAACGTACCGGAAATAACCAGTCCTGCTACAATCAACACATGAAACTTGTACTTTTGAGCAAGCATCGAAGAGAATATACTCCCGATCAATACACCGGCACCGAATGCGACACCTAATAGAATCGAATATTCTTCATAAGACTCCGGGGCTAACTTATATTTCAATATAAAAATAGGAATGACCGAGAAGCCGCCGTTCACAATTCCAAATACGACAAATCCGCCAATTAAAGATAATAGCAGTTTGTGATTCAGGATATACTTCATCCCTGCTTTAAAGTCTTTTGTCACCGACTCAATGTTCAAGTCCTTCCACGTGTGCTTTCCGTTAGGAAGACGAACTTCTTCAGGGATGACGCATCTCTTGATTAAGATGGCCGAAATAACGAATGTAACAAAATCGACCGCTATGGCACCGTAGATCCCCGCCGTCCAATATACAAAGATGGCGACAGCATTTCCAAGTAACATAAACAAGCTCATCACCATCTGATTCAAGCCGGCGGCCGTTGAATAATCATCTTTTGAAAGCACACCTTGGAGTATCCCCTGTTCAGCAGGAAAGAAAAACTTCTGAACGCCGCTTCGTAAAAACAAGATCGTAAATATGAGGGGCAGCCAGCCAATGTAGATGGCCCCAAATAATAAAAGGGTAAGGAACGCGCTAATCGTATCACAGTGGTAGGCAATTTTCTGCCGGTCCATTCTGTCGGCGAATACTCCAACAAGAAAGAAGACTAGAAGAGTGGGTAAGGAGTACATCATTTCAGTCAGGGAAGCATACATGGGCTGCTCGGAAAACCGATCCAGTAGATAAAACATAAAGGCAGTCAAACCAATCACACTTCCCATATGCGAAGTGAAATTAGCAAAAAATAACTTTAGAAAAATTGGATTTTTAAAAATTTCAATCATTTTTTTCATGAATAACCGTCTCCTATCAATGATTAACTACCTTTATAGTATAGGGAATACCCGAAGAACATGAGGGTCTACTGGTGGTTTTTTCCTCCGTCTGTGGTCGGATGTGGAAGTGAAAGCCGGAAGTCTAGCAAGAAACGCGCAGGAATCCCCATACACCATTATGTATTATGATTATTTCAGTAACCCACTTGTGCCAAAATCGGGTAGTGTTGTGCCAGTTTTGCTGTTTATTGAGCCATTTTTGGCATTTGTTGTGCCATTTTCCCCCTTTGTTGTGCCAAATTGTGAACATCTATCTGATTTCAGCCAAAAATACCCTGCCACTTTACCATCTAAACGCCAAACAAGCACACAAAATCCACACGTATTCATTCCATAAACAAAAAAATAGCCCAAAGCCCCAAGGCTCCAAGCTATTCTATAACCAAACAATTATTCAAATGTCCCCTTCACGATCGCTTCCCCATTCTCTACCATCAACTTACCTTTGGCAAACACCGTGTTTACTTCAAGTGTATTCTTATCCAATAGCACCAGATCAGCGTCCTTTTCTGCCTCCACGTGACCTTTTTGCTTTAATTTCAGGATTTTGGCAGGATTTGATGTAATGACTTTAATGGCCGTTTCTAAAGGAATTCCTTCTTCCAGAACAGCATCTTTCACTTCACTAAATAAACTCGACACCTGACCAATCTGTAATCCTATCAGCTCCCCGTCCCCATCAAAATCAGGCAGGCTCGCTTGTCCATCCGAAGTGTATGTGATTTGTTCAACCGGTACACCGGCATCGAGCATGCGTTTTAGCGCTTTACTGCATTTCACTTCGCCATCTTCGAGAAATTGAGGAATGGTACTGGTCGTAAAGTCTACATAACCACCTCTTTGAGCATATTGAATACCTGCTTCAAATAGATGGGCATTCCGATTGATATGGGTTGGGTAGAATTGTTTAATCGGTATGTCCGTTGTATCGACTATTTCTTCAAGAAGCTTTAAGTGGTCATGGCTATCTCCTACATGAACATTGACAATTCCCGATTTGCCGGACAGCATGCCGCCAATTCGGGCAGAAGAAGCAATTTTCGTTAATTCGTTTACGGTGGGTTGAGATGAGCGATGGTCAGCAATCGCCACTTCACCTACTCCGATGATGCGATCTACTAAAATAATATCGTCTTCGATTTTACCGGTAAGCGTTTTCAATGGTACTTGATAAGAACCGGTTTGCACGTAGCAGGTAATCCCCTCTTCTTCAAGACCCTTCGCTTTTGCCACAAGGCTCGCCATCGTTCTCGTCGTTCCATCTGTTCCAATCACACCAACAAGGGTCGTGATACCGGCAAGTGTGGCCTGAGTCAGTTGAATTTCCGGTGTTCTTGTACGGAAGCTGCCCTCGCCTCCTCCGCCCATAATATGTACGTGGGAGTCTATAAATCCAGGAACAACATACTTTCCAGAGGCATCCACCACCTTTATATCCACAAATTGATGAGGAGGTTCAATTTTATCTTCAATAAAACCTATTTTATTATCTACTATTAATATATCTTTTTTCCCTAAATATTCTGGAGCATAAACTTCTCCGTTTTGAATTAATGTCAGCATGATGTTTGCTCCCTTCTTTTTTTACTCATATAATCGCGCCGAACCTTACAGCGAAGGTTCGGCACTATAAATCAAATCAGAAACCGATGAGTGTTGCCGTTATCACAAAGATCGATGACAGAACGAATAGGATGAGCATGAACTTAATAATGAATTTAGCCCATATTCCCCAATCAACACGTGCTGCTCCAAGTGTACCAAGTAAAGCAGCAGAGGTCGGAACAAGGATATTGGTTAATCCATCTCCCAATTGGAAGGCAAGGACCGCTACCTGACGGGAGACTCCGGCAATATCTGCAAGTGGAGCCATTAGAGGCATTGTTAAAGCGGCTTGACCGGAACCAGATACAACAAAGAAGTTGAATACAGATTGGAATAAATACATACACCAGGCAGAAATGGCTTCAGGGAAATCCCCCACCACTTGCCCTGCTCCATATAACATCGTGTTTAATACAGATGGTGCGTCAGGTGAATCTCCACCAAGGATTATGACGATTCCTTTTGCCATACCTACAACTAATGCAGCCGGCAATAAATCCTTCGCTCCGTCTATGAATCCATCTGCTATATCATCCCATGACATTCCATTCAATTTAAACAGAACGCCAATTATACCTGCAACTAATCCAATCGTAAAGAATTGGCTCGCAATCTCAGGAATATAGTAGGCGTGTTCCACCACTCCCCAAATGATCCAGGCAATACCTACAGCAACGGTTAATATGACCAGTGAATGACCCAAAGTAAATTTGGTATTTAAGTCTTGTACTCTGCCTTCTTTACGGAAGTATTCATCTGAAGCATATGAAAGACTTCGTTTAGGTTCTTTCCGAATCGCTTGAGCATATCTCCATGTATAGATGATTCCCACAAGAGTGAATACAACCCACATAACAATACGGAAACCTGCTCCCGAAAGAACCGGTACACCTGAAACACCCTGTGCGATAGCCACGCCGAATGGATTCATCCATGAAGTGGCAAAACCGATTTGAGTCGCCACATAGGTGACCATGATTCCAGTGATGGCATCATAACCAATCGCAATCATGATTGGTACGAGAATCATGGCAAAGGCAATGGCCTCTTCCCCCATCCCGAACACGGCTCCCCCTAATGAGAACAAGAAGAACATAATAGGGATGATCAAAGATTCTTTTCCTTTGGTCCTCTCGATGACCTTTAGGATTCCTTCTTCAATGGCCCTTGTCTTCATGATAATACCAAAGGCTCCACCAATGATTAAGATAAAGGCTACTACACCTACAGCGGACCCCCATTTATCCCCTGATACAAGACCTTCAAATACATAATTAAGGAATCCAATTCCTCCACCAGGCTCGAAAAGGCCGGTTCCTTCTCTAATTAGATTTCCATCTTCATCCTTTAAATAACTGAACGAATCAGGATCTAATACCGTTTTGGTTTGTTCTTCCCCATCCTGCATGAACGTGATTTCTTCTGTCGTGAATTGCCCCTTTGGTACCATATACGTTAAAATTGCAGCTGCCAATACAACGAAAAAAACAATAATAAATGTATGCGGCACCTTCCAGGCTTTTTGTTCTTTCTCCATTTCTTTCCCCCCGTTTGACGATATGATGTACTTCACATATGTACATGCAAGTTCCGTGCCAATCTATAATTATCTGAAAATACAAACTTCGGGTGCATTAATGGTTATTATCGGTTAAAATGTACTTAACCATTAAACCATTTATCAACCAATTAAACCATAAGGGGGAGACATATGAAACGTGAGTTAATTCTATTAGCCGGAACAAAGGAAACGGAAAGAGCTCTTAAGGAACAATTACAATCCGTTTTCGGAGTACTGATCAATATCACGAGTTATGCCTGTGATGAAGGAATTCCTACGTATTTCACCAATAAATTGATTGTTTATTCCTCTGCACTTATCGCACCAGAAGTGAAGGAATATATCGATTTCGATTCATGCACCATCATTAAAGCCCGTCGAACCGTCAATTATGAATACATAGATCGTATTTTCGAATTACCTCCGGGAAAGAAGATTCTATATGTGAATGATTTTATCGAGACGGCTCAGGAAGCTGTCTCTACATTGAAACGATTAGGAATAGATCATGTCGATTACATTCCGTACTCCCCGACCGGAGACTACCCAAGACAAGTAGATATCGCCATCTCACCGGGAGAAACGGCAAGCATTCCACCTTCCATTCCCAGCAAGATCGATATCGGTGTACGACTGATCGACTTGAACACCATTATGAAAATCATCTACCACTTTCAGTTGTCAGAGCAGTTAACCTTTGATATTACCGACCGCTATACGAGAAAGATCATCGAGCTCAGTCAAAAACTAGGCGCCATCAATCGACGGGCGAAAACGTTAAATAAATTTTTAAATAAAGTAGTGGATGGTGTAAATGATGGCATTCTCGCCTTTCAAGAAGACGGAGAAATTACCGTATTCAATGAAGTGCTTGAAAGAATGGTTGGGATTACATCTTCCCATGCGAAAGGTAAAAAACTAAACAGGGTTTTCAAGAATATCGAGCTCAATCACTTCTTGACATCGCAGCAAGATGAAGATCAACAATATTTCACTCTCCGTCAGCAGAATGTAATGGTCTATCGTTTCCGTTTGAAGGCAGAAGGAGTCATCGTGGCAACGTTTAAAGATATGGAAGAGACCATTGAGATGGAAAAGGTCCGTAAACGGGAGCTTCAGCGGAGAGGATATATTGCGAAATATACATTTGACAGCATCCTTGGTAAAAGTGCCATCATTAAAGAAACAAAAATGATAGCAAAAAAACTCGCACAAAGTGAGCTTCCCGTCCTAATCTATGGGGAAACAGGCACAGGGAAAGAGCTGTTCTCAAGCGCTATGCACAATGATTCCTCCCGAAAGAACAGTCCATATCTTGCAGTGAACTGCAGCGCGCTGCCCGAGGATCTATTAGAAAGTGAATTATTCGGTTATGAGGACGGCGCCTTCACGGGAGCAAAAAAAGGAGGAAAAAAGGGGCTATTTGAACAAGCCGATGGCGGGACCCTGTTTCTCGATGAAATCGGTGATATTAGCTTAAAGCTTCAAGCAAGGCTCCTAAGGGTCCTTCAGGAGATGGAGATCAGGCGGATTGGGGGAAATAAAAACATTCCTGTAGATGTCAGGATCATCGCCGCCACGAACAGAGATCTTCAGAAGCTGATAATAGAGGGAACATTCCGGGAAGATCTCTATCACCGTCTGAAAGTCTTATCCTTGCAGCTGCCGAGCCTGAGGGATAGAAGCGAAGATATTCCCCTCCTCATCGAGAATTTCATTCGGATGGAACAATGCAACATCACAACAATTGACGTTGCTGTAATAGATGCATTGAAAAAAGCACGTTGGAGCGGGAATATACGCGAACTTAAAAACACGTTGCTTTACATGATCACCGTTGCAGGGCAAAATCGACTAACCGTTCATCAATTACCGAAAAATGATAATAATTTCAAAGGAAAAGAGCATACTAAGGATACCCTATCTCCTCCGGCCATCACCATGTCAAAATCCGGGGAGTATGTAAATATCCTTACCGCATTAGTTGAATTTTTCGAAGAAGGAAAGCGGGCCAGCAGACAAAAGATTTATTCTTCTCTGCAACGAAGCTCCACCCCTCTTTCTGTTCAACAAATCAGGACGAGATTAAACGAACTCCAGGATTTAGGATATGTTTTTATCCAGAGAGGTAGAATCGGAACAGAAATAACCCCTGAAGGAGTAGCCTGGCTAAATAATCAGATGGAGAAGGTTTTAACTATTCGTTAACAGGGTAACTTTACATTAACCGGTTAGAAACATATTTCATTGATACGATAAGTCGAGGTGATTTTAATGATACGTACAATCTTAATGGTCGTTGGAGCAATTGTTGTCATTGGTTGGATTATCAGCATGCTGTAATCCGAGTCATTCAAACTAAACATTATTCCTGCAATTATATGATTTTAATCAAAAAGAAAGAGCAGAACGGATCTTCCCCCGTTCTGCTCTTTCTTTTCGCCATTAAGCAAATGTTGAATCAGCTTCTATATATTCTGCATTCCATGCATCGTTTTCCTGAATAGCTTTCATATAGGTAAATACAACCTGACAGGTTTCATCATCAGCGCTTAGTACTCTTAAATGCTGAATACATTTTCGAATGGTTGGATCGTAGTTCCCTTGGGACTCTTCTTCGTTTAAGGTTTGAAGAGATTTCAAATACATATACACGATTTGCCGTGTTTTCTCATCAGTATTGATTTTGGTTAAATGTTCAATACACTTTCTGATGATCGGATGCATTCTATCCATATTCGTTTCTCTCCTTAGTAGAAATGATTTACCATATTATTACGTATCATGGTCTCGCTTTTTGAGGGATATTGGAGAAAAAGATTATTATTCAGAAATTGGGGTAAATAGTAGATATCCCAATATTGAGGTGATTTTGATGTATAAACACATTTTGTTAGCTTACGATGAAACAGATGGAAGCAATAAAGCATTGGATGAAGTGCAAAAATTAATAAAAGGCTCTATAGATACACAATTAACCGTACTCCATATATCAGATGAAAAGGTAGCGAATGAAAGTCACGACAATTATACCCCTACCCATGCAATAGCAGATACATCACCTGGTTTTGATAACAATTATATGGGAAATCTGTCGGTCTCACCCGACAACAAGGTTCATACTTCGGAGGAAGAACGTCATGAAATTAAGACACCCTCCTCTACGCATCACTATCTGAAAAATGCGAAAGAAAAACTGTCTCCATACGGAATTGAGGCAAACTATATTCACCTTTCCGGTTCAGAAGCAAAACGCATATGTGAATATGCCAAAGAAATCCAGGCAGATCTGGTAGTGGTCGGGAGCAGCCGAAAATCCGGCATGAAAAAATGGGTACTTGGAAGCGTCAGTGAAAAAGTCACCCAAAACTGTGAATCCAGTGTATTGGTTGTAAAATAAATATCAGAAAGGGAGGGACGGACCTTGCAAGGTCCGTCCCTCCCTTTCTTCATTCACCTGTTAACTCGTCAAAACGTTTATGGGCATTTTCTTCGTCAAAGCTGCTATAGATTCGGTAATCTTCATGATCCAATATTCGATAGTGCTTACTGAAAAGGTTCTGTTGAAGTATGTATTCATCATCCTTCTTCAAATCCTTCCACCAGACCTTGCCTCCTAACGTTTTTTCCTTTCGATAATCAATACCTTCCCGTGCAATGGTCTCTATGATTTCAAGAGGTTCCCCCCCAAGACTCGTGGTTAAGGTTTCACTATCTTTAAACAATGCACAGATGGCAATGACGGCTGTCCAGCTTGCCATGACTCTGCCTTTTTCTATTTGGACGAGGGTTTTTTTGGATAATCCGATGATATTCGCCATCTTGTCTTGTGTATACCCTGCTTCTGTTCGTATTAGCCTTAATTTATCTGAAATGATTAAAACGATTTCTTCTTTTGTCATCGATTCACACCTTATTTCCGTTCTAGTGTAATACTACACCAATCTAAAAATTAATAAAACAACCTTGATTCAACCCATTGATTTTTGTATCCCCCTGTCCATTTTACTATACTTTAAGTTAAGAATAGACGTATTCGATTAAACGGAGGGAATACCATGTCAAAATGCATCATTGTCCTTATCAGGCAGGACCTTCGCCTTCACGATCACCCAGCTCTCTACAAAGCTTCTCAAGAAGGAAAAGTGATCCCTCTCTATATCCTGGATGAGGAAACTTCTCCATTCCCAACCGGAGAAGCCAAGAAATGGTGGCTGCATTCAAATTTAGAAGCCTTTCAATCATCTCTTCAGTCAATCAACGGACGACTATGGATGGATAAAGGAAAAGTAGAAAGTGTTCTCCCCCAGTGGGTTAAGAAAACCGGTGCACAGGCAGTTTACTGGAATCGGGTATATGACCCTCAAGTGTATGAACGAGATCTCAAATTGGCTCATTCCTTATCCTCTCAAGGGATTGAAGTACAAACATTTGAAGGCACACTTTTACTCCCACCATGGGAAATAAAAAAAGACGATGATACGCCTTATAAAGTGTACTCGGCTTTTTACAGGTCAATCAGGAAAGAAGAAATACCAAAACCTGTACCGTCTGTGAATGAGTTGAAAGTTCCAGCTCTTGACCTGGGCAAATCACTCAACGAACTGGGCCTCCTCCCTCCCATTCCATGGTTTCGCATTATGTCCAGCATTTGGGAGCCGGGTGAAAAGGCTGCAATTAAGAGGTTTAATGCATTTATGGGGAAAAGCTTGGATGACTATTCTGAAGGAAGAGACTTTCCTGCTGAAGGCCATCATTCCACTTTATCCCCTTATTTAGCACTTGGCATCATATCTGTGAGAAGTATGTATCACACACTCTTGGAGAAGGAAGACAGGCTGATTGAAGCCTTCATTAAACAATTAATCTGGAGGGACTTCTCCTATTCTGTCCTTCTTCATTTTCCTAAGTCTCCAACGCACCCTCTTAACGGGAAATTCGAGAATTTCCCGTGGCAGCAGGAAAAGGTTCATTGGGAACGTTGGACAAGAGGGGAGACTGGTTACCCGATCGTTGATGCAGGAATGAGAGAATTATGGGCAACAGGATTCATGCACAACCGTGTCAGGATGATTGTCGCCTCTTTCCTGACTAAACATTTGCTCATTCCTTGGCAAAAGGGAGCCCGGTGGTTTCTGGAAACTCTGATTGATGCAGACCTTGCCAATAATTCAATGGGCTGGCAATGGGTTGCAGGCTCAGGGGTGGATCCGGCCCCCTACTTCCGAATTTTCAATCCAACTTTGCAAAGTGAAAAAATTGATGGGGAAGGTGCCTATATCCGGATGTGGGTTCCAGAATTACGTGAGGTACCAAGCCAATATATCCACATGCCCTCAGATGCTCCCGAGCATATTCTTGAACATGCAGGTGTCGTATTGGGTGAAGATTACCCCTATCCAATCGTCGATCATAAAGCTGCCAGGAAAAGAGCATTAGAACGCTATGACCAGATAAAATGAATATAGAAAAGCTGAAATTAAAAAACGAGTCTATTACCTCCATTGGAGTATAGACTCGTTTTTTGCTTAGATTTTTTTATTGAGAGATTATGCTTCTCCTCTTTGCTCCTTAATGGTACGCTTCTTCTCAGATTCAGATACAAACAACGCACATGCTGCATCTCCTGAGATGTTGATGGAGGTTCTGGCCATATCAAGTAAACGGTCAATCCCCAGAATCAATCCAATCCCTTCTACCGGCAGGTTTACACTGCTTAATACCATGGCAAGAAGAATCAATCCAACTCCAGGAACCCCTGCCGTACCGATGCTCGCTAAAACAGCCGTCAGTACAACTGTAATCAGCTGTTCCATCGATAAGTCAATACCATATACCTGTGCAATGAAGACAGTCGCAACCCCTTGCATGATCGCGGTACCATCCATGTTAATGGTAGCTCCCAATGGTTGGACGAAAGAGCTTACTGATTTCGAAACCCCTAAACGCTGCTGTGCAACATCCATTGAAATGGGAAGCGTGGCGTTACTGCTGGACGTACTGAATCCTACGCTCATCGCAGGACTGAAATTCTTGAAGAACCATAATGGATTCTTCTTTGCCAGAAGGAGGATCGTTCCACCATAAGTAACGATGGCGTGAATGATCAATGCTGCAAGAACGACGACAAAATACAGCCACATCGCCTTCAAAGCACTGAACCCCTGGCTTCCTATTGCTGAAGCGATTAATCCGAATGTTCCGTAAGGAGCAAATTTCATAACGAGTGTCACAAGGTACATCATCAGTTCATTACCTTGTTCAACCAGCTTTAATATCCCTTTTGTTTTATCCCCTAATGCCGTTAATCCAAATCCAATAAAGATGGCAAATGCAATGATTTGCAGCATATTTCCTTCTGTCATCGCAGTCAGTGGATTTTTTGGAATAATGTTCATGAGAGTCTCTCCCACAGGAGGAGCTTCTTCGGTTTCAAAACCTTCCGATTGTGTTTTGTCGATTCCCTCTACCAGGCCGGGATCAATGACATAAGCCAGAGATAGACCGATCACAATGGCAATACAGGTAGTCACTAAGAAGAATACAATGGTCTTCAAACCTATTCTCCCGAGTTTCTTGGGGTCACCCAGACCTGCAGACCCAAGGACGATGGATAGAAACACAATTGGAACGACAAGCATACTGATGAGGTTTAGGAAGATCTTTCCTAACGGAGTAAATAAATAAGGATCTAATATATCAAATATATCTTTAGCAAAAATATTGAGCAGTAATCCCACAATCGCCCCCAGGATCAAGGCGATGATAATCTTCGTTGTTAAATTAAACTTCATAGATGTACCTCCCCATAAAAATACAAAATAATTAAAAGATGTTTACCCTAGATTTACATTCGCAAAACCATTCTAATTTCTGTTTTGCAAAAAAAGATTCGATAAATCGTGCTGAGCTGCCTTCCCATTCAGATTCCATTCCTTTAGCTTCTTCATTCTCCCTCTCCTATTATACTGATTTTTTTAATAATTGAAGAAGTTTATGGGAGATTTAAAACATATTTACTATATTTCAACCCATTACACCCACAATAACAGGGAGAAACATGATTCCATCTTACTACGGATTGAATGCCAATCTTTTCTTTTTTACATTTAGGGATTAAATGATACGTGATTGGGTAAATAGTAATAACAGCATGAAAATAGAAAGGAACTTACCTATTATGAATAAAACAGTCTATTTTCTTTCAAGTAGTCAGCAGCGCAGCTTGATAGCTGAAGGCTGGGCCGAGAAACTCGATGTGTCGGACTGGTCTTTCAAAAGTGCCGGATGGACAGCTGATAGTCGTGCAGAATTCAGTATTTTAGCAATGAGAGAATTATGTATTGATATTAGTTCATTCCCTCTTTCACGCATTGAGATGAAAGAACTTGGTGATGCTTCAGTTATCGTTGCGATTCAGGATAGAGAATATGATGATGAGATGGAGCTTCCATCAGAATTAAAAGAGAAAGTCATCTATTGGAATCTGCCTAATCCCCGTAAACGTTCTACAACACCGATTGAAGAATGGGTACACTATCAGGAGATCTGCGACGAAATTGCCATGCGAGTGAAAGAACTAGAAAACATTCTTCCGCAATTACATTAAGAGGACTGATTACAACGCTTATTCCCACTGTAATCAGTCCCTTTTTTTATGTGAAATACTCAAGCTTGCCTTTCGGAAAATGCTTTTCCATATAAGCATAAAGATGATCTTTAATATCCTCTTCTTCATCCTTCTGATAAATATACTTGCCAATCCCGTACTTACCCCACTTATACCGCCGTTCTTCCTCGTTTAGTTCAAGTTTAGTCATCGGGTAATTTTTCTCTATGACCCTTTTAGCCGGTTTTGTAAAACGATGTTGAATAAATTCAAAGGTCAGATCCTTTTTCGCTTCTTCCGGCAGGTGAGCTTCCAAATGTTCAAACATTTGCTTATACCCTTCCTGCCATCCTTCATGGATATAGATAGGTGCCACTATAAACCCTAAAGGATACCCTGCTCTCGCTACCTTTCCCGCTGCCTCAAGTCGCTTATCCAGTGGGGATGTACCAGGCTCAAAATTCTTGATCACATAATCTGCGTTGATGCTGAACCGGAACCTTGTTTTCCCGTTATGCTTTGCATCAAGCAGATGGTCGACGTGATGGAATTTCGTTACAAAACGAAGCTTGCCATGCTCGGATTCACCAAAATGTTCGATGGCTCGTTTAAGTGTATGAGTAAGATGATCAATCCCTACGATATCGGACGTACATGCAGCTTCAAATCGTGTGAATTCAGGAGCTCTTTCAGCAATATACTTGTCCGCCGACTCAAATATTTCATCCACATTGACATAGGTTCTGATATACGGTTTACTCCCCATCGTTGTTTGGAGATAGCAGTAGTGACAGTGCCCCATGCACCCTGTTGCAAAAGGGATGGCGTATTCAGCAGACGGCTTTGATGTATCAAATTTCAACGTTTTTCTTACTCCGACTACTAATGTGGATTTTGCAATGCGATATTTCTGAAAGTGGTTGTCCCCGGGCAGATTGCGAACCTGGTTATGGGATGTTGTGTACCGGATTTCCACATCCATTTTTTCAAACTTTTCTTTGAGCTCTTTACCGAGGGGATATTCCAAGGCATTCGGTTCAAAGTAGACCAATTGTGGCACGAACGGTTTAACCATGATTTATCCCTCCTACAGGTCTCCAAATGATTGAGTATAGGCTTGCTCCGCTTCTGCTTCTGAAGAATAAACCGCAATTTCATGTGTTAACGGATAATAGGTTTCATATAAAAATAACGCCAGTTCGTTCGGATTTTCCGGATCATGTACTACGGCTGCTTCCTGCACGTTGGCTACACTTTGTGTGTGGGGATTTCGATAAATCACATATACGACATCCCCTGCTTGATAGGGCATATATTGATCATTCAGTTCCATTCTTTTCACCTTTTTCTAAACGTCATTACTATCATTTTTTGTTAACTTCCTGATAAATATGATGGTAAAAGATGTTTATAAAAAAAATTCTCCTGCGTCTATGATGCAAGAGAATTCGTTCCTTTTATATACCATAAAAATCACTCGTATTTTTAAATAGTTGTTTATATACATCTGCTTCTGGAATGCCTTTTAACTCTGCTATTTTTTCAATGGTTCGATGCATCATACCCGGATGGGTCAACCTTCCTTGGAATTCTCCTTCAAAACGCCAAGGACCATCCGTTTCAACCATTATTCCTTCAATAGGATACTTCCTTACAAGCTTCTGTATCTCAACTTCATAAAGGACATCAGGTGTAATTGAGATTGAATAGCCATTTTCAGTCATTCTATCAATGGTCTCATCATCTCCTTTAAACCAATGGAAATGAGCTTTTTCTATGGAGTGCTTTTCTAACAAGGTACAAACGATGGGTGCATGCTCATACACCGCATGAAGGATAATCGGTTTGTTCATCTTCTCTGATTCGATCATGAACCGTTCCAACAGATCGATATACGGTTCAACTTCAATATCAGGATCTTCTTTGATTTTGTAATAAGGCAATCCTACTTCTCCAATCGCCACTATTTCCTGTTGATGCAGCTCAATGAATAATAGAAGTTCCTCGACTTCTCCATCAGAAGGCAGATCCTGCTCAGGATGGAATCCTGCAGCCGGTTTGACCCTTGCATCTCTCCTTGAGAGATCGATATTCGTCCTGGTCGATTGTAGGCAGGACGATACAGATATGAGCGCTTCTACAGAATACAGATCAAGTTCCTGCAGAATCTTATCACGCTCGTATCCTTCGTATAAATCCAAGTGAATATGGGAATCAATCAATGAAGGTTTACACATATTGAGAAAGCTCCTCAAAAATGCTTGTTTTCCATTTCAAAAACTCCTCAGTTAAGAGGATTCCCTTGTCGCGGGGGCGTGGAAATGGTACTTTGAACTCCTTCTGCACCCTGGCTGGCCGAGTCGATAATACAATGATCCGGTCTGACAAGAAAAGGGCTTCGTCGATATTATGAGTGACGAATAGAACGGAACTCAAATCTTCCTCCCAAATGGAAAGGAGCCATTTCTGCATGTCCAATCGCGTGAATTCATCCAGGGCAGAAAAGGGCTCATCCAGGCATAAAAAGGATTGAGGACTGACAAGGGCACGAATAAAGGCTACTCTCTGCTTCATCCCTCCCGAAAGATCATCGGGATAAGCATCCTCATATCCCTTCAATCCTGCCCGTTCAATCATCCTCAGTGCCTTTACCCTATCTCTTTTTCCGTGCAGCTCCTGACCCAGCATCACATTCTCAATCACCGTTCTCCAAGGTAGCAGGGACGGACTTTGAGGCATATAACTGATGGTTCCTCTCTGGCCATTAATCGACCTTCCATCTAATTGAATATCTCCTGAATCAGGGGTAAATAATCCACCGATGACATGGAACAGAGTGCTCTTCCCGCTTCCAGAAGGACCAAGGATCGAGACGAACTCACCTTCTTCCACATGGATGGAAAGGTTATCCAGTATCAGTTCCCCGTCAAAGTATTTGGACATATTTTGAATGGATAAGGTTGTCATGCTATTTATCCTCCTTCCGGTTCCACTTAATCATGATTTTTTCCAATAACAAGATGATGCCAAAGAAAACCAGGCTGAGCAGCATAATCATGAAGATGGCTACAAATACCCTGTCTGTCCTGAAGGAAGAAGAGGCAAGTGTCATGTAGACCCCGATCCCTTCCTGAGCTCCTAACCATTCCGAAATGACTGCCCCCATCACACTATAGGTAGCTGAAATTTTCAGTCCTGAGAAGATGGACGGTAGTGCATGCGGCCATTCAACTTTTCGAAAGATTTGTCCTTTTGATGCTCCTGACATTTTCATATAAAGAATGTACTCGGAATTCGTCTGCCTGAATCCATCTAATGCAGAGACCGCTACAGGAAAAAAACAAATCAGGGTAATAACAATGATTTTTGGCAATAGTCCAAATCCAAACCAGATAACAAGTAAGGGAGCCAAGACGATGATCGGGATATTTTGTGACAAAATCATGAGTGGATATACTGCTTCTCTTACTTTAGGGAGAAGATGCAGACCAACTGCAGTCCCGATCCCAATCGTACATCCAATCACAAACCCTCCGATCGTAAGGAGAGTTGTCGAAGCAAGATGTCCCGTAAACGTGGACCATGAGGCAACCCCTTCAGCCCATATTTCTGAAGGTGATGGCATTAGCCATGCCGGCACCTCGAATACTCTAATGGTGGATTCCCAAATGATGAATAAAAGGATGATGACCAAGAAGGGTCTCCATCCTTTCGATATCCAAGCTTTCATCCTTTATACTTCTCCGTTAATTGATCCATTTCAATCCCCGCCGGCTGATATAAAACCTTGATTTGAGAAATGACGTTTGAGCTTCCCATTTCAATCATTCGTTCATTCATTTGTTCAATCACCTTAAATAAGTCAGATAGATTTCCTTCCATTGTCGTTTCTAATGGATGGACTTCATAACGGACACCTGATTTGTCAATGATCGCGATGGCTTCATCGACGTACGGTATGACGTCTTCACCATTTTTCGTCTTAGGAATTATTTGTATGCTTACTAGTGCGTTCCCCATTTTGTTCACCTCTTATTTTGGTAAAAATTCGTTTGTGAATGCTTTTTTACTGTCCAGTTCCTTATCTAGTAAATCGTTATCATACATCCATGAAGCATAGTTTTCCCAAACCTCCAGCTTCTGCTCTCCCCATCTGTCAGCGTCATCCTTGTATTTAGGAGCAAGCCATTCCTGACTCTTCATGACTAACTCTTTATCAAGATCCGGAGCTGCATCTAAAAGGATCTCACCAGCCTCTTCCGGATTGTCGATGGCAAACTCATAGCCTTTTGAAGAAGCTGATAAAAATGCTTTGACCGTTTCAGGGTCCTTATTAATCATCTTTTCATTCGTCGTCAAAACAGGGGTGTAATAATCCAGTTTTTCAGAGTAATCCTTTACGTACATCATATTCAATTCCTCACCGCGAAGCTCTGCCTCAATGCCTGTCCATCCATAGTAGATCCACGCAAAGTCAACATCCCTTTTCACGGCAGTAAAGAAATCTGTATCTCCCATGTTTACGAAATCCACTTTCCCTACATTGGCATTTTCTTGTTTCATAATCGATGTCATGACGGCTTCTTCTACGGGTGATCCCCATCCTCCATAACTTTTCCCTTCAAAATCCTTTGGAGTCGTTATACCCTTATCCTTAGGTGAAGCAAACCCGGATGTATTATGCTGTATGACAGCAGCGATAGATACGAGGGGAACATCCTGCACCCTGGCTTGTGTGACACTCTCCTGATATCCCACTCCAAACTCCGATTTACCCGAGGCAACAAGTTGATCTGCCCCTGCCTCTCCAGGTAAGATGATATCAACATCCAGCCCCTGTTCTTTAAAGTATCCTTTTTCTTTCGCAACGTATAATCCAGTGTGGTTGGTATTCGGGGTCCAGTCCAGTACGACTGAAACCTTTTTTAGACCGTCCTTTTGTTCATCTGCCGTATTTCCTTCACTGCTGCAGGCCGTTAAAAGAAAGACAGCACAGATGATGACCATCCATTTTTTCATCTTGAATTCCTCCTCAGTTTCCTTGTATGTAGTTGTAACGTTTATTCACTATTCTTCACTTAGTAGAGAGAATGAATGTAAAGCACCTTAGAGCACTTAGCTCACAAAAACAAAAAGCGCCCCAAGCTTCAGCGTGGGACGCATCGTTAAACATGATCATGTAATGTTTAAGAGAATGTTTCCTACGCTGGTATCAGCCAGTTCAGGTTCAAAGGGTCAGTATCTGTCAGGATACAATCTCAACCGGCCACACCGGTCCCCCTACACTTGTAGTATGAAATTAAACGTTATCTTCTTTCCTACTTTGCCACAGAAAAGGTGGATATTCAAGCATTTCCTCTTAAATAGATTCACTTTTGAAAGGCCCGTTCATAAACACCGGATTTCACCAGCCTGTTAATGAATGGGATGTATGTTGATACAACGTGTGAATACCCTTTTTGATTGTAATAAAAGGTGTATTGAAGAAGAAAGATAATGACTAAGAATGGCATCAGTTCCTTTTCTTCCTGAGTTAAAGTACCATCGGACTGATAGCCCTCCATAAAGGCATGGATACTTTCAAATTGCTCATCCTCCCTTTGCTTGACCTGGTCTTTGAGCATCCCTGCAAGAAAGTAACAGACATCTGCTATTCGGGGTGCTTTTCGTATCCTCTCGAAGTCTATGACCCCTGTCACTCTTCCTTCTTTCATGAGGATATTACGGGGATGACAGTCGCTATGGACGAGTTGATGGGATAATTTTCTATAGGAGAAAGACCATTCATTCAGCCTGCCAAGAAACCCCTCGCCCCACCTTTCTATCATTTTAGAATCCTGTCCGCTTATCCACTCTCTCAAATGTGTTTCTACTTTCCATTCTTCCACCTCGTATTTACAGGTGTATTGTTTTAGCCTGCTATGGAGTTGAGAGAGATACGTTCCGACCCCTTCCAGGGAAGTAAAGGAATAGAATTGTACTGGCAGACCTTCCAGAGCTTGGTACAGGGAGTAGAAAACCTGAAGCTGCTTTACAAAAGGCTGGTGTGAGACAGTTAACATCGGCCTCTCAACAGTAATTCCCTTTTCTAATAAAAAAGAAGTTAAGAGCAGCTCTTCCATTCGCTTCTCCACTGAAGAGTTCAATCTCTTTTTTAAATAAAATGTCTTCTCCCGACTCCTCAACTTATAAACATTCGGATGACTTTCCACGTTCTCTATGGAGGAAGGATGGATCTTCCAGTTCAATAATAGATCATGAAGAGGTTCAATCATTTTTAATTCCTTTCCAAACATAGTAATATACGTTTAGTATGACTATAAAGAATATCTACATACCATATGAAAAGAGGTTATAACAATGCAAAGAATACAATTGACGGAAGACCTATCATTCTCAAGAATCATTCATGGGTTGTGGAGACTTGCAGACTGGGATCAATCGAATGAAGATACGCTTTCTCTCATTGAACACAATCTTGAAAACGGAATCACGACTTTTGATCATGCAGATATTTATGGCTCATATACGTGTGAAGCCTTATTTGGTGAAGCCCTTGCCCTTCAGCCATCCTTACGTGAGAAAATGGAGATTGTAACGAAATGCGGTATTGTCCTGCCTTCCGACAATCGCCCGGAACATAAAACTCATCATTACAACACGAGTAAAAAGCATATTTTGGCATCTGTTGAAAACTCCCTGCAGAATCTGAAAACGGACTACATCGATCTATTATTGATTCACAGGCCAGATCCATTCATGAATGGAGAAGAAGTGGCTGAAGCCTTCACTCAGTTGAAGGAAGAAGGAAAGGTACGGCATTTCGGAGTATCAAACTTTAAAGATCATCAATGGAATATGCTCCAATCTTATTTGCCGTTTCCGTTGATCACAAACCAGATTGAATTGTCTGCCTATAACTTAGAAAACTTTGAAGACGGTACATTGAACCTTTGTCAGGAGAAACGTGTCGCGCCGATGGCCTGGTCTCCACTCGCAGGCGGGGTGATCTTCAAAGGAGAGGATGAGAAAGCCATTCGTCTTCAACATACATTGAAGAAGGTACAAGAAGAAACAGGCGCAAAGGGAATGGATGAAGTTCTATATGCATGGCTTCTTAATCACCCTGCAAACATTATGCCTATCGTAGGTTCAGGTAAAAAAGAACGCATTCAGAATGCAATCGACTCTCTTTCCATTTCTTTAAGCCACGATCAATGGTTTGAAATCCTGCAAACTTCTATGGGACATGATGTGCCATAATAAGACTCAGTAAAGCAAAAAAGACGATCCTTTTTCTAAAAGGTTCGTCTTTTTTAATTCCCTATATCGTCACCAACATAATATTCCAGATAGACATCTTGCAGTTCATTCATGGAGAGCTCATAAAGCTGCTTACCAAAATATTTATACACGCCAATCCTTAATAATTGTTGAATATAGAAATCCTTTTTAAATTCAGGTGTCTTTTGCTTCTGTGATATATTTTCTTGATGTAACATGGTCATCCCTCCAGTTGAGGATATACCCCAATTCGGGACTGAACTAAACATCCTCTTACACATTGGAAATAGTAGGAGAAAGTGATAGCTGTTACGTACAAACGTGATGATGGCCCTCTGTGACACTTTTACCCTCAACTTGAATAGTAGAGTGATGGATGCCATATACCTCTTCAAGAAAGGATGAGAGTCGTAATAACATCGTATCTCGATTCACTTCGTTTTCAACCACCACGTGGCAGCTCAGGGCTGTGAATTCCGACGTGATGCACCATACATGGAGATCATGTACTTCAATGACTCCAGGGATAACAGCCAGGCTATTCTTCACGTCTTCCGTATCGATCCCTTTTGGAGATCCCTCCATTAAGATATGAATGGAATCCTTCGTTACTCTCCATCCGGAAACGACGATCAGGATGGCAACCATGACAGATGCAATAGGATCAGCCAAGTTCCAATTAAAGAAATAAATCAAGAGTCCGGCTGCGATGGCCCCTACCGAACCCAACAAATCACCAAGGACATGAAGGAAGGCACTTCGAACATTCAAGTTATGTTCTGTATCCCCTCTCATTAAAATCCAAGCCACGATAATGTTTACAACCAGACCTATGACGGCAATTACCATCATACCCGGTGAAACCATAGGAGTATCTAAAAAACGGTGATACGCTTCCCAGAAAATATAAAGGGAAACGAGAATCAACGTGATACCATTAATGAAAGCCGCCAAAATTTCAAATCGCTTGTAACCATATGTCTTTCCTTTATCCGACGCCTTTTCCCCTATATAAAAAGCTGCCAAACTAAGACCTAAAGCGGCTGCATCACTAAGCATGTGTCCAGCATCTGAAAGAAGAGCAAGACTATTCGTGATGATTCCTCCGATGACTTCCACGATCATAAAGGTAAAGATAAATAGGAAACTGATTAATAATGCTTTTTTATTCTGTTTGTGTCCATGACTGTGGTCGTGACCCACATGACATCCCTCACTTTCGGTCTCTTACTCTCAATAATCTAAGACCATTCAATGTAACGAGTAATGTGGCCCCCATATCGGCAAAAATCGCAATCCATAAAGTAAGCCAACCAGGAATGACAAGTAATAATGCAAGGAGCTTGATACCAATCGCAAATGAGATATTTTGCTTGATGATGGTAAGTGTTTTTCGACTTAAGCGAATGATATATGGCAGTTTTGTAAGGTCATCATTCATTAGAGCGATATCGGCCGTTTCCAGTGCTGTATCGGTTCCTGCCCCACCCATGGCGATTCCTACATTTGAAGCAGCAAGTGCAGGGGCATCATTGATTCCATCCCCAACCATTGAAACTTTCCCATAAGTGTTCATGTATTGCTTAACAAAGTCTAATTTATGCTGGGGAAGCAGGCCTGCTTTGATTTCTTTGACTCCTACCCTTTTTCCGATCGACATTGCCGTATTTTCATGATCTCCAGTAAGCATCATTGTTTGCTCAATACCCAGTTGATGCAAGGTGTCGATGATTTCGCGACTTGTTTCACGCACTTCATCCGCGACGGCTACAAGAGCCAATGGAGTGTCACCTATTCCGAATACCATGACGGTTTTCCCTTCCCTTTGAAGGTTTTCTATTTCTGAAGAAGGAGTATTTACAAAGAGGCTTTCGGATCCCAGGAAGTATTTATTGTCACCTATCCGGCCACTGATTCCTTTACCCGTAAGAGATTGAAACTCAAACACTTCACAGTCCCCATACTCAATATTCAGCTCCTTCGCCCTTTTGATAAAAGCATGTGCGAGGGGATGCTGGGAGTGATATTCAAGTGCAGACATCTTCACCCACAGCTCTTCTTCTTCTACATCCCCTAATCGTATGAGATCCGTTACTACAGGCTCTCCTTTTGTAAGAGTCCCTGTTTTATCAAAGGCTATGGCCTTTAAACGCCCTAATTCTTCTAAATACACGCCGCCTTTAATGAGGATGCCATTCTTGGCTGCGTTCCCGATGGCCGTAACAATGGCTACGGGAGTTGAAATGACCAGTGCACAAGGACACCCCACTACCAGGACGGATAGTCCCTGATATACCCAGGTTGACCATTCTGCTCCAAAAAATAGGGGTGGGATGATCGCAACAAGGAAAGCGATGACCATAATAATAGGCGTATAATACTTAGCGAATACATCCACAAATGCTTGAGAAGGCGCCCTTTCTCCCTGTGCTTCTTCCACTAGATGAATAATCTTGGCGAGAGTGGTGTCCTCAATTCGCTTCGTGACTTTTACTTTTAGATACCCTTCTTCGTTCAACGTACCTGCAAATACTGCATCACCCTGGTGTTTCTCCACTGGTACCGATTCACCTGTGATCGCTGCCTGATTGACAAATGAAGAGCCCTCGAGAATGTCACCATCCATGGCAAATTTTTGACCAGGTTTCACCACCATGATGTCCCCGATTTCAATATCCTCGGCATCAACGGCAAGCTCCATCCCATTTCGTATGATGATGGCTTGAGGAGGGGCAATGTCCATGAGTGAACGAATGGACTCACGAGCCTTATCCATAGAGTACGATTCCAGAACTTCACTGATGGCAAAAAGGAGAACGACGATCGCTCCTTCACCCCATTCACCAATAAACGCAGCCCCAATAATTGCAATGGTCATTAAGGTTCTCATATCAAACTCTAATTTAAGTAAGTTTTTGAATCCTGTTTGAAATAATCGATACCCGCCTACAACAATTGCTGTTGCAAATGAGACAGTCGAAAAAATTTGACTGTTATCAATTTTCATAAGTGGAAAAGAGTAAGCAAGAAGGATAAAAAGAACAGAAAAAAGTAAATGCCCATATTTCATATAGTAAGGTTCTTTTTTTTCCTCTCTCCTTCTGATTCCGTCTTCTTTTATGCGGAGCCCTTCAAATGCCCCTGCTTTTTCTACCGCTTCCTGAGTGGTTTCTCCGTATACAGTAATCTTCGCCGCTCCAAAGTTCACCTTCGCATCTACTACTCCGTCGAGATGCTGAACGTTCTTTTCGAACTTCGCCGCGCACCCGGCACACGTAAACCCCTCGACCCGGTAGGTTTGTTTATGGGCAGGTTTACCGGTCACGTTCCTCCACCTCCATTTGATGCGTTACAGCAATTTCGATTAATTGTTTTACATGATGATCATCTAAGGAATAATAAACGAGCTTGCCTTTTTTTCTGAATTTGGCTAACCCCTGCTTTTTTAATAAGCGTAAATGATGGGATGCGGTTGCCGTTGAAGAACCTGCAATATTTGCCACATCGCATACACATAGTTCATCCTCGATGGTAAGTGCATACGCGATTTTCATTCTTGTTTGATCAGATAGTGCTTTAAAGATTTCGGCTACCTTAGAGGTATTTTGTGTTAAAATCATTGATTTTAAGCGATTGACCTTTTCATCTTCCACACACGCTATTTCACATATATCCGTCTCTTTCATCTCTACACCCTCTCTAACATTCAAATGCCCTTTTGAATATAGTATAGAAGAAAGAACCAAAATGTTCAAACGTTCTTTTGAATGTTTGAACATTTATTATTTCTAAATATTGGTATTCAATATACCAGGAAATTGATTAGGTTATTCCCCCATTTGTAAAAAACGGATGAGCAAAAGCTGGCAGGAGTGGTGCCCTCTTCAATTCCGCAATAAAAAAAAGCCCCGGAATGATTCCTGGGCTTATAAAGAAACTTATTAATTTTGTTGAAGCTTTTTTCGATCCCGTTTCATAAAGAGATCCAGTGTTACCCAGAAAACCACAGAAGAAATTGCAAAGATTGCGATTGCAAAATAGATGTCTTCTGTTTTCCAGTCTAATCTTGGAATAAGCAGGCCAAGTACGCCTGATAATATATAGTAGCCTCCAATTAATTGCAGGTATAATCGTCCAGTTTGGGACTGATTATTTTCCAGATAGCCTTTTCCTGCTTTGCCAAAGAAAATAGCTATTCCTCTTAAGATGACATAAACCGAAAAGGCAATGATAAGGGCTACAACAAGCTCTTGATTAAACACGTCCGCCATAATCGTTCTCCTCTCCATCTATCCACTATTTGAAACCCATTGGTTGTTTTGTCCAGTACAATTCTCTATGATTTAGCCATATATTCTGGTAAATGGTTATTTCTTAGAATAAACCAATTATGTACACATTGCAACGAAATTTGGGCATGGATAAGAATGTGATACTTTTAAAAGGATATACTCAATGGAAACGGATTTCAAGTGTTGTATCGCTTGTATTTTTTACGGAGTCATGACTTTTATATACAGGAGGTGTTCGAAGCGAAGAGTGGTGGGAGTCACTTTCATTCTTCAGCTTCCGCTCATTGGATATTTTACTTAATTTATTTCTTGTAGCCATCTTAATTGCACTGACTGCTTTCTTCGTTGCATCAGAGTTTGCCATCGTCAAGGTGAGAAGCTCCCGGATCGATCAGTTGATATCTGAAGGAAATCAAACGGCCATTGCCGCTAAAAGGGTCACTTCCCATTTAGACGAATACCTTTCTGCCTGCCAGTTAGGCATAACCATCACGGCCCTTGGTCTTGGATGGTTAGGTGAGCCGACCATTGAAACCTTGCTTCACCCCTTATTCGAGAAACTTGATCTAAATGCTTCCATTACAAGTATCATTTCGTTCGGACTCGCATTTTCCGTCATTACTTTTTTACATGTGGTGATTGGAGAATTGGCACCGAAAACCTTCGCCATTCAAAAAGCGGAGAAAGTCACTCTTTTATTTGCACGACCATTGATATGGTTTTATCGGCTCGCATATCCATTCATTTGGACATTAAACGGCTCAGCCCGGGTGTTCACGGGGTTATTTGGCTTAAAACCCGCTTCTGAACATGAAATTGCCCATTCAGAAGAAGAACTTAGAATCATTCTTTCCGACAGCTACAAGAGTGGGGAAATCAATTCATCCGAATTCAAGTACGTAAACAAAATATTTGAATTCGACGAACGGATCGCAAAAGAAATCATGGTTCCAAGAACGAATATCGTGACTCTATCCTCAGATTCCACCATCGATGAAGTATTAGCCACCATTAAAGAAGAACGCTATACGAGATATCCTGTCGTGGAGGGTGATAAAGACAATATCCTCGGTATAGTTAATGTGAAGGAATTGTTGACAACACTTGTGGATCATAAGGCTGAACACGAAGACTTAACTTTCTTTATCAAACCTGTGATTCGCGTCATTGAAACCATCCCTATTCAAGCTTTACTCGTCAAGCTTCAAAAAGAACGGTCCCCAATGGCCGTACTCCTGGATGAATACGGTGGGACTGCCGGTCTTGTTACTGTAGAAGATATCATTGAAGAGATCGTTGGGGAGATTCGGGATGAATTTGATATCGATGAAATTCCTGAAGTGCAGAAGGTGAAAGAAGACCATTATATTTTTGATGCAGTTATGCTCATTGAAGATGTGAATGATCTCCTTGGGATATCCATTGAAGAAGAAGAGGTCGACACAATCGGAGGCTGGTTCCTGACTCAGAAGTACGAAGTCAAGCCGAATGACAGGATCGAGGAACAGGGCTATTGCTTCAGGGTGAAAGAAATCGATGGGCATCATATTCAATATTTAGAGGTTACCAAAATGGCATAGCAGCCATGATGAAAAGAACGAGTCCGATTAATGGCTCGTTCTTTTTCTTTTATGATGTTTAACAGGATTAGTTCAAGGTCGATGTGACTTGATTTCTTTTTCACTACTTTTAATCAATCGGACATTATTCGTTCATAGTTTGGACATATCTGATGGATAAGCTTTTACTGAGGCAAGACAGGGATATAAAAGAACTTAAGTCCCATTATTTTGACCAGGAGGAGAGGAATATGAATTTTATGAAACGTGCCTTTTGGAGCGTAAAAGTTCGCAAGGGGAAAAGCATACTATTACTGTTTGTTTTGACCGTCATATCCGTTCTCGTTCTGTCGGGATTGACGATTCAAACCGCCGCTGATCAATCCAGCATTTTGGCTCGTGAGAAATTAGGCGGTGAAGTTTCTTTAACGGTTGACCGGGAAAAATTGATTTCCGGCCAACAGAACGTGGAAAGTGGCGGAAGAGCCCGTTTTCAGCCTGTCCCCATCCCTTTGGATTCTGCTGAGGAACTCAGCGATTCCTCTTACGTAAAGGGCTACAACTACTACTCAACCACTTCTGCCCTTGCCAAGGACTTTACTTCTGTCGGAAGTGAAGAAACAACAGAAGGTACAGAGCAGGAAGGCGGCGGTGGTAGAATGATGGCCGGTGATGTTTCCGTCGAAGGTATCTTATTCTCAGATTCAACGAGCTCATTTTTGAATGGGGATGCGTCCATAGTGGAAGGGCGTCATTTGACGGAAGAAGACATTAACAATGAAGTGACTCTTGTTGAAAAGAACCTTGCTGCAGAAAATGATTTAAAGATTGGAGACTCGATAACCATAGCAAATACGGAGAATACAGAGTCGACACTTGAAATCGTAGGTATTTATGAATCGACTGCTGATATGGATGAAAGAGCTCAAAATTTTGCTTTTCTGAATCCCTATAATCAGCTGTTCGTTCCATATACTGTTGCAAATGAACTAAAAGGAACGTCCGAAACGATTGATCGAGCTGTCTATTATATGAAGGACCCGGCAGATATCCAGACCTTTATTTCAAATGCAGAAAGTGGCTCATCCATTGATTTTGATCAATTTAAACTGGATGCAAATGATCAATTGTACCAGCAAATGATGGGACCAATTGAGAATGTAGCCTCTTTTTCTAATAATGTAGTATTTCTTGTGGCAATAGCGGGAGCCATCATTTTGGCCCTGATTGTTATGATGACGATTCGGGAAAGAAAATATGAAATGGGCGTACTCCTTTCCATCGGAGAGAAGAAAGCTAAGCTCGTCAGTCAATTTCTGGTTGAGATTTTGATTGTGGCTGTTTTGGCAATGGGTATATCAACATTATCCGGCAATCTGGTTGCAAACAAAATGGGGAAACAACTTCTCCAGCAGGAAATCACTCAATCTGAAGAAACAGCAAATACACCAGCATCCTTTAATTCACGCCGTATGCCATTTCAATCACCAAACGTCCAGGATGTAGAAACGGTGAATGAATTATCCATCCATACGACAGGAGAAGACTTGATGAAATTGTTTGGCATCGGACTGATGGTGGTTCTACTATCCACATTGATTCCATCATTAACCGTGTTGAGATTAAATCCTAAAGCAATATTAACAAAACAGGATTAAAGGAGGCTGAAGAATGAGTACATTATTACACTTTGAAAATGTGAGTTACAGCTATAAGCAAGAATCCAAGGTACAGCCTATTTTAAGTCATGTTACGGCCGAATTTAAGAGGGGAACTTTCTATACTTGCGTCGGCCCATCCGGCTCGGGTAAAACCACTTTCCTCTCCCTGGCAAGTGCACTTGACTCACCCACTTCCGGACAAATCTTATTTGAAGGAAAAGATATCAAGAAAATCGGATTATCAACATTTCGAAATCGGCATGTTTCCATTGTCTTTCAATCCTATAACCTCCTGCCATATATGACAGCGCTGCAAAATGTCATCACTGCCATGGAGATCACGAAATCAACGATTAAAAATAAAAAAGCATTCGCCCTTGAGATGCTTCAGAAGGTTGGCATTTCAGAAGAACAATCGCGGCAAAGAGTATTAACTCTCAGCGGGGGACAACAACAAAGGGTTTCCATTGCCAGGGCGCTCTCTTGTCAGTCGGAACTCATTCTGGCAGATGAACCTACAGGAAACTTAGACGAAGATACCGCAGGTGGAATCGTTGATTTATTCAGGGAACTTGCTCATAAAGAAAACAAATGTGTCATTGTTGTGACCCATGATCAAGGACTTGCCCAAGTATCGGACACTGTCATTTCCCTTTCAAAGGGAGGTTTGGTATTCAAGGAAATGAGGCAGTCGGAAAAGTTTGTTTGATCCTGAATATCAGAAGTGGCAGTCGCCTATTCACGGTGACTGTCTTTTTCTATTTTCATATCGTATATCGCGTTAAAACAGATTCCCCCAAAGAATATAATCCTTTCAATAATGGAAAGATAACAACAAAATATTTATGAGAGGTGAGTTATGACTAGCATCATTGTTGGATTAATCCTGCTTATGGTCTTGGCGTATTTAGGCTGGTCAATCATTTGGATCGCTCCACTGGTAGCAGGTTTAGTGGCATTAATGAGTGGACTTGACCTGCTTCCTGCGTATACAGAAACGTATATGACCGGGTTTGTGGATTTTGCTAAAGAATGGTTTCCTGTATTCCTTTTTGGGGCCATTTTTGGAAAACTGATGGAGGATGTTGGGGCTGCACAATCTGTCGCATTCAAAATCACCAACATTATCGGCAAAGACAGGGCCATACTTGGCGTGTTGATTGCAGCTGCCGTTTTAACATATGGCGGTGTGAGTTTATTCGTTGTGGTATTTGCGATATATCCACTGGCTATTGCCATGTTCAGAGAAGCTGACATTACGAGGAAACTATTGCCTCCAACGTTTGTATTAGGGGCTTTCACCTTTACGATGACAGCCATTCCGGGTACCCCCCAGATTCAAAACTTGATACCGATCGATTATTTCAAAACCTCACCCACTGCCGCTCCGATTATCGGTATCGTTGGCGGATTAATTATGGCTGCAGGAGGGTATTTTTATTTAAGATGGCGTCAGAAGCAATTTACAAGCAAAGGGGATACCTTTACGGAGCCTAAGGGTGGAAATGATGTGAAAGAGATTAAAGAATCAGAGCTTCCGAATTTCTACTTATCTTTTCTTCCTCTTGTCATTGTCGTCGTTACGTTGAATGTCTTTAAGTGGAACATCCTGACTGCCCTCCTGGTAGGGATACTTTCGATATTATTAATTAATTTCAAACATTATAAGAAGTTCATCCCTGCTGTCAATGGTGGAGCAAAGGGCTCAGTCATGGCAGTCATAAACACAAGCGCTGCCGTAGGTTTCGGAGCGGTTGTCACAGCGGCACCCGGTTTCAAGACGTTAACGAAACTGATACTTGGGATTAAAGGAAATCCCGTCATTTCAGAAGCGATCGCTGTACAAACGTTGGCTGCCATCACCGGGTCTGCATCAGGAGGAATGGGAATTGCCCTTGAAGCTTTAGGAGATAAATATTATGAGCTTTCTCAAACGAGTGGAATCAGTGCTGAAGCCTTCCACAGAATTGCTTCCATTTCATCGGGAGCCTCCATTCTGCCTCATAACGGCGCACTCCTGACCTTATTTGCAGTAACCGGTCTCACCCACAAAGATTCGTATTTGGATGTTGCTGTTGTCGGACTGCTGATCCCGACAATCGCCGAAATTGTATCAATCATCCTGGCCAATATGGGAATTTATTAATTTTTAGGAGGAAATGAAGATGGTAAATGATAAAGTTGTATTCATTACAGGTGCTGCAAGGGGAATCGGTTTTGAAATCGGTGAACATTTTGCCCAAAACGGAGCAAAGGTCGTTCTGTCTGATATCAATCAAGAAGGACTGGATGAAGCGGTTGAAGAACTTAAAGACAGAGGATTTGACGCAATTGGCATTAAATGTGACGTTACCAGTGAAAAAGAAGTGAAATCAGGGATTGATAAGACAGTTGAACACTATGGCCGCATAGACGTCTTAATTAATAACGCAGGTATTCAACACGTAGCTCCAATTGAAGAATTCCCTATCGAAAAATTTGAGCTCCTGATAAAAATTATGCTGACCGCACCCTTTATCGCAACAAAATTTGCTTTCCCTCATATGAAGAAGCAAAAATTCGGCCGTATCATAAATATGGCATCCATTAATGGACTGATCGGGTTCGCCGGTAAAGCCGCATACAACAGCGCCAAGCATGGTGTTATCGGTCTGACAAAGGTATCAGCTTTAGAAGGTGCCGAGCACGGGATCACGGTCAATGCCCTATGTCCCGGATACGTGGATACCCCCCTTGTCCGTAACCAGTTAAAGGATATTTCAACGACTCGTGGTGTGGAGCTTGAAAAAGTATTGGAGGATGTCATTTACCCTCTTGTTCCACAAAAGAGATTATTATCAGTAGAAGAAATTGCAGATTACACCATTTTTCTATCCAGTGATAAAGCAAAAGGTGTAACTGGTCAGGCCGTTGTGTTGGACGGCGGATATACTGCTCAATAATAAGCACAGAAAAATCGGATCAGGAAACTGATCCGATTTTTCTTTAGTTCATATTTTCAGGTAAAACACCTAGATCGATTCCCCATACAAGCGGCATGAAAAAATAAATCAAAAGTGTAATAAACACGATACTAATCAGATTTAACCATATACCTGCCTTGACCATGTCCCCCATTTTAATATAACCTGATCCAAATACGACGGCATTCGGCGGGGTAGCCACCGGCAGCATGAAAGCACATGAAGCAGCTAAGCCCGCCGCCACCATCAGACTATAAGGGTGAACATTCAAGGCAGCTGCAAGAGCAGCCATTATCGGAAACATCATCGTGGCTGTCGCCGTATTGGACGTAATTTCCGTTAAGAAAATGACAAAGGTCGTCACTGCAAGCAAGATTATAATGAAGGATATTCCTTCAAGGATCGTTAATCGCTGTCCGATCCACTCTGCCAACCCGGTTTCTTTGAAACCCTTGGCAATGGCAAGACCTCCACCGAATAAGAGCAGAATCCCCCATGGAAGCTTCTTCGCATCGTCCCAGTTGATCAATCGGGATTCTTTCCTTCCTGGAAGAAGGAATAAAACGAGTGCTCCTGTAATGGCTATGATTGTGTCGTCTAATGACGGAATCCATTGGTTCAATAGAAACGACCGGGTGATCCAGCATAGAGCTGTAGCGACAAAGACCGTAAGAACAAGCTTTTCTTCAAATGAAATGCGACCAAGAGACCGGTTCTCTTTCTCCACAATCTCCCTTCCCCCCGGCAACTCTTTAATCTTTAATGGAAAAGCCACCTTGATTAAATACCACCAAGTAACAAATAGCAGAATAGCGGCAAGTGGAACACCGAAAAGCATCCACTTCGCAAACGAGAAATCAATACCATATAACTGTTTCACAACGGCGGCAAATATTGTGTTAGGAGGCGTTCCGATCAACGTTCCCAAGCCTCCGATCGATGCACTATAAGCAATCCCAAGCATAATCACTTTACTGAAGTGCCCCGTTCTATTCGTCCCTTCCTTTTTTAGACTTTCATTAACTTGATAAATCACGGCTGTTCCAATCGGAAGCATCATCATAGCCGTTGCCGTATTCGAGATCCACATAGATAAAAAACCTGTAGCCAGCATAAATCCAAGGACGATCCTCTCAGTGCCAGTACCAATCAACAAAATGATGTTCATGGCAATCCTCTTATGTAAGTTCCACTTTTCCATGGCAATCGCAATGATAAACCCGCCCATAAAAAGAAAAATCGTACTATCACCATAGGCAGACGTGACATCTCCGGATTGCAGGGCTCCCGTAAGCGGAAACAAAATGATCGGCAACAAAGCAGTTGCCGGAATAGGTATTGCTTCTGTTATCCACCATACCGCTATCCATGTGGTACCGGCAAGGACAGCAACAGCCTCTTTTGCCAAACCTTCGGGAGAGAAAAATAACATGATAAGAATAAACAGGAGTGGTCCCAAGAAAAAGCCGATTTTCTGTCTTGGATTCGAAGTAGGCTCCGGAACGCGAGTTGTATCCACTTGACGGGAAGCAGCAGGCGTGCTTCCGGTAGTGAAGAATTGCAAAGTCTCCATCACATCTCCGTGCCATTTCCAAAGTGTCCCCCATGCGTTTTTCACAGTTAGCATCTACTCATTCCCCCATTACTCGTCTTACTAAAACTCTATCGACCATAGAAAGCGCTGTCAATTATAACACCTCCAAATAATGTAAGAATCTGAATATTCACTTCTTTATCCCTATTCAACTTATGTATTCTCCTTCAAAGGACGTACATTTTCTTCAGGACCTTCGTCCTCTCCCTATAAAACGAAAAACAGACCATATCTTCATAAACCTTTTCGTTGTAAAATATTGTTATAGAGTGATGACTGTCATTTCAAAGGAGACACTATGAAAATCTATTGGCAAATAAGCTATTTTGTAATAGGGTTACTTATCTTCAGCTATGGGATCAGTATGTCCATCAAAGTGCAATACTTAGGAATCCATCCATGGGATGTATTAAACATTGCCCTATTTGAGAAATTTGGCTTAACGATCGGCACGTGGAATATTATTGTCGGTGCCACCCTGATTGCAGGCACCCTGTTTTTAAAAGGGAAATATGTTCGGATCGGGACGATCCTTAACGGAGTGATGGTTGGCATGCTGGTCGACTTCTTCCTATTTTACGATTTACTTCCGCCTCAAACGAACATAGTCGCAGATATCCTGATTTTATTATCGGCGATTATTTTAATGGGGGTTGGTGGGGGACTGTATTCAGCGGCTCACCTTGGTACGGGTCCGCGGGACGGTTTTATGCTTACCATTTCGGATTTAACGAATCTTTCAATCAGCAGAGTCCGGATCATGTGTGAGTGTGCAGTGTTACTAATCGGACTGCTTCTATCCGGTCCAGTCTTCGTTTTCACTTTCATTTATACGTTTATTCAAAGTCCCATCTTCCAAAAATCCTTTCTATTTTTCACCGATAGACTCAATACCCGGTTTACCAGTCGAAATAATGTAAGTATGTAAAAAGGACAAATGCCTGAGGCAGTTTGTCCTTTTCTATGTCATGACATCTCGCATGCCACTAATCCGTATTGCTGATGGGGATTTAATTGCTTGATAAATTGAAATAGTTGCTGCACCTGTTCATTATCCATATCCCGCTTATAGTAATCTTCCAAGACCGCAAGCATTTCATCAGGGTACATCAAACAGGTATGACTTCCCCAGTCCGTTTGCCTGCCTTCTATTTTCTTATAGTAAATGCCATCCAATAGGGAGAAAAAGAGTTCATACCCTTTCGGAAAAAACGGACTGATCCTTTTTGGGTAATTATGATTCCAGTCTCCCCCTTCATAATGAAATGTCTGGTCCGTTAAATCACCGATAAAGACCTCTACATCTGCCACGCCATCTCCTCCTATAGATAAAAAATATCCTTTATTATTATGTATAAGCCCGTCCCGTTATTTAGAACTGATTCGTTAGTATTCAGTCAAAACTTATTTAAAAACGATGCTATAGAAAGGAGCCGCTTCAGGGTTTCACCTGAAAACGACTCCAACTTTTCACAAATATTTTCGTTGAACACTTCTACCGTCATAGGTAAATAACATATCACGGTTCTCTACATGGGTTTCGATATGGACCGGTCTTCCCCACAGCTGATGGAGATACGGTAAAACCTTTTCTAAATACTTAATATCAAGCTCAACGTCTTCGAACCAGTGCTTCAGATATAGCTCCCCACTCTTCATATAATCCCCATCATTTACGGTAATGTAAGGGAACCCGCCATTGACCCTCATGCCAACGAGCTGATCCCGTACATGAGTCCATTCTTTATCGACGATTTTGTAATCCTTCCCCTGCTTCTGGAACAGATACATATCTTCCCTAGTAACAAGGTCCTTCGTTAGATAGTTGCGCAAGAAGGAAATATCAGATTCAATCTCACGAACCTCAAACATTTTTTCACGACCTGAATTCGGTTTCACCCCACGCTTTTTCATCTCATCCGTAGGGTTATCAAAACGATCTTCAATATCCTCAAAAATCTTCAAACCTAAATAATACGGATTGATCTGCGTACGGGAAGGCTGTACAACACCTGCATTCAGTTTAGCAAACTCAATGGACTCTCCACTCGTCAAATCCATTTCACGGATGATGCGCTGATGCCAATACGAAGCCCATCCTTCATTCATGATCTTCGTTTCCAGCTGAGGCCAGAAATACAGCATCTCTTCCCTCATCATCGTCAATATATCCCGCTGCCAGTCAGACAGCTCCCTGCTGTACTGCTCGATAAAGAGTAGGATATCTTTCTCGGGCTGAGGAGGGAACTTCTTCTTCACCCTTTTCTTCTCCCGGCTCTTCGGCTTCTCATCCAATGACCACAAATCGTCATAAGGTGTCGCATTACTCACTTCTTCCTCAACCCACTCCACATCATCCATCGTCCACGACAACTTAGGACGCATTAATGAAGGATCAATATGCTCATCCACAGCAAGCACCGCATCCAGGAAGTTTTCAACCTCCTGCTTCCCATGCTCGATTTCATATCTTCGAACCCGTTCAGCAGTAGCCGCCATGCTCTCTACCATATCCCGCTTCGTATTCTGGAATCGGACATTATTCTTAAAGAAATCACAATGGGCCAACACATGTGCCACAATCAACTTATTCTGAATAAGCGAATTTGAATCCAATAAAAAGGCATAACAAGGATCAGAATTAATCACGAGCTCATAAATCTTACTTAAACCCAAGTCATATTGAAGCTTCATCTTATGAAACTGCTTCCCAAAACTCCAGTGAGAAAAACGTGTCGGCATCCCATAAGCTCCAAATGTATAAATAATCTCAGCAGGACATATTTCATATCGCATCGGGTAAAAATCAAGACCAAACCCGGCTGCAATCTCAGTAATTTCCCCTATCGCATTTTGTAACTGCCTTTGTTCCTCTAAATTCATCGCCATCCCCCTCTTTATACTCTTATCTAAATGTATGAAGAGAAAAGGCATTTGATGAAAAGAAAAGCGGAGCCGGGTTGGGCAGGCCCGACAAGCATAAGATAAATCGACCGGAAAGGCGCACTTTGCCTTTTTGGTCGATTTATCTTATGACCTCGAGGGACTACCCGGCGGAGCTGGACATAAAGAAAAGCGGAAGGGCTTTGATAGAGGCGACAAGCATAAGGCGAGGTGGCAGGAAGGTTTGCCTTTTCACCTTCTTGACAGCTTGACTTATGACCTCGAGCCTCTAAGCCCTGGAGGTGGACATAAAGAAAAGCGGAAGGGGCTCGCTCTGGGGCGACAAGCATAAGACGAGTAACCCGGAAAGGCGCCCTTTGCCTTTTTGGGTTACTTGGCTTATGACCTCGAGCCCCAAGCCCCTGGAGCTGGACATAAAGAAAAGCGGAGCCGGGTTGGGCAGGCCCGACAAGCATAAGAAAAATCGACCGGAAAGGCGCACTTTGCCTTTTTGGTCGATTTATCTTATGACCTCGAGGGACTACCCGGCGGAGCTGGACATAAAGAAAAGCGGAAGGGCTTTGATAGAGGCGACAAGCATAAGGCGAGGTGGCAGGAAGGTTTGCCTTTTCACCTTCTTGACAGCTTGACTTATGACCTCGAGCCTCTAAGCCCTGGAGGTGGACATAAAGAAAAGCGGAAGGGGCTCGCTCTGGGGCGACAAGCATAATAAAGTCATACTAAAAAGCCGTTCCCCCTTTGTAGGGAACGGCTCTTTATCAAACTTACACCTTCATATTCTTTTGCAAAAGCATCACAGGAATGAGAGTACTTAGCAGCAAAAGGGCCGATAAGGAGAAAATCATTGAAATACTTAGTACTTCAAGAAGCACCCCTACTCCTACAGATGATAATCCAAACAGCAATGTCGTTAACGCACCTTGGGCAGCATAGATTTTCCCCAGCTCTTCTGGTGGTGCACTTTCCTGCAAATACGTTTGGAGAACGACATTTTTAATTTGATCAAACAAACCGAACACAAAGGATAAAACAAGTGCAAGGAGCGCTACCTTATTCCAGGCAAAGACAAGTGTCACGACTGACGTAAAAACCATGCAAATCGGTATCCATTTCTGCCTGTGTCTTGAAAACAAGGCGTGGAGCTTAAAAATCAAATACGAGGCAAGAACCAATCCGATAAAGAAGCTGGAATTGATGAACCCCCACCATTCTTCTCCTCGCTGCAGCTGCAAATCAACATACAAGTACAAAACAGCCGCAATCCAAACAGTACCTGAAATCGACTCTAAACCATAAATCCAAAAGATAGGAACCAATCCTTTTCGCTTTCTTACTTCTGTCCATCCTTCTCCTAACTCCTGCCACCAATCCTTTCGAACTTCCAGGCTAGTGGTTGGAATAACAGGCAACTTCAGCATGAACAGTGTACTGGCGAGGAACAAAACAATGATCACGATAAAAAGATTGGTTTCATTTATGAGTGATAAAAGAATTCCACCCAGTGCCCAGCTTGAAAATTGTATCGTTTGATCCACGGTTGATAAAAATCCATTCGCTCCCATCAACTCTTCCCGTTTCACAAGAAAAGGCACATAAGAATTCCTGGCAGGCAATGCCCATCCATCTAAGAATGAAATGATACTCGCACATCCTAAAAAGAACCATACATTTTCAATATTGAGTACCAATAGCAAGAGAAAAAAGCATAGGAAGAATGTTTTCGCCATTTGAGAGTATGAAATCAAACTCTTCATTTGTATGCGATTCAACAGAAGAGGTGCCGACATGCTACTGATGAATCGCGAAAACGTAATGACCAAAGGTACGGCCGTCATATAAACAGCAGAACCGGTAATAGTGTAAACGAGGGAGATTAACCCTACGATATACAAGATATCCCCCATATTGGATAACGCTTGACCGAACCAAAGGTTTCTAAATGCATTGGAATGCATATCTTTTCCTCCCTCTATTCAATTTTTATTTGGGTGAGAAAAAAGATGGCATCACATTGGAACAAAGATCCCCTTTCAAAATCAAAAATGATTATGTATAGGTTTATTTTAGCAAATGGTTTCACTTTTTGCAGAGACTTTACTTTATATTATTATCAATACGGCGTTTGGGTGTAGATTGTCGCGGGTCTCAACATACCTCAATATGTATATTAGGTGAATTTCTAGGTTTATTGTGCCAAAATCCTGGTTTGTTGTGCCACATTCACTCTTTGTTGTGCCAGTTTGGCTGTTTGTTGTGCCAGTTTTGAAGAACATTGTTCCAAATTGTGAACAACGTCTGGTTTTAATGCTAAAATACCCTGCTTTAACCTGCATTTCATAAACCTAACAAAAAAAGCCTTCTATTAAGAAGACTTTATCTGCTGAAATTATTCCTGCACCGTAATATTCAGTATTTTTTCGTTATCAAGATCGTGCACGACGACGACAGAGACTTTCTTTTCTGCACCATTCTCTTGAACAGTAAATTCGAATGAATCAGCTACTTTGTTTTCGGTCATCTTTTTTCGCCCCTGGTATTTATAATCCTTTACTGGCTGACCTGGATAGTCTTCTTTAATGACTGCTGTGGCAATCCGTCCAAATTTTTGATAATCCGTTGGTTGAGCATATGCTTGACTTGAAAACAAAAGAAAAAATACGGTTGATGCAATCACCAATGCTTTCTTCATTATCATCACCTCTGTTTACATTTCATTAATAGGATGAATTAAATACGCTGATTTATTCACCCAATAGTAGGAAAGCCAGCATTTGCAGCATAACCAACTTTTACAGAGAGATAAAAGCGGTTTTCTCCATACAATATGATTACCCCTTCAAAAGGAGGGAAACCAAGTGAACAAAGTCGATTACGATCGGGCCTTGTATTACACTCACCGATCAGAATGGGATAACCTGTTGATCCTCATGGTGAGAACGAAGGATGACCTTCTTTCGAAAAGAATTGAACATTTTCTACATGCGTACCATTTTTCAAACGATTACACGGTTGTAGAGCGTAACCTATATACGCTTTTACGATATATTGAACATGCAAACTTCACCTATAGTGTAGAGCAACCACTTGAGGAAACCTTTGCAGAGATGTAGCTACAAGAGAATTCCACCTACGGCTGATCCAATTAGTATGCGCTATTGGATCAGCTTTTATTATTTTGTATGTATAGAGCCTCGGGTTGCTTGTATTGTTACATTTACCGGGGTTGTACCTGATACATTTCCCTCGTTCTTCATCTGGTAACACTTCCTGTAATTGGTATATATATCAAACAAAATAAAAAAACCGGCATAATGCCAGTTTTCCCTATTAAGTCGAAATTTCACTTCTCACCAGCTCAGCCGCTTTCACATATACTTTGAGTTCCTTCATCAGCCCATCGACTAATTGCGCCGGTTCTTCCAGAAGTGCGTCCCCATCATAATCGAAACAGTGTGGATCAAGGATGAGCTGCTTTGGAATGACGTTTGCATACACACCACGGCCTACGATGCGAAGGTTGTTTAAGCAGTTGATCCCACCTTTTCCACCACCGGCACATGCAAGCAGGGCCACTGGTTTGTGGGCAAATTGCTCGCTGCTTAAGAAATCGAGTGCATTTTTCATTGCTCCACTCATACCGCCGTGATATTCCGGGGAAGCTAAAATGACGGCGTCCGCTTCCTTCACTTTTTGTTTGAGTGATTGAACGGCTTCAAGCCCTGATTGCTCTGGCTCTCCTGTGTACAATGGTAGTGACCCATCACTCAAGTCAATTAGATCACAGTCATACTTCCGGGCAATGAATCGTGAAGCGATTCCAGTACGCCCGCGTTTTCTGGGACTTCCGTTAATAATTAAAGTACTCATGATTGAAAATCCTTTCCGTTTTAGTTTGATGTTAAATGATGTTTAACGGCATACAAAGCCGCTTGGGTTCGATCGGTTACTTCCAGCTTGGAAAAAATGTTTGATATGTGGGTCTTGACGGTTTTTTCCGTTATATAAAGGCTGGAAGCAATTTCTTTATTACTCTTCCCTTTCGTTAGCTCAATCAAAACATCCTTCTCCCGCTTGGTGAGCTCATGGATTTTATGGGGCGGCTCCTTTTTGGAGATCCTGGTAAGCAAGTGATTGGTTGCCTTAGGATGCAGAGAGTTTTCACCGGATAAAAGCTTTCGGATGCTATTCACTAATTCATCGGGTTCAATATCCTTTAATTGGTACCCTGCTGCTCCTGCTTCAATGGCGGGAATCACGTGATTCTGATCGGAAAAGCTGGTGAGCATGAGTATTTGGATAGCGGGATGATTCTTTTTAATTTCCTTAGTTGCTTGAATTCCGTCCATCACAGGCATCATTAAATCCATCAAGATGATATCGGGCTTCAATGTTTGGGCCAATTGAACGGCTTCTGCACCATTCTTCGCTTCGCCCACGATGTCCAGGTCCTTTTGTGTTTTCAAAAAGAAGACAAGGCCTCTTCGTACGACATGATGGTCATCGGCTATTAACACTCTGATCATGCATGGCACCTCCTAATAGGGTATTTGAACTGAAATACTCGTTCCTTTTCCTAGTTGACTGTTTATCGTTAGTTCTCCACCAATGCTTTTCACACGTTCCTCCATACTCTGTATCCCCACAGAAGGCAGTGAATGTTTGGTGTCATAATGAAACCCGTAACCTCTATCTTCAATCATTAAATGAATGAAATGTGATTCACTTTTTAATGTATAAAAAATGTTCTTTTCACCAGAATGCTTTTTACAATTATTAAGGGCTTCCTGGCTCACCCGCCACAGGACTTCTTCTATCCTGGAACTAAGGGAGATGACTCCCTCTACTTTCGTTTCAAGGGTCAACCCCAGCATTTCTGCGTATCCTTTAACGGCTTCAACTACTCCATTTTCCAAACCATGGGGTCTTAATTGCCAGATGAGGGCCCTCATTTCCGATAGGGCTTCCTGGGCAAGATTTTGAATGGTCTTGAAGGTGCCCTTCACTTCCTCTTCCCCGGTCATCTCCGCTCCGCCTCTTGCTGTTAACGTAAGCGAAAACAACAGTTGGTTCACTGAGTCATGAAGATCCCTTGCCAATCGGTTCCTTTCACCGATAAGAGCAACTTCCTGTTCCTTCTTCGTCAGTGTAATTCTTTTGATGGCGGAACCGATTTGAAACGCAACTGATTCCAGAAGAGCAAGTTCATCGGTTGAGAAGTGGGTTTTATTCGGAGCTGCAACATTTAATAACCCGAAGGATTCATTTCCGGACTGCAACGGGACCGTTGCATGATACGTGATTTCGTCTGTATCCCCTCTCTTTTCTTCAATGGCCTGCTCGATCCGCTGACATTCAATGATATTGGAGGCTTTCGTAAGCTTTCCATTTCGAAAACGATTGACACACCAGCAGCCGCCCTTTTTCATCAGTTCACATTTCCGGTCAGATAGTGACTTCGGGAGATTCTCATAGGAGACAAGCTCGTGACTGCCTTCCTCTTCAATAAAGAAAATCCATCCCGTTGTGAAGCTTGTGCCTCTGATCAGCTTCTTCAATGCCCCTGAAAGCATAGAAGAAAGCTCTGTTTCATTGTTCAGCAATTCGGCTATCTCTTTCAAAAGCTCGATATTTGAAAGGGATTCTTGATTCATCTTCATCGTCCTCTCCCATCCTTCACTACTATTATATAGATTTTACACAAAACCGGTATTCTCAAAAAGAATGAAACGTTCTACGACCTTTGACTGAAAACGTATGTTCCGACCCTAAACAAAAACAAGAGATGTGTTGGCACATCTCTTGTTTTTTGTTTAGGGTCGGATATAGCACGGCAAATTGGTAAACAGCATAGGTTTAGCCTGTTTTTATCAGCACTGCAATGCCAGGGAAAAAGGAAAGGCTTTAGGCCTCTCCTACAGATGAACTGATCATCGTTTCCACTTTCGCCATGATGGCTTTTTGCAGAACATGTAATTTATTATCGCTATCGCTTTGTGTCTGACCAATTACGCTGAAATAGAATTTGATCTTCGGTTCCGTTCCTGAAGGACGCAGGCAGATCCATGATCCGTCTTCAAGATGGTATTTCAGGACATTGGATGACGGTAGGTGAATACTTGATTCTACACCAGTTTGTAATTCAACCTTCTTACTTACCTTATAGTCTTCCGATGATACGACCTTCAAGCCGGCTACTTCTTTCAAAGGCTCGTTTCTGAAATCCTTCAGAATTCCCTGGATTTGTTCAGCGCCTTCTTTTCCTTTAAGAGTCAAGCTCTTAAGCCCTTCTTGATAGAAGCCATGCTGCTCGAATAAATCATTCAGCACATTATAGAGAGTTTTGCCCTGCTTCTTATAATATGCAGCCGCTTCCGCTGCCATCAGTACGGCTTGAATCGCATCTTTATCCCGGGCAAAGTCGCCGATTAAATAACCATAGCTTTCTTCGTATCCGAATAAGAATGAGTATTCGCCTGTTTCTTCATATTTTTTGATTTTTTCACCGATGAATTTAAAGCCTGTCAGTACATCTTCCACTGAAGCTCCGTAATGTTCAGCCACTTTACGGCCTAGTTCTGATGTAACGATCGTCTTAAATACACGCCCATTCTCAGGAATCATATTTTTTTCCTGTTTACGCGCCAGGATATAATCTAGTAGAATCGCACCTGTTTGGTTTCCAGTGAGAAGAATATACTCACCTGAATCTCCTTTTACAGCTACTCCTAATCGGTCTGCATCAGGATCTGTCGCAATCAGGATATCAGCGTCGATTTCCTTCCCGTAACGGATGGCATATTCAAAGGCCGCTTTATCTTCCGGGTTCGGGGATTTCACAGTCGTAAACTCAGGATCTGGAATCGCCTGTTCCTTTACAATGTGAACCGACTCGTATCCCAATGCTTTAAGACCCTTTTCAGCCATCTTTAAAGCAGTTCCATGTAATGGGGAAAACACGATTTTTAAATCGACTTCCTTGGCGATTTGCGGTTTTTCAGAAATCGAAATCAGATGCTCCAGATATGATTGATCAATTTCTTCGCCAATCATTTTAATCAGGCCTGATGATTTCAATTCTTCTTCGGATTTAACCTCGATTTCAAGCTCATTTTCCACTTCATTCACTTTATCGATCACGGCATCTGCTACGTGTGGAGGCAGCTGAGCCCCATCCTCACCGTATACTTTGTATCCATTATATTCAGGTGGATTGTGGCTTGCCGTCACCACGATCCCGGAGAATGCCTTTAATTGTCTAAGGGCAAATGAAAGCTCCGGAGTTGGTTTGAGTTCGTCGAACACATATGTTTGAATACCGTGTGTAGCCAATGTCTTTGCTGATTCCATGGCAAATTCAGGTGATTTATAACGGGAATCGTAAGCGATTACAACTCCGCGCTTTTTAGCCTCATCACCTTGTTCTTCTATGTATCGCGCTAATCCTTCAGAGGCCTTTCTGACTGTATAAATGTTCATTCGATTGGTTCCGGGACCAATTTCTCCTCTCATTCCACCAGTACCAAATTCAAGGTTTTTGTAGAATGCGTCTTCTAAGGTTTTTTCGTCGTCTTTCATTGCTACTAAAAGCTCGTTGATCTCCTGATCCAGATGCAAGTAGTCGCTCCATTTTTCCCATGATGTTTTCCAACTCAAAACGATCCCCTCCTAATGCTGTATAATAATAAATTCTATCACAAATTGTAGAAATCCTGCTAAAACAATCCGTCACATGTCGACAAGATTTTCACAATTTTATTCTAGCATAATTTTTAAAGGTTAAAGGACGAAAAATCACATAGGAAAATAAAAAACGAACTACCCCTCTTATAAGTAGTTCATCTCCCTCAATCCTTATATTCATCTTGAGTTATTGGTTCAAGACCCTCTTCCTGCCACACTTGATACCCATAAATCACAACAGATATGGCGACAAACAATCCCCACCTTTCCCAAGGTGAAATAGTCACAAGTTGGTAGATCTGTAGTTTTTCTTGAAGTAAATAATGAAACGGAAAAACGGCAAACATAAAATCGGCTACGATATTAACCAGGAGATATTTCCAAAAATGGCCGAATGAATAGGTAAAGATCCAAATTGTCACTACTAAAAATGCACCTAAAACACCCGATACAAAGGCAGGATTTAGTGATGGTATAATGGAAACATTTATTTTCCAGTGCTGATGGTTGTAAGCAACTAAATTATATAAAACCATTATAAAAGAAGCTAATATCCCTACAGGCATAAACCGTTTAATTTCTCTCTTCTTCAAGAAAAATAAAGTAATCCAGGGTATAATGAGTATCAACCACAGAATCATTTTGACCGACACACTCTTCACTCCTTCAAGTTCCTACTATTAGTCATAGTATTTTCAAATTGTTTTCATCTAAACATCCCTTTTTCTTCACTCAGGCATTACTAGACAAATATAAGTAATTTTCATCAAAAAAACTCACCGGATTTTTCTCCGGTAAGTTTTCATTACACTTTTATTTTTTATAGTTCACTCCGTACACATCATGCCTGCGATCTTTGAGCTGGCGTACCGTACCCGATTGACGCTGGCGTCGCAGTACTTCGAGATCGACGTCTCCGATCATGACCATTTCAATGTTGGGATTGGTTTCGCCGACGATTCCGTCACGTGCGAATTCAAAGTCGGACGGAGCAAAGATACCGGACTGAGCATATTGAATGTCCATATTTTCCGTTTGTGGAAGATTTCCGACCGTACCGGAAATGACCGTATAGATTTGGTTTTCAACGGCGCGGGCTTGTGCACAGTATCTGACACGAAGATAGCCTTGGCGATCTTCTGTACAGAATGGGGTAAAGATGATTTTCGCCCCTTTGTCTGTTGCGATTCGGGCAAGTTCAGGGAATTCAATATCATAGCAGATTTGAATTGCAATCTTACCGCAATCCGTATCGAACACCCTTACAGAATCTCCAGGGCTGATTCCCCACCATTTTCGTTCATTTGGTGTGATATGAACCTTGTACTGCTTCTCTATTGTTCCATCACGGCGGAAGAGATACGCGATATTGTAAATTTCATCGTTTTCTTCCTTAACGAAGTGAGACCCACCAATGATATTGACGTTGTAACGAACCGCTAAATCCGTGAATAATTCAATGTATTCCTCTGTAAAATCAGTCAGCTTTCTTACAGCAAGGCTGGGTGATTGAATATTCAGGAATGACATCAGCTGTGTAGTGAAGATTTCAGGGAACACTACGAAATCTGATTTTGCATCTGATGCTACATCTGTGAAATATTCAACCTGATTCGCAAACTCTTCAAAGGAATTGATTTTACGCATCATATATTGTACAACACAGATTCGGACCGGATAACTTGTTTTGAAATGCCGCTTGCTGGACGGACGGTAATCGACGTTATTCCATTCCATTAAAGTGGCATATTTATGGGATCGTTTGTCATCAGGTAAATAATTAGGGTTAATCCGCATCAGGGTGAAGCCATTCAATAGCTGGAATGAAAGTACAGGGTCATAAATCTTATGACGCCCCACCGAATCCACGTACTCCCGTGGAGTCATCTCCTCTGAGTGCTTGTGGTAATTCGGAATGCGACCTCCTATGATGATACTCTTTAAGTTCCACTTCCGCGCAAGATCCTTCCTTGCTTCATATAAACGGTGTCCTACCTTCATACGTCGGTATTCAGGGTGCACCATGACTTCAATTCCGTAAAGGTTATAGCCATCGGGATTGTGATTCGTTATGTAACCATTATCCGTTACATCATCCCATGTGTGGCGGTCGTCATACTCGTCAAAGTTAATGATCAAACTTGAACATGACGCGATGATTTCCCCATCTAGTTCTGCTACCAGCTGCCCCTCGGGAAATACGTCCAAATGACTTTCCAAGTGCTCCACTTTCCATGGATCCATCCCCGGAAAGCAGACAGACTGCATGTTAATGATATCTTGAATGTCCTTATGTTCCATTGGACGAATGATCATTTTCTTTTCGAACTGTGATAAGTCTAGCTTTTCTGCCATCTATGATCTACTCCTTCATAAAATACCTGAATTATATACCCTTATAGTGCACTGTTGAAACGAAGTTCATGACAGTCCATCCCTTTTATTTTAGCAAAGGGGGGTGTATGATTTGAAGAAATTTGATTTGACTGTAAATTTTCAACTTAAAGAGGCTGGGACAAAACTAAAAATCCATGATATAAAGACGAACAATTAGAAGTGTAGGTTCTTAATACCGCTCATGATTTCCGTGCAAGACTACGCTTTCCGCGGGTAGCCCGTGAGCCTCCTCGGCAAGCCTGCGGGGTCTCACATAAGCTACATTTCCCGCAGGAGTCTTCGTCTTGCACTCCAATCAACCGCTGGAAATAGCTAAAATAAAATGTACCGAAATAAATAATAAACCCGACCAAATCTGCTTCCTAGAAGGCAGATTTGGTCGGGTTTTACTTAGACTAATACACTTTTGTCCCTGCCTCCTTCCATTACCCTTTAAAATAGTAAGCTGTTGCTTCCCAAGGATTTAATGTAAAGGCATCATCTTTATTGTTTTCTTCGTTGGTGATCAGAACATCAGCCTGTTTGATATCAAATGAAGCCACGTTTTCGATGACTTGCTTTTCTCCTGACACATTGCAAAGAACCAGGATTTTCTCACTTCCATGCGTTCTCGTATAAGCATACACGGAAGGGTGATCTGCGTAATGAAGATCGAATGATCCGTATGGAATAATTTCATGCTCCTTACGGAGAGCGATCAGTTTTTGATAGTAGTAAAAAATGGACCCGGGATCATTCAGTGCCTTTTCTGCATTAATATCTTTGTAGTTCGGGTTAAGCGCAATCCATGGATCTCCTTCTGTGAATCCACCATGGTCCCCGCTGTTCCATTGCATAGGGGTTCTCGCGTTGTCTCTTCCCTTAACATAGATGGCCTTCATGATTTCTTCCGGATCTATGCCTTCCGCTATTTTTTCACGATACATGTTCAGTGTTTCAATATCCTTGTACTCATCAATGGACGAAAACCTGACATTCGTCATTCCAAGTTCCTCCCCTTGATAAATGTAAGGTGTCCCTTGCATCAGATGAAGGAGGGTGGAGAGCATTTTCGCGGATTTCACGCGGTACCCCCCATCGTCACCCAGTCGCGACACAATCCTTGGCTGATCGTGGTTGTTCCAGTACAAACTGTTCCAGCCTTTCCCGTGAAGTTCTGTCTGCCACTTCGTTAAAATGGTTTTCAATTTTACGAGGTCGAATGGAATGACGTCCCATTTCCCTCCAGGCCCTGAGTCCACATCCATATGCTCAAACTGAAATACCATATTCACTTCATTGCGGTCTTCACCTGTGTAAAGTACGGCTTCGTCCGGTGTCACACCCGGCATTTCACCAACCGTCATCGCATCATATTGAGAGATGACCTCTTGATTCATTTCCTGGAGAAATTCATGAATGCGAGGACCGTTCATAAAGTACTCATGACCGGAAGCATACTTTTTGCCTTCAGGGTTCGGGGCATCAGGCAATGTAGGCACTTTTGAAATAAAGTTGATGACGTCCATACGGAAACCATTGATTCCTTTATCAAGCCAGAATTTCATCATGTCATATATTTCCTCACGCAGCTTCTTATTTTCCCAGTTTAGATCCGGCTGCTTTTTTGAGAAGAGATGCAGGAAATATTCCCCCGTCTTTTCATCGTATTCCCAAGCAGAACCGCTAAATACTGACTCCCAGTTATTCGGCTCTTTCCCGTCTTTTCCTTCACGCCAAATATAATAATCACGATAAGGATTGTCCTTTGATTTCCTTGATTCCACGAACCAGCCGTGCTCATCGGAAGAGTGATTCACTACCAGATCCATGACAAGCTTCAAATCACGCTTATGCATTTCCGCGAGCATTTCTTCCCAATCAGCCATTGTGCCGAACTCATCCATAACCTTTTTATAGTTGCTGATATCATATCCATTGTCATCATTCGGGGATTCATAGACAGGAGATAACCAGATCACATCAATGCCCAGTTCTTTCAGATAATCCAATTTTGAAATGATACCCCTTATATCTCCAATACCATCACCGTTCGAATCCATGAAGCTGCGGGGATAAATTTGATAGACCACCGATTCTTTCCACCACTGTTTTGTCAAGTGTATTTCCCTCCTGTAAAAGCAATTTTAAAAAAAGAGCGGTTTCTGCAACCGCTTGCACAAATCGTTAAAAAAATATCACATTTCCTCATAAAGATTTCTCATTTTACTTTTATAATAATAACATACTATAATTTGATAGAATATATGAAGAAAGGAATTCTATATGAATAAAAAAGCAGATTCTTTGTTATTCCTCGCATGGGCTTCCTCTCTTGTGGCATCTCTGGGGAGTTTATACTTCTCGGAAATCATGAAATATGAGCCATGTGAATTATGCTGGTATCAGCGTATTTTAATGTATCCGATGGTCATTCTATTAGGTGTGGCTTATGTTCGCAAAGATTTTCAAGCGGCATTATATTCTACTATTTTTTCCGGAATCGGTATCCTCGTTTCCTTGTATCACTACTCTATTCAAAAAGTATCATTCCTATCAGAGAGTGCACCAGCCTGTGGACGTGTCCCATGTACAGGCGAATACATTAACATGTTCGGATTTATCACCATCCCATTCTTGGCATTGACCGGTTTCATCACCATCTTTATCGCAAGTGTAATGATAGTAAAAGCATTAAAGGAGGACAAATAGATTGAAGAAGATCATTATATTTCTAGTAGCGATTGTCGCACTATTTGCTGCCATCGCGCTCATAACAAGCATGCAAAACAGTCAAAAGGCAGAGGGAAATAAGTTCAAAAAAGCGAATCTTAACCCAGCCACAGTCGAACTGCTGGACGATCCAAATTATCAGAATGTGATCCTGCCAGAAGAATTAGAAGAGAAACTGAAGAATAACGAAGACGTGACTGTGTATTTCTATAGCTCAACATGTGTTCACTGTAAGAGAACGACCCCTACTCTGGCACCTCTTGCAGAAGACATGGGAGTAGACATGGTTCAGTACAATCTACTTGAATTCGAACAAGGATGGGACCAATACCGAATCGAAGCTACACCAACACTGATACATTTCGAAAATGGCAAAGAAGTGGCAAGAATTGTAGGAGGACAACCTGAAGAAGAATTCAAGAAGTTTTTTGAAGAGAACGTTACGAAAGAATGATAAAGCAAAAAAGAGGGGCTGACTTTTCCACGAGTCAGCCCCTTTCAAGTGAGGAGGAATTTCAAGATGAAGATACTGTGTATCTTCAAAATCAACTTATTACAAGCTATTTTCCCCTCACTGGAATCTTCTAAACATTTTTATGCGAATTTTCTAAAGTATCTAACTTTTCCCGCGGGATTTTTCTAAACCAGCAGCTGGTTATCCGCTCTGGAATAAATACTTAAACTATGCTTGCAATCCGATTCTTCGCTGAATTGATCATACGACAGTGGGAAAAACATACCAAAGCCTTGAAGAATTTCAGCATTGTGGTAAAACATTTCTTCATACACATCTTCTTTTGATCCGCTCTCTACAATGGAAATCAATGTTTGTAAGCTTGAAATCACCTGAAATGCTTCCTTAAGGGTACCAAAGTATTCAAAATTTCTCGTCGTCGTATGTAGTACTTGCATATCATCGAATTGTTCGATTTCATCATCTGTGAAATAATCAGGGAAAATAGTACAATACATGTACTGTATGAGCTCTTGAATTTTGTCTTCCTGTTCATGTGTTGATGCTAGTAAAACTTTCACCGTCATAACCCACCTTTGTAATGGTTGTAATCTCTCTGTAATAGATATATTAAGGATAACATAGAAGTAGAACCAACAGCGTGGTAATTATACCCATGGATTGGGTTGAATAGGAGTTAAATTAGGTTTAAATACCCACGTAAGTATAAGAATTTTGTCATTTGAAGGAGTTTTTTGATGAATACACAGAAAAAAGGAGAACTATTTGAACTAGTCATTCCAGATAAATGGAAAAATGTAACGATTGATTCAATTCTTAGAAATCACTGGCAAGCACCTAAGAAACTGATTCATTCCATGAGGATGGAGGGTGATATTAAAGTGAACGGGGTATTGATTTCCTGGTCACAGCCCCTCTCTCCGGGAGATACGATACAGCTTCATTTATTCAAAGAAGTCGAATACGATGTCCCTCCGACCTACGGAGAAATCGATGTGTTATTTGAAGATGATCATCTGATTGTCGTCAACAAACCTGCCGGGATCGATACTCACACAAATCATCCTAATGAGACGCATTCCCTTGCGAATCTGGTGGCCTTTCATCACCAGGCGCAGGGAGAGAGTTGCCGAGTGCTGCATATTCATCGTTTGGATCATGATACATCGGGAGCGATCATCTTCGCCAAGCACCCTTTAAGTAAAGCGATTCTGGACCGCCTTCTCACTGAGAGGCAGATCAAGCGTACATACCACGCTCTTGTTCATGGTCGATTGAAGCAGAAAAAAGGCACCATCTCTGATCCGATAGGTAGGGACCGCCATCACAATACAAGAAGAAGAGTTTCACCTTCTGGTCAGGATGCAGTCACCCACTACAAGGTGCTGGAGTACAAAGATACTTATACTCTAGTGGAAATTCAGCTTGATACGGGACGCACCCACCAGATTCGCGTCCATATGAGTCACATCGGTCACCCTTTGGTCGGAGACACATTATATGGAGGAAAACCGATTTTGAGAAGGCAGGCCCTGCATGCGGCACGAATTTCATTCCCTCATCCGCTGACGGGCGAGTGGATCGAATGTGAGGCTGATTGCGATGATGATATTTGGCTGTGAGAACACAATACAAAAACGAGCCGCTCTCGAGCGACTCGTTTTTGTATTAGGTTAATTATTTCAATCCGTTTTTAACCGCTTCGGCGATTTGGATCGTACGGCGAGTTTGGTGTTTCACTGCAGGTTCTACGGATTCAACCATATTGCCCTCTTGATCGACTGTTACACTCGTTCCGTATGGGTTTCCACCAGTAGTAAAGCTTGATTGGTCTGTGTATCCAGGAGCTGCGATGATTGCACCCCAGTGCATCATGGTTGTGTATAGAGCCAGAACCGTCTGCTCCTGGCCACCGTGTGAGTTACTTGCAGATGATGTGGCGCTCACTACTTTGTTTGCCAATTTCCCATTGAACCAAAGGCCTCCAGTGGTATCCAGGAAGGCTTTAACTTGAGAAGGAACGTTTCCGAATCGTGTCGGTATATTGAAAAGGTAGGCGTCTGCCCATTCAAGATCATCAAGTGTCGCAACAGGTACAGTATCTTTTGTTTCATTATAATGCTTTTCCCATGCCGGGTTTGAAGCAATGGCTGCTTCAGGTGCTGTTTCTTCAAAACGGAGTACCTTCACTTCGGCTCCAGCTTCTTTCGCAGCCTCTTCTGCCCATTTCGCCATCTGATAATTTGTTCCTGTTGAACTGTAATACATGATTGCCAATTTTACGTTAGACATAATCGAAATCTCTCCTTTAAATATGGATTGTATATAGTAAATGGATGAAACACAGAATCAGGATGCCGGTAAATCATTCAGAAAAACCTGCAAAGCTATAATCGTTTTCACTTTTTCATTTTAGAATAATAGTGCGTCTATAGAGAATGACCCTGCCCCTACCAGTGCTACTCCAAGAGCAACGACAATGAGCATTACATTATATTCTGTACCATTTTGGGTTGCCCAATAACCATTTGATCCGTGAACTTTCACGATCGCTACAATCATCGTTCCAATGATGAACAGGGCAGCCAGTGGTGTTAGGAAACCTGCTGCGAATAGTAATCCCCCTGCAACTTCAGAAAGTCCTGCAAGTAATGCCATCGTTTTTCCCGGCTTGATTCCAATGGACTCAAAGAAACCTCCTGTTCCTTGTAGCCCGTGCCCACCAAACCAACCAAATAATTTTTGTGCTCCGTGCGCAGCGAATGTTAACCCCACTACTAAACGAATAACCAATAATCCGAACGCAGCTAATGCTGTCATCTTACTTCCTCCTTTATGTTTTCCCATCGAGATGTAGCTTCAAACATTTCAAATTCAATTATTCTCAAATCACTTATCTTGAATTTGAGATATATGTGTAAAAAAAGAGTACAAGTTATCTCGAATGTAATTATTTTGATTTCGAGATAATTGTATACTACTCCTCACTTCTCTGTCAATAACTTTTTTACAAATATTTTTAAATTGGTGGCAGGAAGTTAGGCGGTGAAAAAAGAGGTCCGTCCCTCTAGACGGGGGACGGACCTCTTATAATATATCTATTAGAAATCGAAGTTGTCTGGATCTGGACCGAAACGTTCGTCCAGGTTCAATCCGTTGATTTGGTTCATTTCTTCCAGAGATAGCTCAAAGTTGAATAGATCTGCGTTTTCTTTGATTCTGCTTTCATGAACAGATTTAGGGATGATGATGACATCATTCTGAAGGTGCCAGCGCAGAATCACTTGGGCAGCGGATTTCTCATGCTTTTCAGCAATGTGATTCAGGGTTGGTTCATCCAGTACACGCCCTTGAGCGATTGGTGACCATGCTTCCACTGCGATATTTTGTGATGCACAGAATTCTCTTATTTTTTCCTGATTCAGACGGGGGTGTAATTCGATTTGATTTAATACAGGTTTTTCATTGCCATTCTTCATCAGGTCTTCAAGGTGATGCTGATGGAAGTTACTTACACCGATGGATTTCACTAATCCTTCGCTATGCAGTCTTTCAAGTGCCTTCCATGTATCATTATACTTTCCTTCTACCGGCCAGTGAATTAAATAAAGATCCAAGTAGTCCATATCAAGTTTTTTCAGGCTGGTTTCGAATGCTTTCAATGTTGTATCGTAGCCTTGATCACTATTCCATACTTTAGAGGTAATGAACAGGTCCTCTCTCGCTACTCCACCTTCTTTCACACCTTGACCTACACTTTCTTCATTGTCGTAGATCGCCGCTGTATCGATGGAACGGTATCCTGACTCAATCGCTGTTCGAACAGCTTGTACCGTTTCAGACGGATCTTTCATTTGGTAAACTCCTAAACCAACATAAGGAATTTCGATTCCATTATGTAATGTCTTCGTACTCTTTAAGTTTTTTAACATATTGCATCCCTCCTGATTTATTATTTTACAAATTCATTCAGCTTTTTGCGAATGTTATGATTGAAAGATTTGATTATATACTAAATTTAGGTCCGTCCCTCTCCATGAGGGACGGACCTATTTCGTACATTTACCGGCCGATAAATTGCTTTCGTCTCTTCCCGATAAACGCGAGCTTATGAAGGGGGCGCGTCATGGCCACGTATTGGAGCTTGATGTCGAGTTCGTTTTCCGGGTTGAATGCTTCATCCACCGCTGCGATGATGACCACATCAAATTCAAGCCCTTTTGACAGATAAGATGGGACGACGACAATTTGATCTTTCGGGATCGATTCTTGTTCTTCCAACAACTTCACTTTCCCGGGCTGACGTTCTTGAAGGATTTCGCTGATTTTCATACAATCCTTCATGCTTTTGCCGATCACAGCGAAGGTTTGGAATCCTTCTTCCCGTCCTGCACCCACCTTCTCCTCGATTCCGGAAGCCAATTCTTCCAATTCCACATATTCATCAAAGGTGGGAGAATCTCCGTGTCTCACCACTGGATTCACCTTAGGAAAGTCATAAGGTAAGAGATTCAGCAGTTTATTCGCTTCCTCCATGATTTCAATCGTGGTCCGATAGCTTTTCTGGAGCTCAGTATAAGTAGCCCTCGGAAACACATCTCTATACACCGGTTCCCATGACTGAAGCCCACGATAGGAGTGAATCCCCTGGGCAAGATCCCCCACCAGTGTAAACATGTCGGTTTCAAGTGCCCTTTTCAAGGAATAAAGCTGCATATAACTATAATCCTGTGCTTCATCGATGACAATGTTTTTCGCTTTATAAAATTTATCGATTCCAAATAAGTGAGTTTGCAAGTAAAGAAGAATGGCTAAGTCTTCTACCTCATACTGTTTCTTCTTCGCGTATTTCAACGTATATTGACTTAGCTTTTGTGCCTGCTGCATGCTTAGCTCACCTTTCGAGTAAGATGCCAGCCGTTTAGGATCTGAGAACAATTCTATGAAGTATTGATCCAGGTTTTTCTTTTCAAACTGCCTCATGTAAGTTGTAACGCTTGTTCGGATCGCCTTCTTAATTTCTTCGACCCGCTCAATTTTTTTGTCCAATGCTTTTGATACATAGTCCTTCCGGTTTCCTGCCTGGGTCCGTTGAAAGAGCGCTGTTTCGATCCGTTCATCGAAAAACTTCTCTACCTTCTCCACCATCTGCTTCTTGTTCGTCCGAACATAGCTCTGTAAGAGAACCTTGAGTTTTTCCATACGGCGATAGATGGGCATATACGTATATTCATCTTTGAAAAGGTGGGTGAATTTTTTTGCCGTGTAGAGTTTGTATTTATCCACATAGAAGTCCTTTGACGTATAAAAGCGCTGTTCAATTTCTTCTATATAATAATCAAGTATTCTCCTGAAGGCTTTGGAGCCTTTAAACCCTGATATCCAGGAGGCAGTCTCTACGTCTCTATCATGGGTTTCAATCAACTGGATGAGCTTGTTATCTTCCACTAAATTCAGCTTTTTCTCTAAGCAGGTCATGACATAGTCCGTGAACGTCGTTTGTCTTACCCGCTCCACCCCAAGTTCCGGCAGTGCTTCTGAAATGTAGTCGATAAACAAATTACTTGGTGCTAGGATCATCAGTTGTTTCGGGTCAAAATGCTGTTTGTAGTTGTAAATAAAGTATGAAATCCGGTGAAGGGCGATGGTGGTCTTTCCGCTTCCAGCGGCCCCTTGAACAATGATGGGCTTGTTTAAATCAGCCCGGATGATCCGGTTTTGTTCTTCTTGAATGGTGGAAATGATCTCGGTTAAACGATTGCTGGAGCTTTTGGCTAATGAATCCTGAAGCAGTTCATCTGTAGTTGTTAAGTCAATATCCCTGATTTCTTCTAACAAACCATCCTCAATCATGTACTGACGCTTTAATGAAAGATCTCCTTCATAGGTCTCATCTTCCGCTTCATACGAAACGTCACCAATTCTTCCTTCATAGTAAAGGTTCGCTATGGGAGAACGCCAATCCACGATGATTTGTTCCTGATTCTCCCTCTGATAAAGGGAAGTCTTTCCTATATAATGTTTCTCCACCTTATCAGAACCCTCATGTTGAAAATCAATCCGGGCAAAATAGGGTTTCGTCTTCGCTTTTGTAAGGGACTCCAGTTCTTCTTTAGACATCTCAAAGAAGCTTGAGTTCGTCAAGATATCGATGTACGCAGCACTCGATTCGCCCCAATCAATATCTCCAAAAGCTTTTTCCATGTTTTCCTTATACTTTTCCTTACTCGTCTGGGATGTGCTGATGACTACATCAATGTAGCGCTTCGTAAACTCCAGGCGTTCTGATTCAATTGAAAAATCGGGATGAATAGTCGATTCCTTCGTCATACATTTCTCCTTCCAAATGTTTTAACCACAATGGAGAATAAACGTCTCATCAATCCCACTAAGGTAACGACTCTCTGTGGGGAAACGTTTAGAAAGACATATCGAAATCTGGATAAATTATGTAGGCGTTTGGGAGCAGGAATATATATTATCAGATAATTAGGGAAAGTTCAATAGAGAAAAGCGGAAGGGGCTTGCCCTGGGGCGACAAGCATAAGACGAGTAACCCGGAAAGGCGTTCTTTGCCTTTTTGGGTTACTCGTCTTATGACCTCGAGCCCCAAGCCCCTGGAGCTGGACATAGAGAAAAGCGGAGGCGGCGACAAGCATAAGGCTTAGCTTAACAAATTGAACATGATTCATCGTGTGAATTTTCTGTATTTTGAAACTAATCATCTTTCTTTTCGTATGTATTTAGAGAAGGAAATCTTAAAATGGAGACCGACCACTGAAGTCATTCTGTTGAATATATAAAAATTTTAGGAGGCGAAATGTATGGCTGAAGGTATGTTTTTACTAATGATTGTGTTAATAACTGTTGTAATCATCGGAAAAAGAAAAAAGAAAAAGTAAAGAGGGAAATTGACTAATGATATTAGGATGGAGGTAATTCTTTCGGACTAAGTATTAATAAGAATATAAATAATTATATCCAGTCCCAAAAAAACCGATATAAGTATTCAATTGGTTGAAGATATTTAAGAAGTAGGGACAGTTAATGAAGTAAAGATGGTGAACTTATTCAACAAAAGGGTGCTTTTACTGAATAAGAAGTTGATAAAAACGCAAAAAACCCAGAACCATTTAGGGGTCTGGGTTTTTACTGTTAATTGCATGTTATTTACACTGTTATTTCTGATGCTAATTTGATTGTGTTTTAGGTGTTCCCTCCCTAAACGGAACCCGTTACCTATAAAGATGAAGGGCCTTTCATACGATCCACGGGAAACACAATCTGAAAACTCGTCCCCTTGCCGACTCTACTTTCAACTGTAATGACGCCTCTCATCGCTTCAATGATACGATAGGAAACCATAAGCCCAAGACCCGTTCCTTTCTCTTTCGTAGAAAAATAAGGTTCACCCAGCCTGGCTTGTTGTTCAGGGGTCATTCCGACTCCAGTGTCAGTAATGGAGATACTGACGTTCCCCTTTTGAACCTTCGAAAGTATCGTGAGGGTCCCCCCCTTTGGCATGGATTCAATCGCATTTTTGATGATGTTGAGAAATGCTTGCTGAAAGCTTCGTGTATTGCCGACGATGGTGGCGTCGCTGATGCTATTATGCACTACCACCGACTGCTGGTTGCTCAGTGGTTCGACCATATCGACGAGCTTATTGAGTTGCTCAGAAATGGAGATGTTCTCCACATGATCAGGGTCTGGCTTAGCAAATGTAAGATAGTCGTTGATGATTTCTTCTGCCCGTTTCAGTTCTGAGGATGCGATCGCTAAGTATTGTTCTTTTTTACCTACCGGAAGATTTTCTTGATTGAGCAGTCTCAGAAACCCTTTAATAACGGTTAAGGGATTCTTCACCTCATGTGAGATGCTGGCTGCCAACTGAGACAGTACTTCCATTTTTTCTATTTTCACGAGTGCTTGTTTAATTTGGATCTGTTTCAGCAATGTCTCACATATGTATGTCAGGATAAGCATTCCCAATGAAGGGAGTAAGATGAAATTAATCAAATAGCTTTCATCAATCACGAACACGGTCATGGCATTGGCAATAAGGGCTGCTACTATGGAATGGACGGTAAAGAGCATCACTGAGAAAATGATCTTCTTCCGACTGGTTAACCCGTCGAAATCGAACCACTTCATCCCGATAACCGTCAAGATGTAAATCACCACATAAATCACAAAAGCCACTATACTCCACCCATATATCATTGTCCTGGAAACCAATAAGACAGCTAAAAGTGCAATCCCCGTATAGGGTCCTCCATACATAACCCCGAGTACAAAAGGGATCATCCGTAAATCATGAACGCAGTAAGGATTTTGATAGATAGGGGAAAGCATGCACAGGATAATGGCCACACTCAAAGAAATAAGGGTTGCAAACCTTGTATACCAGCCCTGTATCATTTTTCTTTCAACAAGGAAAAAAATTAAAAAAATACTCAAAATGATATAAAAGAAATTATTAATAACATCCTGATTAAAGATAATCATACTTACCCTTTGACCTTTCAAAGATATTGTCTACTTCATAGAAATTCTACCATACTACTACGAGAATCGTTACAATTATATGTGTAATCTTGCATTTACATAAGACAACTCTCCTGTAACTGTACAGGAGAGTTATCAACTTACACAGTTTTTAATTGTTCACCAAGATATTTTGCCAGCTCAAGCATCCCGTATTGTCCGTACTTCGACTCGGCATCCTTGTTGTAATTTGTATTGGTGTTCACATCATACGTGTAGATGGTGCCTTCTTTGTCTTGAATGAATTCTATCCCGGCTACATCAATCCGGTTTCCTTTTAAGAATGCTTCGTAGGTTGAAAGGATTTCATGGGAAAAGTTTTCCCTGATTTGGAACTTAGGCTTCTCCTCTTGCTCCCCCACTGGACAGAATAAATCATCGACCTGACAGACATCAGCCGGACATAGTTCAAATCCTTTTGACGTATCCACCTTCACAGCATAAATGAATTTGCCGCCAATGAACTCACACCGTGTAATCGAAGCGTCTGGTGCTTCGATGTATTCCTGGATAAGCGTCGTTCCGTCTAACGGTTCTTCAAACGTATCGCTGGATACATAGTTTTTCAAAGCATCAACTGAATGAAACAGCTGAACTCCCAATCCTTTTCCAGCACGATTATGCTTGGTGATAAAGGATGGTTTATCAAGCTTTTCAGCCGCTTCGATTATTTGCTCTTTTCCAACGGCCGCAATGGTTTTAGGTGTCTTGATGCCTGCAGCGTTCAAGGCCATATACTGATTCACCTTACTCACTTCCAACCGAAGGGCACGGCTTCCATTCAGTACCTTTCTATCATATCTTTCTAACCAAGAAAGAACGCTTTCCGTTAACTCAGGCGCAAAACGATGATTTCGCGTATGGGAAGATGCACTGATTCGATTATAGAAAACACCTTCTGGCGGTTCTGATGATAAATCGACGACTCCTTGATCCAGGAACCATTCCTCATAAGGCAATTGAAGCTCGTCGAGACGAGTCGTTAAATGATTGGTCCAATCACTGTTTTCATGAATAATATGAATTTTTTTCACGATCATTACCCCATTTGTCTGTAGGATTTAAAATAGTCACACAACACAAAGTAATCCTACTATAAAAGTAGGATTTAGGTCAATGATCATGAATTCACCTTGTTTTTCTTTCGGTTCTCATTTGAATTTTCATACCACTTTTGGTGAACTGCTCACCCGGTCTCTGGAAATCTTGTCTAAGGGAAGGTTTTTGATCATCTTTCAAAATATCCCTGATTTCCTGTAAGACCTCAAGGTTCGTCGTTTGCTTCACTTTGTACTGCTTCTCTCCGCCTTTTAAGCGGTTGACCACCTTAATCATCAGAAAAATGCTCATGGCAACGAGTAGAAAGTCTACAAGGGCTTGAAGAAACTTCCCCAATTCAATCACCTCTGCTCCAATTCGAAGGTGCAGGCCTTCTAAATTAATGCCGCCAAATAAAACTCCGATTGCCGGCATCATCATGTCTTGAACGAGTGACTCAACTATTTTCCCAAACGCTGAGCCTATGATGACCGCAATCGCTAAATCAACGACATTCCCCCTTGAAATGAATTGTTTGAATTCAGACCACATGATACATTCACCTACCGCTTCACTACTCTTACCATATGGCAGAAACAAATGAGTTATGAAGACAAGGTCAAAAAAGTCCTAAACAAGATATTTCCCTACTATAACAAGCAACACAATAAAAGCAACAACGCCCATTAAAATGATCAACTTTTGTTCATCTTTATTCCCAGGCATCCTTTTCTCCTCCTCTAATCCCTTGAGGAACTTATACGGTCCCTCTTTCCAATAATGTCGTTTCCAGTAGCACCGGTTGAGGATTCCCATTTTCAAGAAATAGTTTAAACGATTCTTCCCCCACTTTTCGTATCGGGACTTCAAAGGACGTAATGTCCATTGCATCGGCAATGGGATGATTATCGAAGCTTAGTATAGCCAAATCATCTGGTATCCTGATTCCTCTTTTACCAGCCTCTGTCACCATACCGGCTGAAACCTGATCACTCGTTACGATAAGGGCTGAGGGTTTTTCTTTCTTCTGTTCCCAAGCTTTTACCACCTCTCTCCCATCTTGAAGATGATAGCAGTCATTGAAGATCCACTCTTCACGCACTGGATGTCCGGCAGCTTCTGAGCTATCGTAGAACCCCCGTATCCTTTCCTCGCTATTCGTCCCGAAAGTCCTGTTCAAGCACAGGCCGATCCTTGAATGACCCTTTGAATAAAGGTATTTGAGTCCATTTCTTATTCCCTCGTAGTGATTGATGAACACCTTTTTATATGTGGGATCGTACACATTTTCACAAAAAACCACATTGGGACCGATGAATGGGGCAAGTACATCCAGTGAATTGGAGCGCGACGTCAGGATCAATCCATCCACTTCCTTCATTTGCATTCGATGAAAGGCGTCAAGTTCCGCTCCCCTGTCATAATTCGTTTGGAAAAGCTGAAGATGGTATCCATGTTTCAATGCTTCCCCTGCTATTCCTTGAAGAATCTCTCCGAAGTAAGGTAGGTTCAAATACGGCAAAACAACTCCTATACTATAGGTCTTGCCTTTGGATAAATGGACAGCGTTTGCGTTTTTTATATAATTTAATTGCTCGACGGCCTCGAGAACCTTTTGACGTTTTTCTTCTTTCACATAAGGGTGTTCATTTAATACCCTTGAAACCGTTGAAACCGAGACTCCCGCAAGCTTCGCGATACTGCGAATATTTGTCATACTCATACCCCTCGCTAGATATTCTGAATGGCCCCTACTGATTGTGCACAAAACTCAAATAAAACGCTTGCTCTGAAACGCGTTTCACACTTTAGAGTTAATCGTGAAAGGGGCCAGAATGGCATTTCCAATCCCTAAAACATGATAAGGAGGCTATACTATGCTCGGCATTTTATACTTACCCGTTCTCTGTGCCATCATCATCGGAGGAAGCTACGCTGCATTAAAGCCCATCCATTTCTCTGATCCCCGCGATGAAGAGGATCCATTTGAGCACATATACAACAATAAACTTAAATTATAGCCTGCCCTCAATGAAGCAGGCTTTTATTTTACCCATTTCACTGCCCAGACCTGGACGGCATCCATCACCTGCTCTAGTTCTCTACCTTTTTTCGTCAGGCTATAGAGTACCTTGACCGGCTTTTCGTCGAGAACTTCCCTGAACACTATCCCATGGTCCTCCAATTCCTTCAACCTGTCAGTCAACACCTTTTGACTGATAGTTGGTATTTCTTCATTTATATCTTTAAAACGGCATGTTCCTTCAAATAATACCTTTATAATCATACCGATCCAGCGCTTCCCTAATAATTCAAAGGCAGAGGCGTATTTCGGACAAAGTTTTGTTTCCATTTTCATTCACACATCCTAAATCTTTAACCCTTGACGCAAAATAAAACGTCGGTTATATTGTTCATATTGCTTATACACTTACAAAAAGTAAGTAACATACAAATATATACCATATTATAACACTTTTTTAAACATCAAGGAGGCTTTATCATGGATAATTTCTTTCAAGTAGTCGATGAACGACGCTCAACGAAAGTGTACGACCCTCAAGTGGAGATCCCCCACGAGGAATTAGTCAGCCTGCTCGAAACAGCAGGGAAAGCTCCCTCTGCCTGGAATCTTCAACAGTGGAAATTCCTTGTATTCGATCATAAAGAAGTTCAAGAACGACTACTTCCGATTGCCTATCACCAGCAGCAAGTACATGATGCATCTGCCGTTGTGGCTATACTTGGTGACTTGGAAGCCAATAAGAACATCGACCCTGTTTTTGACCCGGCCATTGAAAAAGGGGAAATGACGGCTGAAATTAAAGAGGTCCTGAAGAAACAAATCAACGGGGCATACAGCCGTGACGAATACCCACGGGACGCAGCATTCAGTAATGCTTCCCTTGCTGCCATGCAATTCATGCTTGCTGCGAAGGCGAAGGGCTGGGATACTTGCCCGATCGGCGGCTTCAATCCGGCAGCTCTCACAAGCGAATTCAATGTGTCGGAGCGTTATATCCCGATCATGCTGATTACGATTGGGAAACCGCTTCAAAAAGCACGTAAGTCAGATCGTTTAGATATCCGTAACTTAATTGATTGGGCAGAATAAGCTTATGAAAAAGCCGCATCCGAGGGGATGCGGCTTTTTCAATCCCTTAAAAGAGCACGCTCTTTTCAATCTGCTTCATTTCATAGAAGTATCCTTTTGCCTTCATTAGCTCTTCAAACCCTCCTGCCTCCACAACCTTTCCTTGATCCATGACGATGATTTGATCCATTTCCTCAAGTCCTGTCAAGCGGTGACTGATCAGGATCAGTGTATCACCATCCGCTTCTGTATAAAGATGATTAAAAATCTCTCTTTCCATCAAAGCATCTACAGAAGATGTCGGTTCATCGAGCATCCATAAGGTTGATCCTTTCAATAGGGCCCTGGCAATCGCTAATCGCTGCTTTTCTCCACCAGAAAGATTCTCGCCTTTTTCTAATACGGTGTCCTCTAAAGAAAAGTGATCCAACTTCACTATTCCAAGTGCCGATTCCATTTCCCCGTCTGTCAGATCATCACGCACCAGCATAAGATTTTCCTTCATTGTGCCGTAGAAGAAATGATTTTCTTGAAGAACCACATTGGCATGCTCCCATAACGACTCTTTATCGATATCTTTCATTGAAGCATCATTCACGAAAATCGATCCCTGATCCGCTGAGTAAAAGTTTAATAACAATTGAAGCAATGTGGACTTCCCTGATCCCGAAGGTCCCACGATCGCCGTTTTCGAGCCTGCAGGCAGCTCAAGACTCACCTCTTCCAATGCCTTTCTTTCCTCTCCGTCGAAGGAAAAGCTGACATCCTTCATGCTGAATGATGGAGCATCCCCATCAAGAGTCCCGCATAATGAAGGTCCGTCCCTCTCGATGCGTTCTTCGGGAAAAACAGAAGAGAGTCTGGCTGCCGCTCTTCGTGAATCTTCATAGTGTATAGGCAGAATCGCCATTGGTGTGGCATTTTCGAATACGGTTAAAGAGATCATGACAAGCATCGCAAGATATATTCCATCCATTTGACCTGCCCCGACTGAATAAGCTCCTAAAGCCAAAACGATCCATGAAATGAGCTGGGAAACCAGGATGTTCGTTGAATGACTATAGAGAGAATAGATGCTCTCCCGTTTTTGCTCGCTCACATATCCTGCTGCTGCTTGAACAAGACTTTTCTCTTTGTCCTCCAATCTTTGATATATTTTCAGATCTCTGAATCCATAAAGAAATTCAGTTACCTCTGTGGATAAATCCCCTCGTCTTTCCCGTAAGGTCGTTTCTATTTTTCTCTGTTTAAAAGCAAAATAAGCCGGGACCATAAATCCCGTCAACAGAAGCCCCCCAATAAGGATCAATGCAACAGAAACAGAATAAAACATCGTAAACAAGATCGTACTTAAGAACACCATCACCAGGATAATCGGTGGATAGAAGACACGAAGAAAGAAATTCTGTAAACTCTCTACATCTCCTACGATTCTTGAAAGAAGATCTCCACTTCGATATCGCCCGAAAATCCCCGGCGCCAGCGGCTCGATTTTTTCATAGATGGAAACCCGCAAGTTCGAAAGAATCGTGAACGTAGCCCGATGGGAGAAATAACGTTCCGCATACCGGCTTAATGCCTTCGTGAAACCGAACAGCTTCAAGAGAGCAATCATTACCGTCAGAGCATAAAGAGGTACCTCCAAGGCCGCTTTAGAAATTAAATAGCCACTGGAGGCAAATAGTCCGACCGAGGTTAACCCGGCCAAAAAGCCAAAAAGAATAGAATACACCATATCCTTCTTTTCCTTCATCATCAGCCTTACGACAAACCCTAACTCTTTCATCTAACGTTTCACTCCTTGCTGTACAGTCACCATATCACGATAGTGAGAAGTAGACTTCATTAATTCCTCATGATTTCCTATGCCCGCTAATCTCCCATTTTCCAAAAACAAAATTTGATCCGCTTCACGAATTGTATGAAGACGGTGAGCTACTGTAATCACTGTTGAATTCTTTGATAATTCCTGTATGGATGATTGCAGTATCCTCTCCGTTTGAAGATCCAATCCCGTTGTCGGTTCGTCGAAGAGAATAAGAGCCGGCTTTTTGAGAAAAGCCCTGGCTAAGGCCATTCGCTGTTTTTCTCCACCAGAAAGCCCTCTCCCTGCTTCACCAATCGGGGTCTCATATCCTTTATCGAGACCTGCAATCATTTGTGAGATTCCTGCTTTTTCAGCAGCGTATTCAATCTCTTCCAGGGTGACACCCTCTCGTCCGCCAACGGCAATATTCTCGGCAATCGTGCCCGAGAATAAGTAAGGATTCTGTGAGATATAACTTAGTTGATCAAACCAGTCTCTCTCCCCATAATCACTTCTCGAAAGTCCATCCACTAAAATGTCTCCCTCAGAGGGGTTCAGAAGACCTGATAAAAGGTGAAGGAGCGTAGTTTTTCCTGCTCCACTTTGTCCGACGATCGCCACTTGGCTGCAGGAAGGAAAAGCAGCCGTAATTCCTCGAAGATTAAATCCCTTATCCCCGTAGGAAAACCCTGCATTACATAGGGTAATTGTAGGAGGAGTCCCACTCTTTTCAAACTTCTTCTCTCCCCATTTTGCTGGTTGATCCTTCTCTTCAAGCTCTTCAAAGACCTTCTTACCGGCTCCCATGCTCCCGCGCCCGGTATGAAAGGCATGCCCCAGCTCTTTTAATGAAAGATAGAACTCTGGTGCAAGAACGAGAACAAAGAATGCTGTGAAAAATGAAATACTTTCAAAGACGACTAATCGAAGCCCCACTTCCAGGGCAATCAATCCAATGCTTAACATTGAGATGAACTCTAGCATCAAGGAAGATAAGAAGGCAGTCTTTAACACTTCCATCGTGGCTTCACGAAAGTCAAGGCTGGCAGAACGTATCCCCTCTTTTTGTTGCTCCCCTCTCCCAAGTAGCTTCAAGGTAGTCAACCCTTGCAGGGTATCGAGAAATCGTCCCGAAAAAGCCGTCAGCCTATCCATTTGCTTCTCGGATTTATTCTTTGTCATGACTCCGATAATCGCCATAAACAAAGGAATGAACGGAGCTGTAATCACCATGATCAGACCCGTATACACATGCTCAGTAAAAATAGTCATTAAAAGGATCAACGGGACAATCGTCGTTTGAATTCTTTGAGGTACATACTGACTGTAATACCCGTCCAAACCATCGACTGCATCCATCATCGTACTGACCTTTTGTCCCGACTGACCTTGAATGGATGCTTGAAGTGGATTTTTTGCCCACTTAATTAATAGCCGTTTTCTCAAATCACTCTTTACCTTCGAAGCCATCCTGATTCCTGTTCGTCCGTTCACATAAGAAAGTGCTGCCCTTCCCACTAGAATAAGGAGCAAAGCACCAAGCATTGGGAGGATGTCTTGAAACAGAGCTCCCTCTATAAACATTTTATCTACAATGCTGACCAGCAAATAAGCTTGTCCAATCACGACTCCTCCCATCATAAGGGACGTTCCGTAAAGGGTCATCATGGATGATTTCTGCTGTTTAGCCATTTGATTAAGCTCTTTCATAACTTATCTCAACTCCAAAAGATAAAAAGTTAGTGAAACATTTCACAAATCAATATCTCTATTATAGTAAACTTGTTCCCTTCTTGCATCTTTTAGGATTGACCTTTTTATGACAATTTAAGAATACAGGCAGATTTGAATGCGGTGTGAGGGGATAATTTACAATTAAATGTCTCATCAATTCATAGGAAATATGGATACTTCATTTGAAATCAACTTTTTCAATGGATTTGTGGCGATATCAAGGTCCGGTACTTCATTGATGTCCTATCGAATCCAGCCGAAATCATCAAAAATCCGGCCGGTTTTCTGGATAATCCGGCGGAAATCATCAATAATCCAGCCGATTCTAACGAAAATCCAGCCGTTTTCTTAATTAATCCAGCCAATCTACAAAAATTGTAAAATAGCCAATTAAAAAAGAGAGGCCGTTTGCTAAGCGAACGGCCTCTCTTTTTGTTTTGTTATTCCCGCACTTCATATCTTCAATAAATCCTTCGTCACCCGCTGGATGATCTCCGGCAGTACCGAGAATGTGTAAGGCTTATACACTCTCTCTGTCCACTGATGCCCATCCTTTCCATATACTCCTATATTAATAGAAGGGATGTTCAGCTTGCGGATCATTTCGATAGGGACAGGATACAAATGATCGATCAGTGGCAGGTTCTTTTTAAAGACCTCGATATCCTCGTCTTCTTCATGAAGAGAGAGAAAACTGCCATCTGCGAGATAAGGGAAAAACCGTTTAATGATGAATTCTTCACCGGTTTCATTTGCTATATCGTTTAAACATGCCCCCAATACTTCCCGTACCTTTTTGCCATACTCATTTTCTTCATTCACAAAGTTGTGAGGCAAAAATGGAGGTGCGAAAAAGATGATCACCCTGGGTGTTCGATCGGGATCCAGATGCTGCAATGCTTCCACCATGGTATATGCAATCGTTCTTCTATCCTCCCCCTCCATATCATGAAAGATCTTTTTCATGACAGGATCCGGATCGATGCCTCTTTCCTTCAGCCAGAAGATATACTCCCGTAACGTCAGCACTTCTACTCCCCAAGAAAACTCCCTTTCAGGGAAGCCATGATAGCTCCGATACTCTTCAAACTGTTTTTTACTCCGTTCTTCCAGTTCATTTACTGCCTTTAATGCTGCCTTCTTCATATCGTAGAGTACTTCCCGTGCGGTTCTCTCGTATACAAAATAGTTGAAGTATAGAGAGGCGCTAAGAGGGGTTTGGACATTATACGTATGCTTATCATCCTTGAAATACAAGCAAGATGGCGGAAGCGTGAATTCACCTGGTATATCCTCCAGATAATCTAAGTTCTGATTGATTTCGAGATTGATTTTGGAAGCGATCACAGTTGGATCGATGGATGTCAGCACATCCCCTACATGCGCCTCTCTTCCATATATATAGAAGCTTGGCAGAAGCTTTCCTGCAGCACCCGTGTAAATATATCGTTTACAGTCCCCGTCATAGATCGGAGAGATGAAATCCGTATTGATCGCTGCCAAATAATCAAAGCCCTCTTTCTTTAAACGATAGAGATCACTTAAAGCAGTAATCATTCCGGCATGTTCACTTTCTTCGTCACCATTAAATAGGAAGAGTAAATTCCCATCTGGGGTTGCTTGCTCCGTATGGTGTAAAAGGTTGGCAATGTGGACGGCGATCCCGCTCTGCATATCCAAAGCCCCTCTTCCAAATAGCCAGTTTCCAGATAGTGCATCATCCCTTACCTTTTCCTCTCCTTCATAATCCATAAAGAATTTCTGAAGAAAGTCGGGATCATGAGCCATATCTTGAAGTGCCCCATAATCATCCGTCCCCACCGTATCATAGTGGGCATGGAATAATACAGTTTTCGAGGACGTTCCTTCCACAAGGGCAAACACGTTTTTCCTCCCTGTCGGATCGTTCGGGACTTCTTGAAGCCAGACTCGGTCAGGATGCTCCTGAAAATAAGGAAATGAGGAAATCATTTCATATATATACTGGGCTTTTTCACGTTCGCCTGTTGTTCCGTTATAGCTTTTCAGAGCGACTAAGGATCGTGTGATCAGTTCAATCTGCTCAGAGATTGATTTGTTTTTCAATTTTGTATACACGTTAGTACCGCTCCTTTCCGTAAGAGATGTCACTTTTTCTTGGTAAATCGTTTATTGCCTGGGCATTATAGAGACTGATTCTTCTATAATTGATAACATCTTATCGAAAACGAAAGGGGTTTGGAAGGGGTTTCAATATATTTTCTTAAAAAAATTTCGGTTTTTCCTATTGAAATCCAACCTATTACCGAATATTATAGAAGTTGCGTGTTTTTAATGTTCGTTTTTATTGGAGGTATTACCATGTTTAAATTGAAGGAACACGGCACTGATCCTAAAACTGAAATACTGGCAGGTATTACAACATTTTTAACGATGGTTTACATCGTCGTTGTGAATCCCATTATTTTGGCTGATGCAGGTGTCCCATTTGACCAAGTCTTCTTAGCAACCATTATTTCAGCCGTAGCCGGAACGTTATGGATGGCCTTGTTCGCAAACTACCCGATCGCCATCGCACCAGGGATGGGATTGAATGCTTACTTTACGTACTCAGTAGTCGGGGCGAATGATGATATTTCTTATATCGTTGCGTTTTCTGCCGTTTTTGTAGCAGGGATCATCTTTATCATTCTCTCTTTAACACCGTTCAGAAAAAAATTAATCGAAGCCATTCCTCAAAATCTAAAGCACGGTATAACAGCAGGAATCGGTTTATTTATTGCTTTTATTGGATTACGATTGACTGGCCTTATCCAGGCTCACCCTACCAATCTGGTACAGCTTGGGGATCTGCATTCATCCTCGGCGATCTTAGCGTTGATCGGGTTGGCTGTAACACTCATCCTCATGGTGTTACGTGTCCATGGAGCTTTATTTATCGGAATGATTGTCACTGGACTCGTTGCATTTTTCACGGGAGAATTGTCATTTAAGGAGGGGTTTGTCGCTCTCCCACATCTTCCAGAAGGATTGATCGTAGCAAATCCGGTAACTGCTTTTGCTGATGTCTTCCAGTATGGATTATATGCGGTTGTCTTCTCTTTCTTGCTTGTGACCATCTTTGACACAACAGGAACAATGATTGGAGTGGCTCAACAAGCAGGTCTTATGAAAGGCAACACAATGCCAAGAGCACGTGAAGCACTTCTCGCGGATTCCATTGCAACGACTGTTGGAGCGATGTTTGGAACAAGTCCTACGTCCGCTTACATTGAATCTTCAGCCGGTGTTTCCGCTGGAGGAAGAACAGGATTAACAACATTAACCGTTTCTGTGTTGTTCATCGCCGCTGCATTCTTCGGACCTCTTGTCAGTGCCGTATCAGGAATTTCAGCCATTACTGCTCCCGCACTTATCATCGTCGGAAGCCTTATGATGGGAAGTATCTCCCAAATTAAGTGGGATCAATTAGATGAAGCCTTCCCTGCGTTTTTAATCATCCTGAGCATGCCATTAACATCAAGCATCGCAACTGGAATTGCACTGGGATTCATTTCTTATCCCTTATTAAAAGTAGTAAAAGGACAATGGAAGCAGGTACACCCACTCGTGTATATCTTTGCCGTCCTGTTCTTCTATCAGCTGGCATTCCTGCCTCATTGATTTTATATCGATACTCGAAAGACCGTTCACCATGAACGGTCTTTTTTCATCTTCTCTTTCTATACATATTTTAGCCCTTAATACACCACTCTATGATTATATGGAGGTGATACAGTGTCTGAATATAAGGAAACCTTATTAGTTAACTATGATATGGAAGAAAATATCCGTTACATTGAAAAAATGTTCACTTACCCTGTTAACCAAGATTTGAACAAAAGAGAATTAAATATACCAACCATAAATAAAAAAGCTGTTCTGTATTTTTTAAATGGGATGTATAACAATGACTTCCTTGAAAAAACACTGATTCCTTCTTTTGAAAATATAGATAACAAGGAAAACGTTTCGGATTCTCTTCTAATTCTCCTAAAAAACAACATACCTTCGTCTTCCATTGATTCTGAAGTGAACCTGCCAAAATTGGTGAATGGGATTCTTATGGGTAATACCATTCTTCTGATTGAAGAAGTGTATGTCGCATTCGTGATCGGTACGACTTCTTTTGAAAAAAGGAATGTAGACAAGCCTCAGGACGAAAATGTCCTGAAAGGCCCGAAAGAAGCATTTGTGGAGTCGATCAGTACTAACATTTCACTCATTCGCAAACAACTTCGTTCAAGTAATTTATTGACGGAATATATCCAAGTGGGTGAAAGGGGTATCAGTAATATAGGGTTACTGTACATGAATGAAATCGTAAATCCTGCATTATTGGAAAAAGTAAAAAAGCGCCTGGAGCAGATCACAACCGATGAAATACTAAACTTGGGCATTTTGGAACAACACTTGGAAGAGCGTCCTTATTCAATTGTGCCTACTATATTATATACAGAAAGACCCGATCGGGCAGTTTCATTCCTAAGTGAAGGTCATGTCATTTTATTAATGGATAGTTCACCGAGTTGCCTGGTTCTTCCCGTAACTTTCTGGTCTTTCTTCCATACCCCTGAAGAACACTATTCCAGATGGATATATGGAAACTTTTCACGTCTATTAAGGATCATCGCAATCTTCATTACTGCCCTGACACCTGCCATCTATATTGCAGCAACGAATTATCATGTTGAAATGCTACCGACCGATCTGGCATTAGCCATCTCCTCCACACGAGAAGAAGTCCCCTTTCCGGCCATTTTGGAAGTTTTACTCCTTCTTGGTTCATTTGAATTGATCCGGGAGGGGGGAATTCGGGTACCAACTCCAATTGGACCGACAATTGGGATTGTAGGGGCATTGATATTGGGTCAGGCTGCAGTTGAAGCAAGTATTATCAGTCCCATCCTTGTGATAGTCATTGCCATTACTGGTTTAGCTTCATTTGCGATTCCTAACCTCTCCCTTAATTATATGGTTCGTATGTCCACTTATATTTTTCTACTATTCGCGGGCTTATGGGGCTTTTTTGGAATTGCGGTCTGTTTGACCGTCAGTATCGGATACTTGACCTCCATCACTTCTTTCGATGTCCCTTTCTTATCACCCATGGCTCCCCATTATGCATCCTCTAGTGACATGGTATTCAGGAGAGTAGCTTGGAGAGAATGGATGCGTCCCAAAAACCTATGGCAAACGGATACTCAGCGTATGAGAAAACCAGAAAGGAGAGAATAAGTTTATGAGAATCAAGGAGGATCAGAAGGTAAGAACAAGGGAATTTGTTGCGATTATCATGCTGATTCTTGGGATAAAGTTCACTGATATGACCGCTACCATCCTTTTTAAAGAGACGACTACTGCAACCTGGATGATTCCGTTTATATCAGCGGTCATTATCATCATTCCACTTGTGACTATTCTTTCCTTAGTGAAGCAGTACAAAGATTTAAACATTATTGAAATTGCCAACCAGGTAACCGGCAAGTATATAGGGTTCTTCATAGGGATGATATTATTTCTGATTGCTTATTCTTCAACTATCGTAAACACAAGAGGTTATGTTGATATTATCACGTCAATGTACTTCCAGGAATCTACAAACCTAACCTACTATATTCTACTCGTAGGAGCTTCCTATTATTTAGCAAATCGTGGATTATTGGCTATTGGGCGTACAGCTTGGATTTGTATTCCATATGTAAAAATCTCGTTATTATTGGTCATCATTCTAATGTGGAATAAACTCTATTTCAGTCATCTTTTTCCTATACTGGGTCCCGGGCTCAAGCCATTGCTGATGGAAAGCGCAAAATACTCATCCATATCAGGAGATATATTGTATATGGCCATGATTTTTCCATTCGTTAAAGGTTTCAACTCCTTTAAAAAGGGAATTCTTATCGGCTATGGAATCGTTGTAATGGAATTGTCTTTATTTCTTGCCGTATTCATCGCATTCTTCGATTACCCTACATTCGAATTTATCGCTTATCCTTTTCATGAACTATTACGCATGATTAGGTTGGGAAGGTTTGTTTCTCATGTTGAATCTCTTTTCTTTGCTTTTTGGTGTGTAGCGAGCATTATTCGCTTTTCATTTTATCTGTATATCTCTGCTTATGTATTCTCTGCTACGCTTAAAATAAAAGAATTTGAACCTTTATTGCTCCCTTTGGCAGCCCTGACTGTGGTCATTGGCATATTACCTGAGAACAATATCAAAAACATGCTTTACTTTAGGGGAGATTTCATTTTAACATTCGGTTCCCTGCTGCTTTTCTTGATTCCTATATTGATTTACCTTGTTTCTAAAGGAAAAGAGGTTTTAAAGAATGAAAAGGGCTAAGGTGCTGTCCATTTTTATAGTCTTCGTGTTTTTAAGTGGATGTGCCAATAAAATTGAAATAGAGGAAGCTGGTTTTGTACTGGTCATCGGCTTGGACAAACCTGTTGACGGAAAGGGAATCGTCATTACATTTCAACTGGCAGACCCGTTGTCGGGAAGTCCTGGAAGTCAGCCTGCAGGTCAACAAGAGGAAAAAACAATCACCCTCCAGGCTCCAGACCTCATTACGGCTAAATACTTATTAAACGTATCTGAAACGAGGAAGATTAACTTTTTCCATACTAAAGCCATGGTAGTAGGTGAAGAATTCGCCAGATCAAAGGAGTTCCTCCCTTTAATCAGTACACTAGCCAGGGATCCACAAGTCAGAAGGGATATGTTTATGATTGTGTCGAAAGAAAGGGCTGAAGATTATCTCAGAAACAACAAGCCCGCATTTGAAACAAGTCCACACAAATATTACGATTTCATGTCGCGTAGGTGGGATATCAGCTCCATGGTCCCACCCTCAACTTATCACCAATTTTTAACTCAGACAGAAGCAGATGCAGGTCTTTCACTCAGTATTTATTCTACCGGGATTAAAAAAGAAGCAAAAAACACATTGAATGAAGATGATATTCTTTCTGGACAGCTTGATAAAAAAGGGGGGACACCCACACAAATGATTGGAGCAGCGGTTTTTAAAGAAGGGAAGATGATCGATACTTTTACCGGGGAAGAAGTCAGGCTGATTTCCGTATTGACCACTGGAAAAAAACCTCAACAAATGCGCTTTTCCTTTCCCGATCCCTTAAATGAGGAATTTAGAGTGATAGGGAATTCAAGAAATATTAGTACGAAGGTTCATGTCGATGTTTCAAAGCCGTCCCCATCCATCCAAGTCGATGTGTGGATGTCCGTGACGATTCTTTCTATTCCAAGTGCCGTCAATTACGTTGAAGACATCCGTAAGCAAGAGCTACTTGATGAGCATCTACAAGAACGGTATAAAGAAATCAGTAACAGGTTCATCATAAAAACTCAAGAATTAGGCGCAGAGCCCTTTAGATGGTATTTAGAAGGTAGGAAACAATTTTTAACATTGGATGATTATCAAAAATACGACTGGATGAAATCCTATCCCGATGCAGATGTGGATGTGAACTTCCACATCAGGCTTGATCAATTCGGAAAACATTTACGACCGAGGAATCTTGAAAAAATTAGAGATTGATGGAGGGATGGGCATGGACACATTTTTGTATTTTTTTATCGTCTTGATTTCCCTCTACACTTTCAGATTTACAAAGTTCGTTTGGAAGGATGGGAATAAGTCGGGAGCGGTTTTTGTAGCTACCCTTGCAGTGTTGCTTTTAATCCTACCTTTAGTCAATCGATTTATTTTTAATAATCGCTAATAAAAATGACCTGTGCATAACTAATACACAGGTTTTTCCACGTCGACCAGCCTTTCATGATCAAATGTAAGCCTATAGACATCCGGCATCTCAAGATTCTTCCAAAAATCATAGTCAAATCGTTTATCGAAGTGATTCAAAACAAGGACCATAAGATTTCCATGTGTACCTACGGCCACTCTTTTCCCCCGATATGTATTCAACAACGAAAAAGTAGCACTCACACCTCTTTTCTGGGCAAGGAGATTTGATTCTCCTCCTTGAAACGCAAAAGAAGGACACTTCCAAACTTTACAAATAGCTGAATCGAAGTCCTCCACCGGTTTTGTCGACAACAATCGCTCTTTAAGGCCATCTAGAAGGATTATTTCTTTATCCTTATCGACCACCAGTCCTTCTACTGTTTGTATGGCTCTTCTATAAGGACTTGAACAGACGACTTCTATTTTTTCTTTTTTTAACTTATCGGTGATTCTTTCTGCATCACGCTTTCCTCGTTCCGATAACGGTCTGTTTAATTCATCCGGAGTATATACAGAATGTGCGTGCCTGATAAAATATAAAAATGTTTTCATATTGTGTCCCTTCACGTCTTAAATATGTTTCGATAAATGTATCGCTTACTATTTCCACACCTTATCCAATTGATTGGAATAGTATAAAATCGCCTTATGATAAGCTTGTATGTCAGCGTCACAAGATGTATTACAAATACTTATCAATAGCAGCTCCATCGCTTGACTGTGTTTGTTCAAATTGTAGAGGGTCATGGCATAAAAGACCGACATCGCTTTATTTTCAGGGAATCGTCGGATTCCTTCCTCGAACACGGATTTACTTTTTTCATACTCACCCAATGTCCGATATGTACTACCCAATCCAAGGTAGGCGCCTTGTAAATCTTTATCATCCAGTCCCAATTGAATCGAATTCTCGTAATAAGGAACGGCTTCGCTTTCGAGTCCCATTTTGTCATGGGTCCATGCACATTGGTAATGCAGAAAACCATTATCTGGGTCTCCCTGAATCAATCGCTTCCACCTTTCAATGGAAGCTTGGCATTCTCCCGACTCTCTCAATTCAATGGCTTCTTCTATTTTTTTATTCATCTTAAAGTCTCCCATTTATTCGGGAATGAACTCCATCAGCCAGGAATCATGATGTTCCCCTTCATGAAGCTCATGCTCCCGCAGTATTCTCGCTTTACAGTATCCACATTTCTCATAGCATCGGATCGCCCTGGTGTTCCAGGTCATGGGATCCACCACAAGGCGGTGGACCCCCTCTTTCTTAAGCAAGTACTCTACTACAGTTCGAATGAGTTGCGTCCCTATTCCCCGGTTCCAATATGTCGCTTCTCCGATGAATTGATCCGTACCGTAGATCACTTCATCTAAATTCGAGTAACCATACCGGATCATTGTTTCTTCATCGAGCTGGTAATACTGGAGATAACCGATTTCATCCCCCTTATACTCAACCAGACAACCTGAGACGTCCCTTTCCGCAAGGAATTTCTCCTCCACCAGCTGAAGGGTGAAGGGGCGGTCCCTCCCTTCATAAAACTCCAGTACTTCGGGATCCTGCAACCACCTTGCCAACGTGTATTTATCCCCCTCCACTAAAGGGCGGATAAATAAGTCCCCACTCCTGACATTCATACACACACCTCCCATAACTCTCATCTTCCTCTATACATTCATCACACATCAGAAAAAACCCTTTTTTCTTTGAGGGACAAGTCACCTGGACAAGTCTTTGTATATGTCAATATTGTGAATTAATTCACAATCAAGTATGTTATGCTATATTTCAGAGTAGAATATCAATGTGTTTCATGTTATCATTTGGTTGTGAATTACTTCACAATGTACTGACCAAATATCTTTCAACTCTCATTTCATTCTTTAAAAACTTAACATTGCTATGAATCATACTACCAAAAAACTTATGAATAGGTGATGACGTATGACAACCAAATGCACAAACAAAGTAGCTTTAATCGGTACAGGATTTGTGGGTTCAAGTTATGCCTTTGCTCTTCTAAATCAAGGAATCGCACATGAACTTGTAATGATTGATTTGAATAAGGAGAAAGCTGACGGAGACGCACGTGATTTAAACCATGGTCTTGCTTTCGCTTCCCCTATGAAAATATCTGCAGGAGATTACAGTGATTGTAAGGATGCTGACCTGGTCGTGATTACTGCAGGAGCGAATCAGCAGCCTGGCGAAACCCGTCTGGACCTGGTGGAAAAGAACGTGAAAATCTTCAAAAATATTGTAGACTCTGTTATGGATAGTGGGTTCAACGGCATTTTCCTTGTGGCGACGAATCCAGTCGACATCTTAACGTATGCAACGTGGAAATTTTCCGGCCTGCCGAAAGAAAGAGTCATAGGATCAGGAACGATTCTCGACACAGCCAGACTTCGTTACTTAGTAGGAGAGCACTTTGATATTGATACACGGAATATTCACGCCTATATTATGGGAGAGCACGGCGACACGGAATTTCCCGTTTGGAGCCACACAACTGTAGGAGCAAGTCATCTAAGTGAGTTAATTGACCTCCACAGGGATGACGTGCAGAAACAGCTCGATGACATATTCATCAATGTAAGGGACGCAGCCTATCACATCATTGAACGGAAAGGCGCAACCTATTATGGCATTGCCATGGGCCTTGCCAGGATTACCAAAGCGGTCTTTAACAATGAAAATAGTATATTAACCGTTTCCGCCCTCCTTGAAGGAGAGTATCAACAAGACGATATCTACATCGGTGTTCCTGCGATTATTAATCGTGAGGGCATCAGGAAAGTCGTCGAGCTTCCATTAAATGATAAAGAAAAAGCTCAATTCGCTCACTCAGCCGAAACACTCAAACATGTGATGAAAAAAGCGATGGAGACTTGATTCATTCCCTTAGCTAACTTAATAGACACGCACGCCCACCCAACCTCCTCATAAGATAAAGAGAATTCTTTATGAGGAGGTTCTTCTATGTACGATCACAGACAATTATTCCCTGGTTTTCCAGGCGGAGGAGGCGGCGGCTTTCCTGGATTCCCTGGAGGTGGCCAAGGTTCAGGTGGCGGCTTTCCCGGTTTTCCTGGTGGAGGACAAGGCGCCCCGAGCTCTCCACCACCTGCAGGCGGACAAAATCAACCACCACCCGGACCACCACCGAACTTCCAACCGCAAAAAACGGTGATGCAAGGAACCCAAGGTGGACCTAGTGTCTTTGCAGTAGATCCAGGTGCCATCAGGAGATGTTTATTCAGGTACACTTATATTTGGTTAAGAAGAGATGCTTTCTGGTTCTATCCTGTCTTTGTCGGACGCCGTTCCATTGCCGGATGGAGATGGATCGGATTCACATGGGTTTACTTCGGTATCGACTTGGATAAAATTGAATCCTTTACGTGCGTGTAGGACTGCTCATGTATTCATATCCATACTATAGGACCGGCAACACCAATGGGACGATTACTGTAACAGGTGAGCATACACTTTATGTAGATCCTGATCAAGCCATTGTCTCTATCGGCGTCGTCACTAAAGATGAAGAGCTTGAAGCGGCCCAAAGCCAGAACCAGCAACAATCGAGTAAAGTCATTCAATCCCTGTTAAACAATGGAGTGTCACAAAAGGATATCCAAACCACCACCTATCAAGTGTTCCCACAATACAACTATGAGGACGGGAAGCAGATTTTCACAGGATATGAGGTTCGCCAAGTATTCAGGGTTACCATTCAGGACATTGAAAAAGTCGGGATGATTATTGATGATGCTATAAAGAGCGGTGCGAATCGTGTAGAAAACATTTCATTTGTCAATTCAAATCCCATCGAATCTTATCAGCAGGCCCTTGCTATCGCATATCAAAAGGCCTATCAAAAAGCACTCACATTATCCAGCCAATCGGGGCAGCAGCTCAATCCCCAGCCAAAGTCCATCACAGAGCAATCAAGCCCAATCGTCACCCCCTTTATGACTACCGGATTTGTGAAAGCCGCTGAAGAAAGTACAGCCGTCCAGCCAGGACAAATTGCCGTCACAGCCATCCTGACAGTAGAATTTCATAGCAGCTAAACAATAAACTGCCAAAGCAGATCACTACTTTGGCAGTTTGAATAAAGTGAAGGTGGACGGACCTTCAGGCTTTGTGTTTTATAAGAAGGGTTCTTCTTTTATGTATCAAAACCCTCTTCCCCCATGAAAATAGTAAAGAGCCCCTCCCCAGAACGAATGAGCTCTTCCTATCCTATCGACCAAACTTCAACTCAGGATTCACCACATGTGCTGCCACTTTTTCAGCAGACGCAACCACTTCATCGTCACTCATCATTCGAACCCCATGCTCTACATAAGCAGGCAAGAAAGTCATTCCCGTTAAGTTGGCAGTAGCCTGCAGTGGTTTCAGCAGTTCACTCATTGAGTAGTGATTAAAGCCTCCTGATCGGTAAGCTCCGCCCGGACCACCGGTTGAAGTCACGACTAAGAATTCTTTTCCGTGAAGCTTCGTCCCCTCTGCCCCATAAGCCCATCCATATTCTAACACCTTATCCTGCCATTCTTTCAACATCGCCGGTGTGCTGTACCAGAAGAATGGAAATTGGAAGACGATTCGGTCATGTTCCAATAAAAGATTTTGTTCTCTCTTAACATCAATGTTCATGTTCGGATACTCTTTATATAAGTCATGCACAGTAACGTTCTCTTCCTTTTCCAAACGTTCTGACCAGGCTTTGTTCATTGTTGATTCTTGTAAATCTGGATGTCCTACTAAAACTAGTGTTTTCAATTCAATCACTCCTTATTTGTATGTACAAATAATATCATCATTTGTTTGTACATACAAATATAACATTAAAAAATTTTATTTTTTATTTTCCAATATCGAATTTGCTTCGTTCACATCACGCGTCAGCTTCCGGGCCTGTTCCTCACCCATGATTTCAGCATAGCGTTTAAACAGGTTCTTCCAGCACTGAGAAATGTCATCCTGCATGCTATAGCCTTTGTCCGTCAGGGCAATGATTGCTAGCTTTCCTTTGTTCTTTCGTGTAACAAGTCCCTTCATTTCTAATTTATCTACAAATCGGGTACTTGTTGAAGGAGCGATATTTAAAGCTCCACTAAGCTCTTTTTGTGTTAGACCGTCTTTATCCTTTAAGGTCATCAACAAAAATGCATAAGTGGGAGACAAACCGATTGGGGCAAACTCTTCCTCCGCCATCTTGTTCATCATTCTTGCCAAGTGATTGGCAGAGAAATAGAGACAGTTACAGAATTGATCTTCCACTATCCTCGACCTCCGTTTATGTTTGTATGTACAAACTACATCAGTCATGAGTATTTGTCAATGGTTTCCACTCTACTCACCCAGGGAATTCGATTTACGGCTGCATGCTTCCATTGCCGTTAAAATGGCTCCTTTAAAATTATTTTTCTCCAGAGCTGACACTGCTTCTATCGTTGCTCCGCCCGGTGAACAAACGGCATCCTTCAGTTCCCCTGGATGAGTGCCCGTTTCAAGGACCATTTTCGCCGCTCCAAGTACAGCCTGTGATGCCAGCTGGTAGGCTAGATTTCTCGGGATGCCCTCGAGAACGGCTCCATCAGCGAGTGCTTCTATGAACATAAATACATATGCAGGAGATGATCCGCTAACAGCAGGAATGGCATTCATCAAGCCTTCTTCCACTTTCTCAGCCTTTCCGAAGCTTTCTAAAATAGCTCGCACAGCTTCGAGATCCACTTCTTTTACTTCCTCATTCACACAATAGGCTGTCATGCCTTCCCCGACAAGAGACGGTGTATTAGGCATGGTCCGGACGATTTTCATCGATTTAGAAAGCTGATTCTCCATCCATTCAATCGTGATTCCCGCTGCAATGGTAATGATGATGGCATCCTCTTTCAAAGAATCCTTTATCGATTCGATAATGCTTTGATATTGGTCAGGTTTCACTGATAAAAACACAATGTCTGAAAAGGCTGCTACGCTTTTATTATCTCTCGTAACACCTACTCCAAATTCACCTGCTACTTTTTCCAGCGTCTCTTCGGTTCTGGCACTTGCTTTAACCGAACGTTTATCAACTAAACCGGACTGCAATATTCCACCCATGATCGCTTGTGCCATATTTCCACACCCTATAAATCCAATGGTTTTATCCATTTTTCCACCTCTTCAGTTTGTATGTAAATAGTCTTTAGCATCATATCAAATTTATCTCCAAATATAAAATGAACGGCATTTAAAAAGGTTCAAAGGAGAAATCCTTCAAACCTTTCCATCATTCCACCAGCTTCCCGCAATGGGGACAAAGAGATTTTTGATAATCCTTTGGAATCTTCCTGTGACAATGATTGCATGTCTTCACATACACAGGCTGATCAAATAAATCCTCAGACATACCATACCCACTCTTATAGGTCGTCCTCATAAGCCGGACTAATAATCCGATGATCACACCTGTCATAAGGAGTGCCCAAATCATTCCGCTCTCGCTTTTTCAAGAATTTCACCGTAGTCCAGATCAACGATTGGCTCATCTTTGAGCAATCTGTCCCTGACCTGAGAAAGAAGCGACTCTTCGACCTCCGATAAATTCTCAAGATCCCACTTTTTATGAAAAACAGAATACAGTGTTAAATCCCTGAGCAGCAGGAAATGAGGGATTCGGCCCACCCACTCTTCTTCTAAATCACACTCTGTCAGATATCCTTTTAAAAATGAAACGAGAAACTTTCTGCCAAATTCACTGCGGATATCTAAGTTCTCATTACGAAACTTCCACCATACGGAGTAGTAAAGTGGAATGGCGACGTCACTTATAAAAAAGAACTGTGTACTATCATCAAAGTCAAACACATGAATAGTACCCTCATCATAAAAAAAGTTCCCTGGATGGATGTCTGAGTGAATCAGTCCAAAGGTATCTTTCGTTTCCTCATAGCTTTTGATCGTTTTTTTATTTATCTCACCTTTTTCAATGATGTACTCATCTTTCACAGGAGATAAATACTTCTCATAATTCAACACATCATCCTCTTCCCAGCGGTCACGACGATCTTCACCCTGGACATATTCTTTTGTCACCCGATGCATATGTCCGGTGACTTTCCCCCATTTGTAGAAAAGTTCCTCATCGAACAATGGATCAATTATTTTAACCGGACTGCCTGGGGCTTTATGAAACAAACACACATAGAAATACGTGTCTTCTGCTTTGATCACTTCTACGAGCTTTCCTTTATCAGATTGATTGACTAATGATACATTCACTCCGTGTTTATGTAGGTAGTTAATCCACTTCAGTTCTGCTGTCACTTCTCTTTCTGATCGATGAGAGCAGTGGGTGAGGCGGAGGATATAAGGGGTGTCTCCCTTATGCACCTCATACACATAATTTTCAAAGTCTCCGAGTTTCTTCGCTTTGGCAGTGTTACAGCCATATCGTGAGGCTGCTTCCGCCAATACCCCTTCTGTAAAAAGTTCTTCAATCCATTTTTCCATCGAACCTTCTCCTACTCTACTAAAGTATTGGATTCTTTTCTCAGGAGAGCCACTCGATACGGATACAGTTCTGCTGTCATGATCCCCTCTTTCACGGCGGGATCTTCCTGCATGAAAGCCCTGGCTTTTTCCCCATCTTCCACTTCAAAAATAACGATTCCAAAAGCATTTTCTTCTTCATTTAAAGTTCTGCCGGCAAGGATCACCTCTCCGGAGCCCGTAAGCTCCTTCAGCCTCTCAAAATGACGTTGTACAATCCCCTCATCCACGGTTGTCCAATTTTCTTCTTTATGTAAGCGCGGGATGAGCTTTAAAACATAGATAAATTCCATCTGTATCGAACCTCCTTCTTCTCTATATATACTACCTCCCTTAACAGGATTCCTCCATCTTGACATGTAAAAAAGCTGTTGAGCGTGCTCAACAGCTTTCATGATAAAAATGGAATCAATGTTCTCTGATCCATTCATCCATCGTCCGTATGATTTCATCCTGCTGCTCCCAAGATGGAATATCCGCTTCCAGATCTCCCTTTTGCGGACCATACATTCCGAAGCCTGCATGATTTCCCCCTTCAATTTCGTGGTAAACCGTTGATGGTGGCAATAACTTTTTACTTTCTTCAATATCATCCCCTGTAGTAAGCCCATCATTCTCGGCAAAGATGCTGAGGAAAGGAACATCACTAGAGGAAAAATCCGCTGAGTTTGTCGGATAGGAAGCCAGGAAAATGACCCCTTTTACCACATCCTGATGATCATACGCGTATGAAGCAGCTGCAACGCCACCTAATGAGTGACCTGACACATACCAATCAAGCTTCTCATCAATACCGTTTATGATCTTTTCAGCCTCGTCAACACCAAGAAAAGCGATATGAAGGGGCATCCTTGGAATGACGACGGTATATCCCTTCTCAGAAAGTGACTTACCTAAATACCCGTAGGCCTCGACCTCCACCTTTGCTCCTGGATATATAATGAGCCCTTTGCCGTTAGACTCTCGGCTATCAAAAATAAGCCAGTCGTTTTTTTCTTGAATCAATGGATCCTCTTTGATTCTGATTGTCTTCATTACCTCTTCTGTAGCTGAATATGTCTGTTCTGACCAAACATAAAATCCGAGGCCACCTACAACTAAAATCCCCAGAAGAACAACTACAGTCCATTTGAGTAGCTTTTGCACAGGCATCACCTTTTTTGCTTCTAGTATACTCCTCTAACCTGATTTTTTCTTTTATGAATGCTCAGTTAAAGAAATCAGGATAGGTATGAATATCAGGTGTTTTCACAATATGGATTTCTTTCCTTGCATTGATGGAGGCATAGAATACCTCATCGATTGAAGTGAAGCCCGCTTTTTCTATTTCCCCCCATACCCACTTTTCCTCCACGTTTAATTTATCTAAAACGCTGGTATGCAGTACTCCATCTACAATAAGGGGGTATGCAAGGCTCGATCGCTTCATGATTCCTGCGTCTTCAGCTGTAACTGTTTGCTTTGAAGGCATCTTATGAATCGATAAACTTCCGTTCGGCTCAATGATTCCTATTTGCACATCTTCCAGTAGAAAAACTTCTTTTTCCCGAAGGAGCATCAAGATATTATCAATTGTATAACCAGTTTTCTTTAATTCTTTTTTTAGAATCTGACCGTTTTCAATGACAACAGTAGGTTCAAAGGAAAGAAGTTTTCCCATTTTTCGCGAGGAAATTTTCATTTTGGTCAAGATTTTTTGTAGTATACCAATCAGAATCATTGCCACGATCGTATGGATATGATTAATGTCAGGATCCGCTATATCAGCTCCTACGACAGAACCGAATACGAGTACCACTAAAAAATCAAATACCGGCAATTCCCCAATCGATCGCTTTCCCATATATAATGTGACAAAAATCATAAATGGAAGAATTGTAAAGATCCTTAATCCTACGATACCTAAGTCTTTAATATCTACCAACGCAACTCAAATCCTTTATGTGTCAATTAAGGATAGCTTTCCCTATCACACATCAATCATGAAGGCTTTTTCCAATTATAAAAAAGAACCAACCGTTTAGGCTGGTTCTTTTACTCATTTATCTTTTGAAATGTAAGGTTCTTTTCCCTCATTAAGTACTGCAAAGCTGTACGGAATGTCAAGAAGCTTTTGATACTGTGAAGCTCCCTTACACCTGAATTGATCATCACTCGAGTCAGAGACGGGGTAAATCCGACAAAGAGGGTTTCGATCCCCATTAAGCTGACAGATTTTTCTATATTGTGGATGTAAGTACCGAAGATGTCAATTTCGCCGATTTCTTTTTCTGATATGGCTGAGAAGTCTACAATGATTGTGTTAATATCCTCTCCATACGATACATCCAATATTTTTGAAATGATTTTTTCAAACCGCTCTGGGCTCAGTCTGCCCGTAATCGGGATCAAGATCGTTTCCGGGATGATGGATGGGATGATGGGGGCAGAGATCTCCATGATTAGCTGCTCTGATTGAGCAAGCTGTTCTTTCAATTCTTTAATTTCCTGCTTTAATTGTTGAGTTTCTTGACCTTCAGTTATCATGATAAACCTCACCACTTATAGAATGTTTTTAAAAGTACCTTTCTCTATTCTAGCATTTTGCATACAGAATAGCCTAATTTTTTAATATGTAAGCAGATAAGTAGATGACAATGAAAAACCAGCCTCATCGGCTGGTTTTCTCATGCGAATGCTTTGTCCTGTTCCTTGTGGAAGAAACTTTTCATTGCGTGGAACACATCGGCTTTTTGTTTGAGAATATAGTAGCGGAAATCGTCGTTTTTAATGTTCTTGTAGGCTGACATGAGAGTGGAATGACGGTTATACTGATTTACTTCCCCGTATCCAAACATGCTGGATACTTTCATTAATTCTTCTACAAGCTTGACACATCTCACGTTATCAGACGTTAGATTATCTCCATCAGAGAAGTGGAACGGATAGATGTTGTAGCGGCTCGGTGTGTACTTTCCATCGATGAGTTCCAACGCTTTACGATAAGCTGATGAACAGATGGTTCCTCCGCTTTCCCCTTTGGAGAAGAAATGCTCTTCTGACACCACTTTGGCTTCGGTATGATGTGCGATGAATTCAATTTCAACGGTTTCATATTTAGTGCGTAAGAAGCGGGTCATCCAGAAGAAAAAGCTTCGTGCCATATATTTCTCCCATACTCCCATACTTCCACTCGTATCCATCATGGCCAATACGACCGCTTTGGATTCAGGTTTCAACACTTCATTCCATGTTCTGAATTTCAAGTCTTCTGTATAGATCGGATGAAAGCTTGGTGCTCCTTTCATGGCATTCCTCTTAAAGGCAGACATCATCGTTTTCTTTTTATCTATATTCCCCATTAGGCCTGTTTTGCGGATATCGTTGAATTCAATGTGCTCGACGGTTTGAACATCTTGCTCCTTCTTCTTTAGGTTCGGAAGTTCCAATTGGCTAAATAAGGCTTCTTCAATCTCCAGCATCGACACTTCTGCTTCATAGTAATCTTCACCGGCTTTATCTCCGGCCCCTTGACCTTTTCCAGGACCCTGCTGCTGTGGTGAGCCGTCTCTTGCAATGACGTCACCTACCTGACTCTCACCGTCTCCCTGCCCGACATGTTTATTCTTATCATAGTTGTAACGAATTTTATATTCATCTAAAGAACGAATCGGGATCTTGACGACGTCTCGACCATTGGACATGACAATGTTTTCTTCCGTAATCAAATCAGGTAAGTTATTTCGAATCGCATCCTGTACCTTCTCTTGATGTCTTTGTTGATCATCGTGACCTTTGCGGTGGAGGGCCCAATCTTCCTTGGAAATGACAAACTGATGATTATCCATTTGACTCAAATAATTCCCCTCCTTAAAGTTTTTTCACATTTCTTCATTCTCCTGCATACACTATGTTGACTGTCTAAACTGCTTTTATCCCATGAAGTGAAACGGGGATTACTCTATCCTATGCAGAAGTATTGATAAATTTACAAATAATTTCGACAATTAAACGTTCTTTTTTGATTGGACAAGCCTATTTTTCTGACAGGTTGTGTGGAAGTCATTGATCGTTCTATAGAAATGACTAAAAGGCGCGCTCAGGCAAAAAAAATAACCAGGCAGAAACACCTGATTAAGCTTCTTCTTCATATTGAGCCGGGTCTGATACTCGATTGTGTATCTTTAATTCGCCACTGGAACGTAATTTATCCATTTGCTTCCCTAACTTAATGACTTCCTCCATATTGGAGGCCATGCTTCCGTTAAGAGGTTCTGCTTCTTCTCGACGATGAGGTTTAGAAGACATCCTCTCCACCCACTTTCATTTAAGATAATGGGCCCAGCTCTCTATCTATAGACTATTATATTCAGAGTTTTCTGTCAACTATTCCTTGTCTTTGTCTTTAAATTGAACAGGATCGGGTTGTTTCTGGTCTTCTTTTAGCTCTTCATTCGTTCTGAGCTTGTCCATTTGCTTCCCCAGCTGCTCCATCTCTTCCATATCATGTGCCATGGAACCATTTTCAGGTTCATAGTTTTTATCCAGTTCATGTTTGTTTTTACTCATTTTTCTCACCTCTTGGCTACTACTTTTCCCGTTAGGTGAGAGATTTAAACTACAATGTGAAATCGGGAGGTGACTGGCACCTCCCGATTTCACTTCTATTATCGATTCAACAAGCTTCCTACGTAGCGCAGAAGTTCATTTGCGGAAGTTGAGTTGTAGCCGTGTTCATCGATGAGACGGGCAACGACTTCGTTTACTTTCTTCAGCTGCTGTTCGTCTGGCGTTTTGGATGAAGTCGTGATTTTCACTACATCCTTCAAGTCAGCAAATAGCTTCTTCTGAATGGCTTCTCGCAGACGATCATGTGAATTGTAGTCGAATCGCTTCCCTTTACGGGCATAAGCAGAAATACGGATAAGAATTTCTTCACGGAATGCTTTCTTCGCATTTTCCGAAATACCGATTTGTTCCTCGATCGAACGCATCAGCTTTTCATCCGGATTGATTTCTTCACCGGTTAACGGATCATGAAGCTTTGCCTTATTGCAGTATGCTTCAACGTTATCAAGATAGTTATCCATAAGCGTCTTCGCGGACTCCTCATATGAATACACGAATGCTTTCTGAACTTCTTTCTTGGCAATATCATCGTATTCTTTACGGGCAAGAGAGATAAAGTTCAAATACTTATCACGAAGTTCATTCGTAATGGATGGGTGCTGATCCAGTCCTTCTTTCAGGGCACGGAGAACGTCTAACGCGTTAATGGTCGGTATCTCTTTTCGGATGATCGTAGATGAGATACGGTTAATGACATAACGCGGATCGATTCCACTCATCCCTTCATCCTGGTACTCCTTCTTCATTTCATCCACATCAGCAGAGTTAAAACCTTCGACATTTTCACCGTCATACAAGCGCATTTTCTTGATCAGATCAATGTCACCGCGTTTTGGTTCTTTCAGACGAGTCAGAATCGTGAACATCGCCGCGACCCTTAACGTATGAGGAGCGACATGGACGTTTGACACATCACTTTCGTTAATCATTTTCTCATATATTTTCTCTTCCTGGGTGACCTTCAGGTTATATGGGACAGGCATGACGATGATACGGGAGTGTAAGGCTTCATTCTTCTTATTGGAAATGAAGGATCGATACTCCGTTTCATTCGTATGGGCCACAATCAGCTCATCAGCCGAAATCAGTGCAAACCGCCCTGCCTTGAAGTTCCCTTCCTGAGTAAGGGATAATAAATGCCATAAGAATTTTTCATCACACTTCAGCATTTCCTGGAATTCCATCAATCCCCGGTTTGCTTTATTTAATTCACCATCAAATCGGTAAGCCCGTGGATCTGATTCAGAACCAAATTCAGCAATAGTGGAGAAGTCGATACTTCCCGTTAAATCGGCGATATCCTGTGACTTTGGATCAGATGGACTGAACGTACCGATTCCGACACGTTTATCTTCAGAGAAAAAGACTCTTTCAACCTGGACGTCTTCTATGCGGCCATGATATTCTTTCTCCAAACGCATTGTATTTAACGGAGAGAGATTCCCTTCAATTCGAATGCCATATTCGTTGTAAAAATCTTCACGTAAATGTTGAGGAATCAAATGCAATGGATCTTCATGCATCGGACAGCCTTTGATTGAAAAGACGCCTCCTCTTTCAGTCCGGGAATACTGCTCCAACCCGCGTTTAAGCATGGAAACAAGGGTTGATTTCCCTCCACTGACTGGCCCCATCAATAACAAGATTCTCTTTCTGACATCTAATCGCTTCGCAGCAGGATGAAAGTATTCTTCAACGAGTCTTTCCAGCGCCTCTTCTAAGCCAAATAATTGATTGCTGAAGAACTTATACTTTCGTTTCCCCTCGACCTCCTCAACCCCGGCATCCTTAATCATATTAAAGACTCTTGAATGAGCGGATTGCCCAACCCAAGGCTTCTCTTTCAGCAGGTCTAAATACTGAGCAAACGTCCCTTCCCATTTCAGTTTCTCTTCTTCTTCTCGGTAATGTTCGATTTTTTTTAAAATATCCATAAGGACCTCCCCCTGTCGCTTAATGAGAGACGATTAATATACTGTATGCGCTTGGTCAACTGAACATGTTAACAAGATATATTTATTACAGACAAAGGTCCGATATTCATGGCAAACAATAGGGCCTGCCTGTGGAATAAAAAGGTTTCCATTTTCAATTCATCAAGCTGCCATCGTTTCAGTAAAAAAATGACTGATTTCATTCACATCAAATAAAAAATAGGCTATACTAAAGACAGACTGTGGAATAAGTGAAACTGGGAGGTTACCAAACATGGGTACTGTAATGATTTTAGGTGTATCTTTAGCGTTTTTAGTAGCGATTTTCACTGCTGGATACAATGATAAACCCGGCTCTAACTAATTCATAACCAAAAAAACTGGCCTTGGCCAGTTTTTTTAGTTATTGCGCCATATTAAATTAAGAGCTATCACTACAACCGTCCCCACGATCAACCCATTACTCATTACAATTTGAAGCGAATTCGGAAGGTCTTTGAAAAGATCCTGGGATTGAAAGAAGAGACTCGTGCCAGCCAAAAGCGAAACACCAATGATCGATAATTCCCTTTGTTTCAACTCAATCGAAGTTATCTTTTTTACCGAAATGATAAACATATTCACAATTGTTGAAAGTAACGCTGCACTTGCGATGGCTACGGGCAAAGTAGATACTACATGCACCACTTGTGGTATAAAGGATATGAGTAATAAACTGCCTGCTGCTATAAGAAATGGCAACCCGCTTCTTTGTTTCGTCGTTTGTACGAAACCGGATGTAACCGGTAAGGGCACAATGGCAAGAGCAGAGAAAATGGACGATAACCAATGATTGATCCCTCCGACAACAAACCCTCTTCTTATACTGTCTTGTTTATTGATTTTTTCCCCGTCGTAAACATCATACATCGAATCAATAGCTGCAATATTGTTTAGAATCAAGGTAAAAGAAAAAAGAATGGTCGCAATGATGATACTACCATTGATTGCAGGCGTCCCCCATGAAAATAATTCAGGCACAGCTGCACTATTAAGACTTCTCTGTCCAAAAGGGTTGGCAGCCCCACCGAACATGGCAAACACACCCCAGCCGACAATAATGCCGATCAAGAGTGAAAACTGCCTCCCCCATCCTTTTGCTTTAATTGACAGAATCACAATAAAGACAAAAACGAATATGGAAAGCATCGTCAGTTTCCAGTCAACGTTTCCTTCTTCCTGCACGATCATCCCATTAAAAAAGATACCACTAAGCTGAATCGCTAGAAGAAACAAAAATACACCTGAAACCAATGGTGGAAATACTCTTTGGTAAAATGATTTATTTTTCACTGCTCCCATGAGGATCAGTATACAACCTGCTAAAGCAAGTGAGCCCATACCAAGTGATAGTGATTCTTCAACCGACAGACCATTTCGCTCGGAAAAGGCTGCCAAAATAACAAACACACTTACCCAGGATCCAGCCGGTCCTTCAATGATCGGAAGGGAGTGTCCAATCACTTTCTGGAGTATCGAGCCGAGAGCAACCAGGAAAAGTGTTCTTTGCATTAACCCTGATATCTCGGTCTCACTTAATCCAAACACGCTACCGATTACAACCGGAAGAGCAATCGACGTTCCGATTAAAAACATGAGCCATTGAATGCTTTGTAGAGCGATTCCTACGCTCTGCCCTTTGTATTTCATGATCCTTTAACGGCTCCTGCTTTTAAGAGCATCTTCTCCATTTCAACATAACCTCTTTCCCTGGCATGCTCAATTGGTGATTTCCCTTCCCGATCAGGAATCGTTACATCTGCACCATGCTCGATTAATGTGGCAATGATCTCTTGATGCACCTCTCCACCATCACTCAATACGATGGCCTCCATCAAGGCCGTCCAGCCAAGATCATTTACATGATTGATATCGACGTTTGTTTTATCCAGTAAAAGTTTGACGGTCTCACCGTGGCCTTTTTCCGCAGCTGGAATGAGAGCGGTTCCGCCATATCGGTTCAGTAAAGCAGGATTTGCTCCCGCTTCGATCGTGAGAAGAAGGATGTCATTCATTCCTTCTGCACCAGCATACAGGAAGGGATTGTTTTTTAATTCATCCTTTAAATGAATATCAGCTCCCTTATCAATAAGCAATCGGACCATATCCGGATTATTTTGATACGTCGCCAGCATCACAGGCGTTCTACCAAGGGCATCCTGTTGATTAATATCGGCTCCTTCATCAATTAACGTTTCTACCTCTTCAATATATCCTTCTTTTATATAGGTGAAAATCACTTCTTTTTCCTCCTCTTGTGCATTTAACGAACATCCAGCTAGAGAACTGATAAAGATAGCAATGAGCATTTTCTTCATTTTCACTCCCCCTAACAACTTTTAGGGTATCACGGCTTGATTTATATGAATAATATCTATTAAATTGTATTATTATATATTTTTTATATAAGAGAGGTGATTTCCATTCTGGACCTTAAACAACTGCGCTACTTCATGACGATTGTGGAAGAGAAAACTATACTTGCTGCAGCAAAACGACTGCATATGTCTCAGCCCCCCCTGAGTCAGCAGCTTCGCACGATGGAAAGGGATCTCGGTGTGAGCTTGTTTTACCGGAGGGGAAGAAAACTGGTGATTACTGAGGCTGGTAAAGCCCTATACCAGCATGCTTATCAAATGCTCAAGCTAATGGAGGCTGCAGAAGCAGAAGTAAAAGAAGTTGGTTCAGGAGAAAAAGGCAAGCTGAGGATTGGTGTAAATACATTATCTGATAGTGATTTGCCACATATTTTAACAAAGTATGAAAAGAACTTCCCGAACATCACCTATAACATTCATCAAAACGAATCCTCACAGCTCATTCATCTTTTAGAATTACGCGAGATTGATGCTGCTCTGATCCGACTGCCTTTTTCAGCAGACAATATAGCGAAGGTGATCCTTCAAGATGAGCCATTTTTCTACATCACAAATGTTCCGACTTCAAGTCATGACAGGATTACATTAGAAGATATTGTTCAAAAGCCATTGATCCTTCCCAGTACACAAAGTTTGGGCTTGTACGAAATGATCGTCCAGTCATTTATATCAATAGGGTTGACGCCTTATATAAAGGCAGAATGTTCGGATACCGTCCTCCTTGCCAATCTTGTAGAACAGGGATTCGCTTCCTCCATCGTTCCCCATAGTGCTCTGCAAGTATTTAAGCATAAAGATGTTCAACTGTTGGAAATCGAGAACATGAACAACGCAAGCTACGGGATCGTATGGAAAAAAGACTTCTATCTGCCTAAGACAACAAGGGAGTTCATACGGTTAGTCACAGAACATTTTAAAGTCGAGTTTCCGGAGATGGATTGAAATAAGCCCGAAAAGGATTTGAGCCTTTCGGGCTTTTTCTATGATTATTTATCTGAACACGGTTTCTACCTTTTATTAAACCCTTTCTTCTCCACAAATTCCTTCATATACATGCGTTTCTTTCCTGACAGCATCTTGGCCATTTGCTCTGTCCATCGATCTGATCGTTTACCCGCCGTTCGTGCATGATAATAGGAAGAGATGGTTTCGTCATAACGGTCGAGTCCCTCTTTCATGACCCCTTCCTCACGTTGGTATGAATCCTCATGGTAAATGGCTTCCATCGGCAACCTCGGCTTCATATCAGAACTTCCTTCAGGGAAACCGACAGCCAGCCCGAATAAAGGAATGACGCGATCAGGAAGCTCCAGCAGTTCACTCACTGATTCCAGATCATTCCGGATCCCACCAATATAGCAAATGCCCAATCCCATGGATTCAGCGGCAATGGACGCATTTTGAGCCGCTAGGGAAGCGTCAATCAAAGCCACCATGAATTTCTCCGTGCTTTCAAGTGTTGGAATGACATCTGCATTTTCCCATTCTCCTATTTTTTCGTGGCGGTACAAATCGGCACAGAATACAAAGAAATGACCATTTTCTTCTACATATGATTGTGGACCGGCAAGCTCTGAAAGCTTCTTCTTTTTAGCAGGATCCTTTACACCGATGATGGTATATGCTTGAATATAACTCGACGTACTCGCAGCCTGGGCACTCGAGACAATTGTCCGGATTTGCTCCTCTGTTAAAGGCTCATTCTTGAAATGACGAATGGACCGATGCTTAAGAATCGTTTCAATGGTTTCGTTCATTATGTACTCTCTCCTTCACATTCTTTCCCTTAGTATAATCCAAATAAAAAAAGGAATGAAAATCATATGATCCTCATTCCTCGTTTTTTATAAAAGACCCGGATAATTTCTTTGCCTTAATGCTTCATAAATCAAAATTGCCGCTGTATTGGAGAGGTTCAATGAACGGACGTTTTCGTTCATTGGAATCCGCAGGGCTCGATCTAAGTTATTTTGGATGATGTCATCCGGCAATCCGGATGTTTCCCTTCCAAAAATAAAGAAGTAATCCTTCTCTTCCACACTGTAATCAAAGTCAGTGTGAGGGATCTTTCCATATTTTGTTAAGTAGAAGAATTCACCGCCATCGTTTTTCTCGAAAAACTCCTCAAGCGAATCATAGTATACAATGTTTACAAACTGCCAATAATCAAGGCCGGCCCGCTTTAACATTTTATCATCTGTAGAGAATCCGAGCGGACGGATCAAGTGCAGAGTGGTATCCGTTGCTGCACACGTTCTCGCAATATTCCCTGTGTTGGCAGGGATCTCTGGTTGATATAATACAACATGTACTCCCATGTTACTGTCACCTCATTCATAAAACTCTAAGTGACATTATACCATTTCCTCCCCACAGAACAAGACTTAGCGGTCATCTACTATTGTAAAAAATCTATATTTGATATTTGGTGTATAGGCAGTCGAGTCCTCATACTTCCAATATCGCATTCTGCTATTGAACGTATGGGCATTCACCAGAGGCTCCCCTGCAGCATCTTTACCCGTTACGATCGTTGTATGGTCAAAGCGCCCATCCCCTTCGAAGTCATAGCAAATGACATCTCCGAGCTTTAACTCTTTAGCATCATTCACCTGTCTACCCCTTAACCCCACCGTCGAGTTCGGGATATACCATCTCATGGAATTCGCCACCGTCCAGCTATAGCTCCAGTTCTGATTTCTCATCCACCAGCCCTTTCCCTTGGCCGGATATCCACGCATGGGGGCATCCCCGGCATGGAGGCATTGAGAAATATAATTCGTACAATCATTCTCAAACTTCTTATACGCAGGATTATAGCTGTTCCACCATCGTTCAGCATACCGCACCGCACTCAGACGATCATAATGGTAGTTCACTCTTTCCTCATTCTCGTAGAGGGAGAAGCTATCTTCATGTTCCATTTCTTCATAGTGAATCGGAATCTCTCTGTCTTCATAGATTTTATCCTTATAAAAAGTTGCACACCTCTTCTCTACTTCTTCTTCCAAATAAAGAAGATCACCCTGCTTAATAAGATATTTATAGTGAACATCGTATAAAATGGTTTGTGTTTCATTACGCTGTGGTGTCATGCCTCGGATTTTCCCTGCTGCATCCACCTTCACAATCTCCGCATTCCGCTGAAGACAAGATTCCTTCTTTCTTTTCACTTTGTCACTGTGATAGTCTGACTGACTGCGTGATGTGTATTCATCAATCACATGTTGGACATTTTCCATTAACAGCTTTCTGATCATTGTCTTCCCTCCTCCCTAATGGTTATGCGGGGAGAGGACTGTTCAAAACAAAAAAGGATAAACTCAGGTGAATTGAGCTTATCCTTTTGGACTATTTGATTATAAGGTTTAGACCCTTTTGAATTTCGTTTAGTACATCGTCATCTGTTTCCACTGACTGTTGTTTCAGTAGTGCCTCTTGTGCTTCTCCCCCGCCTATTTTGCCCAGGGCCCAGGCAGAGGTACCCCGGATGACAGGCCGCACATCTTTTTTCATCACATCAACGAGATCTTTAATGGCGGTTGTATCCTTATAATGGGCGAGTGCGATGATCGCGTTTCGCTGAATCGGCTTCTTTCCTCTCCATGAACCGGATACATGACCGTACTTTTCTTTAAACTCACGATTACTGATCGTTAACAGCGGTTTTAATAGCGGCTTCGCAATCTCTGGATCAGGCTCCATCTCTTCATGGAAGTGAAAGTCCATTCCTTTATTTTCAGGACATACCGTTTGGCAGGTGTCACATCCATAAAGGCGGTTCCCAAGCTTTACCCGATACTCATCCGCAAGAAAGCCCTTTGTTTGCGTCAAAAAGGCAATGCATTTCTGAGCATCCAGCTGACCGCCTTCGATGAGGGCGCCCGTTGGACAGACATCCACGCATTTATTGCATGTGCCGCATTGGTCTTCCATCGGTGTATCAGGGGCAAACGGAAGGTTCGTCACCATTTCTCCGAGGTATACATAGGATCCGAACTCAGGTGTGATAATCGAACAGTTTTTTCCGCTCCAACCAATCCCGGCACGCTCTGCCACGGCACGGTCAACGAGTTCACCCGTATCTACCATCGATTTGAAACGTGCCTGAGGAACTCTTGATACGATATATTCTTCCAGTTTTGAAAGACGATCCCGGAGCACATGGTGATAATCCGTCCCCCATGATGCCCGGCAGAATATCCCCCGTCTCTCTCCCCGTTTGCTTTGTGGAGCGTCCTTCATCTTGGAAGGATAGGCGAGAGCAATGGCGATGATCGATTTCGGTTTATCGAATATCAAAGAAGGATCAACCCGCTTTTCTATGTCCTTTTCCTCGAACCCGGATTGATATCCGAGCATTTCCTGGCGCAGGAGTCTGTTTTTCATTTCGGAAAACGTATCCGCCGTTGTAAAGCCAATCTTATCAATGCCGATTTCCTTGCTGTACGCAATAATATCCTGCTTTAATCGATCCATATCCATTGCCCTTTCCTCCTTTCTGATTCTGATGATATATTTTATAAGCGCTTATAAATAAGCTTACGTGAAATAGCAATGTGTATTATGATAAACTATTTTAAAACAAATGTGGAGGGAAAATAAGTGGAAATCACGATCGATTCATCCATAACGTCCAAAATCCCTGATTTTAAAGTGGGCTTCATTCAATACCATCATATCGAAGTCGGAGCTTCTCCTCAAATGCTGAAAGGCAGACTTCAGCTATTCCAGGAATCCATCTTCTTTGATCTTCATGATAAAAATGTGACAGAACTGGAAGGGATCGCGGCGTGGAGGGATATCTTCAAGAAAACAGGAAAAGATCCGAATCGCTACCGTCATTCAGCCGAAGCCCTCTTTCGCCGGGTTAAAAAACAGAACTACCTGAGCACCATAAATTCAGCCATCGATCTCAACAACTTCTTCTCCCTTCAATACGAAGTGCCCATCGGCATCTACGACTGTTCAGGTCTCAAGGGGGATGGCATCGAGTTAAAAGTGGGGGAAACAGGACAAACCTACATAGGGCTCAACGGGCGGGAAAATTCCCTTGAAAACCTGATTGTCGCATGTGACGGGGACGGACCTTTCGGAAGTCCATTCGTCGACTCAGACCGGGCCCCCGTCGGTGAGGGAACCAAAAATGCCGTTCAGATCATCTTTCTGAAGCCTTTCCTTTCTATAGAAGAAAGCGGGAAACTGACGAAATCGTTGATGGATATGTTCATCAGGATCCATGGTGGAGAAGGATCGTTTGAAGTGGTGTGCGGATAGAAATTTGTGCAAGGTCCCTGGTTGGGGTCTTGTTTTTTTATGGAGATTGTACGATAATCCATTGCTGATCTTCAGAAATCTCAGCCGATCTTAAAGTTCTAAAGCATATTCCATAGACAAAGTGGCATTTCCAGCCCGATTTCGACCATGGCCGCGAGTCAATCCGGCGGAAAGCCACGATGATCCAGCCGTTTTTCCCGATAATCCAGCCGAAATCACAATTAATCCGGCCATTTCTTGTGAAAATCCGGTCGATTTTACAAATAATCCAGCCGATTTACATTAACTGCAAATTAAACACTGCATATGAGCGACTATCACTATCGCGCCAGTACCCCACAAAAAAAAGAGAGCCCAATGGACTCCCTTCTTACCAATCTACACCCACCACATATCCGACGGCTGCTCTTCAATCAAGATAGATTTCAAATTCTTCACCGCACGTCCAAAGCCTTCTTCAATCGACATGATCGGATCCTCGTGCTCAATGCTTACGACATAATCGTATCCGAATGTGCGCAGCGCACTCATCATGTCGGACCATTCCTGCAAGCTGTGCCCACAGCCCACTGAGCGGAATGACCAAGCTCTTGTCTGGATGCTGCCGTAGGGCTGCATATCCGTCAGACCGTACATGTTGACGTTATCCTGGTCGATATACGTATCTTTCGCATGGAAATGGTGAATCGCATTTTCTTTTCCCAGGATTTTAATCGCGGCAACCGGATCGATTCCTTGCCACCAAAGGTGACTGGGATCCAGATTCGCACCGATCGCGTCACATGTTTCTTCACGAAGCTTCAACAACGTATATGGAGTATGGACAAGGAAACCTCCGTGCAGTTCAAGACCGATCTTAACATTATGATCCTCTGCAAGCTGACCCATCTCTTTCCAATATGGAATCAACTTTTCTTCCCATTGCCATTTAAGGATATCCCCATATTCATTCGGCCAAGGGGATACAGGCCAGTTTGGGTGCTTTGCTCCTTCATGGTCGCCTGCCGTTCCTGAGAAACAATTCACGACAGGTACGTTCATCAGTCCGGCAAGCTTGATCGTTTTCTGAAGTGCCACATGGGATTCTTCCGCAAAAGCTGCATCTGGCGAGATCGGATTTCCGTGACAGCTGAAGGCACTGATTTGAAGTCCTCTCGATGTTACTTTTTCTAAGTATTCGTTTCTCTTTTCTTCACTTTCTAAAAGAGCGTCCAGGTCACAGTGAGCATTTCCAGGATATCCTCCCGTGCCGATTTCAACTGCGTGAAGTCCGGCTTCTTTTACATAATCCAGCATTTCATCAAGATTCTTCTGTGAAAATAATACAGTAAATACACCTAGTTTCATTTGTGCTTCCTCCTATTTCAATCGGATGCTTTGTCCGGTTTCACTGCTTTTGTAAATGGCATCAATGATTTGAGACACTTGCATGGCTTCCTGGGGCTTCACAACCAGCTCCTCTAAACCGAGACAGCTGTTGATAAAGTTCCGGGCTTGTGGAAGACTCGGATCATCTTCACCGGGAACCCAATCCGCTTCACTATTCAAAAGCATGCCATGTTTCATTTGGTTCATTTGGAACGGGAATAGATCGATTCCCCCCGTTTCGCCTGAAATGCTCATGCTTTCTTCATCGCTCTTGACGTTTGCAGACCAAGACGTTTCAAAGAGCATGGAAGCACCGTTATCGAACTTGATATAAGCCGTGACATGGTCGTCGACTTCAAATTTCTCTTTATCAAAGTCTCCCCACAGATTCACTTGATCTGGCATTCTACTAAGCTTGTTATAGGCCGTCCCTGTTACTTCGACAGGTGCAGGGTTCCCAAGGAGCCATATGGATAGATCCAGAAAGTGACACCCGTAGTCGATCAGGCTGCCACCACCTTGAAGCTCCTTATTGGTAAATACTCCCCAGCCAGGAACTTTGCGGCGACGTATCGCCCTTGCCCGTGCGACCATTGGTTCACCGATTTCATCTTCCAGGATGACACGCTTTGCCGCACGTGAATCCTTCATGAAACGATAATGATAGGCGATAGCCAGAACCTTCCCTGACTGTTCCGCAGCTTCGATCATCATTTCACATTCTTCAGGAGTCATGGCCATCGGTTTCTCACAAAACACATGGAGCCCGGCTTTGAGCGCTGCAATCGTGATTTCCGCATGAAATTTATTCGGAGTACAGATCGTCACAGCATCCACATGCCCGAACATGTCCCGATAGTCACTGAACACGTTCGGAATGCTAAAGGTTTCTGCCACGGTTTGAGCAGTGACAGGATTGATATCACTGATCGCTTCAATGGATACAGAATCTGAAAGTTTTATAAAAGTAGGGATGTGGCGCGTTTGGGCAATGCCCCCTACGCCGATCACTCCCATCCGAAGTTTAGTCATTGCTGCATTCACCTCTATTACAATTTTACAATCCGTTTTGTTTCACTTGATTCCAAGGCAGATAATACCACTTCTAACGATTTCTTTCCTTCTTCCCCTGGAACAGGAGGCTCTGCATCATGAAGGATGCTGTCGACAAATTGATCGATCACACGGGAATTCGTCTGACCGCCCTCGTCATTTGTCTGAATACCGCCAAGCTCATACTTCACCACTTCTCCGCTTGAGTATTGAACGATGAGAGAGTTGACCGGATCATCCTCTAAACGTAGGATGGCCTTCTCTCCATAAATGATCGTAGAGTTGTCTTCTTTCGAAACATAAGACCAGCTTGCTGCAAGGGTACCGATTGTACCGCTTTCGGTTTTCAATACACAGACAGCCGTATCATCCACATTTGCATTTTCCTTTGCACTTGTTTCAACAAAGGCACCGACTTCTGCAAATTCTTCCCCTAAGATGTACCGAAGGAGATCGGTTTTGTGTACACCAAGGTCACCCATGGCACCGATGAACGCTTCATCTTTTTTAAAGAACCAGCTGTCTTTCCCGTCAGCACTCCAGCCTTCAGGTCCACCGTGACCAAATGCAGAACGGAAGCTGTAGATTTTACCTACTTCACCACTTTCAATCAGCTGCTTCGCTTTTTGATGAGAAGGGACAAATCGCTGGTTATGAGCGATCATCAGTTTTTTACCGTTTTTAACAGCGGCATCGATCATGCCTTGAGCTTCTTCACTTGAAGTGGCCATAGGCTTCTCACATAATACATGCTTACCCGCGTTAAGTGCATCGATGGAAATCGGAGCATGCAGGTAGTTCGGTGTACACACACTCACAGCTTCCACTTCAGCGTTTGCCAGTAGTTCTTTATGATTGGTATACGCTTTCGCTCCGACGGCATCGGCTATTTTCCATGCCCGTTCTTCCACGATGTCACACACTGCTACCACTTCAACGTTTTCATTGTTTGCATATTCCGGCAGATGACGATGCTGGGCGATGCTTCCACACCCGATAACCCCGATTTTTAATTTACTCATGATTTTTTCCTCCTCTTGTTCTTTAGTTAGATCCTTTGATTTCTTCTAACGGCTGTGCGTTTCCGTATACCGGTCTCGCATGATCTACAGGTGATGCCCATTTCACTGCATTGACGATGACCTTCTGAACGTCTTCATTGTAATAGGTCGGATACGTTTCATGCCCCGGACGGAAATAGAATACTTTCCCGTTACCACGCTGATACGTACACCCGCTCCTGAATACTTCCCCACCTTCGAACCAGCTCACCATCACAAGCTGATCAGGGGCCGGGATGTCAAAATGCTCCCCATACATTTCTTCCTTTTCCAGTTCGAAGTATTCCCCTAAACCGGCTGTAATCGGATGGCTTGGATCGACAATCCAGATGCGTTCTTTCTCATCAGCTTCCCGCCATTTTAAATCACATGAAGTGCCCATCAATGTTTTGAAGATTTTAGAGAAATGGCCTGAATGAAGGACGATTAAGCCCATTCCGTCAAGGACACGCTGCTTCACTCTTTCAACCACTTCATCAGACACTTCATCATGGGCGATATGTCCCCACCACACCAATACGTCTGTACCATCCAACACATCTTCCGTCAATCCATGCTCATTTTCGTCTAATGTAGCCGTTTTCACATTGAATGATGCTTCTCCCAGGAAGGAGGCAATGGCGCCATGAATTCCTTCAGGGTACACCTCTCTCACTTTCGGATTCTTCTGTTCATGACGATTTTCATTCCATACTGTAACGTTCAACATTGTAAAACCTCCAAGTTATGTGTTTGATTGTAAGTGCCGGTATTCATTCGGTGTCATACCGACGTGCTTCTTAAATACTTTGCTGAAATATTTCTCATTCCCATACCCTACACCATAGGCGACTTCATAGATTTTTAAATAAGGATTTTCAAGCAGTTTCTTTGCTTTTTCCATCCGGATATTCGTAACGTAATCCGTGATGGTAGATCCATAATCCTGTTTGAACTTACGTGAGATATATTCCCTGCTTAGGTAAAAGCGATCGGCAATGTCTTGAAGATTGATTTCCTCTTGATAATGCTGCTGAAGATATTCTTCAATATGCTGCATATTGTTCTTTTCCCGCTGATACTTTGCCTTTGAGAGGGTTTGAATTAATTCACTGAATTCTTTCGCTTTTTCCTCTTTAAATTTCCTGAACGAAAACGAGCCGTCTTCATTCCAATAATCCAGGCCTCTATAAAATTGTGCTTGATGCTGAATCTCATACTCTTTCAACCAATTATTCCGTAATAACTCAAATTGATTTTCCCATACCTGGAGCTGCTCCAGTGAGAGTGCATGACCTGTTTCCAGCTGTGAAAATACCCTGTCCAACTGGGATTGAACCTGCTCCCGGCTCCCTGAACGGATTGCCCATTTCAATTCATTGGAGTGATCCAGCAAATGCAGAAGGGGCTGTCTATTGACATCTTTATGGGTGACGATTTTCTTTTGATCAAGCAGGGAATGCTTAAGATAAACCTGTAAAGCAGATTCATACGCTTCGTTTACTTTCTTAGACTTCTGTCCAAGTGCAATGATCGTAAAGAGTTTACTATATTGATAGATCAATGAATAGATTTCTTCTAACAGATACGTCACATTTTTATCGTTCCAGAAGAGAATCACAAGCTCTTCCTCTTTGTTCCCATTACGGAAGCAAACCCCATCATTTTGCTTTCGCAGCAATTCATTGCAAATATTGCTAAGGGTAAAGAAGGCAAGGTCCCGGTCTCCTTGAAAGAGCTTCTCCACGATCGGTTTGATGGGGATGAGGGCAACGGTCTTTTGCAACTTTGTAATGGCAATCCCAAACTCCTGTTCAACCTTTTCTACCATTTCTGTGGTAATACTCTCCTTCGCACAGAGACTTGAGAATAACCGATCCCAATATAGGGGCTTTACCTCATTCATCACTCGATTTTCCTCGACTTGGGATTTTCTTGATCGAGCCTGGTCATTCCACTCTTTTACCGCTTTATCCAGCGTTTCATTTAACACATCCGGTTCAATCGGCTTCAGAATATAATCAAAGCTTTTATAAAAGATCGCGTTTCTCATATACTCGAAATCATCATACCCGCTTACAACGATGGTTTTGCTTTTAAGGTCAGAGGCATGAAGCCATTTCAAAAGATTGATGCCATCCCGCTTCGGCATCCTCATATCAGTGAAAATGATTTCCGGCCGGTGCTCTGTGATCAATTCGATGGCTTCGTCCCCATCTTCTGCCTCCAGAATGGTGTGGATCCCATGCTTGTCCCATTCCGCTAATAAAAGTAACCCCTCACGCACATGCTTTTCGTCGTCAATGATGATTGCTTTCATTTGCTTCACCCTCCATTCTTATTGGCAGTCTCATGGTGACCATAAAGCCTCCCTCATCATGATTTTCAAGCTGTAAAGTGGCATGGTGATCATAGTAGAGCTTTAAGCGAACGTAAACATTCTTCAGCCCAATATTGGTCTCATCCCCTGTTTTATTCCATGCATCTGCTTTAAAATGGTCCCTTATATCAAGAAGTCTGCTTTCCGTTACTCCAACACCATTATCACGGACAACCATCACCAACTCTTCCTCATCCTGAAAGCAAGATAGCCGTATACGCCCTACCCCGTCCCGGATATCGAATCCGTGCTTGAAGTAGTTTTCAATGAGAGGCTGAAGGATCATCTTCGGTACTGGGATCTCCATCACCTCATCTTCTACCTCTACACTGTAATCCAGATTTTCACCAAAACGTTCTTTTTGTAAAAGAAGGTAGGCGTTCGTGTAATTGATTTCCTTGCTTAATGGAACAACATCCTCCTCCATATTCATCCCGTACCTCATAATTTTGGAAAGGTGGGTGATCAGGGAGTAGATTTGCGGAACCTTGTTCTTTAAAGCAATCGTTCCAATGGATTGCAGGGCATTATAGAGAAAATGCGGATTGATTTGAGACTGGAGGACCTTTAATTGATTCGTCTTGTTCTCAAGTTCGAGCTTGTACTCACGATTGATCAAATGATTGATCCGCTCGATCATCTGCTGAAACCTGAAGCCAAGGATCCCGATTTCATCGGAACCGAACGATTCAGGCTGCACCTTCATATTCCCTTTTTCAACCTGTTGGATATTTTGAAGCAGAATCCGTATGGGTGAAGTAATTTTAAAAGAAACAAATAGTGTCGCAAGCACCACAAGGGATAGCCCAAGAACTCCAAACAGGATATTAATCTTTGCGACACTAAATGCGCTTTCATAAAGATTTACGTAAGGAACCCGCTTCACTAACAGCCAACCGCCGGCCGAAGCTGGTAGCTGGTCGTACATCATAACCCCGTTGAAGGAGTCCTCCTTCCACTCGAGGGTGCCTGATACATCCTTTGATTCCATTATCCTCTTAATCCACTTCTGGTTGTTGCCATCGTCCGACACATCCCGGTCCGAGCTATAAATCATTTCCCCTTCCGAAGAAAGAAGATAAAATTCCTCTGACTTAGCGTTATACAGGTTTCTACTCAAATCTATGATTTTGTCAGGAGAGACCTCCAGTGAAATATACGCAAGCACCTCATCACCGGGAACGTTTCGGAATGCCCGGTGAATCGTGACAATATCCTTCGAACGGTTAATATTCTTTTCTTCCTGACTATGTGTGGGTTCAATATACATGTTATAAGGGCTGCGTTCTGCATTTCTGAAGGATTCCCATTGAGAATCCCTTACCTTACTGGAAAATACGACAGTAGAGCGCTTTGTTGCCGAAATGACGCGTTCACCATCTGCGAAGGAAATTCGTACCCCGTTAATGGTATCACCCGTGTAGAGAATCGTTTGCACAACATTCTTTACAATGCCGATCGTCAAGTAATTATTCTCTTGGCCGGGTGATCTCATGAAATTAATAAAATCAGGATTATTATAAAGTGATAGCGTTAACCCGTTGAGCTCATTAATATAGCTCTCCAGATTCACCTTTCCCTGATAAAGAAGATTGCTGCTCTCCTCCACCACCTGCTCCTCTATGGAATCCTTCGTATACAAATATGTAATAATAATCGAACTGCCGAACGGCACAATCGTCGTAATCATCAACAACACAATCAACTTATTCCGAATGCTGGTCTTTAACATGAGGGACGGACCTCCCAGGTCTCACTTATACACTAGTATAAAGTGTTTTTCCCCGCTCTTGGAAGTATTTTTTCGAAATATTCCTATTAAACTTATAAAATAGAAAGCATGCCGGGTAGACATGCTTTCTATTATTTCACTTACTTCAAGTTATCCCATGTTTGCTGGAATCGCTCAAGTACAGTATCGTAATCAATTTTGCCCGCAGCATATTCCTGGATCGTTGCAGCGAATTCCTTATTCGCTCCATCCGGCCATTTGAACCAAGTCCAAGGAATCGTCTTCTCTTCTTTAGAGTAGTCAAGGATGGACTGACCTAAGTCACCAAGACCATTCGGCTCGATGTTATCGAATGCCGGGATGAACGCAAACTCTTCCGTGATATAACGCTTACCGGTTTCAGATGAAACCATCCACTCCAAGAAAGTTTTTGCTTCTTCAAGATGCTCTGAGTTCTTGTTTAATACCCAGTTATTCGGTACACCTACAGGAAGGCGATCAGCACTATCATCATTGCTGATAGAAATTGGCAGGAAGCCCATGTTGATCTCAGGATTGATCTCAGTGATCATGTTCTCCGTCCAGTTCCCTTGTTGAAGCATCGCAGTTTCACCAGAAGCGAAAAGCGTTACTTGTGTATTATAATCCGTCGTTAATGGGTTATCATTTGCATACTTAAGTTCAGCATCTAACACTTCTTTGAATTGCTTGAACTTTTCATTTCCTACGATTTTCTCAGAACCATCATAAAGTCCAGCGATGAACGCATCCGGATCTTCCTGCTGAGCAAACGGAATGTTAAGTAAATGTTGACCAATTACCCACCACTCGCCGTAACCGGCTGAGAATGGTGTGATCTTCTTCGCTTCAAGCTTCTTCGCAGCGTCTTTTAACTCATCAATCGTTGCTGGCGGCTCAGTGATACCCGCTTCTTCAAATAAATCTTTATTGTATACAAATCCATAGCCTTCAAGGTTGACCGGCATACCATAAAGCTTACCGTCTTCATCCGTCATCGGAACTTTACCGATTGGAAGAACATGCTCAACCCATGGCTCACCGGAAAGATCCGCTAATTTCTCTTTCCAAAGCTCTAACTCTTTAAAACCACCGTTGTTGAAAATGTCCGGCTCTTCACCAGAAGCAAATTTCGCTTTTAAAGCGGCACCGTAATCGGCACCTCCACCTACTGTTTCAAGCTTAATCTTAATGTTTGGATGCTCAGCTTCGAACTCCTTGATCATTTCTTGAAGCTGATCAGCAATTTCAACCTTGAACTGGAAGAAATTAAGGGTTACTACATCGTCACCTGATCCAGACTCTCCGCCTGATTTGCTTGTAGTGTCTTTAGAAGAACAGCCGGCAATAATTCCAAATACTAAAACCAAAGACATACAAAGTAAAAGTATACGTTTCATAAATGGATTGACCTCCCTGATATAAAATATTTTATATAAATTTCTGTATCAATGATAGACCATCTTGACAGAAACTTTATATCTACTTAATTGACCCTGAAGCAATACCTTTGATGATATGCTTCTGTAAAAACAAGAAGAAAATGATAATGGGAGTAATGCCAAGCACCAATGCTGCCAGACCCATATCCCATTGCTTCGTATACTGAGCGAAGAACGAGCTTGCTGCGAGTGGAATCGTGCGCAGCTCTGCATCCTGTAAAACAAGAAGCGGAAGCAGATAGTCATTCCATATCCATAAAGTGTTCAGAATGATCACAGTCACTGTTATCGGCTTAAGTAATGGGAAGACAATTCTCCAGAACACACCAAACTGACTGCACCCGTCAATCATCGCGGATTCTTCAATCTCAATCGGAACGGTTTTCACAAATCCATGATACAAGAAAAGGGAAAGTGGTACGCCGAATCCGAAGTACATAAGGATCAAACCTGGAATGCTATTCGTAAGCCCTAACGTTCCCCCTACCTTCATAAGAGGGATCATCACTGTCTGGAACGGAATGACCATGGCTGATACAAAGATGACAAATAAGATTTTGCTGAACTTCCCTGGCGTACGAACCATTTTCCACGCCGCCATCGAGCTGATGATCACTAATCCAATATTACTGAAAACGGTGATGACCAAGGAGTTCCAGAATGCACGTGGGAAGTTGATGATCTCCCACACTTTTGCATAGTTAGAGAAAACAAATTCCTTTGGCCACGCAGCCGCATCGATCAAAATCGCTGCAAATGGCTTCACCGAGTTGATCAGTACGAAGTAGAAAGGAATAAGGAAAATGAGCCCTATGACAATACCGATGATCTCTAATACAAACGTTCTTTTCGTATAGCGATTGCCCATTATGCCTGAACCTCCTTCTTCTTCGTCACCATCACCTGAACCGTAGTAAACACTGCCACTACCACAAAGAACAGGATCGATTTGGCTGTCCCGAGGCCATAGCGGTTGTTCTGGAACGCCTCTTGATAAATATTGATCGCCACAGATTGTGTAGAATTGAATGGTCCCCCACCTGTTAACGAGATGTTCAAATCGAATATCTTAAAGGCCATTGAAATCGTCAAGAAGAAACAAATCGTGAACGCCGGTAAAATCAATGGAATGATAATTTTCGTCAACAACGTCCAGTTTGATGCCCCATCTATCCTCGCTGCTTCAAGCAGTGAGTTGTCCACCCCCTGTAAAGCTGCTACGTAAATGACCATCATGTATCCCGAAATCTGCCATGCAAACACGATGACAATCCCCCAGAATGCCGTCGTCTCATCACCCAGCCAAGGCATCTTAAAGAATCCAATCCCCGTCATATTCCCAAGTGAGGCAAACCCTTTAACAAAAATGAACTGCCAGATGAACCCGAGTAGCAATCCACCGATCACGTTCGGAATAAAAAACACTGTCCGCAAAATGTTTCTCGTCTTCAATGCTGCATTCAGCAGCAGCGCAAACCCGAAACCTATCAAGTTACTAATAATCACGGCCGCAAACATAAACTTCGTCGTGAACATAAAGGAATTAAAGAATGTCTTATCATCTGTGAAGATCTTTTTGTAGTTATCAAATCCAACCCACTCTACAACTGAGCTGACACCATTCCATGAGGTAAACGAATAATACACACCCATCAAAAATGGAAGAATCTGAATCACTAAGAAAAATATAAGTGCCGGTCCAACAAAGGCAGCATACGTCAGCAAGCTCTTATACTTGAACTTCTTCTTCGTCACTGCTTTCATTTGTACGTCTCTACTTACCGGTCCAGTCTGAATCTTTGGTTCCACCCGTCTCACCACCCTTAATTATGTAATCGCTTTCTTATATTATAATGGTAGCGCTTACTTAAAAAGGGGAACTCAATTGACAAAGAAGGTGTAAAATTTTGACTAGATGGGTTTTGGTCGTGTGTGGTATGGGTAAATGAAATGGTTGGACTTCTTTGGTTTAGTTAGGTGACCCCAGCGTGCAATGGGTTTTTGAAAATAAAATCCTGGAATTGAAAATAAAAGTGGAAAATTTGAAAATAAAATCGTGGAATTGAAAATAAATGGTCCAGTTTTGAAAATATATTTGTCTTGATCGAAAGTAAATGGAGCGAAGTCGATTAGATAAACGTCAATAACGATGAAAGTCATGCTAAACAGATGAATTTCATAATTAGACAATAAAAAAGACTTCCTCATATGAGAAAGCCTGTCGTATGTAAGTTGGAGCGGGTGAAGGGAATCGAACCCTCATCATCAGCTTGGAAGGCTGAGGTTTTACCACTAAACTACACCCGCGATGTGGTACCGGTGGCCGGGGTCGAACCGGCACTCCAGAGGAACACGATTTTGAGTCGTGCGCGTCTGCCTATTCCGCCACACCGGCATTACATTTGGAGGCGGCAACCGGATTTGA
>NZ_JXZC01000010.1 GCF_000935355.1 Rossellomorea aquimaris
TACACAATTATATGGACTTAATCTAGAGTAGCAGCCCGATTGCGTCGTTTGTGGATTAATTGCGTCAAAATCATTGATGATTGCGTCGTTTTTCAGGTTTTTGCGTCAAAAAGGACCTTAATTGCGTCGCTTTCGGATTTATTGCGTCTTTCACCAATAAAATCCAGCTAACCAGATCTAATTCACACATCCAATCTAAAAAGCTGGGCCCCATACGGAGTCCAGCCTATCTTTTATCCCAAAAACTTCTCATTCCGATCAACGACCCTCTGATAATACATTTCATACATTCCATACTCTTCCCCTTGAAGGGCACTGCTGTAAAATTCGCCGCTGAACCCTTTCAACGACTGCAGGAACCTGAGCATCACATCTTGAATCGATAACTCGACGCCAAGCAGCTCCGATAAAGAAGCCATCACTTCAGGATCAATAACAGGAAATGTGAACTTCGTCTTTCCATTCTTCAACCCGGTTTCATAAAAACGCTGGATCAGCCTCGCCCGTTCAGAACCGCTTCCATTGACGCAGAGGTACACCTGTACGGCTACTCCATTCCTGATTCTGCGCTGGGAAATACCCGCAAACTTCTGATCATTGATACTTAAATCATAGCTGCCGGGACAGTACGATTGGGTGATCTCCTTCGCTTCGATTTCTACGTCAAAGTCCTTGAACATATCCTCAACCAGTAACCACATTGCATCGTAGCCACGATTAATATCAATCCCTTTTTCAGAATCGGGGAAAACCAATGATAGATTCAATACTCCTTCATCCAATACAACCGCAAGGCCTCCGGAATTTCTTACAATATATTGATAGCCTTCTTCTTCCAAGACCTTCAAGGCATCTGAAAGAAACGGCAGCTTTGTATCCTGAATGCCCAGTACGACCGTTTGATGGTGAACCCATGAGCGTGCCGTTGGGTCGGACTGTCCCGCTCCAATCACCGTGCACAACGTATCATCCATGGCAAACGACTGCAGGGCTCCAAACAACGGTCCTAAACTTGATTGATCAATCACTCTCCATCTATCTTGACGAAGCAGTGCATATGCTTTTTCCTTATCCATAACGCTTCTCCTTCACTCACAACATGCGAGCTCATTATATCATATAATGAGGGGGTTGCTGAAAAGGGGTTGGACAATCCAAGGGGCTATTCATTTCTTACTCTACTGGTGCCTGGCACCGATTGAAGGCACCCCTGAACCACAGACCCACAAAAAAACCGAACCCCCTTAAGGATCCGGCTCAAATCATCTATATCATTACAGCGCCTGAGCAGCAGTAATCAAAGCCAATTTATATACGTCTTCCTCGTTACACCCACGGGATAAGTCGTTCACGGGTGCGTTCAGTCCTTGAAGGATCGGTCCGACTGCTTCGAAGTTTCCTAGGCGTTGGGCGATTTTGTACCCGATGTTTCCTGCTTCGAGGCTTGGGAATACAAATACGTTGGCATTACCCTGGATATCTGCACCAGGTGCTTTTTTCTCTGCTACAGATGGGACAAAGGCAGCGTCGAATTGGAATTCACCATCGACCGTCAGTTCCGGTGCTTTTTCTTTTGCTACAGAAACGGCTTCAACCACTTTTTCTGTTTCCGGTGATTTAGCCGAACCTTTTGTAGAGAAGCTTAGCATTGCTACGCGTGGGTCGATGTCAAACATTTCAGCTGTTTTCGCACTTTCAATCGCGATTTCAGCAAGATCCTGGCTGTCAGGAGAAATGTTGATCGCACAGTCAGCGAATACATATTTCTCCTCTTCACGAACCATGATGAACACACCGGAAGTTTTGCGGACGCCTTCTTTTGTTTTGATGATCTGAAGAGCAGGGCGAACCGTATCAGCTGTTGAATGAGCTGCTCCACTTACTAGGCCGTGCGCCTGGCCTGTGTAAACAAGCATCGTTCCGAAATAGTTTCCGTCTAATAGGATTTTCTTCGCATCTTCTTCTGATGCCTTTCCTTTACGACGCTCTACGAATGCCTTCACAAGCTCGTCCATTCCAGGGAATGATGCCGGGTCGACAACGTCACAACCGTCAAGCTTCACACCCAGTTGATCCGCTTTGGCATTTACTTCATCCACGTTTCCGACTACGATAGGTGTTAAAATGCCGTCAGCCGCTAAACGGGACGCTGCTGCCAGAATGCGTTCATCTGTACCTTCAGGGAAAACGATTTTTAACTCTTTGCCTTTTACTTTATCTGTTAGTGTTGTAAATAAGTTGCTCAATAGAGGAACCTCCTTGATTTATACATATCCAATCTTAGAATACTCTTCTCATATAGGAATTCAAGGAAAAGGAGAAATGATATCGGTTTCACCATAAAAGTCTTTGTTTTCTAACAATTCCCGTTCTCCTTTACCCATTCCTCATCAACGTTAAGCCTATGTAACAATCTACGAAGATAGTGTGTTCCAGAAATCCCTCGCCTATCCAACATTTGTGCCATTTTATCGACATTGGGTTTTGTATTCTTACTCTAAGGTCAAACTATGATATAGTAAAGTTGGAAAAAGTACTTTAAGGAGTGATTACGTTGGCAGAACCGGCACAAACATTAGATGGTTGGTATTCCCTGCATGATTTTCGCGCGATGGATTGGACTACCTGGAAGATGCTTCCGAGTGAAGAAAGAGCCTCGGCGATTGCAGAATTCCACCGTTTCTTAGATAAGTTAAACAGCACTCAAGACGCGAAAGAAGGAAGTCATGCTCTTTACACCATCGTTGGTCAAAAAGCAGACTTCATGTTCATGATCCTTCGTCCTACTATGGAAGAATTAAATGAGCTGGAAAATGAATTCAACAAGCTGAAAATCGCTGAATTCACGATCCCGACATTCTCTTATGTTTCTGTTGTGGAACTTGGTAACTACATGCCTTCTGAAGGCGACCCTTATGAGAACCCATATGTACAGGAACGTATCTATCCGATCCTCCCGAAAGCGAACCATATCTGCTTCTACCCGATGGACAAGCGTCGCCAAGGGAACGATAACTGGTATATGCTGCCTATGGAGGAGCGTCGTGACATGATGAGAAGTCATGGAATGATCGGTCGTCAATACGCAGGAAAAGTAAAACAGATCATTACGGGTTCTGTTGGTTTTGATGATTATGAGTGGGGTGTTACCTTATTTGCTGATGACGTGCTTCAATTCAAAAAGCTTGTATACGAAATGCGTTTTGATGAAGTAAGCGCACGCTACGGCGAATTCGGTACCTTCTACGTAGGAAATCTATTAAAAGAAGAAGCGATTTCAAAATTCCTTCACGTGAACTAAATACACTCTAAACGACAAGCTCCTGAGGCTTGTCGTTTTTTTATAACATTATGTCCCCTCATATCCCTATCCACTTTCCAAAAACAAACGAATATATTTTTCTCCCCCCACATAGACATGAAATAGTGAGACATATAGCATCTCCTAAAGTGAGGTGGGAATATGGGAGTTATTCCTTATAACGAAAAGGAAGTGAAACTTCTGGCTCGATTGATGAGGGCTGAAGCAGAAGGAGAAGGACAGCTAGGCATGTTGATGGTAGGGAATGTCGGGGTGAACCGGGTACGATCCGATTGCCTTGACTTCAAGAAATTAGCTTCTCTTCAAGACATGGTGTTTCAGAGTCCCGGTGGATTCGAGGCCACCCAAAAAGGTTACTTCTATCAACGGGCACGACAAAAGGAAATCGATTTAGCAAGAAAGACCATTAAAGGAAGCAGATATCACCCTGCCCAATTCTCTCTATGGTTCTTCAAACCGGGAGGCGACTGTCCTCCTCAATGGTATAACCAGGCAAACTCAGGGCGATTCAAGTCCCACTGCTTCTATCAACCCACTAAAGGTGATTGTCCAAAAGTATTTTAACTTTATTTTAAGGAGGTATTCGGTTTGGCGAATCAACAATCAAACCCGTATATGCAAGGGTATAATCAATCAGCATATAATCCATATGGTCAGTATTACGGTGGAGGGCAAGGGCAAGGGCAGGGTCAATATTATCCCCAGCAGCAAGGTGGCGGCGGTCTACAGGTACCTCAACCGATGAATACACAGGCTCCCTCTCAAAATGTTCAAGGGATGCTTCCGATAGAAGAATCGTATATCGAGAATATTCTCAGGTTGAATAAAGGAAAAGTAGCGACTGTGTATACTACATTCGAAAACAATACGGAATGGAATGCAAAGATTTTCAAAGGAATCATTGAAGCAGCTGGCCGGGATCATCTTATCCTGAGTGATCCACAAACCGGGACCCGGTACCTCATTCCAATGATTTATTTAGACTATATTACATTTGATGAAGAAATTGAATATGAATATCCGTTTGGGGCAGGAGGCTCTATGCAAGGCTATTCACAACGATAAAAAAATACCCTGTAAGGAAATCACTTTCCTTACAGGGTATTTCCATTTTATAATGTTTTCGCTGCAAACATGATCAGAAGCACCCATGCAACCAAGAAGCTTACGCCACCAAGAGGCGTGATCGCTCCAAGTACCTTAATTCCGGAAAGGCTAAGTACATACAGGCTTCCTGAGAATAAAATCGTTCCGATCAGCATCAACCATCCAGACCAGGACAGTAACGATGTTGGTGTCACATTCCCCATCAGGACCCCGACGATGATGATTCCGATGGCGTGGAACATTTGATACAGGACTCCGGTATTCCATGTGTCGATATACTTCTGGGAGATCTTCCCTTCCAATGCATGGGCACCGAATGCTCCTAAAGCGACAGATAAAAAGGCGTTGATTGCTCCAATGATAATGAATGTTTTCATAATGGCCCTCCTGCTCCTTCTTTTACTTAATGATTAAAAATCGAATAAAGAATTCCCATTCGCTCCGTCATCCGTTTCCAAAGGCTCTTCTTTCTGAATGGAAACAGGCTTCTGACTCGGCTGGGATTCTTGAAAATAAGGCATCGTTTGCTGGGTCTGAAACGGAGTTGGTGCAGAAACCGCCCCATGGTTTTCCTCCAATAATACCTCGCATAAAGCCTTTATTGAATACACATGTTCACGAATTTGCTGTGACTTTTCCGCTGATTTCGCCTTTCCGAGTTCATGTTCTATTTTCTTTATTAATGATTGATGTGGGATATTCACGATTGATGACTCCTTTCACAAGTCTTCCCGTATATATTATCTCTTTGCATACAGTATGTACTCCCTCTTTAGAACCTACATCATTATCCTAATTCTAAATGAAGGATTTCGCAAATGTCTTCATCCCTGTTTAGGCTTGAATTTCATACAGGGACTCCCCGAGGATTGAAAGACCACCATGGAAGGCATGGCTTTCGTTTTGAACCCGTAGCCTCTGCAACCCCGGGGATGTGCCTGCTCCCAGGTTGTATAGAAATAATGACATTGAAAACAGTTGATCCGCTTCTCATTTTTCACTTGGCGTCCCCTCCCTCTATAAAATAAACCCCTCCATTTACGAGGGGCTGTCCATTGTTTCACGTGAAACATCCGGTTACTCGATACACCAGTCAATCTCTTTTATCCCTTGTTCCCGCAGGAACCCGTTTGTTTTTGAATATGGTTTACTTCCAAAGAAACCCCGGTGTGCAGATAATGGACTCGGATGAGGAGCCGTCACAATATGGTGCTTAGAAGAATCAATGAATGACTGCTTCGCTTGGGCGGGTTTCCCCCATAAAATAAACACCATCGGCTTCTCCCTTTCATTCAGGATCGAGATGACGTGATCCGTGAATCGTTCCCATCCTTTCCCGCGGTGGGAGTGCGCCTTCCCATCCTGTACGGTTAAGACGGTATTTAATAAGAGGACGCCTTGCTCTGCCCATTTCACCAGGGATCCGTGGGCAGGAATCGGACATCCGATATCATCCTGAAGCTCTTTATACATATTTCGTAATGACGGAGGAATCTTGACTCCTTTTTTGACAGAAAAACTTAAACCTTCTGCCTGATTGGGCCCATGATATGGATCTTGCCCAAGCAATACCACCTTTACATCTTCGTAAGGTGTGTAGTGAAAAGCATTGAAGATATCATGCATAGAAGGATATGTCGTGTTCGCCTCATATTCCCCTTTCAGCCATCCTCTCAAGGTCTGATAGTATTCCATCTGAAGCTCATCTTCCAGAATGTCTGCCCAATCGTTGTGAAAAATCGTCTTCATTGTTAGACATCCTTTCTAGTCTTGATACTGAATCGTAATGTCATAGCCCAATTGTTCAAAGAAACCCTTCAGTGATTTCTCAGCGTTTTTCTCTGCGGCTTGAAGCAATCCCTGCTCAACCGCTTCCTGACTGATTTGATCCTTTGCCACTTCCGCCAGGGCAAACCCTTCATTCCAGTCCACATCATTCCTGAAAATCCCTTCTACCGAAAAGGTCTTGATGTTCTCGGAATCAATAGACGGATCTTGCAGAATCTCAGCCCGGGGCAGGGTTAACTGTATTTCCTTCTTCTCTTCATCGACTACTATATCGTCTTTATCGATTCCCTGTAAATCAACACCTGCCAGCACGGTTCCAGGAACAACCATCAGAAGCTTTCGTTTTGTCCCCGGAAGATCTGTATTGATGTCTTTCCCGAATAATTGATTATCCTCCTGCTCGATCACTGCCTTTACAAACCCTTGAGCCGTCGCCAATGAACTCATCTCTTGGATCCGCTCTACAAACGACCCCTTCTCTTCTGTAAAGGTGGAGCCGGATAACCACGAATAGACCCCAATGGATACACCTCCTACTAGTAGGATGAAAAGAAGGAGAATCAACAACACTCTATTCTTCCAAAAGGACAGAACGGATGTTGTTAATTTCAAAGCCGGCATATGTCTACTGCTTCTATTTTCAATCGCCAATGAGGCACTGGATTCTCTCTCATTCGCTTTCAAATCTGCTAAAATCGCTTCAATTTCTTGTATCTTCTTATATTTATTTGTCAAATGCTTCACCTTCCTCTCTTCTATTATAGGAAATAATGTAGAATCTTGGAAACAATTATTCTCTCAAAATCATTTCTATATTATGGAAAGTTTGATTTTGCCACAACCGGGAAAAGAAGGAACAAGACATTAAATTAATACACGGAGGTATCGATCATGTATAAAGTTCAAACTGCTGAAAATGTTGTAGAAGCGAAAAGAGAAATTGAAATGTTTACAAGTGAAGGTTACTCTAAAGATGAAATCTATGTGTTCGCACATGACAAGCATCGTTCTGAACACATTACCGAGGCGACCCATACGGAATCCACCGGTATTAAAGAACAAGGAATCATTGAGTCCATGGGTAATCTATTCAATAGCCGCGGAGATGAATTACGTTCGAAAATGAAGTCCGTGGGGATGAACCAGGCAGAAGCAGATGCCTATGAAGAAGAACTGGATAAAGGAAAACTTGTCATCGTCGCTTCCAAAGAAGCAACAAATAATAATGCGAAACCATTCTAAGTTTTAACCATCCACTCAATTCCAAAAGACGCCAGGGGAAATCATTCCCGGCGTCTTTTTTTGTAATAGCCAAAAGGATTTGTATTTAGCTGCAGGTTATTATATTCTTTAGTCAGACTTTTACATTTATAGCGAAGTTACATTTCATAGGAGGAATGCAACCATGACATTGAAAAAAACCCTTACGATCGCCGGATCCGATACAAGCGGTGGAGCCGGGATCCAAGCAGATCTTAAAACATTCCAGGAGCATGGCGTGTATGGCATGACAGCCCTTACAACGGTTGTGACGATGGATCCGAACAACCATTGGCACCACCAAGTTCACCCATTATCCATCGATACACTGGAAGCACAATTGGAAACCGTCCTTTCTGTCGGAATTGATGCAATGAAAACAGGAATGCTCGGTACTGTCGAAATCATCGAGCTTGCAGCGAAGAAAATGGATGCATTCGGTTTAGATAAAGTCGTCATCGATCCTGTAATGGTATGTAAGGGGGAAGATGAAGTATTAAACCCTGAAACAACAGATGCCATGAGAGAGCATTTGCTCAAGCGTGCCACTGTGGTAACCCCAAACCTATTCGAAGCAGGTCAGCTTGCCGGGTCAGGGCCGATCAAAACCATTGATGAAATGAAGGAAGCAGCCAAGAAAATTCACGACCTTGGAGCGAAAAATGTTGTCATCAAGGGTGGAAAACAATTACAACACGACAAAGCTCTTGATCTATTCTATGACGGGAACGAATTCACTCTGCTAGAAGAAGAAAAAGTAGAAACGACGTATAACCACGGAGCAGGCTGTACATTCGCAGCAGCCATCACATCAAACCTTGCAAATGGACAAGACGTGAAAGAAGCAGTACAAAACGCGAAAACCTTCGTTACAGCAGCCATCAAACACGGATTCAAACTCAATGAATACGTAGGTCCAGTCATGCATGGGGCTTACAATCGATTTGAAAAATAATATGTATCGGTGCCAGGCACGAAAGAAAGATTTCGTGCCTGGCATTTTTTTAGAGGGACGGACCTCTACTGTTAATTCCCCTCTCTCCTCCTCAATCATACTTTTCGCAATCACTCATGAATTTTAGTAAGATAGTACATAATGGTTAAGAGTCTTTTCTGTATCTAAGGAGGAAAAAGAATGGAACCGATCAGGATTGCCGATGTCCAGGGGATCATTACTCAACTTGCCCGTCAGGACGTTTATATACATTTAGAAACCACCAACGGAGCTTATGCTTCTCACTTTAATGAGGGCTTCTTTTCCGCTGGAGCCTATATCCGCAACGCGAAAGTCAACTATGAACACGGGAAAATCATTGGGGACGGACCTTACCGTGTCGGTTTAAAAATCGAAATCGGCTGGATCTATGCTGAAGGACTGACTCATTATGAGTTGGATGAACAAGGTCGCCTGTTACTTGCAGGACACGGTGCCGACGGGAAACTGGCCGTTGCCCTTGAAATCAGCCCGACACCTTTCAAATAAACGATATGAACCAAATTTAAAAGGAGAGGTCAAAATGGAAAAAGAAAGACAAGTACTTGTCATCTTTCCACATCCCGATGATGAAGCATTTGGCGTATCAGGTACCATTTCCACCCATGTGAAAAACGAAACGCCCGTTACTTATGCCTGCCTTACGTTAGGGGAAATGGGAAGAAACTTAGGAAACCCACCTTTCGCAACAAGAGAATCGCTTCCAGAGATTCGCAAAAAAGAGTTACAAAAAGCGGCCGATGTGATGGGGATTCAGGATTTACGCATGATGGGATACCGGGATAAAACCCTGGAATTTGAAAATGATGAGAAACTTTCAAACATGGTGACAGAGTTAATTGAAGAATTAAATCCATCTCTTATCATCACGTTCTATCCGGACTATTCTGTTCATCCCGATCATGAAGCAACAGCAAGAGCGGTGGTCCGTGCCGTTCGACGCTTGCCAAAAGAATCAAGACCTAAGCTTCACTGCCTTGCTTTCTCAAAGGATTGTGAACAAGAATTAGGGAAGCCTGATATCCTTGTAGATATCACACCTGTTAAAGATCAAAAAATCGGTGCCATGAAGGCTCATATCTCTCAAACAGCGTGGATGCTGAAGGATTTGGAGAAGGGCATTCAACAAAATGACCCTGAAGCCTTAAAATGGGTGACAGTGGAACGATTCTGGAGTTACCAATGGGAAAATGACACAGTAAAATAATGATGATGAAAAGAGTTTGGGCTTTGCTCAAGCTCTTTTTTTGTTGTTCTCTTCTATGGAGTAATTTTTACGAATAGAATAGTTATAACTAATTAGTGAGTGATTACTCACTTTACATTTCCTCCAACATACTTTATATTAAGAGTGAGTAATCACTCATTATTTCTGAAAGGTGTGATTCAATTGAATTCCATCATCCAATTGAACGGGCTGTCTAAATCATTCGGCTCCCAAGAAGTATTAAAAAACGTATCTCTCAACATCCAAAGTGGGGATATCTATGGTTTGTTAGGACCCTCTGGTTCAGGGAAAACAACTTTGATCAAACTTATGATCGGTCTCGAAACACCGTCAACCGGGAGTGTAACCTTCAAAGGGAACAAGCTGAAAGCAAAAGAGCTGTACCCAACCATCGGATATATGGCCCAATCAGATGCCCTCTATGATGAGCTGACAGCGAAGGAAAATTTATCTTTCATGGCATCTCTTTATGGATTAAAAAAAGCGAAACGGAACGAGCAAATTGAAAAAGTGATGACTACCGTCGATCTGCTGGCTCACCTTCATAAGCCTGTACACCAGTATTCTGGAGGCATGAAAAGAAGGTTGTCCCTTGCCATTGCCCTCTTACATGATCCCGAGGTTTTATTTTTGGATGAGCCGACCGTCGGGATTGATCCCGTTTTAAGAAAGGAAATATGGGATAGCTTTCACCGTCTTAAGGAAGAAGGCAGAACCCTTATCATTACAACACATGTGATGGATGAAGCAGAACGATGTGACCGATTGGGCCTCCTGCAGCATGGAGAAATCATTTCAAGTGATACGCCTGATGCCATTAAAGAAACGTATGGGGTGTCTTCGATTGAAGATGTATTCTTGAAAAACGGAGGTGTTTCCATTGAGAATTAGAGGTTTTGTCATTCGGATTCTTCAACAACTACTAAGGGATAAACGAACATTGGCCTTGATGTTTCTAGCTCCTCTGTTGATTCTGAGTATGTTGTCCCTCGTATTTAACTCTGATGATTACGATGCCAAGGTGGCGATACTGGATCTGCCGCAGCAGCTTGAAGCAAAGGTCGATACGAGTGATTTTGAAACCTATTCAGGTACGGATAAAGCGTTAAGCGATATTAAAAATGGCAAGTTGGACGGCTATATTTCATTCGATGATCCATCCAGTCCTTCCATTGTCATTGAAGGAAGTGACCCCACTGTCAACGGGGCTGTGATGAAGAAGGTTCAAACGTTGTTTCCCTCCGACTCTCAAAAACTATCAGATCAGATAGAGTTTGTGTACGGAAGCAAGGACATGGAGATGTTTGACTCCTTTGGACCTGTTCTACTTGGATTTTTCGTTTTCTTCTTTGTGTTTTTGATCAGCGGGGTATCTTTCTTGAGAGAAAGAACCACTGGTACACTCGAAAGGTTGCTTGCTTCACCGATCAAGATTTGGGAGATGGTCGCAAGCTACGTGATTGGATTTGGCATCGTCACCCTTTTACAGGCATCCTTGATTTCCTGGTATTCGATTTACGTATTGGACATGATGATGAAAGGGAGCTTTTTCAATCTGTTAATCATCATTGTCTCCCTATCGTTTACCGCTCTTACATTAGGAATATTGCTATCTGCTTTTGCCAAGAATGAATTACAGATGATGCAGTTCATTCCCATAGTTGTCGTACCGCAAATCTTCTTCTCAGGACTGTTTAACCTGGATACGATTTCTGAATGGCTAAGCTGGATTGGACCGATCACCCCTCTTTATTACGCAGCGGACGCATTGAGAGATGTGATGATACGGGGCTTTGGCTTCGAAGACCTGCTCCTTAACCTATCCGTGCTTATTGGATTTTCTTTACTCTTTATTGTTCTTAATGTTGCAGCCCTCAGAAAATACCGTAAAATATAGGGTGAGAAACGACAAGTTAGGGGTTTAAGCATGTTAGAAGATAATAATCTATTCAAGCATCTATTTGACCAAGAGGAAACACTGACGGAGAAACAGCAGAAAATAGTAGAAGCAGCCATTGAAATGTTTGCTGAAAAAGGCTATGCCTCCACCTCTACCAGCCAAATTGCCAAAAAAGCCGGCGTCGCAGAAGGAACCATCTTCAGGCACTATAAAACGAAGAAGGACCTGCTTCTTTCCATCGTATCTCCCACGATGGCGAAACTGATTGCTCCTTTTGTGATCCGGGATATTAATAAAGTGTTAGATGCGAAGTATGATCGGTACGAGGATTTCCTTAAAGCCATGATCCTTAACCGACAGGAATTTTTAAAAGAGAACATGACGGCATTCAAGATTTTAATACAGGAAATCCCTTTTCATCCGGAATTAAAAGAACAATTCAAAGAGCATATCGCTGATAAAGTGTTCGGGAAATTTGTCCGGCTCGTCGATCATTATAAGGAAAAAGGACAAATAATAGACTTGCCTTCTCCGGCTGTCGTTCGCTTTTCAGCCACCAGTATCTTCGGATTGCTCCTGGTCCGCTACCTCTTCCTTCCCGAAGAAGATTGGGATGATGAGAAGGAAATCGAGATGACGGTGCAGATGATTGTGAATGGGATCGGGAAGGGATAAATGTGTGGTAAGAGCTCCGAATAATCGATTTGGAGCTCTTTTTTTGGTTAGAAAACGGGAATCAGGACTGAAGTAGCCATTTGAGAGCTTGACTTAACCTCTCTGATACTTATCTGGAGGAGTTTATTTTCAAATCCAAGGCATTTATTTTCAAATTTCCGATTTTATTTTCAATTTTCAATGATTTATTTTCAAATCCAGGATTTTATTTTCAAAACTCCCTGAATAACTTACCTATCCATTCGTTTCCCCCCTGCCCCAAACGGGTAAAACCTACTATACATCACAAGGAGGTAGAACCATGAGTTTTCTTTTCCACGAAAATACTTTGAAAGAACAACATATTCTCATCACTGGTGCAACGGGCGGCATTGGATACGAGACGGCGAAAGTGGCAGTGCAGGCAGGAGCCAAAGTGACGATCACAGGCAGAAATGAAGAAAAGCTGGAGCAACTAAAGAATGACTGTCAGGACCCAAAACGGGTGTTTATGTACAAGGCGGATCTTACGGGCGCACAGGACCTGGAGCAGCTGCTATCATCCGCAATCGAAGAACATGGTCCCATCACAGGGCTCGTCAACTCTGCCGGAATAGGCGGTGGTGATATGGTAGAGAAGCTATCAGAAGAAGATGCCAGAAAGATCATGGAGTTAAACTATTTCTCATTGGTACGACTCTCACAGGCCGTTTATAATCAAATGAAGGATAAGATGAAAGGCTCCATCGTCAACATCTCCTCCCTTTCAGGATTGAGAGGAACTCACGGTAACAGTGCGTATAGTGCATCAAAGTTTGCGGTTACCGGTTTTACACAGGCATTTGCCACTGAAGCGATCGAAAACAATATTCGAGTGAATGCCATTTGCCCGGGTTATGTAGATACGGAAATGGGACGAAACGCCATCAAATCAAAAGGCGAACGAGAAGGCAGGAGCTACGAGGAGCAATTAGAGATCGCGAAAGACAGTATCCCTTCTGGACGATTGACCTCACCGAACGAGGTGGCGAATACGATTGTGTATCTATTGAGTGATGCCGCCGTGAACATTGTTGGAGAGTCGGTGAAGATTTCAGGAGGCAGCGTGATGCGTTGATAAACCTTTACAGAACACCGTTCAAACACGAACGGTGTTCCCTCATTAAGTTAATAAGTGGTTAAAAAGTAAAATTTAGTGCATTCATCACTTACACCATTCAGTAAAATGTGGTTTAATAAATAGTACTATGGAACGATAATTTAGAAGAAGGTTGTGGAATCGACCCCTTCCGCTTCTTTATAAAGTAAAAGCAGAGAGATCTTTCTCCTCTTTTTTTTACTTCAAAATCGAACATACGTTCTATTGGTGGTGAAAAAATGGATTCGTTAATTAGTGAATTTTATCGTCATTATCCTCATCTCAAACATAATAAAGCTGTTGATTCCTTTATCAGTCAATCGGAAAATCAGAAATTAATAGAAGATTTTTTACGTCAGCCCAGTGCGCGTAAGGAAGAACATTTAAACGAAGCCTTTAAGGCACATTACTTTGATATCCGGTTCACCTCATACGTCAGTTCGTCCCTCTATTTTCACAGTGTGAACTTTGACAAGCATGTTAGGAAATATAGTGAACGCCACCCTTTGACCCTTGATAACAAAGTCGATCAAGACGAAGGCGGATCTTTTATTGATCTTGTGCCCGACCCTGCAGAAATGCCCCCTTTCGCAAACTACTCGACTTTAACAGACTGCCTGGAGAATGAAGAATTGCTACAGGCTTATGAAGCGTTAACGGACAAACAAAAGCATATCCTCGACTTAGCTTACGTTCAGGAATTAAATGATACTGAAATATCAAGAATTCTTGGCATATCACAACAGGCTGTTTCGAAAACCCATCGAAAAGCGTTAAGCACTTTAAAATCAATCTTGGATAAAGGAGAATCATAAAGCATGGGAATATTATATGACCTTGTAAAAGAAGCCCAATGCAACACAGAATATGAAACGAACGTCATCCAGACCTTCGAACCGAAGATAAAGAAATCATTGTATTTAACCAGGGTAGAAAATAGAGATGATCTTGAACAAGAATTAAAGATTAAGGTGATACGATTTGTCAGGGACTATTCATTAGAGAATGTACCGGGATTATTTGATTTAAATAAACAATAAAAAAGGACAAGCACCCACAAAACCTGTGGGTACTTGTCCTTTTTCAATGCTTGATCTATTTCTATTCTCTCTAAAGCAAACACTCTCGCTGTAATCAACCGTACTCGCTTTTTAAAACATTCACGAAAAAAGCTTTTTATAAAACTTCCTGCTCCAGGTTGTCATTTCTCCCTCCACTTCTTCTTTATAGAGTGTAAGGCAAACAAAACAGAGTGAGAGAGATTGGGATGGTCTTTCTCACTCTTCATCCCTTATTGCCACAAACATACAAAGGGAGCGATGATCAATGAATTGGACAAGAACATTACGACAAGGTGATTCAGGCAGCGATGTAAAGGAACTTCAGATCCGGGTGGCAGGATGGGCAGCAAGTTCTCCTTCCAAAACATATGTGTCGGTGGATGGCGCATTCGGACCGGGAACGGAAGCGGCCGTCAAACGATTCCAAAGTGCGTACGGTCTTTCAGCTGACGGAATCGCAGGACCGCAAACACATAGCAAATTGAATGCCCTTGAAGCAAGCGACGGCTCGACGATCAACTTTGCTTTCAGTGAATTCTATTCGAAGGACGGAAGCGGCTTCTCGGGAGGAAATGTCGGCTCTACTCAAGTTAGGGAAAATGTACGACGATTAATGTACAAGCTTGAAGCTCTACGTAAAAAATTGGGGAACCCGCCTGTTGTGATCAATTCCGGATTCAGAAGCATCACTCATAACCGGAATGTCGGCGGTGCCTCTAATAGTATGCACACTTACGGAATCGCAGCTGATGTTGATCCGTCAGGGAAAACGCCTACTCAAGTGGCTGAAATCGCCAAAACATGCGGCTTTAGCGGGATTATTAAATATACAACATTCGTTCATGTGGATAGCCGTATCGAGTATCCTTATGGTTCTCAATCATTTTACTGGGCTTAAGGAAGGGGGAAATAAGATTATGCCAATCATTGTACTTGATCCAGGTCACGGGGGAACAGACCCAGGCGCTATTGGAAACGGACTGCAGGAGAAGGATCTCACGCTGGATATCGGTTTAAAGGTTCAGAAGGTTTTGGAAGACAACTTTATAGTGGCCGTTCGTTTAACAAGAGAAACGGATGTATATGCAGGATTATCAGAGCGAGCGGATTATGCGAATGGACTAGGCGCCGCTTACTTTGTATCTCTTCACCATAATGCAGGTGGCGGTACAGGGTTTGAAAGTTTTATTTACCCAGGTTCAGCAGCTTCTGAAACGGGAAGACGACAAGATGTCCTCCATGGGGAGATGATGAATTTTTACTCAACATATGGATTAAGAGACCGTGGACAAAAGGAAGCGAACTTCTCTGTCTTAAGAGAAACGGCCATGCCTGCTATTTTGCTGGAGAATCTCTTTATCGACAGCGTGAATGATACGAATCTTTTAAAAGACCCAATCTTTCTTACTGGATTAGCCAATGCCATTGCAGCTGGAATAGCAAAAGCACTTAACCTCGAATCGTAACAAAACGCAGGCTGGCTCAGGCCGGCTTGCACCTAAGGAGGAGTTTCAATGGATTAATCCGTATTTGTTCAATTACTAGGAAACTTCGGATTTCCCATTGCCGTCACACTCTTTTTATTAGTGAAACTGGAAAAGAAGTTGGAGCAACTCGAATTGGCCATCCACTCCCTATCTAAAGCGTATAGTAAAAACGAGAAATAGTTGAAGCTGGAGGATACGTAATTTGATCAAATTAGTATGGGGATTCATCGCTATATTGCTAAGCTGCTCGGGAATGACTCTCCTGTTAGTGAATAACAACTATTGGGTTGCATTGGTTCTACTTTCCCTGGGCATCATCTTACTTAACATGAGAGACACACATGTAAAAGGTTGAGCCTTGATGCTCAACCTTTTTTCTATACCGCTGAAGCTGGATATCAGTCACTTCCGTAAATCAAAAGAAGGTTTCATTTTTTTTATTTTCCCAAAGCGTATAGGACAATCCTGAGTCCGGGAAGCCTTAAAGTAAGGAGGCGATGTATATATGAATACATTTGAAGTTTTATCTCTGATGCTCAGCTTTGGGATGTTTGTGATCGCTATTCTAAAATATAAAGACAATGATGAGAATAAGAATTCATAAACACGCTGAAGAGCGTGTTATTTTTTTGCAAAGAAAAAACCTTCCTTTGCTCAACGCAAAAGAAGGTTTCATATCTCTATTCTTCAATCTTAAGCGAATTCACATCCACTTCATACAATTTATCATCATTTTCACGGGGAATTCCACGGCCATCTGTGTTATTTGAGACAAAGTAAAGGGTATCCCCATCCACAAATACATCGCGAATCCTGCCGAAACCTGTAAGCAAGTCAGATACCTTCCTGGTTTCGATGTCGAATCTCTTCACACTTTGACCAGCGAGAGATGCAAACACTAAGTCCTCATTCCAAAAATCCGCTCCTGACGGGGCCCATGAAGGTTCGCCGGAGTGAACGAGGGGCGATACCAAGGAATCCCCTTTCTCATCCCCTGTAATCTTTGGCCAGCCATAATTGTTGCCGGCTTCAATACGATTCACTTCATCATATCCATTTGGTCCATGTTCCGTTGCATATAGCTCCCCGGCTTCGTTCCATGCGAGTCCCTGAGGATTGCGATGGCCGTAACTGTAAACGTATGAATCCTTAAATGGATTGTCGTCCGGTATTCCCCCATCCTGATTCATCCGAAGAATTTTTCCGCCAAGAAAGGAGAGATCCTGTGCCTTGTCCTGTTGAGTGGCGTCCCCTGCCGTAATGTAGAGCTTGTGATCCGGCCCGATTTCAAGTCTTCCCCCGTGGTGGTATTGACCGCTTGGGATTCGGTCGAGCAGGACTTTTTCCTCGCTCCACCCGTTTTCCTTTCGTTGTAATACCACTACCCGGTTATAAGCGTCTCCTGATTCATCATACGTATAGTAGGCATAAGCCTGCTGATTCGCCTTGAAGTCCGGGTGAAGCACAAATCCCAGTAGTCCCGCTTCAGGACGCTTCGACAACGGTTTTGAAAGGTTGGTTTTCACAACGGATTTTTTTCCATCCCTTATTTCAACAATATCGCCAGTTCTTTGGGTGAGGTAGAAATCATCTCCGAGTTTATTTATCGACCAGGGAATGGAGAGGTCCTGGGCGATCACGTTGCTTTCGACACTCGGTTTGCTGACGGATTCACTTTCTTCCTGCTGTACATCCGGCTGTCCCATTGAGCAGGCACTGAGTAACAAGCTAAGACCAATGACAAATAAGAACCAACTGCGATTTTTTCGGTTTCTCAATTTCTCAGCTCCCATATTCTCTTTTTTACCAGTATGGACAAGGGGAGATGTTCTCATTACTTTGCTGTCTGTTGAAGAGCCTCCTGAATCGCTTTTGCGACACCGTCCTCACGGTTGGTTGCGGTTGAGTAAGGACAGAATTCTTTAACTTGATCCAGGGCATTGCCCATGGCAACCGGTCTCCCAACTACTTTCATCATGGATAGGTCATTGAGGTTATCACCCATGGCCATTGCATGTTTGACTGAAAGCCCTTTGTCATTCAGGAGTTTTTCCAAAGCGACACCTTTTTGAGCTTCGAGACTATTCACTTCAATATTTTCTTTACCAGATGAGCTGATCGCGATGCCAGCTATTTCATGTAATTTTTCGTTCGCTTCTGTTAATTGCTTTTCATCAAAAGAGAAAACAAGAAATTTGTAAACAAGTTGAGAAGAATCCTCGAAAAGGATCCCATAATCGTCTACCAATTTAATATGACCTTTTTCAAAACGTTCTTTTGCTGCCTGCCTCACTTGCTGTTCCGACACATTTGGATTGGCTGTTGTAAAAATGTCGACGATCAGCTCGATGCCCATTTCATAGTTTTCGGTGTACGTTCCTTGATCTGTGTATATTTCAAAGTAAATACCTGTCTGGTTTAGTGCAGCGGCAATTTCTTTCGCCCGTACTGATTCAATACCGGCCTGATAAACGATTTCACCATTCTGATTTCGAACCTCGGCACCGTTGGCACAAATAATATCACATGAGATGCCGGCTTCCTTTATGACATATCTGGCTTCTTCATACGATCTTCCTGTGGCAACAATCACTTCTACTCCTCTTTGCTGAGCGTCCAGTATGGCTTGTTTGTTGGCCTCACTGATCTCTTGATTTTCGTTTAAAAGGGTTCCATCCATATCTGTTGCAATACATGTAATCATAAGTAGACACCTTTCTACGTTTAAGTATTCTTAATTTAGCCATTGTATCATGAAATATTTATCCTCTTGTACTGATGTACCTTACTCTTAACAAAATTAATACATGCGGAGTAATTTTCTGTTAATTCACTTAATTGAAAGGGTTTTCACGTACAATTATAGAAGAATAGAAAGGGTGTGTATTAAATAAGGGGGATTATGAATTGAAAGCACTTATATCATTATCGAACAAGATTATGCAACGCTATCTGCCTGATCCATTTTTATTTGTTGTCATTTTAACGTTGGTTGTGTTCGGGTTTGGGCTTATTTTCACTGAAAGTTCGAGTCTTGAGATGGTTCAGTATTGGGGCAACGGCTTCTGGAGCCTGCTTGCCTTTTCCATGCAGATGGTTCTCGTGCTTGTTACAGGGTATGTACTGGCAAGCAGTCCACTGTTTAAGCGGTTCCTTGGCTTCCTGGCATCATTTGCGAAGTCACCCGGTTCCGCGATTGTCATCGTTACCATCGTTTCCATGATTGCAAGCTGGATCAACTGGGGCTTTGGGCTGGTCATTGGGGCATTATTTGCGAAAGAGCTTGCCAAACGGGTGAAAGGTGTCGATTATCGATTGCTGATTGCCAGTGCCTATTCTGGATTCGTTGTCTGGCATGCAGGTTTCTCAGGTTCCATTCCGTTATCCATCGCGACTGCAGATCATCCTTTCCAGGATATGATCGGTGTCATCTCCACGAGTGAAACCATATTCGCTACGTTCAATGTATTGATTGTCTTAGCACTATTTATTGTTCTCCCCATCATAAACAGAATGCTGATGCCTTCTAAAGAAGAGACGGTAACTGTGGATCCGGAGCTCTTTAATGAGACAGCTGCCACTCTTGAAAAAGGGGCGTTAACACCTGCTGAGCGTCTGGAAAACAGTATGGTTTTATCGATTATTGCTGCCGTTCTCGGGATTGCGTTCTTATTTTCATACTTTATTCAAAATGGTTTCGCCCTGAATTTAGATATCGTCAATTTTTTATTCTTATTCCTGGGCATTCTCTTTCACGGGACCCCTAAACGCTTCCTTGCGGCTGTTCAAGAAGCGATCAAGGGAGCGAGCGGGATTGTCATTCAATTCCCTTTCTATGCTGGAATCATGGGGATGATGACGGCATCGGGTCTGGCTGTCGTCATGTCTGAAGCCTTTGTATCGATTTCAAATGATGTGACCTTTTACTTCTTCGCTTTCCTCAGCGCCGGGATTGTGAATTTCTTTGTCCCTTCAGGAGGAGGACAATGGGCCGTCCAAGCTCCTATTATGCTTGATGCGGCTCAAACCCTTGATGCTTCTGTAGCAAAGACTGCCATGGCCGTGGCGTGGGGCGACGCCTGGACAAACCTGATCCAGCCGTTCTGGGCATTGCCTGCTCTGGCAATTGCGGGATTAAAGGCAAAGGATATTATGGGATACTGTGTAATCATCCTTGTCGTTAGTGGAGTCGTCATTTCATTGGGATTATTATTCTTATAATATAACAGTCACATGCGCCTTGAACCGTTCCTCCTATGGTGAGACAGTTCTAGGCGCTTTTTTTATGATGAAAATAAAAAGCTGACCTCCTGTGAGACCAGCCGTTATGTATGACAGTTCATTATGTTCTATATTCGCTTACATTCTATCGAACATTTTCTCTTCTTTCCAGCTCCCCTTCTAACATCTCAATAAATTCTTCTTCCAACCCTTCTTCTTGTGCTAATTGGTAGACATTAGCCAATTGTTCTTCCGTAAGTTTCGTTAAAGATGTCATCAATTACAACTCCTGACTAACAAAGGTATGAATTCCTAATACCCTTTTAATCAATACATAAACCTAATTATCATAATATTTAATTATTTTTTAACTATAATATCCCAGATTTAACTCTATGAAAATAAATAAATGAAATGTTTTTCAGCTTATAATTGAAATTTTTAAAAATTTTAGTAAAATAGAGAGGTACTAAAAGATAGCGCTTTCTTTTTTGTATACATTATTTACAAGATCGATCATTCGGCATTTCATGTTTCACATTCACACCTTTTGGGAAAAACAGCTAGGTAATGCATAATCTCCCTACTTGGAACTTCCTATGGACAAATTTATATGTATGCATTAAAATGAATAATGTTTCATTTTCCGTTATAACTACATCTGAGGTGAATTTATGAATCGACAACATCGCTTTACATTAACAAGTCATTTACGATTTATCATTCCTTCCCTATTGGGAATTTTTCTTTTTATGGTGCCGATTCCACAGGAGGACGGAATCACGATACCGATTGCGGTTCTTTCAGGGCTATTACAGGACTGGATCGGGAGTTATATACCTGCGATCATGACGGGACTAATCATCCTTACTGTATTGGGAACATTGATCACAAAGCTCTTACATCCAGCCTTCATTGAAAAATCACCGTTTTTCACAAGTCTATTCGATGTAAGGCCTGTATGGGTTTTTGTCAGAGTCCTTGGTGCTGTGTTTGCAATCATGACGCTATTCAAATTAGGACCTGAATGGGTATGGTCTGACGCAACGGGTGGACTCCTATTAAACCCGGATGGACTTCTCACCATTCTTTTCTCTGTATTTTTATTTGCCGGACTTTTTCTACCTTTATTATTGAATTTCGGTCTACTTGAATTATTCGGTGCTCTCTTAACAAAAGTGATGCGTCCTGTATTCGGTCTGCCAGGGCGATCCTCCATCGATTGTTTAGCTTCCTGGTTGGGAGACGGGACGATCGGGGTACTGCTGACAAGCAAACAATATGAGGAAGGCTATTACACCAAGAAGGAAGCAGCCATCATCGGTACAACCTTCTCCGTTGTATCCATTACCTTTAGTTTAGTCGTCATTTCAGAGGTTGGTCTTGGAGACTATTTCATTCCTTTCTATCTTACAGTGGCTCTTTCAGGGATTATTGCCGCAATTGTATTGCCACGAATCCCGCCTCTATCCCGTAAGCCTGACACTTACTATAATGGACAAGAAGGCAAGAACACGATGGAGGTCATTCCTGAAGGCTACAGCCGCGTTGGGTATGGATATGAGCAAGCCCTTGTTCAAGCGAAAAACAACAATAGTACTTCTAAATTTTTCACTGATGGCATGAAGAATGTGTTGGATATGTGGATGGGTGTAGCACCAATTGTTATGGCGATCGGTACAACGGCACTTATCGTAGCGGAAAACACGAAGTTCTTTGAATATATCGGTATGCCGCTTATTCCATTACTGGAGCTTTTACAAATTCCAGAAGCAGCAGAAGCGTCTCAATCAATCCTTGTCGGTTTTGCAGACATGTTCCTTCCAGCCATCTTCGGATCTGGAATTGAAAGTGATTTAACGAGGTTCGTCATTGCTTGTTTATCTGTGACACAATTAATCTACATGTCAGAAGTGGGTGGGTTATTACTAGGTTCAAAGATTCCTGTTGATTTCAAGGACTTAGTGATCATCTTCTTACAGCGTACATTCTTGACTTTACTTTTCATTGTGGCGATTGCTCATATGATTTTTTAATGGATGAATGAAACCCAGGTTCAGATTTGAACCTGGGTTTTTTATTTCCTTTGTTACTATTAAACTTTTCAGTCACTCGCTTACCGCTGTTTTCACCCATTTGCTTTGCATAAAATGAGTGTAAGTGTTAAAAAATCGTGGACCGTTCCTTTCCGCTCCAGGCAATTGCTTTCCGCGGGGAGGAAGTCGAGCCTCCTCGGGCTTTGCCCTGTGGGGTCTCGACTTTTCCTCTATTTCCCGCAGGAGTCAATTGCCTTCCGCTACAATCCACTCTGTGCTTCTACCTTCATACTGCTCATATAAATGATTAGATGATAAACAAACTATCAAACAAACCCTTTTGTTTAACCTCTATTAAACATTAATCTTTTACAAAACAGTCTTTATTTACATGCAGTTATCCCTTTTTTCAATCTTCATAGTTAATCCACCTTTAGGTCTTAACGAAATGAGGGGGTGACATTCCACCTTCTGACTATCAGGCATTTTGAACGTGAAGCGCTGTACGAATAAAGCAGCAATGATCAATGCTTCTTGTATGGCAAAGTGATTGCCAATACAGACTCTGGGTCCTCCTCCAAATGGAAAATAGGCATAGGGCGGAGTCTTTTTGGCATGTGCTTCTAGAAATCTCTCAGGATCAAATGTTAAAGGATCAGGGAAATACTTCTCATTTCTATGCATCAGGTATGGTGACACAAGGACGTTCTCACCTTCTTTGATAAGGTGAGGACCAATCATGACATCTTTAACAGCGATTCTTCCAAACATCCAAACGGGAGGATACAAGCGTAGTGTTTCCTGAAGAGCTTGCCGCGTATAATGGAGGTGCGAGAGATGCCCACTACTTAATTCATCGGTTCCTACTACTCTATCGACTTCTTCATAAACTTGTTCTTTCACCTTCTTATCGCACTCAAGCGCATAGAAGAACCAGGAAAGGAGATTCGCTGTCGTTTCATGGCCAGCCACAAAGACGGTCATTACTTCGTCCATGAGCTGGTTTCTGGACATACTATTGCCTTCCTCATCCCTGGCATGAAGTAAGGCGTGAAGTAAATCCTCTTTCCCATCCCGATGATACTCTTTTTGATGGATGATCTCCTCCACCACACGCTTTAATTCTTGAATGGATGTCTTATATTGCTTCACCTCAGCAGTCGGCCAAGATAGCGGTGGCTTAAGGAAGGAGCGTATTCGTTTTGTTGCAGTCTCCATAATGGTTTCAAGGCGCACACCAACTTTCTGATGGCCATCTCTAACATCCATATTAAACATGGTTTTCGTAATGACCGCCAGGGTAACCTCCATCATATCCTTGGAGATGTCCCTGGAACAGTTCATCTCCCAGCTCTCCATCATAGAAGAAGCAGACTCGATCATTTCAGTCGTATACTGCTGAATATGACGCGGGGTAAAATAAGGTTGAATCGTTTTTCTCTGTTTTGTATGTAGCGGCGACTCGCTCGTCACAAGTCCTTCTCCAATCAATAGGGACAGTTCCCTGAATTGCTTTGATTTATGAAAGGAATCTGACTGGGTGACGAGTACCTCTTTCACCAATGCTGGGCACATGAGTAAATGAACGGTTCGATTGGCAAAACGAAACTGAACTTTTTCTTCGTCTTTCTCTCCCATCTCTTCTAAAAACAGGAGGGGATCCTTCCGGAATTGTTCTAACTGGCCCAATGGATGAAAGGAATGGAGGACGGTTGGTTTTGTCATGATTCACATCTCCTTTATTTTTTGAATGCCAGCAAATGACTATGTCCAGTCGAGCAAGCCTGTATGGACGTTCCTTTCATCCTATTCGTGTACTTTTCCATTCATTAATCCTTTTTCATCCGCTCCCTAACTGCTCCGACTATGGACATTTCCGAGCATGAAGTCCTTCTTCAATGCCTGCACAGCCTTCTTCCGTCCCCTAGAACATGTTTGCATAGTAAAAGGCTGCATCAAGTTGAGGCAGCCTTTACTTTTACTTATTTTTCACCGGCAGTGTTACTTCCACCCTTGTTCCTTTTTTCACTTCTGATTCAATGAGTATAGACCCTTTATGGTCTTCAATGATCTTTTGACTAATGGTCAGCCCGAGCCCCATTCCTTTTTCTTTCAAGGTGAAGAACGGCTCTCCCAGTCTCTTTAGACGATCAGAGGGAATCCCAACCCCTTGATCTTGTATTGCAATAACGATCGTATCGTTCAATACCTTCCAATCGACATGGATTTCTCCTTCATCCATTGATTCAATCGCATTTTTAATAATATTAATAAAGACCTGCACGCATTGATTCTTATCTCCAAATACCCAAATCGGAGAGGATGGCACTTCAACATTTAAGGTGATTCCTTTAAGGATCGCTTCATGTCCCATTACCTTGATCACATAATTAAGGACTTCACTCATATCAAAGTGTCGGTATTCCCTCATTTGAGGTTTAGATAAAATGAGCAGCTCTCCGACGATTTGATTGATACGATCCATCTCGGAGGACATGACGGTAAGATAGTGGTCGGGTACATGCTCATTCTCTTCCAGCAGTTGAATGAAGCCCTTGATGCTTGTAAGGGGATTCCGGATTTCATGGGCGATTCCTGCCGCAAGCTCTCCGACCACAGACAGCTTCTCTTTTCTTAATAGCATCTCTTCTGCTATTTTCTGCTGTGAAATATCCCTGCCAATGATGACTAACCCCTTTCTTGTGTGATTCGAGTGAAATAATGGGACTTTAATGACATCAAAGGTCTTGTATTCACCGTTCGGAAGGTAGAATCCCTCTTCACATCTCGTTACCTTTTCCGCTTTCCACGATTGTTCATCGGAGTCAATACAATAGTCGAAGGCGTCCTTAAAGAATGGAACGAGTTCACCCAGATCACGGTCTGTCTTTCCTTCATAATCGATTCCCTCAAGATTATACAGCTTACGACCAAATTGATTGACCTTTAACCAACGGCCTTCTCCATCCTTAAAGCATACAAAATCCGGCAGGGAATGAAGAAGAGTTGAAAGCTGGTTTTCTTCTTCCAATAATTTTTGATGCTCTGAAAGAAACGATTTCCCTTCTTTTATTGAGAGTGCGAGAACGGCTCCTCCCACAATGGTTGATAGAAGGGATGCAATCACATTCCATGGCTTATCCAGAATGAGTACAGCGATGAGCTGAAAGACAAATAGAGCCATGACAATCATTATTTTGTTGTAGAATGTGTGTTTCATTATGCTATTCTTTGTCTCTCTCATCCCGTCACCCGTCTCACTCATACTTTTGTTCGTTAAAATAAGTTAAATATATATGGACCGATTGAAGTAATATAAAATAAAATATAGATTCCCATAAAGTAAAAGGCACCTGCAAAAGATCCCCAATCAGGATCACGACCTATTTTCCAGATTACCCAGGTGATTGCACTAATCAACAATAATAGTGCGTAGCCGCTTCCGGGAAACACAAAGTATTCCGGAGCCACCTGATAAAAATAAGCGTTCATCGCATTGCTTGTATAGCTGATCGGCATCAGCATAAAAATGATGATCGATGCATACTCTGCCCAGCTGATCCCGTCTTTTTCAAACACATTGGGTCTGAATATATACAATAATATTAATAAAAAGAGTGATGGAAGCACCCAGTAAAAGGATGTCAATATCGTCACCAGACTGCTGAACATCATGAGAACGCCGTTGTTCAATGCTTCTTTCACTGATCTTTTTGACCAGTTCGTACTTTCTGAAACAACTTGATCGTTCTGAGATGCCCCGTATAGTTCATATGTACCACCATCATAATTAAACCAAACCAGTGCCTTGTCCGTTAATTGCACAGGAGAAAATGTGACATGTTTTGTCGTGCTGATAGGAGAGCCCTCTAGGATTTCTTGATTTTGAAAAGGGGCCGAATAGATGCTCATTGCACTATTATCACCAATCCGCTGTCCTTCTGAAGTGAACACCACGAATTCTTCTCCCTCAACGCTTACAAACTGTACCCCGCCGGGACTCGTCAGCTTTTCCCCAGTATCTTTATTTTCAAATTCAATCTTACTTCCGGTTAAGATCGATGACCCCATTTCCTCTAATGGAACCTGAACCTTGTATACATTGTAGGAAAGTGTCCCTTGAGTGCGTGATTTCTCATTGTATAGCATAGTGAGCTGATCGTCTGCTACTTTAAATGTTAAACCATCCACCTTTTTGTTCGGCGCCGTATTTACCAGGAGAAAAGGCTTCTCACTTACTTCCCGGTTTTCATTCATATAGTAGACGAAGTCATGAGTATCATCTTGTTTTACCTGAATGATGGCACTTCCGTTATCTCCTATATGAATATCTGAAATTTCAGACTGAAAGGTATAGATTTCATTAGAAGAACCTTCTGCCACGTTATACTCATAAAGTTGATTGCCATTCCAATAATATACATTATTGGAGGCGGCTCCTAATCCTGTAATATCTCCTGAGAGAATTTGATCCTCATTGTTATGAGTCAGGACCAGATTTCTATTTTTATAATAAATCACGTCATTCCCATTGGACCAAAATGGATAACCTCTTGTAATCTTAGTATTCATCACTTTTTCATCAGATACCTGCATGTCCTCATTGATTGAAAATGCGTGGACCGTTCCTTCGCTCGACAAGTAAAGCTTATCATCATTTTGAAAGATCTGTGGTTTCTCTTTGGATGTGAAATCGAGTGGAAGAGAACGGCTCCAGTTGGGCTGAGGTAACTCTTTCACTAAGAGCAGCTGGTGAAAGAACAAGGCAGATATGAATAGGAGCATGATTCCTATAGGTATACCGAATACTTTTAATTTTTCTCTCATCTGAACCCCCCTATGTAAAATCCTTCGACTTCTGAATCTTAGCATAATTCAGATAGGTTTTCACCATTTTTTTCCACGACAAGAGAGGGACAACAGCGTTTGTTTGCTTCCTTTTCAGTATAACATTTCCGTTCCAGTTTACTATTAATAATTGTCATATTTTGTCGTATTTTAGAATTTTAAAGAATAAAACCAATTAATTTAAAAACAATCTCTTTTAAGTTGGGTAAAGATTGAATTCTTTTTGTGGAATCAAAAAGATCCCTAAGAAACTATCGCTTCTCAGGGATCATTCTGTTTACTTCGTTTTTAATTTTTCTAACATATCAGCTGTCATTTTGGCTAAGTCGTAATCTGCTTTGAAGCCCCACTCATTCATGGCTGCGCTGGAATCGATGGCGTTCGGCCAGCTTTCAGCAATGCCTTGGCGAACGGGATCCACATTATAATCCAATGTAAAGTCCGGTTGGTGGACGCGGATCGCTTTTGCAATATCCTCAGGTGCTACGCTCATAGATGACACATTAAAGGAATTACGGTGCTCAAGCTTTGAGCCATCCGCTTCCATAAGGTCGATGATCGCATTAAGGGCATCGGGCATATACATCATATCCATGTAGGTTCCTTCCCCGATGTATGAGGTATACTGGTTGTTCTTGATTGCTTCATAATAGATCTCTACCGCATAATCAGTGGTTCCACCACCAGGCAGTGTTTCATACGAAATCAGTCCAGGGAAACGCAGGCCTCTTGTATCCACCCCGAATTTCGTGAAGTAATAATCAGATAGAAGTTCTCCAGACACTTTGTTTACTCCGTACATTGTAGTAGGGCGCATGATGGTGTCTTGTGGAGTTGAATCTTTTGGCGTTGATGGACCGAATGCCCCAATCGAACTTGGTGTGAAGAATTGGCATTCTAATTCTCTGGCTGCTTCAAGAGCATTTACAAGTCCACCCATGTTTAAATTCCAAGCAAGGAGAGGTTTTGCTTCTGCTGTTGCCGATAATAGCGCAGCCAAGTGAATAATGGTATCTACCTTATTTGATTTAGCAATATCAAACATTTTCCCGGCATCCGTGACATCCAGTTGTTCAAAAGGCCCGTTCTTCACAACCGGACTATCCGTCTCACGAATATCCGTTGCGATCACGTTATCTGAACCATATACTTCCCGTAGTCTATTGGTAAGTTCAGAACCAATTTGTCCTAATGCACCCGTTAATAGAATCTTTTTCATCGTATTTCCTCCTGCATTTCCCTTTGGTGATATCGTTTCATCATTCATACAGATAGGGCTGACTCTTAAAGCCAGACCCTATCACGTTATTTAAAAGTGGGATTAGATAATTCCCATTTCTTTACCGACTTTTTCATATGCCTTAATCGCTTGATCGAGCATGTCTTTCGTATGTGCTGCTGAAGGCATGTTTCTAACGCGACCTGTTCCTCTTGGTACTGTTGGGAACACGATAGATTTGGCATATACGCCTTCTTCATATAAACGTTTACTGAAGTCCTGGGTTGCCTGCTCTTCGCCGATGATAACGGGAGTGATTGGCGTCTCACTGTTCCCGATGTCAAAGCCAAGCTTCGTCAACTCTTCTTTCAGGTAACGGCTGTTTTCCCACATACTATCTTGAAGCTCTGTGGAGTTCATGATCAGGTCAAGTGCTTCTGTACAAGCCGTAACGTCTGCCGGCGTCAGGGATGTAGAGAATAGGAATGGACGTGAGCGGACCTTCAACCAGTCGATCAGGTTCTGAGTTCCTGCCACATATCCACCAACTACACCGATTGCTTTCGATAACGTACCCATTTGGAAGTCTACTTTGTCTGCCAGGCCAAAGTGCTTGACCGTTCCCGCACCTTTTCCAAGGACCCCGGAACCGTGAGCGTCATCTACATACGTCATGATATCAAATTCCTCAGCAATTTCAACGATTTCAGGAAGTTTACAAACATCTCCATCCATAGAGAATACTCCGTCAGTGATAATCATGATTTTCTTGTATTGACCAGATTCCTTCGCTTCTTTAGCTTTCGCACGAAGATCCTCCATGTCTGAGTGACCAAAACGGATAATCTTTGCCTTCGAAAGACGGCAGCCGTCAATGATGGAAGCATGGTTCAGTTCATCAGAAAGGATTGCGTCATTCTTATCCATAACCGCTGAAATGGCAGCCATATTACAGTTGAATCCTGATTGATAAGCGATCGCTGCTTCTGTTCCTTTAAACTTCGCGAGCTTCTCTTCCAGTCTCACATGAAGATCAAGGGTACCATTGATTGTACGAACAGCTCCAGCCCCTACACCGTATTCTTTCACCGCTTCAATCGCTACCTTCTTAAGGCGTTCATCAGTAGCGAGTCCCAGATAGTTATTAGAAGAAAGGTTCACAAGCTTCTTATCATTAATCGTAATCATCGGACCGTTTGCACCTTGCAATGGATCGATCTCATTATATAATCCTCGTGATTTTAAATCCTCAAGATTTTCTTGTAAAAAATGATCTAATGTTTTACTTGTCATGTCCTTATCCTCCTGTTATGTAAGCGTTTTAAAAACAAATGTCCACTCCAAAAACACACTATTTATCAGTTGATTCTTTATAATTGCTAATGATTATTCTAATTCTTAGTTTAACATGTTTTTTGGTGATGGACAAAATATATCTTATCAATTTAGTTTGTGTTTGTATGAGCGACTTCATGCAATTACTCGAGTAAAACATTTCTACTTTCGGATGGGGTTAGAGCGAAAAGATGGACCGTTTCTTTCCGCTACAGGCACAACATTCCCCTGGGAGGAAGTCGAGCCTCCTCGTGCTTGCCCTGCGTGGTCTCGACTTTTCCTCTAGTGCCCGCAGGAGTCAAGTGCCTTGCCTTCCGCTACAATCCACTCTGTGCTCCTACATTTTGATGCTAAAATGACTTTTGGACAAAGACAAAATTACTATTAGGAACTCTATCATGGATTTCAATTTTTAATAACAATATCTACTATTTTTTCTTCATCTGTCATAAACTATCCACAAATTATGTGAAATATTTCACAAACTTATAATACAATAAATATATACTCTTAAAGCAGGTGATGGAAATGTCTGTTCTTGAACTCATAACTTCATTAACCCCGGTATTAGCCGTTCTCATTTTCCTTGTGATTTTGCGGTTGCCGGCTTCTGTTGCAATGCCTGTCAGCTTCTTCCTGACTGTCATATTAAGTCTTGTATTCTGGAAGGTACCTCTTATACAGGTCGGTGCTGCCACGGTTGAGGGAATCATTATTGCTTTCACTATTCTTTGGATTGTCTTTGGAGCGATCCTGCTTTTGAATGCGCTGCAGAACAGCGGTGCCATGGAGACCATCCGCAATGGATTTTCTATGATCTCCCCGGACCGCCGTGTGCAGGTCATCATCATTGCTTGGTTATTCGGCTCTTTTATTGAAGGTGCAGCTGGATTTGGAACGCCTGCTGCCTTGGCAGCGCCACTGCTTGTTGCATTAGGGTTTCCTCCCCTCGCAGCCGTGTCACTGGCTCTTATTGCAGATAGCAGTGCCGTATCGTTCGGTGCGGTGGGTACTCCGATTATGGTAGGGATCGATCAAGGATTGAGACAGGGAGGAAACCTTGCGGGACAGGTGGAACAAACCGTGGGAACTCAACCTATGTTGGATTATTTAAGCGGTGTAGCCAGTCAGGCTGTGAGTATCGATTTATTCATAGGGAGCTTCATTCCCCTCTTGCTTGTCGTGATGCTGACCCGTTTCTTCGGTCCGAACCGCTCCTTTAAAGAAGGGCTTGCCCTGTGGAAGTTCTCTCTTTTTTCAGGTCTATCGTTTACATTACCGGCTTTACTTGTAGCCACTTTCTTAGGTCCAGAGTTCCCTTCCATTATCGGTGGACTAGTCGGACTGCTGATCGTCGTTCCTGCTGCGAAGCGAGGTTTCTTATTACCGGATGAGGCTTGGGATTTTGAAACACTGCCTGAAAAAAATCCTGATCCAGAATTAATCCCTGCCAAGAAAATGCCGATTTGGTTAGCGTGGATCCCTTACTTACTTGTAGCTGTTCTCTTGGTATTAACCAGATTGAATCTTTTACCCGTAAAGGAATGGCTCAGAAGTGTCAAAGTAGGCTGGAGCAATATTTTAGGAACAGATATTTCAACTCAATTTGAACCGCTTTATCTGCCCGGTACGATCTTTTTGGTAGTGATGCTCCTGACATTTATCGTTCATAAAATGAGTATCCTTCAAATAAAAGAGACGTTCCGACAATCTTTATTCACGATTAAAGGAAGTATCATCTCATTAATGGCTGCCGTTCCCATGGTAAGGATTTTCATTAATTCCGGTGTGAACGAAAGTGATTTGGTGAGCATGCCAATGGAGCTTGCCACTTTGGTGTCAGGTTTAGTGGGTGAAGGATGGCCCTTTGCCGCTCCCCTCATCGGAGCACTCGGCTCTTTCATCTCTGGGAGCGCCACGTTTAGTAACATGATGTTTTCTCTCTTTCAATTTAGTGTTGCCGATCAAATCGGAGCAGATCCCCAAACCGTTTTATCCCTGCAGGTACTTGGGGCCAACGCTGGAAATATGGTATGTGTCCTGAATGTAGTGGCGGCTGCATCTGTTGTTCAGCTTAGCGGAAAAGAAGGTCAGATCATCCGGATAACCGTTGTTCCGATGTTACTATATGTTCTGTTATCAGGAAGTATCGGTGCCTTCGTGCTCTATTTCTTTTAAAGAAAAAAGGATGAACAAATGACATCCCATTTGTTCATCCTCTGCTTATTTAATGACGTTACGGTTGACCCTATACTCCAGAATCGCCTCGTGCATCCTCCTTAACGCCAAGTCGATCCGCTCTTTCGGACAGGCGATATTCATTCTGACAAAGGTGTGTCCACTCTGACCAAACTTGAAGCCCTCATCAAACTTCACTCTGGCCTTTTCCAGGAAAAACGTACACAGCTCTTCACCTGTCATGCCTAAATCTGTGCAATCCATCCAGATGAGGTGAGTAGCCTGTGGGGTGATGCCTTTCAGCTCTGGAATATGCTGCTCTAAATAATTCAGTACATACTGTTTATTTTCTTCAAGCACCATTAATAGCTCATTAAGCCAGGGTTCCCCCTCCTCATAAGCCGCAATCGTCCCTTCAATCCCAAATACATTCGGCCTCATCAGGCCATAGCCGGTCAGCTTCTCATTATATTTTTCTCTTAGCTCTTTATCTGGTATAAGAAGGATGGACGTTTGCAGTCCGGCAATATTAAAGGTCTTACTTGGAGCTGCACAAAGGATACTGCGCTCTTTTAAGCTCTCATCCCCCTTGAACAGTGGAACGTGCTCATATCCTTTGTATACCAGGTCCCCATGCATTTCATCTGAAATGATCCATAGGTCATGCTTTTTAGCGATTGAACCAATCTTCCTTAATTCCTCTTTCGTCCATACCCGTCCAACAGGATTATGAGGACTGCAAAGAATAAGGAGTTTCGTCCTCGGATGGGATGCCTTCTCCTCTAAGTCATCAAAATCAATTGAGTATTCTCCATCATTATAGAAAAGCGTATTTTTTATAACCGAGCATCCATGGTTCTCAATCGTACTGTAAAAAGGATAATAAACGGGATCTTGAATGATTACACCGTCTCCAGGTTCCGTCAATACGGACAACAATACATTGATACCCGGGATGATTCCCGGACTAAAGCTGATCCACTCTTTTTCTATATCCATATGGAAGCGTCTCTTCCACCAGGAAATAACAGACTCGAAGTATCGATCGCTGAATGTCGTATAGCCGTATATGCCATGCTGAGCCTTTCGATTCATCGCTTCGACAATGGCAGGCGACACTTGAAAGTCCATGTCTGCGATGCACATAGGAATTACATCCTCGGCAGGAAACGACCATTTAACGGAGTGTGTATTCGTTCTCTCGATGCAATCATTCCAATTCATAACCTCATGCCCCTCTCACATATATCTGTCCTTACTTTATACCAGATTGAGGACAGGGTGAATACCTAATTTTAAAAGAGGAATCCCCCTTACTTAAAGTAGATGAGTTTCATGTTCAGATGCTTACTACACTCACTACTTTTCAACGGTTTTCCCTTCCTTGGCCCTTCTTTGGATATGTTTCATTCCTTCCCGCTTACTTAACGGTGCCAGCTTTTCTGATTCGATGAATTGCTGAACCGCTTCCGGATCCGTTTTGGAATACTCCCGGAGCGCCCAACCGATGGCCTTCTGAATGAAAAATTCCTTTGATCCATTATGCAATGATATGTATCTGAACAAACGATCCCGATCTGTTTTTTCTTTATATTTCAATTGATATAAAATGGATATCCGGTTCAACCACATATTATCGGAATGGATCCATTTCTCCAAGTATGCGTCATCTTCTTCGGTTTGATAAATCTTCCCTACGTGATTGGGAGCAATATGATCGATTGTATCCCACCAGGATTTTTCTGTAATGATTTCTTCCAAAAGGGGCAGGTGTTTTTTTGTTAAATATCTGGATTGTTTATCTAATAGGGAAAGAGCCATATATTGACATTCCCTTTGAGGTTCAGACCAAAGGGAACGAACGATTTCAGGCAATTCTTCGACTGGTGGTTTACCGTTTTCCTTCAGAAAATCCCGTAGTAAAGCTGTGCGCTCCGGCGTCCTGATTCCATAGAACTGAAATTGATTCCTCATATAAGCTTCCATGGCTTCCCGGTTTTCACTATTTTGATGCTTTTTTAATAGAGTGATGATTTTATCAGAATACTCATGTCCCATCTTTTTTCTCCACCTTTTGATTTTGTTCTTCGCATTCAAAACAACTGCTTTTTCCATTCTCCTTTTGCACACCGTTAAAAAAACCATCTAAACAATAAAGTGGCTTCCGACAGATATAACAGTAGTCTACCAGCTCTTTCATTCTTTTACTGTTTCCTTCTCATGTAATGAAGGTAGTAGCTTGTTCGTTGCACATATATGATAGTCTAGCTTGATTTCCATTTAATCCTCTCCTGTCTGCACTAACTCTATTCTTACTTCTTTCTAATGTGGGAGAATACCTCTTTTAAACAAAAAAGAAACAATCCCTTAGCTTGCTAAAGGATTGTTTCTTTTTGTCATTTGTCTCATAAGGAGAAAGTGAAGAAGCTTTTTACTTTGTGGTAATGAGAATCCGACGATGGAACCGAGCCCCAGTGCGATAATGACCGTCCCGATCCCGACAGGACCACCGAGTAACCAGCCGAAGAAAAATACAATGATCTCCATTCCATTCCGTACCCACTGAACTTTCCAGCCCGTCTTTTCAACTACGAGCAGCATCAGGCTGTCACGGGGTCCTGCACCCAAGTCAGCTGACACATATAATCCGATACCGTACCCGATCACAACAATCCCTATCGCAAACACAATGGACTGTGCCAATAACGATTGAGGATTAGGAAGAACATAATTAAATAAATCTATGAAAATACCGATTAACAGCATATTAATAAAAGCACCGACTTTAGGGAATGACTTCGTTCCAATTCCCGTTACGAACAAGATAACAAAGCCCGCAATAATGGACCATGTACCAATCGTCAGTCCGAGCTGCTTAAATAGTCCATAATGAAACACATCCCAAGGTCCGATTCCAAGGTCTTTCCCTTTGATCGTCAAGCTTATGCCAAATGCAAGTACAAGGAGGCCTGTAAAGAAGAACGACCAACGTAAAACTAATTCTCTATTCATGAAAATCCCTTCCTACACCATAGTCATTTCAATGATTACCCGGATAAATGTATCACAGAATAAGAAACAAAAAAATTTCATAAAACCTATGGGGTTGGTGGGGATAATTCACTGGTGAAAATTTCGTATAGGGCTCCTCCTCTTTTTACATTTTTTGTTAATCGGCCGGATTATTTGTGATTTCAGCCGGATTTTCACGAAAAACGGCTGGATTATCGGCTATTCCCGCTGGATTTTCATGAAAAACGGCTGGATTATCAGTCATTTCCGCTGGATTCATTAAATTGCGACTCTCAAAAAAGCAGATCACACTTTGAATCCCCTGGATCTACTGAGTCTCCAAGCTAAAAAAGTATATTTCTCCAAGGTATCAGCTCAACTAATTAAAAAAATTCTCTACCCTTCAACCAACTCAATGATTTCCCCGTCAGGTCCGAAGAAAAAAACCACTTTCCAGCCATTTTCAAGAACAACAGGGCCCTCAACAGGTACTAACCCGCTATCCTTTAATAGACCAATCTCCGTTTCCAGATCGGTGACTGCCAAGGCAAGATGAAGAAATTTCCGCTTTGAGCCGTTATCCTCCCCGGGCTCTTCAATGAGCTCCAATCGACAATCATTCTTTTTCATAAATAGTATTTTCTCACTGCCCCATTCGAAGTACGTTTCCTCTTCAAACCCAAAATAAGATTGATAGAATTCTTTCGACCGGACTAAACTCTTTACATTCATTCCAATATGATGAAGTCTCATATCCATTCTCCTTACAAAATTACATTCATATCACCAAACTCATGCCATTTATAGTTTTTTAACAGCGCAGTTTGATAGGCGTTCAATAATTTCTTCTCTGAAATAAAAGCCTTCAAGAGATCCAGATGACTTGCTTCCGGTTCATGCAGCCCCGTGATGAGACCATCTACGAGTCGGAGGGGCGTATCCCCCGATATATATAAGTTTGTTACCCCTTCAGAAGGCTTTAGCTGTCCATATTGAGTCATGACGGTCTCAAGGGCACGAACAACTGTAGTGCCCACTGCAATGACCCGTTTTCCACTATTCTTTGCCTTAATGATTTTATCCACTGTCCCTGAACCTACATGGTATTCTTCGGGATGGTTTTTTGGTGTCGGCCAGCGATCATCTCCGTAATAGCTCAAACCTGCGTGAAGCTGTATGAACACGATCTCAATTCCTTTCTGCTTCAAGGATTGTATCAACTTCCACGAAAAGGCCCTGCCGGCAGAGGTCATTTCCACAGATCCGGGGACTGAACCATATACGGTTTGGTAGCAATCAAGCGGCCATGGAGAATCGATATATTCATATCGGATCGGCTCTCCGTTTCTGTAAATAAAATCAAAAAGCTCAACACCACTTCTGTTAAATTTCAATTGCACCAGCGGTACTTCACTACCTTCATCCACCATGTTGGCCCGAACTCCATCTGAGAAACAAATCGGTTCCCCCGCTTGATAGAAGTCTCCTATGATAAGCGCATCCCAACAGTCATCATCTATTTTTCTGGATAAACGAACTTCGAAACATCTGTTTCCTTGCTTCCCCTTTAGAGAGGCAGGAATGGTCCGGCTGTTGTTTAAAACAAGTACATCCCCCTTATTTAAAAAATCGGGTAACTGCTTGAATCGGGTATGATCACATTTACCGGTCTCACGGTTCAACACCATCAACTTTACTTCGTCTCTTTCAAATCCTTGAATCTCTATGGGAGTAGATGCGTTTAAATGGGAAGGGATATCAAATGTCTTAGCCGTTTCATTCATTCTCCCCGCCCCGATTCCATCCGGAATTCCTGCGCTTCAAATCGATTCCCATTCTCGTTTTCTGAAGCGTCGGATGCAAGATATAAAAAGACGTCAAGGTGATCATGAGGGTTCGCAAGTGGATAATCACATTCCGGGACAGCCTTCTCGTGCATGTCCGTATCCATTTCCCCTGGATCGACCATATTCACCCGCACCCCTGTATCACTCAGCTCATCGGCCCACGTTTGGGTTAAACCCTCGACGGCAAATTTTGAAATTCCGTAAGCTCCCCACTCAGCAAAGCCTGTTTTACCCGCTTCTGACGTTAAGTTAATAATTGAACCATTCCCCCTGCTGATCATTCCAGGAAGGACTCTTTTCGTTACTAAAAATGGGTTCAATGCATTGATTTTCAGCACCTCAAGAAATTCTTCTTCAGGATAATCGGCCAACAAACGCGGACCAGGGCCAAAAACGGATGCGTTGTTAAAAAGAACATCGACTCCCCCCAGTACTTCCTCCGTGACAGAAACAAAACGGTCGACATCCCGGGAATCAGAAACATCGGCTTTTAATGCAACCACCTCTGCCCCTAACGCCTTCAATTCTTTCTCAACCTCCAATAGGGGTCCACTCGTCCGGGCACAGATCGCAAGCTTTGCCCCTTCCTTGGCAAATTGTAAGGCGAGGGCCCTTCCCAACCCTTTGGAAGCTCCGGTTATCATGACTACTTTATTTTTCAACATGTTTACTTCCCCTTTCCTAACTTTTATTACTCATAGTTTATGAAAAGTCCCCTTTCAACAAATCGTCTAAAGGGGGTCATGGGTAATGGAAAATTTGATGTAGCAGACTATCAGCCTTTTGATGTAGTTTTGTAAAAAACACGAACATTAATACTGGAAATATGATTTATATTCGTGTTATAATCGAATTGAAAATAAATAAAGCAGTGACTGGCGAAAATGTGGAATCAACCACAAGGGAGCTGCGCATCTTATAAATCATGAGCCATTAGCCGTTCGCCTGGGCAGGAGGCAAGGGGATACCCTTGTCTTCTTTTACTATAATCAGGAGGGATTGCAGTGGAACCACTAGTATTAGACGGGAAACTTGTTGCATCTGAGGTAAAGGAAAGCCTAAAGTCGAGAGTCGCTGTTTTAAAGGAAAATGGTACTACCCCATGTCTTGCGACTGTACTTGTTGGAGATGATCCATCTTCTGCTACGTATGTGAAGATGAAGGGTAATGCCTGCGCGAAGATCGGGATGGAATCAAGAAAAATCCATCTCCCTAAGGAAACGACAACGGATGAACTGTTGGATGTGATCCAGGAACTTAATCAAGATCCTTCTGTTCATGGGATTCTCTTGCAACATCCTGTTCCACATCATATTGACGAACGTGCTGCTTTTGAAGCAATCTCCATTGAAAAAGATGTTGATGGCGTCACGAGCCTCGGGTTCGGTCAAAATTCACTGGGGTTTGGTGAGTTTCCATCCTGCACGCCTGCTGCAATCATGAGCATCATCGATTACTACGGTGTGTCTCTTGAAGGAAAACACGCTGTCGTTGTAGGAAGGAGTCCGATTTTAGGAAAGCCTGTTTCCATGATGCTGTTGAATCGAAACGCTACGGTGACGACATGTCATTCATATACAGAGAACCTGCCTGACATCCTCGCTACTGCAGATATTGTGGTGGCAGCAGTAGGTAAACCTAACTTCATTCAGGGGGACTGGATAAAAGAAGGTGCTGTCGTTCTTGATGCCGGCTATAACAAAGGGAACGTCGGAGACATCGATTATGACGCATGTTATGAAAAAGCAAGCGCGATTACTCCTGTGCCAGGTGGAGTGGGCCCTGTGACCATCTCAATGCTATTAAAACAGACCGTTGATTCTGCTGAGAAATACGGTTCTGTACTACAAAATTCATAAACAAAAATTGGTAAGAGGCTGACTCGTCAAAGGAGTCAGCCTCTTTTTTTCCTATTTTTCACTTATTTTTTCTACATTTCAGGAAAGAATGGTAAGGAATAGAAAGATAAAGGAGCGTTCATATGGACACACAACACCAAAATGCTTTTTCCAAAACACCGGAGCCCTATTGGAGGGAAACGGCTAAACTCCCCTTGTTTAAAAAGCTTGATAAAAACATAAAAGTGGACGTGACCGTTGTTGGAGGCGGGATAGCAGGCATCACCACTGCCTATCTGTTAGCTAAAGGTGGAAAAAAGGTGGCGCTGATTGAGGCTGACCACTTATTGAACGGAACAACGGGGCATACAACGGCTAAGATTTCCGCCCAGCACGGATTGATTTATGATGAGCTCATCCAACATTTTGGAGAAGAGTTTGCAAAGAAATATTATCTGTCACAGACGAAGGCTCTTCAGTTTATTAAAGACACGATTTCCAGTGAAAATATCGATTGTCATTTTACAGAAGAGGACTCGTATGTTTACGCGACTACTGATCAATACGCTACAAAAATCCAGAAGGAATACGAGGCGTATCAGAAGTTAGAAATTATGGGAGAGCTCACCGAAAAACTCCCAATCGATTTAGCCATTAAAAACGCTGTCGTGATGAAAGCCCAGGCGCAGTTTCACCCTTTAAAGTATCTTAAAGCCTTGGTTGATTCTTATACGGGACTTGGCGGTCAAATATTTGAAGGAACGGCGGCTAAAACCATTAATGAAGGTGACTCCACTCAAGTTGTGACTGCAGACGGATATCACCTGGATAGTGAGCATGTTGTCATCTGCTCTCACTTTCCTTTTTATGATGGTATGGGTTTTTATTTCACTAAAATGTATGCGGAACGCTCGTATGTCCTTGGAGTGAAAGCTAAAAAGGACTATCCGGGCGGAATGTACTTAAGTGCAGAAGATCCTACACGTTCCCTCCGTTTTGAAGACGATGAAAATGGGGAAAGACTCATTTTAATCGGTGGGGATAAACATAAAACCGGGCAAGGTAAAGATACTATGGATCACTATGAGGCTTTAAAGGATTTCGGGGAAGAAGTCGTCGGCATTGAAGAAATCCGTTATAGATGGTCTGCCCAGGACCTGATTACATTAGATAAGGTACCCTACATCGGGAAATTAACGGAAAAACATCCTGCTATTTTTGTAGCTACCGGTTTTAATAAATGGGGAATGACGTCAGGTACTCTGGCGGGGCAAATTCTATCTGAACAAATTTTAGGAAATCACCATATTTATGCTGACGTATATACTCCTTCCCGTTTTGTCGCAGATCCAAGCATCAAGCATTTCTTCAAAGAGAATGTAAATGTAGCGGGACAACTCATTAAAGGAAAGCTTCAAATTCCAACTAAGAAGGTACAGGAGCTACAAAAAGGCGAGGGCGACGTTGTGAACTTGAACGGGCGACGCTGTGGTGGATACCGGGATGAAACAGGAAAACTGCACGTCGTAGACACCACGTGCACCCATCTCGGCTGTGAAACCGAATGGAACCACGGAGACCACACATGGGACTGTCCTTGTCACGGATCACGCTTCTCCATTGATGGGGAAGTGATTGAAGGGCCTGCGAAGAAACCTCTCACCAGGTTTGAAGTGAACGATTAAGGGACGGAACTCTGGAAAAGAACTCCCGATTATTGTCGAATATAGCCTGGGAAATAAACAGGATCAATAAGTATTTGACATATTTTGTCGCATCTCGCAGAAGAATATTTCCTCGATTATGTCTCAAACTATAAAGGCTTGAGTTACTATTTTGGGAGGGATTTCTGAATGGGACGTACTAAAAAAGGTAACCGTAATGCTCAAAGTAATACGAATGCTAAAGAAAATCGAACAAGTTCTGAATTAGTGGAGTTTACAACCGGGCAAGCGAATACGAAGAAAAACCGAACTCAAGACTAGTAATGACTAGCTGTTTGACTGAAGAATAACCGGCAGGAACGCTGCGTCAGGTTATTCTTTTCTTATTTCTCCTGATCCGTTCATCTTTTCGTAGAGGAATCTCAATGCCGACCTCGAATACGTTAAAGAGAAATTGAATAGGAGGATTATATAATGCAAGAACAAATGTTGTTTCAACAAATGGAATTCATACGACTCCGCACACTGGCTGCTCTCGATGCGACAACAGAAAAACAGGCGGATGAAATGCCTCCTGGCTTCAGAAATTCAATCCGATGGAATTTAGGACATATCCTGCTTTCTCAGGAAAACCTGTTATTCTCCTTTGCAGGGGAAAACGACCGTAAAACACTTCCACCTGAATATGGGGAGCTATTTGGTTTCAATACAAGCCCAGACACCTGGAATACACTCACACCTCCCACACTGAAGGAACTTCGTGAGAAATTGGAAGCACAACCGCAAAGAATGAAAGAAGCATTCTCCGGTCGCTTGGATGAAAAAGGAGAAAAGCCATTTGTTCTTGGTGAACATACTATGTTAACCACTTTAGCTGAAGTTCTTTCCTTTGCTAATTGGCATGAGGGTTTACACCAGGGCGCCATTACATCGATTAAACGTGTACAAGGGATCGAAAATCTTTGGGAAAAGGTTGAAGAGAAGGTAGAAAGATAAAAAGACATGGCGGCTCCTGTGCTGCCATGTCTTTTTATCTGCCTTTAAACAAAATTAAAAAATCTTCGTATCCTTCCTCTTCTAACTTATCCTTGGGAATAAATCGTAAAGAAGCAGAATTGATACAATACCGAAGACCTTTAGGACCGGGTCCATCTGTGAACACATGCCCGAGATGAGAATCAGCTTCCCTGCTTCTTACTTCTACTCTTGTAGAACGATGAGAGAGATCATATTGTTCTTTGACGCTCGCATCCATGACGGGCTTTGTAAAGCTGGGCCAGCCGCACCCACTATCATACTGATCTTTGGAAGTAAACAAAGGTTCACCCGAAACGATATCAACGTATAAACCTTCTTCCGTGTTATCCCAATACTCATTTTCGTACGGTGGTTCCGTTCCATTTTCCTGAGTAACGAAGTACTGCATTTCAGTTAACTTTCCCTTTAAATAGGATCGATCCTTTGGCCAATACTTCTTCAAAAAGTCTTCTCGCCCAGATCCACGTTTATATAGGGCATATCGGAAGGCATTTTCCTTATAGAAATTTTGATGGTATCCTTCGGCTGGATAAAACTCTTTTGCAGGGAGGATCTTGGTAACGACAGGTTTCGTAAATACACCACTCTGCTCCAACTTCCGTTTTGAATCTTCTGCAAGCTTCCTTTGAATGTCATCATGATAAAAAATGGCTGTACGGTAGGAGTCACCCCTATCCTTAAACTGTCCTCCTGCATCAGTCGGATCAATTTGCTTCCAGTAAAGATCCAACAGTTTCTCGTACGTGAACAGGTCGGGATCAAAAGTGATTTGCACAGCTTCATAATGCCCTGTGTTCCCTGATGTCACTTCTTTATATGTCGGGTTTGCCGTTTCCCCTCCTGTATAACCGGAGACAATACGCTCAATTCCTTCCTTCTCATCAAAAGGTTCCACCATACACCAGAAACAGCCCCCGGCAAACGTCGCTTGCTCCATTTCTTCACCTCTTTCGTTTCACGTGAAACATTAAATGATTATAGAGCTTCCATCCTTTTTCATCCCTCAAAGTAGAGATGATAATGATTCTGACATCCAGGGTTAAAGGATGCCTGACAATGAAGGCATACTGATTGACAATTCATATATTGTAAGATGGTCAACTCATTTTTACATTCTCCACAAAGAACCGCTTTCTTATTCCACTCGTTCTTTGACCAAATAATTGGATCATGGCCTGCGATATCGTCATGACATTTATGACAAGGATAATAGGTGTTACAGCACTTAAATTTAATTGCGATGATATCTTTTTGGGTTCGGTAATGCTTACATTTCGTCTTAGAGTCTACTTCTACGCCACGTATCTCGATCAACTTTTCAGTCATGTTCATCCCCCTCATGCAGTAGATTTCGATAAATATAGTCGATTTTCCTACAGGAATCTTAAACTAGTTATCTATTACCTATACATTCTAATCTATTGATCTATCTGTACTATACAATGAATAGTATGGGATAGGGAGGGGAAGATTCTTGAAATTGATCGTAGAACACTCTAAGACAAGGTCTGAATCCGGTGTATTTGATCCAGCCAAATAAAAAGGGACTGATCTTCTAATCGTAAGAAGAACAGTCCCTTTTCATTAACCAAAATGCTCTAGGATCCCATTTAAATCCTTGTATTCGTAATGTGGTCTTACCCCTAATTCATCCATTACCTTATCCTGACGATTGATCCAAGCCGTATAGAAACCAAAGTTGGTCGCCCCTGCAATATCCCATGGGTTAGAAGACATAAACAATACTTCTTCTCTCCTGACACCAAGCTTTTCAAGTACCAGCTGGTAAGACATCGGTGTCGGCTTGAACTGCTTGACCTCATCGACTGTTAAAACATCGTCTACTAAATGTCCAAAAGAAGATTGCTCCACTAATGGTGATAACATATCCAAGGAACCGTTGGAAAAAATCGCTTTTTGGGAAGGCTTCAGTTTTTCCAGCACACCTTTTACTTCTTCATAATGATTCAATTTTAAATAGGCACTTAGTAGTTCTTTCTCTTTTTTCTCAGAGAGACCGACTCCTACTTGTTTGCAAGCATAATGGAGGGCATCCTTCGTAATAGAGAAGAATGTCGTGTACGTTCCCATGAGTTGTCTTAAAAAGCTGTATTCTAGTTGTTTTTGGCGCCATACCTGGCTGATTTCCTCCCCTTTATCCGGAAAGAGTTCATTACACTTTTCTATGACCGAGTGAACATCAAATAATGTCCCGTATGCATCGAACACAAATGCTTTAATATTGAGCTTTGACATAGGTATCCCCCTCACAGATTCTCCTTATATAATAGACTGATTTAAAAAATTTAAACTTTTACTGGCCGATTGTAAAGCAGGCGAATTCATTTCATATCACCTCCATTTATGGTATATTACTTCGAGTATCTAAATATCTATCGGAGGTGGTCATAAGTGACTGAAGAACAACACATACAGGCATCACCTTCCTATACAAAGACGATCTTATTCCTGAGCCTGACTATATGGCTCGTTGTCATGAATACGACTATGTTCAATGTGGCTTTGCCCAATGTCCTGAAGGATTTCTCGTTGGCACCTTCTGAAGGAGCCTGGATTGTATCGGGCTATTCCATTGTACTTGCAATCTGCACCATTACGTACACCCGCCTGGCAGACTACATCCCGATCAGGCGATTGCTCATTATAGGCATCACCATTTTTGGAATCGCATCATTCACAGGCTTTTTTGCCCATACCTTTACTTGGCTATTGCTGTCTCGATTATTTCAAGCGGCAGGGGCAGCAGCGATCCCTGGGTTATCCATGGTGTTTGCCGGGCGTTTTGTCCCTATGGCAAGGCGTGGACGGGCATTGGCGATGATCGCTTCTGCCTCTTCCCTCGGATTTGGATTGGGTCCCGTTGTCGGTGGGGTGATCACGGATTATTTGAATTGGAATTATTTATTTCTGATCACGTTATGCGTCCTTGGAATGATTCCTATCTTGTATCGTTATTTGCCTGATGAAAAGACCAAAAAAGGGTATTTTGACATATGGGGAGGGCTCTTGACCGGTATAGGGATCACTTTTTTCCTCCTTTTCATCTCAACCTTTCACTGGTACTATTTCGCAGGTTCCGTCATCTTCTTGGGTGGACTGTGGATTCGCATCCATAAGATTGACTTACCTTTTATCCAGCCCAGTCTGGTTCGTGATAAGGGATACCGTCAGATTCTCTATATGAGTTTTCTTGGTTTTGTCACTCATTTTGCCATTTTAATCGTCATGCCCTTAATGCTTCAGCACGTATTTGGTAAAAACCCTACAACTGTCGGATTTATTATTTTTCCTGGTGCCATGGTTTCAGCAGTGGCTGCCATCTATGTAGGGAGACTAATCGATCGATACGGAAATATGAGAGTGATGTTTCTTGCTCATATCCTTCTCATTATTTCCACTTTGATTTTCTATTTCTTATCTCCTGGCAGTGAATACATGATTATGCTGGCTTACATGTTTACTAGCTTCGGTTTCTCAAGTCTTTCTTCAAGCTCGACGAACGAGGTATCACGGGTCTTAAGTAAAGAATTAACCGCTTCGGGGATCGGGATGAAACAACTGATACATTATGTCGGCAGTGCTTCTGGTTCTGTCCTTGGTGGAATCATAGTGGAAATGGGCGGAGCTGACTTCCCGGTAAGCTCCTTTCAGAATACATTTTTGGTTCTCATTGGATTGATGACCATATCCCTTTTGCTCTTATTTTTATACCAACGGAAAATCAACAACTAATACTGATAGGTCCAGGCAGTTATCACTGCTTGGACCTATCTTTTTGTTCAGGGTAAAAAATTGTTTCCTCATCCCGGTTAAAACGGATTCTACGCCTACCATTAAGGGTATAGTAAGAAAAAAAACAGTAGAACAGGGGAATTCAATTGAAAACAAAGAAAAAGTGGTATAAGAAGAAAAGCTGGTGGATCGGGGGTGTCATCATATTGATCCTTACAGTCGTAATGGCATACCACCGCGTTAAGCCGTTACCTCCGGGAATATCCTATGCCGGCAATACCTATACCATACCTGAAGAAAATGTAGAGTTCCTATACGACCTTACGTACCAGAAGGATGGAAAAGAACTCTATGATCATTCGATCTTTGATGAAGTATACCAAACCATTGAAGAAGCAGAAGATTTTCTTATCTTGGACTTATTTTTAGTAAATGGATATACAAAGGGTGATCGTGATTACCCGAAAATCAGTGAAAAATTATCGAAAACGATTCAGGAACAGATGAAAAAGAAACCTGATCTAAAGGTCGTCTTCATCAGTGATATCGTCAACACCACCTATGGATCCCATACCGCTAAACAATTAGAGCCTTTAGAAGATCTTGGGGCTGAAGTCATTTACACCGATTTAAACCGTCTCAGAGATCCTAACATCCTATATTCAGGCGTGTGGAGGGCTGCACTGGGCTGGTTTGGTCAGGATGGCTATGGATGGCTCCCTAACCCCATGGCCCCTTCAGCACCTAAGGTAACCATGAGATCTTACTTGAAACTGTTGAATATTAAAGCGAATCACAGAAAGGTCGTCATCACGGAAGATGCCGGGTTAATCTTATCCGCTAATCCCCACGATGCAAGTGGGTTTCACTCTAACATTGGATTCAAGGTCAAGGGGGAAATCCTCAAGGACATGGTAAAAGCTGAAAAGGCAGTGGCAGCTTTTTCAGGGGGGGACGTAGAGGCATTTCCTACAGAGGAAGACTTAGATCAGTCTATTAAAAAGCTTGCTTCTAAAGAGACCTCGGTTAAAGCACAAATCCTTACTGAAAAGAAAGTTCAAACAAGTGTCGTAAACGCTATGAATAAGGCAAATAAAGGAGATGAAGTCTGGATCGGGATGTTCTATCTTGCGGATCGGGACATTATCGATGCCATAGAGGATGCTGCAGGCCGAGAAGTAGAGGTACGATTAGTGCTGGACCCTAACCAGAATGCTTTCGGACAAGAAAAGATAGGGTTACCCAACCTGCCAATCGCATCAGAGTTGCACAACCTGGACAATGACCATATTACGATTCGCTGGTATAACACCAATAAGGAACAATACCATACGAAATTCATTTATATAAAAGGGGAAAAAGAGAGTACCGTCATCGGAGGATCCAGTAATTACACATCGAGAAACTTAGATGATTATAACTTAGAAGAAAACATAAAGATCGTGGCCCCGACTGATAGCAAAACCATGTCAAATATTGATCAATATTTCCACCGGATCTGGAACAACGAAAATGGAACCTATACCGTTAAGTATGAGAAATATCAGGATAAACTGCCTGCCTTTAAATATGTCATGTATATCCTGCAAAAAATTTTCCAAGTGACGACCTATTAGGTTTTAATTCCACAATAAAAGGGAAATAAATCAGTAACAACACATCACAAAAAAAACATAAATGGAGGTTAGAAAAATGGGTATTATCTTGTACTTAATCGTAGGTGGAATCATCGGTTGGTTAGCTGGTCTTATATTAGGTAAAAACGTTCCTGGTGGAATCATCGGAAACATCATCGCAGGTATTATCGGTGCATGGATCGGAGGAGAACTTCTAGGAAGCTTCGGACCATCACTTGCAGGAATTGCTATCATTCCAGCTCTACTCGGAGCAATCATCTTTGTATTCCTGTTAAGCTTACTGCTTAGAGGAATGAGAAGAACTTCTCATTAATATCAGTAAACCCCTTGAATGGATTTCCATACAAGGGGTTTTTAATTTATCAAGGAGTCCTGGCAAGAAAAAAGCAGCCATTTGCAGGCTGCTTTTTCTTAGTACGTCATTGACTTTTTATGCCTTCTCTTATTGCGATACTTCTTATAAATCGGGTAAATAACAGGTCCCCATTTGATCAGTCTTCCAATTAAACGTTTCATGTAGGTAACCTCCTTTGTTAGTAATGTTTACCCGTTTATTAAAAGGAGAAAACCTACATTGTAGAGCATGAATATTTATCCAACCTCTTCTCCCCGGGAAATAATCGGGAGAACATTTTCTCCACTTTATGAGCCGCTTTCGTTTCTTTTGAGACGCTTTTATTAAAATCACATAAGCTACTTTTCCCGCAGGAGTCTCCGTCTTGCACTCCAATCAACCGCTGGAGACTGCTAAAGTCAAATGGACCAAAAAAAAATAATAAACCCGAACCAATCTGCCTCTAAGAAGCGGATTGGTTCGGGTTTCACTTAGACTAAAACACTTTTGTCCCAGCCTCTTCACCTATTATTTACTGCTCTTTGATTCCGAAATCTTTCCCAAGAAAAATCCGTCGATCTCACTTAATTTCCCACGCCACATGATCTTCCCTTTTGATGGAGTCGGCTTGCTGTCGCCACAATACACCTTTGTGTTCTTCAAGTGAATAAAGTGGGCTTCAGCACTTTGGTTTTCTTCTACAGACTCCCCGGCTCTGGCAAGCTCCTCACTCAGCTTCTGAGCCACTTCGCTGCCATCCTCAAAGGTTTCACTCAATGAATCGAAGTATTCCTTTGCGGAAACTAGGGTACCCGTTATGACGGCACCCTTGACGTTTAACGTGATGTCTAATGAAAAGTCATGCTTGTTTGATGCCTGTACAAAAAATTCTAAGATGCTATCCTTTCCTGTACCTGGTTCTACACTCATATTCACGTCTCCTTTCTAGTTAAGCTACTGTGTCGTCCTCGGTAGAGAGTGTTGTATCTTCTTCTTGATCTTCGTCTTTATCATCATCTTTTTTTGCAGATTTTTTACTTTTAGCTGAAGACTTGCGGGTAGAACGCTTCTTTCCTTTTGTACCTGATTTACCATTTGTTTTTTTCTTGCTCGAAGCTTCTTCCTCATCATCGCTATCATCTTCATCTTCTTCATCATCTTCACTAGTGTCTTCGTCTTCTTCTTCGTCTTCCTCTTCATCACTTCCATCTTCACGCGTCGCGGCAATTTGATTCATTTTCTCTTCTAACTGCTGTAAACGGTTCTGAAGCTCTTCATTTTCCTGTTTAAGAGCTTCATAGTCCTGATTCGACTCTTCTTCTTGGCTATTCGTTTCTGTTGAATTTACGGCCGTTTCCGTGTCTTCTGAGGCTTCTTCCTCTTTATCGCGCTTAAATAGATTAGCTGTTGATGATTTTAGTGTCACAGCTGCTTTTCGGGATCTCTCCTTTGCTGCTTTCCCGAAATCCAGGCTTTTGCTTTTTATTTTCTCTTGATCAATACGATCTAATAGTTTTTTTCCATTTTCAGGTGTTGCCAGATATCCTACAGTTGCTCCCAACAGACTTCCAGCTACGGTTCTCTTGATAGGGCCGCTTCTTCTCGTTTTATTCTCGGTTGTTGAATTCTTTTCTTGTCCTTGATTCTCAACTGTTGTGCTTTGCGTATTTTTTTCTGCCATCGGTAAAACCTCCAATTAGTTTGTTTCCGCCGAATTAAGACGGTTTGTATCCAGTTTTTTTTCAAGTGATTCCAAACGTTCCTGCAATTTCTTATTTTCCGCTTCAAGTGCTTTCGTGTTGTTATCGGCGGCTTTGGAACTTAGATAGGGATCATTTTCCCACCAGTCCATGCCAATTTCTTTCGCTTTATCTACGGAAGCAACGATTAAGCGGATTTTTATCGTGAGGAGCTCGACATCGGCGATTCCCACCGTAATATCTCCTGCCACGACAACTCCTTTATCTAAAATCTTTTCTAATACATCCACAATTGTGTTGGATTGTACCGGATGCTCCATTCCCATCATGTAACCTCCTTAATCGGCATTACATTAAGCTCCCTAAAGGACCAAGATCTATATTCAAGTCTTCTGCATCAAGACCAAATACCTCTTTTAACTCTTCCATTTTCTCTTCTAAATTCATAAGGGCAATGCCCAGATTCTCCACTTGTTCATCCGTTAAAGTACCGCCTTCGACACGCCGCATCGCATGTCTCTCGACGATTTGCCTTAATAGTTCTACAACGGTCAATACAAGCTGTGCCAGTCCTTGTTCTGCTTTTTCCGGGTCGAAATTAATTCGCCCATTTGTCCCGTTGGCCTGTTGCATGAATCAATCCCTCCCTTTCTTTATCGAATTGATCGGACGTTACCGTTTTACGTGTTCCCTGCTTATGTTGAACCAATGTCTCTACCGAGGAAATCAGCACTCGCAAATCCAGATACACGAGGTCGACACCTGCAATGGATATAATCAAATCTCCCTTTATCGCCACACCTTTGTCGAGAATGACATCTAAAATATCTATAAGGGCTATATCTTTGTTCTCAATCGATTCTCTGACTGTCATATTTCTCATTCCTTATTTTGTGATTAAGAAAAACTAGAAAAATGATAAGGTGGCCAAGGGCCGGATGCTTCAATTTTCCAACCAGCGTGTCCCAGTTCTTCTTCATATTGCTTAATTTCCTCAACAAAATCATCAACATGGGATACTGGAAGAAGGAACACACTATTCCAAGCCATATGTTCTTGTCGGCCAGTTACATCCTTACTCCAATTCTTTTTGATATTTCCACGGAGGGAATGCTCTTTCAGTTTTTCATGAACCTCTTCACAAAGACGATTTTTTTCGTTTTCTAGTTCCCGGTCAATCAGCTGATCGATTTTTTTCTTTTCAAAGAACTGCCTGCCCTTTGGTAATTCGCTGATTTCTTTTCTTTTGGCTTCGATAGACGGGTTGCTTTTGCTTACCTGCTTCTTCAGCAGCTTATCGTCACAGTAGATTTTGACGTTCCATTCTTCGTTCCCATCCAGCTGTTTGAATGTTTTCTCAAGCTTATTTCGATTCCCTTCAATCGTGGACTTAAGGCTATCCTCGTTCTTGTACAATGTACAGAACTTCAGAGGGATGATGGTATACAACTTTGAAACCATCAATACCGTTTCATGATGATGAAACGCCTTTTCCTGCAGCCAATCCATGTCGTTATCGACTTTGTCTTTGATGGTCTCTTCTGAGTATTCATTCGGTGGCAGATCACAAACAATGGCTGTCACTTCACCGATTTCAATCGTATATAGTTCACCTTCTCCATCGAAGCCTTTCATGGAGGGAAGGGATTTTTCATTTGCTTCTTTAGTTGGGATTAAGCCATATAAATAAAGTAAATCGCTCATCTGATCACCCTTATTTCTTTTTCGTTAATTCTTCCCATTGTTCCATTTCCATCTGTTTTGCAATTTCATACCTTGTTAATAGTTCATCTTCTTTTTCCTGGAATGCTTCTTCAGGAATTTCACCTAATTCGTACATCATTTGAAGCTGAATCAATTTTTGTTGAATGGTAGGAAGGTCGTACAACTCTTTGTCTGCTTCTTCTTTGATCTTTTCGCCGACTTTTATGACTAAATTAATTGGTGCGCTCACCAATTTATGAATCATCAGCCTTCCTCAACCTTCAAACGTATATTGACAAAATTGTACGCCGGCCAAGGGCCGCTATAATTAAATTCGACCTTATCCTTCCATTTTTCATGGGCTTCATTGACCTTTTGGTCAAATAATTCTTCCTGGTCCCGATCAATTAAGAAAGAGGCATTGAGGAGCATTTTCTCACTTGAAGGTTCGTTTGCCTTCGCCGACACTGCTGATTCCTCAAGGGGTGCATAAACTTCTTCCTTAATCTCACTTTGCAGGGAAGTAAATAGCTTCTGAGCCATTCCGCCAAGCTGAATGCGGTCATAATAAGCGGCCGATTCTGATTTCCCTTTAACGGCTGAGGCCATTTTTTCTACCTGCGGGTTATCTTTCACCATGGCTTCAAGCCATTCCTTTTTACCGATTACCTTTAAGCCCAGCTCGATTTTCCCTTTAATTGCCGGGAAAAGAGTTTCAAACTGCGGATAAAGGTTTTCAAGCAGGGCCTCTACATCGTCTCTTGATTTAAAGACATTCCCGAAGCTGATCGGGATGACCGTATCCTTTTGATCCATCACACGTGATACGGCACCTTGGTGCATGAGCAAATTCTGTTTCTTAGGATGATAGATTTTCATCGGTACTTCCGCTGCTACCATAGCGGCGTCCTTAAATCTGATCGTGAACGTCTCCCGTTCCTCGCCTTCTATTTCAATGGAACCAAATTGATCGTCTTCTTCTGTTTGAATGGCACAGAATATATAAATCCCCATTTCTTCATTACCCATTTGAAACTCTCCTTTATTCCTCAGATACCTTCATGCGTTTGCATGCATCTATAATCAATTGTTCTGCTTTTTCTTGTGGGTTTTCTCCGTCGATACATCGACTTATACTGTGTGCTGCTATATCAATACATAGACGTTGAAAATCTGGATCCTTACCGTCTATGGGAATGTCTGATTCAATGGCGAGCCTTGCGATCATTAAGGAAGCGCGCAAGCTCGGTCCGTTCATTTCGTTTGTACATTGATCGCGTAATGTAGAGACAAGGGTTGTAATCGCTCTTGCTTCACTCATAACCAAATTTGCTTTTTCAGATACAATCTTTGCCTCTTGTTCTGCTCCCTTGTAATCAATGTTGATGGTGATCAACCGATCCAGGAGGGCATCCTGTGTTTGATAAACCCCTGCATATTCAGCAGGATTACTAGTAAATATGATTGCAAATTCAGGGTGTACCCGAATGAAAGGTTCCGTTAGCTTTGATCCATATAAAGGGATGATCCCTTCTTCCAAAATGGAAAGGAAGATATTATTCGTCGTCGGCTGTGATCGTGTGAATTCATCGTATACAAGGGTATAGCCCTTCTTTACTGCCTCCAGTAAGCGACCATCTCTCCATGTCTCGGTGACACTTTCATCCTTTTTGTAAACGGATCGAACATATTGATCGATCACTTTTTTACTTGTATAGCCTGTGAAATCACCGATTAAATCTTTATTATTCAGTTCATGATTACCATGCATGAGCATAACCGGTCTTTTTCTCTTCTTGGCAAGTGCCAGAGCAAGAGACGTTTTTCCGGCTCCGGAAGGACCTGTAAAATGTACAGGATATCCAGCTTTAAGGTATTGCAATGAGCGCGAAAGCAATTCTTTCGTTTCATCGTCTTGTATTAATGCCCTGCTATCCTTTTTGATCCGTTTTGTTAAGACCGTCACGTACAATTCCCTCCTACTCGCTCATCCACTACATTTCCTGTCCTATGGCACTTCTGTAACGAATATCCCGTCGTTTGAATGATGTGACTTCCTTTTCTTTATTTAGAAGGACATCATATGTTCCAAGCATTTCGTCTTTAGCATATTTCTTCATATATTCTTTTTCTTCAATTACCTCGACTTGCAGCTTCCAGCCCTCATCTTCTACCAATTCCACCGACGTAATCTTATGGACTGGAGCTACATGTTCATTGAAGAAGTCGGTAACATTATTCATAATCTCTTTGATAACCATAGCCGCCTCCTACTCCTACTGTTATGAAAGGGGAGGGGTACCAAAATTGGCACCCTTCTCACTTCTTTTTCTGCACTGCCACTCTCTTAAATACTAAACTGGGAGCTTCTTTCGTTCTGCTGAGTAGCAAGACCATTTTCTTCGACATCATCCCGAAGCAGGCCTACAGCTTCTGCATAACGCAACCATGTATCTACGCTGGCAATGACGACCCTTGCTTCAACCGTTAAGATTTCAATCCCAACGACAGATACCCTTGCAAAGGCATCAATGACGATCCCTTTGTCGAGAATCCGGTCAATTACTTCTGCTAGACTTGAACTATCATTACTTTTTTGAATAGCCAATTGTATTCTCCTTCCGGTGTTTAAGAACAGATGGTCTTAATATCTTTCGACGATTTAATTTCTGTAGAACTTTTTATGTTCAAGGAGCTCTTAATGTCACTTGCTCCTTTAATATTTTCTACGCCTTTAATTCTGGTCTTTTTATCATTCGATGAAGAGACTTTCTTTTGGAATTCTTCTCCTGCTTCTTTTGCATTTCCTAGCTTTTCCCGTACGGAAAGCAGGACATCCTGTACTTTATCCTTTGCTTCTTCGGCTTTGTCATGAACATTAGCAGCATTTTTCTCTTTTGCCTTTTCCAACTTCTCAGATGCTTCATTTGCTTTTGATTGAATACCGCCTTCAACACTGTTTACAAATGTTTCTTTTGCCTTCTCTTTTATCGTATCTTTCACTTTTTCTTTCACGGGCTCCGGGGCGTGATCGTATGCTTTTTTAGCCATCTTGCCAACTGCTTTTTTCACTGGCTTACTCATGTAATGCCCCCTTCAGGGATGCGATTATTTCTTAGACTCCACTAAGCTGTTCAGCATTTCTTCGATACGTTCTAAACGCTCGTTCAAATTTTTGTTTTCTTCTTTGATTTCTTCCAATTCTTCTGATTGATTTGAAGAATTTTCACTGTTATCAGCCTTGGATTCAGTGTTTTCCGGTACCTCTTCTTTTTTCTTCTTAGGTGCAAGCAAACCGCCTTCCAGTCTGCTCATATATCCGGTAGCCGATTGTCTTAAGGTGATAATGGCCTGCTCTGTCAGGAATTCCTGTGCCGACCTTCGCAATTCTTTACTAGCTGCTTTCATCACTTCTGACTTCCCTAGACTGTCCACTACTTTCTTTCCTGTACCCGGGTTTGAGAGTAACCCGATACCCGCTCCGACTACTCCACCGATAATCGCATAATTCATGGATTGCCTGTTTTCAGCTGTTTGTTCTTCGTTTTCTTGAGTATTTTTCGTTTCTTCTACTTGTTGACTGCTTTTTGTTTCTGCCATATTCATCCTCTTTTCTTCTAAAATAGTAAAACTATACTTTATTTACTTGTTTAAACGCTAAACGCAGCTCCTCTTTCATTCTCCTGTTTGGCTAAACCTTCTTCTTGAACTTCGTCTCTTAACAGCCCAACTGCCTCTGCATATCGTAACCATGTATCCACACTTGCAATGACGACTCGTGCTTCTATAGTAAGAATTTCAATTCCTACCAAGGAAACTCTGGCAAATGCATCAATGACTATTCCTTTATCCAGGATTCTATCAATTACTTCTGCGAGACTTGAGCTATCGTTACTTTTTTGAATACTCATCGAATCTCTCCTCATTAATTGGTGTAGCCAATGACTGTGTGCAAATTTTATATTCGGTTTAATCGGTGTTTACCTCGTTTTGCACCTACCGTAAACTAGGTCCTGGGAATCATTTGAATTAAACTGCCATTTTTTATATATGTTTCATGATGTTTTTCCCATTCTGTAATATTTCTTTCTTACAGTTATATGGATTGTAAGGTTTTTTGCAGAGAAATTAATTCAAATAAGACAAATTGATTACAGTTTCTAAAGGAAAAACCGGGTTGAAATTAGGGGAGAAGAGTGATTTTACATCGTAGGGAGGGGAGTAAATGATTCTCATGAATAACCTACAAAAAAAGAACCAGAAGCATTTATGCCTTTCAGCTTCGCTTCTGGTTCTTTTCTTATTTATTCATTTGGGACAGAAAGTCGCCTAAGAGATCTTCCATCGTTTCTTCTTTAGGTTCTTCAACGGTTTCCTGGGGCTTCATGGCATTGTCCCAGTCAAAGTTGTCCAATTCTTCGTCAGTAGAGTATGAGCGCTCATCTTCTACTTCTTCTGGAGCTTCATCCATCACTTGATCAAGGGACCACTCTCTTGAAGAATCGTGACTTGCGGCAGATTCTTCCTGAAGATAGAGGGCTTCATCAATATCCAACGAATTACTGCTTAAGGAAGCCAGAAGGGAGGCTGTACGAACCGGGTTTGATAACAGTTGGTACACGATGCTGCCTAACAGCGCTTCTGAATGTTCATGCTTCAGCCAATCACGCTGGGATTTATCCAAACCCTTTGGAAGGGGTATCGTAATGGCTTCCCGCTGCTTGGAAATCGTATCATTTACTCCATTCAATACAAGTTCTGCAATTTTACTGGAGAAATTTCGCTTTTCCGTTTCCTTAAGCTTTTGTAAATGCTTTAATACATGGTCAGGTGTATCAGAAGGGATCCGAAACGTAATCGGCTGTCCCCTCGACATCCCTTTTTGATTCATACCATCACCCTATTTGGTTTTCGCTAATTTTTGATCTTCTTTTTGGGATTGTTTTTGATTCTTTCTTGAGAAATCTGCAATAAGCTTATAATAAGCATTGGCCATCATCCAAATGCTTTCTTTCTCATCTTCAAAGAAGTCGATATTGTAACCGTCAAGATTGTTATTGAGCGTTTTGATATATTCTTTAAGGACACTTGATCCTCCGCCGATGAAGTAGCAGATTTCAGTTTGAGAATTTTTTTGCCACATATTGCGCAGGTGACGATATTGCTTCTTGGCAAGTTCAAGCATGATACGGTCAACGATGTCATGTACGCTTGTACGGCTTCCTTTAACCATAATATGATTGCGGTCATTTTTCTTCGTGATGATTTCTACCACATCACGACGACTGTCGAGCTCAATCCCATGTTTTGAACGGATTTCCTCACGGATCAATTCAAGTGATTCAGATACACCCAGGTTAAACCCTTGAGCTTTATCGTCGTCTACTTTACGATCTTTGATAACCGCGATATCTGTGGATAATCCACCTATATCCTGAATCAGGATGCGCTTATCAATCAAATCTTTGTTGATGATATTTGAATTATTATCCATCACTAGGTTAATGAAAGCAGCGAATCCTTCTGGATAAACCTTCACTTCATCAAATTTAATATTTACTTTGATACCTTGATAGCGTGGAGTGACAAGGAACTCGACCTGGTGAACCGAACCTAATAATCTTGAACGGTATCCAACATCTTTTCCTTCCTTTACTTCACGTAGGGGAAGACCTGTTCCCAGCGTGTAGTTTGCTTCGATTACATTATTATTCTTTTTAAAATCTGATCCATTACGAGCTGCATCCAGAGCGATAGAAGCAAACAGCATGACCAATGTTTGATCTTCTTCTGATTTACTGCTGCCCGGATCCAGTTCAGTAGAGTTATTGCTCTTTGTCGCAAGATTACCGACACGATAAATTGCATTATTGTCTTTCAGGGCAGGGGAGTGGACACGGATATGTATGCCGTCTAGTGGGTCTTGTGTATCCAGCTCCTCGATACCGATGATAGGACGGTCTTCAACATCCCTAGCGATGACGTTTGGAATATTCACCTCGGCGTCCATCTTTCCAAAAATACCTTTAAGAGAATCATTACCAACATCAATGGCTGCAATTCGTGAATTTGTCATTAAAATCATCCTTTCAATCATGAGTAAGAATTTGTCAAAAAATTTCAACTCTTACTCTCAGAGTATACAATTTCCCGTCTCCGGTCAATCCTACTTTTCTATCGAATATTCCCGACGGCATCAGGGCCAGAATGTATACAATTTGTATCGTTGTATACATATTTTGTACACATTCATTCATACCAACATGTGTACTTGATTGTATACTTGTATACATTTTTGTGTACAGTTGTGTACTTATTCGTGTACATGTATACATTTTTGTTTACAACCATATTTTAGTAGAAGATTTGTAACTATCAACCCACTACTCTAGTAATCTATTAAATTATTTAGGTGGTTTTAAAATTTGATACTGTCACCTTTAACACTAGGCAGCATAAAAAAGAGCAGCCTCTTAATATGAGACTGCTCCTATGAATGAAAAATTTCTGCATTTGATAAAGTTCATTTCATTGATATTTTACGAACACGATATGGTCGTTATCTTGAAGCCTCTTCATTCCGATTCCCCGCCACCCTGTTAGAAGGAGTGATTGCTGCGTGTGAAAATCGTCCATTGGAATAATCAACCGTTTCTGTTCCGTCGATGCAGATGGCTTGTTTACTTCTTTAACAAATATATAGCGCATTTGCTCTCCATATTTGTTTTTCAAAGCCGCTATTTCCATGCCTTGCGCAAATTTATCTTTCAAACTTGGAATATTAAAAGGGGCTACGGTACAGCTAATATAGGTGAAATCACCGGGAAGGCTGTTAAGTTCCTCCATAATGACTGTGCCTAACACTTGCTGCAATCGATTTCCCCGGTAAGAGGGATGGACTAGGGAGATTTCCTGGTAGATTACTTGATTTAACTCAGCTTCATTTAATCCTATATCCAATCCCAAATGTTCATCATCGATTTCCGGTATAAGAAGCGCTCTAAGTGCAATGAGCTCCTGCTCCAGAAAAGCACCAACCATCACGCCATTTCCCTTAAGGATATACTCATATTCATCTCGCGCAAGGGGTTGTAAACGTGTTTTATCCTCTAAATCAGTGACTACCAGATCTTGTAATAAAAGAATGTTTTCTATGTGTAACATAGATAATTTATGAACAGTATACAGCCTGTTCTCCTTGATTAACTTTCCTTCATGAAGTGCGTTCACACGCTGTCCTCCTTATCCTAACGAGTCTTGAAATTGCGTTAGTTCTTTCAATATCGATTTATTTATCTCAATCCCTAATCCGGGCTTTTCTGAAAGACGAATAAAAGGAACATCATAGACAAGGTTTCCCACATCTTTTGAGAATTTCAGTGGTCCCGTGAGCTCCACACTTGTTATGATCCTTTTTGAAAAAGCAACATGAAAGCCTGCAGCAGAGCCAATGGATGATTCTACCATGGAGCCTACCTGGCACTCTATTCCTGCCATTTCTGCCTGGTGGGCAAGCTTTACAGCAGGGTAGATCCCACCGCATTTCATTAATTTGATATTCACTTTATCTGCTGCCTTTTTTTGGATGATTTCTCTCATTTCCCTTGTCCCTTTAAGACCTTCATCTATCATTAAAGGCAAAGAAGTCTTGGACTTCACAGTCACCATCCCGTCAATATCATCAGCAAGAACCGGTTGTTCTATCCAATCCAACTCGACATCATCCAATGAACGGAGAGCTCTTAATGTTTGCGAACTGCTTTTCCATCCCTGATTCACATCAACGCGGATGGCAATATGATTCCCTACCCTTTCACGAACCTTTTGTATGCGCTCGACATCTGCTTTTATTTCCGTGCCCACTTTCATTTTAAAAGAAAGATACCCTTTATCCACCATGACTGCTGCCTCATCTGCCATCACTTCTGGCTCTGCTATACTTAATACATATGTGAGGGGGAATTCTTTATGGTAACGGCCCCCGATCAATTGATAAACAGGCTGAGAAAGCTTCTTCCCTATAATATCAAAGCAGGCGATGTCAATGGCCGCTTTTGCACTTGGAACGCCATAAATGGTTTCATTCATGATCTCATGAAGCTTCTCGATATTCATTGGATTCTGTCCTAACACAGCTTTCCCTAACGTGCTCTTAAACACATGATAGGTACTCTCCCAGGACTCTCCTGTAACGTGCTCATCTGCGACTGCTTCGCCGTACCCAGTGATCCCCTCGTCGGTCTCCATCTCTACGATGATGGAAGGCATGTCATGATACGTATGGTAGCTCACCACAAAAGGGACGTGAAGGGGCAGACGAATAGCATACAAGTTTAATCCGGTTATTTTCATAGATATACAACTCCTTTTTTGTTTACACAATCATTTTCCAATGGTTATAATGTCGTTAAATAGTCGTTAATTAAATCGAAAGTAGGAGGAAGCATGGAAAGGATAAAAATAGCCGTTATCGGGTCTCAAGACTTCATCCAGGATTTACACCCCTTAGAACCTCACATGACTAACATCGAAATAGAACCCTACACTTATCAAGATCCATATCTATCCAAAGAACTGATCCAACACTTAAAGCCTTGTGATGCCATCTTTTTCTCAGGTGCATTACCTTATTATTATTCAAAAGATATTTGTGACCAATTATCTGTTCCTTCTTTATTCCTGGAACAGGATGAAATGGCCGTCACCTCTACATTATTGTCTATTACCTATCACAAAAAAATTCCGATTGACCGGATATCGATTGATTTGATGGATGCCATATTCACCCGACATGTCTCGATGGATATAAACGTTTCCATGCCTGGTGCTCATGTGTTGGAGTATAAAGAACAGCTTCCTTATCAGCTGGATCTATCCTCCATTGTTCAATTCCACTACTCACTTCATCAGTCAGGAAATACGGATATGGCCATCACAAGCATCCATGCCGTGTATGACCGCCTGAAAGAAATGGGAGTTCCCGCAGAAAGAATGGTAGACCCCGTCAGGTCTTTGTTAAACGGCTTTCAGAAGGTGAAATCTTTAGCTCTACTAAACAAAAGAAAAGCTTCTATGATTTCGGCCATCTATCTATCCCATGATCAATCACGTCAGGACTATAAAAAATGGTTACAATCATTCACCCATAATATTCAAGGTTCTGGGAAAAAAATTGATCACCATACTTACTTATTTTATAGCACTGTCGGTCATATAGAGTCATTAGTCTCTCATCACAATTTCAATGATCTGATATCCAATTGGGATGGCCGAATGAAAATTGGATTCGGCTATGGGACAACGGCAATAGAAGCAGAGCAAAACGCTGGAATTGCCCTGCGCTTTGCTCTAAATGATCCTTTAGGGAAGTGTGGATATATTTTAACAGATGATAAAAACCTTCTTGGTCCTTATCCGAAAGAAACTAAGATACAGCGACTCAAAAATAATGACCCGAAACTCTTTGATATTGCCAAGGAAATTAAAATAAGCCCGGGAAATCTGTCTAAATTGATGGAATTCAGCAGAAAGCGTTCATCCTCACAGTTTACTGCTGCCGAGTTGTCTGAATATCTTCAAATTACCCGCCGCTCAACTGAGCGTATAATCAAAAAACTGGTAGATCACGGTTCAATCAAGGTAGTAGGAGAAGAGATGACCTATCAACAAGGTCGTCCCCGTTCCATTTACAAACTCCATCTCCCCTATTAGAACTTAAGAATTTAAGGTCACTTCATCTTCATCTTTGGAGTTCATTAATTCGGAATTCGTTAGTTTTGTAATGGTAAAACCGGTTAATGCGTATGCAATCGATAGTAAAGGCACTACAAAGTTCAACACGGCATAAGGAGCATATTCAAAGGCATGAACGCCTAACGTACCAAATATAAACACTCCACATGTATTCCAAGGTATAAAGACAGAGGTTAAGGTTCCCCCATCTTCAAGTGCCCTGGATAAATTCTTGGAATGTAAACCTTTTTCCTCATATGCTTTAGCGTACATTCGAGATGGCACAACAATGGAAATATACTGTTCTGAACAGGTGGCATTTGTTGCAAAACAAGAGACAACGGTGGATGCCACCAATCCTTTTGCTGATTTGGCAACCTTTAAAATCTGGTTCACAATGGATTGCAGCATACCTGTGTGCTCCAATATCCCTCCAAAGGTCATCGCTACAATGGTCATGGAAACCGTATACATCATTGAATCCAGTCCACCACGATTAAAAAGATCATCCACCATTGCATTTCCTGAATCAATGACAAAGCCGCTTTGCAAGGCAGCAAACGCATCAGAAAATGATCCACTTTGGATGAACACTTGAGATAATAATCCAAGTAGGATCCCCACTACTAGGGCTGGAATGGCAGGTACCTTTTTAGCCACTAAAATGATGACGATCAATGGAATCAATAACAAAAATGGTGAAATCACAAAGCTATCCTGAAGCACATTGATTGTTTGTTCGATGTCGTTGGTATTAATCTTATTTGAACCGAAATTTCTTCCAAGGACTGCATAAACGATTAGAGCAATGAGTAAACCCGGCACCGTTGTATAAAGCATATGACGAATATGTACAAATAAATTTGTATTCGTTAATCCAGAAGCAAGGTTGGTGGTATCAGAAAGCGGTGACATCTTGTCCCCAAAGTAGGCGCCGGAAATGATCGCCCCGGCAATCATGGGTGCTGGAATCCCCATACTTATACCGATTCCCATACCTGCGACTCCAATCGTCCCCATCGTTGACCATGAGCTGCCAATCGCCAATGCCACAACAGCGCATATAATCGTAATGGAAACTAAGAAAAGGGATGGTGTAATGATTTTCAAACCATAATAAATCATCGTAGCCACGATTCCTCCACCGATCCAGGCACCGATGGTCAGTCCGACAAGCATGATGATGACTACAGCCGGCAGAGCAAGACGTATTCCTTTATACATAGAATCCTCAATTTCATTCCACGTATAACCTGCTTTCCAGGCTACAATGGCTGCTACCGTCGTTCCGATGATCAGTGGAATATGCGGACCCTGCTCAAGAACGACAATCGTGACGAACATGACCACGATCATGACACTGAGCGGGATGACGGCCATCCAAAACGGCATTTCTTTTTTCATGTTTGTTCCCCCTATACCCCTTTTATTTTTTGACAGTTCTAAATAGTCGTTAAATAGACGCTATTAAAATAATGATATACGGAGAAACAAAGTGAGTCAATTTAATTTTTGTTACCGCTTACAACCCTGGTATTGTTCTAAATAGCGAACAAAAAAAGGAAACCCCGACACACCATTATGTCGAGGTTTCCTTGCAATATTATTGTACAGTGTTAACCTTCATGGGAAGTATAATAAAGTAATTGTTACATATATCACTTCGAGGACGCTCAGAAGCTATATGTTACGTCAAAATAGGCATTGCTAAGGGTAAAGGGGTCGGGCAGGTGAAGAAGCCCAAATAAAGCAATCTGGCGAAAAGTTTCTACATAAATACTCTAACACTCGTAAAACTCATGCCTAAGGTGACCATTGTATATAGTAGAAGAGGGGCCCGCTTAAGCGGGCCCCTCTTCTCGTTCTCTACTCAAACTTTACCTTGAGCTGTTCTATTCCAAATGACAATAACAACGATGAGAAGTAACACACAAATACCTACAAATACAGCAATCAATAAAGATAGGGAGGAAGAAGAAGTACTGTCTTCTTCGAGATTCCCTAACTTTTCCGATCCTGATTGACTAAAAAGTTTCAGGTTTTCGGCTTTAGCTTTTATCGTATTTGTATCTTTTTCTTCACTTTGAAATATCTTTTCTTTCAATTCGTTTAATCCGTTACTTGATACACCTTCAAACGTCAGGCTCTTTTGTTCTTCAGGAATTTCTATCTTTTGATCAGTTGATGACTGATCATGGATGAGGTCACTATTCTTTTTGAATTTATTTTCCTGATAGTCGTTCGGGATTAAGTCATTTATGTCGGTATTGGCAAGTATAGGATGGGAAAACATCATGATCATGCCGGCAACCAGAGCCAGTTGAACAAGTACTTTAACCCTCATACGCTTCCGTTCCCTCATCATCGGTCGAATTAGAGCGTTTATCCAATAAAACCTGAGCAACAGTTAATGCAATAACAACTAAGCCTAATACAATGACCGCTTGATTGAATAAACTGTCTGACCCATATTGAATCGACATATACACGGTGGACATTGGATCCTTGAAATTAAAATTAGGCGTTGTTAATGCCAATAACGGTGTCACAAACAGGGCGATGATTCCCACCGAAACAAACCATCCTAACAAACGATGTGTAACAAATGCGACCCGGATGAGTCCTGAACCCGCCAGTAAAAGGAGAATGGTGAAGATCGTCCACTCAACCGAACGCGATTCCACCAATGGATAGATATCCAATCCATACAGACTGATGACAAATCCGACAATCAGGTTCAGCAGGAGGAAAATCACTCCTTGTATCCAGAGAGGAGCATTTTGGAAGTAATAACTTGTATATCCGATAAGCAAACTGGATAACAAGATAATAAACAATATAACCACCGGTGGAAGAGCACTTGCTTTCTTTTCTTCCGGAACATCTCCTTTTACATTAAGGGGGTTCGTCAAGAAATCATAGACATATCCATTGGATTGTCCGTCAACGAACGCATTCCCCAGGACGCTAAATACATCATCACGAATTAATTGAGTGGAAGCTACATTCGTTGCCCACTTATTATTCAGTGTATCTGCATCACTTTGAACATTCGATACATTCGATTGAAGCTCGTTGGTATAGGATACGATTGTATTTTGGCTTTCACTCACAGTATCCAGGAAGGAATGGATCGACTTGATTTCACTTCCGATTTGCTTCTGGTTCCCTACTAAATCAGGGCCAGCCGCACCTGATGCAGGTGTTGGAGCTGTTTGCTCCGGCTGTTGTATTCGAGTCAATACATTTGTTGCTTCTTGATTAATCGCATTCAGGCTCTCTGTAAGCTGTGATTGCTGGTCATCAAGGGTTTGATTGTATTCTGCCGCAAAGACGGTAAATGAGTCCTGGAGTGTGTTGAGAGCATCCTCTGTATTCGGCAACCCTGCATTTAATTGTTCCCACTCCGCTTGTTCCGGCTGACTGACTTTCAGAATTTCATTTACCTCATTCTTGAGCTCTTCATCTTGAAGGACGGCCGCTTTCACTCCATTCTCCGTCAACATACCGTTAAGGGTCGCTTCATATCGATCCAGGTAAGAGTAATATTGCAGAAGATCCATAAGCTTGTAGTTATTAATCCCGCGGTAAAAATAGCCGGATAAGGTGTTTCTTCTATTTTCGGATAAAGCAGCCGAGTTCAGGATGGAACTTTCTTTGCCCTCGATTTCGGCAACGATATTCGAAACATTATCTGAGAACATCTCTAATTGGTTGATCAGAGCTTCATTCGTCTCAGTCAATGTCTTAACCTGTTCTTTCAGCTCTTGATTTTCAGTGGTAAGGGTTTCAATCTGCTTGGTCAATTCATCGATTTTATCGATTAAAGTCTGATTATCTTCGAGAAGCCTTGATACTTCTCTCAATAGCCTATCCACCTCAGCCTGAAGAGGGTTTTCCGAGCTATTATTTTTCCCTTGGAGCTGGGTTCGAACCTGTAGGATGCGATCATTGATCGTCGAAATACTTGTTACAGCTTCTGTTATAGCTTCAGGTGTTGGTTCTGTTAAATTAGTCAGCGTTTCTTTCAACGCATCGATTTCTGTTGAAATGGCCGTCAGTTCATTTATTTCCGGATCCAAATTTGGTGGTGCCGGAGGAGGATCGCTAGGTTCCCCCGGTTCGTTCTCACCTTCCTGGGAGGAAATGACGACTTGTTGAGGGACAGGATCCTCTCCTTCTTTTGGCTTCCCGGGAACCTCAGGGGGAGCAGGAGGATTGAAGATCTCCCCATCTCCTTCAGCCAGCTTATTATTAAGTTCGAAGATACTTCCTTGCAGGTTATTTAACGTTGTAGTGTCCTGTAATTGCTGATAGAAATTCAACACTCTCTCCTGGAAGGAATAGAAGTCTTCTACTTGTCTCCCGACTTCTTCGAACCTGCGCTGCTGCAGGTCAGTAAATACCTCTTGATTTGTATCCATATTGTTATTCAACTGAGTCAAACCTGCCGTTAAGGCTTCACTTTGTTCCGAGAATAGTGATTTGGATTTTAAGTAGCGCGGCTGCTGGTTTTCAGTTGATTCATTGATCATCTGTACGGATTCAGCTTGAACATCGGCGAGTAATTGCTTTTGATTATCCTGATATTCTCTATACTGATTGACATATTCAACAAAACCGGAAAGGCTTTGTTCAAAGGATTCCAACGAGTTTTGCTGCTGCGGTGTCTGGCTATCGGCCTGCTGAATCGAGTTTTGCAGATTTGTTAGCATCGACGTCTGTTGCTGAATTTGGCCGGCCAGATCCTTTGAGCTGGGTTTGTAGAAAGATAACATCGTTTCCTGGAAAGCCTGCTCTTTTTGTAAAATTTCATCGAATTCTGCACGGATATTTTCCATGTCTGCTGATACGTAATTCCAATAAAGAGAGGACATCTTATGATTGACCCTTTTTGTGGCCTTTTCAATTTCCAGAAGGACCTTTTCCTTGTTTACTGCATTCAATTGAGCCTGGACTTTGTAATTCAAATTTGTCTTTTCAGGTCTTTCTTCATCATACGTCATGACTTTATCAGAGAAGTCGGAAGGAATATATACAACGGCATCATATTTAGAGCTCTGAAGACCATTCTCTCCTGCACTTCTGCCTACGACCGTCCACTCAAAAGTCGATTGATCTTCAAGAATCGACGTCACGTCTCCTCCAAATGCCAAAGGCTCTCCATCCACTTCTGTTCCCGCGTCTTCATTTACAATGGCAATGGCCTGAGTAGCGTTTTCTTTCACTTTCAGTGGATTTTCACCAACTGAACGGAAGAATAGAAGAGGAGTGGCAAGAATCATCATGACCGCTAATAAAAGTTTAACTAGGCTTACTTTCTCTGTCATGCGTGTACTTTCCTTTCCGTTACCATAAGTGGTATTTGAATTTTTGTTTCTTTTCCGTTTTCCACGTAATAGCCAAACCCTGGTTGGATTTCGGCTTCTCTTCGATCGTAGCTGAGCGTGAACAAGGTTTGTTCGGATTTCTTCATTAACACAAGAGCCTGTCGAATCTGTTTCATCTCAACTGTTAAAGCATCATAGCCCTTAGTTAATTCGCTGTTGTTTCCTGAAACAATCACACAGAAGCCTAAATGGCTATAATTTTTCATACATTTAACGATTCTGTCTTGAAGCAGTGCATCCAGATTCTGCAGGAACCTGGCATATCCATCAACAATGAGGAAGACGGGCGAGAAGGATGGAAGTGCACTCCCCTTTTGTATGGACAGGTTATATTGCTCTTCTCTTAAACTAAATAATTCTTCAACACGGTTTAGCCACATTGTGATATGTTCTTTGTTTTCCATATAGACCACTTTTTCTTCTTTCATCAAGTGGGATAATCCCCTGTCGATGGAATCGAATATCGCTATATGTTCACTATCCTGCAATAACGCAGTATTGGTTAAGACCTTCAGGACGTTCGTTTTTCCTTTTTGAGCCTGCCCCAAAACCATGCAATGTTTCGTCTTCTTGAAGTTTACATACACTGGCTTAACCATTTCTTCGTCTAAGCCCACCGGCAGCAGTCCTTCTTTTCTTCCTGAATCTGTATACTGGGTGAAATTGACCATCGTCAACTCTGTCGGAAGCATAGGCACCGGATGAGGTGACCTTGATCCCTTATACTTTTCTTTCAATAACAGAATTTCTTCTTTTAGAAGGTTCAACTGCTCATAATCGTCCTTCCCTTCGGTTGGAAGGAATACTTGAGAAAAGAAAGCTGTATCCTTCTTAACAATCGCTCTACCTGGAATGGCTTCCGGGGTAAAAGGCAATCGCCCTAGCATCGTGTATGCCTCTGAGCTATCCATCAAATAGTGGACGATTTTTGTTTTAAGGTTATTCATTAAAGATTGTCGGACAGAATTGACGCGGGTGGCTGTAAAATACATGTACACTCCCAATGACTGTCCGTCCCTTGCAAACTGATTAATTTCCATTTCAAGTTCTTGCATCTCTTCTTTAACCAGATCAAAATTGTCGATGGTTACAAAAAGAAGCGGAAGTTTATCTTCACTGATCGTGTTATACATCTTTATTGAACTTACTTCTTTCTTTTGGAAAAGCTGTTTTCTGCGAGCTAATTCATCATCCAAAATACCAATGAATTTCTCAATCTTTCTTTCTTCATCGATGAGGAAATAGTCAGCAGTGTGCGGCAGCTGCTTTAAAGGCAGTAAGCCACCGTTTCCAAAGTCCAGAAGATAATAATGAACTTCTTCTGGTGTATACTGAGCGGCCATCCCCATCAATAAGGTAATAAGCGTTTGGGTCTTCCCATATCCTGAAGAACCAAAGACGCCTACATTCCCGTCCTCAATCACCTCGTAATGGTAAGGGGTCTGGCTCTGTTTCTCAGGTTCATCAATCATGGAAAGTAAGATCTTATTCTCCTCTCTCTGGGCAAATGATGTACGGTACATACGATTTGGCAGAGGAGGGAGCCATGGACTGGAAAGCTTCTTCACATTCATTTGTTCCTGTAATGCTTCAATTCGATCGACAACAGCGTCAATTTCACTGATCAATTCCTTCTGATTGCTTGGATTAGTCGATACTTCCGATAAAGGAATCAATCCTAAATCCGTGACAATCGCCACTTCATCCTCTGATTCAAAGGTTTCCTCCTGATATGGAGCTCCACTCCAGGCTGATTGAAACAGGTCATATACCTCATTATTCCCCACCTGTAAATAGCCTCTTCCTGTGACAGTCAACGAGGCTGCATCACCATTCTTAAGGATTTCACGGCTGTCCTCCGTATTCTGAACTTTCAGGGCGACGCGGAAACGGGCATTACTCCATATCTGATTATCAATGACTCCTCCAGGCTTCTGAGTTGCCAGGATAAGATGAACCCCAAGGCTCCGGCCAATACGGGCTGCACTTACAAGCTCTTTAATGAATTCGGGTTCTTCACTCTTAAGTTCAGCAAACTCATCTGATATCAAAAATAAATGTGGGAGAGGCTCTTCCGTTTTGCCTTGCTTGTAAAGGCGTGTGTAGTCGTTAATATGATTCACTTCGTAACGATCGAATAAGCGCTGTCTACGCTTCAACTCACTCTTGATGGAAGCAAGGGCTCTCGTACTGAAGTTCTTGCTTCCTTCAATATTCGTTATCGTCCCTAATAAATGTGGGATATTCTTAAATGGCTGAGCCATCCCTCCACCCTTGTAATCGATTAATAGGAAGGCTACTTCGTGTGGATGGAAATGAACCGCCAATGAAAGAATATATGTTTGTAAAAATTCACTTTTACCCGAACCGGTTGTTCCGGCAAGCAATCCATGAGGTCCATGAGCCTTTTCATGCAAATTCAGTTCGACGATGTCTTCCTTTCCTTTCAAACCAACGGGAACAGCTAACGATTTAGCGGATTCCCTGGATAGCCAGTTCTCTTGAATGGGAAGCTGATCAACATCCCTTACTCGAAGCATGTCCAGAAAGGAAACACTTGAAGGGATGGAGTTTGTCATACCGATTTGATGATTAAGCGTCTTCAAGGTCCTTGCATACTGCTCATTGCCTTCATGGTAGTATTCATCGATTTCGAATGGAATCTTAACCGCTTTTTTATTCTGAATCAGAATGTCCCCTTGCTTGTCATTGATATAACGGACGAGGGTATGAATATTATCAGACAAACTCTCTTTCGCTTCTGCCGCGAAAATAACGGACATTCCCAAGTGAGAATACTCACCTTCAAGGTATTGCAGGATCACATGGTCGGAAATTAACTGATGGTTTGTAATGATAAAAACGTAATGTGGTGAAAAACGAACTTTATCTGAACCCTCTTCAATATCTCTTTCACGAAGGACCTCGTATATGGAAGAAAGGATTTGATCCCTGGTTTTCTCGTTATAAATGAACCCTTTCGCAAATGACTGAGGTAATTGAAAGTGTGGCAGCCACTTCATCCACTCCCAGTCTTCATACTCTTCCTCATGAAAAATATAGACAAATCGCACATCATGGTAACTATGAAAGAAAGCCAATTGCCCGATTAGCTGGTGAATTTCATTTTTATAGACGGATTCCTTACCGATCAGACCAATTGCCCCTTTATGAAGGTCAGCTGTTACAGGTAATTGATCAATCTCACGATAAACCATTTCTAACTTCTGGGACTCCTCTAATAACTCATCCATTTCCCGGTTTGACATATCGGATGAATTCACTGAAATCCTATAGCTCGCAGGTACTTTCCCACTTCCTAATCTAAACTGAAGGAAGTCCGGACTTTCAAGAGTCCTTTCCCAAAGACGATCGGATAGCTGCTCTGTAAGATACTTCATTCTTTCATAAGAAGGAAAGTGAAATTGCAGAACGTCTGCCTGTTTCTCGGCAAGCTCCTGGAGTTCTTTTCTCTTACTCTCTAAATAATGAGTGTAGATACGCTTCCTTCGTTCCTTGGATTTCTTTCTATTGCTCTTATCTTTAAAGAACTGAACGGTGGATGTTACTAATGTAGTGGTAAACATCACCATTGAGATAATAATGAAAATTCCACGTGGAATGACGAGTGCTACTATGGCCATGACGATTAACATCATCAATGGTGGAAGAATGATCAACCACAGACTGCGGTTTGTATCGCTCGATTCCTGACTGGGAAAAGACAATTGAACCTTTTCATCAGGAAGATCATAAATCATTCGTGGCGTTCTACGATAATTCGGGTATTTCTTCTGCATTTCTGAGGTAGGCCGTGTAGATTCCATTAATGCAGTTTGATAGTCGTCGATACTATGTATCTCGATTAAATCATCTTCTAATAGGGTAATAGTTAAAAAAGGAGAAAATACAATGTCTCCAACCTTAAGCTTTTGTTTCCCTTTGACCAGGTGTCCATTCAGATAAAGAAGAGAGGAGGCATTCCCATCCATCACCCAGTCATCATCGCCATTTTTATACCAATGGCAAGTTTGGATGGTATCCTTCCCTTTATAATGGATGGTTGCATCTGATTGTTCAGTCGATATACAGATTTCTTCTTTATGACCGACATAATAGATGGTAGACTTTGTCGGGAATGGCGTAATCACCATGTGTATTTCCTTATCACCGGCGAGCAGTGATACTTTGCGGCCAGGTTCAAGAATCCTTGCCTCTTTCCCGTCCTGATGAATTCTGAAAGCATCGGCGGAATGCTCTACCAGAATGGACTTAGCAGACGGAGGCAACGACAAAATCGTGATCGTATCTTCCAATCGTGGACCTACAGTTATTTTTTTATTTTCATCCTCAATCATCATCGACTGATAGTAGTGGTCGTGAAAAATCCATAGGGCATACATATGCTCACCCCCCAGTTAGTTTGTTAGTCAGGATTCTTTTTTATCATCAGCTTCAGCTGGAGGTGTGGAATTCTCTCCATCATTAGCCGCCGGTTTCTGTTCAGGTGTCTTTTTCTCTTCAGTCTGTTGCGGTTCTTCCGTCGTTTCTGCCGGCTGTGATTGCTGCTCTTCTTCCAGAGCCTTCATTTCTTCTTCGTATTCGGCTATTTCACTTTCGATCTCATCTAATTCCTGCTGTCTTTCCTCGCTATCAAGATCTCCGTCAGCCTTGACCTGCTCGCGGTACTTAAGAAGCCCAAACAGAATTAAATCCCTGTCCTCCAAGAACCTTGCTGTTTCCAATGCTTCCTTAGCCTTTCCTCTTCCGATATTAATCCAGTACTCATAATAAAGAGGGTCTGATTGAAGAGAGACGGTGTTGCGTACATTCTCTTTTTGGTCTTCCGTTAATGATTCGTTAATAATATAGGAGAGTGCGAGTTGATATTGAGTGACCTTCGGGATTTCATCGATCTCATAAGGCTGAAGTTCTGTTACCACATCACTATACTTATTAAGAAGGAAACTCTCTTGGGCCGCTACAACCCTTTCCTGCTTTGGAAACATAAAGAAAAGAGAATAAATAGAATATATAAGTGCTGGTATCAAGAGTAATGACACTCCCAGCAGTACATACCGGTTTAGTTTCCACTTTTTCTTACTGACAGTCATGAGGAGGGAATCGGATTTTTTGGCTTCTTTTATAGAGCGGTTTAACACTTCTCCGACATCTTCAATGCTTTCGGCTTCTAAGATATCTTTAGTCATTGGCGACAATTTTAACGTCTCACTGAACTTAATGTAATCATCAAACGAATATTGGCGATCCACAATAGCTGCGACCATGGCTTTTGTCTGCTTTAACAACAGATCCGCATCTTTTTCGTATGGTGGCAGGCTCTCCTTTACACCATAATGGATGAAGTGTGGAGTCAGTCCTTGGTCAAACACAATATTGTCCGGGCAAATAATGAGATGCAGGCGTGACAAGGTATGATTTCGTACATTTTGTACCAGTTGATAGGCAGACATCAACCGTTCCTTCTCATTCGCCTTTAATTGGGGATAAAAAGAGAAGGAGTCAGGTATGGTATTCACAATGCGTAATTCATCATTTTCCATCGTGATTTCTTTTTGTATGGCCGGGTTAATGTTCTTCAGAAAGTGAATTTCCGCTATTTCGTCCAACTTGATCTTTTCTTTTTGAAAAATCAAAGTCATTCTATTTTCTTTTCTATGTACAACGGCTTCCAGCTTTTCTTGTAGGTATGATCCACTCTTTTGTGACATTCTATTGGTCTCCTTTATAAAATTTCAATTCGATCTCCAGAATGAATTCCTGCATCTATCAACCGTGTGTGACCTGGAATCACTTGTCTTTTATTCACAATCCGAATCCAATAGCCTTCCCTCGGCTCAGCTGTAAGCTTCTGAGATTGCCACACAAGATCAATCAGTTTTTTTACAGTATGATAGTTTGATAACCTAAGATCAAAGCACTTCTCATCATATCGCTCTAAATCAATGGTGATTTCAATATACATTGTCAGGGTTCACCTCATAAGGAAGGAGCGCCACATAATGATAAGCGCTCCTTCAAGTTTAAAATGGACGGGGATAAACTTATCCACGAATTTGATTGGCAATTTGGGCATCTGCATCTTCAAGAGACTTAGCCGTGCTAGTCAATTGAACTGAAATGTCTTCAAGCAGCTGCTGCATTTGCAGGAATGAAGGACGCAGTGTTTGATATTGCTCAGCAAACGCACGGCTTGATTCCCCTTCCCACATACCTTCCAATTCTGAAATCATATTATCCAGGCGTGAGATTTGTTCTCCTACCTGGCTGCTTTCGCCAGTGTAACGGTTAGACATACTAATCAATTCAGCTGGGGTAACACGAATAATTCCTGACATGTAATTCCTCTCCCTTAAATGAAATTATTGGTGGTAATCATCTATATCAAATCAGAGTACCCAAATAAGAAACAAACCTATGACATTATGTAACTCTTTAATTGAAAGTATAAAGGTTTTCCTTTTATACAAACGTCTACATACTTCCAATATCATACTATTATAAACATACATATAAACACAATTTTTACCGAGAAAAGGAAACTTTATAACTACAGGAATAATCATTTTCAGGTCATTGGATTCATTCTCCGCTTTCACTTTTTAGGGAAATAGTACGAATGAGAAAGCCGAAGTCAGTCCATTTAAAGTAGAATCCCGTTACTAAAAACAGATATTAGTTACAAGTACTTACTATATATCCTTATTTTTACTTTTATAAACCATTTTTAATAATGATTGGATGATAATGTCATGTTATGAAAGGTGCATTTGTTCATTCAAAGAAACTTACTCCTGTTATACAGGAATAAGTTTCTTTGAATGATACTACAATAATATCTGTCCATTATTTCATTTTTTAAAGCTCTTCCACACTTTGCTTCTGTTCATTTAGCTCATACGTTACATCATACTGCTCTGCAAGAAGCTTCATATCCGAATGATAAGCTTCCACCAGGTTGTAGTACTCCTCGATTTTAGCATTGGACTCATTGATCAGGGCTTCATCCTGATTTTCAATCGCCTTTTTTTCGAGAAGGAGTGCATCATAAAAGGTCTGAGTCGCTATCACGATCCGCTCCGTCATTTCTTCAAGCTCAGGGATCTCCGCCTCAATGCCCTTCGCTTCTTCCAGGGCTTTCCCGTAAGCTGGAATGGTGTTGCTGGTCAACTCATTGTAGACGGTTGAATCATCCGTATAGTTGACTCCGGAAACAGAAGCCAGTGACTGGAATGCGACTACTTCGTATTCAGCCACCTTATAGATATCTTCGTTGATGAATTGGAGGATTGCCTTTTGCTTATCGGCGTCCGTCATCCCTTCACTATCCGGGCCATCATTCATCAGTTCCACCTTCTCATTATCTTCCTTATCGCTGCCGGTCTCTCCGGCATCCACTTCCTGACCCTTATTAATTGAGATCTGCACTTCCCCACATCCACTTAACAATACCACTGTGATCACAGATAACCCTAGAAGCTTCTTCATGATTTAATTCCTTTCCTACGCAATTTGGAATTGCTTTTAGAGCTTAAATACCCATTTTTTGTTAAAATAATCTAAATACTTCTAAATGAAGGATTTTTAGAAAGATTGTTGTTTTTAACATAGAAGCTGCCGGGGCTCTGTCAACCAGTTTATGCTGGATGGTGAGGGGAACTGCTCCGCTTGCAGCTAGCGTTCGGCCGAGCCTCCTCAGCTTAGTCGAACGGGGTCTCGGCACACCCGTACTTCCGCAGGAGTCTGCGCAGTTCCCCTCACCATCTTTAATGGAATTTTCATGACAGAGCTTCAAAGTGTGCAATAAAACAATGTAACTAGAAAAAATATTCTCTTTAAAAGGACAATCAATCATTACTTACGATAAATGTAGATTGTTTGCTAAAAGACTTTTTTATATTGTTTTTCATCAAGGATACATGCTCAGAAAGTTGATTGGAGCGGAAGGTGCTCGACTCCTGCGGGAATAGCGGGAAAGTTGAGACCCCGCAGGGCAAAGCCCGAGGAGGCTCAACTCACGCCCCGCGGAAAGCGAGCACCTGGAGCGGAAATCAACTAGTACTTTCTGATCTACAATAGCAATAAACTTTACGAAAAGAGCCTCAATAAAACAGTTCCTTTCTTCAGTCATATGGAAAACATATTCAATTTCCTATACAATTTATGTAAACAGCAATATTGTGTGGTGACCAAATTGAAACTATTACTAATCGAAGATGACACAACCCTATTTAACGAAATCAAAGAGAGGCTTTCCCAGTGGTCCTATGACGTATATGGAATCATGGATTTCAATCACGTGATGCAGGAGTTCACCAAAGTGAAACCGGATCTTGTGATCATTGACATCCAATTACCCAAATTCGATGGATTTCACTGGTGCCGGATGATCCGTACTCATTCAAATGTGCCGATCCTGTTCCTATCCTCCCGCGATCACCCGACGGATATGGTCATGTCCATGCAGCTTGGGGCAGACGATTTCATCCAGAAACCCTTTCATTTCGATGTACTGATTGCCAAGGTTCAGGCGACATTGCGGAGGGTGTATAACTACAATACAGAGCAGATACGCATCAAGACCTGGTGCGGGGCAACCGTTGATTTTGAACGTAACACCGTATCCAATGAACAGGGGTCCATTGAATTGACAAAGAATGAAATGTATATATTAAAACTTCTAATAGATCAGAAGAATAAAATCGTCAGCAGGGATGCATTAATGAACAGCCTCTGGGATGACAAACGATTCATCAGCGATAACACATTGACCGTCAATGTGAACCGCCTAAGGAAGCGCCTTGAAGAAATAGGACTCGGCCGCTTCATTGAAACGAAGGTCGGGCAGGGGTATCTGGCCATTGAAGAGGATTCGCCATGATCCGTGCATACTTATGGGAACGGAAAGGCTGGATTTTGTTCGTTCTTGGACTCCACCTGTTATGGATCTTTATCGCCTATATCGATTCGGCCATCCCGTTACAACCAATCATGTATATGGTCTTTCTGTCGCTGCTCTTTTTCACTGTTTTTGTGTTCATCCGGTATCAGAAGGAAACCCGATTCTTCCAGCGTCTGAAAGAATGGGATCATAACCTCAACATTACGGGGGTGGATGCACCGGATACTCCATTCCAGGAAATCGTTTCGAATAGCCTGTCAGAGCAGGCGAACATTTTGAGAAAGACAGCATCTGAGAATCGAATGATGCTCGAACAGGAAAAGGACGACCTTATGTCCTGGATCCATGAAGTCAAAACCCCGCTGACGGCGATGCATTTGATGATTGAACGTATGAAAGACGAACCTTTAAAGTCTCATTTACAATTTGAGTGGCTGCGCATCCACCTTTTGTTGGATCAGCAGCTACACCAGAAGCGTATGACTTTTATCGAGAATGATTTATACATTGAGGACACCGATCTCGAGTCTGTCATCTTTAAGGAAATCAAAACCTTGCAATCCTGGTGTATTCAGAAGGGGGTCGGATTTGACATTCAACTTGAGGTCACAAACGTGTTGAGCGATGCGAAGTGGCTGGCTTTTATGATCAGGCAGCTTTTGACCAACGCCGTTAAATACAGCTCTAAAACGGACATTGCCCTATTTAGCGCATTAAAAGATGGTAAAGTGACTCTCACCATTCAAGATTTCGGCAGGGGAATCGATTCCAGGGACCTGCCTAGGATCTTTGAAAAAGGATTCACTTCGACCACAGACCACAATGATTACGCTTCTACCGGAATGGGATTATATTTAACCAAAAGAGTTTCAGAACCTTTACTGATTTCTATTGATGTTACATCTAAACGAGGCGAAGGGACCCGGGTCACTCTCACCTTTCCCCAGAAGAATGATTTCGTCCAACTTACAGGCGTGTGACAAAAATGTCACATGCTTTTCTGTTTTGTTCGAACAATAAAAGGAAAAGAAACTTCCTGCTTTTTATAATAAGGGTATCAAATCAAAGGAGTTTTTCATGATGACTATATTAGAAGCAACGAAGCTTCATAAAAGCTACGGCAATAAATTCAATAAGCAGGAAGTCTTGAAGGGAATCGACCTATCGATCCAAAAAGGAGAATTCGTCAGTATCATGGGGGCGTCGGGTTCCGGAAAAACCACTCTCTTAAACGTCCTTTCCTCCATCGACAAAGTGAGCGAAGGATCCATTAAAATAGAGAGCAATGAAATGACGATGATGAAAGAAAAGCAGCTGGCCGAGTTTCGCAAAAATCACTTAGGGTTTATCTTTCAGGAATATAACCTGCTGGACACGTTAACGGTGAAAGAAAATATCCTTCTGCCTTTGTCGATCACAAAGACACCCAAAAAGGAAGCGGATCAAAAATTCAACGACCTTGCTTCAGAGCTCGGTATCCTTGAACTGAAAGATAAGTATCCGAACGAAATCTCAGGTGGGCAGAAGCAGCGGACATCAGCAGCCCGGGCATTCATCCATGAGCCAAGCATCATTTTCGCCGACGAGCCTACGGGTGCTCTCGACTCAAAGTCCGCCTCTGATCTCTTAAATAAGCTTAGTGAGTTAAATCAAAAGCTGAAAGCGACAATCGTCATGGTGACACATGATCCCGTGGCAGCAAGCTACTGCAGCCGGGTGATTTTCATCAAAGACGGGCAAATTTATACTCAATTAAATAAAGGCGAACAGGAAAGACAGCACTTCTTCAAGGACATCATGAAAACCCAAGGGGTGCTCGGCGGGGTGCAGAATGAACATTAATACCCTTATTTTCAGAAATCTCAAGAAAAACCTCAAGAATTATTACCTTTATGTATTTGCTCTGATCTTTAGTGTCGCGCTTTACTTCGCCTTTGTGACCCTGCAGTATGATCCATCCATGGATGCAACAAAGGGATCCATCAAAGGCGGCGCAGCGGTTCGTGCCGCTTCCGTATTACTTGTTGCAATCGTCTCGATCTTTCTCTTATATGCCAACACTCTCTTCATTAAGAGAAGAAGTAAAGAAATTGGTCTATTTCAATTAATAGGAATGACAAAAAATAAAATCTTTCGCATCTTAAGTGTGGAGAACTTCATTCTTTATTTCGGATCATTGATACTCGGAATCTTGATCGGATTCTCCTTCTCGAAATTGATCATCATGATTTTATTCAAACTAACCGGAGTCGAGGCAATCGCCACACTCCACTTCTCAAGCCATGCACTTATCCAGACCATCCTTGTTTTCTGTGCGATCTACCTGCTGATCATGCTGATGAACTTTGTCTTTATTAAAAGGCAAAGTATCTTATCACTGTTCAGGGTACGTTCATCGACGGAAACCAAAGTGAAAAAGATGTCCAGGTTTGAGATCATCATCGGGATCCTCGGGATGATCCTGATTGCCTCGGGGTACTATGTGTCTTCCAAATTATTTGGCGGGGACTTCACGACCATGCCTCAGCTGTTTGGAGCCATGCTCTTCATCCTTGGCTCGGTCATAATCGGGACCTACCTGTTTTATAAAGGATCCGTTAGCTTTATTTTTAACGTGATACGAAAGAAGAAAGATGGCTATCTGAATATCAACGAAGTCCTGTCCCTTTCATCCATCATGTTCCGGATGAAATCGAACGCTTTATTGCTGACAATCATCACGACGGTGTCGGCACTGGCTATAGCATTATTGTCCCTGAGCTATATCGGCTATTATTCGGCTGAAAAAACAGCTCAAAATAATGTTCCAACCGATTTTTCATTTACAAATACAGATGACTTCCAGCACTTTAAAGATGCCCTACTGGACAATGGCATCGAATTCAAGAAGGAAGAAATTGAAGTCATTGAAGTATTGGTCAACCTGAAAGACATTACAGACTCTGAATTTGGCGAATTGAATGGCTCATTGGATGCCATGCAGAACTCGGTCATCAGCGAGAAAGACGTTGAAGGAGTCGATGTTAAAGAGGACGAAACAGTTTTCACAGGATATAGCGACTTACTTCAAAAGGTCATTCCATTGCATGATTCAGGAATGACGGAGCTGAAAGGAAAAACAGAGGTCACCAAGCTCAAGTACTTGGGAATGCGGGATGACTATCCGATTTCATGGTATTTTACAGCAGGGGGATCACCGGTTGTGATCGTTGATGACAATGTATTCAAACGCTTGAAGAATGATCTAGATCCTGCAATACAGAAGGAATCCTCCCTCTACATCGGGGTGACGATTGAACAAGATAAAGATATCTTGAAAGCAAATGACCTCTTTCATGAATTAAAACTCGACGAAGCATGGGCTAACGATTCACAGTATGATATGAAAGCCGAACAGAAACAAAATATCGGACTCATCATGTTCATCGTCGGGTTCCTGGGTCTCACCTTCCTGATCACATCCGGATGCATCCTGTACTTTAAGCAAATGGACGAAAGTGAGGATGAGAAACCGAACTATACGATTTTACGAAAACTGGGCTTCACTCAGGGGGACTTGTTGAGAGGCATTCAAGCCAAGCAGCTCTTCAACTTCGGAATCCCTCTGCTCATCGGTCTGCTGCATAGTTACTTCGCGGTCCAATCCGGTTGGTTCCTGTTCGGCGCCGAAGTATGGACTCCGATGATCATCGTGATGGGGTTATATACGGTGTTATACTCGATCTTTGGTTTATTATCGGTCCTGTATTATAAAAAAGTGATAAAAGCATCGCTATAATGGAAAGAGCCATCCCTTGGTATGACACCGGGATGGCTCTTTTATGTAGTTCAACGTTACTTCCTTTTCTGGCTTTTCATCTTATTCATCTCAAGCTCGGCAGCATATTCTTCTTGGGATTTCCCCTGTTTGAAGCTTTCAGATTGAATCTTTTTTAGTTTGTTATCATTTTGATTTGGCATGTCCACACCTCCTGATATTTGGTTATTATGGACATGTCTTTGTTATTTATTCTTTTTGTCGGAATTTTAGAGGAGGTAATTTACATTTTCTCTAATCATTTGCTGCTCTTTTACCATTGTTTCCTAAGTCTTTTTGGCAGACCAAATTGAGGATATACCTGCTTGACCTTTTCGATGTTCTTTTTAATATAGAAATATTTATGAATGCTTGTAGAGAAGAAAGCCGTAGCCACGGAGAGTAAAGATAAAACCCCTATGATTATTAGTGTTTTCGTAGAATCCACAAAGATAGATGATAGAATCAACTGTGCAAATACATAGCCGATACCTGTGGCCGCAGTGATGGGAGATAGGTTTACAATCTTTTCTCCTTTTTGAAGGCGTGAGTACGTACCGGAATACAATAAACGGATGTTTATCCAATTTATGATGAGAAGGAGGGATAAAAACATGATTAACCCTATAGACAAAGGCACTACTCCATAAACTTGAAAATGTACATATATCAATTTTTGTATAACTAAAAAGTACACAAATGTATTAATGACACCGTATACTCCGAAAAAAAGGTAATATGATTTTTCGAATTTATATGGAGCGATAATATACTGAATTGCCCATAAATGAATCAGGATTACCGGAATGATACCATACAAAATAATCAAGGGAACCCTTGGCTCTCCTATGAGGAAGATCACACCTATGATATCCAGAAATATTAATAAGAAAACGAGTATATTCCCTCTGTTTTCTCGGGGTGATTGTAATTTCAAATAAGACATTGTAATGTCATCTATTTTTTCTTGCTTCAACTAACAATCCCCCTTTAACACCATTATTCAAATTTAATTTTGTTTTTCTAAAAAAGTAACCACTTTTTCAACATCCCTTGTATAAAGAAGGGCATGAAGCACCCTTCTAATTCACTTCTTTTTTCAATTTTACCCTCTCAAAAACTCCTGCTATTTCTTTTACTAACGATTCTCCTGTTGCCTGACAGGTACTCAACCACTCTATACCGTCTTTACTGACCATTCTTAATGTCCAATTATAGGAGGGGGAGGAGAGGACATGTACACCTTCAATATTCCAGTCAAGTTCATCCTTGTAGAATATCATTAATCGAGTGGTATGAATTTTCCTTTGTAAGGATCTATTAAACTGCTTTACTAGTAAACTATCAGAATCTAAATTGTTATTAATCGCTACCTGGTTCACGTTCATTAAGGTTTGACGTTCACAGTAGAGAAGATAATCACTTGGGATAATATAAAGGGGATCATTTAATCGAACAGATCGATCTTCGATACCCATCAGCATCCGGGGAAGAATGATTTGTTTCATTGTATAGTCGGGTGCCGGGTGCTGAATCACCTTATAGCTCATTTCATTTTCTTTCAGGCATTCAATGACCCGGTCATCACTAAAATAAAAAATACTTTGCTCCTGATGATCTGTTACGATTTCCGCAACCAAATTGCTTCTTGCCAGAACCCACACGGCTTCGATAAATTGATCATCGAATTTTAATTCTCCTTGGATATAATCCACCAGCCCCATCTTATTGAGCTTTTTGAACATCTTTTCCCATTCTTTTTCCAGTTCATCCTCTTGATAATGAGGAAATGGATTTGTTATTCCTATCAGTACTTTCCCGCCTAACATCTTTACCAGTAAATATAAGTCCTTGCTGGTCACTATCCAATTAGACAATTTTAATCCTCCTTTATAAACCTATGTCTTAACCGAATTTCCTCGATGTTTTCGGTTTTCCGAAATCAGGATAACTCTTTATAACTTTTTCGTAGTTTTTTTTGATGAAAATAAAGCGATGGATATAAGTTGATAAATAAGCTGTTACAATGGATATGACCGAGTAAGCTGTGATCATAGCAATCATATAGGCAGAATCAGTAACCAGATACGACATCAGAAATTGTGCAATAATATATCCAAAACTTGAAGCGGCTACTATTAAAGATACATTAAACTTTGATTCTCCCTTTTGAAGTTTAATATACGCACCTGAATATAGCATTTTTACGTTAATAATTTGTATTGAAGCCAGTAGCAAAATCATCAATAGTATCCCAATTACAAAGTAACTGCTACCTTCAACGCCAATATGCCTATATAAGAACTTCTGAATAACCATAAAATACACAAACGTATTTACAATTCCAAAGACACCAAGGTACAAGTAATAAGACTTTTCAAATTTATAAGGGGCTATTATATAAAAAAGAGCCCAAAGATGGATACATATAATCGGAATAAGAGCGGCCCAGAATAGAGGGTCAAAAAAGGGAATACTCAGGAGCGGCAATAAGCCTACAAAGTCCATGCAAATTAATAAAAATCCGATGACGTTTCTTCTGTTTTCTCTGGGGAACTGCAAATTCTGCAGGTAAAAGGTTGAGACTTCACAATGTTTTTTCATTGGTGTTCCTTTTAACCTGTTTTTTATTTTCATGAATATATGATATGACCTTATTAATATCTTTCGTATAATATAAAACCTGGTTGATATCGTACATTACTTTATGTTCAACGATAAGGTACTCATCAGGATGGATGTTGTTAAAGAACTTTTTCCACTTGTTCCTCTTCTCCATCTTTTTTGTTTCTTCATCTAATTTTACAGAGTCAAAATTGTAGACGGCGTAACTTGGTACTTCTATATTAGTGTCCGGGAATCTATTCTGTAACTCCTCTATCATTTCTTTTTGAGGTTCAATCTCTGTCACTACCACAACATTTTCTTCTGTTGCATCCAAGATCTTGTTTGATTGATAGTCATATTCTTCATCACTCATTTCTTTTTCTGTGAAAATGGCGATACAAAAACGATTTTCCTTTGTCTCTTTCTTTTTTAAGAACATGGTAGTCATCCCTCCAAATATCACAATCTACAATCCAAATTAACCATTTTTTCTAAGTCTTTTTGGCACACCAAATTGAGGATATACTTTTTTTACTATATGTTCATTTTTCCGGATAAAATAGTATCGGTGCAGCGACGTTGAAAAAAAAGCGGTCAGTAATGACAATATTGCTACCCCTGTAATAATAATAATGATAAAAATAGATTCCGTCATGAAAGAAGAAATGAGGATTTGAGCTACTACATACCCTATGCTTGAAGCGGTTAAAATTGGTGATAGTTTCATCTTAATACCATTCTTTTGCAGTTTCGCATAGGAACCGGAATACAGCATTTTGTGATTAAATATTTGAAAGGATACTAACAATCCCAGCACCAATACCAGACCTGCAATAAAAGGAACCCTGCTATCAACACCAATATTCACATACAAAAATTTTTGTATGACTAAAAAATATATATAGGTATTCACCACTCCGTATACGCCAAAAAACAGGTGATAAGATTTCTCAAATTTATAGGGTTCCACTACATACAGTATTGCCCAGATATGTAATAAGCCCACCGGAATGATTGCCGGCCAGAAAAAAGCAAACGAGAAGGGTTCCCCCAATATAGGAAGTAACCCTATGATATCTAAAAAAAAGATGAAAAAAGCAATGATATTTCTTCTATTATCCAATGGTCTTTGTAAGTTCAGATAAGATAATGTTATTGGGTCTATATCTCGATGTTTGTTCAACACTGCCACCTCTTATAATTTTTAACTAAACCATGAGCCGACTTTATCAATAAGCCCTGTTGTACCTTTCTTAATTGCATCTCCAATTGAATCACTCTCGCCATCACCATCAACATCCATAAGCTTTAAATCACTTAATAATGTGGTAACCACTATCCCTCCTACAGCTCCTGCAACTGCACCTACCGCTACACCAACAGGACCACCTAATGTTCCTGCATAGGCCCCTGCCTGTGCTCCTGCATAGGCGGCACCCCAAATGGATGCTCCTGCCACCACGACATCTCCCGTTACATTTCCAGCAATCTCACTCCCGGACTGTTTATGCTGCACCCCGTGGACGATATCACCAACAACAGTTGTTCCCACGCCTATGTAACCAATTTTGTTTCCAGCCCACTTAAAGGACTCTTTGACACTGGTCATGGGATCCACTAGTTTATAGAGCTTTGTATAGTTTGTCGCATTCGTACCTGAATATCTTTTTCTATTAATTTTGTATAGTTCCGGCTTATCTACCTTTAACCTCACTCTATCCTTACCTTGTGCTGTAGTATAACTGCTTTTCGTCACACCAAAACCTTTTCGGGCAAGATTCACACCCTTCGCAGCCCCATACCCTGCAGCAGTCGCAATACCCAAATTCGTCGCCGCATTAATCGGCTGCTCCCGCCACTGATCAAAATTGACTCCCAACGTCGGTGTCGGGTCCCATTCAGGCTGCAGTCCATTCACGGTATCTGCCGCTTCCACGCCGTTTTCGACAAAACGGGGATTGTTGGTCAGCTCGAAATAAGGGTTTGTCGACCCGCTCTCGTACTCATATTGAGGGTTGTAACAGCTGTTGGGCTGATAGGTATCAATTGAGATTTTCCCGTTGGAGAAGAGACCTTGAATTTGATGAATGTATTGGTTCATCGTGTGGACATCCTGTTGAATTGGCTCTAGCTTAGCAGACTGACTTTGATCAAACTGGTGGAGCTTTTCGACGGTTTGATCTTTTTGCCGCTTCGCAACGTGAACCTGTTGAAGGAAAGAATCGTCCTGTATTCTTGGTAATGAGACGATATCCTGAACACTTTGAATCGTTTCATTGGACTCACTTGTTAAGTCCATGACAACATCCCTGCCCCGATTTAATCCATTTTCCACATCGTGCTGCAAAAAGTTTTCCTGTATATATCCATTTTGGGCTGGCTCCAACCCTTGTAGTTCATTTTTAATGGCTTTCAGTGTCGATTCATATGTCGTCACCATTTGCTGATAGAACTCCAGGAAGGATTGATGGGAATCCTGGTAGAAAGCCCGTATCGACTGCCCCGCTTTTCCTTTAAAAGAGGCATCTTGAGAAATAAAGTCATTTATGGCTGATTCGATTTCAATCATCTGTTCTTTTTGCTGATTTACCTTTCGAAGGACTTGTTCTAATCCTGACTCCAGAGACATGACATCCAGTGTTTTCATCCCGATTTCTCTCCTTACCTGGCTTTGATATGTGAAGACAGTTCCTGGTCGGCATCCGCCATATCCTGGACAGCCTGTCGTGTCAATCCTTCATTTCTGATAAGCAGTTCTTTATAACTCTGTACCATTTGTTCCATGCTCTGGTTCAACTCGTTCAATTTTGTTACCACTTCCAAGTGATTTTCAAGACCAATGTTACTAGGTACATCTGGTTGAAGAGACTCTGCAGTGGATTTCATCTTTGAAAGATGATGGTCTATCTCACCTTGTACTACCCTGATTTCATTACCCATACAAGCTACCTCCCGCTCTATTTAATGCATTAATCTATTCAGCTTTTGCTTCTGCCTCAGATTCCAATCTGTGAATGGTATGTTCAATCGCCTGGATTTCACTTCGTATGGTCTGCATCTTACTGCTCAGCATAGAGAACACTTCACTGAACTGGTTATTTTCAATATCTGTAAAGTAATGAAGCATTCCTTCAAGTCTTATTTCATCAAATGTATTTGCAAGTGTACCTTGCCAGGTGAATGCTGATAATTCAGGATTAGTGATGGATTCACGATAACTTGCAAATTCCTGTTTGTTCCCTTGAAGTTTGCTTTGACATTCCTGAAGTCTTTGAAGGTGTTCACGTTTTTCCCTCAACACCCCGTAGTAATAAAATAAAGACAAGAACCTTCACCTCACTTGAGCTCTAATACTCTGATTTATAAAATTTTTCCAATCTTTTTAACTATAACACGGATGAAATTGTGTCAGAATGATAGAATCTGTTTATTTTTAACGGGTGGTAAGTGATTCCTATTACCTATTTCATTTATTTGCTTCAATTTCCTTTGATCAATGAATAATATGAACTACTTGTTAAGTAGCACATTTTCTGTAAAATGAAACCTGTTTGTTAGTAATTATTTTCCAACAGGTGTACATTCTTAGCGGGCAATGGAAGATCCTTTATAACGGGGCTTTCTTCATGAAACCTTTACAAAAGAAGAAAGAAATTTTTTTACTATCCGTGATAATCTCCTTACTTTAAAACTATATTGTGTTAATGGATATTGCTTTTCATTGGCTTGGTTGGAAGTTTTGCAGGGAAGACATGGTTTATTCAGCTTGAATGCCGGACCACTCAATTCAATACGAATGGAGGATTCGCATGGTAAATTTTAATTCTTTCTACGGTACCATCACCATGATCAGTGATTTCGCGACAGGACAAAATGGTGAAGGGGAAGGCTGCTATAAATTAATATCTGTTGATGACGGATCTGGTGGTTCGGTGAATTTTGTGGTGTCACCAACCACCTACTTTGTGGACCATAGAATGGTGGCCGTAGGGGACAGGGTAACCGGATATTATGACGGAAATGCGCCTGTTCCCCTTATTTATCCACCCCAATACCGCGCTCTTGTCATGGTAAAAGAGAACCCTTCACAAAATGTGAAGGTAGACTATTTCAACTCACAGTTGGAGAGCAGCGATGGCATGCTAAGATTAAATCTATCCCCCTACACTCAAATTGTACTGACCAACGGACAATCTTTTTCAATGTATCCTGGCAACCGGAATCTAATTGTAATTTTTGGGCCCAGCACGATGAGTATACCTGCTCAAACCACACCTTATAGAATCATTGTGTGGTGTTAGTGAAGGATTTTCGAAAGCTTGCTTATCTTTGCGCGGAATCTTCATTGATTTCGCGCTTTGTTTATAGAACCGCACAATCGTTTAGGTTATGACAACACTACCTATCTTTTAACTATTAAATGTGCGAGAAAACCAGTAGGTATGTCCACTCCTTATTGATTTCATTACATATGATGGTAATAAAATCATATAGAAAGGAGTAAGACATTTGAAATTAACAGAGTATTTTTCAACGTGGCTACGCCGAATGAAGGCCTTTATCCTTCGTGTAAGGGCATCATTATTCTATAAACTACTGCCCGTACGGAGCCACCCCAATAATGGAGACGAGGTAAAATATCCTGAGAAAATAGCCAACTTTTCAAAAGGGCTGCCACATAATGAACTCGGGGAAGTAGATGTTGGTGCTTATGACAAATATCTTCAGATACTGAAGTCTGGCGCCCCCGATGATTTTGAAAATCTTCCACTTGCTGGCGAAAGGAAGCTGGTTGACCCCCAAGCTGCATATGCATTCGAAATGGTCGGTCCGGACAGTCACCAATTGGTCATACCGCCGGCTCCGTCCTTCAGTAGTCCAGAAATTGCTGCTGAAATGGTGGAGCTTTATTGGCAAGCCCTTACACGGGATATCCCTTTCAGCGAATATGACGAGAATCCCTTAACGATTGCAGCTGCGAATGAGCTATCTACCTTATCCGATTTTCGAGGTCCTAAAGTCGATGGTAAAGTCACCACTGGGACATTATTCCGGGACAATCTCCCGGGAGCATTGACCGGGCCGTATATTTCACAATTTCTTTGGAAAGATATCCCTTATGTGGGGACAACCATTACGCAACGCTATCAAACAACTAAGGCAGGGAAAGACTTTTTAACCGACTACGATGATTGGCTTGCCAGTCAGAATGGTTCCATACCATCAGGTCCGGATTATGATCCTACCCCTCGGTATATTCGGAATGCCCGGGATATGGCCGAATTCGTTCATAAGGACCTCTCCATTGAAAGTGGATTCGGCGCTTGTTTGATCCTGCTTGGTTATGGGACTGCTGCATGGGATAAGAATAATCCTTATCTCGATTCTGACACACAGATCGGTTTTTCCACCTTTGGAATTCCACATATATTGGATTTTGTGACAAGAGCAGCCCGTCCGGGTCTAGAAGCAGCCTGGTACCAAAAATGGCTGGTCCATCGACGGCTTCGACCTGAGGAATTCGGTGGTCGTATCCACAACATGCTGATTGGTAAAGCCGATTATCCTATTCATCCCGATGTCCTCAACTCAAAGGCAGTAAGAAAAACCTATAAAAAATACGGCTCCTATCTGTTACCTCAGGCTTACCCAGAGGGTTGTCCCACACACCCGTCCTATCCCGCAGGCCATGCTACATTTGTGGGGGCCATGGTGACGATGCTAAAGGCATTGTTCGACGAATCATTCGTCATTCCTGATCCTGTCGTAGCCACAAGCGACGGCCTGTCCCTGGATCGATATGAAGGACCACCACTCACAGTCGGGGGTGAATTGAACAAACTTGCCTATAATATTGCGAATGGACGGGATGCGGCAGGTGTTCACTATCGTGCCAGCGGCATCAATGGGTTCCAACTTGGAGAATCGATAGCCATTGGAATCCTTCGTGATTACAAGGCCACTTATAATGAGAAGTTCGAGGGATTCACCCTCACAAAATTTGACGGTACCACGATTAAAATCTAATAGAGTACAATAAAAACCCAAGTCGATACGGAATGCCCGACTTGGGTTTTTAACTATTGATCTTATATATGGCCAATCAACTATAAGCTAACTCTTTCTCGCTTAGACCAAGCGTCTCTGCTGTTGAAGTGTGGATTTCCTTAAACAGCTCCGGATTTTCCACCAATGACACCCCATATGAAGGGATCATTTCTTTTAGTTTCGGTTCCCAATCATTCATATGCTGCGGGAAGCATTTTTCAAATAATTCAATCATAACGTGAACGGCAGTGGAAGCTCCCGGGGAAGCACCAAGTAGTGCAGCGACTGAACCATCAGCGGCACTGACCACTTCGGTACCGAATTGAAGTGTTCCTTTCCCGCCTGCCTCAGTATCTTTGATGACTTGTACACGTTGACCGGCTACTACGATATCCCAATCCTCAAGTTTAGCGTTTGGTATGAACTCCCGTAATTCTTCCAAGCGTTTTTCATTAGACAACAAAACTTGCTGGATCAGATATTTGGTCAATGACAACTCTTTAGCACCTGCCGCGAGCATCGTAAGGACATTATTCGGTTTGACGGAACCGATCAAATCCAAATTTGATCCCGTTTTTAAAAACTTGGGAGAAAATCCGGCAAACGGTCCAAACAGTAATGATTTTTTGTTATCGATATATCGTGTATCAAGATGCGGAACGGACATTGGAGGAGCCCCCACCTTGGCTTTACCATATACTTTGGCATGATGCTGCGCCACTACTTCCGGATTGTTACATACCATGAACAATCCGCTTACCGGGAACCCTCCAATATGTTTCGATTCAGGGATACCGGTTTTTTGCAGTAAAGGAAGACTTCCGCCCCCACCCCCGATAAAGACGAATTTTGCCGTGTGATGTTCGATCTTACCGCTATCGATATTTTGCACCTTGACTTCCCATGATCCGTCACTGGTACGTTTAAGATCCTTTACACTATGCTTGTAGTTTATCTCGACATTTTGCCGCTTTAAATGGTCAAACATCATTCGTGTTAAAGCCCCAAAGTTGACGTCCGTCCCAGAATCGATTTTGGTCGCAGCTATCGGTTCATTCGATGTACGGCCCTCCATGATAAGCGGGATCCATTCCTTTAGTTTTTCGGGGTCTTCGGAAAATTCCATTCCTTGAAACAAAGGGTTACTTGACAGCGCTTCCAATCGTTTTTTCAAAAACTCTACATTTTTTTCTCCTTGTACCATACTCATATGAGGTATAGGCATAATAAAGTCTTTCGGATTACCGATCAGATCACGGTTTACAAGATACGACCAAAACTGTCTTGAAAGCTGGAACTGCTCATTGATTTTAATTGCCTTACTTATATCTACGGATCCGTCAGGTTTCTCTGACGTATAGTTAAGCTCGCACAATGCCGCATGCCCCGTACCAGCATTATTCCATTCGTTCGAGCTTTCCTCCCCTGCGTCGGCCAGTTTCTCAAACACTTTCATTTCCCAATCCGGTGCTAACTCTTTCAGCAATGATCCCAAAGTCGCGCTCATGACTCCGGCACCAATTAAAATAACGTCTGTTTTTTTCTGTATGCTGCTCATGAAAACCTTCCTTACTCTTTATATTTTCAAAAAAGAGTAAGCGCTCCTGCTCGGGTCTCACTTAAAGCAAGGCGCCACCCTGGAATTCACCTGTTCAGTTATAACCATACCATAATCTATTATAATGATTTAGGGATTAAAATATCTACCATTATCTGATAATTATATACTATTTAGAGCTTTTAAAAAAGTGAAAAGTCCGTTTTCAACGACGTAGAATCCTGGAGAAAGCAAAAATCGACCCTATTTTTCAGAAAGGGTCAAGAGTTTGCTCCGTGTTGCTAGTCTGCGATGTTACTTGTGATACGGTTCGCCCCGATTAATCCGAAACGCCCGATAAATCTGCTCCACCAGAATCAATCGCATCAATTGATGGGGGAAAGTCATCTTAGAAAACGATAGTGTTTCATTGGATCTCTTGATGACATCATCACTCAATCCAAGTGATCCACCAATGACAAATGCCACTTTGCTTTTCCCGTACGTAGCAAGCTTGTCCAGATTATCGGCAAGTTCTTCCGATGAACGCCTTTTCCCTTGGATGGCCAGGGCAATGACGTGATGATCAGAGGAGATCTTAGCTAAGATCCGTTCACCTTCTTTATTCTTCACTTGCTCCATTTCAGATTCACTCAATACTTCAGGGGCTTTTTCGTCGGCAAGCTCCACGATTTCAATCTTTGCATAAGCACCTAAGCGCTTAACATATTCGCCGATTCCTTGCTTTAAATATTTCTCTTTTAATTTACCAACCGTTACAATGGTGATATTCACTATCCACACTCACTTTACAAACAATTTACAAACACGTTATCCACAAGCTTTATCCACATATCCACAATATCAATCCACATATCGTAGGGGAATATTAGTTCGCCACTATATATATTGCGTTATTCCCACAATATTCACAGGTTGTGGATAACTTCTCATCTTCAGATAGCTCCGTCAGCTGTGGCGCTACCTCATGCTCATCCACGACAATATCCATAGCTAATTCTACATGCTCTAAGCAGCAGTAAATCATGTTTTTTCCTCCTATACTTAATTCAAAATATAGTCTCTAAACTTATCCACAATCATCATATCATGTAAAGAAAAAGCAGGAAAGGGCGCTTGGCCTTCCTGCTTTTCGCTAGTCCACATTCTATAATCTGGATTCATCGGTAAGTTTCATGGTTACTTCTTTCTTTTCACCGTTTCGATAGAGCGTGACTTTCATCTGATCGTTAACATCTTTTTTGTTATAAAGATGCTTTCTTAACTCAATGACATTTTCGATTTTCTCTCCGTCAAGCTCCGTAATCACATCCAGCTCTTGTAAGCCCGCCTGTGCCGCTGGAGAATTGGGAACGGTTTGTCTGATCATGACCCCATAATTGATTTCTTTCGGAAGCTTCAATGTTTCCTGCTGGTGATAGGCAGAAATTTTATTCACGTCCTCCAGTGTCACACCCATTGCGGGACGTTTGACTTCACCGTACTGTTCAAGGTCTTCAATGATCGGCTGAGCATAGTTGATCGGGATGGCAAGTCCGATTCCCTCTACTGCACTCTGAGCGATTTTCATGGAGTTGATTCCGATCAGCTGTCCGGAAATATTAATGAGGGCTCCACCACTGTTCCCCGGGTTGATGGCTGCATCGGTCTGGAGAACTTCTGCATTCCAATCTTCCATTCCATCCTGGTTAATATCGACCGGGATCGTTCTCTCAACACCCGAGACAACCCCCTGAGTAACAGAACCTGAAAATTGCAGTCCAAGTGGGTTACCTATCGCAATGACAGGCTCACCCGCTTTTAGCTTATCTGAATTACCAAACTCAGCAATGTCATCTTTCTTGATTTTACTTCCATCCATTTCGATTACAGCCAGGTCTGTCCAAATATCTGCACCACGCATTTGAGCCGGTACCTTGGTCCCGTCTGCAAGAGTCACCTCAAGTTGATCTGCGCCTTCTACCACGTGATTATTGGTAACGATATATACCTTATTTCCTTCTTTTTTATATATTACCCCGGATCCTGTACCTGCCTGCTGATCCTGGGTTTGTCCTTCACCCTGTCCCCAGAAGCTTTGAGATTGGATATTGGTGATTCCTACAACAGAATCTCCAGCTTTCTCTACAGCTTTCGTCACATCCGTTGTGACATCGACGGAAACATTTTGGGTGGCTCCATTATGATAAGCTTCGTCCGTTTCTTTCAGGTCTTCGTCGGGTTGAATTGAATAGGGTAAGATGTCAAAGTTCGTTAACTGAGGAATCGCCACAATGACCAGGATAGCCCCAAGTACCACTCCCAATAAACCAGCGAGGAACATTCCTCCGCGATTGCCCTTTTGCCTGCTCCGGCTTTCAGAATTATGATCCGAATCATAGTATCCCATATAAGTTCATCCTTTCTACGTTCCATTCCTTTTGTTATTTTATCTTTACAAGCATGATTATAGTCAGGTTAAATGAAAAAATAATGAAAAAAGGGTAAGGAATTTAAAATGTAATGGTTTATGTAATAGTGTTGCGAAGCGAGTAGTGGTCGATGTGCTTTATAGGCACTCTTTACATGGTACTTGGCAGACCTGAGGTCAAAAATAAACAACCTTTTTGTAAAAAGAGCTATACAAAAAAGGTGAAGACAGCAGCCCTCACCTTTTTCATACCTTCAAAAGAAAAATCGTAAACATTTGAATCGGTTTAAATCGCAACTAAAGGTGTTGGTACTTTAGGATCCGTATCAAATAAATCAATTTGTTCTCCCACTACTATTCCTTTTGACTCGAGTGTCTGGGTGACACTCATCCTTGCCAGGTCTTTCATATTATTATCGAGGCTGAGATGGGCTAAATAAATCCCTTTGGTTCTATCACCCATCACTTCACTCATGGCAATGGCAGCATCCTCATTGGATACATGGCCATAATCACTCAGGATCCGACGCTTTATATTCCATGGATACCGGCACATTCGAAGCATCCCTACATCATGATTACTCTCAAATACATAGGCATCGGCATTGGAAATGATCCCTTTCATACGATCACTTACATATCCCGTGTCGGTAACTAGGACAAGCTTTTTCTCTCCCTGGTGGAATATATAGAACATCGGCTCTGCCGCATCATGTGAAACACCAAAGGACTCAATGCTCAATCCTCCAAAGTGTTTGGCTGTTTCCATATCAAACGAAAACTTCTGTTCTGTATCTATCTTCCCTACCAATCCGTCCATGGCATTCCAGGTTTTATCGTTGGCATAGACCGGGAGCTTGTACTTTCTTGCTAACACGCCGATCCCCTTAATATGATCACTATGCTCATGAGTCACAAGGATACCCGATAAATCTTCTATCTTCCGGTCTATCTGACTGAACAATCCTTCCATCTGCTTACCGCTCAAACCTGCATCCACAAGGAAGGAATGCCCTTCCGTCTCCACGAATATCGCATTTCCTGTACTGCCACTGGCAAGCACACTAAAATGCATGGTCATATCTCTCACTCCAATGTTTCTTTTTCTGGTTTGGTGACTTCAAAAATCTGTCCTTCAACAGCATTAATAAATAGGTCTTCTTTTTTGTCACCTGATTCAATGACAAAATGCCAGGTTGGTGCCAGGACCTGGGATTTTTCACGTGATAAAAAGGTGTAGTATCCCAGTTCGGGTGTTTTGATCGTACTGCCCGTGCTTATCTTGTGGTTGGTCCACAAAACCTGAAGAGCTTGGAGAGAAGTAAGCAGGCTTTTCTTTTCCCCGCTTAATTCTTCTAAATTTTCAAGCATTGTTTGTTTGTAAGAGACGATCTCATTCTCTTTATTTAGACTAAGAATCACTTTCCCATTTGAGTTGTTAAAAATTTGTCTTTCTTTATACATCTGATAGTAAATGATCGTTTGTTCATCTTTATTATATTTCCAGAAGCTGTATTTTTCACCGTTAACGACCTGATTTTTCATAAAATCGTTTAATTCATCAGGTGAAAACTTTTCACTTATGGGGAATGGTTCTTCTAAGGTTGAATGAATAGTATTATCCGTGACGACACTGACATCTTGATTTTTTAACTTTTCGATTTCCTTCTCAGAAAACGTTTTTGTTTTTGCACTAATATAGGCTTCTTTTATGGGATCCTTTGATAGATTTTTTGGGTAATCAATTTTATCAGTCTTTAATTGTTCTTCAAAGGATACTTGGCTCAACGTTTCCGGATTGCTCTCAGAAACTTTGTTAATGAACAGCGACATTAAAAAGATGTCTAAGATCAGAAAGACTATAATAAAAATGCTTTTCGTTTTACTCCAGTCCAATTCCAAGCCCCTCCTGTTCTTCCAAAGGTAGGCGTAACCAATTACCATCGTATTTATAATACCAGGAAGGTTCAAATACAAGGAATTTTCTGTTTGATTCATTCGAATCTCTTGTCATCTTATATCCGACAATGACATCTTCTACGTACTCAAGATTGATCGTATCTTCCTTTGCCAAAAGATATAAAACAGTGGATCCTGCCGGCAATCTAACTTCATTTACACCATCTTCAATCCCCAGAACATAATCTAATTTAAAGTATGGACGATTGTACTCGTTAATCGACTCCTGACCCATGATTTGAGAAATTTCAGCCATCCCATTTTCATTAAAAACAGGATAATTATGCACAAACAGCCGGTATACGATTTTATTCTCAAGTGGACTCATCGAGAAAAATTGATAGTCATCGGTCCAGCCCCCATGGTCATTCACAAACTCCATACTTTTTTGAAGCAGCTCCGTGGCAGATGACCCTCCATTTTTTTCTTCGGATGGATTTACATATGACAAAGTATTATGTTCTTTATTCGTTTTCAATAAACTATACACATTTGTGAATTTTTCCCCTTGCTCGGTAAATCCCTTATCTACACTATTTGGATCACTAAACAATGCTTGCACATATTCTTCGGGGGAATCAAGGTCCGAATAATATCTATAGCTGATATAGTCCTCAGGATTTTTGGGCAGAAAAATCGTTTTTTTATTATTTAATGGCTGTTCTATATATTCATCAAAATTATAAACGGCTTTTTGTACAAAGCGCTCTTCGAAAGCTTCTAAACTGGCACGGTCTACCCGGCTTTCATAAAATTTCTTTTCTCCTGATTCATATAAAACAAAATAGACGGAACCTGTATCTGAACCGTTATTATTTAGATCGATAATAATTCGGTTAAATGAACCGTTCAGGGTGTTTTTCTCTTCTAATTTTAACATTTGACTATAAATTGAGAGTGGAACATTGTCCGGGAAAACAATTTCGACCTTTTTCTCACCGTGTATAACAGATTTAATCTCTGTCATATTATACTCTCTTGAAAGATCTTTCAGATCGAATAGAGTCCAGCCCCTTAATTGTTCAATAACATTATCGATTTCGGTTTCATTTGAAGTACCGACTGTCCGATTTCCTGTATGATAGAAGAGTTTAAATGGTTTAATTAAAACGCTGTTAAGCTCATTCTCAGGTATCTTGTCTCCAACAGACACATCATACGCTTCATCGCTATTAATCGTATCGTACCCTGGTTGATACGTCCAAAGATTGAAGGTAAGGAATATACTGATGCATACGAGCAACGTCAGAATTATCGATTTGATTTTTTCATAGTTCATGACCAATCATCCTCTTGAGTGGAATCATATGGGAGAGTGAATGTGATGGTGGTTCCTTTTCCTTCCGTACTCGTCGCCCATACGTCGCCACCATGTGCTGAAATCATCTCTTTTGCTATGGCAAGGCCAAGTCCTGTACCACCCATTTGTCTTGTCCTGGCTTTATCGACACGGTAGAATCGCTCAAATATCTTCTCAAGATTTTCTTTTGGGATCCCCAATCCTTGGTCAGATACACTGATTTCAATGTATCCGTCCTTTTCTTGCACCTTAAATGTAATGGTTCCACCCTCAGGTGAATATTTCAAAGCGTTCGAAATGATGTTATCCAAAACCTGTGTGATTTTATCCTGGTCCACTTCCACAAACATGGCTTTGTCTGGTAAGTAGCGGTTGAAGGTCACATTCACATTCTTGGTCATTTCAAATCGATCAATGATTTTATGGAAAAAGAGGATGAAATCAACCCAATCTTTATTAAAACGATAGTCCTTACTATCCATTTTTGATAATTGAAGAAGATCGTTGACTAAACGGATCATTCTCTCCGTCTCATTTTGAGTGACATCAAGGAATTGAGGTGCGATGTTTTCGTCTTGCCATGCCCCTTCAGCCAATGCCTCTAAGTAGCTCCGCATCGTTGTGAGCGGCGTACGAAGTTCGTGGGATACATTTGCAACAAATTCCCGTCTCTCTATATCAATTTTCTCCTGCTCCGTAATATCATGTAATACCGTAATAAGACCGTTCACAAACCCGGTCTCTTTTTGAATGATAGAGAAATTCGCCCTTAGAATATAAGGTTTTTCTTTCGTACTATAATCTAAAATGATCGAATCCTGTTCATTGGATAGATCATCAAACGTGTATTCCTCATCTAATCCCAATAAGGATACAATGGGTTGAGAAACGACTGTTTCACGTGAAACATTCAGCATATCCGCAGCAGGATCATTAATCAGAATGACCCGTCCTTTTCGATCTGTTGCAATGACACCATCCGTCATATAAGAGAGTACGGAAGAAAGCTTTCTTCGCTCACCCTCCGTCGTTGCTTGGGCTTCCTGAAGACGTTTCGTCAAGTTATTGAATGTGATCGCAAGCTGACCTATTTCATCGTATCCATAGACCTTTACTTTCCTTGAAAAGTTACCCTTTGCCATGGCAAGGGCTTGCTTTCTCATATCAGAGATCGGTCTTGTCACGGTTTGTGCCAATAACACACCCAATACTGCTGTTATGACTAAAGCAATTAATGTACCATTCGTAAAAATCTTGTTTATTTCACTCATTTGGTCATAAACCGATTCTATTTCACCGACAAGATAAATAGCACCAATGACTTCTTCATTTGAAGTGATTGGTGCCGCATACACCCAGATACGATCTTTCGTTTGATCATCAAGATAGATATCCTCATGACCCAATCCTACAGCGAGGGCTCTTTTAACCTCTTTTTCTCCGCTGACCTGACCAACTAAACTCTGATTATTGGGATCTGAGGTGCCAATAATTTTGTTTCTATTATTAATCACTCGAATTTCGGAAATATCCGACGTTTTGCTATCATCTAATACTCTCGCGATATCCGCTTCGAGTGTGGGATCATCTTCACCGCGTTTCTTTACTATTTCTTCACGGATTGTATACTCTAATAATTCCACTCTATTTTTAATAGACGTCTGGAAATTATCGACAAGCTTTTCTTCAAGGGCCCTTACGAAATACACACCAATGATTTGCATGGCGAGAAGTATGAGCAGAACATAAATCAAAACGAATTTCAGATGGATGGAACGGGTTAAACCAACTTTCTTCATTACAGATTACTCCTGTTCAGGATTTCGTAAGTAATACCCGACTCCTCTACGTGTTACGATCCAGGTAGGGTGACTTGGGTTGTCTTCAATTTTCTCGCGAAGACGTCTGACGGTAACATCGACTGTACGTACATCTCCGTAGTAATCATACCCCCAAACAGTTTGAAGTAAATGTTCACGGGTCATCACTTGTCCAATATGCTTCGCTAAATAATGAAGAAGCTCAAACTCACGATGTGTCAGCTCAATCGTTTCCCCTCTTTTAGATACAACATACGCATCAGGATGAATGGTTAAAGAGCCGACGGTAATTTCATTGTTTTCATCTTCAACATTTTGCTGTGCACCCTGCTGATGACGGCGCAGATTCGCTTTTACCCGGGCGATGAGCTCGCGGGTACTGAACGGTTTCGTCACATAATCATCGGCTCCAAGCTCTAATCCCAATACCTTGTCAATTTCCGAGTCTTTCGCTGTCAACATGATGATGGGCATTTCATACTTTTTCCTGATTTCACGGCACACTTCCATTCCATCACGATTTGGAAGCATAATATCAAGAAGGACAAGATCCGGCTTAATTTCTTCCGCCATCTTTACCGCTTCGTCCCCATCGTACGCACAGTGCACTTCATAGCCTTCTTTTTTCAAATTAAATTGTAGTATATCTGCAATCGGTTTCTCATCGTCAACGACTAAAATTTTCTTTTCCATGTCAATTGATCTCCTTTAGAAAAAAGTAATGTATCATATAAAGTTGTGATTATTATTGGATTCTTCCTTTAAATTTATCACTATCTCCATATTAATTCATCTTTAACTCTATCATAACCTTTATTTCATTTCTTTTTGACTACAATCTAAATATAACAAAGGGGACTGACAAATAAAATGATTGTGTCAGTCCCATGCTTGATTACCTATATACAATTACAGTACATCCAATGGATTGATAAGAGATCCATTTTTGTAAACTTCGATATGCAGGTGGACACCGGTCGATTCACCAGTTGTACCCATGATACCGATCTTCTGGCCTCTTTCTACCGTTTGACCAGCTGAAACAGAAATCGAGTCCAGATGAGCATAAATGGTTTTATACCCATTTCCATGATCGATGACAACTTTATTTCCGTAACCGCCATCGTCCCAACCGGCAGAAACGACTCTTCCGTTATCTACAGATTTAATGGTAGGATCGCTTGGTCGCGCGATGTCGATCCCTTTGTGAATTTTCCCCCATCTTGGTCCTTGTTTAGAGGAAATGTAGCCGCCATTTGTCGGCCATGCAAAGTCTCCCGATCCCCTTGATGGAGTGGCTTTTGTTCCTTTAATGACAATATATTTCACTGGATCTTTCAGTTTCTTCTCTTCTTTTACATTTTTATCGATGTGAGAACCGTTCACTTCTGTCGTTTCAAACGTAACGGATTTCTCGCCTTCTTGACCTTCCTGCTTCACTTTCGTATCGCCTTTATTCATAGAAGAGTCTTCTACCACTTCTTTCTCATAGGCAATCTTTTCAATCTTGTGTGCCTCTTTCTTGACAAGTACATGGACAAGAGGTTCATAAACGGTCACATTTAACTCGGAGCCGACTTTAAGGGCAACGTCCTTTTTCAGCTCTGAGTTTAATTCCAGCAACTTACCTGTGGTTAACTGGTGCTCTTCTGCAATCGTACCAAGAGCATCACCTTCTTGAACCTTATATTTCTTCTCTTCTAAGGTACCCTTCTTAAGAAGATCCGCAGCTTCTTCAGAAGACATCATTTCTTCCGGCTCCACTTGCGTCTTCTTCATCTCTACCTTTTCTTTAAAAGAAACTTCTAATAAACGTGTTTCATTTTCTTTTAAATCGGGTAAAGGATCTGATGAGGAATCATTTTCCCTAGCTTCTAATTCCTCTAGCTCTTCTTCAGAAACATAGTTCAGCTTAAAAGACTTTAAAGCTTCTTCAGCAGCCTTTTCGTCTTTTACATAAGCAATCGGTTTATCATTAACAACTAAAGCAAAAGCATTAGCTTCGACTGATACTGATTTATTCAGGCTTTCAATTACTTTTTGATTATTCGTCTTCGTAGCAGTAAACACATTCTCAGGTATGTATGTTACTTCATCATTAAAATCCACCTGATAATCAGTGTACTCCTTCTTCGCTTCAGCCAGCTTCTCATCCAGGACGGATTGTACTTCCTCCTGGTTTGTAACAGCTCCTACATACTCACTACCCATGTATACATGATAGATCGTTTGCAAATCTTCATCCGATCCTGTATTCGCTGCCGCCGATGAAAATGTCAAAGTTGAAAGAGCGAGCGTAGTGATCCCTACTCTTTTTACAAATTGATTAGATCTATGTCGAATATTAAGTTTTTTATATTTTTCTAAAATTGGTGATAATTTCTCTCCAAAACTCATTGACTTGCCTCCTATAAACTAAAGCAAAAATCCCAGTTACGGTAGTTCATTAAGCCTAATTTAGTAAAATTCTATAAAATTCGTACTTTACTAATTTACCATAATTCGACGAAATCCGGGACATGGAATCAGGATTGTAATAAAACTGTATAATTAATGAGAGAGCAATGAAAGCGCTTTGACTGTTTTTTGGCGTCACAGTGGGAATTTCGTGGGTCTAAAGATGGATTAGTCGTTGAAACAATCATGGTAGAAATTAGAGAAAAACGATTGTGTTTTGTTACATTGGTGTTACAAGGACAAATAAAAAAGTACTACGAGAGTCAAAGTCGTCGCAGTACTTTTTGTAAGATGGCTCAGGACGGAATCGAACCGCCGACACATGGATTTTCAGTCCATTGCTCTACCAACTGAGCTACTGAGCCATATCTTTTTAAAGAACTAAATATGTAAATGGCGGTCCGGACGGGACTCGAACCCGCGACCTCCTGCGTGACAGGCAGGCATTCTAACCAACTGAACTACCGGACCAGAGTTTTTTGCGAAAGCAAAATAACTTTCATTACCTTGCGCTAGCAAAATATTTTTCCTTGAATTGCGAAAGCAAAATAAGTTTCTAGCATAATATTTTAATGAAGTTACATCACTTAAACTATCAATCTCACTTCAAAAAAATAATAATGACCCATACGGGATTCGAACCCGTGTTACCGCCGTGAAAGGGCGGTGTCTTAACCGCTTGACCAATGGGCCATGTAAAGAAAAAAATGGTGAGCCATGAAGGACTCGAACCTTCGACCCTCTGATTAAAAGTCAGATGCTCTACCAACTGAGCTAATGGCTCTAAGTATATATATAAACACGATTAGCAGGCTTGATCAAAGCCGCTTTCGTGACAACGAAATTAATATTATCATAGTGTGAATGTCGAGGGCAACAGTTTTTTTGTTTTTTTTGTCGAAAATTATTTCTTGGGGAATAATTTTGGGGGAAATGCGCTTTGGTGGGCAAGCGCATTTCCCCTGATTCGTTTAGTTTAGATCAAAATTCAGTTTATAGACCCTTCCTTTGTTAGTACCAATTGATTGTATATGAGGATTTGCAGTTTTTATTAATCTAGTTGCGAGGGAAGGCGAAGATATTAATAGAAATTCTCTTAATTGGCAGCTTGTTATCTCATTTCCCAATAATAAGTAGTAGTCTTTTAAAGCTTCTATATGACCATTCTTTGACCTTTTCCTGCAATTTGGACAGCTCCAATATCCAAACTCTCTTATTAGTGGGAGATGGTCACATTCTTTACAAATGACTCCGGGTAAAATATCATTTTTACTTATTTTATAGGTATCTAGTATAGAAGTGTTTAGTGGGGTATTTCCTTTATTAATTAACCTGATAGTTTTTCTAAGTTCTTTATCTGAAATTATTTGATTATGGAAGTGATTGTGGAGTTGAGTGATTTTATTGGGGAGTGAGGCTGCGTGAATTACCTTTTTGCTCAACGCTTCATTATTTGTACTTATAACCGTTTGGGGATTACTTATAACTACCAACCCATATATGGGAATGAGAGGCAGGTTATTCTTTTTGATCCATTCTTTAAATTGATATTGTTGCCTGTTTATCTGAAGAACCGGATCAGGTAAAGCAATTTCTATACCGTTTTTTGTTTGAATGAATTGATTGAATATAGTATCGAACCTTACTGCCCCGGCTATATTTTTCACTTCCAATATTAATATATATCGATTGGTCAAAATGAGTGTGTCAATCTGGAAGAAACGGCCATTCACTTTAAGGCGGATATCATGGAAAATGAAGTAGTCTTTAGGAGGCAGGTAACCCAATTGGTAGTCAATCGCTTTTTCACCATTATAGCCTGCTTGAATTTTTGCGAGGTTTTCCTTAATAAAGGGGATTTTAGGATAGTCTTTTTGTAAACGCCCTAATATTGCTTCTAGTTTTAACAGTTTGAGTGGAACTTTTCGCTCGTTAACGTTCATTTCATCACTCCAATCTTAGATTTATCCCTAATTACTTCTTCTTTTATTTTAAAAGTCCTGCTTAAGAGTTGAATTTCAACAGCTTTTCCCAGGTAGATAAAATATATTATCGACTTTCATCTATATATTATCGACTTTTCAATTATATTATCGACTTCTGCCCATATATTATCGACTTTAGTGATATATTATCGACTTTGGCACTTTTATTATCGACATTCATTTCTCCCTCAATTCCCAAGAACATTCTGCCTGGCATCTCACACCTTGCAAACCATCCACAATACTTAAAAAAAGACCCGCCACCAAAGCACCACCCCAGCGCTCCAACAGCAGGTCTCCATATCAAATCAACTCTCAATAAGTCAAACTAGCAGCCACAATCAATCCCACTACAATTGCAGCAGAGAATAGGCTGAACCCGATGGCAATATTGCCTTCTTCCACTTTCTTCGCTAAATTCGTCTTAGGTGTCAGGACGTACTCGATGATCCAATAGGCAATGACTTGAGTCGCGATTCCGATGAGTCCCCAGATAAAGGCGTCGAGTAAATTAAAGCTGTTTGCCCAGACCGTGTAGATGACAATGGCGAGTCCGATGGCTTTTCCCCATAGTTTGAGGGCAACGGCAATGTTTCCTTCCCTGATTAAGGTAGCTTCTGAGAATTTGGTGGTAAAGGCGAAAACGGTGATTCCGAGGATCATCAGTCCAAGTCCGGTTCCGACGTGGGCCAGAAAGCTTAGTAGGGCTTCACTTGTTAAGATTTGCATGAGTTTCTCTCCTTTTTATTTCTCCTGTAATCCTACAGGCAGAAAGTATGATTCGTTATCGGTGATGGCGTTACCGGCTCGTATTCCGACAGCACCGGCCTTACCATTAATAATAAAACTGCCGACCATCATGCTTGCATCCTTTATTCCTTCATCCGTCGTAATCTCCGCAATAGGCAGAGGGATAAATTGTTGGAATACTGGAAGGGTCTGCTTATAGGTTTCTTTTTTATCTTCTAAAAGGATTTTACCTGTCGCTTCAATGATTTTGACCGTATCTCCTTCACGGCCAAATGCAGGCTTTTGAACATAGGTGATGCCATTCTCCTCGAAGTGATCAGATTCTAAGTAGGTTGGAAGAAAGTATCGTTCGATCCATTGATGTTCCTCATCTGTATAGAAGGAACTACATGCTTCATGAAGACCCCATATAAGTGCTTGAACTCCTTTAGACTGGAGTAAAAAAGCGGAGGGAGGATTCAAGATGGCAAGCTTTTTTTCCAATACCATTCTCATCAGATCCAAGCCTACATATTCTTCTGTAAGTGGATCCTTATCATCAATGAGATGTTCAATAGGATACGTCGGGCGGTACAATACATCGATCCGATCCCCTTGAGGAGTATAAAGACCGTCCTCTCGAATCTGCAGCAGATCCAGACTCACATATTCAGACGGTACGCCTGAAAGCTTCTGTAAATACTTTGTTGTCAGATGGTCCTCTTCGTGATCCTGGTGGGAAGTGAAGACGATCTTAGGTTCGCCTTCCCTTTGCAATGACTTCCAGGAAGATAAGAGTGCGCGCTTCAGCTCTTGTGCTAATACTGCCTCGAATCCCTCATTGGGATTAGAACATCCAAAATACTGACAAACCTTTTCATTCACATGATATAGCTCTTTGATGAAGGTGGGGGTGTCGCTATTGAACTCTAATAGCTTGATTTCTCCTCCGCTTGCAACGAAGTCAAACCGGCCCACAATGCACTCTTGAGGAATGGATTTAAACCTTATATAGGACAGGGATTCATTTGGAAAACCCAGCTCAAGAAGGGTCTCATCCTCCAGCTCACGAAGCAGATCCGATGTTTTACTATAAATGGAGTAAACTCGTTTGGATGCTTCTTGAATCGCAAAAACAGTGTCACGTGATTCTATTTTAATATCCAATAACGAATACTCCATGTCATATAAATCATGCCAAAATTCCGGAATACGCTGATAGAAAGAGTTTCTTGTTTCGCGGTGAGAGGCTGTCATGATTATCCTCCGAATCCGCCTTTAGAGCCGCTTCCGATCCCTGATTTGTAGCTCTTAGAGTACGATTTATAGCCTGAGTAATTTTTTAGACTGGATTTATTTTTAAACATTCTTCCAGCAAACCAAAAATAGCCAAAGTGAGGGGAACGGTCGTCATCACAATAATACGTGCCGCTTTCGTCATCCCAATCCCAGTCGTCACAGTCAACATCCGTCGGTTCTGGTGGAAGATCCTGATTCCCACAGCCGGTTACTGATATCGCCATGACGGATGCGACTACCCCGGCCATCATTTTCTTTGTTTTGTTCATTGTCTTTCCTCCTCTAGCTTATAGCCCGTTGTTTTTACATATAATATATACACGTAGCGATCCTCATCGATTTCAGCAGAATCCCGTTCCCACTCCACTCCATCTATATAATAGTAAACAGAACCGATGACACTTAGAATATCGAGATGATAATCATAGTGTTCTATTTTAACAATGGGATGATTGCTTCGTGGATTCAGTTCGCGAATTTCCAGTATTAATCCTTCAGGTGGAAACAAAGGATCTTTTACGGGTTCTTCTTCATACACTTCTACATATAGTATGAATCGATTCCCTTCAATAGCTGAAGAAAGCTGACGATATGTCACTCCTTCTTTCACAAAAAACTCGCATTCTCTTCTTGCCAGGATTTGTTCTAATTCAATATCAGGGTAATGATAGATCGCTTCATATGTGTCATTCCCTTTTCTTAAACGATATTCCAGTACCGGTTGTTTCATTTTTCAACTCCAGCCCCCTGCTTCCGAAGGATATGATTTCTTTTAAATATACGAACCAATGAGGAAAAGGTTTCATTTTCCAGGAATACATTGGTATTATTGAACTATGATTTTTTTGTAAGGAGGGTATGTATGATTATATTCCAAAGGATCTGGAAACAGATTACGAAGATGGACTTTGGTTTCATTCTTCTATTATCCCTGATTATTGTCCTGTTTGGAACCTTTGGCAGCCATTTTTTGGAGCCTGAGACATTTCCTACGCTTTTTGATGGGTTCTGGTGGACGATGACGACCTTGACCACTGTCGGATACGGAGATTATTTTCCCGTTTCGGTGGGAGGGCGATTGTTGGGAATATTCCTGTTTATCTTTGGGATCGGGATTATTGGGGTGTTGATCAGTAAAACCGTTGATTCCATTACCACATTTCAGAAATTCAAAAGGGAGGGAAAGTTAGTGTATACATATGAAGATCATTATATCTACATCAATTGGTCGAAGAAGACGGAGAGAGCCATTGAAGAAATCCTTGCACATGTGCCAGATGCGGAGATTGTTCTTATTGATATGCTTCCCGTTACACCAATGGAGCATGAGCAGGTTCATTTTATTCAAGGTGACCCGTCAGATGAAAGTGTATTACTGAAAGCCAATATCTTCGAGGCGAAACGAGTGGCGATCTTCTCGGATTCAAAGATCGAAGACCCTTCCCTTATCGATGGAAAAACATTATTGATTGCGTCTGCCGTTGAAGGTTTATCGAAGACTCATCAGAAAGAAGTCCACACGATCGTGGAAGTGTCTGAAGATCGTCATATTCCAAAATTCCAGCATATTGCCGTTGAGGATTTTATTTTATCCAATGATTCTGTTTCCCTATTGATGGCAAAAGCAACACTTCATCCAGGAACGACAAATTTATTCAGGCAATTGCTCAGTAAACGATACGGCAATAATATTCACGAATTCAGAGTAAAAGAGAATTGGAAAACCATCAAGCAGGCTTCTGAGGAGCTGCTGGAAAAGGGAGCTATTCTCCTCGCCGTGAATGATAATATGGATTTCACTGATGCCATGAACCGGGAACTGCATGCTGATGACGTTCTTTATGTCGTATGTCATGACAGAGTGTATGAACAATTATCTCAATAAAAAGGCGTTTACGCACTGTTTCATCAAAAAAACTCTTAGCAGCTCATGAGCCGCTAAGAGTTTTAATTTTTTTATTAATTCGGGCTCCATACGCTGCGAACAACATTTGTTTGAGAGCGGTCCGGTCCAACTGAGAAGATGGAAAGAGGAATACCCGTTAATTGAGATACGCGCTCTAAGTAGTGACGGGCGTTCTCTGGCAGATCTGTTAGCGTCTTACATCCTGTAATGTCTTCTTCCCAGCCTGGAAGCTCTTCATAAACAGGTTCACATTCAGCAAGGATGTTCAGGTTAGCCGGGAATTCTTCCATGACTTCACCTTTGTATTTGTATGCTACACAGATTTTTAATTTCTCGATTCCAGTTAATACATCGATGGAATTTAATGAAAGATCTGTTAAACCACTGACACGACGGGCATGGCGTACAACCACACTGTCAAACCAGCCTACACGGCGAGGGCGTCCGGTCGTTGTTCCATACTCACGTCCTACTTCACGGATTTTGTCTCCGATTTCGTTCGTAAGTTCCGTAGGGAAAGGTCCGTCCCCAACGCGGGTTGTGTATGCTTTTGATACTCCAACTACGTGGTTGATTTTTGTAGGGCCTACTCCAGAACCGATCGTTACTCCACCGGCTACCGGGTTAGAAGAAGTAACAAATGGATATGTACCTTGATCGATATCAAGCATAACCCCTTGAGCTCCTTCAAATAGAACGCGGCGACCGTTATCAATGGCATCGTTCAATACTACGGATGTGTCCACAACATAGTGCTTGATTTGTTGACCGTACTCATAGTACTCATCCAGAATATCTTCAATGTTGAAGCCTTCTGTTTCATAGAATTTTTCGAAAAGGCGGTTTTTCTCTTCCAGGTTACGGGCAAGCTTTTCTTCGAAAGATTGACGATCCAGAAGATCTGCGATACGGATTCCGACACGTGCTGCTTTATCCATATAAGCAGGACCGATTCCTTTTTTCGTTGTACCGATTTTATTGGCACCTTTACGTTCTTCATCAATTTCATCAAGCTTTAAGTGATAGGGAAGAATCACATGTGCGCGGTTGCTGATTCTTAGGTTGTCTGTTTTCACATCGCGATCGTGAAGATACTTTAACTCTTTCACAAGAGCTTTAGGATCGACAACCATCCCATTTCCGATAACGGATGTTTTTTCGTTATAGAAAATACCTGATGGAATTAAGTGTAATTTATATGTTTCACCGTCAAACTTAATTGTATGACCCGCGTTGTTCCCACCTTGGTAACGCGCGATAACTTCTGCATGTTCAGAAAGGAAGTCAGTGATCTTTCCTTTTCCTTCGTCTCCCCATTGCGTACCTACTACTACTACTGAAGACATATTAAGCACCTCCGACGGGAATTAGTATTCCCTCTTTTATCAAACAAACTCATTTTATCAACACTAAAAAGGAAAGTCAATGAAAACACGAACGTTTATATAGGTAATTATATTTATGTTCGTATAAATTCGGGATATTGTTGTGGAAACCTCTGGTTCAATCATTTTTAATCAAATAAAAATAGCGCAATTTAGAAACTTTTGCTAATCTTAAATAAGCATTTTGAATTTTACATACAATTGAATACCGAGGTGACGATTTCATGATTAGACGATTCTTTGGCTATTACAGGCCTCATCGGCGGCTTTTTTACATTGATTTTGCCTGTGCGGTGTTGGTCGGACTTTTAGAATTAGGATTTCCCATGGCGGTATCGTGGTTTATTGACTCCCTTTTGCCTGATGGAAACTGGAGTACCATTTTAGCTGTATCTGCCGGTCTTCTTGTTCTGTATTTACTCAGTTCGAGTATGCAATTCGTTGTAAACTATTGGGGACATAAGCTCGGGATCAATATCGAAACGGATATGAGACGGGAATTGTTTCATCATGTTCAACGGCAATCCTTCCGCTTTTTTGATAATACGAAAACGGGTCATATTATGAGTCGGGTGACAAACGACCTGATGGATATCGGGGAACTTGCCCATCACGGACCTGAAGATCTGTTCATCGCGGTCATGACTTTCATCGGTGCATTTTGGATCATGCTTACCATTAATATGGAGCTTGCCCTTGTGGCGATCATCATTGTTCCGTTCCTTGTGTGGCTGATTTCGTATTCAAATATTAAAATGAATGCGGCATGGACGAAAATGTACGGAAATATCGCAGATGTCAACAGTCGCGTTGAAGACAGTGTTTCAGGGGCGCGGGTGGTTCAATCATTCACTAATGAGCACTATGAAATGGAACGCTTCAATGAAAATAATCAATTCTTCCGCAAATCCAAACTGAAAGCCTATAACGTGATGAGCGTGAATTTATCCGGTATCTACATTACCACTCGATTGATGACCTTGATTATCTTGGTATATGGAGCTTGGTTAAGTTTTTCAGGAGTCCTCTCTTATGGAGAACTTGTAGCCTTTATTCTTTATATTAATGTCCTCTTTAAACCAATCGACAAAATTTCCGCACTCCTTGAGTTGTATCCAAAGGGGATGGCCGGTTTCAAGCGGTTCACTGAGCTTATGGATATGGAGCCTGATATTGAAAATCGCCCACATGCTATAGAAGTGCCTGCTTTAAGGGGAGATATTGCTTTTAATGAGGTGACCTTTGGGTATGAGCCGGATCGCCCTATTCTAAGGGATTTATCCTTTACCATACAATCAGGGCAGACAGTGGCTTTTGTCGGTCCTTCAGGTGCCGGAAAAACAACGATCTGCTCACTGATTCCACGTTTCTATGATATAGAGAAAGGAGCCATCACCATTGATGGCATCGATATCAGGGAGATGACGAAGGAATCCCTGCGTGCTCAAATCGGAATCGTCCAGCAGGATGTATTCTTATTTACGGGGACGCTTCGGGAAAACATTGCCTATGGTAAGCTTGATGCCACCCAGAAAGAAATTGAAGAAGCGACGAGACGTGCTCATCTGACCGATCTCATTGCATCACTTCCAGACGGATATGATACTCAAATCGGGGAAAGAGGACTGAAGCTGTCCGGTGGTCAAAAGCAGCGCTTATCCATCGCCCGCATGTTCCTGAAGAATCCACGCATCTTGATTCTGGATGAAGCCACTTCCGCACTGGATACGGAAACGGAAGCGATTATCCAAGAGGCTTTGAATGAACTGGCGAAAGACCGGACCACCCTTGTCATAGCCCATCGATTGGCGACAATCCGTAAAGCGGACCGCATCCTCGTCGTCACCGAAAACGGCATCGCTGAAGATGGTACTCATGAAGAGCTCCTTTCAAGGGAAGACGGGATTTTCACCAGACTTCATGCTCACCAGCATGCAACGATCCTATAACAACAAAAAATCCAAGCACCTGCACCAGCAGGGCTTGGATTTTTTCTATTAAGCCGGGGCGTCGTCAAATCGCCGCTCCAGGTTCACGAATTTATTGTATTCCTTCACAAACGCAAGGGACACATTTCCAACTGGGCCGTTACGTTGCTTGGCAATGATGATTTCGATAATGTTTTTGTTTTCCGCTTCTTTGTCATAGTAATCTTCACGGTATAAGAAAGCCACGATATCCGCATCCTGCTCGATACTTCCTGATTCACGAATATCAGACATCATCGGACGCTTATCCTGGCGCTGCTCCACACCACGGGAGAGCTGGGATAAAGCGATGACCGGTACTTGAAGTTCACGAGCCAGTCCTTTCAATGAACGGGAGATTTCAGATACCTCCTGCTGACGGTTTTCCCCTGAACGTCCGCTACCCTGGATGAGCTGCAAGTAGTCGATGAGGATCATTCCAAGACCATGCTCCTGAGCGAGACGTCGGCATTTGGAACGGATTTCCCCCACTTTGATACCAGGTGTATCATCGATGTAAATCCCGGCATTAGAGAGGCTTCCCATCGCCATTGTAAGCTTTCTCCAGTCTTCGTCGGTTAGATCACCTGTACGGAGGTTTTGGGCATTAATATTGCCTTCTGCACACAGCATACGCATTACGAGCTGCTCGGCTCCCATCTCCAGGGAGAATATGGCTACGTTTTCTTTCGCCTTTACTGCCACGTTCTGAGCGATATTCAGGGCGAAGGCTGTTTTACCCATGGAAGGTCGGGCACCCACAATAATCAAGTCATTTCGCTGGAAACCTGCCGTCATATGATCAAGATCGGCAAACCCCGTTGAAATTCCTGTTACGTCACCCTTGCGATTCGTTAAGGTTTCGATATTATCATAGGTCCGCACAAGTACATCTTTAATATTATGAAAGGCACCTGCATTCTTCCGCTGGGCTACTTCCATGATATTTTTTTCCGCTTCACTCAGAAGGCTGTCGACTTCATCCTCCCTTGCATAGCCGTCAGATGCGATATCTGTCGCTGTACGTATCAATCTTCGAAGTAATGATTTTTCTTCCACAATCTTTGCGTAATATTCTATATTCGCAGCGGTGGGGACAGAGGCTGCAAGCTCACTTAAATAAGCGACTCCGCCAACATCTTCAAGCTCTTTCGCAGCTGCCAGTTCTTCTGTCACCGTGATTAAGTCAACGGCTTTTCCCCCGTCTCCCAAATTCAGCATGACATTGTATATTTTTTGATGAGAATGACGATAAAAATCTTCTGGAATCAATATTTCTGAGGTGGTCGTCAATGCGCTGGGCTCTAAGAAAATCGCACCTAATACTGCTTGTTCAGCCTCAATGTTCTGAGGTGGAACCCGGTCCTGGAACACTTCATTCATCTATGCATAACCTCCATTTCAAACTGCGAAGGGGCTTCGCGACGTTAATAGGCATCTGCTGCCTGCGTCAAAGTTAATACTTTGCTATATATGAAAATAAGAATTTAGTCCTACCGAAAAAAAGTGATCGGGATAGTATCCAGATCACATTTGTTATCAAGCTATATTCATTTTAACATGTTTTTCTCAAAATGAAGTTACCAAATTTCGTATATTTTCTCTGAAAAAAATCTTATTCTTCCGTTACATGTACCTTTAAGGTTGCTGAAACGTCCGTGTGCAGCTTCACAGGGACATTCGTATAGCCCAGGGCACGAATGGCATCGTTCATTTCAATTTTACGTTTATCGATTTTGATGTCATGTGCCTTTTTCAATGCATCGGCAATCTGCTTGCTCGTGATCGAACCGAATAATCGACCGCCTTCACCGGATTTCGCTTTCATTTCAACTGTGATTTCTTCCAATGTCGCTTTTAATTTTTTGGCTTCTTCTAATTCTTCTTGAGCCAGTTGTTTTTCTTTCTTCTTTTGACCCTCAAGCTGTCCCATGTTTGCATTTGTCGCTTCAACGGCTAAGCCTTTTTTTAATAAGAAGTTATGTGCATAGCCATCTGCTACGTTTTTCACTTCTCCTTTTTTTCCTTTACCTTTAACGTCTTTTAAGAAAATTACTTTCATATCTCTTTTCTCCCTTCAAAATAATCACTTAATGCTTCCTTCAGCTGTTCCTCGGCTTCCAGTACAGATACTTGTTTTATTTGAGTAGCGGCGTTCGTTAAATGACCTCCACCGTTTAAGTTTTCCATAATAATTTGTACGTTCACGTCCCCTAATGATCGGGCGCTGATCCCAACTGTTTCAGGATCCCGCTTGGAGATGACAAAGGAAGCAATGACTTCATCCATGGTCAATAATGTATCCGCTGCCTGTGCAATCAGGACAGGATCATAAATGACGTCACCCTCTGCTTTCGCAATCGCAACCCCTTCACGGAAAAATTTAACCGATTCAATTAACCTCGAACGTTTAATATAGGTCTCGACATCCTCTTTAAGGAACTTTTGGACTAACACGGTGTCAGCCCCTTGTGCCCTTAAATAGGAAGCCGCATCAAATGTTCTCGATCCCGTTCGAAGCGTAAAGCTCTTCGTATCGACAATGATTCCTGCCAGCAGGGAAGTGGCTTCAAGCATCGTGATTTTTTCATGTTTAGGCTGATATTCCAATAGCTCCGTCACAAGCTCAGCTGTGGAAGAAGCATATGGTTCCATATAAACAAGTAATGGGTTTTTAATAAAGTCTTCGCCACGTCGATGATGATCGATGACCACGACTTTATCCATTTTATTTAAAAGCCTTTCTTCAATGACCAGGGAAGGTTTGTGTGTATCAACGACCACAAGCAGCGTATCCTCTGTAGCCATTTCGAGCGCTTCCTCCGGAGTGATGAATCGGGAATGAAGATCGGAATTTGCTTTGATCTCCTTCATCAATCGTTTCACTCCATTATCGATTTCATTAAAGTTTAAGACAACGTATCCTTCACGCTGATTCATTTGAGCCACTTTCCGGATCCCGATGGCCGCCCCGATGGCATCCATATCAGGATGTTTATGTCCCATGATGATGACCTTATCACTTTCGATCATAATTTCCTTAAGGGCGTGGGAGATGACTCTTGCACGTACCCGCGTACGTTTTTCCATAGGATTGGTTTTTCCACCATAGAATTTAACCTTCCCATTGGTTTGCTTAATGGCCACCTGATCTCCACCGCGACCTAACGCAAGATCCAAGCTTGATTGGGCCAGGGTGCCCAGTTCAGGAAGGGAAGAAACCCCAGTCCCCACTCCAATGCTTAAAGTCAGGGGAACATTTTGCTTGGACGTAGTATCCCGGACATCATCCAATATCCCGAACTTTTCCTTCTCCAATACTTGAAGGATCTTCTCATTAATGACGGCTATGAACCTCTCAGAAGAAACCCGCTTCAAGAACACGCCATATTCCTTTGCCCACTTATTCAGAATGGACGTCACTAAACTATTTAAACTGCTTCTCGTTTGGTCGTCCATCCCTTGCGTTAATTCATCATAGTTATCCAGAAAGATGATTCCGATATTCGTGCGTTCATCATGATATTGCTTTTCTATTTCTTTTTGTTCCGTGACATCAAAGAAATAAAGCAGTTTTTCTTTGAGCTTCAATACGACATGATACTTCCTCTCATTAATCGTTACAATTTCTGAATCCACTTCTTGTTTGATTAATGGGACAAGGGACTCTGCCACATCGTACAAAGATCTTCCAACGACTGTGTCTTCATTGAAACATGAGGCTAGAAAAGGATTTGTCCATTCTATGTAATATTCATCATTGATCAGCATGATCCCAATGGGCATCTCCATTAACGCCTCTTCTCCCACACGCTTTACACGATAGGATAGAGTGGAGATATATTCCTCTGTTTCATCGTGCGATCTTCTCTCGAAATAGAATGCGAGAAAATACACGATTCCAAAGACAATCAACCCAATTAACGAAATGATCCATTGGTAAAAGGAAACCGATACTAACAATAGAGCTGTTAATATAGCAAGACCGTACAATGGGTAGCGGATCATTCGCTTATTAAAATAAGATGGCATGATTTCAGCTCCTGGAACTTAAATTTCTATGACTTACGTTGTAGGCGTTGTCTTAGATCAAATCCTAAGTCAATTATACCTAAAATTCGCACGAGATAAAGAAGTGGAAACGAAATGATTGTAATTAATACCAAAATACCTTTTGACCATCCTTTTATATGAGCGAAAAAATAGAGGAAAGATAGTCCTTGAACCGCCATCAATGTTTGCAACACATAAAGGACATTAAGTAGGGCCGTGTAGGCATACGTTCCTTTTTCCGGCTGCAGGATCATGGATAGTACCAGGGTAATTAAATAATACCAAAGAATACTCTTAGGAAGCTTCCATTCCCTGAATGGCTTGAATACCGGTACATCTCTCCCCAAGCGCTTCATGATGGGGAAGTTGATCAGCATAAACAACAGGGCCATGACGACAGCGATCCCCAAGAACAAGGTAGGCATTAGCGTCTGTATAAGGTCAATCGAGCTTTCCAGGCTTTCTATCAGCCTCTTGTCAGGTTCCTGACCAAGCTGTTCAAATAATTGATAATAGGCAGCCTTAGATTCCACTAAGCTATCTTCTATAATATTAACATCGAAGAATAGGATTGAAAAAACAAAACCCATCACAATATTGATGACAAGTGTGAGACTTGATGCCATAAACAGCCTCATTTTATCTACTTTCGCTTTCACACACCAGCCAATCACGACCCCTGTCGTCGCTACCATGAAGGCAACAGGCAATGCAATGAGCCCTCCAAATAAGAAGGATAACCCTAACGATCCGATCAATACGTAAAAAGAATTCAGTAACGAATACTTAGAACTAAACAGAATAAGAGGGAGAGGCAATACAAAAAAAGCAAGTGTACCAATAAATGGAACATATAAAGCCAACAACAGTAATACAGTAAAGATGGCGAGCATAAGCGCACCTTCCGTTAAAACACGGGGATTTTTCAATTGAAACGCTCCTTACGATAAATTCAAAACCATACAATAGCACTATCATATCAATTTTGGAGATAGATTTCATCTAGGGGTTCTTATCCGATGGCAACAGGCCTACTTTAATGGCCGTCATTTACCTTTGTTGTGCCACTTTCTCCAAAACCTGTGCCAAATTGTGAATATCAATAACGATCAATGTTAATTCACTTCACTTAAAAAAAGAGGGGGACCCTTCAACATGATACTCTTTTTCATCTACTCTAGTATGCACTCAGTTTAAAAAGGAGTATACGCAGTAGATAAAGAATGGCTAGGTATCCGGATCACCATGATCACTTAGTGTTCCCGTTGCTTTTAAAAGAGCTTCATTCAAAAAACAAAGAAAAAAAGCAACAGAGACAAGTCTCTGCTGCTTTTAGATCGATGATATTATTCACCAGTAACGTATGGAAGTAATGCCATTGTACGAGCGCGTTTGATCGCACGAGTCAACTTACGTTGGTACTTAGCATTCGTTCCAGTTACACGACGTGGAAGAATCTTACCACGTTCAGATACGAATTTCTTAAGAAGATCAACATCTTTGAAATCGATATGTGTAATTCCGTTTGCTGTGAAGTAGCACACCTTACGACGTCTACGTCCACCTCTACGTCCTCCTGCCATTTGTTTCGCCTCCTATCTTGTTTGGATTCGTTATCGTTCGTTTAGAATGGCAGATCATCATCGGAAATGTCGATCGGCTGACCGTCATTTGCAAATGGATCCTCATCTACACGTGTATAGTTGTTGTTATTGTTGTTGCGTTGTTGATTCTGATTCTGACTATACGGATTTCCTTGGTCACGTTGACCTCCACCCGAATAGCCCGGACTTCCTCCACGATCGCCTTGGTTCGCACTACGCGGCTCTAAGAACTGAACGCTTTCTGCTACAACTTCCGTCATAAACACCCTACGTCCATCCTGTCCTTCGAAATTACGTGTTTGAATGCGACCGTCAACGCCAGCTAAGCTGCCTTTTTTAAGAAAGTTTGCTACATTCTCTGCAGGGCGACGCCATACAACACAGTTAATAAAATCTGCTTCCCGTTCTCCTGATTGATTCGTAAAACTACGATTGACAGCCAGTGTAAACGAAGCAACAGCCACTCCGCTTGGAGTATATTTTAATTCAGGGTCCTTGGTTAAACGCCCTACTAATACAACTCGGTTCATCATCAGAATCAACCCCTTCCTTCTAGTTTACTGTTTCACATGAAACAGATGGTAGAAGTGTATATCTTAAAAACGTACGGATTATTCTTCTTCTTTAACAACGATATGACGGATAATATCATCGCTGATTTTAGCTAAACGATCGAATTCGTTAACTGCATCAGAAGTAGCGCTCATCTTAACTAGTTGATAGAAACCATCACGAAAATCGTTGATTTCATACGCTAAACGACGTTTACCCCAATCTTTTGACTCGATGATTTCCGCGCCGTTAGTTGTTAAAACGTTATCGAAACGCTCAACTACTGCTTTCTTTGACTCGTCGTCAATGTTTGGGCGGACAATGTACATAACTTCGTACTTTCTCATCTGAATGTCACCTCCTCGTGGTCTATGCGGTCCTTTCTTTATGAAAGAACAAGGAGCAATGCGTTCATTACTCACGAAATAAAATTATAGCATAGGTTATCTATTATTGCAATATGACGTAAAAAAAAGACTAGATTCACATCTAGTCTTTCAACTTTAAACTTATACATTAAAACGGAAATGAATGATGTCTCCGTCTTTTACGAGGTATTCTTTACCTTCTAAACGAACTTTTCCTGCTTCACGGGCTGCACCCATTGTTCCGGCAGCAACTAAATCTTCATAGGATACGGTTTCGGCACGGATGAAACCTCTTTCGAAGTCAGTGTGGATGACACCGGCACATTGAGGAGCTTTCATTCCTTCACGGAACGTCCAGGCACGTACCTCTTGAACGCCGGCTGTGAAGTAAGTAGCCAGTCCCAAAAGTGAATAGGTAGCGCGGATAAGCTGATCTAAACCAGACTCTTCAATTCCTAGTTCTTGTAGGAACATCGCCTTTTCTTCATCATCAAGCTCGGCGATCTCAGATTCGATCTTTGCACAGACCACGATCACTTCTGCGTTATCTTCTTTCGCGAATTCTCTTACTTTCTGAACATATTCGTTGTCAGAAGGATCGGCAATTTCATCTTCACTTACGTTTGCTACATATAAAACAGGCTTTGAAGTCAATAGGTGAAGCTGTTTTACAAGCTTCATTTGCTCATCAGCGAACTCAACTGTACGAGCCGGCTGCTCCGCTTCAAGGGCATCTTTGATTTTCACAAGGATGTCATGCTCAAACACCGCTTCTTTATCCTTTTGCTTCGCCATTTTCTGAACTCTGGCAAGACGCTTATCAACTGTCTCAAGGTCAGCTAAGATCAATTCCAGGTTGATGACTTCAATATCCGCAATCGGATCTACTTTACCTGAAACGTGTGTGATATTATCATCTGCAAAACAACGCACAACCTGACAAATTGCATCTACTTGACGAATGTGAGATAAGAATTTATTCCCTAATCCTTCTCCTTTACTCGCTCCTTTTACAATTCCCGCAATATCCGTGAATTCAAAGGCAGTAGGAACCGTCTTCTTCGGTTCTACAAGCTCTGTTAATTTATCTAAACGATGATCGGGAACTTCTACTATTCCTACGTTTGGATCAATAGTACAGAAAGGATAGTTGGCAGATTCTGCACCTGCTTTTGTAATTGCGTTAAATAGAGTTGACTTCCCTACGTTGGGTAGTCCAACAATACCAGCTGTTAAAGCCATTTTGGTCACTCCTCATCAAATTCTTATCTATTAAAAAATCCTGTAAGATCTAAAAACAAGTAAACGGTCGAACCTTTCACAATTATAGAGATAATAGAGGGAAAAGACAAGTCATGCTTCTGGTGGACTTTTAGTTTGAGGGCTGGATTTATCCTCGCAATCTGAATATATAAAAAGGGCATTCAATCGTAAAAAAACGATTGAATGCCCTTGAGCCAGCTAATTTGAACATAGTCTGGGTTAGGTCAAAAGGATTATGGGTAAAAAAAGAATACTTATTCTTCTGTGCCGCTACTGATGACTTTTTTCATTTTTTTTGCAAAATCTTTTCTGGGAATCATGACACTGTGTCCGCACCCTACACATTTAATGCGGATATCCATTCCCATCCGGATCACTTTCCAGCGATTTGTACCACAAGGATGAGGCTTTTTCATTTCTACAATGTCATTAAGTGTGAATGTTTTCGGCTCCACTGGCTTTTCCTCCTCATTCGCTTTCAAGTTTTCTTTGTTTTTCTTCACGAGGTTGGATGTCATCTTGATCATGACGGGAATACATCACCATGCGAGGGAATGGAATCTCAATACCATGTTCATCCAGGCATAACTTAACCTCTTTACGAATCATTCTCGCCATATACCAATGTCTCATCGGCACCGTTTCAGCAACGATCCGCACGACAACATCTGAAGCTCCAAGAGTCTGAACACCTAACAACTCAGGCGGATTAACAAGATCTTCATATTTTTGCGGTAGGGTCAGGAGTAATTCCTGCATCACTTTCTCCGCTTCTTCTATGTTTTCTTCGTAAGCAATACTGACATCCACTACAGCAATGCTATTGTGAATGGAGAAGTTCGTTACTTCTGTAATATTACCATTGGGGAAGATATGTAATTCCCCGGTCCAGCTTTTGATCTTTGTCGTACGAAGGCCGATTTCTTCAACATTTCCTTCTGCAGAACCGATTCGAACATAATCACCAACTGAAAATTGATCTTCAAAGATAATAAAGAAACCGGTGATGATATCGCGAACCAGATTCTGTGCACCAAAACCGACGGCCAGACCGACAATCCCGGCACCGGCAATCAGCCCTTTCACATCAATATCAAGCGTGGATAGAATCGTCATTAAACTAATAAAATAAATCACGTACGTCAATACGTTCTCCAGTAGCTTCAAAAGAGTGGCTTCACGGCGCTCGGTGAACTTCAAAGGTGAACGTGATCGAACCTTAAACACATTTCGTATTGCCGATCTTCCAAGTCTCAAAGCAAGATATGTAATCACCATAATGGCTACAATCTTTAACGTGCCTGTCCCCAAGGTAACCCATAACTCATTATCTATCAGTTTATTTACAGCTTCATTTTCTTTAAGTTTTTCAACGGCTTCAGTTACACCAGCATTAGAATCTTTCTCATTCATTTATCGAACCTCCACTTATCAATCAATAAGAAGTATTCCTTATTTTATCAAGTTTCCCTCTCCTTGTGTAGATATAACCTCATATTAAAATAGTTTATAGAAAATTTTTATTTTATGAAAAATCCAACCATATTATGTATGAAAAAAAGAAATCGTCCGTATACTGATAATACTTAAAAATTATGATTTTGGTGGTAAGGACAAATAAAGTTGATCCCTGGAAGATTCCCTTTAAACATATCCGAAGGAGTGGAAGCGATGAATCTAAAAAAAGGACTATTTGAACGAAAACCTGAACCCTTTAGAGTCCTTCATCAGGAAGAAAGTGCGGCACAGGATCTTTCCGTTCAATTGTCGTCGTTGCTTCCGACTTATTATCGTACAAGGCCCATCGTATTTGTATGTATCGGCACCGATCGTTCAACGGGGGACTCGTTAGGTCCTTTAGTCGGGTCATTAATCGAAGAACAAAACGTTAAGCCTTTCCATGTGTATGGAACGTTGGATGATCCGATTCATGCTGTGAATCTGGAAGAGAAACTGAGTCTGATAGCCTCCCAGCATATAAATCCATTTATCATCGGCGTGGATGCGTGTCTTGGACGGTTAAAGAGCGTAGGGGCTATCCAATTAAGTGAAGGACCTCTAAAGCCCGGAGCGGGTGTGAATAAAGAGCTGCCTGAAGTAGGTGAAATTCACCTGACAGGAATCGTAAATGTCAGTGGATTCATGGAGTTTTTTGTTTTACAAAATACACGTTTAAACCTTGTCATGAAAATGGCTAAAACCATTGCCGAAGCCATTGTGTTAGCAGGTCATTCCGTGGAACGCAGAAATGCCGTCAGCATTGAAAAATGGCGGGAAGAATTGCAGCAATAAAGAAGGGAGATGATACAGACACGTTCTGAGTCATCTCCCTTCTTTATTTTCGCCCTTTACATATAAAGCTGGTACGCATGTATGATCCCAACGATCATCCCCACCACAATGATACCGGGAAGTAAATTTGCGACTCTGATTTTCGTTACACCGATGAGATTCAATCCGATTGCGAAGATCATAATACCGCCTGTCGAAGTCATTTCAACAATATAAGCGTCCATCAGTTCCTGAGGTACCCACTGATGAATCTGAGTCGCAAACAGAGCAATGAAGCCTTGATAAAGAACGACTGGAATCGCAGAAAACATGACACCAATCCCTAAAGTCGTCGTGAGGATCAGCGACGTAAAACCATCAATGATCGACTTCGTCAAAAGTACGTCATGATCACCCCTGATGCCGCTATCCAGTGAGCCAATGACGGCCATTGCACCAATGACAAAAATAAGGGTAGCTGTAACAAACCCCTGGGATATGGACGTTTCTTTATTACTGCCAAGCTTCCTTTCCAGCCAGTTCCCCAATGAGTTAAGTTTGTCCTCCAGATTCATCCACTCTCCCCAGGCAGCGCCGAGAGCCAGACTGATGATGACAATCAGGAAGTTTTCACTTTTCAATCCCATCTGTAATCCCAGGACGATTACGGCTAAGCCAATAGCCTTCATGACGGTTCCCTTCATATCTTCTGGTATGCGGTGAAGGACCTTCCCCAGGAGAGTACCGATGATAATACATGCTCCATTTACTAACGTTCCTAAAAGTACCATGACGTTTCCCCTTATGATTATTTCCCGAAGAATAGTATTTTTCTATGTACCATACGGAAGAGGACTGGCTTAAACGGTACGTGAAATACCATCTAAGTCAGTCCCTTTCACATTCATTCTACTGCAGTAATTCCAAGATACGATCCAGATCTTCTTTTGAGAAAAATTCCAGTTCGATTTTGCCTTTTTTCTTTGATTGTTTAATCGTGACCGTTGTACCGAAGCGTTCGCGTAGAAGGGATTCCTGTTCCTGAATAAAGACATCCTTACGCTCTGTCTTTTTTGTTTCACGTGAAACATTCTCATTCAGCTCTTGAATGATTTTTTCTAATTGGCGAACGTTCAATGATTCTTTAAGGATACGATTCACAACCGTTGATAGATTCTTTTTATTTTTCAACCCAAGGAGTGCACGTCCATGTCCCATTGTTAACTTACCTTCTGAAATAAGCTCCTGAACAGGGGCGGGAAGGGATAGCAAGCGAATATGATTGGCAATATGAGGTCTGCTCTTTCCTAATCTCTTCGCTAATTCCTCCTGAGTGAGCTTTAGCTTATCCATGAGCATTTGATAAGCAGCGCCTTCTTCGATCGGTGTCAAATCTTCGCGTTGAAGGTTTTCTAAAACGGCCAGCTCCATCATTTGTTGCTCATTCAATTCACGGACCACGACAGGAACCGATTCTAATTTAGCCGCTTTGGCTGCACGATACCGGCGTTCCCCTACGACAATTTCATACCCCTTGATTGTTTTACGCACAATGATCGGTTGCAGGATACCGTGCTCTAAGATCGAATCTTTTAATTCTTCTATCGCTTGTGGCTCAAAGATTTTTCGTGGCTGATATGGATTCGGCCGTATTTCTTTCAGGCTCACTTCTTGCACGGTCTCTTCATTTTGAGTTGTTTGGATATTGGTAAAGAGAGCATTGATGCCCTTTCCTAAACCTTTAGCCATTCGCCACCACTTCCTTTGCCAGTTCTAAATAAACTTCTGCTCCCCTGGATTTAGCATCATAGATGATAATCGGTTCACCATGACTGGGCGCTTCACTTAAACGAACGTTACGTGGAATAATTGTGCGATACACTTTATCTTGAAAATATTTTTTCACTTCTTCAATGACCTGAATACCCAGATTGGTTCTTGCATCCAGCATCGTTAACAACACACCATCAATCATGAGATCATGATTCAGGTGCTTCTGAACTAAACGTACTGTACTTAATAGCTGACTTAATCCTTCAAGAGCGTAATATTCGCACTGCACCGGGATAATGACGGCATCCGAGGCTGTTAACGCATTGATTGTTAATAGTCCTAATGAAGGTGGACAATCAATAATAATATAATCAAATTCGTCTTTCACTTTCTCTAACGCCTTCTTTAAACGCACTTCACGGGAGATGGTTGGAACAAGTTCAATTTCTGCTCCCGCCAATGAAATGGTTGCAGGTACAATGGATAAATTCTCTACTTTAGATTGTTTGATGGTTTCTCTGACATCTACATCATCCACCAGCACATCGTATATACATTGCTGGACATCCCCTTTTTCCACACCAACGCCACTAGTGCCATTTCCTTGAGGATCTATATCCACCAGTAAAACCTTTTTCCCTATATAAGCTAAACAAGCCCCCAAATTGACAGATGTTGTGGTCTTTCCCACACCACCTTTTTGGTTTGTAACGGCTACTATTCTGCCCAAGGTTGTCACCTACCTTTTGACTTCCTAAGATTGACTACATTTTTTACAGTATTCTTCTATTCTATCAAAATTCCTCGTTAATTGTTTGTCAATTTTTTTAAAAAGAACAGTGTTTCTATAAATAGGAAATCGTGAGTAGTTCATTGCTCACGAAACGACACTATTTGCCTTGAATCGACAGAACCAAACAAGGCTCTTTCCTCAAAGTTTATTGTTTTATACCATATAATCCGCAGGGGCTCTGTCAACGAGTGTATGCTGGACAGGTGAGACCCCACAGGCGCAGCCGAGGAGGCTCACCGCCAGCCCCGCGGAAAGCGAGCATCCTGTAGCGGAAATCAACTACTACTTTCTCTGTACCGATGTCAACAATGTTTACTAAAAGAACCAAAACAAAAAAGTGAGAAACCGAACCGATATGTTTCTCACTTTTAGACTACGAATCTATTTTTTTTTAGGGATACGAATAGTGAATTGATAGAATTCTTCGTGTTCTTCTTCTTCAGAATCCAGATTGATTCCGCTGTCTGATACCATGGAAAGAGATTGACGAATCGTATTCACAGCTATTCTCATATCCTTACTGAAGGCTTTGCGTTTAGGTTTTGGCTTTTGAGTCGATCCTTCTTGCATTTTCACAACCCGGTCTTCGGTTTGTTTTACATTCAAGCTCTTTTCAATGATTTCTTGAAGAAGCTGGATTTGCTTTTCAGAATTCTTCAATGGAATTAAAGCTCTGGCATGACGTTCTGTAATCTTTTTATCTAATAAGGCTGATTGAATTTCTTCTGGAAGCTTTAGGAGACGAAGCTTGTTCGCCACAGTCGATTGTCCTTTTCCTAAGCGTTGAGCAAGGGCTTCTTGAGTTAGATCATGTAACTCCAACAGTTTCCCATAAGCAATTGCTTCTTCTATAGGAGAGAGCTCTTCTCTTTGTAAATTTTCAATCAATGCAACAGATGCTGTTTCTGTATCATTCAAATTCTTTACAATGGCCGGTACGGTTTCCCAGCCAAGCTTCTGAACGGCTCTATATCGACGTTCACCGGCAATGATTTCAAACTGTTCATCATCGTATTGTCTAACCACAATCGGCTGGATGATACCATGAGTGTGAATTGTTCTGGATAACTCTTCTATCTTTTCATCATTAAACACAGTTCGTGGTTGAAAGCGATTAGGGATGATTTGTGAGACGGGTATCTTTTTCACTTCATCTCGATCTTCTTCCACTACATTTGATTCTTCAGATTCAACATCTTGCTCCTTTTCACCTAGGCCAAAAAAACGAGAGAAAGGATGCTTCATCTTCCTACACCACCTTTAAGAAACTCCCTTTAATAATATTCTCTAAAATATGAAGAGTTCCTGCCTATGCTTTAGATGATCCAAGCTCAGGTTTATTAATAACATGAAGGCAGGAGAACTGTTCATACTATTCTAACGGTAATTTATTGGGTGTCCCAGGTTTTCTGGGATATTTGTTAGGCGTTTCCTTCACTTTGTCGATTTTCACGATATTACGTTCGCTTTCCTCTTCAGGAAGAATGAACGAATACATTTTATCTGTCTGTCCACCAAGCATGCCGATTGCTTTCTTTGCATTGGATAGCTCCTCATTTACGTTTGAAGCCTTCATGGCTACAAAGAAACCGCCCTTTTTAACAAGAGGCAAACATAATTCACTTAAAACAGACATTCTGGCTACGGCCCTTGCTGTAACCATATCATACTTTTCTCGATGAGCCTTGTTTTTACCGAAGGTCTCCGCACGATCATGATAGAAATTCGTGTTTTCAAGCCCTAACTCATCTGATAAATGGTTTAAGAACGTAATCCGCTTGTTCAAGGAATCAACAATTGAGATATGTAAGTGCGGGAAGCATATTTTAAGAGGGATACTCGGAAAACCAGCTCCTGCCCCAACATCACAAAGGGTTGTCACCTGCGAGAAATCAACATAAAAAGCTGCGCTGATGGAATCGTAAAAATGCTTTAAATACACATCTTCCTTTTCAGTGATGGCCGTCAGGTTCATTTTTTCATTCCATTCAACCAACAATTCATAATAGCGCTCAAACTGATTTAATTGCTGAGAAGAAAGGGGGATCCCCTTCTCCTCAAGCATTGATTGAAATTCATTTACATTCATGAAATTATCCTTCCTTTACCTCTATTGATCACCGGATACTTTTGCAATTTTCCCTTGCTCGATATAGACGAGTAAAATAGAGATGTCTGCAGGATTCACTCCTGAAATCCGGGAAGCCTGTGCCAGAGAAAGGGGCTGAACCTCGATTAATTTCTGTCTTGCTTCTGAAGCTAAACCACTGATCGCACTGTAATCAATGTTCTCAGGAATGCGTTTATTTTCCATCTTCTTCATTTTATCGACCTGTTGAAGAGATTTTTCAATATAGCCCTCATATTTCACTTGAATTTCCACTTGTTCCTCTACGTCGGGATCAAGCTCGATTTCACTTGGAACGAGTGATTTAATATGACTATAGTTCATTTCAGGACGCTTCAGGAGATCCGCGGCTACTATTCCGTCTTTCAACTCACTGCCTCCCGCTTGACGGATGACAGCTTGTGTTTCTTCAGTCGGCTTGATCCGGATTCCTTCAAGGCGTTTTTTCTCTGCAGAGATTGCTTCTTTTTTAGCTGAAAATCGTTCGTATCGATCATCGGAAATCAATCCTATTTTATGACCGATATCCGTTAGACGAAGATCGGCATTGTCATGACGCAGCAACAAGCGATATTCAGCACGGGAAGTCAATAGACGATACGGTTCGTTCGTCCCTTTTGTCACAAGGTCATCGATCAGAACCCCGATATACGCATCGGAACGGCTTAAGATGACCTCATCTTTATCGAGTGCACGGCAAGCGGCATTGATTCCTGCCATAAGCCCTTGACCAGCGGCTTCCTCATAGCCTGATGTTCCGTTGATTTGTCCCGCTGTATACAGATTTTTGATTTTTTTCGTTTCAAGTGTCGGCCATAATTGTGTGGGTACGATGGAATCATACTCAATGGCATACCCGGCACGCATCATTTGTACTTCCTCAAGACCCGGTATGGTTTGAAGGATCTTTTGCTGTACGTCTTCAGGTAAGCTCGTTGATAATCCCTGCACATACACTTCTTGTGTATTTCTTCCTTCCGGCTCTAAGAAAATCTGATGACGTGGTTTGTCATGGAAACGGACGACTTTATCTTCAATGGAAGGACAGTAACGTGGTCCGGTTCCTTTGATCATTCCTGAGTACATGGGTGAACGATGGAGATTGTCATCAATCAATTGATGAGTGTGCTCGTTCGTATATGTCAACCAGCATGGAAGTTGATCAGTGATATATTTCGTCGTTTCATAGCTGAACGCACGTGGAATATCATCACCCGGTTGAATTTCAGTTTTCGAATAATCGATTGTCGAACTATTCACCCGTGGCGGAGTCCCTGTTTTAAAACGAACGGTGTCGAAGCCCAATTCATGTAAATGATCGGACAATCTAATAGAAGGCTGCTGATTATTTGGCCCGCTTGAATATTTCAGATCTCCTAAAATAATTTCTCCGCGGAGGAATGTACCCGTGGTAATGACGACTGTTTTCGCACGGTATGCGGCACCCGTCATCGTAACAACACCTTTACATTCACCATCTTCTACAATTAACTCCTCGACCATTCCTTGCAGCAAGGTCATGTTCGGTTGATTTTCAATCGTGCGTTTCATTTCATGTTGATAAAGGAATTTATCGGCCTGGGCCCGTAATGCCCGGACAGCTGGACCTTTCCCTGTATTCAACATTCTCATTTGAATATGTGTTTTATCTATATTACGCCCCATTTCTCCACCCAGAGCGTCAATCTCTCTTACAACGATCCCCTTTGCCGGTCCACCAACAGATGGGTTACATGGCATAAAGGCGACCATATCCAGGTTAATGGTAACCATTAACGTTTTAGCTCCCATACGGGCGGAAGCAAGTCCTGCTTCTACTCCGGCATGGCCAGCACCAATGACAATGACATCATATTGCCCTGCGTCATATTGCATGGTTTTATTTTTCCTCCTTGTTGGATCGCAAGCGGTATGCGTCCACATTTTAATGGTGTTTACTTCCCTAAGCAGAATTGAGAAAACAGCTGGTCAATCAGACTTTCATGAACGCTATCCCCAATGATTTCACCTAAAAGCTCCCACGTTCTGGTTAAGTCAATTTGAGCGATATCGATGGGAGTGCCCATTTCTACGCTACTGATCGCTTCATTGATCGCAAGGGACGCTTGATTAAGTAAAGCGATATGACGGCTATTGGATACGTACGTCATATCCCCCGCTTCAATGGACCCTGCAAAGAATAAAGATGAAATCGCTTCTTCCAGCTCATCGATTCCTTGCTCTTCAAGTAAAGCCGTTGTGACCAGCTGATGATTTTCCGCTAGTTTTCTTACTTTATCTATATCAATCTTCTGAGGCAGATCCGTTTTATTCACGATGACAATAACGTCCATTCCTCTAACCGCTTCGAAAAGCTGCTCATCCTCGGGAGTTAATTCGTCCGCATAGTTAAGCACAAGTAAAATTAAATCCGCTTCTTTCAATACTTGACGTGAACGTTCTACACCGATTCTCTCAACAATGTCCTCTGTTTCACGAATCCCGGCTGTATCGACGAGACGTAACGGAACACCGCGTACATTCACGTATTCTTCGATCACATCGCGTGTCGTTCCCGGGATATCGGTTACGATCGCCTTGTTTTCATGAACAAGACTGTTTAATAGAGAGGACTTCCCTACATTTGGCCGGCCAATAATAACAGTGGAAAGACCTTCTCTAAGAATTTTCCCCTGTTCTGATGTTCGTACCAGACGGTCGATTTCATCCCGGACATGTCTCGATTTCTCCAACAGTACGTTATGCGTCATTTCTTCCACATCGTCATACTCCGGATAATCGATATTCACTTCTACATGGGCCAATGTTTCTAAAATTTCCTGACGAAGTTTTCGAATCAAATTGGAAAGTCGTCCTTCCATTTGATTGAGTGCAACATTCATCGCCCGATCGGTTTTTGCCCTGATCAGATCCATGACCGCTTCTGCCTGGGAAAGGTCGATCCGGCCGTTCAAGAATGCCCGTTTTGTAAATTCACCCGGCTCTGCAAGGCGGGCCCCATTTTTCAATACGAGCTGTAATACTTTATTGACCGACACGAGTCCTCCATGGCAGTTGATTTCTATAATATCTTCACGGGTAAAGGTCTTGGGACCTCTCATCACAGAAACCATGACTTCTTCCACCACTTGATCTGTGTCCGGATCGATAATATGTCCATAATGAATGGTATGAGAAGCAAATTCTTTCATCGAGCTTCCCTTCATTCCCTTAAAGACCTTATCACCGATATCGAAGGCTTGATCACCGCTTAAACGCACAATGGCAATGGCTCCTTCTCCCATTGGAGTGGAAATTGCGGCGATTGTATCAAACTCCATCGTATTCACCTCTCTTATAGCTGATCTATTTATATAAAAATGTTAGTATTGAGCAAAGTTTCCCCAAATTATTAGAATATCACAATCCTATTTAATACTAAAGAAAGGAAACCAACTAATGACCACCAAATAATGTTATCCACAAAGACAATACTTCATCTCTATTATTTTAACTTATCCACATGTGAATAACAATAAACCGGGATGAAAATAAGAATCCACAGGGCTGGACGCATCGACGGGGGAAGAATATTTAAGTGGTTGGCTCAATAAGAGAAGTGTCTATAGAAGAAACAGACTAATCCCTCTTAAAAATAGCAATTATATATGAGAAATCAGCAAAAAAAAACGATCCCCCGAAAGGAATCGTCTCCCATTATTATTTTGGAGCAATCACTATATAGCGATTTGGTTCTCTGCCCTCTGAATGTGTATCAACAGTCTTCGAATCGACTAATGCTGTATGGATCACTTTTCGTTCATAAGAAGGCATTGGTTCTAATGAAACGGAACGATTTGTGCGCAATGCTTTCTCTGCTAAACGTTCAGCCAGGTTTGTTAACGTTTGTTTACGTCTTTCACGATAGTTCTCCGCATCCAAAAGGATGGTGATGAACTGATCGGAAACCCGATTTGCAATCAGCTGAGTTAAATGTTGAAGGGCATTCAACGTTTGTCCTCTTTTTCCTATTAAGAGAGCCATTTTTTCACCGGAAATGTTGAACTCAACATCTCTACCATCTCTTTTCACTTCAATGGTAGCGTTAACTCCCATTTCATGTGCAACAGATAAAAGAAAATCTTTCGCTTCATTTACCGGATCAACCGCTTTTTTGACTTGAACGACTGCCGGTCTTCCTCCAAACAATCCGAACAATCCTTTTTTACCTTGATCAATGACGTCAATCTCTGCTTCTTCTTTGGTGATATTCAGTTGAGACAAGGCTGATTCAATGGCTTCTTCCACCGTTTGACCAGTCGCTTCTACTTCTCTCACTTTTTCTTTCCTCCCGAATTCCCACCAGCTTTAGCGGTTTGCGCTTCTTTGATTTCAGGTCCTTTAATAAAGTACGTTTGAACAATCATAAATAGATTTCCGACTACCCAGTAAAGGGATAGAGCTGCAGGGAAGTTAATCGCAAAAATGATGATCATGACTGGCATGATATAAAGCATCATCGCCATTTGCGGATTTTGATTCGCTGTACCCGCCATCATTAATTTCTGTTGGATAAACGTTGTTATACCTGCTACTAAAGGTAAAATATAGTACGGATCCGGGTTACCGAGATCGAACCACAAGAAATTATGAGCTTTAATTTCTTCCGTTCTTACAATCGCATGGTAGAAACCAATCAAGATTGGCATCTGAACGATTAACGGGAAACAACCCGCCAGCGGATTTACCCCATGACTTTGGAATAAAGCCATCGTTTCTTGTTGAAGTTTTTGTTGTGTCTGTGCATCTTTAGAGCTATATTTTTCACGCAGCTTTTTCATTTCCGGTTGTAAAGCCTGCATGGCTTTTGAATTTTTCGTTTGTTTAATCATTAATGGCAGAATCGCTAAACGAATGATCAATGTAACAATGACAATTGCCAGTCCATAAGAACCGCTCATGAACTCAGCTACCATGGTAATTAATTGTGATAAAGGATAGACAATGTATTCATTCCATATTCCGCTACTCTCAGGTGTGATAGGCTGATTGTATTCCGTACAACCTGATAGTATAGCCATTAGCCCAATGATTCCCATCAGGGCTATAATTCTCTTTTTCACCCTTATTTTCCTCCCAACTAATATCTTTCAAGTAAAATATAAAACAGGTCTCCCGTACTTAAAAAGTACAATCTCTCGTATTGTAACATCTTTTCATAGGCTTGTGATGACGAAACCTGTCAATATCGTAAAATGTTATGACTTCTTTCTATTATGTTTGCCATTAGAGGGTCTTTTCAACACTTTTCCTCTTTTTAGCACATGGGTGAGGCTGCCCTTCACCTCATGAAAATTCATTTCGGCCGCCGGTTTTCTGGCGATGATTAAATAATCGTACTGATCTAGTACGTCTTCTTGTAACTCTAAGAAAGCCTGCCTGACATATCGCTTTATTTGGTTTCGACAAACAGCGTTCCCGATTTTCTTACTTACCGAGATCCCGATCCGAAACGGTTGAGGCTCTTCTTTCTTCAATAGATATAAAACGAATTGCCGATTTGCAAAGGATGTCCCTTTTTTAAATATCTCCTGGAACTCTTTATTTTTCTTCACTCTCTGATCTTTCCGCATTGACCACACCTAATTTTCATTTTTGTCTTGATGTATCCTCGACATTATTGGCTCATTCATTTGAAATTATAAGTAATTTTTCTCTTAATCCTTTATAAGAACGAGCCAAATCGCCTTTCCCCTTGATATAAAGGAAAAAAAAGACCACTGAGTCAGTTCAGTGGTCTAAGCAGATAATACTTTTCTTCCTTTGCTACGACGACGAGCTAAAACATTGCGTCCGTTTTTAGAGCTCATACGTGCACGGAAACCGTGGTTCTTTTTTCTTTTACGATTATTTGGTTGAAACGTTCTTTTCATCTATGACACCTCCCTGAAGGATATCTTTATAAAAGTTAAAGACATTCCTCACTATTATAAAGACGGTACCCATAAAAAGTCAACACTCATAATATTTTTCTTTTTACATCAAGGGAGTGCTGGTTAATTTCCGCTCCAATCAACTTACTGAGGATGAAGTTTTTATATAAACATCGCCTTCTATCAATTAACTAAATTTCTTCTAGATCTTTCTCCTTCTACAAATCATCTTCAATTTTTCTATTCAACCTACCTGTGGATAGGATTCGACACCATTTTAAATTATCCACAACACATATTGACAACTTTTTCACAAGTTCATAGCTTGTGGACAAAACAATTCCACAAGGGCCGCGGGTTGTGGATAAAATTTAAAAAGCATTGCACCCCTAAGGATATTTTGATATGATTATTGTGTTTTCACTCTTAATAACTCTATTTACGAAATTGGTTTATCCACAATTTGTGGATATCATGTGGGTAACTTATTCAGAGGGTTTGTAAAACGTTGTCCACAAGTGGTGGATATTGTCGAAAAACCATTTTCTTTCCTTATTATATATATTTTCCACATTCATCGCATTGTATTTTTATTAAATAACGAGAGTTAACGGATTTTATAGCACATAATCGTTGTACAGAAGTTATACAAACTGAGAAAAGGAGGGATCAGGATTGGAGAATATCGGGGATCTTTGGAGCAAAGCCTTGGAAAGCATCGAAAAAAAGATAAGCAAACCGAGCTTTGACACTTGGTTAAAATCGACTAAGGCACATTCCATACAAGGGGACACTCTTGTCATTACAGCTCCAAATGAATTTGCGCGGGATTGGTTAGAAGGACGCTACTCTCAATTAATCTCCGGGGTTTTGTATGATATAACGGGCGAAGAATTGGTCGTGAAATTTATCATTCCACAAAACCAGGAGCCGGAAGAGTTTGATATTCAATTACCGCCAAAGAAATCGATGAAAGACGATGATCAGCAGGATATCAATCAAAATATGCTGAACGCTAAATATACATTCGACACCTTTGTCATCGGTTCGGGCAACCGTTTCGCCCATGCTGCTTCTTTAGCTGTGGCTGAAGCACCTGCAAAAGCCTATAATCCCTTGTTTATTTATGGTGGAGTAGGACTGGGGAAAACTCACTTGATGCATGCGATCGGACATTATGTACTGGAGCATAATCCAGCTGCTAAAGTGGTTTATCTCTCTTCCGAAAAATTCACGAACGAATTCATCAACTCCATTCGGGACAATAAAGCCGTTGATTTCCGCAATAAATACCGAAATGTCGATGTTTTATTAATAGATGACATTCAATTCTTAGCAGGAAAAGAACAAACGCAAGAGGAATTCTTCCATACTTTTAATACCTTACATGAAGAAAGCAAGCAGATTGTCATTTCCAGTGATCGGCCACCGAAAGAAATACCGACACTCGAAGACAGACTTCGTTCTCGATTCGAATGGGGTCTTATAACAGACATAACACCGCCAGACCTCGAGACGAGAATTGCGATTTTACGAAAAAAAGCAAAGGCTGAAGGATTGGATATTCCAAATGAAGCCATGCTTTATATAGCCAATCAAATCGATTCAAATATTCGTGAGTTAGAGGGCGCATTAATCCGGGTTGTCGCGTACTCTTCTCTTATAAATAAAGATATCAATGCGGATCTTGCAGCTGAAGCTTTGAAAGATATCATTCCAAGCTCAAAACCGCGGGTCATTACCATCCAGGAAATTCAACGTGTCGTTGGAGAGCACTTCAATGTGAAGCTGGAAGACTTTAAAGCGAAAAAACGAACAAAGTCCATCGCGTTTCCCCGACAGATCGCTATGTATCTATCCAGGGAAATGACGGATTCTTCCCTTCCGAAGATCGGAGAAGAGTTCGGCGGCCGGGATCACACGACCGTCATTCATGCTCATGAGAAGATCAGTACATTACTCGGAGCAGATGCTCTTCTTCAGCAGCAACTGAAAGAAATTCGTGAGTCTTTAAAGAGTTAATCTTACACACAAAAAAACTGGATAATGTGAATAACTAAGACAAACTAGCACACAGTCTGTCCACATGTGGATAGGCTGTGTTTACGTTGAATTCACACACTTATCCACATATCAACAGGCCCTACTACTTCTGTTACTATTTTTAAATAAATTATTAGTATATGATTCAGTCCATAAAATTATGTGCAAATTGGAGGAATAAATCATGAAATTTGTTATTCAAAGGGACTATCTTGTGCAAAGCGTCCAAGATGTCATGAAAGCAGTAACGTCAAGAACAACGATTCCCATTCTTACGGGAATTAAAATCATCGCTACGGAAGATGGCGTAACATTAACAGGTAGTGATTCAGATATTTCAATTGAATCTTTTATTCCGAATGAGGAGGAAGGTTCAGAAATTGTAGAGATCATGGAAACTGGAGGAATTGTTCTTCAAGCTAAGTTCTTTAGTGAAATCGTTAAGAAATTACCTAAAGATACAGTGGAAATTGAAGTTCAAAATCATTTCCAAACGGTTATTCGTTCGGGACAAGCGGAATTTAATTTAAACGGTTTAGATCCGGAAGAGTACCCACATCTTCCTCAGATTGAAGAAGGAAACGGGATTAAAGTTTCAACTGATCTTCTAAAAACGATGATCAGACAAACCGTATTTGCAGTGTCCACCTCAGAAACACGCCCCATCTTGACAGGTGTAAACTGTCAGATTGAAAACGGGGAACTGAGCTGTATTGCAACAGATAGTCACAGACTTGCGATGAGAAAAGCACCGATTGAAACAAATCATGATGCTTCTTACAATATTGTCATTCCAGGGAAAAGCTTAAACGAGCTGAATAAAATTCTTGATGATACAGAAGAGCCTGTTGAAATCGTGATCACAGAAAATCAAGTACTGTTCAAAGCGAAACACCTATTATTCTTCTCAAGATTATTAGAAGGTAATTATCCTGACACTAGTCGATTGATTCCTTCTGATACCAAGACAGAACTAACACTGAATACGAAAGAATTTTTACAAGCGATAGACCGTGCGTCTTTACTTGCAAGAGAGGGAAGAAATAACGTCGTGAAGCTTTCCACTCTTGATGGCGGGATGATAGAGATCTCATCTAACACACCTGAAATCGGGAAAGTCATCGAGCAAGTACAAAGTCAATCCATTGAAGGAGAGGAATTGAAAATCTCCTTTAGTGCGAAATATATGATGGACGCGTTAAAAGCCATTGAAGGAACAGAAATCTATGTGAATTTCACCGGAGCTATGAGACCGTTCGTACTGAAACCACTTCATGATGATTCAATCCTTCAATTGATCCTTCCAGTAAGAACGTATTAACGAATAGACAAGAGCCGATGCCTTCACAAGGGGTATTGGCTCTTTTTCTACACTTTATCTGGTAATTGAAGGAATTCCTCTCGTCTGTTCAATGAAAAATCCAATGATGACAAGGACAAATTGCTCTACGAGTCCTTGCTGATTTTTCGTTAGTTGTGACTTAACTCCATTTAGAGTAAAATAAGATATTAGAGACTTTATACGGAAAGTAGTGATTTTAGTGGCGAAAGAGATCACCATTGAAACGGAAATCATCACATTGGGACAATTCCTGAAGCTTGCTGAAGTAATTCAGTCCGGCGGGATGGCGAAATGGTTCTTAAGTGAATATGAGGTATACATAAATGGCGAACAAGACCAAAGAAGAGGCAGAAAACTCACAATTGGTGACACAATTGAAATTCCGGAAGTAGGAGTATTTGTGGTTGCTGGAGAATAATAAAGGGTGTTATTTCCATGTACATTGAACAATTAGAATTAAGAAACTATCGAAATTACGAATCAATCGACGTGAGTTTCGAAAATAAGGTGAACGTAATTCTTGGAGAGAATGCTCAAGGAAAGACCAATATTATGGAGTCTATCTATGTACTGGCAATGGCTAAATCCCACCGGACCTCAAATGATAAAGATTTAATCCGTTGGGACGAGGAATATGCTAAAATAAAAGGTAGGATTCAGAAATATAATGGTGCGTTACCATTGGAGCTTGTCCTGTCGAAAAAGGGAAAAAAAGCGAAAAGTAATCACCTTGAACAATCGAAACTAAGTCAATATGTCGGCAATATGAATGTTGTCATGTTTGCGCCTGAAGATCTCCATTTAGTTAAAGGGAGCCCTCAAGTAAGGCGTCGTTTTATTGATATGGAAATCGGTCAGGTTTCTCCTGTTTATTTACATGATATCAGCCTTTATCAGAAAATATTACAGCAACGGAACCATTATCTGAAACAATTGCAAACGAGAAAACAAAAAGACCAGACCATGCTGGATGTCTTGACGGAACAGTTCATTGAGATGGCTGTAAAAATTACGAAAAAGCGCTTTGAGTTCGTTCAACTGTTAGAAAGTTGGGCAAAACCGATCCATTCCGGGATATCAAGGAACTTAGAAACCTTGGAAATCGTATATAAACCGTCTTTGGATGTATCAGATAATCAAGAATGGTCAAAAATGGTAGATATATATGAGCAGAAATTTGATGGTATCCGCGAGCGGGAAATTGATCGCGGTGTGACCCTGGTCGGGCCGCATCGGGACGATCTTCAATTTATTGTGAATGGAAGGGATGTTCAAACATTCGGATCGCAGGGGCAGCAACGGACAACAGCCCTCTCTGTGAAGCTTGCAGAAATCGAGCTGATTCACTCTGAAATTAAAGAATACCCCATCTTACTTCTGGATGATGTCTTATCTGAATTAGATGATTATCGTCAGTCCCACTTATTAAATACCATTCAGGGGAAAGTTCAAACCTTTGTCACCACGACAAACGTGGATGGTATTGATCATCAAACCTTAAACGAGGCGACTACGTTCGAAGTGGAAGCCGGATCAATGAAAAGATTGAAATGAGGTGTTACCTTGTACATACATGTTGGAGAAGATGTCATGGTACGTACAGATGAAATCATCGCAATTATTGATCGAGACACCGTTCAATTTTCAGAGGAAATTCAACATTTTCTAAAAACGAAAGATAATAACCTTTGCAACCTAGCAAAGGGTTCATATAAATCTCTTGTTATCACGACGAATCAGTTGTATCTCTCACCACTGGCATCAAGTACGTTGAAGAAGCGATCAAAGAAATACTCAAACTACGAGAATTTATTATAGAAATATAAAGCCCTGAAGGTTAGAAAGTGTAGGTGAATCAGTATGGCTATGGAACAAAAACAAGGTCAATCCTATGATGAAAATCAGATTCAGGTTTTAGAAGGATTAGAGGCCGTTCGGAAAAGACCAGGTATGTATATTGGATCAACAAGCGGAAGAGGATTGCACCACTTGGTGTGGGAGATTGTTGATAACAGTATCGATGAAGCGTTAGCCGGTTACTGTAATGAAATCGAAGTCATCATCGAAGAGGATAACAGTATTACTGTTACAGATAATGGACGTGGTATCCCTGTCGGTATTCACGAAAAAATGGGACGTCCTGCCGTTGAAGTAATCATGACGGTCCTTCACGCGGGTGGTAAGTTCGGAGGCGGCGGATATAAAGTATCCGGAGGTCTTCACGGGGTTGGGGCATCAGTTGTAAATGCTCTTTCCACAGAACTTGAAGTCCATGTTCATCGTGATGGAAACATCTATTATCAAAAATTCGAAAAAGGTGTTCCAAGCTTTGATCTTAAGGTGATTGGAGAAACGGATAAAACGGGAACGATCATTCACTTCACTCCAGATCCTGAAATCTTTACTGAAACGACGGAATACGATTATGACACACTTGCAAACCGTATTCGTGAATTGGCGTTCTTAAACAGAGGGATCCAGATCAGTATTGAAGATAAGCGCGGAGAAGGGAAAAGAAGGGACTACCATTATGAAGGTGGAATCAAGTCCTACGTTGAGCACCTTAACCGTTCGAAGGAAGTCATTCATGAAGAACCGATCTACATTGAGGGTGAGAAAGATGATATCACCGTTGAAATCGCCCTTCAATACAATGACGGATTCGCAAGCAATCTTTATTCCTTCGCCAATAACATCCATACTCATGAAGGCGGGACCCATGAGTCCGGATTCAAAACGGCTCTAACAAGGGTCATTAACGACTATGCCCGAAAAAATAATGTGTTTAAAGAGAGCGATGCGAATCTTTCAGGGGAAGATGTTCGTGAAGGATTAACAGCGATTATCTCGATTAAACATCCTGATCCCCAATTCGAAGGTCAGACAAAAACAAAGCTCGGTAACTCAGAAGCAAGAACGATTACAGATTCCCTTTTCTCAGAGCATTTAGAAACGTTCTTACTTGAAAACCCGGTTGTCGCACGAAAAGTCGTGGAAAAAGGACTAATGGCTGCACGTGCCCGTCTGGCTGCGAAAAAAGCAAGGGAGCTTACCCGTCGTAAGAGTGCCCTGGAAATTTCGAGCTTACCTGGTAAACTGGCAGACTGTTCTTCTAAAGACCCGAGCATCAGTGAAATCTACGTGGTTGAGGGTGACTCAGCCGGCGGATCTGCTAAACAAGGCCGGGATCGTCACTTCCAAGCCATCCTCCCTCTGCGTGGTAAAATCATCAACGTAGAAAAGGCACGTTTGGATAAAATCCTCTCAAACAACGAGGTCCGTGCGATCATTACAGCTCTCGGGACAGGGATTGGCGAAGACTTCAATCTGGCTAAAGCGAGATACCATAAAATCGTGATCATGACCGATGCAGATGTCGATGGCGCCCATATTCGCACGCTATTATTGACGTTCTTCTATCGCTACATGAGAAATATCATTGAAGCAGGATACATCTACATCGCTCAACCTCCTTTGTACAAAATTCAACAAGGGAAGAAAATCGAGTATGCCTACAATGATAAAGAACTGGATCGCATCCTTGCAGAAATCTCCCCGACACCTAAACCTGGAATCCAGCGTTACAAGGGTCTTGGAGAAATGAATCCTGAGCAGCTTTGGGAAACGACGATGGATCCTGAATCAAGAACCCTGCTGCAAGTAAGTCTTCAAGATGCGATTGAGGCTGACGAAACCTTTGATATCCTGATGGGTGACAAAGTAGAGCCGAGACGTAACTTCATCGAAGAAAACGCAGCTTACGTTAAGAATTTGGATATCTAAAATAAAATAAACAGGATAGACATGCGTGCTATCCTGTCTTTTACATAGCGGACAAGGTAAAGAATGAGAAAGGTATAAATCTTTCTTTAAAAGGAGGTCCCTTTTACTATGGCAGAAACACCGAGATCGAATGTTAAAGAGATTAATATAAGTAGTGAAATGCGCTCGTCTTTCCTGGATTATGCGATGAGTGTTATCGTTTCCCGTGCACTACCGGATGCCCGTGACGGTCTGAAACCTGTACATCGTCGTATTTTGTATGCGATGAATGACCTGGGGATGACTGCTGATAAAGCATACAAGAAATCAGCCCGTATCGTCGGTGAAGTAATCGGTAAGTATCACCCCCATGGTGACTCTGCTGTTTATGACACGATGGTGCGTATGGCACAGGATTTTAACTATCGCTACATGCTTGTAGACGGTCATGGTAACTTTGGTTCTGTTGATGGAGACGCAGCTGCGGCCATGCGTTACACAGAAGCACGTATGTCCAAGATCTCTATGGAACTCATTCGTGATATTAATAAAGATACAATTGATTATAAAGATAACTATGATGGTACCGAGAGAGAGCCGGAAGTATTACCTGCCCGTTTCCCTAACCTGTTAGTGAACGGTTCTTCAGGTATCGCTGTAGGGATGGCTACGAATATTCCACCTCATAATCTTGGAGAGGTCATTGATGGAATCCTTGCGTTAAGTAAAGATCCTGATATTACGATTCAAGAGCTGATGGAATTCATCTACGGACCTGACTTCCCAACTGCTGGATTAATTGTAGGAAGAAGCGGGATCCGTCGCGCCTATGAAACAGGTAAAGGTTCCATCACGATGCGTGCCCGTGTGGAGATTGAACAAAAAAGCAACGGGAAAGAAACGATTATCGTTCATCAAATTCCTTATCAAGTTAATAAAGCGAGGCTGATCGAGAAAATTGCCGATCTTGTTCGTGATAAGAAGATTGATGGCATTACAGATTTACGTGATGAATCAGACCGTAATGGTATGCGTATCGTAATTGAAGTAAGAAAAGATGCGAATGCGAACGTTTTGCTTAATAATCTATATAAGCAAACGGCACTTCAAACAAGCTTCGGTATTAACCTTCTGGCTCTCGTTGATGGGCAGCCTAAGGTATTGAATTTAAAAGAGTGTCTATATCATTACTTACAGCATCAACGTGTGGTCATTCGTCGTAGAACGGAATTCGAACTACGTAAAGCAGAAGCAAGGGCTCATATCTTAGAAGGCTTACGAATCGCCTTAGATCATATTGATGAAATTATCGCCCTTATTCGCGGATCTCAAACAACAGAACTTGCGAAACAAGGTTTGATGGAGAACTTCTCCCTTTCTGACAAGCAGGCTCAAGCGATCCTGGATATGCGACTTCAACGTTTAACCGGATTAGAACGGGAAAAAATTGAAGACGAGTATCAAGAACTAGTGAAGCAGATTGCAGAATTGAAAGCGATCCTGGCAGATGATGAAAAAGTTCTTGAAATCATCCGTGAAGAGCTTATCGAAATCAAAGAACGCTTCAATGATGAAAGAAGATCAGAAATCGTAGCGGGTGGAATTGAGAATATTGAAGATGAAGACTTAATTCCAAGAGAAAACATTGTCGTCTCCCTTACTCATAACGGATACATCAAGCGCCTGCCTGTCTCAACCTACCGCAGTCAAAAGCGAGGAGGAAGAGGGATCCAGGGAATGGGTACCAATGATGAAGACTTCGTTGAACACTTACTGACAACGTCAACCCATGATACGATTCTATTCTTTACAAACAAAGGAAAAGCATACCGCGCGAAAGGATATGAAATTCCTGAATTCAGCCGTACTGCTAAAGGACTTCCGATCATCAACCTCCTTGGGGTAGAAAAAGATGAGTGGATCAACGCCATGATTCGAGTGGAAGAATTCGTGGACGACTGGTACTTATTCTTTACAACCAAGCAGGGTATCTCAAAACGTACGCCGGTATCTGATTTCGCCAATATCCGTACGAACGGCCTCATCGCCATTAACCTTCGAGAAAACGATGAGCTTATTTCCGTCAAACTTACCGATGGAGAGAAAGATATGATCATCGGAACGAAAAAAGGTATGCTCATTCGTTTCCCTGAAACGGATGTTCGTTCAATGGGAAGAACAGCTACCGGGGTAAAAGGAATTAACCTAAGTGATGATGACATTGTTGTTGGAATGGAGATCCTGGAAGAGAAGAGCGATGTCTTAGTTGTAACCGTAAATGGTTACGGTAAACGTACTCCTGCCAGTGAATATAGAGTTCAAACACGTGGTGGTAAAGGATTAAAAACATGTAATGTGACGGAACGGAATGGAGAGCTTGTCTCTGTTAAAGCTGTTACGGGTGAAGAAGACTTAATGATTATCACAGCACATGGTGTCCTTATCCGTATGGACGTGAATGATATTTCCACTACAGGTCGTAACACTCAAGGAGTCAAGCTGATCCGTCTTCAAGAAAGCGAATTTGTTTCAACAGTTGCCAAAGTTGAAAAAGAAGATGAAGAAGAAACGGAAGCACCAGTTGAAACTGCTGAGGGAATTGAACAACCGGATAGCGAAGACCAAACATCCACTGAAGATGTAAGTGATGATACAGAAGAATAAATAAACGGATAAGCTATTTCCAGTAATGAAACTTTCATTCTGGAAATAGCTTATTTTTTTGAAATAAATATCTATAAGCTGTCAAATTTGGTAAAATAAACTATAAAAATAAGGTTTGATGTGAGGTGTCGATAGTTGAAGGTACATCGCGGAGAGGTACAATTGGGATCCATTGTAGCAGAAGATGTTATGGGAATGGCAGCGAGTCCTATCATTCCAAAGAATACAGTACTTGAAGAAGAGCATTTGAAAATCCTTCAAGCGTTTCATATAACTGAGCTCATAATAGAGAATGCAAAAGCGAATGGACGCCCACTCAGGACTTCACCCTCTAGTAATATGGAAATAGAACAAAAGGAAAAGGGGATGAATGAGCCAGTCGGTTTCTTTGACCTCTATTTAAAGACTATCAGGGAATATAAGAAAGAATTCATGAACTGGCAATCAGGGATTGCTGTGAATGTTGCAAGAGTGAGAGAATTAATACTCCCGGTTATTCAAATGGTAGAACGTAACCATACATATGTGCACTCTCTCCATCAATATTCAACGGAAAAAGATTATATTTATCATCATGCCATTTCAGTGGGGATCATTAGTGCCCTCCTAGGTAAGAAGTTAGGTTTGAATTCAGGTCAGGTGAACCAGCTGGCTTTAGCGGGTGCCCTGGCAGACTGTGGCATGGCCAAGGTAAGTCCCCACATATTAACGAAAGAACAACCTTTATCAGAGAGTGAATTTAAAGAAATAAAGCTTCACACAGCCAACGGATACAGGATGGTTAAAGATACGCCATTATTAAAAACAGAGACAAAACTGGCGATTTTCCAACATCATGAACGATTTGACGGTACCGGCTACCCGGCATACGAGAAAAATGATCGTATTCATCTTTACTCCCAGGTTGTAGGAATCGCCGATGTTTTTCATGCCATGTCTTCAGAAAGAACATATAGAAGCAAGCAGCCGGTATTCAAGGTACTGGATATGATCAGTGGGGATTTATTCGGTAAATTTGATATCAAAGTGGTCAATAGTCTTCTTCAACTACTGGGAGACCTAAGAACGGGTACCTCAGTAAGACTCTCCACCGGCCAGTACGGAGAAGTCATGTACACCAAGCCTGGTGCTTTTACTAAGCCCATCGTAAAAATAAACAAAACGGAAGATCTTTTAGACCTGTCTCAGCAAAAAGAGATTTATATTTCAGAAGTTCTTGTTTAGAAATTTTTATAAGTGGTGTTTAAAGAATCCTATATTAACAAGTTAAATGAACGTATTAAGTAAGCCATGGAGTGGTAAACCAATCTATGGTTTATTTATTTAGATTTACCTCTTGCAAACATGTCCAATAGTATGTATAATATTATTTGTTGTCCGAAAGGCATTACATAAATGTTTCAGAAAAAACTTTTCTAAAATAGTAAAAAAACCTTGACGATAATAACGATAAATGATATATTATAAAGGTCGCTTCAAACGGAGCACTTACACATTGAACCTTGA
>NZ_JXZC01000011.1 GCF_000935355.1 Rossellomorea aquimaris
ACTCACTAATTGACAGAGCCTTACAGAACGTAGGTTGAAAAACAACACTCTTTGCGAAAAGAGCGTTGTTTTTAGATGAGTCAATTATGAATTCGATTTGATCGATTCGATTGTAGAACGATCACATTGTTTTACCAACTTTACGATCAGTTCTTTGGCAGCGGCGTAATCATCTACATGGATCATGGATGCATGAGTGTGGATATATCTTGAGCAGATACCAACAACTGCACTTGGGACCCCTTCATTCGACATATGGACTCTTCCTGCATCTGTTCCACCCTGTGAAACAAAATACTGATAAGGAATATCATTTGATTCAGCTGTATCGAGGACAAATTCCCTTATGCCTCTGTGTGTTACCATCGAACGGTCAAGGATGCGAAGGAGAGCCCCTTTCCCTAATTGGCCGAATTCATTTTTGTCCCCTGACATATCATTTGCGGGACTCGCATCGAGGGCAAAAAAGATATCGGGATTAATCATATTGGCCGCTGTCTGGGCACCACGCAATCCTACTTCTTCTTGAACGGTAGCTCCGGAATAAAGCGTGTTTGGAAGAGATACTCCCTGAAGCTCCTTTAATAACTCAATGGACAACCCACACCCATAACGATTATCCCAGGCTTTCGCAAGAATCTTTTTCTCATTCGCCATAGGGGTAAATGGACAAATCGGAACAATTTGCTGCCCTGGCTTAATCCCGATTTCAAGTGCATCATCCCGGTCATCCGCCCCGATATCAATGAGCATATTCTTGATATCCATTGGCTTTCTGCGTTGTTCTTCTCCCAGCAAGTGAGGGGGGATACTTCCGATCACACCCGTAATAGGGCCGTTAGCCGTAATGATTTGAACACGCTGGGCAAGCAGTACCTGACTCCACCAGCCGCCAAGGGTTTGAAAACGGATCATTCCATTATCCGTAATGGACGTGACCATAAAACCTACTTCATCCATATGTCCCGCAACCATGACAACAGGGTCCTGGCCGTTGCCTTTTTTCACTCCAAACACTCCACCCAAACGATCCTGCACAATATCATCTGAGTACCTGGATAATTGTTCTTTCATAAATTTACGTACCGCATGCTCATTACCAGGTGCTCCAGGCAATTCAGTCAATGTTTTAAATAGTTCCAACGTATCTTGTTTCATGTCATATGCCCCTTTTATATAAAATCTACTTTATGTATAATCTTATTTTACAGAACTTTCGAACGTCTTACCACCAATTGAGAAGAAAAGCAGTTCTCTTTTTTATTATATCTTTGATAGAATGTACCTATAGATGGAAAATAATCGAGAATGGCAAAGGGTGGCGCAGATCCCCTGAGAACGGATGGGATGTTTGATCAACCCCCCCTAACCTTGTCAGAGAAACATTTCAAATACTCAATGCCTGTGGAGGGAATAAACGATGAATTGGAAATCTTTCATGATTGGAATCGGAATCGGAGCAGTTGGCGGATACTTCATTAAAGAAAAATTGGATGACTCAAGCTTCGTTTCTGCAGAAAAAGTATTAAAGGATGTTAAACTATCTTTTAAAAAAGATGGGAACATCGATGGCTCCTGGATCGGGATGAAGCCTGAAGATTATCAAAAGCACTCCCTCACCACGAAAGTCTATAAAGGTGGCGTATCCAGAAGAAAAAACGGGGAGCTTGAGCAATATGAGTTTTTAGCCGATGCGTATACGGGGACGGTTATCGACGTTTATCCTTTAGGATAGATAAGCCGAGCCGCCTGGTCAGAACGACAAACGGTTAATATAAAAGAATGATCCCGAAACTTACTTACAGTCCCGGGATCATTCTTTTTGCGTTTATTTTCCCCTCAGTACCTTGTCGATGACTTCTCCATCACGATTCCACTTTATCCCTCTATACACCGCATCATGATAGAAAAGGAACCAGTATTGTCCTTCAATTGCTTGATTGATCCACTTTTCTTTGGCATTGATGGACGTCATCGGATAATCATCGTAAGCGAGTACCCAGAGTGGATTTTTGTGTGCGTGAGTAGGCATGATATCCGCCATATGAATGAACTTCTCTCCGTCTTTCTCTAAAAGGATGATCGAATGCCCGTCACTGTGACCTCCTGTATGTACCATTGTGATTCCAGGTAGGACTTCCTTTTCTCCCTGGAACGTCTCGACTTGAGATTGAATGCTTTCCCAATTTTCTTTCCAATATGTATTTTGGGAACGGATATTAGGATTTCTCATTTCATCCCATTCCACCTGGGAGGTGTGAATGATTGCATTAGGGAACACAGATACAAGCTCATCTCCCTCATATTTCGTTAATCCGCATGCGTGATCGAAATGCATGTGAGTCATCAGCACCACATCAATATCATCCGGCGTCAAGCCCAGAGCTTCCAGGGAGGCTTCGATATCCGACTCTTCGTGCACTCCATAGTTGCGCTTTTGTTTATCATTCAGCTTCCCTTTACCAATACCGGATTCAATTAATACGTTCTTGCCTGCCCATTGGAAAAAGAGGGGATCGGTTCGTAATTCGATTTGATTCAAATCATTCACAGCATATTTTTTTGACCAAAGAGGCTTCGGAACCACTCCAAACATAGCTCCCCCATCCATGTGAGTGACGCCTCCATTCAGCCAGTGTATCGTTAGATCTCCAACTTTCATCGTTTCCATTATGACTCCTCCTTTGTTCATACCCTTTTATTTTATCAGAATTTATGGACAACTTATAGGTGGATGCTTAAGGTGGCTGGTAACACTCATGAAAATATAAAAAAACAGCCCTGCGAGATCGCAAAGCTGTTTTAGCATTGAATTATTGATTTTGATATTTTGCTTCAACCCGGTAGATTCTTTGTCCTTTGGCTGAGAACTTTTCTTCGTATTCTGTCATGATATTGCCTTCGAACTCACTGTTGTGAAGGTCCAGACTCAAGAAATTCAGATGCAGGCCGTACCATGAGAAGCTCTTTAATGAGTACTCGAATAGGCCTTGGTTATCTGTCTTAAAGTGGATTTCTCCGCCCTTGATCAACACATCTTCATAGAGCTTCAAAAAGTCCTTATACGTCAATCGGCGCTTTTCATGACGGTTTTTAGGCCATGGATCAGAGAAGTTCAAGTACACTCTGCTTACCTCTCCTGATGCGAAGTATTCAGTCAGATTCTTTGCATCGACATTTAACAGCTTTACGTTCGGAAGCTCAGCTTCGATTAAACGATCAAGAGCTGTTACAATGACGCTTTCATATAATTCGATTCCAATATAATTAACGTCCGGATTGGCTCTGGCCATTTCCGTGACAAATTGACCTTTTCCTGTTCCTACCTCGATGTGGATAGGATTTTCATTACCGAACTCTTTATTCCATTGACCTTTTATCTCTTGGGGTTCTGCCACCACATACTGTGGATGGTCACTGATTTTCTCAGAAGCCCACGGTTTATTACGTAAACGCATGTAGACACCTCTTTTTTTATTATCGAAAAAAACATACCATGACTATCCTTCCTGTGCAAGAGCCAAAATAGAGCAAATCACCACACCTTCAGAGGTCCGTCCCTCAAAAAGTGCGCATAATTGAAAAAGGAATTCACACACTATTAGTGAATTCCTTTTTCGGGTCTGGTCATTTTGAAGGGCTGAAAAAGTACGTGTTTTCTTTAAATCTTTGAGAGACGAAAATGAAAGGGTGTACTCTATGCCTTTAAATTCACAGAATCAAATGCAGTTATTATCAGATATCTTAAGCAATCACAGTGCGGATTGCTGCGGTTCGGTATCTGAATGTGAGCAAGTTGAACGATTGGTGAAGTCATTGATGGTTAACGCTGATATTCATGAAAACGTAAAACCTGTCCTGCAGGAAATTTATCAGTACAGTCAAAGCGGGATATCCTCACCCGACTTATCGAACCATATTACGACCAATCAAGAAAACTTGTCCCAATGGGTTACGGATATGAATAGCTACTCTTAATAAATCAGATCACCTTGTGCAGGTATTCAATCCAATGATTCATCTCGTGGAATCGAGCTTTTCCTTTATGCCACTGAATGGATAAAATCGTTTGTGCCACCACGTACCATTTCATTCGCAGCTTTAAGTTATCGGTTAACTCAACGCCGTATTGAGTTAACCAGCCTTCCCACTGGTCCTCAGGGATATACCAGTATAATAACAGACCTACGTCAAAGGCCGGGTCTGCAATCATGGCCCCATCCCAATCAATTAAATACAACTGGTTGTAATCAGACAGCAGCCAGTTGTTATGATTAACATCTCCGTGGCAGACCACATACTCCTCTTGTTGAACATCCAAAAGCTCTTTTTGAAGAAACAGGAGCGCCTCTCTGATAACTGGTAATGAAAGAAGATCGAATTCTAAGCCTGTTTCCACTTCCGTGAGCATATGCTCGGGTTGAAACGGCTCTTTCCCCAAGCGTTCAAGCATTGTTGAAAGCGGCTTAGAGGAATGAATCTTATTGAGGAGCCTGGCCACTCTTTCATCCTTCATCTCTTCAGGCTTTAGTTCTCTCCCATTTAACCAGTGCTGTGCCGTTATGACGTCCCCGTTTTCCATTCTTTTAGTCCAAACTAGCTTAGGCACAATTCCTTCTGCTGATAATACAGCTACAAAGGGAGAAGAATTACGTTTAAGAAATAATCTCTGCTCTTGATACTGAGCAAAGAACGCTTCTCCGGTTGCACCGCCTGCGGGGACTATTTCCCAATCTTGGTCAAATAAGTGTTCCAATATATTCACCTTCTATTGGTCCTTTGTCATGTTTATATGTTCATTTACGATATTTTTAAATTCAATTATTAATTGTAAAAAAGGTTTTATAAAATAAAAAAGACAGCTATTGGGCAATACAATCAATAGCCATCTGTTTAAGATTTTATCGTCATCTTGCGTTTTCGTCAAGCACTGGAATGAACTGTTACCTTACAAATACATAGGAAGAGACGGGTTCAAGGGTTATGGTTGGCACTTCTACCTCATAAAGACCCTTTACATTTGCCCGATTACCATCTGACAAACAAATCCAATCTTTTCCTTCCGGAAGAGAATACTCACATTTTTTCGTATCAGAATGAAAGACCATGAAGATCTCATTCCACGGACCATATGGGTGTACATTCCGATAATGAACGACGACAAGATTTTCAATGCTATGGGATACTTCCACATGCTCCCGGATCAAGCCGCTCTTATGGAAACGGAAGGCGCCGTGACTTTTACGGATTTGGATCAGCGCTTTAACGTATTGGACCACATCATCATATTCTTCTCTTCTAATCCAGTCTAATTGATTGATTTCCACTGGAGAATTGTAGCTATTCTCAATGCCCTTTTTCGTTCGGTAGAACTCCTGTCCTGCATGAAGAAAAGGGATTCCCTGTGATAACAGCACCATCGTCGTTGACAATTTATGGCGATCCATAAGGGTTTCTTCATCTTCATTTAAACAAGCCTTCATTTTATCCCAAAGGGTGTGGTTATCATGTGATTCCACATAGTTGACCGATTGGGTCGGTTCTTTAAAGAGTCCTCTTTCTCCACTTTTCATCCCGACACTTCCCGTCAGGACGAGTTCTACCTTTTGTTCCAAATGACCGTGACCGAGGGCAAATCCTTTGTCATATAAGTTAAAGGTACTTCCTTTAATGGTGTCCCTGAACCAATCATTGAATTGACCGATTCCTTGAAGCTGATGGGCGTTACGCAGGTTCGCTTTTTGATGAGTGGGCAGAGGCGTATTCAGGTCCCAACCTTCACCTATTAGAATCGCTCCCGGCAAGACCTTCTCCACTTCTTCACGGATTGTCGCCATGGTCTCAATATCAAGAATTCCCATGAGATCAAAACGGAAGCCGTCGACACCGTATTCTTCTATCCAATAAAGAATCGAATCAACGATGAACTTCCTGGCCATCAGGCGTTCTGACGCAAAGTCATTTCCCACTCCAGTGCCGTTTGACGGTAAGCCATTTTCATCATGACGGAAGAAATATCCTGGCACGAGCTTTTCGAAAGATGAATTCTCCCGAATGAAAACATGGTTATACACCACATCCTGTATGACCCTGATATTTTCTTCATGAAGGCTTCGAATCACGCTTTTCAGTTCATTGATTCGCTCATAGGGATCTTCAGGTTTTAAGCTGTAGCTTCCTTCCGGTGCGTTAAAAAACAAAGGATTGTATCCCCAATTGTAGCTTTTATCTTCAGGGTGATCCGTTACGCCATCGAAATCATTTACAGGAAGCAGTTCAACATGGGTGATCCCCAGTTCCTTCAGATACTGGATCCCACTGCTGAATCCTCTTGGAGTAGAAGTCCCTTTTTCTGTAAAAGCACGATACTTTCCCCTGTATTTCATTCCGCTTTCTTTTTGAGCTGAGAAATCCCGGATGTTCAGTTCATAAATGACTGCATCCGTAGGGGATGATAATGGCGGAAGAGAGGAAAGTGCCTCACATTTATCCAGGTTTATCACACGTCCCCATTCACTACCGTATGAAACGGATTTAGCGTATGGATCGATTGATTCATCCCACACTAAATTAATGCACGTTAGAATCGTATAATAATACCCATCTACATCCGTATTCACCTTGCATTCCCATACGCCGTTCTCGACTCTCGTAAAAGGATACTGGATTTCTTCATCATCAGGGGATTTCAGTTTTAATCTTACCTCTGTTGACGTCGGAGACCATACTTTAAACACGGTGCACCCTTCTTGGTATGTAACACCAAGGTCATCCCCGTCGTAATAATAGCGTTGATCAAATTCTTCTGTTCTAATGACCGCCCCGATCTGCAGGTCTGTCTTTGTGTTATGTTCATCTACCACTTCATACATTTCACCTAAGATTACCTTTTCACCCTGGATCGTCGTGACATATTTCATGGCATCATTCAAGGGAATCTTTTCTTCAATGTGAAGAGCTATTTTTTCACTTCCCTTCATCAGGGAGAAGTGACTGGAATTACCTTCATGATAATCGTACGGAAGAATCATTGTAATCGTATTGAATGTATCTAAAAACGCATCGTAATGCCTGCTAATGACTAACACTTCTGCCACCCACTTCTGTTTAACATTTTCCAACTCATTGGAAGAACATGCACCTTCAATTCATCAGCCTTCTTTAGTTCTTCAATTGTATCTCCGTCTGCGTGAACAGGTACATCCTGACTCGACTGAATTGTCATCCTTTTTCCCGAACACGTGCTGACTTCTTTGAAAGCCGTATGTTTTCCGAAGAATACGGATAAAAAGACCAAGAGTAATTTCCACCTCGATAACCCGTGGACGAGAGTCATATCAATGTATCCATCTCGCGGACAGGCCTGCGGGGCGATTTTCATACCTCCCCCGAAAAAAGGCTGATTCGAAATCGTCACAAACCATACCTTGTGGAACCGCTGTTCTTTTCCATCGACTGTTATCGAAAGAGTAAAAGGTTTAAACGTAAACGCTTCCTTACAAAGAAGGATAGGATAGATCAGCTGCCCAAGGGACCATTTGTTCAACCATTTTTTAAATGAAGAACGATTGGCCTTCCGGGCAACTTGGGCATCAAAGCCTATTCCTATATTATTCACGAAATGCCCATTTGGTCCGCTGTTCATGGTATATTGCCCAGAATCCAGAAGCACGATATCCTCTTTTTGTAATCCTTGCTTTATTAAGGTATATGCTTGTTTTTGATTGTTAGGCCATTTATAGCCTCTTGCAAAATCATTACCACTTCCTGATGGAATATACCCTATAACGACCTTGTCAAAACCGATTGTTCCATTGACCACAGAGTTCATGGTGCCATCTCCACCGACTCCCACTACAAGGAGCAAGTCCTCAGGAAATTGGTTGACCTTACTTGCGACAATGCTCTTTACGTCCCCGGGCTGCTCCGTCACAAAAATTTCATGGGGGATGTCGATGGTTTGACTAAATCGATTCCAGGAAGATAAGGAATGATGATTCTTTGCAGAAGGATTCACGATAAAAATCGTTTTCATTGTTGATTCTCATCTGATCCAACAGCTTGTTCTTCCCACTGAAGTCTTTTGAAAGAAGTAGTTTGGCAATACTCCATGATGGCTTGTGCCGCTTTCAGCTGCACACTCTTGATTGGAGAAGAGCTTGAGCGCTGCTGCTGGAACCATTCGTTGTGCAGCCGCTTGTCCAGAAACTGGATGCCCCCTGGAGCCTGTGGGTAATCTATGTATCCATTCCTGCTTATTACACCTTTATAGATAGGGAGCTCCACTCCTGCATATTGGATGATCTGATGGAGTATGCTCTCCATCCTCCTGAGCCCGATTATAGGGTTTAATACCTTTGTCTCGACATCTCCCCATTTTTTCAACCAGAATCGTTCGCCCGATCCTATATAGGCGGTTCCTTCCTCAAATTCAAGAAAGGTCAAACACCAGATTCCTGTCGGCGTGATCAGAATGGTTTCGAGTTCTACTGGTGCATGTTTAATTTTCAGAACCGGGTTGTACATCACGAATATGTTATCCGGGAAGCGCTGAAGCAAATAGCGTAACCGCTCGTCATAATGATAGCTGTTATCCACATAGGACTTCTCCATAAGCGTGGAGCTTGCCCACCTCAACTGAAAATCAAATACAAGGTCCAGGAAGGAAACCTTTAATTCTTCCTCTGTAGAGATATCTTGGTGTGAATCCATTTCAATTTCAATTTCATCATCATTCCCCTCAGTAGAAATTGGCTGCTCCTCTTCTCCAGGATCTTTCTTTATAAAGAGTGAAAAGAGCTTCTCCTTCATGGAGTTCCTTTCCTCTTCTTGCACTTCATCCTTAATGATTGGTGTAACCGGGGGATGATCACCATTTTCCCAATGTTGTTTCATTTTTTCCCATTGCTGCTTTTTTAATCGGACAAATTGGGAAGGATATCTATATAAATCCATTTCGTACCTGGAAACGTAATCTTGAAGTTTAATCAGCTGTGCCATATGAATCTATCCTTTCATGACGGTCGATTTGCCTGTAATGATTTCGTGTAAATGGCTTCATACTTCGGGAGTCTATCTAAGTGAGTTTGAAATAACACAATTTCTCCTGCTGTAAAGGAGTGGGTATGCGTCGGCTGAAACGTATTCAACCATTCGGTTGTAAACGGGAAAGCATTATTCCACTTTCGCCCTACTGTGATATGCGGAGAAAAAGGTCTCTTATCTAATTGAAAGCCCGCTTCTTCACACGAACTATACACACGGTCCCGAACCCGTTGTAATGCTTCTGATGGCTGAACACCCATCCAAAGTATTCTGGGTGAATCACTTTTGCCAAAGATGCCGAAGTGATCAAGGGTTAAAGGGAAAGCAGAACACTCGAGAGCCTCTACTTTATGGATCACGGGTTGAAGTTCATCCGCACTCCCCAAGAAGGCCAGTGTAAGGTGATAATCCTGTGGGTGCACCCAGTTCTTAAAGAAATTCTCATCCTTCATGGGCTGCGTCCACTTTTGGATATGGCGTTTCGTTTCTTGAGACAGGGAAAGAGCAAAGAAATAGTGAGCTTTCAACATATCACTCGTCCTTTCATTTGTTACTACCATTTTAGCAAAATGTGTCATGAGAGAGAATGACCAGGGAGAAATGCAATAAAAATGAAATACAAAGCGCATTTATTTGATAAGATTTATCTGAATTAGTACGATAGTATAAGAAACGTTTTCTGAAAGGAAGTTGAACATGAAAGTTGTACAAAATATTGCTGAATTGATCGGGGACACCCCCCTTGTCAAATTGAATCGCCTCAATCCTGCTGATGGGGCGGATGTGTATGTTAAATTGGAATTCTATAATCCGAGTAAAAGTGTGAAGGACCGTGCAGCCTTTCAAATGATCGTCGAAGCAGAAAAGGAAGGGTTATTAAAAGAAGGCTCGACCATCATAGAACCTACAAGTGGAAACACCGGTATCGGCCTTGCCATGAATGCAGCTGCAAGGGGATATCGTGCTATCCTAGTGATGCCCGATACAATGACTCAAGAGCGTATTAACTTGTTGAAGGCATATGGAGCTGAAGTAGTCCTGACACCTGGAGATGACAAAATGCCGGGTGCTATTGAAAAAGCGAAAGAATTAACAGAGAAAATCCCAAACAGCTTCATGCCGATGCAGTTTGAAAACGATGCGAACCCGGATGCCCACAGGAAAACGACGGCTCTCGAGATTGTCGAAGCCATGAAAGAAATCGGCAAGCCATTATCTGCATTTGTTGCGACTGCGGGAACCGGGGGCACGATTACAGGGACAGGTGAAGTGTTAAAAGAGCACTACCCCGATCTTGCCGTTCATGTAGTGGAGCCGGCGGGATCTCCGGTTCTTTCTGGAGGAAAGCCAGGGAAGCATAAATTAGTTGGGACGAGTCCCGGATTTGTTCCAGATATCCTAAATACGGAAGTGTATGATGAAATTCATAAAATCGAAGACGAGCATGCCTACGATATCGCCCGCAGAATGGCCAGCGAAGAAGGAATTCTCGTAGGGCCATCATCAGGAGCCGCTTGTTATGCAGCCATTGAAGTGGCAAAGAAATTATCACCCGAAGATGTAGTCGTGTGCATCGCCTGTGATACAGGAGAAAGATATCTTTCAAGCGACCTGTTTAGATTTTAATGACAAAACCGCTCATCGAGCCGGACAATACAAAAGAGGCTGCGCCCATGACTGCGCAGCCTCTTTCTTATGATTATCTGACCTTATGATACTGGGTGATGAAATGTTCAGGAGAAGACTTTACAACGAACGTCCATACTCCTTCAATCGTGTGAAGATACAAGAAAGTATAGTAAGCTGACAAAGGCTTGCTTGTCACATCCATCACGTCCTTGATGGTGAAACTTTTCGTAGGAGTCTCGATTCGATCCACATATAAATAAAGATGCTCCTCCGTCTCTACCGTGAATTGCTGGTTGTCTTCTATTCTTCGTTCTGTCTTCATAAATGGTTGTGAACAAATCAATCTCATGTAAAGCCTCCAACTATTTTACCGGGCTTTGCTCCCTTTTTCTTTCACTAAAGAGTACCTGCAGCCTTTTCGTTACAGGACCGGTTTTTCCATCGCCGATCGTCTGCTCATCAATCTTAATGACGGGCATTACTTCTGAAGTCGTGCTTGCAATGAATACCTCATCCGCTTCGAGAAGCTCACGTACAAGGAACGCCTCTTCTTGAAAAGAGATCTTATTTTCCTTGCATAAACCTTCAATGACTCTTCTCGTAATACCATTGAGAATCAAGTTTGTCGCGGGATGTGTGTAAATGACACCGTCTTTCACCATAAATGCATTTGAAGAAGAGCCTTCCGTTACCGTATCACCACGGTGCAGAATCGCTTCAAAATGCCCCTCGGAAGCAGCTTCCTCCTTTGCCAGCAGGTTTCCAAGAAGATTCAAGCTCTTAATATCACATCGGAGCCACCTGATATCCTCCAAAAGCTTTGCTGTTACACCACGCTCCATTTGTTGAGAAGGAACTGGAAAATCCTTCGTATAGGCAACGACACTCCCTATTACATCTCCCGAAGGAAAATGATGCTGACGGGCAGACACACCGCGAGTCACTTGTAAATAAACGATCCCGTCCTTCACTTGATTGGAATCGATGAGCTTCAGAAGATGCCCAGTCAGTTCTTCTTCTGAATATGGAATAGCCAGTTTCATCTTTTCAGCACTTTGGTAAAGCCGCTCCATATGCTCCTTCATCGTGAACGTGTTTCCTCCGTACACGCGAATCACTTCATAGATCCCATCCCCGAATTGATACCCTCGGTCCTCTATATCGATTTTTGCATTGTCACGATCCACAACTTCCCCATTAATAAATACTGAATTCATACTACTCTCCCCTTGTCTCTCTTAAGATTCACATGCTAATTCATAGATGGCCTGAGCGTAAATAGCCGTTGCTTTAAGGAGATCCTCTATATACATATATTCATCCTTCTGATGTGCAATATCTTCACGGCCGGGGAACAATGCCCCGAAGGCTACACCCGCCTCTAAACTTCTGGCGTAAGTCCCTCCACCGATGCTTAATAACTCGCCTCTTTCACCGGTTTGATCCTCATATACTTTTTTCAGCGTTTGAACGAGTTCATCATCTTTAGACACATGATGAGGTTTACTATCCGAAAAGTTTTCGATTGAATAGCCTTCTATGTTCTCAATGATCGCCTTTCCTTTTTCCATCTCGAACGTTACAGGATAACGCATATTCAATCCTAATCGTCCGCCTTCAGCATCTGAATAGCGAAGCTTCCCTACGTTGATCGTTAGATCTCCTGTAATATCGTCCCGATAGCTCACGCCTAGCTGGATCCCTCTTGAATCTTTAAAGAAATGCTTTGTCGTGAACGTAAAGAACTCTTCTCCTTGAGATGATAGAGGCAGCTGAGATAAGTAAGCTGCTAAATAGAGGCCCGCATTCTTACCATTGTCAGGCTCCATTCCATGGGAAGACACACCTTCAACTTCAAAAACAAGCTCTCCGTTTTCAATGTAATAGTTGCCTTTGATATCTTCTTCCTTTGTGAAAATTTCAAAGTTTTGAACCCATTTTGTATGGTCCTCATCCACTAGAAGGACCGCCTTTGCATAGTCAGGAACCATATTGTAGCGGCGGCCCGACTCGAAGGACAGGACTTTTATGCCCGGTTGGGACGCATCCGTCGGGATTGTTTGAACTAAATCATAGTCGGCAATCCCTTTTTCTGCATGGATGATGGGGAAATCGGCATCAGGAGCAAATCCCATTGTAGGCATTTCTTCTTTTTTGAAATAATGCTCTACACATCTCCAGTCACTTTCCTCATCTGTTCCGATGATCATCCGGATCCGCTTATTAAAGGCGGGATCAAGATCTTTTACGATTTTCATGGCATAGTAAGCAGCCATTGTAGGACCCTTGTCATCGATCGCTCCACGGGCATAAATCTTACCGTCTTTTATCTCACCGCCATATGGGTCGACACTCCATCCATCCCCTTCTGGCACAACATCCACATGACAAAGGATACCGAGGAGATCCTTCCCTTCACCAAATTCTAAATGCCCTGCAAGATGGTCGACATTTTTAGGAGTGAATCCGTCTTTCTCCCCTAATGCTAACAGGTAGGTGAGAGCTTCCTTCACCCCTTTGCCAAGTGGCGCATCTTCAGTCGCATTCTCTTCATCCAGCACACTTTTAATTTGCAGGAAATGTTGCAGATCCTTCAGCAAATCGTCTTTCCGCTTCTCTACTTCATTCGTCCAATTAATACTCATTCATTTCCACCTGCTCTATATGTATTTACTTCTCTTATCATTTTATACTGTTTCATGGGGAAATCCAAACAGAGAGAATCCGGTAGAATGACTATGTAAGTGCAGGGCTCAGTCAATCAGCGTGTGCCTGATCGTGAAGTTAACTTGGTGCTCCTATGAAATAATTTGTTTTTGAAACAAACGCTCAACGTATCTACAATTTTTTTATTTTTGTGTATTTTAGGCAGTCCGAATTCAGAAGCACAGAGTGGATTGTAGCGGAAGGCACTTGACTCCTGCGGGAAATAGAGGAAAGGTCGAGACCCCGCAGGGCAAAGCCCGAGGAGGCTTGACTTCCTCCCCGGGGAATCTTGTGCCTGGAGCGGAAAGGAACGGTCCACGTTTTTGTTCCTACACTTGTCCTCTAGCGCAAATCCACTACTTCCTTTCTCATGTGAGATGGCAATCATCTATACGAATAGAACTTTATAAGATAAAAATACATATATTTAGCATTTTATTCATATCTTAGGAATACAGCCAGGAGTTACTACGTAAATTGTTTGTAAATTTGGACAATATTCTAGAAATTTTGTCGGATTAGGGTTACAATGTAATTGTCTGACATCTTATGAGTAAACTTTATATGTAGAAAAGGGGTTGTCTAAAGCGCATAGTACATATGGTAGCACGTGAGGTGCACAAATGTCGCATGTAGTCTTTGCCTTTCGGAAAAATGATGAGGGAGTGGTTCTTTGAAACCTTCAACCAATCGTATGCTCACTAGAATCAAAGCTGTATACATGTACATTAAACAAAAGGGTACTGTAACAACTCAAGATCTTGTAGACGAATTTGGCATTACTCCTCGCACCATACAAAGAGATCTCAACGTGTTAGCCTATAATGACCTGGTCCAGAGCCCGAGTCGGGGGCAGTGGACAACTACGGAGAAGAAAGTAAAGATGACATCATAAACGAAAAGCGGAAGGGCTTTGCCCAGAGGCGACAAGCATAAGACGAACCTGCCGAAAAGGCGGGTTTTTGCCTTTTTGGCGTTCTTGGCTTATGACCTCGAGGGACTAGCCGCCGGAGCTGAACAATAAGAATAGCGGACTTAAAATTTCATAAAAAAGAAACGGGGCAGCACCTTTACCAAAGGGTGCTGCCCCGTTTTTTGTTTATTCCGGCTTGTATTCCTTAAGGAGCGTGACTTCCTCATCCGTCAGCTCACGGTATTCGCCAAGCTCCAGGTCTTTATCCAGCTCAAGTGGCCCCATCGTCAAACGCTTCAAATACATGACGCGCTTGCCTACGCTTTCGAACATCCTTTTCACCTGATGGAATTTACCTTCTGTAATCGTCAATTCAATATCAGAGGTTATACCGGATTTTAAAATCGTTAATTTCCCCGGCTTAGTTTCGTAACCATCATCCAACGTGACTCCATTTTTGAAAGCTTCCACGTCCGCTTCCGTCACTTCCCCGTCAATCACGGCAAAATACGTTTTCGGAACGTGGCGCTTCGGAGAAAGGAGCTGATGAGATAATTGACCGTCATTCGTAATGAGAAGGAAACCTTCTGTATCCTTATCCAGTCGTCCAACCGGAAAAGGATTGAATATTTGATCTTCCAATTGAAGCAGATCAATGACGGTTTCATCCTGTCCATCTTCAGTTGCTGAGATTACACCAGGCGGCTTATTCATGAGAAGATAGATGAATTCACGATACTCGACCTGTTCTCCGTACAACATCACCGTATCCTTCTCCGTATTGATATGTACCTTTCCATCCTTAATGACTTCTCCATTGACCTGAAGACCGCCATCCTTTAATAATTTCTTTACTTCCTTCCGGCTGCCGTAACCCATATTGGCAAGCATTTTATCTATTCTCAAAATTACTCACGCTCCGTTTATGTTAATTTCTTTTTCTTCAATGCTGATTTTATTAGTGATTTGACCCTTCCATAGGCACTTACCCATTCATGTTTCTATTCTTAACATAGGCTACTAAAGGTAAGCAACTATGAAAAAAATATTTGAGGTGAAACATATGTATCCATATCGACAACAAGGTTCAGGTGGGCTATTGATCCCTATTCCACTCCCTGGAGGCGGCGGTCAAGGATATCCGGGGTTTCCTGGTCAAGGTTATGGCGGCGTCAACGACCGGTTAGACCGACTCGAAAGACAATATGAGCGTCTGGACCGTAGAGTCGACCGCTTAGAAAGAAAAGTAGAGCGACTTGAAAGACAGCTTGGATATTATAACAATTAGTATTCGGATTTTTTAATGGTCCAACAATGTCGAAATCGACGCAATCATTCAAATAACGGGGGCAAATCAACCCTCCTGCTCTACTAAATAAACTCTCAATAAAAAAAGGGATGATCGGCATGTATCATCCCTTTTTCTTTACCCTATGCGAAGTTTACTGCGAATTCTCGTTACTTTATCTCCGAATAATCGATCTGCCAATTTACTTCTTAAGCTTAAGTAGAAGTAAACGAGTGCTCCCACTCCTCCACAGATTGCAACGAGAATAATCGATTGGAATCCGGACTCCGGATTAAGGAATTGGACCAATACACTGTATAGCACCAATACCACCACTGCCATTATGGCATTCAAGGCTCCAATGAACATGGTTCTTCTCATAATCAATCGGAATTGATATCTCGCGTATTTTTTAATGATGTATAAATTGATTAGAATCGCTACCGCATATCCAATCACAGTGGCGATGACTGCCCCTTGAGTTTCGAACAAGCGAATCAGCGGAATGTTCAGGACAAGCTTGAGAAGTAAGCCGACAAGCAAGCTGAAAATGGTAAATTTCTGCTCGTCGATTCCTTGAAGAATCGCTGCCGTAACGGCAAATAAAGCAAAGAGTATCGCAACAGGTGCATACGATCTTAAAATAGACGTTCCTAATTCGTCGCTGTGATAGAACATTGTATACGTCGGCTCAGCTAAAAGCGCGATTCCCAAAGCTGCCGGAACGGTTAGAAACAATAGGATTTGAAACGTTTGGTCGATGTTTCTGCGCATTGTTTTCCGGTCATCGCTCGTATAAGATGTCGTAATCAAAGGAATCAGCGTCATGGAAAAGGCGGTTGCCAAGGACACCGGAATGATCACCAGCTTATGAGTATAGAAGTTTAACACGGCGAAGGCATGGTCAGAGATTTTTGCGTTTCCGATATCCGCCATCGCTGTATTAAAGGTGATCTGATCGACCAGTTGAAACAATGGATTGGCGAGCCCCACAAAAATGAACGGAATCGAATAAGCGATGATTTCCTTGTACATCGATCGTAATGAAATCTCTTCCTGACCGCGATCTTCCTCTAACAACTCATCTAAATGAGGCTTTCGTTTAAACCAATACCAAATCAAAGCACCAAGACTTGCCAGTCCACCGACAAATGCAGCAAATGTGGCTACGGCGATGGCGGTCGTCACTGATCCATCCATTATATTTAATACAACATAAATTCCCCCGAGTAAGAACACAATACGGACAATCTGTTCAATCACCTGGGAAACCGCCGTCGGGCCCATGGATTGATGCCCCTGGAAGAATCCCCGAATCAAACTCATAAACGGAATAATGATCAGTGCAAAGCTTACCGCACGTATGACCGTTGTTACCTGTGCAACTGATATCACCTGCTCGTCACTTTTAATCGTCATTTCAGCAAAAACCGGCGCAAATGCATACATAATGAGGAATGATACAATCCCCGTCAACGTCATTAACACCAGGCCTGATTTAAATAACCTTCGCCCTACGGCATATTCCCCTATGGCATTATATTTTGAGACAAATTTCGAAACGGCCAGCGGCACTCCCGCAGTAGCCACAGTCAGAAAAATGGTATAAGGTACATACCCATACTGATAAAGGGATGCCCCTTCTTCATGACCTTTTAACAAATCATCAAACGGTATAACATAAAAAAGACCTAAAAACTTAGAAATAAAGGTCCCTAACGTCAAGATAAACGTTCCTCTTATTAATTTAGATGACATAGTATCCCTCTCTATATATCTTGTTGCCCGTTAAACAAACAAAATAAAATCAAACTCAGAAATTTACACACTATCAGTAGTTTACTACTGTACGAATCGAATGACAATTTTTTTCGAATGTTGTATTTAAAACCTATCCCATTTAAAATAAGGTGAAACTTCTTAATAAGAAGCGAATAGGTAAAGTTGGTGAAAAATTATGGTAAAGAAATACGATGTCATCGTCATAGGCGGCGGACCATCCGGCCTGATGGCCAGTATCGCAGCCGGGGAAAACGGCGCGAAAGTCCTTCTTGTAGATAAAGGAACCAAGCTTGGCAGAAAGCTCGCAATTTCAGGAGGCGGCCGCTGCAACGTGACCAACCGGCTCCCCGTTGAGGAAATCATCAAACATATCCCGGGGAACGGACGTTTTTTATACAGCGCTTTTTCTGAGTTTAATAATGAAGATATCATCTCTTTCTTTGAGAAACTTGGTATTCAACTAAAAGAAGAAGATCACGGAAGAATGTTCCCGGTTTCGAACCGGGCCATGGATGTGGTCGAAGCGTTATTGACGCGCATGAAGGAATTGAAGATCGACACCCGGACAAGCACAAGTGTCGAGGAAGTGTTATATGAAAACGGCGAGACGGTCGGCATCCTCTTAAAAGATGGGGAAACGATCACTGCAAATGCTGTCGTGATCGCGGTCGGTGGAAAATCCGTTCCCCATACCGGATCCACTGGGGACGGATATCCATGGGCGACGAAAGCCGGTCATACAATCACGGATCTGTTTCCGACAGAAGTTCCCCTTACGTCGGACGAGCCTTTTATTAAAAAGAAAGAGCTTCAGGGCCTTTCTTTAAGGAGCGTCGATTTAAGCGTATTGAACCCTAAGGGAAAGAAAATCATCACGCATAAAATGGATATGATTTTTACTCATTTAGGGATTTCCGGACCGGCCGTGCTCCGATGCAGTCAATATGTGGTGAAGGCCATGAAAAAATGGAACCTGACACATGTCGCTATGCAGATCGATTCCATGCCTGATCAAAATGAAGAGCAGCTCTTCCAATCTATCAACAAGCAGGTAAAGGAAGAAGGGAAGAAAGCGGCGAAAAATATCTTCAAAGGGCTGGTCCCTGAGCGATATCTGCTGTTCTTACTGGATCGTGCAGAAATCGATCACAATGAAAAAGGGGATCACATCTCTTCAGAGAAAATCCGCCATTTCGCAAAGCTCTTAAAACAATTCACTTTCAATGTGAACGGGACACTATCCATCGATAAGGCCTTTGTAACGGGCGGAGGGGTGTCCATCAAAGAAATCGAGCCGAAAACGATGGCTTCGAAAAAAATGAATGGCCTTTTCTTCTGCGGGGAAGTGCTTGATATCCATGGATACACAGGTGGTTATAACATCACTTCCGCCCTCGTAACCGGACGCCTTGCGGGGTTGAATGCGGCGAAGGTATGATAGTAAAAAAAGAAAGGTTGATCCTCCTATTCAGAGCGATCAACCTTTTTATTTTCTATATACGACCATGGCCGAAAAACAATAAATCTGGTCCTCCACTTCCTCCGACATCGCCGCTACGTGGTATTTAATATCGACGATCTTTTTATCATCCATTTTACTGAGGAATTGGTTCATATCTTTCTCTAAATCTTTTTCATGCTCGTAGTCGAAGACCTTTACCTGGATCATGGAATCCCCTCCCGTATCGTTTTTGGTATTAGTATTGTCAGAATAGTGAGTTTTCAAACGATTCAGTAGAAATATTTTTGGAGGGTGAGGGCGGATTTGTTACGGGTAGTGTGGTGTTTTTTGATTTCGCTGATATATATTTTCGATTTCGCTGATAAAATGAAAATTTCGCTGATATATCCCGGATTTCGCTGATAAAATAAATATTCCGCTGATATACCTCCGATTTCGCTGATAAAATACCTTACCTTCACATTAACCCTGCTCAAAATCACCTAATTTCAACTGAAACACTTAATAGTGTCTTGATTGTTATCAAATCTCTTCACTATCAACAAAAAAAGCCCCCCAACCTCCTTCACTCCGACTTACAAGCGTCCCACTAAGAGAAAGGATACATATTCCATCCCATTTAATCAGCTTAAAATATGACAATATATTCATTTTTTGTATAAATACTGCAAATTTATTATAATTTTCTCAATTTTCATTTAATATAAGTACATTAGTCATTTAGGAGGGATTTAATGAATCAATTACAATTAAGCAAGAATCGTTTACTAGCAATTTTATTTCTTTTCACCCTCATCTTGACCCCCTTGCACTCAACTGAGACTCCTACAACAGTAAACGCATCAATTGATCATGCAGATCTAGAGCAGCAAATTCACGATATACTTGCAGACGAACGCTTAGATGGCGCTATAGGTTCTGTCAGTGTGCGTGATGCTGAAAGTGGTGAAATTATTCTTGATCGCTTAGGGGATATACGTTTGAAAACTGCCTCAAATATGAAGCTATTGACTGCAGCTGCAGCTGCTGCCCTTCATACACTTGGGCCCGATTACACATTCAAAACAGAAATATTAACCGATGGAAAGATTGTTGGTAATGTCTTGAAAGGAAACCTATATCTAAAAGGAAAAGGTGACCCTACCCTTTTAAAAGACGATTTTGATAAAATGGCAGCATTCTTAAAGTCCAATCATATCAAGACGATCCAAGGGAATATCATTGCAGATGAAAGTTGGTACAACTCGGTAAGGCTTTCTGAAGATATGATCTGGAATGATGAATCGTATTACTACGGTGCTCAAATCTCAGCTCTTACAGCCTCACCTGATACGGATTATGATGCTGGTACCGTCATCGTTGAAACTACCCCTACACAAGCCGGACAGCCAGCAGATATTAAACTTTCTCCTGAGACAAGCTATCCGACCGTCATTAACAAAACAAAAACCATCGAAAGCGGAACACGATCGATCAGCGTTTCCCGAGAACACGGGTCCAACAATATTGTGGTAGAAGGTTCTATACCGGTCGATAGTTCAACTGCCCGGTCTTGGGTGACGCTTTGGGAACCTACTGGTTATGCACTGGACTTATTTAAGAAATCACTTGTACAATCAGGAGTCCATGTCAAACAACACCAGGGTGACTATGGTGAAACCCCGGCAGATGCTGAAGTCCTGTTTACAAAAGAGTCCATGCCACTCTCTGAATTATTGGTTCCCTTCATGAAGCTAAGTAACAATACGATTGCTGAAACATTGGTGAAAGAAATGGGACGGGTCGTTCATCATGATGGTAGTTGGGAAAAAGGGCTTGAAGTGCTTGAAGACTACGTTTCAATTCGTGGTTAAATACAGATACCATGAGAATTCGAGATGGCTCTGGTATATCCCATGTCACGAATATTCCAGCAAATGAATTGTCAAAGTTACTTTACTCAGTTCAACAAGAGGAATGGTATCCGGTTTATCTGAACGCTCTTCCAGTTGCAGGTGCAAGTAACCGGTTAGAGGGAGGAACCTTGAGAAACCGCATGAAAGGAACCCTTGCTGAAGGAAATGTAAAAGCCAAGACAGGAACGATTACGGGGGCTACCTCACTTTCCGGCTACGTGACGACTAAAGATGGAAAAGATCTTGTATTCTCCATCATCTTAAATAACTTTATGGCTAGTAACTTAAGGGATATTGAAGATAAAATTGCTGTTGCACTGGCTGAGTATGATACAAGTAAAGAACATGATTAAAATAGGTTAAATTAAAAAGCACGTTCCCTTAAAAAAGGGAACGTGCTTCACATAAAACCCATTATTTCTTCTCTGCTGTCTCACCGGCCCAATTCATCATGCCGCCTTCCATGTTCACCACTTTATATCCTTGCTCCTGCATGTAGTGAGCGACATTTCCGCTGCGGTTTCCTGAACGGCAGATGAAGATATACTCTTTGTCTTTATCAAACTGATCCAGTGACTCAGGAATTTCGCCCATCTTGATATGCTTCGCTCCCGGGATCACCCCTTCTGCCACTTCTTCATCTTCACGAACATCCACTAAAAGCAGATCTTCCCCATTCTTCAACTTCTTTTCCAACTCATCAGTCGTAATCGTTTTAATCGTTTCCATTGTCATCTTCCTTTCATCATTCACTCACCATAATTGTACCAAAGCCCGTCTCCCAAACAAAAATATCAGATCGAAACCAGTGAATAGAGGGACGGACCTCAGTGGAATGCTGATTTAAAGCGATCTCAGAATAAAAACCGGCCCAAATAGAGGTCCGTCCCCTCGAAATAGAAAGAAGGGACGGACCTTGGTGAAATACAGAATCCCCAATTGATAGCATTTCCTGACAATCAGATTCTGTTCAAGGTCCGTCCCTCAAATATATAGTATATTGAAATATACTCAACTATTAGTTGGCTACGATGTTGACTAGTTTGCCAGGTACAGCGATGACTTTGCGGATGGTTTTGCCTTCGATTTGGCTTTTGATTTCATCGTTTTCCATGGCTGTTTTTTCAAGATCTTCTTTGTTCATATCACGAGGGATCATGACTTTTGCTTTCACTTTTCCGTTCACTTGAAGGACGATTTCGACTTCGTTGTCCACAAGCTTCGATTCATCGAAAGTCGGCCATGCCTCGTAGGAAATCGTTCCTTCGTGACCAAGCTTGCTCCAAAGTTCTTCCGTCATATGCGGAGCGATCGGAGAAAGAAGCTTGATGAATCCTTCTACATAGTTCTTAGGAAGTGTATCAGCCTTGTATGCATCATTGATGAACACCATCAGCTGGGAAATTCCTGTATTGAAACGAAGGCCTTCGTAATCTTCCGTCACTTTTTTAACAGTTTGGTTATACGTTTTGTCCAGAGCACTGTTCGGTGCATCCGTCACTTTAGAGGAAATTGAACCATCCTCTTCAACAAGCAGGCGCCATACACGGTCAAGGAAGCGACGTGCGCCGTCCAGGCCGTTCGTGCTCCAGGCAATGGAAGCTTCCAGTGGTCCCATAAACATTTCGTAAAGACGAAGGGTATCTGCACCGTGAGATTCTACAACCTCATCCGGATTGACAACATTCCCTTTTGATTTACTCATTTTTTCATTGTTTTCACCCAGGATCATTCCCTGGTTGAATAGTTTTTGGAATGGCTCTTTCGTCGGAACTACGCCGATATCATAAAGGAACTTATGCCAGAAACGGGCATACAGCAAGTGTAGCACCGCATGCTCGGCTCCTCCGATATACGTATCCACAGGCAGCCACTCTTGCATTTTCTTCGCATCGGCAAGAGCTTCTTCGTTATGTGGATCGATATAACGGATATAGTACCAGCAGCTTCCCGCCCACTGTGGCATGGTGTTCGTTTCACGACGGCCCTTTTTGCCTGTTTCAGGATCCTCGACGTTCACCCATTCACTGATGTTCGCAAGTGGAGATTCACCTGTTCCCGACGGTTTGATTTCAGTCGTCTTTGGAAGAACAAGAGGAAGCTCACTTTCAGGAACAGTCGTGGTCGTACCGTCTTCCCAATGAATGACAGGAATCGGCTCTCCCCAGTAACGTTGACGGCTGAATAGCCAGTCACGAAGTCGGTACGTGACTTTCTTCGTTCCGATGTTTTTCTCCTCTAACCAGGAAATGGCTTTCGCAATCGCTTCTTCCTTCCCAAGTCCATCAAGGAAACCGGAATTGACATGATCTCCGTCACCTGTGTAAGCTTCTTTCTCAACATTTCCGCCAGCGACCACTTCCATGATTGGAAGATCGAACTCTTTCGCAAACTCATAATCTCGTTCGTCGTGGGCAGGAACGGCCATGATCGCACCTGAACCGTAGCTCATTAGAACGTAATCTGCGATCCAAATCGGCATTTTCTCACCGTTAGCCGGGTTGATCGCATAAGCGCCTGTGAATACACCCGTTTTTTCTTTTGCAAGATCGGTACGTTCAAGATCACTTTTCGATTTGATCTTATCGATGTATTCATTCACTTTCGAGCTTTGTTCGTCCGTTGTGATTTCCTCTACAAACGGATGCTCAGGAGCAAGAACCGCATATGTCGCACCAAAAATCGTATCAGGACGAGTCGTGAAGACATCGAAGGATTTGTCATGACCATCAATGGTAAAGTTCACTTCCGCCCCTTCAGAACGGCCGATCCAGTTTCGCTGCATATCTTTAATGCTTTCCGGCCAGTCAACCTCTTCAAGGTCTTCCACCAGACGATCGGCATAAGCCGTGATCTTCAGCATCCACTGCTTCATCGGACGGCGCTCTACGGGATGACCTCCCCGTTCGCTCTTCCCATCGATGACTTCTTCATTGGCAAGTACTGTACCAAGGGCCGGACACCAGTTCACGGCTACCTCATCCACATAAGCCAGGCCTTTTTCATAAAGCTTCGTGAAGATCCATTGCGTCCATTTGTAATAGCCCGGATCTGTCGTATTGACTTCACGGTCCCAATCATACGAAAATCCCAGTGACTTGATTTGACGACGGAACGTATCGATATTTTTTTGTGTGAATTCTGCCGGATCATTCCCTGTATCAAGGGCATATTGCTCAGCCGGTAAACCGAATGCATCCCACCCCATCGGATGAAGGACATTGTATCCTTGCATACGCTTCATGCGGGAAAGGATATCCGTTGCCGTAAACCCTTCCGGATGTCCTACATGAAGGCCTGCACCTGATGGATACGGGAACATATCCAATGCGTAGAAATTGGACTTCCCTTCATCTTCAGTCGCCTTGAACGTTTTGTTCTCTTCCCAATACTGCTGCCATTTCGTCTCAACACTTTTATGATTAAAACTCATATTGAGATCCTCCTTTAATTGTCATTCGAAAGGTCGTAAAGTCCCTTTCTTTTTTGAAAAAAATAAAAAAAAACCCTCATCCCAAAAAAATATTTGGGACGAGAGTTTGTATTAACATTCTCCCGCGGTACCACCCACATTAGTGTACGCGCACTCAGCTTCATTCATCCTTAACGCGGAAAACGGCAAGTCTTACTATGGTTCACACTTGCAACTCAGCAGGCGAGTTCATGATGCTTCTGGTTGACTTTCACCACCCGTCAACTCTCTAAAACAGAAAACCTTCATTACTACTCCTGATCAACGTTTCAATATAATTATATGTATTCACTATTTTAGGGAAAAATATACTGAAGCGCAAGCCTATTATTGATTTATGGATGAGATTCTTGTCAATTTTTTGAATGGTTTGGATTACAGGTGACGCTTTTGGAAAAAGTTTTGTCCTCTTTGTTGAAGATCGAGCCGTTCCAATCATAAATCCAGGCCATTTTCATGAAGAATTAAGTCGCTTCGGAAGAATCCAGTCGTTTTGACAAAGAACCCGGGCCGTTTCCGAGAAAAATCCGGCCGTTTTGACAAAGAACCCGACCGTTTTCGAGAGAAATTCAGGAGTCTTGACGAAGAACCTGGCCGTTCTCGAGAAAAATCCAGCCGTTTTGACGAAGAATCCGGCCGTTCTCGAGAAGAATTCAGCCGTTTTGACAAAAAATCCGGCCGAAACCGAAGATAATCCGGCCGTTCCCATCAATAATCCAGCCATTTAACGTTTTTTTTCCAAATCCACCCTCACCATATATCACCGTCACATCAACCTCACCTAAAAAAAAACGACCTCCAACAAGGTCGTTTCTCCTCCATCCAGCTATTGGACCGTATACCCACCATCCAGGACGACTGCCTGCCCGGTGATTCCCCTGGCAGCGTCACTGCACAGGAACATGGTATAGTCTGCAATTTCTTTGACATCGAGTAATCTTCTCTGTGGTACGAGAGGATAGATGACTTCTTCTATCACTCTTTCTAGCGGTATATTGCGTGTTTTGGCAAGGTCCCCCAGCTGATTGCGGACCAGCGGAGTGTCCACGTATCCGGGACAGACCGCATTGACGGTGATTCCATGTTGTGCCGCTTCCAATGCCGCTACCTTCGTCAGGCCGATGACTCCGTGTTTGGCAGAATTATAGGCTGCTTTGCCGGAGAAACCGACCAATCCATTGATGGATGCCATGTTGATGATCCGTCCGGTTCCCTGGTCCTTCATATGAGGCAGGGCATGCTTGATCGCGACAAATGGAGCGGTCAGCATGACTTTTATGAGAAGTTCAAATTTTTCAGTCGGGAACTCTTCAATGTGGGATACATGTTGAAGTCCTGCATTATTGATCAATACATCGAGCTTCCCGTAGTGATCCACCGTTTTAGTAATCGCTTCTTTCAACTCGGATTCCGATGTCACGTCACAGCGCAATCCAAGAACTTCATATCCATCTGCCTTAAGGGCCTCTGAAGCTCCCTGAACGGCATCTTCCTGTAAATCCGTCAGTACGACCTTTGCTCCATTAGCAGCGAATTCTTTTCCGATTTCGTAGCCGATTCCCTGCGCTGCCCCTGTTATGAATACAACTTTATTTTCAACCATGATGATACTCCTTTCTTAGATCCCTAGGCCAAATGAGAATAAAAGAATCGCTATAGCTAAACCGATAAGTGGGACAATGACCGTAACGGCACCAACCGCCCCATAAGCTTCTCCATGTGATTCATTACAGATCGAGCGGATCGTCGTAACGACATATCCATTATGCGGCAATGAATCCAGTGCTCCTGAAGATATCGCCACAACCCGGTGAAGGGCTTCAGGATTCACGCCCATATCAACATAGTGAGGTGCGAGGATCGGCAATGCGATCGCTTGACCACCGGATGCCGAACCAGTCATCCCTGCTATCACACTGACGGCGATTGCTCCACCGATCAATGGAGATCCAGGAATATTCGTCATGACATCAACGGCTGTACTGAAGGCTGGAACGGCTTTGGCCACTCCTCCGAATCCAACAACGGCGGCGGTATTTCCGATGGCGATCAATGCACCTACTGTACCCTCGGAAACAGCACCCCAGAAGCCTTTGAAATATTTGCGATTTAACACATAAGCCGAAATCACACCACCTAATAAGGCAATGATAAGGGCGGATTGTTTTAATGAATCGTGGAATGAAAAAGCCAAAATAAGGACGACTAATAATGGAATCAATCCCATGAACGGGTTAGGTAAAGGTCTTCCTTCATCAATGACAGGATCTTCTTCGCGTGAATGGAACTTCTCTCCCTTATTGACCGCTTTTGTGATCATACGCTTCAACCACCAATAGCCAAACACTGCCATAAACACGGCGACGATCAAGCTGACTTCCCAGCCTGCATAAGGTGTCGTCCCCAGATATTCAATTGGGATCCAGTTTTGGATTTCCGGTGAACCGGCAGAGGTCATCGTGAACGTGACCGAACCGAATGCTAAGGCAGCAGGAATGAAACGGCGCGGCAGATCCGCTTGTTTAAATAAACTAACCGCCATTGGATAAACAGAAAATGCTACAACGAAGAGACTGACGCCGCCATATGTTAGTACGGCACAGGCTGCAACAATGGCCAGAACTGCGTATTTCATCCCCATTTTCTCTACAACGAAACGGGAGACACTATCCGCTGCACCGCTATCTTCCATCACTTTTCCGAACACGGCACCCAACAGGAACATTAGATACCAGGCGGCGACAAAGCTAGTGAATCCTGACATATAATTGCTTACCAGATTCGCTTCCCCTTCAGCCGCCAATTGTGGAAAGAGCGGCATGCCGCTTAACACCGCAACGAACAATGCCGATATAGGGCCAACAATCAATATGTTCATGCCCCTCATCGTTAAAAAGATTAATAAAATGAGTCCTCCAATAAGACCGATCATGCTTAACATGATATCTCCCCCTTTGTTCTCTAAAGATGATTACCTGCAAATGAAATCGTTTACATTTTTATTCAAACCCCTACTCTCCCTTCCATAAAATACTTTCAAACATAATCCTTGCAATAATTGTGCCAACTTTCAGATTACTCCAAACTCATTTATATCCACACTTAAATATTATTTGGATTCCGAGATTCTGGACGAATTCATTCATTAAGTCACAAAATGTACACTTTTGTACTAAAAATAAAAGAGTCCGGAAACATGGACTACTTTCCATATTTCCGGACACCCGGCACAACCACATCATAGAAGCTGATATTTATTCAATTTTTCATACATGCTTGATTTGCTTATCCCCAAAGACTCTGCAACCTTTCGTTTATCGTGCTGGTGGGTTTGCAGGCTTTGTGCCAACACGGATTTCTCCGTTTCTTCGAGTATTTCTTTTAATGATTTGGATCCTACGTCATACAAGTTTCCTGCCTTCATATAAGAAGGTAGGGACTGAAGGGAAATCTTGCTTCCATTAGACAAATAGGTGGATGCGTTAATGACATTTTCTAACTCACGCAGATTCCCCGGCCAGCTATAAGAAAGAAATATCTGCATCACTTCGTTTTCGAAGCCTTGAATCCGTTTTCCCGAGGATTTTGTCGATTTTTCCAAGAAAAAAGCTGCCAATGTCTCGATATCTTCCTTCCGTTCACGGAGAGGTGGAATTTGAAAAGGAACGACGTTAATACGATAATACAGATCACTTCGAAATCGCTTTTCTTCCATCATCTTTTCAAGTGGGCGGTTGGTGGCGGCAACAATACGGACATCCACATGTTGAACACGGTTTGAACCGACTGCCTCGACCTCCCCTTCCTGTAAAACCCTTAGAAGCTTCGCCTGCATATTGAGGGGCATGTCCCCAATTTCATCAAGAAACAGTGTACCCTTATGAGCCAGCTGAAACTTTCCTTTCTTACCTCCTTTTTTCGCCCCTGTAAAAGCACCCTCCTCATAACCGAATAGCTCTGATTCCAGAAGTTGCTCTGGAATCGCTGCGCAGTTCACTTTAATAAAGGGTTGTCCACTCCTTTCACTGAGCTGGTGGATACTGTGAGCGAACAACTCTTTACCGGTCCCACTTTCCCCTCTGATGAGGATGGAGATATCACTGGGAGCGATCATTTGGGCTTTGTCTTTCAGCTCATTCATGCCAGGTGATTCACCGATGATATCATTCAGCGAGTATTTCACTCCGGTATTGATGTCTTGAATATAGCTTTGAATTTTCGACATCATGTTCTTCACGTGAGAACTCATTTGCATCCATTCACTCGTGTCCCGAAAGATAACAGACCCAAATGCTCCAATCACCTTTCCATCAATCCGGATCGGAATTCGATTGGCGATCATATAGTTTCCTTTTATATATTGAAGATCTGCCACTTCTTCTTTGCCGGTGCCAGCGACAATATGCATTCGTGTATTTTCAATGACGTTTGTCACATGCGAGCCAATCGCTTTATCCCGCTCAACTTCAAGGAAGCGACAGTAATTGTCATTTATGTAGATAATCGTGCCTTCATCATCAACGACGACCAACCATTCGAAAGCGTTCTCAAGAATGATTTCAATCATTTCGACGGATACCTTTTTTAATAAGCTTCCCATTTCCATTTCCTCCTCTATTTTGCAAGAGAACATATATATCTATAGTAGCACATACACTCACCAGGGTTTCGAAAATGAATCCGTTTTCCAATCATTTCAATTTCCAGTAGAGATTCGGTTTAATCTATACGGTATTAGGGAAACTTCTTAACAATGAATGGAGGAATGAAAGGATGAAAATCGCAGAACTGAAAATATTTTATTTCGAAGACGATGGAATCATCCCGAATAACCCGGACCTTCCCGTACTCATATACCGGAATGCACTTGATCATCCTAATGGCGCCGAAGAGCTCTTCAACCGGAATCAATGGCTCAATAGTTGGACAAATGGCATATATGATTACCACCATTACCATAGTAATGCACATGAAGTATTAGGGGTAATGGAAGGTGAGGCAACGGTTCAATTAGGCGGTGAAATGGGCGAAGAAGTGACGGTCCATAAAGGTGATGTGATCGTCCTCCCAGCCGGAACCGGACATAAGAAATTATCCGCAAGTCCCGACTTTAAAGTCGCAGGAGCCTATCCGAACGGTGACGATTATAATTTGAAAAAAGGTTCATTACGAGAACGGCCCAGTGTATTGATTGAAATTAAGAGCGTTCTGCGTCCGACGTTGGACCCTGTGTTTGGAGAAACGGGTCCACTCATAAAATATTGGCTCAAGAAATTGGATTAAGCTAACGTTCTGCATCCAGTTGATTACGTTATTATTCGATTTTTTCCATTCCTATTCCTTTATTGTAATACTTCTTAGAAACGACTATAAATCATTCTGAAACTTCCTGTAATCTAAGTGATTAGATTATTTTATTGAAATAGTCTTGTTTTCTTATAAGTCCTATGCTATTCTATTATAGCGATGAGCTGAATTGTGTAAGTCGGGGATCACGTCCTTGTGACAACAAACGATGTGGCGTTTGCTGATCTCCCGCCTCAATTTTTTGCAAGTGGGCTTCCGTAGGAAACGGGAGCCCTTTTTATATGGAAAAAACCCCAATGATTTCTCATTGGGGTTTTCTTTATTGTTGAACTGATACGGACACAGCGCTTTTCTTTTTCAATGGACGATCATATTGACTCGTAATCACTAATGAGACCATGAAGAAAACGATCAACGTCATAAACAGCACCTGCATGCTGAATAGGTCCACTAATACTCCTCCCATAAACGGCCCAATCATTCTTCCTCCTGTTGCTGTACTATTCACGATTCCCTGATAGAACCCTTCTCTCCCTTTTGGAGCAAGTGAGTTGGCTATCGTAGGGACAGCCGGCCATACCAGCATTTCACCAATCGTCATAATGACCATCGCGATCGCAAACCATTGAAATTGATCGGCAATCGAAGCCACGCCGAACGAAACCATGAAAATAATCGTCCCAATCATGATTTGAAGCTTTAAATTATGTTCAAAACGCTTGATGGCTTTTGATAGTAGTGGCTGCGCAAGCACAATCAACGCTCCATTGATCGTCCACAGTAAACTATATTGTTTCAAGGAAATATTGATTTCCTGAGTGTACGTCGCAATAGTGGATTGCCATTGAACATAGCCCACCCAGCATAATAAATAGGCCGCACAAATGAAGAGCAGGGCCTTCAGCTTCGATGTATCCCTTATCATCTTAGACTCATTCAACACAGATGTTTGATGACCGTTAATGGAAATGTTTCGATAACCAAATAAGGCAATGAAGAAAAAGACGATATACATACTAAGATTCGCTAAGAATATATAGTTAAAGGAAAATGAGGCGACGAACCCACCTAGTGCGGCTCCAACGGCAACTCCAATGTTTTGCGCCACATAGACAGAATTGAATGCTTTCCGTCCACCTTCCGGCCAAACCGAACCTGCCATGGCATACATGGAAGGAAATACGATTCCAGAGCCAAATCCGACAATCGTCAAGAAGACAACATAGTGTGGCCAGCCATGCCAAATATTCATCCCTACCAAAGCAGTTAAGGTAATGGAAATTCCCAATAGAATGGAACGATATCCACCAAACTTATCAAAGAGTGTTCCCCCGATCAGATTTCCAATGACACTCGCACCTGCGTTGATCATCAGCACAATTCCCGCTACAGAAAGTGATTTCCCTAAATTCTCATGTAAATAAATTGTATTAAGAGGCCATAAAAAAGAGGCACCTGTCACATTCACCATCATTCCAATGACAAGCAACCATAATGATTTGGGCATGATTCTGCCCCCTTTCCACCCTTTTATTTCGAGTCCCAAAAGGATTTTACTCTTTTTTGTGGAAGGGGGCAAGAATTATTTCTTAAAATGGATGTCCTTTTTTCAAATTAAAAAAACTAGGTGCCACCATTAATAGCACCTAGCTTTAGACAATCATTTTCCGTTATGATGATCGGACTTGACAGGCTGTCCCTTTTTTTCGTATCGCTTTTTCGCAGCTTTAACAGGATTGTTTTCAGCCCCGAATTCTGTATCAAGATTGCGGAAGTCACTCCTGGTTTTTTGTTCAGGGTTTTTTTTGTCAGAACGTGTGGTCAATGTAATTTACCTCCTACTACATTTGGATCGTGATCTAACAAAATCATTTCATTTTGCATGTTTTGAAGCTGAAGTCTCATGCGATGCAATTGTTCACGCTGTTGAGAGTTCGCACTATTGGCTAAATGAGCTACATCATTCACCGCTGCTTCAAGCTGTTGCATGGCTTGAGTATATTCTACATCATGATAATGCTCCTGCTGTGACCCTGATTTATATTGTTCTTGAGCGTAACGAATGGCATCTTCACACTTTTGAATGCATTCATCGATCGAATTTCTTGTGGCCATTCCGACTACCTCCTTGACGTTTGGAATAAAGAAGAGGAAGGTCCTATCCATACTCTCCTCCACCTTAGTTTGAACCTGATTGCCCGTTTCAGAAGTGGTAATCTTCGCCTATTTCTTTATGCAGGATACATTTGACCCGGTGTTCATGTTAAAATCTTTTTGAGCGTCATACATACTGCTACACACATTGAAAACTAGGAGGTGTTTGTCATCGGGACAAACCCATTTCTATATGCCACAGATACCAAACGATATCATACGTGGAACTATCATTTGCGAAACCATTTTGGACACAAGGTCTTTAAGGTTGCCCTGGACGGAGGCTTCGATTGCCCGAACCGGGATGGCACCGTCGCCCATGGAGGATGCACATTTTGCAGTGCTGCAGGCTCTGGTGATTTTGCCGGAAGCAGGGTCGACTCTTTAGAAAAACAATTCAATGATATTAAGGAAAGAATGCACAAAAAGTGGAAAGATGGGAAGTACATGGCGTATTTCCAAGCATTCACGAACACTCACGCACCTGTCGATGTGCTGAGAGAGAAATATGAATCAGTTCTCGGACAAGAGGGCGTTGTTGGTATTTCTATCGCTACCCGTCCGGATTGTCTTCCTGACGATGTAGTCGACTACTTAGCTGAATTGAACGAAAGAACCTATTTATGGGTAGAACTGGGACTTCAAACCGTTCATGAAAAAACCGCCGGATTGATCAATCGGGCCCACGATTATCAATGCTATGTCGAAGGCGTCAATAAATTAAGAAAGCACGGTATACGGGTGTGTTCCCATATTATTAACGGACTGCCTCAAGAAAATGAAGAAATGATGATGGAAACAGCACGTGAAGTGGCCAAACTTGACGTCCAGGGAATCAAAATCCACCTCTTGCATTTACTGAAAGGAACTCCAATGGTCAAGCAATATGAAAAAGGACTGCTTGACTTCATGGATTTCGATCATTACGTGAAATTGGTTTGCGATCAGCTGGAAGTCATCCCACCGGAGATGATCGTTCACCGCATTACCGGGGACGGACCTATCGACCTGATGATCGGACCGATGTGGAGCGTGAATAAATGGAATGTATTGAACGCGATTGACGATGAACTAAAACGCCGGGACAGCTGGCAGGGAAAATTTTATAAAGTGGATGTGAAAACATGAAATTAGATCGAATCTTACCTTTTGCAAGAGAGCTTCTGGAACGGGCTGTGAAACCGGGAGACATTACTATAGACGCTACACTAGGGAACGGACATGACACCTTATTCCTGGCCCGGTTAGTCGGAGAAAACGGACGGGTATACGGTTTTGATATTCAAGAGGAAGCCATCGAAAACACGAAGGAACAGCTCATCACCCATGATCTTGCTCACCGGGTGACACTCTTTCACCAAGGTCACGAGACTGTTATGAACGTCATTCCTCCATTGCATCACGGGAAAGTGACGGGGGCAGTATTTAATCTTGGATACTTACCAGGCGGTGACAAGGAGATCGTTACCCGTCCGAAGACCACGATACTCGCCTTGAACCAGATCCTGGAAATGATGGCACCTGAAGGGATTCTCGTCCTTGTCATTTATCACGGACATCCTGAGGGTGCCGTAGAGAGGGATTACCTCCTTCGCTACGTTGAAAGACTGGATCAAAACTATGTGCATGTCCTGAGATACCAATTCATAAATCAGCTGAATAATCCTCCATTCATTGTGGCATTGGAGAAGAGATGAAAAAAGTAAAAATAGGGACGGACCTTTTTGAGGTCCGTCCCTATTTTTTATAACAATTCGTTTGCGATTAATTCAAATGATTTAAGTTTGTCCTGGAAGTCGTATGTGATGCTGACGAGCATGATTTCATCAGTTTGGTACTGTTCACTGAGTGAAAGTAGTTGTTCTTTCACTTTTTTAGGATTTCCGACGACCATGCGTTTGCGATTTTCACGGACTCTCATTTCTTCAAAAGGCGTGTACTGATAAGCTGCCGCTTTTTCAGGGCTTGGTGTCCCGTTTGAACGCATGCCTTGTTCGATCATAAGGATCGCTAAGTCGATGCTGGATGCGACTCTCTCTGCTTCTTCATCCGTTTCAGCACAGACGGCAAACACGGCTACGATGTTTTTGGGCTCCTTCAGATACTTGGAAGGAACAAAGTTATTTCTGTAAGCCTGCGTATATTGGGGACCGCCCTCCCCATTAATAAATTGTGCAAAGGTATACGGTAATCCTTTTTGTGCCGCCAGCATCGCACTGGATGGACTTGAACCGAGCATCCATACTTCCGGCATCGTTTCGATCATCGGGGCTGCCGTCAAACCTTGGTACGGATGTGTGTCTGGTAAGGAATCCGTCAAATATCCAAGGAGGTCATCGATTTGTTCCGGATAACGATTGACGTCCCTCGGCTTTCCGTCGTGCAGGGCCATCGTTGCCATCGGCATTCCGCCAGGTGCCCTTCCGAGGCCTAAGTCAATCCGATTCGGATTCAACCCTTCAAGCAATCGGAAGTTTTCCGCTACCTTGTATGAAGAGTAATGAGGAAGCATGACCCCTCCGGAACCGACACGGATTTTTGATGTATTCTGTGCAAGGTGAGCGATCAAGACCTCTGGTGAAGATCCGGCAAGACCCGTTGAATCATGATGCTCTGATACCCAGAAACGTTCAAATCCCAACTTTTCGGCATGCTGAGCTAATTGTACTGTATGTTGTAAAGCCTCTTGAGGGCTCATTCCTTCTGAAATGGGTGACTGATCTAAAATACTTAGCTTGATAGTCAAAATGGACATCTCCTTTTATTGATGTGAGTATTATTATCAATTCCATAGTAAAAAATGTCCACTAACATGCTTAAAGGGTGACTGCCAGGAAGGCAGTCACCCTTTACTTACTTATTTTTTGTAGATCAACACTTTACCGACTGTACCGTCAGCACTTTCTCCTGTTACACGGAAATTCAATCCGTAGTTCGGTACGTTACGTCCAGCGTCTATCAATCCTTTGTTGCTGTAATCCGCACTGTCGTCGAATAATGGATTTTGAGCAGTTTTATTGTCTTTCAGAGTGATTCCAAGAAGGTCGCTATAGTCCAGGAACATTTTCTCTGATTTGTTCAAACTGAACGCAGCATCATGTACTTGGTAGCGTGTACCAGCCACAGCTCCATCACTCCAGAAGTTTGTACTTTGGTCTGCATCCACTACGCCGACAAATCCATCCCCTGGATGAACGCCAGTCCAGTTTTCACTGAATTGCTTATCGACATACCATACCACTAAACCATCGTCGAATTGCATTAGGCTCGCACCACGGCGGATGTTGGCAAGACCTTCATCTACACCGTTGTGGCTGCGCCATTCCAGTAGGTAGTAGTGTTCGGAGCGTTTGATACCGTCGTTTTTCGTGAAGCCGTCTAAATTGAATTTAGCGTCGCCTTCAGCGTCATCAAACAATACTTCTTGTCCATCGACTACTACAGAAAGATCATCTGCATAGAATCCTGGATTCGAAACGGCAGCATCCGTTACATACTCAATGGCAACTTCAACTTCTTGACCAGCATAAGCTGAAAGGTCGAAAGAAGCGTCAATCCAGCCGTTAGAAGAACCAGTGATACCATTTCCAAGATTAGAATCATGTGGATTAGTATCGGTCGTAATATCACTTGCCACCGGCTCACCGTTCACCGTTACATATGCATAATCCCAGTCCGTTTCAATGTCATACCAAGCCTTGAAATTGAACTTTGCAGATGTAGCATTCGTTAAATCCACAGTAGTCGATAAATAATTGTGTAAGTCATCAGCACTTCCAGAGAAGTACTCATACTCACCGCTAGCAGGCTCATTGATGACTGTTTCTTTTTGTGGAAGATTGACTTTCACTACGTCGTTGTTTGTTCCTTTTGTGTTTGCTTCGTCAAGTAATGCTACCGTTCCTTCATTAGTAACGTTCTCTAAATTGATTTCAGATCCAGTTAACCAGTTACCTTCTGTCCCTTCATTATCAACAACGGCTGATTCTTGAAGCATTTCCTTCATGTAAGGACTGAATCCGGTAGGCTGAGTCCCAGGAATGTCCCCAGCCCAGCTTCCGCTTGACATGATGGACCAGTAGCTGACCGGTTCTCCTGCGCCGGTATACTGAGTATCATATTCGTCCGGAAGGCCTAAATCATGTCCGAATTCATGGGCCATGACTCCGACAGCACCGTCTTCAGGTTCGATCGTGTAGTCATAAGCAGCCATGGCTCCACCCCAATATGGAACTGTCGCTTCAGTTCCCGGAAGAGCATGAACCCCGCCAAGATTCCAGCGATGAGACCAGATTGCATCTGATCCCAACGATCCACCACCAGCTTCTTCACCGACACCAGAGTGAATAACCATTAAGTGGTCAACCAGCCCGTCTGCCTCAAGGTAATTTCCATCTCCGTCAAGGTCGTAACGATCCCATTTGTCATAATCAGCAATGTTTACGGTTGGATCTGCCGCCGCCGCCGCCAACGCTTCTTTTACAAGGCCGCGTGCATTGACATCACTATCGTCTTCAGTAGGATAGTTGCCACCATACTCAGCTGCAGGCTTACTCGCTGTATACCAACCAGCAACTTCACCTTCAACAGAATAGCTTCCACCCGACTGTTGTTCATAGTATTGCTTCATGGAAACATAGTTTTTACCGTCAGGGCCTGTCCAACCGCCTGTACCAAACAACATATCCTGATAGTGCTCACGGGAATAAGCATCTTCACCTTCGTAGTACATATCTGTTTCATCAGCTGTCATAGAATTATGTGGCTTGTCCGGATAATCAACTAAAAGTACCAATACCTTATCCGTACGCATTTCACCGTCATACGCTTCTTCTTTCACAGACTCTGGTGAATTCTTCTTGGCTTGTCCCAATTTATTTCCTTTTCCATTTGTCAAATCATTGTCTTTCATTTGTTTCTGAAGCTTAACTTTTTCAGAAGCTTCATTTTCATGTAATTCTCCTGCTTCTTTTTCAGCAGAATCCGCTTTCGCTTTCAAGAACTTCTGCAGTGCTTTTTCAGCCTCAGCAGGTGTCGCATTTTGTTTGATTTTCCCGTCTTTTTTCAACATTTCAATCAGGCGTTCGTCATTCGCAATCCCTAAATCGAAAGGCCCTCCATGCTTATGTTCGTGTTTCACCGTTGGCTTTGCTAACACATTTTCAGGCACTGTGGTTGCAGCTGATGCAGGTACAGCAAATGCCCCTACACTTAATGCCGCAGCCATGGCCATTGTTAATACTTTACGTGATTTCAAACAGTATTCCCCCTCTTTTTTCTGTACTAAATTTTTACACTAATTAAAATATACTCCATTATTCTGAAAAGTAAATATTTTCAGAATACATTAGTTATTTAGTATTACGAAATAATAGTTTTTTAGATAAATAGTATGAAATTCCACGAATGAACGGATGGGTAAATTGTCGCGATCTGATGAAAATCAACGAATAAACTTTGTATAAATATGGTATAAAAGGTCGGATTTAGAAATTACTCATACGACTTAAGTTTGATGCAATAGACAAAAAAAGGGACGGACCTTCGACACTGGTGTCAAAGGTCTGTCCCTCTTATTCAGGATGTTTTTTTACGGTTCTTCCATTTGCGGTAGATTTTTCCGTTAATGTAGAAGAATCTGGTGATCCAGCCGGCTTGTCCGATGAACTCTTTGGAGAAGGATTGTACTTTTTCTTGTTTGCTTACCTTTTCGTCTGACAGGTAAACGCCAATGAGTCCTTTGTTGATCAAACGATGGAAGTGAGCGTGCGGCAGACCGTGGGTATGTTCATCTGCTTTTTGCAAGAAATGAAGGAGCCGACCTTTTAAGTGCTCATCGTCCTCATAATAGAAACAAAAGTTTAAGTCTCCCCCCTCGAGGTCCTCATCCTGGTCGATGAAGTAATCGAGAAGGATATGTAAGCCCTGAATATACGGAAAGTATCCGCTTTTTATTTTCTCTGTGTAGGACGGCTTAAAATCGCTGCGACAGGCGTATGATACTAAACAGAATATACCGAGGGTCGAACCTGAGCAGGCGGAAAACTCGTACCAATTCATTTCAGGGAGGTTCGACCGGTGTGTTTCAAACCAATTCTGAAGCCTTCCCACTCTCTCTTCTTTCTTCACGTGTTTATGTATCTGCAGATCACAATAGTATTCACACAACTCGAGAAGATCACCCTTGATGCTGTCGTAATGACTTAGATTTGCAAGAACGGATTGACAGGTAAGCACCAGATCCCTGAGATACCCCCCGTCATCCTGATCTGCTCTTAATGCATAGTAATTGACAGGCACAGCGTCCACTGTCAAGGCATCCTTCATGGATTGATGAAGAAGGGTAAAGTCCTCTGGATCAAGAGAAACACTTCGATCACACAGATTATCTAAATAATCACTTATCGTTTGATAAGCAACGATAAATCGGATTGTATCCTGTTTTTTATCCAGTGCCAAAAGTGATAGAATCGATCCACCTTCACAGTGAAACGTTTTATGCTCAATACTTGAAAGGGCCTGGTTTCTCAATTCTTGGTTGGGGATCGCTTCTGCACGCCTCTTCCACTCATCTAACTCTTTATGAACAATCGGAAAAACATTTCGGTATACTCTTGTCATTAACGAAAAGGGATCACTTGGAATGGACACCTTTACCACCTCTTTTACAAAATGTAACCTAACGCTTTCAAGCGACTTTCAATGAAAATTTTGGAGTACTCAAATATATCTTCTCGTTCTGGTTCATTATAGATTTCATGATAGCATTTCGGCCATTCTTTGTAATGCATTTCAGATAAGGACAGTTCGTTGAACCACTTCTTCACTGCTCTTTTATCCACGATTTTGTCGTCACCGGCCTGCAGGACAAGTAATGGAACGTCAGGCATCTTATCAAGATTAACAAAAGCTAATTTTATCGCATGCGCCAATTCCCGGTACCAGCGTACAGACACTTTGGTGATATAAAGTGAATCATTGCTGTCGATTTCACGGACATCTGCATTTCTTGTTGCCATATCGATGGTTAACCCTGATGGGAATTTAACCATAGGAGCAATTTTATTTAACCCGTAGGACAAAAGCTCGATAGGTTTAGCAGGCGTAGTGACCAAGCCTAAACAAGGTGAGGACAATATTACACCAGCCAGTTTCACATGGGATTCCTGAAGCATGCGGACGGCGACAAGTCCCCCCATACTATGACCAATCATAAATACAGGTAATTCAAATTGATAAGCTGCCTGTACCCAATCTTTCACTTCCACTATATATTCATCAAAGGAATCGATATGTCCTCTTTTACTTCTTGAGGTCATGCCTTGACCCGGTAAATCCCCCATTATGACATGGAAGCCTGCTGCACGCCACATTTCAATGAGCCAACCGTACCTGCCATGATGCTCCATTGCTCCATGGATGATGACGATGACTGCTTTTGCTTCTTGATCTGTTTCCCATTTCCACATGGCAAATCCTCCTTTATAGTTCTCTAATTGATTGAATTCTGCTACCATTTATTATAGTAAATATTATTGAAAGGGGTAGTAAAAAATGCTCTATCCGTATTATGATAAAAAACCAGTCATCTCTGATTCGGCTTACATTGCTGATTATGTGACCATCTCTGGGGATGTGGAGATCGGTGAAGAGTCCAGTATTTGGTTTAACACCGTTATAAGAGGGGATGTCGCTCCAACGAAAATCGGTAATAAAGTAAATATACAGGATAATTCCATACTCCATCAGAGTCCAAATAACCCTCTTATTCTTGAAGATGAAGTAACCGTCGGCCATGGGGTGATTCTACATAGCTGCAAAATCCGAAAAAAAGCATTAATCGGCATGGGATCGATCATTCTCGATAATGCTGAAATTGGAGAAGGAGCCTTTATCGGGGCAGGAAGCCTTGTTCCACAAGGAAAAGTCATACCTCCCAATACACTGGCATTCGGTCGTCCAGCAAAAGTGGTAAGAGAGCTGAACGAACATGACATTAGCGAGATGAAGCGCATTTCCAGGGAATACGCGGAAAAAGGACAATATTATAAGAGCATCAAACCATTTTAACTTCTTATATACTTGGGATACCCCATCCTTCCTGAGAATACTCATGGAAGATTTTCTTGTATGAAGGTCCCCGTTTCAGATTTATCTACCGTTTTCAGAATATATCTAGCAAAGTCGGGGTATATCTGCCATTCCACGCAATAAAATAAACTCCCCACCGCCGACCCCTATCGAAAAAAAAAGACCAACACCCTGATAAGTGTTGGTCTTTTCTATCTATATCTTCTCTTATTCGCTTAATGCTTCTGCTTTTAATGCTTCAGCTTTGTTTGTACGCTCCCAAGGAAGATCAAGATCGTTACGGCCAAAGTGTCCGTAAGCAGCTGTTTGCTTGTAAATCGGACGACGAAGGTCCAGCATTTTGATGATTCCTGCAGGGCGCAGGTCAAAGTTGTTGCGGACAACATCAATCAATACGTCTTCTGATACTTTACCCGTTCCGAATGTGTCGATTGAAATCGATACCGGTTGAGCAACACCGATTGCATACGCTAATTGAACTTCACATTTTTCAGCAAGTCCCGCTGCCACAATGTTCTTCGCTACGTAACGTGCTGCATACGCCGCTGAACGGTCCACTTTCGTTGCATCCTTACCAGAGAATGCACCACCACCGTGACGGGCGTATCCGCCGTAAGTGTCAACGATGATTTTACGTCCTGTAAGTCCTGCATCACCTTGTGGTCCACCGATAACGAAACGGCCTGTCGGGTTGATGAAATATTTCGTCTCTCCATCGATCAGTTCTTTCGGTACAACCGGGTCGATGACATATTCTTTCAAGTTGCGCTGGATTTGCTCAAGCGTCACTTCAGGGTGATGTTGAGTAGAGATAACGATCGTGTCGATACGGACCGGCTTATCGTTTTCATCGTATTCAACGGTTACTTGCGTCTTTCCATCCGGACGAAGGTAAGGAAGGATTTCTTCTTTACGAACTTCAGTCAGGCGACGGGAGATTTTGTGTGCAAGTGAGATCGGAAGAGGCATAAGCTCTTTCGTTTCATTACAAGCGAATCCAAACATTAGCCCTTGGTCACCTGCACCGATTGCATCGATTTCTTCATCCGTCATTTGACCTTCACGGGCTTCAAGCGCCTGGTCTACACCCTGAGCGATATCAGCAGATTGCTCATCGATGGATGTAAGTACTGCACATGTTTCAGCATCAAAGCCGTATTTCGCACGAGTGTAGCCGATTTCACGGATCGTTTCGCGAACGATTTTTGGAATATCGACATACGTACTTGTTGTAATTTCACCTGCAACAAGAACAAGACCCGTTGTAACAGACGTTTCACATGCCACGCGGGCATTCGGATCATTGGTAAGAATTGCATCAAGAATTGAATCAGAAATTTGGTCACAAATTTTATCTGGATGTCCTTCGGTTACGGACTCAGATGTAAACAGACGACGTTTAGTTGACATCAAGGTTCCTCCTTAAGCTATTTGTTAGACTTTGATCTAACAAAACATTAAACAGATACGGTACTCATTCCCTAAGTAGTATGAAGTAAACATGGTTTTTTTATAAAAAAATCATGAATTATGTGCATTTGATCCACTATAAACAGAAAAAACCCTTCCTCATGATTAAAGCAATAGAGGAAAGGTTTCAGATCATAGCCGCGCCTTTTCTCTCTTATCGTTCAAGGTTCATAGACCTTGCCTCAGTTTAGCACCTTCGCTTAATCGGATCGTTTCAGACAGAAAGGATCCATTCACTATTTAGCAGGTTGCTGGGTTTCATAGGGTCTGCTCCCTCCACCAGCTCAGGATAAGAGTATCCGTTCAAGGAACAATGATAACGTTTAGGACTAGAGGTGTCAACTTTTTTTCGAGTGACAGGTTTAACCAATCTTTTAGCCTCTCTATAAGACTTCCAACCATTTTTCTCGATTAAAATAACCTAATGGGGTAATGAGGCTAAACATTTAGATTTTTTCTTCATATAAATAAGAAGAAACAAGCTGTATTTGGACGAAAAATGTGACAAAATGAAGACACATTATAAAATTAAATAAATAGTATAGACTAATAGCTTGATTGTGTTATACTATTTTTGAGAAGTAAGCGATGCCATTAAATAAATTTATATAAAGGAAGGGTTCTAATGAATTCAGTGAGCATGTCTAATGAATTAACAGAATTACTTAACGGTCAAAACATTCAGGAACAATTATCTGTTTCCCAACTAGTTGAAAAAGTCCTTCAACGTAATGAAGGCGTTTTAACATCATCAGGTGCAGTCAGAGCAGAAACTGGTAAATACACAGGACGCTCTCCTAAGGATAAATTTATAGTTGAAGAACCATCCACGAAGGATAAGATTGAGTGGGGATCTGTCAATCAACCCATCTCATCTGAATCATTCGATAAACTATATACGAAAGTGATCAATTACTTAAAAGAAAAAGAAGAAGTATTTTCTTTCAAAGGGTTCGCAGGTGCCGACTCAAAACATAGACTGCCGATTCAGGTGATCAACGAATTTGCTTGGCATAATCTTTTCGCTCATCAATTATTCATTCGCCCAACAGAAGAAGAGCTAAAGGGTCACCAATCAGAATTCACAATCGTTTCTGCTCCGAACTTCAAGGCGGATCCCGAAGTTGACGGAACTCATTCTGAAACATTTATCATTGTATCATTCGAAAGAAGAATTGTCCTGATTGGTGGTACTGAATATGCAGGTGAAATGAAGAAATCGATCTTCTCTGTCATGAACTACGTGCTCCCTGAATCCGATATCCTTTCCATGCACTGCTCTTCAAACGTAGGTCGCGAAGGCGATGTGGCATTGTTCTTCGGTTTATCCGGTACTGGGAAAACGACTTTATCCGCAGACCCTAACCGCCGTTTAATCGGAGATGATGAGCACGGATGGTCTCCGAACGGTGTTTTCAATATCGAAGGCGGCTGCTACGCGAAATGTATCGGCCTGACACGTGAGAAAGAGCCACAGATCTTCGATGCCATCCGTTTCGGCTCTGTCCTTGAAAATGTCGTCCTTGATGACAATTCCCGCATCCCGGATTATGAGGATAACACATTAACTGAAAACACTCGTGCTGCATACCCTCTTCAAGCGATGGAAAACATCGTTGAACCAAGTGTTGCAGGACATCCAAATACCATCGTATTCTTAACGGCAGATGCATTCGGGGTATTACCTCCAATCAGCAAACTGACGAAAGAACAAGCAATGTACCACTTCTTAAGCGGGTATACATCCAAGCTTGCAGGTACAGAGCGCGGAATCACTTCACCACAAGCAACATTCTCAACATGCTTTGGCTCACCATTCCTGCCACTCCCTGCAACTCGCTATGCCGAGATGCTTGGTAAGAAAATCGATGAGCACAGTGCACAGGTATTCCTGGTGAACACCGGGTGGACTGGTGGAGAATACGGTGTTGGTAACCGCATGAAGTTATCTTACACTCGTGCCATGGTTCAAGCAGCCCTTGAAGGCGAACTGACTCACGTTGAAACAGAAACGGACGACATCTTTGGTCTGAACATCCCTGTTCACGTTCCTGGTGTTCCGGACGAAGTGCTTCAACCAAAAAGAACATGGTCCAATGAAGCAGCATATGAAGTGAAAGCAAAAGAACTTGCCCATAAATTCAACGAGAACTTCAAGAAATTCTCGAACGTACCATCTGAAATCGAACTAAAAGGCGGCCCGTCCGTTAAATAGTCTATATACAAAGGTCCGTCCCTCATTGTTGAGGGACGGACCTTTGTTATGGTTATAATCCTTTTTTTCGACCGGTGATTCTGTTAAATAAAAATACTACAATGGCAATAACGAGTAAGATATGGATGATGGCTCCCCCGATTTTAAAAATCAATCCAAGCAACCAAAGGACTAAAAGAATTCCAATAATGGTCCAAAGCATGAGTTTCCCTCCTAATAACTGTGATTGATGCTAAGATTCCCTATTTCGGTCCATTTAAAACCATACATGGTATTTCCATTAAAAATTATGCAGCTATTAGTAACATCTGTTAGTCCCTCTGAATTTATTCAAAACATTCTTGCTCTCATTTAAATTTTCCTAAAAATAATACTTTACTAAATATTTCTAATTTTGGTATGATAATGATTAAAATTTACGGAGGGGAATCAAAATGATCAGACAGCTTACAGAAGAGGATCATGATATTTGCCAGCAGCTCATTCATCGGCAGCCGGCTGAGAATTTGTTTATTATCGGGGACATTGAAGCCTTTGGGTATGAACAGGATTTCCAGAAGATCTGGGGCGACTTCGATGAGGAAGGAAATTTAAGAGGCATTCTACTTAAGTACCGTGAAAATTTCATTCCGTTTTCAATGGATGAATTTGATGCTGAAGGATTCGCCGCTATCATTAATGGACATGAAGACTACAGCATCGTTTCAGGTTTAAAACGGATCGTCACTGAGGTTGAACCGTTTTTATCCAGAGAGGTTAAATCAAAAAGACATATGTATTATGCGAAATGCGACAACACCGAATCAATGGATCGACAAGACCTTCCAAATGTGAAAGAGGCTACCCTCACTGTTATTCCTAAACTTGTGGATCTGTTGAACAGCATACCTGAGTTCAGCGGCGGGGATTTTAGCGTAGAAAAAAGAAAACACAGCATGGAAGCCGGAGTTTCCAGAAGCTATTACGTTGAAGAAAACGGAAAATTTGTTTCTTCCGCATCCACAACCGCTGAAAACAGTATGTCAGCGATGATAGTGGCTGTTTGTACCCATCCGGAGTACAAGAAAAGAGGATACGCGACAGAGTGCATGACGAAGCTTTGTCGTGACGTACTAGAAGAAGGTAAAGAATTGTGCTTATTCTATGATAACCCCGAAGCAGGGAAAATTTATAAGCGCATCGGTTTCAAGGATATAGGATATTGGTCTATGTATAAATTTTAATCATAAAAAAGTTGACTCCCGACAAAGAGTCAACTTTTTCACTATGCTGCTACTTTCCGGTTCCCGATCAACTTAGCCTGAACCAGACGTTGTCTAACGGTGATTCCAATCCAGCTTGCAAGGAACGCTTTAATAAGCCCAACTACGATAAATGGATATACACCTGCTGCCATTGCCTGATTCCAGCTAAGATCCGCAACAAATTTCAGTTGAATGGTACCCAGGATCAATGTAATGATCATCCCGACTGTATTGGCAATCATCGCCATTGGAATGGTGAATTTCGTTTTTTCCAGAATGAAGCCTGTAAAGAAAGCCGCTGCGATAAAACCGAAAATGTAGCCTCCAGTCGGCCCGACTAATACTTGTGCCCCTCCACTGAAGCCTGCAAATACAGGAACACCGACGGCTCCCAGGGCTGCATAGCATACCATGGCAAACGCACCGTACCTGCTTCCAAGAATCGTCGCTGTTATTCCCACTGCCAGTGTCTGCCCACTGATTGGAACAAGTGGCAGCGGAATCTCGATTTGAGCGAAAATTCCCGTAATGGCAGCAAAGATGGCGCAGTGAATGATCACCCTTAGTTTTTCTCCGTTCACTTTCATATCCCCCTTGCGTATGTAAACTATGTATAATATTAAGTTAACACAATTGAAAGGATTTTGGGAAGCTTATTTTTCTTCCCTCTCGTTTTTTAACTGGGAGCATAAACATTACATATCTTTTCTTTAGCCTGCCATTCTAAAGCTGTTTTTAATGAAATCCTCCCTTGGAGAAACTCATCTATTCCCTTATCGCTCACCAGGTACAGGATGGTACGATTAGGGTGAAGTTCATTTAATACTTGAATGATCCTCCCTATGGCTATGTATTGCATTTTCTTTCTCTCCTTATTAGCAGGACGCACTTCCTTTCACCTGCGCCCTGCGTTCTGTAAAGGTGGATCAAACGAGCGTACAGCGACACTCGATCATATTTCTCTTCGTTTCCCGTCTATTATCTTTCATTTTTAAGCAGCACCTCTTCACGCACTTGTTCCGCAGCTTCCACCATGGTTTTAAGACCTAAGACCGTCTCATCAATCCCACGGGTTTTCAAACCACAATCCGGGTTGACCCAGAATAAATGGGGATCCAGTACTTCTAGAGCCCGAAATATATTGCGGATTAATTCTTCACGTTTCGGGACCCGTGGACTGTGAATGTCATATACCCCGAGACCTATCCCCTTATCATACGTATAATCTTCGAAAACATGAATCAATTCCCCATGACTTCTTGATGTTTCAATCGAGATGACATCAGCATCCAGATCACTGATGGCATCTATTATATCTTCAAAATCCGAATAGCACATATGTGTGTGAACCTGGGTTTGCTTCTGTACAGTTGAAGTGGCCAACCTGAAAGCATAAACGGCAGCCTTTAGATATTCCTCCCAATTTTCACTCTTTAAAGGCAGACCTTCCCTAAGTGCCGGCTCATCGACTTGTATCATGCGAATCCCATTGGCTTCTAATTCCTCTATCTCTTTTTGGAGAGAAAGTGCGATTTGATTCGCTACTTCATATCGTGATAGATCATTTCGAATAAATGACCAATTTAGAATCGTGATCGGGCCCGTTAACATCCCTTTAACCGGTTTAGCGGTTAATGATTGAGCATATACGGTTTCTTTAACCGTCATCGGTTCTTTAAAATTCACATCACCGTATATGAGTGGTGGCTTCACACATCTGGAACCGTATGATTGTACCCATCCAAACTTCGTAAATTGAAAACCTTCTAATTTCTCACCAAAGAATTCAACCATATCCGTCCGCTCGAATTCCCCATGTACAAACACATCAAGGCCTATTTGTTCCTGAATTTCAATCCAGCGTTTTATTTCCGCATGAATATATTGTTGATACTCCCCATCAGAAAGTTCTCCCTTCCTCCATTTCAACCTTTGCCTTCTTACTTCCTGGGTTTGAGGAAAGCTTCCTATTGTAGTGGTAGGTAGAAAAGGTAATGAAAAGTACTTCGCCTGTTCCAGTTTACGAATATGGAAAGGATCCTTTCTCCCTACATTATCGGGATGCAATTCCTCAACCTCTTCCTGCACCTCCCTATTATTGCGCAGGGGTGATTCGTTTAAATTCTTAATCGCCTCTACACTTTGTGCGATCTCATCTTTTATTGTCTCGACTCCCTCACGAATCCCCTTTGTTAAAATTGTGATTTCATGTAATTTCTCATCAGCAAATGATAAGGCGTCAATGAGAGGTGTACCAATTGTTTCTTCATTCTGCAAGGTTACAGGTACATGAAGTAAACTGCATGATGGTTGTATGATCAAGCGATCACTCGGAACATACTCTGCAATGAGCGATAGAAGCGAATGAGTTTCAGCAAAATTACTTCTCCAAATATTCCTGCCATCAAGAATGCCGGCAGCCAAGAATTTATCTTTAGGAAAACCAAATCTTTTCAGCGCCGCCAAGTTCTCACCACGATCATGCACAAAATCTATCCCTATGCCGTCTACTGGGAGTGCTAACACCCGCCGGTACCTTTCCAAACTATCATAATAGGTTTGAAGGATGATCTTTAACCCGGGGCAGAATTCTTTAAGTGTTTGATAAACTTCTTTAAATTGATCCATCTCTTCATCCCCGATGGATGTGCACAAGATCGGTTCATCCATTTGTACCCACTCTACACCCTCCTCCTGTAATTCACGTAATACTTCAGCATAAAGAGGGACAAATTGATCAACGATGGTTTTATAGTCCCTGTTATCATACCCTTTGGACAATTTCACAAAAGTGAACGGACCTAAGATAACCGGTTTTCCTTCTATACCCAGTTTTTCTTTTGCCTCTCTAAAAAAATGGAGGGGACGATTTTCCACCAACTGGGGAACGATCCCACCAAGTTCAGGCACGAGATAGTGATAGTTGGTGTTAAACCATTTTGTCATTTCCAGTGCCACCGCGTCCTTTGATCCTCTAGCCATTTCAAAATACGTTTCAAGAGAGACCTTCCCTCCACTATAATGAAACCTCTCGGGAACCAAGCCGAACATAACGGCAGTATCAAGGACATGATCATATGAGCTGAAATCTCCAACCGGAATCAAATCAATTCCCCGATCCAATTGCTTCTTCAAATGGTTGACTCGTATTTCCTCGATTTGATGTAAGAAGGAATCCTTTTCCATCTTCCCTGCCCAAAATTGTTCCAGCGTCTTTTTCCATTCACGCTTTTCACCGATCCTTGGATATCCTAAATTCGAACTGATCACCTTACTCATTCAATCCTCACTCCTTATACTTGATATGGTTGTCATCAACAAAAAAATCTCCCTTTCAAATGAAAGAGAGATTCCTACGCATCACTAACTTGAGTTGAGACAATCTGGTATTCTCAACACGTATTCCTCACCCCTCTCTATATCCACGTAGAGCATAAGCGCATACAACAGGCAGGTCTCCTGACTTAGGTTCACAGCTCCTTATCCCTTCCCATTTCAGCAGAAATAGTGGTTGAATGATAAGTCGCTCCCCATTACAGTGGCGGGACCGTGCCGGATTTTCACCGGTCTTCCCTTTTAGCTGAGCATGACTCAGCACCTATTGCATTTATCTATTTAATTTTTCTTTCATAAAAACGAAAAGCCCTCTCTTGCGATAGAGAGGGCTTCATGTTTATGAGAATCCTCTCTTATTTTCCAAAGCAAAGCGCTTTGCAGGAATTAGCACCTTTTCAACACATCTGTTGAATGGTTGCCGGGTTTCACAGGGCCCGTCCCTCCACCTCTCTCAATAAGAGTTATAAATATTCATTTACTATTCCGAAATTTGTAATAATCGTAGCACGGCACATATAAGCTGTCAAAAGAAATTTAACCAATCACTTACACGTTTCTAATAATAGGTACTTTCTACATAATGACATTTGATACAAGATCTTGTTACATTCGTTTCATAGAAGACATGCCTGCAGTTTTCCTGAATACTCTTCACTTCTTTTTCGAGTTGGATGACTCTATGATTGAGCTTTACGATCTCATTCTTCAATTTGAGTACATGAGAAAGAGGTTCATCGGTAGATGTTTGATCCATTTTCCACAAACTCCTTCGATTTTTCTTTCAATCCTTTTTCTATTTCCTTATTAGCGTCATCCATACCATTCTCCTTCATTCCCCTTATATCATGTGATATTCTCATTGAACAAAATTTTGGTCCACACATTGAACAAAAATGGGCCGTTTTTGCCCCTTCTGCAGGAAGTGTTTCATCATGATACTCTCTTGCACGTTCCGGGTCCAGGGATAAATTAAATTGGTCATTCCATCTAAATTCAAATCGAGCCTTAGAAACGGCATTATCTCTTACTTGCGCCCCTGGATGCCCTTTTGCTAAATCCGCTGCATGTGCTGCGATTTTATAAGCAATGACACCTTCTCTCACATCATCTTTATTCGGTAATCCCAGATGCTCTTTCGGTGTTACATAGCACAGCATGGCTGTTCCAAACCAACCGATCATGGCAGCCCCTATGGCAGAAGTAATGTGATCATAACCCGGTGCAATATCTGTCGTTAATGGACCCAGGGTATAAAAAGGTGCTTCATGACAGATTTCCATTTGCTTATCCACATTCTCTTTAATCATATGCATCGGTACATGACCAGGGCCTTCAATCATCACCTGTACATCATGCTTCCAAGCGATTTTGGTTAGCTCGCCTAATGTTTCAAGCTCGGCAAACTGTGCTTCATCATTCGCATCAGCAATTGATCCGGGCCTTAAACCATCTCCTAAGGAAACGGAGATATCATAGGCTTTTACGATCTTACATATATCTTCAAAATGTGAATAAAGAAAGTTCTCTTTATGATGGGCAAGACACCATTGTGCCATGATTGAACCTCCACGGGAAACAATGCCTGTTGTACGTTCAGCCGTCAGCTGAATATACCGCAATAATACACCTGCATGAATGGTGAAATAGTCAACTCCCTGCTCCGCCTGTTCAATCAATGTATCTCTGTACACATCCCAAGTAAGATTCTCAGCAATTCCGTTTACTTTTTCAAGTGCTTGATAGATCGGTACCGTGCCAACAGGGACAGGGGAGTTTCGAATGACCCACTCCCTTGTTGTATGAATGTTTTTCCCTGTTGATAAGTCCATTATGGTATCGGCACCCCAACGAGTTGCCCACGTCATTTTCTCCACTTCTTCTTCAATGGAAGATGATACGGCAGAGTTTCCGATATTCGCGTTTATTTTCACATGAAAGTGACGGCCGATGATCATCGGTTCACATTCAGGATGATTGATATTAGCAGGAATGATGGCCCTGCCATTTGCTACTTCTTCTCTTACAAATGAAGGATCAACATTTTCCCGGATAGCGATGAACTCCATTTCCGGTGTAATGATTCCTTTTTTCGCATAATGCATTTGAGTCACATTACGACCCATTTTTGCCCGCATTGGGGTACGTTTGATAGTAGGGAAGGTCTCTACGTTTGCACGGGGGTCGTCTCCTTTATAGCCGTTATCTTCCGGTTCGATTTCACGTCCCGGGTAAGCCGTGACATCCTGACGTTCTTGAATCCACTCTGTACGAACGGAAGGTAACCCTTTATGAATATCGACTTGGTAACGCTCATCTGTATAAGGTCCGCTTGTATCGTATACACGAACCGGTTCATTCTCTTCCACGCCCAAGGAAACATTCGTCCTACTCAGTTTAATTTCTCTCATCGGTACAAGTATGTCTGGCCTTGAACCTACGACATATACTTTTTTACTGTTTTTAAATTGCGTTTTTAACTCGATTGCCACTTAACTTCTCCTCCTTTTGATTGGATCTTAGAAGTTACTGCGTCAGGCATCCCATTGTTCAACAAAAGGACATGAAGACACAAAAAAGGGTCCTGAATCATCAGAACCCGAAATGTCAAAAAGTAGTAAGCGCCTCAAAACTCAAATACACGCTTCCGTACTACTTCCCTACGCTGGTATCATCCAGATCAGGTTCAAAGGGTCAAAGAACTTATGCGTTCTCCTCTCAGTCCAAGCAATATATCGGACTCCCCTAGTAGAAATATTGATAGTATTCTATTGTATTACATACTATTTTTACCATGATTCATTCTTTTTTCCAATAGTCGTATAGTAACAAATCAAATTAGGACATGATCACACGTTTGATTTCCATTACCTTTTCAGGGTCTATCCCGAAGTCATAACTCCCATTATGACGGACACCTGATCCTACATGATATTCTCTTGCTTTTAGCTTGCTGTGTATTCCGCCTATATTATCCACAGTTAAACCCGAACCCGGCATGATGATGGGACCACCCATTTTCTCTATTTCCCTCATTTCACCAATCGTATCCAGTCCCTTACTCACTTCAGATTTTCCGCCTGATGTGAGAATTCGATCAACGTTCAATCCTGAATGGAATATTCCCTTGCATAAGGCTACTGGATCATCAGATAGGTCGATAGCGCGGTGAAAAGTAATCGATTGACCCCTCGCACTTTGTACGATCCCCATTAAAGCGTGGGAATCAAGCTTACCTTCATGTGATAATGCGCCAAAGACGATGCCACGGCTTCCCATTTCAACTATCGTTCTAACTTGTTCGACCATGGTATGCAATTCATCAGACTGATACGAGAAAGATTTACTATGTAACCGGATCATAATCTGAACAGGAATCGAAACGGTACTTAATACTTTTTCTATCACATGAAAATCAGGTGTTAATCCTCCCTCATGTATGGCAGACACCAATTCAAGTCGATCTGCTCCGGATGCTTCTGCAACTTTGGCATCCTCCTCATTCAAGACTATAACTTCCAGTTTGCTCATGTTGAATTCTCCTAACGTGATGATGTTACGTTAACTTTATCACAATGGTGAAGATTGTTGAACTTGTGATGAAAAGGATTTCCCCGCAAAAATGTGTTGTTATTTAAAAAGACAATACTAGTTCGTTTGCATTACAAATCCTATAAAAATAACAATCTATCAGAAAAAGACAATGATTCCTCTTGCAAATCATTGTCTTCCCCATCTCCCATTCAATCTTATTCAGAAAATAAATCCGGATACACCGTTTTTGCTGTTAACTCAACGGCTTCTCCAATACGCGGTCCCGGTCTTGACATAATATCTGAGTCCAGAAAATGAACCTGATCATTTTTCACTGCATTTACATCTTTCCAGCTTTCCCGGGACTTGATTTCGGCTGTCGGCTCATCGACATACCCCACAGTCGTTAAAATCATAGTAGGATTCCGTTTAATGATTTCTTCTTCGCCTACTTTCACCCAGCCTTTTTGGTCTAAAAACATATTCTCGACCCCAGCCGTTTCCAGTATTTCCTGCTGAAACGTTTCTGCTCCTGCTGTATAAATATCAGGAGAGGGACTGATTTCAAAATATACTTGTTCTTTTTCCTTTAGCGTGCTTACTTTTTCTTTCACATCTGAAATCTGTTCCTTGATACTATCCACCAATTCGTTCCCCTTCTTCTCTACTCCCATTACCGTTGCAATCTGTTCAATATCCCCATATACATCTTCGAAGGTTTGGGCAGATTGAATGACGAATACGTTTAATCCCGCCTCTTCAAGCTGCTTCACTCCGGCATCATCTCCAGTGGTATATGCAATGACAGCATCAGGTTTTAACGCAATGACCTCTTCCGCATTGACTGTCATGGAATCCGATACTCTTTTAATCTCTTTCGCTTCCTCAGGATAGTTGTCGTATTCAGTTGCCCCGACTACCTTATCCCCGGCTCCTATTGCAAAGAGAATCTCAGTGTTACTTGGCTGTAACGAAACAACGGTTTCGGGCACGCCATCAAAGGTTATTTCTTCCCCCCTGTCATCTTTAACAGAATAAGGCTCATTTTCAGGCTTAACTTCCTTTTGGGATGTAGCTTCTTCCCCGTTGCTGCATCCTGCGAAAACAACCAGGATGATCGATAGTAGTAAACTATTTAACCATGACTTTTTCATCTTTCGTCTTCCCCGCTTCTCTAAATTTTGTCTATATACGATTTACTCTCAAAAGGAATTTCTTCAATCCCTTCACATTTATTCACATACACGGCCATCACGAACAGGACATTTGCCAGTAAATGAGCGTATTTAAATAAAATGTTCTCCACTTTCATCTCAGTACTGACTTTATGTAAAGCACGGACTGACTTTTTTGCTTCACTGCGGCAGGTATGAAGCACACATGCAGCTGTCGACCCTTGTGGAAGGACAAAGGTTTGGATTCGTTCCTCTACTTCGAAAACATAACGATCGTACATTCGACTCAATTTATTCAAGTCCTCTTCCTTGATGGCTGTCATTCCCCGCACCGAGCCATTGAGGTGGTACGCCATCTCAGCCAAATACAGTAAATCATCGCGTACTTCCGGTAAGTGCCCAGCCAATGATGATGCCAGTCCGATTTTAGTCGACAGTGAATCGGTCCGGATTTCGAAATCGACGGTTGAAACAGATTCACGCATATAGGGATAACATAAGTAGCGGAAATCCTTTGCCATATGTAAGTTTCCTCCTTTCTGAATGATGTTTGTGAAGCACCTATCGTATCTTCCGGGAGGTTTACATAAACACAAAAAAACCACCCAAGAATATTGGCCGGCAGTTGTCATCCATATAAAAAAAGAGATGCTAAAAAGCCGCACCATACCCTTAACTTCCGAAGAGCATAATACGATGGAAAATAGGCAGGTATCCTGGCTCGTGCGTCAGCCTACTCTAAGAACCTTCCCATCTGAATGATCAAATAGTGGTTTTCTTCTTATTTCGTCAGCACTTACAGTTGCGGAAACAGCTTCGGACTCACACCGAATTCCCTTTATGCTAAAGATCAGCACCTAATTTCTGCGTGGGTTTATTCACTTAAGGAACATTATACCATCTTTTCCATGTGAAAGATGAAGAAGTTTTACACAAAAAAACAAACATGTTGGCGTACAAGCTTGAATATCTTTTGAGTATGTGAAGAAATGTTAAGGAGGAAAAACATGAAGCGATTGATTGTTTTGATATTATGCGTATTCTTATTAAGTGCATGCGGAGACAAAGAAACTGCATCCCATGAATTATGTGGATACGGGGATATGATGGTGGTGAACAAGAAGGAATATGTGAAGGTCTCTGAAGAGAAGAAGCTGGTCCTGGATGAAAAGCTTGGATCTATTAAAGAAAAGATTGATAGTCAATATCACCCCGAAAGTGATTTTTCGGCCAATATATTAAAAAAAGGGACACCCATCTATAGCGTGAAAGATCACAGCCACTATTTAATCGCCCAGACAGAGGATAATCGCTATATTTTATATGAGGAAATACAATAAAAGGATGGCTGTAAGCGAATGTTTACAGCCATCCTTTATTTAGTTCGTGGAATTCAAGGAAATCAATCGATACATGATCTTCGTTTTCTCATCCGTCCACTCCATCTTTTCTATGCTGCCGTAACCACTGGGGTCACTGTGTTTCGTTTTTCTTACCTCTATGGGAATATGCATAGGGTAAAGGCGGTATCCGTCTTTAAGCAGTTCAAACAGATTATCTTCTTTCCTCGCTTCTTTTCCCTTGGTCACGATCATCGTGTTTAATTCTAAGCCCATGCCCATTTCGCTTGACCTCAATCCTTTTTTATTTAATCATACACCACTGCCTATTGATTTTTCATCCATGTACATAGCATGGAGACGATTTGTTGGTTCTTTCGAGGAGGGAAGTAATGCGTAAATTCTTTAAAGTAGTGGGACGACACAGATTTATTCAGATCATTCAGCCTTTTTTCTAATCTATATGCATGCTCCACAGAAACGTTCTGATCCTTTTCACCGTGAATGATCAATACGGGAGCTTCAAGGTTTTCTAATTCGTAAAGGGGCGTACGCCATTCATATCTCTCCGGAACTTTATTGGGACTTCCCCCTATGACTCTTTTCATCATCCTCCTGAGATCCTTCCGTTCGTCATATGTCAAGAACATATCCGAAACCCCTCCCCATGTAACAACAGAGGTGATGTCCCTGCGCTCGATGCCTGTCAGTAACGCCATAACCCCTCCACGGGAAAAGCCAAACACATGGATCCGGTCATGGACCACCCTGTGATAGTGTTTGAGCAATTCAACACCGGAAATGGCGTCTTCACGATCATCTCCCGCAAAATCCTCATTTCCCTCCCCTCCGAGATTTCCTCTGTAATAAGGGGCAAAAACAATGAAACCGTGAGAAGCGAATTGAGCGATTCTCGCCGGCCGGACCATCCCGACTCCTTTGATCCCCCCTCTTAAATAGAGGAAACCATCATACTTTCCTCCCCCGACAGGTTCAGCCATTAAGCCCTTCACACGGAGGCCACCGGATAGATAGGTGATTTCATATAGTTCCACATGTGGATTAGGTGAAGGAAACAATGTTTTCTTCACAATCGTTCCGTTTTTCATATTCTCTTCCTTTCAAAACGTGCATTGGGTATTCACACATTTTTTATACTCTACATAGAATATTTTAGCAAATCTCATCATCAACAGGTGATACGGGACGCAGCCTTTATGACCATCCTACCCTTCTTATATATAAAGATAAACAAGGCAAAGAGAGATAGATGCACTCATCCCCCATTCTATCGTTAAACAAGTTTCACAAGCTAAAAGGAGGAATATCGAATGAAAAAATGGCTTCGAAGTGGCTTTGCCGTGTTGCTCATGGTCATGTTAACAATCGGGTTAACAGCATGTGGAGAAAAAGAAGAAGTCGTACAAAAGGTTCGTGTAGCAGAGGTTACCCGCTCGATTTTCTATGCCCCTGAATATGTCGCAATCGAAAAAGGATTCTTTAAAGAAGAAGGACTGGACATTGAACTGACAACAACGTGGGGTGGAGATAAAACGATGACCACCTTACTATCCGGCGGTGCTGATATCGCCCTGGTCGGTTCAGAAACCTCCATCTACGTCCACGCACAAGGTTCGAATGATCCGGTCATCAATTTTGCTCAATTAACCCAAACCGACGGAACGTTTCTCGTCTCCCGTGAAAAAGTGGAAAACTTTGAATGGGATCAATTAAAAGGTTCCACCTTCCTTGGACAGCGTAAAGGCGGCATGCCGCAAATGGTAGGGGAATTTGTGCTGAAGCAGAACGGCATCGACCCGCAAAACGATCTGAACCTGATCCAAAACATTGATTTCGCGAATATCGCCAGTGCTTTTGCTTCTGGTACCGGGGACTATGTACAGCTATTCGAACCAACGGCGTCCATTTTTGAACAAGAAGGAAAAGGGCATATCGTGGCTTCCTTTGGAACTGAATCAGGGCACGTTCCCTATACAACGTTCATGGCCAAAGACAGCTATATGAAAGAAAACAAAGAAACGGTTGAAAAATTCACGAAAGCATTATTCAAAGCCCAGCAATGGGTGGAGGAAAATAGTGCAGCAGACATTGCCAAGGTGATTGAGCCCTATTTTGAAGACACTGAGCCTGCACTGATTGAAACGGTTGTCGATCGCTATAAATCACAAGGATCCTTTGCGACAGATCCAATCCTTGACGAAGAAGAGTGGAACAATCTCCAAAACATCATGGATGAAGCGGGAGAGCTTCCAGAGTCTGTTGATCATGAAACGTTAGTGAATACGTCTATCGCTGAAAAAGCAGCAAAGTAGCAACAAGTATGGGGCTGACTTCACATGTCAGCCCTTCACTTATAGAAAAAGAAAATGGAGGCTGAAATGCAGTGAACTTTCTATCGTTAGAATCCATCCATCATACCTACTTTTCGCCAAAAACGGCCACCCATGCCCTCTCAAACATTTCATTGGATGTAAAAGAAGGTGAGTTTGTGTCGTTTATCGGTCCGAGTGGATGCGGGAAAACCACTTTACTCTCCATTATTGCAGGACTCATACAGCCGACCGAAGGAACGATTTTATTAAATAATCAACCTATCCGAAGAATGAGAAAGAAGCTCGGCTACATGCTCCAACAGGATTATCTGTTTCCGTGGAAAACCATAGAAGAGAATATATTTTTAGGGCTGACCATTATGGGGACCCTGACAGAAGAAAAGAGGAAAGAAGCACGTGATTTATTAATTGAGATGGGGTTAGAGGGGGTAGAAACGTTGTATCCTCGGGAGCTGTCCGGGGGAATGCGACAAAGAGTCGCGCTGATTCGTACACTGATCACAGAACCTCAACTACTCCTTTTGGATGAACCATTCTCTGCCCTTGATTATCAAACCAAATTGAAGCTTGAGGACTTGGTGTTTTCCACATTAAAGTCCTTTGGAAAAACAGCCATTCTTGTCACTCATGATATCGGGGAAGCCATCTCCATGAGTGACCGCATCATTCTATTCGGATCCAAGCCAGGACGTATTCACACCATATTCGAGGTCCCGACACCGTTAACAGAATTAATGCCTTTTGAAGTCAGGAATCACGAAGAATTCCCGGCATTTTTCCAAACCATCTGGAAGGAGCTTGAAAAACTTGAATCACGAGTCGATTAAACAAAAACACTTGGAATACATTCAATCACTCAAGAAAGAGCAGCGATGGGTCTGGTTTTATCAAGCTCTTATTTTCCTTGTATTCTTCTCTCTCTGGGAGCTCGCGAGCCGGAACAGCTGGGTTGATCCCCTCATTTTCAGCTCACCCTCAAAAATATATGAGCTGTTTCTCATAAAACTCGGGGACGGAAGCCTTCTGGCCAATCTTTCTGTCACACTCTTTGAAACCATCATCGGATTCATTCTCGGGACCTTACTTGGGACCCTTTTAGCCGCTTTATTATGGTGGTCACCATTTCTTTCTAAAGTATTGGACCCTTATCTTGTGATCCTGAATGCCATGCCGAAAGTAGCTCTCGGACCGATACTAATCGTGGGGTTGGGGCCGGGCTTCACTTCCATCATAGCCATGGGTACCGTCATTTCCGTCATTATCACCACGATTGTTGTATACACTTCCTTCAGGGAAGTTGACCCGAATTATTTAAAGGTGATGCAGACCTTCGGAGCAAGAAGGGGGCAAATGTTTAAAGAAGTCATTCTCCCTTCCTCATTCCCGACCATCATCTCGACACTGAAGGTAAACGTGGGCTTATCATGGGTCGGGGTCATCGTGGGAGAATTCCTTGTCTCTGCCAAGGGGCTTGGATATATGATCATTTATGGATTCCAAGTCTTTAATTTCACCCTTGTCCTCTTATCCCTGCTTGTCATTGCCGTATTCGCCACCATTATGTATAAGCTGGTCGAGCAGCTCGAAAAGAAGTTGATCAAGTCATAAGGTTAAGATCCTTTATTCTTTTGAGAGCCAGGTCAACCACTTGATCTTTCATGATAAAGCTAAAGGAAGGATCGTCATGAATGCTGGAGAAATTACCGCTCCAAAGGACGGCCCCTTCTGTTTCCAGATAATCATCTTTTTTAATGAGCTCTTCGGCTTGAGAAAAGAAAATGGTTTTGATAAATGGCGAGTGATCATATACCTTATATTCCCCTATAAATAAAGGGTGGTTGATCACTCCCCCTGTCTCTTCATATGTTTCACGTACTGCAGCTTCTTCAAGGGTTTCTCCTCTTTCCCGCTTTCCTCCCGGGAACTCCATCCCTCTTTTTTTATGCCGTGTCAACAACCATGCCTCTTTGTAGCGGCATAGGACTAACACATGATATGATTCTTGTTGAAACCTTCCCTTTTCAAAGGATAATTCCACCCGCTTCCCATTTTCATCGATAAATTGTTCCATCTGACTTCACCTCATCCGTACACACTTTCTTTCATCTAACCACAAATAAAAAGCATTGGTCCACAGATATCTCTCCTGAACCAACACTTTTATTTCTTATTGAGGATCCTCATGTGGTTGAGTATTTAAGATCCCCATACTCTCAATAAATTTCTTGGCTTCGTCATCGCCCAATTTATGAATCATTTCATACACAAGATGCAGGTTTTCATCGTACGCATCATTCTGACGATCATAATGATACTGAATATAGGGTACGTGAGCCCGGTAGAAATTCTGCCAATCGACTGAGTGATTGGAATCGAACACTTCCCGGAGCTGGGTGATTTCTTCATCCGTTGCCGATATCTTAAAGTTCCAGGGTGAATCCGTCGAGCTTCTTGATATTTCACCGGTGGCCACTTCAATATAGTAGTCATGTCGTTCTTCGTTCATCTTCCCACTCCTTCACTGTACTTACCCTTCATTTTCCTCAATTGACGAAATTCTATTCACTTCGATTTCTTCTTCAGCACTTCTACGGCCTTCCGCAGAAACTCCGGCACGGGGACTCCCGCTCTCCCGACATTCTCGATGATTGAAATCATTTCATTGCATAAATAAAAAATAATCGTCGCATTACGAATAAAGTGCTGATTTGTTAGTATAGTATCAATAAGGTGGGCAACCGTGACAAGTGCGAATATCAGCACTTTCCGGCCAATCCCTTTCAAACCGAATTTGCTTGATAACTTTCCTTCGATCCCACTTGCAATCATCCCGGTGAAATAATCCAGTATCACGGCAATTAACAATATAGTCAACAGTGAATTCCATTCTCCAAATAAATTTAGAATCATTGCACCCAGGCCCGATCCAACGAACAGCATACTTTTTTCCAAATAAAGCATCTCCTTTTTCTAATGGTTGGCTTTGTAACATGCGAATGGGTAACCAGGACTTTACCGTCTTTTAAAGCACCTTTTGCCCAAAAGTGAGTAAAGACCGTTTTACATCACATGGTTAATAAGTCTTATAAAGGGTAAAGACAAATAAGAGTTGTCCTAGCATAATATGTAGAGTAATTCATAAACGTTCATGTTAAAATGAAACGAAAGGGAGGTGAAGCGCATGAAGTTGATCGAAGAGATTTATGAAATGTACCGTGGAAGGATCAAAGGTACCGACGAAGACTTAGACCTCATTGCCCTTACAATCTTAGAAGACACCTCCAGGAACGAGCTCCTGGAACTTATTCAAGAAATGGAAACAGAAGAACTACAATACTTCTTCCGCTTATACATATTCGAAACACTAAAAGAAAAATGGTCCAACAGCGAAGAGCGAGTGAGACTGGAAAAAAAGAGCCTGCACTAAAAGAAAAGCGGAGGCGGCTTGAACAGAGGCGACAAGCATAAGGCGAGTACACCGGAAAGGCGCCTTTTGCCTTTTTGGTGTACTTGACTTATGACCTCGAGCCTCTAGCCGCCGGAGCTGGACAAATCGAAAAGCGGAGGCGGCTTGAACAGGCCCGACAAGCATTTCTGGGGAATCCCTAAAGGCGTTCTTTGCCTTTGGGGATTTTTCAGAAATGACCTCGAGGGCCTAGCCGCCGGAGCTGGACAAATCGAATAGCGGAGGCGGCTTGAACAGAGATGACAAGCATTTCCGGGAAAACTTCCCACAATAAAAAAGCCTGGTTCCGGACATTCCCGGAACCAGGCTTTTTTTATTTTCATCCCCTCGCATCAAGGACATGTCCTTTATAGATGCGGCGCAGGCTGACGCACCTACATTTCCTTCATCACTACCGCAGCTTAAGCCGTTTGTGCCGCCATCTGACTTTTTATTCAAGCGTCTGTTGAAGCTCTCCAACTTGTTTACCCATCATTGAAGTCACATCCATGGTAACATCCCCCTCGTTTTGTTTTTCGAAGCTTGTACATACTAATAAAAAATGAAATGGACCTTTGAGGATACCGAAGATAACTAAAACGGCGTATTCACGTCATAAAAATGTTGATTTTCGTCCATGAACATCCCCATCTTATATGGTAAAATAGTGAAAAAAAGGGGGTTGCATAATGTCAGTAACTCTTGTCCTGATCATTGCCGTTGCTATATGTATCTTAGTGATTTTCGTGAGTGCCCTTACGACTTCCAAAGCATATACAGCGGTTAAACATACAGTAGATCCACTTGAAGATAATCCTCACTTGGAGAAGATGAAGCCAGAAGATGAAAATCAAGACAAATAATAAATCCACCGTCCTATGCTGACGGTGGATTTATTTCTATTTATGCAAAAACCTGCTTTAGATCTTCATTGCTTTGGCTAAGCCAGAATCTCATTAACTTCTTTGCTCCTTCTAAATCATGGAGCTTCGCCTGGCCGCATTGCTTTTCATTGGCTGCCGGAATTTCCTCTATCTCGACCGCTTCTTTCATCGTATCATTTAAGAGGTCGATGATTTCTTCCACTTTAGGCTCTCCGCTGACGACTAGATAGTAGCCTGTCTGGCATCCCATAGGAGAAATATCAATTATATCGAAATGAGCAAACGGCTCTGCATATTTACGGATGGTGAAGGCTAATAAATGCTCAAGTGTATGAATGGAGTCAGGCTTCATCGCTTGTTTATTTGGCTGGCAGAAACGAATATCAAACTTGTTGATAAGTCCATCGCTACCTACCTTATGGACACCACAATGTCTCACATATGGTGCTTTCACTGCATTATGATCTAATTCAAAGCTTTCTACTGAAGGCATTAAAATCACTCCCATTTAGTTTCTAGTTATAGTATAACGTAAATTCATAGTTATTTCATCAACTTAATCTGAATTAAAAACAAATACCCGTATTTTCTAATTGGAAATCAGTCATGATAACCTTTTTAAAAACGGAAGAAAAACCGATTGTGGGGAACAGTCAGTCAAAAACATTTTAATCCCCTATACAGTTCTGATATAGTAAAAGAAAATCAATCAGGAGACGTGTTATGAAAAGGTTCTTGTTATTTGTATTCAAGGTGTACCAACGGGTCATCTCTCCTCTCAAGCCTCCCACTTGCCGGTTTTATCCAACCTGTTCCCATTATGGCGTACAGGCAGTGAGTCGGTTCGGTGCATTACGTGGAGGATGGTTAACATTAAAGCGGATTTTGAAATGCCACCCTTTTCATCCTGGTGGAATTGATCACGTGCCAGAAAAATGGCCATCTAAAAAAATGAGTGATTCAGACTAGCTCCATATCGGGAGGTAGTCTTTTTTTTAAAAAAACTAACCATATATCTTGCTTATTCCCCATAACGGTAGTAAAATAACCTTTGTGCTAAATCGTAATCATTACAGTTATCAAACTATTACACTTAAAGGAGGATTCCTCTTGAACTATATTCGTATGAGTTTATTTTTATTATTGATTTTAGTATTGTCCGCTTGCGGAACCTCTTCTGAGCAGGAAGAGGCTGGAAAGAAAGATAAATTGGAAGTGTACACTACTGTGTATCCACTGGAGGATTTCACGAAAAAAATCGGTGGGGAACATGTGGATGTGGAAAGCATTTACCCTCCAGGTGCCGATGAGCATACGTTTGAGCCTTCTCAGAAAGATATGATTAAAATGGCTGATGGAGATGTTTTCTTCTACATCGGAATGGGACTTGAAGGATTCGTTGACGGATCGAAATCGATTCTGGAGAACGAAGATGTAGTCGTCGTGCCGACCAGTGAACACGTAGAATTAAATCATGAAGAAGATCATAGTGATGAAAGTGCTGAAGAACATCAAGAGCATGAAGAAGATGTAAATAATGAAGATGATCACGCAGATGAACATTCAGATGAGCATGGTGAAGAGCATGCGGATGAGCACAACCATGACGTTGATCCTCATCTTTGGTTAGACCCTGTGTACTCTAAGGAAATGGCGAAAACCATTGCAGATACACTTTCAGAAGAAATGCCGGAACATAAGGAAGATTTCCAAGCGAACCTCGATGCATTAACGAAAGATTTAGATGCCCTGGACGCTGAATTTAAAGACATGGCAGACAATGCGCCAAAGAAAACCTTCTACGTTTCTCATGCCGCTTATAGCTATTGGGAAAAACGCTACGGATTGCACCAGGAAGCCATCGCCGGATTGAATACGGCTGATGAGCCATCGCAGCAAGAACTTAAGAAGATCATTGAAAAAGGCAAAGAAGATAATGTTCAATACATCCTCTTTGAACAAAATGTCTCTTCCCGTCTAACAGAAGTCGTACAAAACGAATTGGGTGCAAAAGCCCTGACCCTTCATAATCTTTCTGTTCTTACGGAAGAAGACAGAAAGAATGATGAAGACTATTTTTCACTTATGGAGAAGAACATCGAGACATTGAAACAGGCACTACAATAGACCTTTTTGAAAGAGAGCAGCTGCTTAGCTGCTCTTTTTTAAATATTTTCGATTAAAAACTCCTTATAAAAAGATACTTTTCAAGAAAAATCATAAAATTATCAAGCATCCTATCAACTTTTGACGGTTTTAAGACTCTCTGAGTGGACAGATTTCCATTTTATTTTCAAATCCGGTCAACTTCTTTTCAATTTTCAGAATTTATTTTCAAAATTGAGACATTTATTTTCAAAATTTCCATTTTATTTTCAAATCCAATTCTTATGCATTAAATATTATAGATTCCCAGGGCGCTAAGCCGCATTTGATCTTAAAGTTTCTGCTATATTATCGACTTTGGACCGTATATTATCGACTTTCACCCTTATATTATCGACTCCGACTTTCACCCACATATCATCCCGACTCTCCCTATTAAATTATCAACTTTCAAAAATCGACATTCTCCTGCAGCATTCTAGATCATCAATCAAACCTCTACAAAAAATCATGAATATTATTTTCCATTAAGTGGACAATAAGGAAATGTTAAAGACTAGTAAGGGAGACATGAGAATGGATGAATTAGTAATTGCTCGTTCCTTGTTTGGTACAACGATGGCCTTTCATATCATTTTTGCCACACTTGGTGTTGGTATTCCTTTAATGATCCTTGTTGCAGAAATCATGTATCAGAGGACGAATGATCTGGACTATTCCGTGATGGCAAAACGCTGGACCAAGGCGTTCGCCGTTCTGCTCGGGGTAGGGATTCCGACAGGGACGATTGCCGGTGTTCAATTGTCGCTCCTTTGGCCAGGATTCATGGAGGTTATCGGGCGGGTGATGGCGCTGCCGTTCCAAATCGAAATCTATGCTTTTTTTGTTGAAGCATTATTTATGTCTATTTATGTGTATGCGGCGAATCGGATCGCTCCCTGGATGAGAATCGTGAGTCTTGTCCTGGTCGCCATCGGTGGACTTGCTTCAGCTGTATTAATCACGAATGTGCATGCATTTGAAGGGACGCCTGCTGGATTTGAGATGGTGAACGGTGAAATCACCAATGTGGATCCTTGGAAAGCTTTCTTCAATCCAAGCTTTTTCGTAACGGCGGGGCATGTAGCACTATCTGCTTATGTTGTGGGGTCGTTTACGATTGCTACAGTTTCTGCGTTTAAGATGCTCCGTACATCATTTGGGTCAAGAATTTATAAGTTTCATCAAAAATCCCTCATGATTTGTTTATTGGTAGGGGGCGTCTTCTCCTTCTTCACAGCGATTAATGGACATGAATCGGCTCAGATGCTCCATGAATATCAGCCTGAGAAACTGGCGGCGGCTGAGGGATTGTTTGAGACCCAGACCCATGCACCCCTTGCGATTGGAGGTTTCACGGACCCTGTGGAGAAGGAAGTGAAATGGGGGATCGAAATCCCCTGGGCCCTGAGTTTCCTTGCTGGAAACAGTTTCGAAACGGAGGTCATCGGTTTAAACGACTTCCCTGAGGAATATTGGCCGCCTCTCTTCGTTCATACGTTATTCAACGCGATGGTGGGAATCGGATCGCTGCTCATTTTACTTTCCCTCATTGCCTACGTATGGAACAAATTACTAAAGAAAGACCGGTTCCCAAAATGGTTGATGTGGTCATTTGTAGCGGGTGGCCCCCTATCGATCTTAGCTATCGAATTCGGATGGATTTTCGCTTGTACAGGCCGTCAGCCTTGGACGATTTACCGTATTCTCAGTACAGAGGACTCGGTTACCACTACAGGAAACTTAGCCGTACTGTTCGTTCTGTTCGTTTCGGTTTATGCGATTTTGGCCGTGTCCGTGGTTCTCGTTCTCTTGTATTACTTCAAACGGAATCCGCCTGAAAAGGACATCAACAAAGCCGAAGGAAATAACAAGGATATTCCCCTATCCACATAACCAGCAAGAATCGGAGGTGAAGTTATGACACAAGCATTGATTGCCATCACGATACTATGGGGCTTCGTCTTTATTTATGCCGTCATGGCAACGATGGATTTCGGAGCCGGCTTTTGGTCGATGATCTACATTAATCATGACAAAACAAAAGCCACCAATATCGCCAACCGGTATCTGTCGCCTACTTGGGAGGTGACGAATACATTCATTGTTGCCCTGGTAGTGGCAGTGTATAGTATGTTTCCTGGTGCTGCCTATTCATTAGGAACGGTGCTGCTCATTCCGGGAAGTTTAATCCTGCTGCTCCTGGCTCTTCGAAGTGCATTTCTGGTATTCTCCCACGTGGCAGACGATTACAGAAAGCCGCTGACCTATGTAACGGGAATAACAGGCTTGCTGATTCCAGGTCTGCTCATAAGCGTTCTTCCCATCTCTCACGGACCTTACATCGATTTTGAAGACGGACAAACCCTTCTTCTTGGGAAGCTGTTTACAAGTCCGCATGAATATGCCTTTTTCGGATTTGCCGTTGCCAGTACGTTATTTCTTTCATCCTTACTTCTTGCTGACTACTCCAAAGCTTCCAAGGAATTTGAAGCCTTTAAAGTGTATAGGCGGGATGCGATGATCATCGGTCCAATCTCTGTCGTGATGGCGTTCTTCATTATGTTCACCATGAAAAATGAGGCGTCATGGATCTATGAAAGAATGATGGAAGATCAGATTCTGTTATGGGTCTCCTTAATCGGATTCCTGGTTGCCGGGGGAGCATTATTTCTTCCCACCAATAAAGAAGGCATGAAGGGTATGCCCCGTGTCGCTGTCATTGCCGTGACATTTCAATATGTACTGGCAAGCTATGTATACGGTAAAGCCCATCTGCCCTATATCATCTATCCGGAAGTCACGATCCAGTCCGGCTTCACGGACCCTAACTCTTTCAGGGCCGTATTCATCACCTATATTGTCGGATTCATCATCCTATTTCCCGGTTTTGTCTACTTTTGGAGTCTTTTTATGAATGATAAACGATATTTGAGACAAAAAAGTGAATGAATGCACAATAGCTCCGAGACTCTCGGAGCTATTTTTCTACATTCATTATATCAATCATTTGCTTATCCACTCCCCCAGCCTTACACTAACGGTAGAAATCAGATTGGAAAGGATGATTCAAAGTGGCGCAATCAATTTCGGGTAAAATCGCTTATATTACGGGTGCTGCCCGGGGAATTGGAAAGGCAGCGACATTGGAGCTTGCCCGAGAAGGAGTTCATGTCGGATTGATCGCACGTACACAAAATACCCTGGAACAAGTGGCAGAGGAAGCGAGATCTCTGGGTGTGAAAGCCAGTGTGGCTATAGCTGATATCTCAGATATGGAGCAGGTGGAAAAAGCCATTTCGAAACTAAAAGATGATTTGGGTCCAGCAGATATCCTGGTCAATAATGCTGGCATCGGAACGTACGGATCATTTCTGGACATCGATCCTGCAGATTGGAAGAGAACCTTTGAAGTCAACGTTTTTGGTACCTATCATGTGACGCGTGCCGTTCTGCCCCAGCTTATAGAGAAAAACCGCGGAGACATCATTATGATTTCATCCAGCAGCGGATTGAAAGGTACGGCAAAAAGCACGGCTTATAGTGGATCGAAATTTGCCGTTCAAGGGATGAGCGAAGCGTTGATGCAGGAGGTGCGTCCACATAATATCCGTGTCATGACTCTGAACCCAAGCCTCGTGGCAACGGATCTTACCTTTGGCGATAAGCTTGATGAAGTGGACAAAGAAAAATACATGCAGCCGGAGGATTTAGCGGAACATATGGTTTCGCAACTGAAATTACACCCTCGCATCTTTATCAAGCAGTCTCTCCAATGGGCGACAAATCCATTTTAATAAATATAAGAAAAAGCTCAGAATCAGCTCTGAGCTTTTTTTCAATCTTATCTTTACCTGTGTTGATCCACAAGAATCGGATTGCCATCAGGATCTTCAATCGTGAAACTTGCAGGCCCTTCGCTTGATTCATCTGCTTCAGTCAATACTTTTACCCCTTGTTCTTTCAGCTGCTTTTGAAGGTCCCGGATGTCCGTAAATGAATCAAGATTTTCGGCATTTTGATTCCAGCCAGGATTAAAGGTCAGAATGTTCTTTTCAAACATTCCTTCGAACAGACCAATTACAGTGCTTCCATTCTTCATGATAAGCCAATTTTGGGCAATGTCCCCTCCCAAAGTTTGAAAACCAAGTTTTTCGTAAAACGCTTTTGATTTCTTTATGTCTTTAACACTTAAACTTACTGAGAAAGCCCCTAGTTCCATATTTCCCCCTCCAGAAAATTGATCATTCAACTATTTCGGTTGTAGGTCAAGTATAAATAAGTACCTTATGAAAGACAACTATGCATTAAACGTTTCACTATACCTGGTCACTTCACTCAATCGCTTTCTGTTCAACGCCACACCTATCCCCTGACCAGCCAAACGATCCGCCACACCATTTTTCACCACGATAGGAGAAGTAATGATATCTTCTTCCCAATATTTTGAGGAGGAAGAGATATCCCCGGGAATCGAGAATCCCTTGAGAGTGGCGAGGGCCAGATTATGTGCCCGGGAAACCCCAAACTCGATCATGCCACCGCACCATACTTTGATGGAATTCTCCTGGCACAACCGGTAAATTTCCAAAGCACTTGTGTACCCACCGACTCTACCCAGCTTGATATTGACCACTCCGCAGCTATTCAAATGGATGGCACTCTTCATGTCATGAGGGGTTACGATGCTTTCATCTAAACAAATAGGAGTCGACAGCTCCTTCTGCAATAGAGAGTGTTCTACTAAATCATCAACTCCCAAGGGTTGTTCGATCATCTCAAGACCAAACTCATCCAGCGTTTTAAGCCGGGCTTTGTCCTCAAGGGTATAAGCTGAGTTTGCATCTGCCAGAAGAGAAACTGAAGGAAAATGGTCACGCAATTCTTTTACGATCCCCACATCCGCTCCAGGAGAAATTTTCAGCTTTAATCGCTGATACCCTTCTTGTACGAGGACCTCGGCTTGCTCGATCATTTCTGTCATTGAGTTTGCCCCCACAACTGCACCTGCAAGAATTTCATGACGCGTTCCCCCTATGATTTCCCAGAGAGGGACGTTTTGCTGTCTGGCATAGAGATCCCATAAAGACATTTCAAGGGCAGCCTTAGCCATTGAATTTCCCCGCACGGCCTCGAATCTTTTTCCGATTTCTTTAGGGTGTTGAAAAGGGCTGCTGATCATTAATGGAATTAATACATCTTTAAGCATATGATAGGATGTTTTAACGGTTTCTTCTGTATACCAAGGTGTGGAAAAAGCAACTCCCTCTCCAAGTCCAATCAATCCGTCGGCATCTTGAACCTCTACAATGATCCCTTCCCGTTCTTCGACGGTTTGCAGGTGGGTCACAAATGGTTTTTTCAATGGCATCGATATGATGTGAAGCGTAATGCTTTTAATCTTCATTGTCATACAGTCCTTTTTCCCATTGATCCCTGAGCACTCTTCTCAGGAGTTTATTCGATGCATTCCGTGGCAGCTCTTCCACAAAGATTATTTTTTTCGGCTGTTTATACGACGCCAGATTATCGCTGCAGTAGTGTAAGATCTCTTCTTTTGTAAGATGCCCTTTCTTGACGATGAACGCACAGGGGATCTGCCCCCACGTGTCATTTGGAATTCCTGCCACTCCGGCATCCTTCACACCGTCACAGCCCATCAGCACACTTTCAATTTCTGCAGGATACACATTTTCCCCTCCGGAAATGATGAGGTCTGATCGCCGGTCCAGTACAAATAAGAACCCCTCTTCATCTACATAACCGATATCCCCTGTATGGAGCCAGCCATCTTCAAAGCTTTTCGCATTGGCTTCCTCTCTTCGGTAGTATCCATTCGTGACATTCGGGCCCTTTACCAGGATTTCACCCTCTTGATTTGCCCGGGCTGCACCGTGTTCATTCTTGATTCTTAATTCGGCAGGAAAGAGGGGCTTCCCGGCGGAACCAAGCTTCGTCATACTGTATTCAGGGGATAACGTCACGATCTGTGAAGCCGTTTCAGTCATTCCATACGTTTGGAAGACGGGGACTCCTTTTTCCTTACACGCCTGAAGTAATGGTAGTGGAGCCGGTCCCCCGCCCAACAGCATGCATCGGAAATCCGGATGATACGTTCTGTCCCCCATATCATTGATTAAACGTTGGAGCATATTGCTCACAACGGACATGATCGTGACCCTTCCACTTTCAAGCTCCTGATTAATCCCTGCTACGTCAAAGGTTTCAAACAGTCGTACCTTCATCCCATAAATCACACTTCTCATAAGGATCGAATATCCGCTGATATGAAAGAGGGGAACCGAGCAAAGCCAGGCATCATTTTCACTTATTCCCAGGTTCAAAGAAGATCCAATTGCACTCCACCAATGGTTTCCGTATGATTGAAGAACTCCTTTTGGGGCTCCGGTCGTACCCGAGGTATACATGACCGAGCATGCTTGGTCTAACTGAAAATAATCCTTTACTTTAAAGCTTGTAGGTGGTGTTTGAAACACTTGAGAGAATGGGATCCCATCAACGCCTTCCTTTAGAAAAGACAACTTCCCTTCAAACTCATCTTCATAAATGACTGTTGTTAACTCCATATCCTGTATCTGAAAAGATAATTCCTTGGAACTTAGTTTGTTATTTAATAGTACAGTTGTGAATCCTAGCTGTTGAATGGCATGAACGACCAACACAGATTCCACTTTATTTTTAATCATGAGTCCTACAAACGGATGTGCAGAAGATTTCACTATGGTATGAAGCTGCTCACCGATGTGGATTGCTTTTTCCCAGAGCTCCCCGAAGGTATATTCCACATCACCATTACTTATTGCCATCCGATCAGGGGTTAAGAATGCTCTTTGTTTTAGCCAGTTAGGCAATTGCTGTGTAGTCATCCTGTGATTCTCCATTCCTTTCTTGTTTATGCTATTTACAATTTTTATTTTAAAAAAGCCCGATGAATCCAAATTAGATTCATCAGGCCACCTTAGATCAAGGGAAACGAGGGAATTGTCCGAAGTCCGGTTTACGCTTTTCTTTGAATGCGTCTCTGCCTTCCTTGGCTTCTTCCGTTGTGTAGTATAGTAGTGTAGCGTCACCTGCAAGCTGCTGCAAACCTGCCAATCCATCTGTATCTGCGTTGAATGAAGCTTTTAAGAAACGAAGGGCAGTCGGGCTTTTCTCAAGCATCTCTGATGCCCACTGAACCGTTTCCGCTTCAAGCTGCTCATATGGAACGACTGTATTGACAAGACCCATTTCAAGCGCTTCTTGTGCGTTGTACTGACGGCACAGGTACCAGATTTCTTTTGCTTTCTTGTGACCTACGATGCGTGCAAGATATCCTGCACCGTAACCTGCGTCAAAGCTTCCTACTTTAGGACCTGTTTGCCCGAAGATTGCATTGTCAGCAGCAATCGTAATATCACATACGACGTGAAGGACATGTCCTCCCCCGATCGCATAACCTGCCACCATGGCGATGACCGGCTTAGGTATCACTCGGATCAGGCGCTGTAAGTCCAATACATTCAGGCGTGGGATTTCATCTTCCCCGACATATCCGCCATGTCCTCGCACTCTTTGGTCTCCGCCTGAACAGAATGCCTTCTCACCGGCACCCGTTAAAACGATGACACCCACCTTGGAATCGTCGCGTGCATATGCAAATGCATCGATTAATTCCATGACGGTTTTAGGACGGAATGCGTTACGAACTTCTGGTCGATTGATCGTAATCTTAGCGATTCCATTATATGTTTCGTACAAAATATCTTCGTAATTTCTTTCTGAAACCCATTCAAAAGCCATTGGTTTGTTCCTCCTTTATGTAGTTAACAATAGTTCCTCTATTATTGTACCAAACTTTCGCGGTTCTTCCACATGAATTGCATGACCTGTGTTGGAAATTGTCGTGATTTGAAAGTCCGGATTAAGCTTTTTCATTTCTTTTGCAATTTGAACAAACTTCTGATCCATCTCTCCGACAAGTAAATGGACTGGTATAGAAAGCCCGGCCAACTTGTCCCACCATGAGTCTTGAGCCCCTGTCCCCATTCCTTTTAAGCTATTGGACAACCCTAAAGGGGACTGACCCAGGCGCTGCTTCCGAATCTCGGCACGTTCCTCATCATTCAGTCTCTTTTGAGAAGCAAACAAGGGAATCTCTTCCCAAAAGTCGACGAAGGCTTCCATTCCTTCTCTCATGATCCTGTCGGCTAACGCATGGTCTTTTTTCCGCCGTTCCATTCTTTCTTCACCCGTTTTCAATCCGGGAGAGGCACTCTCGAGAATCAAGGCCTTCACCTTTTGAGGATACCTCATGGCGAAGTGAAGGGCCGTCCGACCACCCATGGAATAGCCGATGAAGATCGCCTGGTCTACTTCCAATGCAGACAAAATGGAATCAAGATCATTTGATACATGATCCATTGTATAACGTGAGAAATCCTCAGGGGCTTCTGTGCGGCCATGACCGATCAAATCAATGCTTACGCATGTAAAGGTGGAAGATAACCGATCGGTGATCCGTGACCATGTCGTCGTATCCCCGGTAAATCCATGAAGAAAAACCAAAGGCTCTCCTTCTCCTTTAACTTCTACAAAATAACGAATATCATTCACTTGAAGGATCACTGATTTTCACCCTTCAATTTCTTCACCATTTCCCGGGAAACAAAATCCCACAAATTACGATGATTTGCTACATTTTCTTCACGGTTCGTCATGACCTCAATGATGTTGATTCCCATTCTTTGATCAGCTTCCTGAAGGGCCGGAAAAAACTGCTCCTGTGAAGTGACATGGAAATAACCCGCGCCGAATAGCTTGGCTGCGTGGACAAACTCCAAATCCATCGGGGTGCCAAAAAGGTCTTCAAAATGATTCTGGTCGTTCGCCTGCGGTAAATAAGAAAAGATTCCTCCGCCGTTATTATTCATCACAACAATCGTCATATTGAGTTGATATTTCCTGGCCATCAATAAACCGTTTAGATCATGGAAAAATGCCAAATCCCCAATTAATAGGTACATCGGCCGTGCTCTTGTACTCATGCCAAGAGCAGTAGATACCACTCCGTCAATTCCATTAGCCCCCCGATTCGCAAAGATGCGAAGAGAACGGTCATTTGTAAAGAAATAGGTGTCAAGATCACGAATAGGCATACTGTTACTTGAAAAAAGAGTCGCTCCCTTAGGAAGGTGCTGTACCAGCTGATGTACAGCTACCCCTTCATCCCACTCATGTTGGCCTTTTAACAGAAGATCTTTGCTATCGTTATTTGCACCCAACCAACGATTTAACCAGTCGTGATTACTTGTATATTCTTGATTCATAAAGCTCTCACAAAACCATTTTTCCTCGCAATAAATATAATTCGTTCCTTTAGCCGTTGGGTCCTGCCATTCCTCAGACTTACTAACGATCCAAGTCGGGATTTCAGGCAACTCCCTCAGGAAAATCATAAGGGCTTTCGATACAGGCATAGCACCGAAACGGATGACGAGATCGGGTCTCAATGTACCCTTCAATTCATCAATCCTTAAGAAAGTATCATAGGCATCAATAATATTTTCTTTTGAATGGTTTCCACTCCGGATAAAGGAAAGAGGATCAGCCACAACGGGCAGACCATAATACTCTGCAAATTGCACAATAGGAAGTGCAGCATCCCCATTTAACCCTGGTCCACATACAACAAGGGGACGCTCGGACTTCATCAATTCCTCCTGAAGTTCCTCTTTTAGATCCGGAGATAATTGCCGGTCTCCCTGATGGACTCTTTTCAAAGGTGTGTCCCTTGAAAATTCAACCTGGTTTAGATCGGGTATGAGAGGTTCTCTAAAAGGAAAATTAAAGTGGACAGGTCCTTGAGGATGACCTGTGGATACGGCTACACCCCTGACAGCAGATGATTGTGCATATTGAATCATGGATGGGAGATTTTCCGGCAGGGCCATGTCAATTGACCATTTCACGTGTTTCCCGTAAAGATCAATCTGATGAATGGCTTGCGGTGCCCCCACCTCTCTTAATTCATGAGGACGATCGGCCGTCAGGACAATAAGCGGCACTTTGGCATAACGGGCTTCAATGATAGCTGGATAGTAATTGGCCCCTGCAGTTCCCGAACTGCAGAGAAGGACAACCGGCTTTTCTTTTACTTTCGCGATTCCCAATGCAAAAAAAGCAGCCGATCGTTCATCTACATTAACATATGTTTTCACATTAGGATGATGGGCAAATAATAACGCCAAAGGAGTAGATCGAGAGCCAGGGCTAATGACTACTTCGTCTACTCCATTTCCAACTAATTCTTCAATAAAAGCCGCTAAATAATGTGTTAAATTCTGCTGATGTTCATCAATCATGTATGTTTCCCCCTAATGCCCTTAGCATCGGTCGAAATTTCATTTGTGTTTCCTTAAATTCACTTTCAGGCTGAGAGTCTGCCACTATCCCGCATCCTGCATATAAATAAGCCTTATCCCTTTGAAGAAGACCTGAGCGAAGGGCAACGGCATACTCACCATTTCCATAAGCATCGATCCAGCCGACAGGACCCGCATACAGACCGCGATCCATGTCCTCCTCTTCCCTGATCACATGCAATGCCTTATCCCTTGGTACCCCACCCAATGCAGGTGTCGGATGTAATTTTTCCACCAGATTGATAAGAGATGTATGTTCAGACGCCTGTCCAATGACAGGCGTATATAAATGCTGAATGTCTTTCAGCTTCATCAACTGAGGCGAAGATGGGATCGTCAATGTTTCACATAAAGGTGCAAGAGCGTCTTGAATGCTCTCCACCACAAGCTGATGCTCATAACGGTTCTTTTCATCCTCAAGGAGCTCTTCGCCCAGCTTCTCATCACTCTCCAGCGTTTCCCCGCGGGCAATCGAGCCTGCTAAACAGGTGGAAAGAATTTCTTCCCCCGATTTCTTCACGAGGCGTTCGGGCGTAGCTCCGATAAAGCAGCTATCTTCCCTTTCAAAGCTGAAGACAAAACTGTCCGGCTGCTGCTTCCACAAATTATCCAATACAAAATCAGATGACACTTGCGCATCAAACGACACTTCACATTTTCTGGCAAGCACTACCTTTTCCATTTCACCCTGTTTTAAACGGCTCACCACACTTTGAACAGAATCCTTCCATTCTTCAGGCTTCATATCCCGATTTTGCAGCCACTGGGGCTGCTCAGGAATAATAGGCATCCTCGCGTTTGCAAGCAGTTCATCCTTGACTCTGATACGATCATAGAATAGGGCTTCTTCCTCATCGGGATGACAAATGAAATTAACCGTTAAATAATTGGTTTTTCCCGGCTTTGTCAGCATGAACATAGGTAATTGAAACGTTCCGTTCGAGAATTGCCCCCACTCTTCTCCGATAGATTTAAGCGGATCAAAGCTAAAGCCGCCAAATAACAAAGGTCCTGTGCCTGCAATTTCCTCCCCGGTCAAAACGACAGACTCTTCAATTAAGCGCTTCCACTCTTTCTCTACCGTAAAAAATCGTTCTTCAATCTCATTCGTAGACAGTATATGAGCCGCTCCAAGCCCTACTAGCGAGATGGTATGATCACGGTCCTTCCATAGGAAACGCTCACCAACAAAAGAGCTTCCTCCATAATAAAAAGAAAGAGGATCGACTGCATCGACTTCCTCCACTATGCTGAGAAGGACGGGGTGATGTAATTGTTTAGCCTTCATTTTGGCTGTATCATATGCTTTTTCAATATTGGTTTTATGGATGGTAACCAATTGAATTCCCCCAAACAAAAATCACGTACGATATTCAAACTTATTTTAAGATACACCTGTCTTTAAGGTGTGTCAACGAAGTTTAAGACATGTTAACAATATTTATCCTTATTATATATAATAAACCCTTTTTCCCCTTTTGAGAAACCAAAAGCGTTGTAAAAGTCCTCAATTACTGGAAAATAGCACCTTCACAGATTTTTAAAAAATGATTGACAGTCTTCTTCCCTTTACCTACACTTTAATCTGTAAAGGAATTGTAATGTTTTCTGAAAAATTCCTTATTGCGTAAGGGAGAGAATATGATGGAACAACAAGCATCCAACGTGTTGGAATCAGATAAAGGGTGGAAGATCTGGTGGCAGCTTACAAGGCCACACACTCTTACAGCTGCATTTGTACCTGTCTTACTGGGGACTGTACTAGCTCTGCAATTTACCAAGGTCAGTTTATCACTGTTTGCAGCCATGCTCATTGCCTGCTTGCTCATCCAGGCTGCTACCAATATGTTCAATGAATATTATGACTATAAAAGAGGCTTGGATACAGAGCATTCTGTCGGTATCGGCGGAGCAATCGTCCGGAACGGGGTTAAGCCATCCACGGTCATAAACCTTGCTTTTTCACTGTACGGAATCGCACTTTTATTAGGAATTTATATTTGTCTTAATAGCACATGGTGGCTTGCACTCATAGGTATAGTGTGCATGGCAGCAGGGTACTTTTATACTGGCGGACCTATGCCAATTGCTTACACACCTTTTGGGGAAATTGTAGCCGGTTTTTTTATGGGACTTGTGATCATACTCATATCGTTCTACATTCAAACTGGATATATCAATGGTGACAGCATTCTATTGTCTGTTCCAGTATCCATTTTAGTCGGCGCCATTCTATTAGCGAATAACATCCGCGACCTGGACGGGGATAAAGAGAACGGCCGAAAAACCATCGCAATCCTTTTAGGAAGAAAAGGAGCGATCATCCTTTTGGGCGGCATGTTTGTCGTATCCTATGGCTGGATTATCGGTTTGGTCCTTGCAGGCGTTTCATCACCTTGGCTATTTGTTGCCTTTCTAAGCATTCCGAAAGCCGTCAAGGCAACGACAGGATTCATCGGCAAATCACAGCCGATCGAAATGATGCCCGCCATGAAAGCAACCGCACAAACAAACACCATCTTCGGATTCCTGCTATCCATTGGACTATTACTTGCTTATATGCTGTAAAAAAACGTGAGTCGCCCCCTTCATTTAGGGTTCGGCTTTTTTTTATGTTTTAACAACCCCACTTTCGGATAAAGTATGGTTAGTACATTATTTAAGCGAACATAATGAAGGATGTGAAGAAATTGCTAACAGACAGCCAAAAACAGACACTGAAACAAGAATTGGTTCAACAGGAAAAACAGCTTCAGGAACATCTTCATCAGGATTTAGATAATCTTCACCATACAAATGAACGTGATAACTCAGGTGAACTTTCCCTTTACGATAACCATCCTGCCGACATGGGAACAGAGTTATATGAACGAGAGAAGGATTTCGCCATAGATGACCACGCCAAACTTGAACTAAATAAAATTCACAATGCCCTTGAGGCGATCGAACAAGGAACTTATGGACAATGCAAAGAATGTGGTGGGGAGATTCCTTATGAGCGTTTGGAAGTCATTCCAACAACACTTTATTGTAAAGATCATTCACCTGAACAATCGACACCTCAGGATAGACCCGTAGAGGAAGATGTACTGCAGCCGCCTGTTGATAACGAATTCAGGCATGAAACAGACGGAAATGTGCGGGATGATCAAGACAGCTTTCAGGAAGTAGGACGCTTCGGCACATCCGAAACACCTTCTGACTTCGAAGGTGATTATGAAGACTATTCGGAATTGTATCAGGATGAGGACACTTCAGAAGGATTTACCGAGGATTTCGAATCCTTTGTCGGAACCGACATGGAAGGCTCCAATCGCAAGGCATATCCTTCAAAGACTCATGAAGAATATGAGGATATGCTGGATGAAAACAATATGGAATCCACATTGGGCGACATTCCGTATAAAGATGGCGACAGTTATATTTCTGATAAGAAAAACAAATAAAAAAGCTTGGGGGAACTTTCCCCAAGCTTTTTTCTACTTTATTAAACTGCCCTGTGTAATGCCCCATATATCCTTCGCATACTGCTCAATCGTCCGGTCACTCGAAAAATAGCCGGAATTGGCAATGTTCTGTAAGCACATTCGGGACCAATGCTCTTTATTTTCATACGCTTTTCCTGCTTGTTCGTGAGCCCTCACATAGGAATCGAAATCCCTTAAAACAAAGAATTGATCGTTCTCAGTCAGTAAGGAGTCATAAATGGTTTCAAAATGGTCGCCTGCATCAGGAAGTGTGTCATCGATCAATTGATTCAACACCTTCTTAATACGGGTATCATAGTGGAAATACTCCATGGCATAGTATCCACCGTGATGCTGATATTTCATTACTTCATCAGCCGTTAATCCAAATATAAAGATATTGTCTTTCCCCACTTGCTCAAGAATCTCAATATTCGCCCCGTCCAATGTTCCAATGGTCAAGGCACCATTCATCATGAACTTCATATTTCCTGTACCCGATGCTTCTTTGCTGGCTGTTGAAATCTGTTCTGACAGATCAGCTGCGGGAATGATTTCTTCAGCTAATGATACCCGGTAGTTTTCCAGGAATACGACTTTAATCCGCCCTTTTACAAGCGGGTGGTCATTCACCAGATCCGCTACAGAGTGGATCAACTTAATGATTTTCTTCGCATAGTAGTAACCCGGTGATGCTTTCGCACCAAAAATGAATGTTCGCGGATGAAAATCAAAACTCGGATCTTCCACACAGCGATTATAGAGATGGAGAATGTGTAAAACATTCATCAGCTGGCGTTTATACGCATGGAGCCGCTTCACTTGAATGTCAAAAATCGAAGAGGGATCGACGATGATTCCATTGCTTTCAAATATTCGATCGGCGAGCTTCCGTTTATTTTCCTGTTTCACATCATGAAGGTCCTTAAGAAACGCCGTATCATGATGATAGTCCTTCAAATCCGCTAACTTATCGGGATCTTTGATCCACCCATCCCCGATGGAAGAGGTTATCAAGTTCGAAAGGGCCGGATTGCTATTCAGCAGCCACCTTCTATGGGTAATGCCATTCGTTTTACTATTAAATTTATCAGGATAATATTGATAGAATAAGTTCATTTCTCTGAGCTTTAGAATTTCTGTATGAATCTTGGCTACTCCATTCACACTAAAGCTTCCTACAATAGCCAAATGAGCCATTTTCACTTCATCATGGGAGATGATCGCCATATCCTCTATCCGCTTCCACTCACCGGGATACTCCTTCCACAACTCCTGACAGAATCTCTCATTGATTTCATTCACAATCATATGGATGCGGGGGAACAGCGGCTTGAAAATACGGATCGGCCATCTTTCCAGTGCCTCCGAAAGAGTTGTATGATTCGTATAGGCGAATGTGTTCGTCGTGATTTCCCACGCTTCCTCCCATTCAAAGGAATACTCATCAAGAAGGACCCTCATCAGTTCCGGTATCGCAAGGACCGGATGAGTATCATTGATATGGATCGATATATTCTCATGCAGTTCCTTCAGGTCACCATTCCGGTAAAGATAGGAATCAAGAATGGAACGGATGCTCGCTGATACAAGGAAATACTGCTGTTTCAGACGCAGGATCTTTCCCTCATCATGGGTATCGTCTGGATAAAGAAATTCTGTGATCGCTTCAGTATCACGCTTGTATTTCATCATATCTTTCCCGGCTTTATAAGCAGCAGGTTCAGCACTCCATAATCGAAGAGTATTAACCGTCGACGTTTCATATCCTACTACAGGCATATCATAAGGTACGGCCGCTACTACTTCTGCATCCACGTGACGGAACTTCAAAACATCATTTTCCGTATAGGATTCCACCTTTCCCCAGAAAGGCACTTCGACGGTAAGATCTGACTTTCGAACCTCCCATACATGCCCATGACGCAGCCACTGCTCCGGAAGCTCCATCTGAAAACCGTTGACGATCTTTTGTTCAAACAATCCATGCTTGTAACGGATCCCATAGCCATGTCCAGGTAAATTAAGGGAAGCTAATGAGTCCAAGAAACATGCAGCCAAGCGCCCCAGGCCACCGTTTCCTAGTCCCGCATCGTGCTCAACCTCTTCCATTTCAGCAAGGTCAATACCTAAATCCTTTAATCCCTTATCCACAATATCGTAGATTCCTAAGTTCATCAGGTTCTGGCGAAGCAGGCGTCCCAAGAGAAATTCAATCGATAAGTAATACACCTGCTTTTGTTTACTGAACCGGTACTGCTCATTCGTATGAATCCAGTTCATCGAGATGTATTCCCTTATAAGGTGACCTAATGTGAAGAACTGATCCTGACTCGTAGACTCAGGAAAGGTCTTCCCATACATCATTTCAAGCTTCTTCAGAAACATTTCTTTAAATTCAATTGGATCAGAAAACATGGCTTTCACTCCTTGATACCAGGTCAGCATATAGTTGATTATACTTAAAGGCCGATTGTGCCCAACTATAATCCTTATTCATTGCAGTTCGTACAATATGATTCCATGTTTCCGGATCTTCGTAGAAATACGATAGAGCCCTTTGATAGGTGTAGAGCATATCATGGGCATTAAAGTTCTTAAACGAAAAACCGTTTCCTGTCTTCGTTTCTTCATTATAGGATTCAACTGTGTCGTTCAATCCCCCCGTTTCCCGGACAAGCGGCAGGGCTCCATATCTCATGGCAATCAGTTGCCCCAGTCCGCACGGTTCGAATTTAGAAGGCATCAGGAACAAATCACTGGCAGAATAGATCTGCTTTGCCAGGTCCTCATTAAATCCGATTTGTACCCTGACCTTATCCGTATACGTCCATTCCATCTCCCTGAAGAATTGTTCAAACTCCCAATCCCCTGTTCCCAGAAGGACAAATTGAACTTCTTCCTGGAGCATTTCATGAAATACTCCTCTTACTAGTTCAAGCCCTTTTTGATTCGTTAACCTTGAAATGATGGACACAAGAGGGATTCCTTCATTTTCTTCTAATCCCAAGCTTTTTTGCAGGTGAAGCTTCGCTTTCTTCTTTCCATGAAGGTTGCCGCTAAAGTAAGGAAACTCTCCGTCATCAGGATTGTACACTTCATCATCAATACCGTTTAAAATACCTAATAATTGGTTGTATCGCTGTCCCAGGATATTATGAAGCTTTTCCCCGTAATATGGCGTCAGAATCTCCTCTTTGTATGTAGGACTCACCGTGGTAACAAAATCCGCCGAAATCAAAGCGCCCTTCATAAAATTGATATTTCCATAGAACTCAAGGTATTCGTGATGAAAATACTTATCGTGAATGCCTAATAAGTCAGTCATCACCTGTTTAGGATAAATCCCTTGAAATTGAAGATTGTGAATGGTGAACACACTGCGGATAAACGAATAACCCGGTCTCTCCTGGTATTCGGTTCTTAATAAAAATGGAACCATTCCCGTGTGCCAGTCATGACAATGAATCACATCTGGATAAAAATCAAGAACAGCGATACTTTCCAACACCGCTCTCGTAAAATACGCAAAGCGCTCACCATCATCAAAATACCCGTATAAACGATCCCGATTAAAATAGTATTCATTATCGATAAAATAATACGTTACACCATTTTCACTGTACTCTTCAATTCCACAATACTGATTCCGCCAGCCAACTGACACGAAGAACTCTTTCTTCTTTTTCATTTTTGAACGAAACTCATGAGGGATCCCACCATATTTAGGCAGGATCACCCTGACATCCGTCCCTAAACTCCTTAATTCCTTAGGCAAAGCGCCTGCAACATCTGCCAAGCCTCCAGATTTAATAAAAGGGACACACTCAGATACTACAAATAACACTTTCACGAATTCATCAGCGCTCCTTGAATCATCCCTTTGCGAATGACTATTGGATTGTTTGGATCTCCGATAAGCTTGACGCCATCCTCGATTCTCACATCTTTATCTAAGATTACATTCTCTAGTACACAGTTATCTCCAATTTGGCTCTTCTGCATAATGATGCTGTCCGAAATCATCGTATTTTTTCCTACCTTGACCGCTCTGAACATGGTAGAATTCTTCACTTGGCCTTCTATGAAGCATCCATTGGCGATAATACTATTTTTCACACTTGCAGCTGAAGTGTAGCGTGTTGGCGGCTCATCCTTCACCTTCGTGTAGATTGGTGAATCCTTTTTGAACAACTCTTTCCAATAAGATAGATTCAAAAGTTTCATGCTGGCATCATAGTATTCTTCAATGCAATCAATCGTCTGAACAAATCCCTCATGCTCATAGCCGCACACCTTAAAGCCGCTATCCATATCATCCACAACATCCTGCATACACGTATAGCCTGTTTCACGTCGCTTCTCTATCAAATCAATGAGTGTAGACGTTTTCACCAGGTACATATCTAAAGAGTTTCCGTTATGACGCATTTCCGTTATATCACAACCGATATGGATATGGCGTTCTAGCACCGGTTGATAGTCGATATTGCATAAGGTAAAGCAATTGCTGATCAATGCATATTCCTGGGTACTGCGATAAAAATAGTCCAAGTGATGGGCGAAGTGATTAAATGAACCCACACCCTCTTCATTCGCCTCTAATCCTGGTGCAGGGAAGAAAAACAACCCGTCACGCTTCCGGTTCAGATCCCAGTTCTTCCCTGATCCAAGATGGTCCATAAGGGAACGGTATTGAAACTTAGGGAAAATCGCAACGGAGCCAATATCTGAATTCACCATATTGGAGAGTACAAAGTCGATCAAGCGGTATCTCCCTGCAATCGGCAGAGCAGCTAATGAACGATGTAACAGTAAATCCTCCAACGAATCGTAGTAACTAGTAGCATCAATAACGCCAAGCATTGAATTTTTCAAAACACTTCCTCCTCTTAAGTTGTAATGTGGGTCTTTAACCTTTACACTTTTTCTTGTTCCAGTAGTGTTTCAATGAATGATTCCGTAACCAGGATGATTTCATCCGATCCTTCTTCCGGCATGATGCACAGGCCGTTCGGAACCTTGACATTCGACGGTACGATTGCCTGCTCGATATAGGCGTTTTCCCCAATGACTGCATCCGGCATGACGACTGATCGGCTTACATGTGCTCCTCTTTTTACCGTTGTTCCTTGAAACAGGACGGATTTACGAATCGTCCCTTCAATCGTACACCCTTCATTCACAAGGGACCCCTCAACAAGTGCTTCTTCAGAAATATATTGAGGCGGCTCATTCGGATTCACCGAATACACTCTCCAGTCATGATCAAACAGATTCAGCTCATTTTTCTCATCAATCAAGTCCATATTCGCTTCCCATAGGCTCTTAACTGTTCCGACATCCTTCCAGTACCCTTTAAACGGATAGGCCATCAGCTTTTTCTTCTCATCAAGCAGTAAAGGAATAACATCCTTCCCAAAGTCATGGCTGGAATCAGGATTACGCTCATCCATCTCCAAATAGTCCTTCAGTACAGAATAATTGAAAATATAGATTCCCATAGAAGCAAGGTTACTCTTAGGGAAAGCCGGCTTTTCCTCGAATTCAGTAATTCTCATATCCTCATTCGTGTTCATCAGACCGAACCTGCTCGCCTCATCCCAGCCTACTTCAATGACGGAGATAGAGACATCCGCTTTCTTCTCGATGTGATAGTCGAGCATTTTACTATAATCCATCTTGTAAATGTGATCTCCTGAAAGTATCAGTACATACTCTGGATCATATTGCTCAAGGTAATTCATATTTTGATAAATGGCACTGGCCGTTCCTGTATACCAGCGCATCTCAGATGATTCTGCATAAGGCGGCAGAACGGTGACTCCCCCATTTTTACGGTCAAGATCCCATGCACTTCCGATTCCGATATAAGAATTTAATACTAATGGCTGGTACTGGGTAAGGACACCCACCGTATCAATCCCTGAATTTGTGCAATTGCTTAATGTGAAATCAATAATGCGATATTTTCCTCCAAACGGTACGGCTGGTTTCGCCAGACTCTTCGTCAATGAGCTTAAACGGCTCCCTTTTCCACCTGCTAATAACATGGCCACACATCTACCTTTTGCCATCTTGCTCTCTCCCCTTTCAATCTATTGGTTTTAAATAAACGGCTGCGTATGGTGGAATCGTCATTTCCACATATCCTTCTCTTCCATGGTACGGCTCGCTGTGTACTGTAAGAGGCATAGGGTTCACCTGATGTGATCCGCCAAATCGTTCATCATCACTATTCCAAATTTCTTCATAAGAAGAAACTTTATTGACTCCCACCTTATACTGATGATACACATGAGGGCTGAAATTACAGATCACCACAAGATGATCACCCTCCTCTTTCCCATTCCTGATAAAAGAGAAAATCTGCTGCTCCCTATTATCCACATCCACCCATTCAAATCCCTCTGAACGATGATCCATTTGGAATAATGGTTCAGCACCTTTATATAAATGCATAAGTTCTTTAAAATATGAGTTGAATTTGTGATGATATTCGTAATCCAATAAATGCCAATCTATTTCCTCTAAATCCTTCCACTCTGAAAACGGGGCAAGTTCACTTCCCATAAACAGAAGCTTTTTCCCTGGATGAGCCATCATATAGCTCAGGAGCAGACGATATTGAGCGAATTTCTGCCAGTAATCACCTGGCATTTTATTCAATAATGACTTCTTCCCATGCACCACTTCATCATGGGAAAAGGGAAGCACATAATTCTCTGAGTACGCATATAACAATGAAAATGTGATAAGAGAATGTACATGCCTTCTTTCAGACGTGTCTGTTTCCATATATTTAAGGACGTCATTCATCCATCCCATATTCCACTTATAATTAAAGCCAAGTCCTCCGTAATGAACTGGAGACGTCACCTGAGGCCAGTCTGTAGAATCCTCCGCAATCATCAGAATCGAAGAATCATACTCGAACACTGCCTTATTCAAGTTTTTCAAAAACTGTATGGCTCCTTCATTGGGAGCAAGCTCTCCCTGGTTAGCCCAGTAAATAATGTTGGCAACTGCATCAATCCTGAATCCATCAATATGATAAAGATCCATCCAGAAACGGGCATTCGAAATCAGGAAGCTTCTCACTTCTCCCTTACCTAAATCAAAATTCGCCGTTCCCCAGGTATAATTCTCACGATCCCTTTCCTCTCCATACTCATAAGCAAAAGAACCATCAAATTCGTATAACCCGTGAGCGTCCTTACAAAAATGACCAGGGACCCAATCCAAAATCACGCCAATATTATGTAAATGACATTCATTCACGAACGCCATCAATTCATGAGGTGAGCCATAGCGACTAGTCGGAGAATAATAGCCAGTACCTTGATACCCCCAAGAACGATCAAACGGATGCTCCGTGACAGGCAGCAACTCAATATGTGTAAATCCTTGTTCTTTCACATGAGGAATCAATTGCTGTGCCAATTCCTTATAAGAAAGAAACTTCCCCGCTTTCTTTTTCCATGTGCCTAAATGCACTTCATAAATCGCCATAGGCTTGTCATAGACCGTCGAACTGGCTCGATGTTCAAGCCACTCCTCATCTTCCCATGAAAATCCCTGCAGCTCATACACCACGCTTGCAGTATTTGGACGCTTCTCGGAAGCAAATCCATAGGGGTCCGCCTTCAGCTTCTTGGATCCCGATAGAGTCGTAATCTCGTACTTATACGTTTCTCCCGATAGATCCCCATCAATGCGAATTGTCCATAAACCTTCGTTATTCCGCCTTGTAAGTTCATACCCGGTCCCATTCCAATCATTAAAAGATCCAACCAATGAAACATGTCTTGCTTTCGGTGCCCAAACGCAAAATTCTGTATAGGTCCCTGTGGAATCTCTTCTCACATGTGAACCCATAAACTGATAGGCCTGCTGCAAATTTCCCTCATGAAACAAAAAAACATCATAATCTGATATGGTCATTGCGTTCATCATCTCACCTACATTTTTTCAATCTACTTACTACTTTCTTTCAACTTCATCAAAATCCTTTTTATTATCGTCGCTCAATTACGACAATTTCCTACATACATTTATTAAAAAGGTACACTATTGGAAAGTCTTACTAAATGATAGGGTTTACATTGGAAGAACATAGGGGAATCGTGTTGAATCCATAGCGAAATTTGTCGAAAGTTTTTTAATTAAAAAAAGTGAAATTTGATGAAAAAGCAGAAGGATTCCGGTATTTTGTATGGTTTTTGGTTTGTTGTGGGAGGCCTGGGCGGTGTCGAATGGAGGGGTGATTAATAATGGATAATAGATCTGGCATTTGCATTCTTAGGATGGATGAAACCTGTCTTAAAGTACAATAATGGAGAACCCCTACATAGTGTAATCTTTGGAGGAATCGGGGTTAGGTGATGGAATACTGGATATGAATAATGGAGAAATTTAAAAGGTGGTATAAGCCTTTTACTCTTTGAAGATCACTGACTAATGTTCCCTCGTATCCTCCTTTTATTGTAATTAAAATGTGAACTGAAAAGAGGAGTGTAGAAGTTGATAATATAATGGGGAAAGTCGATAATATAATGGTCAATGTCGATAATATATGGCGGAAAGTCGATAATATAATGGTCAATGTCGATAATATATCCCTCGTACAGAAGTAGAAGCATGCTTTCTCATGTAAAACCGATTAATCTAGCCCCGATCTGGCTTCATATTCAACTAAATCTCTTTATTTAGTCATATTTTCATTTTATTTTTAATAAAATGACCACCAATTCTTCTTTATACAATAAAAAAAAGACTATCAAAATGATAGTCTTTTTTCAGATGACCCATACGGGATTCGAACCCGTGTTACCGCCGTGAAAGGGCGGTGTCTTAACCGCTTGACCAATGGGCCATAATATGGCGGAGAAGGAGGGATTTGAACCCTCGCG
>NZ_JXZC01000012.1 GCF_000935355.1 Rossellomorea aquimaris
TAGTTTTCAGGGAATAAATTTTAATTTACCCCTTGAAAAACACTGAAAATATTATATAATAGTATTTGTCATTGTAAGCAATATGTCTGGTGATAATGGCGAAGAGGTCACACCCGTTCCCATGCCGAACACGGAAGTTAAGCTCTTCAGCGCCGATGGTAGTTGGGGGATCTCCCCCTGTGAGAGTAGGACGTCGCCAGGCTATATTATTCCGCAGTAGCTCAGTGGTAGAGCTATCGGCTGTTAACCGATCGGTCGCAAGTTCGAATCTTGCCTGCGGAGCCATTGCTTCCATAGCTCAGCAGGTAGAGTGCTTCCATGGTAAGGAAGAGGTCACCGGTTCGAGCCCGGTTGGAAGCTTTTATATTTTTATTTGAATGGCCCATTGGTCAAGCGGTTAAGACACCGCCCTTTCACGGCGGTAACACGGGTTCGAATCCCGTATGGGTCACCAAAGTTTTTTGCGCAAGCAAAATAACTAACCATTACATATTGGAGGATTAGCTCAGCTGGGAGAGCATCTGCCTTACAAGCAGAGGGTCGGCGGTTCGATCCCGTCATCCTCCACCAAGTTTTTTTACGAAAGTAAAATAAACTTCATTGAATTTGCGACAGCAAAATGTCTTTCCTTAAACACTTTTTAAATTCAATATGCCGGTGTAGCTCAACTGGTAGAGCAACTGACTTGTAATCAGTAGGTTGGGGGTTCAAGTCCTCTTGCCGGCACCATGTTTTTTTAGCTGGAGGGGTAGCGAAGTGGCTAAACGCGGCGGACTGTAAATCCGCTCCTTCGGGTTCGGCAGTTCGAATCTGCCCCCCTCCACCACTGTATATTTAAGTGTAAAATGGACATCCTATAAATGTCCCTTTTTTATGCCATTAGAGTAATTATTGGGCTATAGCCAAGCGGTAAGGCATCGCACTTTGACTGCGACATGCGTTGGTTCGAATCCAGCTAGCCCAGCCATTACGAGCCATTAGCTCAGTTGGTAGAGCATCTGACTTTTAATCAGAGGGTCGAAGGTTCGAGTCCTTCATGGCTCATCACACATTTTCTCACATCGCATGGTGTGAGAATTTCTCTATAATCTTAATCACATGATGGGGCCTTAGCTCAGCTGGGAGAGCGCCTGCTTTGCACGCAGGAGGTCAGCGGTTCGATCCCGCTAGGCTCCACCAAAGATTTTTGCGAGAGCAAAATATCTTTCCGTTTACGAAGCGTGAGCGAAGTAAACTAACCATACATACGACATGATTAAACCTTGAATCTTTTAGGAGATTTGAGGTTTTTTTGTGTGTGAAGATAGAATGGGTATTAAATGCTACTATTTAGGCGTCGGTTTAAAGGATTGCTTAATTTATTATCGACTTTCCCGTATTTTCAAATCGCCCTTTACCCCGGACCACGAATCAATATCAATTTCCCCCACTGGCATCCTCGTCCAAAAAACGTCTACATAATCTTACACCATTCCACCTTTAATACCTCTACACACGCATATATATACACAATCCTGTCCAGTTGAACCATGGCTTATTGTATGGATAAAATAGAGGAGTAAATAAATTTCGAATTGGGGGAATTTTTCATGAAGAAAAACATTTCTATTATTGGTGTACCGATGGATTTAGGTCAAATGCGCAGAGGCGTGGATATGGGGCCGAGTGCTATCCGTTACGCCGGAATCGTTGAGCGTCTTGAAAACCTTGGGTATGAGATTAAGGACTTAGGGGACATCGAGATTGGCCAGGCAGAGCGTGTACATAATAATCCTGATACGAACCTGCGTAATTTGAAAGCGGTTGCTGAAGCCAGTGAGACGTTGGCTGGTAAGGTGAATGATGTTATCGGGAGTGGAGATTTCCCATTGATCTTTGGTGGAGACCACAGTATTGCGATCGGAACATTGGCTGGCGTTTCTCCTCACTATGAGAATTTAGGTGTGATTTGGTATGACGCACATGGTGATTTGAATACAGGGGATACGTCTCCGTCAGGTAATATTCATGGCATGCCTCTTGCGGTGAGCCTGGGTATCGGCCATGAAGATTTGACAAGTATCGGGCAGAACTCACCAAAGATTAAGCCTGAAAACATTGTCATCATTGGAGCTCGTTCTTTAGATGAAGGAGAAAGAGAGTTAATTAAAGAAAAAGGCATTAAAGTATATACGATGCATGAAATCGATCGCCTTGGTATGACGAAGGTAATGGAAGAGTCCATTGATTACTTGAAGAGTAAGACGGATGGCGTTCATTTATCTCTTGATTTAGATGGATTGGATCCTAGCGATGCTCCTGGGGTAGGGACTCCTGTTCTTGGGGGGATAAGCTACCGTGAGAGTCATTTGGCAATGGAGATGCTACAAGAAGCAGGAATTATTACATCTGCGGAATTTGTAGAAGTTAATCCTATTCTGGATGAAAAGAATAAAACGGCTACTGTAGCTGTAGCGTTGATGGGATCCCTGCTTGGAGAGAAATTACTATAATTCATTCTGTTCTCGCAATGCTTCCCACATAAAGGACGGTAGAATATTTTAAGGTTGTCCGGGGTGACTTGTGAGAGTGAATAAATCAAAAAAGGCTGAGAACCCTTCAAGGTTCTCAGCCTTCATCTATTTCTCTTCAATGGTGTTTTACCACTTGGTATTGATTTAATAGATCGTCAAGACGAGTACTCAAATCAACAACTTGCTCATCGGCAAAGGAAGACTTTAATGCTAGCTCGACCATTTGGCGACGGCAGTCTTCAATTTGAAATAATAACTCATTCATTCTTCCCCTCATTTCGAGATCCTCCTACAAATAGAAATAATTAGTTCCTTTATACCCTTTTTCTAATAATTGTAAACATTTTTCCTGGAAAATTTGTTAGGATAGTAATATAAAAAATTTGAAACCTTTTGATAGGGTGTTACGTATATAAATATAGCCGCATAGAGCGGAGGTTGTGAAATGGAAGCATTAGTGAAAAAGCGGATAAAACAAGTGTTGAAAGGTGATCAGAACGCATTTGCAGAATTAGTCGAGCTTTATAAGGATAAAGTGTTTCAAATTTGCTACCGGATGCTTGGTAATCGTCATGAGGCAGAGGATATTGCTCAAGAGGCTTTTATCAGGGCATATGTAAATATTGAAACCTTCAATCAAAAGAGAAAGTTTTCTACTTGGCTCTTTCGGATAGCGACGAATCTATGTATCGACCGGATCCGGAAGAAGAAGCCGGATTATTTCTTAGATGCAGAGGTAGCAGGGACTGAGGGTCTGACGATGTATTCACAGGTGGCAGCGGATGTTCAGCTTCCGGAAGATGAAGTGGAGAATATGGAGCTGCAGGAAACCATTCAGAAGGAAATTTCCAAGTTACCCGAGAAATATCGATCGGTCATTGTTTTAAAATATATTGAAGAGCTTCCTCTTCAAGAAATCAGTGAGATATTGGATCTACCCCTGGGAACGGTTAAAACAAGAGTACATAGAGGGCGGGAAGCTCTCCGTAAACAATTAAGATCACTGTAGAGAGGGTGAGTGAACATGAAGCCTTGTCCTGAAGAAATCATCGGGTATATGCATGATTATTTAGATGGAGATTTAAATAGAGAAGAAGAGGAAACGTTGAAACATCATTTGCAGGAATGCAGTGAGTGTCAGCACCACTTCCATGAGTTGAAAAAAGCGATTGCGTTTGTACAGAGCACATCTCACATCAGTGCTTCTACAGACTTTACGGATAAAGTCATGTCAAGATTACCGAAAGAGAAGAAGAAGGTGGGTGTAAAGAGATGGTTCAGGCACCACCCGCTACTCACGGCTGCTGCACTATTCCTGTTCTTCATGACCGGGAGTTTCCTCACTTCCTGGAATGATGATCAGGCTTTCTCTTTTACTAAAAATGCTAAATTAGTCGTTCAGGATCATACGGTTGTCGTACCTGAAGGTGAAGTCGTAAATGGAGATCTGACGGTTCGAAATGGCGATGTGAAAATAGAAGGAAAAGTAACAGGGAATGTCACGGTCATCAATGGAAAGCAGTACTTGGCTTCTGCAGGGAGCGTAACGGGAGAAATCCATGAAATCGATGAGGCATTCGAGTGGCTTTGGTACCAGATCAAAAAAGGGGCTAAAGACACGTTAGATTGGGGAAATTCGCAACTTGAAGAAAAGTAGGATAAAATAGAGGGGATGGAATGTAAGGTCCGTCCCTAAAGGGCTGACACTTTTGTTTTTGTGTCAGTTTTTTCATGCAAAAACGTGAGTTCATGAATAGAAAAGAAAGAATCATGAAGCCGTGGGTGTCTTTCATTTGACAGTTAAAAAATGTGCTATAATGGGAACGTTACGAAAATGGAGAAGCCACACATGGCGGCTTACGCTTTCGATTAAGCTATTGGAGGATGTAATATGCCGTTTATCAATATTTTTTCGGATTACTCCGCGCTGGATTATGTCTCTGATATTGTAGATATACTCGTAGTATGGTTTGTAATCTATAAACTGATCATGCTGATAAAAGGAACGAAAGCAGTACAATTATTAAAAGGTATTTTTGTCATTATCATTGTGAGAGGTCTTAGTAGTATCTTCGGATTGGATACTCTGGGCTGGATGATGGAACAAGCCCTTACATGGGGGTTCCTGGCGATTATCATCATTTTCCAGCCTGAGCTCCGCAGGGCCCTTGAACAACTCGGAAGGGGACGTTTATTCTCGAGGTCCGGACTTCAGGAAGAAGAAGAGCAGGAGCAGATGATTGAATCAATGACGAAGGCCGTAAGTTATATGGCAAAGCGTCGAATCGGTGCCCTCCTTACCCTTGAGCGGGAAACAGGAATGAGTGATTATATTGAAACAGGTATTCCACTGGATGCCAAGATTACATCTCAATTGCTGATCAATATCTTTATCCCTAATACACCTCTTCATGATGGAGCTGTTATCATTCAAAAAAATCAAATTGCTGCAGCGGCGTGTTATCTTCCATTATCGGAAAGCCCTTTTATTTCAAAAGAATTGGGCACAAGACACCGGGCGGCACTTGGCGTCAGTGAAGTAACAGATAGTATTACAATTGTTGTATCAGAAGAAACGGGAGCTATCTCCATTACGAAAAATGGAGAGTTACATCGCGACCTCTCTTTGGAGCGCTTCAGGGAAATTCTTACGGTAGAGCTCATCGGCGATAAGACGAATGCTTCCTCAACGAAATGGAGCTTTAGGGGGAAGAAAGATAATGGATAAATTCATGGAAAGTCGTTGGTTCATGCGAATTGTCGGACTGATGTTAGCATTCATTCTCTATCTATCCGTTAACTTTGATGAAATACAGAAGACGGCTAGCAATAATAACGGCAACTCTCAAAATGCGATTGAAACGATCCAGGACGTCCCGCTTGAAGTTTTCTATGATCGTGAGAATTTAGAAGTAAGCGGCTTGCCTGATACGGTGAATGTAACGGTGGAAGGATCCAGGGCGATCGTACAACAGGCTAAACAAGTGAAGGATTTCAGAGTCTACGTGGATTTGAATGATATCGGAATCGGTGAGCATCAGGTTGAAATTCAGATTGATAATATTTCCGAGAAACTTGATGTCAAACTCGATCCGGACTTTGTCAATATATCGGTTCAAGAAAAGGTCACAGAAGAATTTACAGTTGAACCTCAATTCAATGAAAGTATTTTATCCAATGGGTATGAAGCAGAAGGTCTTGCTGTGGATCCAAAAACAGTGAAAGTGACGGGCTCAAAGGATGAAGTAGAACAAATTGCATATGTCATTGCAACTCTTGATTTAGATGAAGAAATCAATGAAAATGTGACAAGGGAAGCCCGGGTACAAGTACTTGACCGTGAGTATAACAAATTAGATGTCCAAATTGATCCGGAAGTGGTCGAGGTGACCGTTTCGGTAGCGAACCCGAGTAAAAGTGTACCTGTCACCATAAAACAAAATGGGAGCCTTCCTGAGGGCACGACCCTGGAGTCGATTTCCGTTGAACCTGAAGAGGCAACGATTTTTGGCAGACAGGAAGTATTGGATACAGTGGAAGAATTGCTGGCAGAGATTGATCTATCGAAGATTACGAAGGACTCAACCATTGCGGTACCACTTGCCTTGCAAGATGGTTTAAATAAAGTGGCCCCTGAGGAAGTAAAGGTGAATATCGATGTCAATACAACCGAAGAAAAGAGCCTTTCAGGACTTGAAATTACACCACAGGGATTAGCTGAAGAATATGAGTATACTATCATGTCTCCTGAAGAGGGTCTGGTAGACGTAGCGTTGAAAGGTGAGAATGCACAAGTGAGCAAAGTGACGAAAGATGATTTCTCACTGGCTCTCGATCTTTCAGGGCTCGAACCAGGCGAGCATGAGGTGGAAATAGTGGCAGAAGGGCCCGAGGATATTGAATGGACCCTGTCTCAGCAAACAGTAAAAGTAGAAATTAAAGAAAAGAACACATCAGCATAAGAGCTGTAAAAAGGAGAGAATGACAATGGGTAAGTATTTTGGAACGGATGGAGTAAGAGGTGTGGCTAATGCAGAGTTAACACCGGAATTAGCATTTAAGCTTGGTCGTTTTGGTGGATATGTTCTAACAAAGGATGCTACGCGTCCCAAAATATTGATTGGAAGAGATACCCGGATTTCCGGACATATGCTGGAGGGGGCTCTTGTTGCGGGACTTCTATCAATTGGTGCAGAAGTGATGCGCTTGGGTGTTATTTCAACTCCAGGGGTTGCTTACTTAACGAAAGCGCTGGGAGCACAGGCTGGTGTCATGATTTCTGCTTCTCATAATCCGGTTGCAGATAACGGCATTAAATTCTTCGGACCGGATGGATTCAAGCTATCAGATGACCAGGAAAACGAAATTGAAGATCTATTAGACCAACCCGTTGACGGGCTGCCTCGTCCGACCGGAGCTGATTTAGGACAAGTCAGTGACTATTTTGAAGGTGGACAAAAATATCTGCAGTATTTAAAACAGTCAGTAGATGAAGATTTCGATGGCTTACATATTGCGTTAGACTGTGCACATGGGGCAACTTCTGCTCTTGCTACTCATCTGTTTGCTGATTTGGATGCTGATATCTCTACGATGGGCGCATCACCAAACGGATTAAACATTAATGAAGGTGTAGGATCTACCCACCCTGAAGCACTTGCTGAAATGGTGAAGGAGAAAGGTGCAGATTTAGGACTTGCCTTTGATGGAGATGGAGATCGGATCATCGCGATCGACGAGCATGGGCAGATTGTGGACGGAGATCAGATCATGTACATCTGCGGTAAATACTTAAAGTCCCAAGGTCAATTAAAACAGTCTACAGTCGTTTCTACTGTCATGAGTAATCTCGGCTTCCATAAAGGGCTTGAAGAGCACGGTATCCAAAGCATTCAAACGGCGGTTGGCGATCGCTATGTAGTGGAAGAAATGAAGAAAAATGGCTATACTCTGGGCGGTGAGCAATCAGGCCACATCATCTTCCTGGATTACAATACAACAGGTGACGGTCTGTTAACGGGTATCCAACTCGTAAACATTATGAAAATGACCGGTAAATCATTATCTGAACTGGCGGGAGAAATGCAAAAGTTCCCTCAAAAGCTTGTGAATGTAAGAGTGACAGACAAGCATCATGTAACAGATAACGAAACCGTCAAAAATGTGATCGAAAAGGTTGAAGAAGAAATGAACGGAAATGGTCGTATCCTTGTTCGTCCTTCTGGAACTGAGCCGTTAGTACGTGTAATGGCAGAAGCGCCTACAGAGGAACTTTGTGAGCGTTATGTAAATGAAATCGTACAAGTGGTTGACGAAGAAATGGGTTTAAATGAATAGTTGATTTTTTGTGCATAAGGGGTCAACAGATGCCCCTTATGCATATTTAATAAGAAGAGTCCTTTTGAACGGGGGCTTAAGTTTCCCCAATGATGTCCTAAGAGAGAAGGTTTGTTACCACTTGGTTTATCACTGCTCTGTTGCGGGAACATGACAATGGGATAACAACTTCTTGTACTGATCAGATTTTTATTGACTAAGGGAAACCTGCTAGTGTATGATGATTTTGTTTTCGTTTTTCAAATTAAATGGAAATGAGTCAAGAAGGAAAGGTGGATAGTGAGTCATCATCTTTATAAAGCGCCAGGGCTAAACGATGGATACGACAAGAATCGTTTAGTTGACGAGGTGGAGGTTTATCGAGCATTCGGCGGATGCCTCCCGGTTCGCATGTGTCACCGAACCGAAAGTTTCTTCCTTAAATCGTTGAGGCAACTTAATGGACAAAGGGAAGAAAAAAGCGACCAATGTAAATACTAATGACAAACAGAGATAAGGGGGCAAGTTGTCCCCAAAAGAGTTCTTGCCCCCTTGTATGTTCAGGGAGGATATATTAATTATGTGTGGAATTGTTGGATATATTGGAAATTCAGATACAAAGGAAATTCTTTTAAAAGGTCTTGAAAAGCTTGAGTATCGCGGTTATGACTCTGCAGGTATCGCTGTTCAAAACGATGAAGGCATCCATGTGTTTAAAGAAAAAGGGCGTATTGCCGATCTTCGCGGTATCGTTGATGAGAGTGTATCAAGCAACACAGGAATCGGTCACACTCGCTGGGCTACCCACGGTGTACCAAGCAAGGTGAACGCTCACCCTCATCAAAGTAATTCAGGCCGTTTTACAATCGTTCATAACGGAGTAATCGAAAATTACTCTCAACTGAAACGTGAATATTTAACGGATGTTACGTTCAAGAGTGATACGGATACGGAAGTCATCGTTCAGTTGATCGAGAAGATTGTTGAAGAAGGAAACACAGTAGAGGAAGCTTTCCGTCAAACGTTAATGCTTCTTAAAGGTTCCTATGCCATTGCCCTTTTGGATTCTGAAAACGATGAAACGATCTATGTAGCGAAAAACAAAAGTCCACTTCTTGTTGGTCTTGGAGAAGACTTCAACGTTGTAGCAAGTGATGCTATGGCTATGATTCAAGTTACGGATCAATACGTTGAGCTTATGGATAAAGAAATGGTCATCGTAACAAAAGAGAAGATTGAAATTCAAAACCTTATCGGTGAAGTAATGGAACGTGCTCCTTATACCGCTGAAATCGATGCGAGTGATATTGAAAAAGGAACATACCCACACTACATGCTGAAAGAAATTGATGAGCAGCCACTAGTGATGCGTAAAATCATTCAGGCGTACCAAAATGAGAGCAACGAGCTTCACATCGATGAGCCAATTGTCGGCGCGATGAAAGAAGCGGACCGTGTCTACATCATTGCATGTGGAACGAGTTACCACGCTGGTCTTGTTGGAAAGCAGTTCATCGAGAAGAGTGCAGGAATCCCTGTGGAAGTTCATGTAGCGAGCGAATTCAGCTACAATATGCCGTTGCTTTCTGAGAAACCATTGTTCATCTTTATTTCTCAAAGTGGTGAAACGGCAGACAGTCGTGCCGTACTTGTGCAAGTCAAAGAGCTGGGACATAAATCATTAACGATCACAAACGTAGCGGGTTCTACACTATCCCGTGAAGCGGATTACACATTGCTTCTTCATGCAGGTCCTGAAATCGCTGTTGCTTCCACCAAAGCGTACACGGCTCAGCTTGCTGTCCTTGCTATCCTTGCACACGTTTCCGGTCAGGCATGTGGAAACAACCAGGACTTTGACCTTGTTCAAGAGCTTGGTATCGTAGCTACTGCAATGGAAGCACTTTGCGACACGAAAGAAGAGTTTGAAGATATCGCACGCGAATATCTTTCAACGACTCGCAACTGTTTCTTCATTGGTCGCTCACTGGACTTCTACGTCGGTCTTGAGGGTGCATTGAAGCTGAAGGAGATCTCCTACATCCAGGCAGAAGGATTTGCGGGAGGAGAGCTTAAACACGGTACAATCGCTCTGATTGAAGAAGGTACACCGATTGTTGCACTTGCAACACAGGAAGAAGTTAACCTAGGCATCCGAGGAAATGTGAAAGAGGTAGTCGCTCGTGGAGCAAACCCTTGTATCATTTCCATGAAAGGCCTAGAAGACGAAGAAGATCGCTTCGTCATCCCGGAGGTTAACCCATTGTTAACACCTCTTATCTCTGTCATCCCATTACAATTGATTTCTTACTATGCTGCCCTGCACCGCGATTGTGATGTAGATAAGCCTCGTAACCTGGCAAAGTCAGTTACGGTTGAGTAAGGATTCATTAGACTAAAACCGGTTAGTCCTTTAAGGGCAAGCCGGTTTTTTATTATTTTTGCTTATCGGTGAAGCAATGACCTCAAGCACATTCCTTTACCCAACCAAGTAAAACCCTTATAATCATACAAATAGATTCATGATCTCTTCGTGCACCAGCGAATATAGAGTAACCTGCTGCTTTCACAGTCCAGGTTACTTTTTTATTGGGAAGGGTACGATAATAGAGAGTGAAAAACGGTGTGAAAGTAAGGGTATGATGATTAATGAAACAGTTACATAGACAGAATGTTTGGCTCGGAAGGTTCCTTGCTTCAGACCCGGGCCGGAAGAGATTTCAGCAGGCAGGTAAGGCAACGATCAGTTTAATATCGGCTGTGTTTACGATGCTATTTTTATTAAAACTATTCGATCACACAGCGGTTACGCCTGCCATTGTGTCAGGTATGGTGGGGATGCTCGGGATTTTCGTCGTCATGGATGACACAACGGCTAAAAAGAAGGTCACTACCCCATTGATTGGTGTGGCTGTAGCGGTTGGAATTACAGTGGGCTCTGCCTTTGCCCATTTTAGTCTCCTGGTGAATATCCTGCTGGTGGGAGCGATATTCAGTGCTTTTTATTTCTCCCGATTTGCCATCCGGTATTTTTCCATGGGAATGGCAGGATTTATGTCGATTTATATTTCTTCAATTTTGCAACTTGATGTGGCGCATCTATCATGGTTCTATATTGGGATTGTGATTGGTGTAGTGTACGCTTTTCTATATAACTTCATTATATTTAAAGGCTCGGTTCATGTATTAAGAAGGAGTATGCGTTCATTTCATATTCAATCCAATTTGACGTTTACGATTTTAATGAAGATGATCGAGGATCCCGAGACGAGTAGTAAGCGGAGAAAGCTTCTCGATCGAAATGTTCGAAGGTTGAATGAGTATGCAAGAATCGTAGCCGGTGATATCAATGAGAACGATTTGAAGAAGCTTTGGCCGGGTATCGAGCCTTCGCAATTGCGTCTCTATGTTTTTGATACCGAGATGTTGATTCAGACGCTGACCGATTCTTTAAAACGGCTCAAGGAGTTGGATGCCTTAGAGGTTAAGGAGCTTAGACGCTTGTTGGTTTGGGTTCTCCGTTCGCTCCGTGATGCCGAGGTACTGGCCCAGGATTATGATCCCCGTTCTCTTGAAGAAGCGGAAAAAGCCATCCAGGCCCTTCGTCTGCTGTTATCAGAGATGTTGAATCAAGAAGAAAAGCCTAAAGGCTGGGTGTACCTTCTAAGGCGTATCGAGTCCATTGCCAATCATGTACTGGAAGCAGCCATCACGATTCAAGAATCGTTGAAGGTTTCAGAAAGCAAGGTAATTAAAATTGAGAATAAGGTTGAGTCTTCGGACGAGGAAAAAGAGGATAAGACTGAAGAAGAGACCAAGAGTTTAAAGCCTTCCACACGTAAGGCGATTCAAGCGCTTGTTGCAGGTACGTTAGCGATTATCGTTGGGGAGCTGATTGCTCCTGCACAGCCCTACTGGGTACTGTTAACGACCTTTATTATTCAAATTGGTACAGAGTCAGTAGGAAGAACCTATATAAAGGCCTTCCAGCGATCGGTAGGAACGGTGATCGGTGCCATACTTGGATTCGGAGCGGCAAAGCTCGTTTCAGGAAATTCTGAGCTTGAAGTTTTTCTTCTGTTTGTCGTTCTGTTCCTGGCCTTCTATCTTTTCACGGTTTCGTATACCCTCATGAGCTTGTTCATTACGATGCTCATTGCGTTTATGTATGACCTGCTGCTGGGAGGAATCAGTATGCAGCTGATGGGGGCGCGGGTCATTGATACCATTGCAGGAGCGTTGATTGCCCTGACTGTCTCGGCGTTTGTATTTCCAAAGAAAACGAAGGACAAGGTGGCAGACGCTTTTGATGATTTTCTTGAAGAACTTGGAGGATATGTTTCTTCCTATATTAAGACCTTTACGAATAGTGAAGGCAAGCCATTAACAGATCAAGCATTTGATCTCGATCAGAAACTTCAGGGTATAAAGGATGAAGCACAGTCGCTTCTGCAACGACCGGGTTCCATGACAAGATCGGGCATCGGCCGTTGGATCACTGTGTTGACAGCCACCAACTATTACGCGAAGCATCTGCTGGCTTCATCCCATAGAAAAGTACCGGCAAAGGTTTCGGATGAACTAAATAACGTTTTTCATCAGACAGAAGAGAAAATCACTCATAACATCGAAACGTTACGTGAGCTGCTAAAAGAAAATGAGGGTGCACGGGTCTTTTGGAGTTTAAGTGAGGAACGGGAAAAGATCGAAACCCTGGCACCAAGCAGATTGAAGTCACAGATGGATCTGATTCATCACCTCTACTATGTGTGGAAAATCAATCAATCGATTGTGGCACTTGGAGAGGAATTGGGTGCAGAGGTGAAAGAAATAAAAACAGAAGGGTAAAGCGGAAAATCGCTTTATCCTTCTGTTATTTTTTACTCGGTCGTTTACTATCGCAAGGCGTCATTACGGCTGAGGTGTGGTATATAAATAGTCGATTTAACTAATTTTTTGTCAGAAGTTGTTTTAATCCATTATTCTTCGGGAAAACCATACCATCTATACATTTATATAATGGTGAGGTGGAGAAATGGCAGTCGAAAGCTTGTTGTTCACAAAAGAAGATATGGTAAACCCTGATCTTGTTCCCGAATGGGTGATAGAAGAATATAAGAACTTTCACGAGGTAGTAACAAATCGAACGTTTCCTTGTTATTTCGGTATGACCGGAGAGAAAAAAGGAGAGCTTCGATATTCGTATATAAGTCACGATAATTGGGAGCATCTTCCCCAAACGATTCAAGAATTTATCGATTTGTTTGATGTACCGGAGGGTGAGCGGCTGATTCGACACGGATTCTTTTTGTTTGTGGAACCGGAAGATGAGGAGAGGTCCGTCCCTCATTACCGTGATTATTTCTGGAGGATTCTGCAGTTTCTTCATCGTGAGGATGAGGAGGCTTGGCCTGAGGGTTATCCTGAGGATCCGGATCATCATTTGTGGGCGTTTTCGTTCGCCGGGGAGCCGTTTTTCGTGTTTGGGAATGCTCCTGCTTACAAGCAGCGTAAGACGCGAGATCTTGGGAACAGTTTAGTATTAGGCTTCCAGCCGAGAAGGATCTTTGAAGGGTTGGAGGGAACGTCAAAGGGTGGCATCATGTCCCGTGAGAAAGTAAGGGAGCGTGTCGAGAAGTGGGACGGCTTACCGAAGCATCCGAATATCAGTCATTATGGAGATCCTGAACACCGTGAATGGAAGCAATACTTCATTGGGGACGATGTGGAACCGATCGAGGGCAAATGCCCCTTTCACCATAAATAAGAGAAAGAGTGTCGGGACACAGCCTGACACTCTTTTTCTTAATATATATCCACATTCCCACTGGAAACCGAAACAGTGATATCGTATTTTCCGGACCCCGCCACACCTGTAAGGTCCCCATCGTCTACCTTTTGATTCTTTAATGGAAGATTGCAGGAAATGTCTCCGCTGCTTGCTTTTCCGTTCAGTTTAAAGCTCGCGTCTTCCGGCAGATCCAGGTTGACACCTCCAGAGCTTACATCAAAATTCAGGTCCCCTTTTAGCGTGTCCATCGAGACCGTTAACTCACCAGATGATAAGTCACCTTCCAGCGGGCCTTCGTAATTCGACAACTCCACATCCCCGGAGCTGATATCGACATTCCCTTCTTTTGTGGAGAGAGCATTCACGACCAAGTCTCCGGAAGAACCATCATGTTCGAATACATTCGTTTCAAGGTTTTCTAGAATCATGTTCCCGGAACCCATCTCCACGGATAACTCATTCAGCTGCATTCGATTCGCATCGGATTCTCCGGCAAATTGTAAGTTACCGGAGCCTATCTCGATTTCCATGTTTCGATCATACTCTTTTGGAATGTACACGGTTACGTTTGATTTGCGGTTGAATCCTATCCATTCATACCATTTATGCTTTACAGCCACTTCGATGGTGTCGCCTTTTTTAGCTAAAGTCATCGTCCCTTTCCCTTCAATGTCAACCTTTACTTCATTCCTTTCTGAAGGGATGACTTCTGTATCGCTGCCTTCCATTTTGAGATCAATATGATCTATTTTGTTCGTTACTTCCATTCGCTCTCCCGATTGACTTTCTTTTGCAAACAAAGATGTATTGTCATTTAAGATGACGTAAAGTGTCCCTAATGCCAGCAGAGCAATGATCACGGCAAAAGCATTTTTCATTAAAACCCCTCGCTTTGGTTTGTTTTTCCATTTCATAATTCTATTTTAATTCAGCTGCCACATCATCACAATGAGCCATAGGATTATTTTTGAATCAGACCAGAGGCGGAGTGCGTCAAGGCTATGTAATAGAAAAAGACCGGTCTCGGGGGACCGGTCTTAACCTTTATTTCGCGATAAACATCTGCGTCCAATAAATCCCCTGGCTGGGATCCTTCGCTGTACCAACGCCGATATGAGTGACTTGTTTGTTTAAAATATTTTTGCGGTGACCTGGACTGTTCATCCAGGCGTTCACAACTGATTCAGGTGTTTTTTGTCCAACGGCAATGTTTTCTGCTGCCGTGGAGTAATCCACCCCGAAGTTCTCCATCATTTCAAAAGGAGATCCATACGTTGGAGACGTATGAGAGAAATAGTCATTTTCCTTCATGTCCTCTGACTTCATCTCCGCCACATTCCCTAACTCTCCATCCATCTTCAGGGCATTAAGTCCATTCTTCTTCCGTTCCTGGTTGGTTAAATCGACTACCTGCTTCACAAATCCACTGGCATCAGAAGTCTGTGCATCCTGCTTGGGCTGCTGTTCCGTTGGTGGTTCAGGCTGACCCGTATTCGGTTCTTGTGCAGGCTGATTCGGCTGCCCGGCTTCATCATTACCGGGGGCATTCTCCTCACCCGGATCTAAATGTGTAAATTCGCGTAAGTCCCCATTTGGATCTATCGGGGCCATGAAACGGTGAAGGGGAGTTTGGTTCCGTTGCTGGTTCCCTTGCATCCCATACATTCCATCCCTTCCATTGTTACCATAGGAAACGGGATCGTAATTCACGTTCTGTGTATCCATCAGGTTATCGTTTGTATCGTTATTGTTACAGGCTGTCATCAGCATAAACGGGATGACGGCACAGACTGTTATCGAAAGAAAGCGTTTATTCATGTGTGAACCTCCAGTAGTGTTGATTACCTTTTATAAGGCATTAACAGTCATTAATATTTACTCTCGCCGTCTTTCTTATCCTGTTAAAAATAGGGTTTGCTTCTAGGTTTTAAAAGGGGTTCTGAGCTTCTTGCCCGAATAGTTAGTAATAAGGAAGAAGGAGGTTTTTCATAATGGAACGGAAACGTTTTCGGGAGATAGGAGGCAGTATCGGTTCCTATACATGTGGGGAATATAACAGTATTACCGATGTCGAGGGAGTAAAAGTCGGTCATAAGACTCTTCACTATGAGCATGACGGTACTGTGGCAAGGACGGGTGTCACGGCGGTCTTACCTCACGAAGGGAATCTGTTTCGAGAGAAGATAGCTGCTGCCAGCTATGTAATCAATGGCTTTGGAAAAACAGTCGGGACGATACAACTGGAGGAGCTCGGGGTGCTTGAAAGTCCTATCCTCTTGACGAATACCCTTTCCGTTGGGGACGTACTAAAAGGAGCGGTTCAATATATGCTGGATGAAACACCTGAAATCGGCGACACAACAGGGACAGTAAATGTCGTTGTGGGAGAATGCAATGATGGTTTTCTCAATGATATCCGAGGTCTTCATGTGAAACCTGAAGATGCCAGGGAAGCCATTCTTCATGCACAATCCGGACCTGTTGAAGAAGGGTGTATCGGAGCGGGAACCGGGATGCTATGTTTAGGATATAAAGGTGGTATAGGGACCAGCTCCAGGGAGTATGCCTTTGGAGAAGAGAAATATACGGTGGGAGCACTCGTATTAACGAATTTCGGACAGAAAAAGGATTTAAAGATTCCCATCCTTACCACCGGGGAAAATAAGGATATACCCGATGGATCCACCATGATCATCTTAGCCACTGATGCACCTCTCAATGAAAGGCAGCTTAAACGACTGGCCAAACGTGCTTCATTCGGTCTTTCAAGAACGGGTTCATATGCAGCACATGGAAGTGGTGATATTGTCCTTGCGTTTTCTACTGCTCACCGCATTCCACATCAACCCGATCATGATCACACGATTCCTTACTCTTTCATTAAAGAAGACGGCCCGATCATATCCACTCTATTTGAAATGACGGTGGATAGTGTAGAAGAAGCCATATGGAACTCTCTTTGTAAAGCGGAAACCACAACGGGCAGGAATGATCGAAAGGTGGAAGCCATACCTTTAGATTTGCTTTATGGACTGATGAAATAAGACCTGACCTTTATTTGTTACCTTTTTTAGGTTTTTCTTTAATGAAAATTTACTTAACCATTAATAAATGGGGTATACCTTACATATACGTACGAACTATTTAATTGAAGGAAGTGACAGTCATGAATGATACCCCTATGCCTCTTTCGTTTTTCCAACAGCCCACATTGGAACTTGCAAAGTCTCTGTTGGGATGTGTGTTAGTGAAAGAGACGGAGGAGGGAACAGCTTCAGGTTATATTGTAGAAACGGAAGCCTATTTAGGACCAGAGGACCGGGCGGCTCACAGTTATGGAAACAGACGCACGAAGCGGACGGAAGTCATGTTTCATGAAGCAGGCCGGATCTATACATACGTTATGCATACCCATTGTTTAGTTAATGTAGTGAGCGGTGAACGAGAGAAGCCTGAAGCGATTCTCATTAGAGCCGTTGACCCCCTTGGCGGCTTGGAACTTATGGAAAGAAGAAGGCCCGGTCATTTAAAGAAAAATTGGACAAATGGTCCAGGAAAATTGACGAAAGCGTTAGGTATCACAATGAAGGATTACGGAGGCAGCTTTTTAGCACCGCCTCTGATCATTTCAAAAGGATACCAGCCTGAAAACATTGCGGAAGGAAAGCGAATAGGGATCGATAACACTGGAGAAGCCAGGGATTATCCGTGGAGGTTCTGGGTTAAAGACAATCCCTATGTATCAAGATGAAGACTTTTTAAGAATTTTCTAATTTTCACTGAAAATCCACCCCATAAGTACTATGTTTGTGGTATATTTTTCTTATAAGGTGAATTCATCGTATACTGACAATTCGAATGGGAGCTTTGAACCTAAATGATAGATGGGCGCTTACATTTAGGGGAGCTAGTAGCGCAACCGACCACATACGAACGTAGAAATACGTTTTTGTGTGGTTTTTTTTATAAACTATAGAGAGTATAGGGGTCCTATGAACATCTTTACTATTTTTCAAAACAACTATATTTATCATGATTTTCAGCCCTTATATGAAATGGGCGAGCAACAAACCCTCTTTGCATATGAGGGCCTGTTACGAAACAAGTATAATGAAAATCCTGAAAGTGTTTTTCAGTCGGCCATGAAAGCGAATATCTTATATAAGCTTGATACCTTATCCATTTCAAAGGCTCTTGAAAGCTTTTCAGAGAATGGACTGAAGACCTGTAAGTTATTTCTTAACATTTATATCACGACGATTCTCCACCCAAGCTTTCATACCTTTTTTTATGACCTCATGAAGAAGCATCCTGAAATAAAGGGGCGTCTTGTGCTGGAGATTAATGAGTCGAGTGCGGAGGAACTCTGGCAGAATCCATTATTAAAAGAGTCACTTAAAGAACTTAAGCAATATGGAGTATGGTATGCGATCGATGACTTTGGTCAAGGGACATCCTCCATCAAGAAATCCATTGAATATGAACCGGAAATTATTAAACTGGATCGCTTTTTTGCCCTGAATCTGTCACAAGATGATAAGAAACAACGATTCCTGTCTTTTTTTAATCAATTCTACGGTAAAGACACGTTGATTGTATTAGAGGGAATTGAAACCAAACAGGATATGCAAGTGGCAAAGGATATTGGGATTACAATGGGGCAGGGCTTTTATCTTGGAAGGCCGAGTCGGTTATTAGCTTAAATGAAAAAGGTGACTTTGAACTATAGGAGTCACCTTTTTTCGTGGTATCTGCAGTGGTTTCGTCAGAATTGAAATAAAATTGAAAACATTTAATATTTCCATTAAACTGATGAAAAAGAGAAAAAAAGGGGATCAGGGTATGAGGCTAGTGACATTTCCGCTGAAATTTATGTTCTATTATACTCTTGGGTTGATTGGTATTTTAGCCGTGAGTATTGCTCCTGAAGTATTTAAGGAGAGGGGCCTGTATAATATTGTCGGATTCTTTGAAGAGTTTATTAAGTTTGTTTTTGTATTTTTGGACGGTGAAAACTGGAGCTATTCATATAAAGGGGTAACCGTCGATTTTCTGGACATGCTTTGGGGACCGTATTTATATTCATTACAGGTTATCGGTGGGGCATTGGGTTTAGGTCTGGGAACAGCATTCATCCTTACGATCATTACAGTGTTTTTGCCCCGATGGGTTGCTTCTTCTCTAAAGAAAGTATTAAATCTCTTTGAGACGGTGCCTGACTTAATGTTTGCTTTTATGCTCCAGCTTCTCATTGTATATGTTTTAAAGCATTTCGGCTTCGAATTAATGAAATTTACAGAGTTTGGGGATGAAAAGATCTTTCTTGCTCCGATCATCACCCTATCCATTATTCCCATGATCTCTTTCTTTCGTATTCTTCTTTTTATTATGGAAGAAGAAATGCTTAAACCACATATTGAGTTTGCCCAAAGTAAAGGCATGACGAAAGGCAGGATCCTCTTTGCTCACGTACTGAAAAATATTTCTCCAAGTCTGTTTTACCATGGAAAGCTGATTATATGGGGAATGCTGTCGAGCTTATTTATCATCGAAACGATTTTCAATATGAGAGGAATCACGTATTACATCGTCCAAGACTTCAGACCAATGGTCATAGCCATCTCACTGATTATGATTTACACGCCTTTTTTTATTGTGTATCAAGGTGTATATCTGTGGATTAATCGGGAAGTCAGTGTGGATCATACCAAATTTAAAAAAGATAAAACGAAGTGGAATGAATGGAAGATATGGAGCCGGCTTTCTACTATTAGCCGGCTTTGGTGGCAGCATATGCATAATGGGAAGTTTGCCATCGGGTTCAGTGTCATCTTTCTTTTAATTGTTACGAGCTTCCTTTATCCAATGCTGAAAGAAGATCCGATTAAACAAATTCAGTTTATGAAGAACGATGAGGGACGAATCATCAGCGCACCTCCACATAAACCATTTGGAGAGATGATATTAGGGTCGGATTTCTTCGGTTATAGCATCCTCGATCAACTGATCGTGGGGGCAAAGTATACCCTCTTATTTGCATTGGTTGTCGCTTCACTGAGGGTTATAGGTGGATTCTATCTAGGTATTGCCTATCATTTTTATTTGAAAGAAAACAGGAAAAATTGGCTTGATCGAATGGTGGATTCCATTCATTTCCTGCCTTTAAGTCTCATTGCCTATCTTCTTTTACGACCAGTTCTATGGGGATTGCCCGTCTTGGGATGGGAACACTCCATCTTTGAAAGACTCGTTTTTGAAGCTGTCGTGTTAACGATTCTTGTGCTGCCGTTAACGACGGTTTTAATAGGGAATGAACTGAAATTATTAGGAAAACAGGATTTTGTTCTGTCGGCGAAGCTCTTAGGGGGAAGTAACCGGCATTTGCTATGGACGCATCTATTCCCGCACCTGGCACCAAGATTATTCATTATATGGGGGCAGCAATTTATCCAAACCCTTCTCATCCTTGTCCATCTGGGTTTATTTCATCTGTTCTTGGGTGGAACGATCATTACAGGAGGACTGGTACCCGATCCTCCGAAATCAGGAACGTTTGAATGGTCTGGTCTGATCAGTTCCACTAAAGATTCCCTAATGACCGGAAAGTACTGGATTGTCATTGCACCGTTAGCAGCCTTTATGATTGCCATCATCGCCATGCAGTTAATTGTGCAAGGTGTCAAGGAAATCCAGCAAACGAAGGTAGGTGTATTGGTAAACAACACTCCAATTAAGAACAAACATAAGCTGGTCAAGAATAAAACCTACCGTCCAGTGACGGAAGATTTTCATTTGGTTCGGGAACAATCCTTTAAGGGATAGGGGGGAGATAGAGAGTGAGTAGAAAGAGTCCTAAATTACCACTAACCGACGAGGAAAGATCGGCACTTCGTAAAGAGAAGATCAGACTGGGAGACATCTTCGAACTGTCTCCCGATGTAATAAGTAAAAAATTAGACATTTCTATTGCTAGAGCCCGGTATTTAGTCGGCATGTCCATTTTTCAACGAATTCCGTCGATCGGACCGAATATGGCGCATAATGTGGTTGAAGATCTTGGTTATCATTCTTTCGAAGACATCAAGGATGAAAAAGGGGAAGACCTCATTATACAGTTGGAAAAGAAGTACGGCGTCTGGATGGACCCATGCGTGGAAGACTCCCTCAGGTGCGTCGTCCACCACGCAAACAATCCGGCATCCAAGAAAAACTGGTGGGACTTCACCACCCAAAGAAAAACCTACCGCCATACCCACGGTTACCCCAGTGACCGCCCAACGAAGGCCTGGGATGAGGGACGGACCACATAATATAAAAAGGCAGGAAGCCACAATCAGCTTCCTGCCTTTATTTACGCTCTCTTCGGGGACGGACTTCATTCGTATATCCTCCTCAAAATGGACATGATAAAGGAAAAGGAGTGATGAGAGATGAGGATCCTGTTCCTCTGTTTACTAATGACTATTTCCTTTCATGCTTCCGTTTCAGCCCGAAACATCCTGCCCCTTCCAGCCCATCATAATGAACTGGCAATCGTTATTGATGATTTAGGTAACGATATGAAGGGAACAGAAGAGATCCTGAACTTACCCGTCACCTTGACGATTGCCGTTATGCCCTTTCTGCCAACAACCAGGACAGATGCGGAAAAGGCACATGGGCTTGGGCATGAGGTCATCGTCCATCTACCCATGGAACCGATGTCAGGGAAAGCGAGCTGGCTTGGCCCCGGGGCGATTACCACTTCGCTTTCAAATGACGAAATCCGGAAAAGAGTAGAAAAGGCGATCGGAGAAGTCCCCTATGCAGTAGGAGTCAATCATCATATGGGATCAAGGGCCACTGCCGATGAGAGGGTCATGAGGATCGTTTTAGAGGTATGCAAGGATAAGGGGTTATTTTATTTGGATAGTAAAACAACGGGAAAGAGTGTCATTCCCAAGCTTGCAAAAGAATTAGGCGTTCCATTTCTTGAAAACGAATTATTCTTTGATGATGTCTATACCATCCAGCATATCGGAAAGCAAGCCAAGATTCTTTCGAAAGAATTAGACAGTGACAACTCAACCATTGCCATTGGTCATGTTGGGGTTACAGGGATCAAGGTTGCCACAATGCTCGAAGAATTTATTCCTCTCTATGAGAAAAAAGCATCCATTGTCCCCCTGTCAGATTTAATACCTGAGTATCATTTGATTGATGAGAGCATGCCTTAAATGGTGTGCTTTTTTTGTGGTCAGAAAGGATTAGTTTTATCCCTATCAATCGAACTAAACATTCTAAATATTACGAAAATAAGTAGTCCTTTTCATCTGTTTTCATATGGATTTGGTGACAAGTCTTCTCTTCTATGTTAAAACATATAAAACCATAAAAAGAAATTAATGGTAATAAAGTCCGGGAGGCTGTTAGTGAAATGAAAAAAAATCTTCTACTAAAATCTGTTTTTATTGGTGCATTAGGATTAGCTATGATTACGCCAACCGCATCTGCCCATGACGTATTAGACGATGTTTCAATTGAAAAAGGAGCGGAAGCCGGTAGTCTTGCTGTCATCCCGCAGTTAGAAGGAAGTAAAAACGTGAGCGGCTGGAACGAAGTAGCGGCTGTCCAGTTAAAAGAAAAGGATGGAGTTCAGAATAATACCGCAGATGTTTATGCCCATAAAAATTTTGCTTATGTTGGAACCCATACAAGTAATGGTGGAAACGGTGGCGTAAGAGTATTTGACTTAAAAGATCCTTCAAACCCGATTGAAGTTGCTTCTTTTGGAGATGAAATTCCGGGTACATGGCAGGAAAAAGTTGTTGTAAAGCAAGTGAATACGAAGGATTTTACAGGTGATTTAGCTGCGGTAAGTGTACAACGGCTCGATCGAAGTAACCCTGACTCGGTTGGTGGAGTACTATTGTATGATGTAACAGATCCATATCATCCTAAGAAATTAGGTTTCTGGGCAGTTGATCAGCGAGCATCGGGTACCCACGAGTTGTACTTGGCGAAACAGGGAGACCGAGCATTTGTACTGGCAGCAAGCAATTATGCGGATTACTACACACATGGGGAAAAGAAGGATTTCTCACTAGTAGAAGTTACGGACCCTGCCAACCCGAAAACGATTTATGAATTCGATCCGAGACAACTTGATGAAGTTCCGGATGACTTTAATGGCTATCATTGGAATGCACCCGACGGCAAGGTCCGTCCTGTTTTCAACCATAGTGTCATGACGGATGAGAATGCACAAACCGCATTCCTGTCATTTTGGGATTTAGGGACAATCATGCTGGACATAAGCGACCCGGACAATCCTGAGTACTTAGGACGTACTGAATTTGCTTCACTACAACAAGGTTCTGCCCACTCTGCCCAAGTAGCGAAAGGGGGAACCGTGCTTATTGAGACGAGAGAGGTCTATGCTCCTAAAAGAGAAGGGTATGAAGAGTCATACGGGTATACGAGAATCTTTGATATTAAAGATAGATCCAACCCTAAATTATTAAGTGATTTCAAAACGGATTTAGTCGACAATGTCGAGGATGGGGTTACATTTGCAAACACAGTTCATGATCCTAAAGTAGTAGGGAACACCCTCTACCTTTCCCACTATGCTGGAGGAGTAAGAGCGGTTGATATCTCCGATCCTTCAAAGCCAGAAGAGATCGGAAGATATGTACCGGAAAACTCATTTGTATGGGGCGTATTTGCTAACCGGAACTATATACTTGCTTCCGACATGGGAACAGGTTTAAAGGTGATTCAGAAAAATAATAAATCAGAGTAAATCCCTAATGGCTCTGCGATAAAGTCGTTCTTTGTCGTGGAGCTTCCTTAAGCGGAAGAATTTGATCTCCATTGTAAATGTTATATTAAACCAATGCTTATTTTTTTGTAAATAGAAGACTCTCCCTTATAATCAGAAGGTGAGAAGGAGATGAGCCGATATGGATTATGCAATTGTGACAGGAGCAACAAGAGGCTTGGGAGAGTCGATTGCCAAGCTTTTTATCGAAAAGGGCATAGGGCTGATCAATGTTTCGCGATCAGATAATGAAAGACTGCGAAAGCTTGCCGGGGATAAAGAGGTATCGTATGATTTCTTACCGTGCGATCTTGCAAAAGCAGGAGAAACAGAAGCGGTCTTCCGTGAAGCTGGTAAAAAGGTATTTGGATATAACCCTGGCAAAGTGTATGTTGTCCAAAATGCCGGTGTGGTGACACCAATCAACCCTTCTGGTGAAGTAGAGAACCAAGCTCTTGAAACGAGTGTGCATGTGAATTTACTATCTCCCATGATCGCAACCAATGAGATGATAAAAGCAGCCCGGGGTTCTGACTCGAAGATGATCATGATCAATATCAGCTCTGGAGCAGGAAGTCGCCCTGTATATGGCTGGAGTACGTACTGCGCAACCAAGGCGGGTGTGAACATGCTGACAGAAACTGTAAGCTTAGAGCTTTCTAAAAAGCATAGCCGACATCAAGTGATTGCCTTCAGCCCGGGTGTGATGGATACAGACATGCAAGGAGAAATCCGTTCATCCTCGAAAGAAGCCTTTGCCGATGTCGAATCCTTTCAGCGCTATAAAGAGGAAGGAATGCTCCGTGAAACAAATACCGTGGCGGATGCGCTGGTTAAGCTTGTGACAGAAAGCGAACTTGAAAGTGGCAAGCTTTATCATGTAAATGATTTATTATAAAAAGAGAGCAGATTCCTGGAAGGGGATCTGCTTTTTTCTTATCAAAAAGCTCATTTCGTAAAGTTTGTTGTTATTATAGAAGAGAAAGTACTAGTTGATTTCCGCTCCAGGATGCTCGCTTTCCGCGGGGCTGGCGGTGAGCCTCCTCGGCTGCGCCTCCGGGGTCTCACCTGTCCAGCTATTCCCGCAGGAGTCGAGCATCCTTCCGCTCCAATCAACTTTCTGAGCATGAATCCTTAATCGAAAACAATTAAAAGAAGCTTTCTAGCAAACAATCTCATTTAAGTTAAGGAGAGATTGTTTCTCTTAAGGAAGTATCTTTTAAGTAATTTTGTTTTCTAGCACAGTTTGAAGCTCTGTCACAAAAAAACTGTAAAAGATGGTGAGGGGAACTGCGCAGACTCCTGCGGAAGTACGGGCGTGCCGAGACCCCGGAAGCGAAGCTGAGGAGGCTCGGCCGAACGTCCGCGGAAAGCGGAGCAGTTCCCCTCACCATCCAGCACTCACTAATTGACAGAGCCTTAACAGTGCTTATGTTAAAAAGCAACAATCTTTGCGAAAAGAGAGTATCAAAAAAAGAGACAAACCCCAAAGGATTTGTCTCTCTACTCTCATCTATTAAGATCGAACCGGATTTGCATCAGGTGCTGATTTGCGAGTGAACTTAGGAAGTGCAAATCGAATGGCAATAAGTCCGCAAACAGCAATCAGGACAGGGTAGAAAGCATATGGAATGATGCTGATCGGTGATATGCCTGCAACTTCAGCCACTAACAGAGCCTGTGCTCCGTAAGGGATCAATCCTTGAACGGAACAAGAGAAAATATCAAGGATACTGGCTGATTTCCGGGCATCAACGCCATAGTTCTCACTGATCGTTTTAGCAAGCGGGCCGGCAATGATGATCGAGATCGTGTTGTTTGCTGTGCAAAGATTAGTAGAACTTACTAATCCTGCTGTAGCAAGCTGTGCTCCCTGAGGAGACTTGATTTTGCGAGTGGCGTGATAAAGTAAAGCCTGAATTCCGCCGTTATGGCGAATGAGTTCGACAACTCCGCCTATCAGCACAGAAAGGATAACAATCTCTGCCATGCCAGTCATCCCATCGGCTACACTCCCGAAATAACTGGCTGGGGTAAAGCTTCCATCAATGAATCCAATGATTCCAGCTAAAACAATTCCGCCTAACAAAACGACAAACACATTTAATCCTGCAAGAGCACCGATGATAACTCCAAGGTAAGGCAGAATTTTGATCCAATTAAAGCTTTCCGCTCCGACAGTCGACTGATTCCCCATAGTAAGAAAAAGGAGAATCACTATTGTGACGATGGCAGCAGGTAATACAATAAAGAAGTTGACTTTGAATTTATCTTTCATTTCCGTTTTCTGTGTACGAACAGCTGCAATAGTTGTATCAGAAATAAATGATAAGTTATCTCCGAACATCGCACCTCCAATGACCGTTGCCATGGCAAGGGGCATAGAAATATCTGTTCCTGAACTAATCCCGACACCGATTGGCGCGAGTGCCGCGATCGTCCCCATAGATGTTCCCATCGATAACGAAATGAAAGCAGCGATAATGAATAATCCCACAATGATCAAGTTACCAGGCAGCACGGAAAGGGCAAAATTCACGGTTGAATCAACAGCGCCCATCTTTTCAGCTACTCCTGAAAAAGCCCCTGCTAAAAGGAAGATAAAGACCATGATCATGATATCAGGATGACCGGCTCCTTTAGCGAAACGCTCAATCTTAGCCGTTAACGTTTCTTTTCGGTTCATCAACAGACCTACAACGGATGCAATGATAATGGATACTAATACAGGAAAGGCATAAAAGTCTCCTGAAATGATGCCTGCTCCAAGGAACAGAGAAACAAATATGATTAAAGGCAGTAATGCCAATAGATTTCCTCTTTCTTGATTCATTCCTAACACTCCTTTGTCATCGTTCAATTTACTAACATACAAAAAACCTCTTCCCAAATAAATAAGAAGAGGTTTCAATAGAACGAAACACTCCCCTTATCTTTCAAGCATTTCGCTTGCTGGATGTGGCACAGCACTCAATATGAGTCCGCTGCCGAGACATCGCAGGGCCAGTCCCTCCGTCTCTCTGGATAAGAAGATATGTTATTTAGTTGATTTAAAATATACTTCCATACTTTAAAGGGTTTACTCGAAAAAGTCAAACGGGAAATTTTTCTGAACCAAAAGCGAAGGCGGCTCGCTCAGTCCCGACAAGCATAAGACAAGAACGCTGGAAAGGCGCCATTTGCCTTTTTAGCGTTATTGGCTTATGACCTCGAGGGACTAGCCGCCGCAGCTGGATGAACCAAAAGCGAAGGCGGCTCGTTCAGTCCCGACAAGCATAAGACGAGAACGCCGGAAAGAGCTTTGGAAAACATGACTTTATCCATAATAAGGCATAAACTCATGGACAATTGAACGTTCAAGGTCTACTATAAGGAAGACAAAAACATCTTGGGGGATACGGTAGTGGAAAGAAATGTACGAAATCAAATTTTTACCTTGCAAGGGTTCTATTTATTAACGTTCTTCGGTGTAGGTAGTTTATATCCCTTACTCAGTGTGTATTTGAGCGAAAGCGTAGGGTTAAATGGTTATCAGATTGGAACGATCATGTCTGTAGGTCCCATCATGATGATTTTCTTCCAGCCTATTTGGGGAATGGTCAGTGACACAACTAATCGTCCTACCGTGGTTCTTGGTTTAACCTCTTTAGTGGCGGGAATCTTTGCACTCGGTTACTTGTTTATGGACTTTTACTATGGCCTGCTTCTAGTGGCCATTCTAGTCGCAATTTTTCAAAGTGCAATCATTCCCGTATCAGATAGTATCAGCTTGAAGTATACAAGTAAAGTCCGGTATAACTACGGTAATATCCGTCTGTTCGGTTCATTGGGCTTCGGGATTGCTGTCTTTATGATGGGGAAACTTTCGGAAGGTTTCATCGGTCCCACCATCATCTTTTACTCTTTCTTTATCTGTCTAGTATTATCAGGATTCCTTTCCTTTCGGTTTCCTAAAGAGAGAGCGGCAGCAAAGCTTGATTTAAAAGCAGGGATGAAAGAATTATTTACAATGAAGAAATTCCTCATTTTCTTAGCTGTAACCTTCTTAGTATTCGGTCCAAACCTGGCCAATAATGTTTACTTCGGCTTATTTGTTGAGGATTCTGGGGGGACGTATGCCGGAATCGGTCTTGCGTTTTTAATCGCTGTCTTATCAGAAGTGCCCTTTATGAGGATTGCCGGGGGATGGATTGATCGGTTCGGACTTTTAACAGTTGCTGCGTTAGCGGGTGCTGCGTCCATGCTCCGTTGGCTCTTTTACTTTACAGAGCCAAGCCTTTGGCTGGTTTATTCATCGGCGGTTATGCAAGGTCTGGCCATAGGGCTATTCATTCCGGCCGGATTGCGCTACATTAAAGAAATCACTCCTTCCCATATTACAGCAACAGCCGTTACCGTGTATTCAGCAATCGGAAACGGGTTGGGGAATTGGTTCAGTACCTTTGTCGGTGGTTTTATCTATGAAACGTATTCCATTTACACGGTGTACTTATTCTTCGCAGTCTTATCCCTATTAGGTATTTTCCTTTGCTTCGTTCTCATGAAAGAAGAGAAGAAGAATGCACTTGCCTATTGATTTATTATTTCCAGACGTCTAATGAGAGTCTCTCTCTTAGACGTCTTTTCTATTTGTTAGAAAATTTAAATAAATTATAATATAGGAAGGATTTACCTATACCGGCGTATAATAATATATAGAAGCAAACTATTTTGTGGGTGATGACATAATGAGGATCAAATGGGTTTTCATAATAGGGATAGTCCTTTTACTTACAGCATGTACACCCGAGCAGACATTTCAAAAAGACCGATCAAGCAAGACAGTACTCACGATTGAACCTTATGAAGTAAACGCAAAAGAAAAAGAGCTGATTATGTTCACCGGGATTCAGGATATTCAATATTTTGAGATGGACGGAAATCTTGGAGAAGGTGATGATCTGCAAAAGACGCTTGAGGTATATGAAAATGGAAAACTTGTGGAGAACGATCCTTTTTCTTCTAATCAAGTGGAGTACCTATTCAAGCAGTCTCTCTTATCCTTTGGATTTACTTCAGATGAGGAAAAGTTCAAGTTTATACATGGCAGTGAAGGTGGAACGTTTACCATGGTGAATGATTTCGGACCTAGTGGATATACCTTTAGCAGTCTTCTTTCAAAAAAAACCACCTTAGAGAAAGGTCAGCCCCTATATTTGTATGCTATTGCAGGAACCGAAGACGGTCAAATTTCAGGGTTAACCCTTGATGAGAAGGGTAAGCCTTCAGGAGGAATCCTGGAAGCAGACAAAGCGTATGTATTCAAAGTCATGGTAACCGACCGTTCAACAGAATAAATTATCCAAAAGACGAACGGCAACGGTCTTCAAAAAAGTAATATGAAAAGGTTTTGATCATCTTGAATTGTGGTACAAGTAGGATAAGATATTTAAAAAGTAATCTCTTAAATGCATCGATTAATAGTTATTAATTTCTAAAATACCAATAAAAATAGCGTCTAATCTATAGAAAAGGGGATTTTAAAATGGAGAATACATTCGTCTACTCAAAAGATAATGCCAACCTTGGAGATACCGTCCAATTTAAAAGAAAGAAGAATGTCATCAATGGTGTGGTGACCACTCTTAGAGAAAACACGGTCATCGTCAAAATGGATAAAGATGTGGCAAAAAAGCTGGATTTACCAGACGACCAAACCGTTGTGGCACATAAAAACTATGTCGTCATTGAAAGAGCTGAAAATGATTCACAACCTGTATTTGTATATGATGGGTGGAATAGCGCATTAAAAGCCTAAGCCCCCTCCGCAAAGAAAAAGATCCCAACACGCCTTCACCATGAGCATGGCTTAAGACGTCTTAGGATCTTTTTTATTTTAATTTACTATTTACATATTCCTCAACCATTTTAGTGGTGACAAGCTTTCTTTGGGGCACGACACCTTGTCGGGCAAGGGCGTTGATTTCATTGGTCACCTGATTAATCTTATCCGTTGTAAACGGTTGTTCAGCTAAACAAAGCTGGACAGCTTCGTCGATTTCTTTTTCTCTACGTTCATCCAATAGCATAAACTGTTGAACCAGTTGATTTTGTTTACTAGAATGTTTTGAAATGTCTTTATGTACACTCATGATTTCATCCCTCTCTGATTTGACGCATTATACCCTCTATTATGCCTTTATCAACCTACTCATGGCAATGTCCAAATACTACTTCTATAAGATAGGGGACAGGAGCCTTGAAATCGACTCCTTCAGTTTAATCATTAAAGGTCTTTCATTATATCCGTCCAGTGTCAATTCTCTACTCTTTTCAATATCGTTTATAAACACAGCACTGAGATTTTCAGAGAGAGTTTGGTCATATAAAAAGGCATTGACTTCAAAGTTGAGGCGAAAGCTTCGAACATCGATATTGGCTGTACCGACAGAAGAAATGGTGTCATCCACTACGATGGTTTTGGCATGAATAAAGCCATTCTCATAAATATATATTCTCACTCCTGCCTTCAGTAATTCTCCGATATAGGAATAAGTCGCCCAGTAGACAAATAAGTGGTCAGGCTTGTTTGGAATCATAATGCGTACATCCACTCCCGTAAGCGCGGCAATCCTTAATGAATCCAACAGGCTCACGTCCGGGATGAAATAGGGGGTTTGAATATAAATGGACCTCTTCGCTGAAGAAATCATCTTAATATATCCATTTTTTATCTGCTCCCATTCAGAGTCGGGACCGCACGTCACAATCTGGACTCCGACATGGCCGGAAAAGGAAGACTGCGGGAAGTATCGTAAATCGTAGGCAATCTTCTTCGAACGGCTGGCTTGATTCCAATCCAGAATAAACCGTGTCTGCATGGCAAGTGTTGAGCTCCCGACAATCCGCAGATGAGTATCCCGCCAATAACCGAACTTAGGATTCAAGCCCAAATATTCATCCCCAATATTAAAGCCGCCTACATACCCGACCTTCCCATCGATAATCACCAGCTTTCGGTGGTTACGATAGTTTAGGCGGAGATTGATAAAGGGGATTTTCGAAGGGAAAAACACCGCTACTTCACCGCCTGCAGCAAGAAGTTCTTTAAAGAATCCTCTTCTTGTGCGCCGCGAGCCCATTTCATCATATAAAACGCGGATCTTTACGCCTTGTTTAGCTTTCTCAGTAAGCTTCTCCAGGATTCGCTTACCTAAGTGGTCTTTCTTAAAGATATAATATTGAAGATGTATATGATCCTGTGCTGCATCCATGTCTTCTAATAAGGACTCAAATTTGTCCTCCCCATGAGTGAACAACTGTACTGCGTTATCCTGGGTCAAAAGAGCTTCATTATTCAAGAGATGCATATAAATAAGGTCCTGATATCTGGAGGACGTTTCATTTTTAAAAGGGAATCGGTGTTCTTTCAGGGAGTGGATCTGCTTTTGAATCAAATCTTCAATGCCGATTTTCTTCATATCTTCCCAGTCGAATAAGCGCTTTCTGCTTAAGTTCTGACCAAAGATTAAATAAAGAATAAAGCCAAGAAGGGGAATGAAAAACAGGACCATAAGCCATGCCCAGGTCGCACCGGCATCTTTTCGCTCCAGGAAAATGATGACGCCAGCGAGGACCAGGTTAAGAACAAATAAAACCCCTAAAAGAGTAGATAGGATACTCATAGTATGTAAGGCTCCTTTAACTAGCTTTCTATAAGTAGTATACCTGAGAATGGAATAGAAAAAAATGACAAAGAAAAACAGAGCAGACTGTCAGCCTGCTCTGTTCGGTAGGATTCTTTATTCATTCACAGCTTTTTTACTCATCTCGCGTCCGCGTGTTGGCCAGCTTTCGACACCCTTTAAACCTGGAATATCATCTGCATAGAAGATCGGGTCCAACCCTTGTCGACGCTGACTCATATAGTTGTCCAAGGCTTTAAAGGCAATTGGTGCTAAAATACCGATGGCAATCAAGTTGGTAAGGGCCATTAATGCCATGGAGAAGTCTGCCAAGCTCCAAACAATATCAAGGCTTGCAACAGAACCGAATATCACCATTCCCAAAGCAATAAAGCGATATATCAGAAGTCCGGTCTTACTCTTATTGATGAATGGAAGATTGGCTTCCCCGTAATAATAGCTTCCAATGATGGAACTAAAGGCGAAGGTGAAGATCGCAATCGCTAAGAAAATACCAGCCCATGAGTTAAAGTGCTCAGACATGGCTGCTTGAGATAGCTCGATACCTGTCAGTCCGGAACCGTACGCATCTGAGGTTAAGATGATAAACGCGGTTGCAGAGCAAACGAGCAGCGTATCAAAGAATACACCAAGTGCTTGAATGAACCCTTGTTTGACCGGATGAGAAACAGATGCTGTAGCGGCAGCATTCGGCGCACTACCCATACCAGCTTCATTAGAGAATAGTCCTCGTTTTACACCGTTCATAATCGCGGCTCCAATTCCGCCACCAACCACTTGTTCAAATCCAAATGCACTTTTGAAAATAAGTGCGATGACTCCCGGCATTTCCGTAATATTCGTAATGACTACAAATAAAGCTAATACAATATAGAAGACCGCCATGATTGGAACAATGATGGAAGAAAAGGTCGCTATACGTTTAACGCCCCCGAAGATGATGAGTGCAGTCAAACCGGCTAACACAATACCGATAACAAACGTATTGATTCCGAATGAATTACTAAAAGCCGTTGCGATGGTGTTACTTTGAACCGCGTTAAAGGTTGTCCCAAAGGAAAGGATGATGGTGACAGCAAAGATCGAACTCATCCAGGGCTTGCCCAGTTGTTTCTTCATATAGTAGCCGGGGCCGCCTTTAAATCCAACCTTATCCTTTTCTTTGTAAATCTGGGCCAGTGTACTTTCGACAAAGGCGCTGGCTCCTCCCAGAATGGCGACAAGCCACATCCAGAAGACAGCTCCAGGTCCCCCAATTGCTAAGGCAATGGCTACTCCTGCTAAATTACCTGTACCAATTCGAGTACCTGCTCCAATAAAGAATGCTTGCAGGGATGATATTTGCTTTTCCCCTTCCGCCTCGACTACATCTTTATCTCCTAATAATCGAAGCATTTCACCAAAGTGGCGAATTTGAACGAATTTAGATCCGATAGTGAAGTATAATCCTAAAATGAGGAGTACTCCTATTAAAACATACCCCCATAATATTGAATTTGCTTCCGTGACTAAATTGTTTAAAATATCCATGATAACCCCCTCAGAAATTTGTGTCGGTTACGCTTAACATTATCTGAAAATTTAAAATAAAAGTCAAGTTATTATCTGAATATTTAAATATTACCAGTTAGGTATTTAGGAGGACGAACTATTTTGTCATAATAATTAAGGGATTTTTCAATGGGGTGGGTCTAAAGTAGAGTTAGATGAATTATTCTAAAATAATATATTCCGGTCTTTTCGGATAATATTTTTTTATTTGGGGATGACGGACTATTTAAAAACCACAATATAAAACAAACAATAGAAGTTTAGATTCTCAATACCGCTAATGATTTCCGTGCAAGACTACGCTTTCCGCGGGTAGCCCGTGAGCCTCCTCGGCAAGCCTGCGGGTAGAAAAGCGGAAGGGCTTCGCTCAGAGGCGGTTGGCATAAGGCGGAGCGACCTTGAAGGCGTTCTTTGCCTTCATGGACGATCAGACTTATGACATTTGCCTCTAAGCCCTATAGCTGGACAAGTCTCACATAAGCTACTTTTCCCGCAGGAGTCTTCGTCTTGCACTCCAATCAACCGCTAGAAACAGCTAAAATCAAATGAATCAAAAACAAATAATAAACCCGAACAAATCTGCCTACTAAAAAGCAGATTTGTTCGGGTTTGACTTAGGATAAAATACTTTTGTCCCAACCTCTAAATAGGTTAAAGTGTCCTGCTTACCCATTCGGCAATCCAGGCGCAGGCGACGGCAGCGTAAGTTCCCACTACGTTGCCCAGTATCCCCATCAATAGTCCTACAGGAGCAAGAGAAGGCTGAAATACAGAGGCTACAACAGGAGCCGAGCTTGTTCCGCCGATGTTTCCTTGAGATCCTACAGCTACGAAGAATAGAGGGGCCCGTAGTAAGCGTGCCACTAAGAAAATAATCATCACATGAATGGCTAACCATACAATCCCCATTGCGACGTATTGAGGAGAATCCCATACATAAGCAAGGTCGGCTTTTGCTCCAATTGTTGCAAGCAATAGATAAATTCCTGCGTATCCGATTTTACTTGCACCATAGTTCTCCAGGGTGCGGATTTTAGTAAAGGAGAAGATGATCCCGACCGCCGAAATGATCATAATCGTCCACGTTCCGGCAGAGAGTACATTTGAGACCGGTAACGTTTCTGAGAACTTTCTTACAACGTAAGCGACTCCGAATCCTAAACCAATAATGGCAGCAAGGTAGGGAACCTCGATAGGCTTGGCATTTTTACGTTGGATTTCTCCCATATCCTCATTCACCTTACGGATGATCGAGTTGTCCGCTTTATTCCATTTATCGAATTTATGCTGGAAACCTGCCAGGGCAATCATGATTCCCATCCAGCTATATCCGACAACGGTATCAACGACAATAATAGGCGAAAGAATTTCTTTCGGTGTACCAGTAGCTTCAATCATGGCTGCCATATTGGCACTCCCGCCAATCCAGCTTCCAGCGAGTGCCGCTACGCCAGTCCATGCGTCCTCAGGAAGAAACGGCTGGAAGATGGCTAAAGCGATGGGTCCTCCGATCACGACACCGAGGGTCCCGGCAAGGAACATCGTAATCGCTTTCGGACCAAGTTTTAATGTTGCGGGAACATTCGCGGAAAGAAGCAGCAATAGTAATCCCACTGGCAATATGTAAGCCGATGTAAAGTCATATAAAGATGACTGATCCGGGATGATTCCAAACGTTGTAGACAACATCGGAAGGAAATAAGTCCAGATTAACGGGGGTGCATAGTGAAAGAACTTCTGTAAAAAAGGATTTTTCGACTCCCCTAGAATGAACACAAGACCTACTAAGGCAGCCAGATAAGAAAAGATTGCCATAGGTTCTTGAATTAAGATAGTGTCAAAACGCCACCACATAGTAAAACCTCCTTAAAAATCGATAACAAGGTTTACTATAACATTGAAAACGGTTACTATTTAGAATTTTAATAAGTGCTAATCTTTATTCAATACAGAATATAACAGGGATTAACGGAAGGAAAGAAACAGTTATGAGGAGCTTGGCTTCACAAAAAAATGCCACAGAAATCCATGGCAACATCTTGATCTTTCATGTGAAATAGATGAATGAGTGCTTTTGAAGCAAATAGGATGCCTATTTAGGAGGGGGGATTACGATCAATAGTAATTCCAGAATCCTAAAGCGAATAATAAGATACCCGTAATCATTGAAATACCAAATAACATAAACAAGAAATCAAGAATGCTGTCGGCGAAGACTCTTTTGCGGTTCTCACGTTTAAAATGACGTACTTCCTTACGATAGGATCGTGCAGCACGACTCATACAAAAACCTCCTCCTCCATGAACATTATTTGTATTAACACATATTCGTCACAATACAAGAAAATCCTTCCTTAAAGTGAAAAATATGCCGACTTACCTATATCCGAGTCGAATGGAGGGACGGACCAACTTTCATCTTCAACACAAAATAAGAGGCTATGTGGAAATAGCCTCTTATTTAGATGAAGAAAGCTCAGAAGTGAGTACCTGTAGCCTTAGCGGAGGTTATTTTGTGAAATTCCGCTAAGGGCGCTACCGGCACTTTGATCCGATTGCTGTTGTACTGCCAAATCTCCCAGAGCCAGCATCCCGACAAGCTGCCCGTTTTCCACAACAGGTAAACGACGCACTTGGTGCTGGGACATTAAAGCTGATGCTTCTTCGACAGAGGCTTCCGGAGAGATTGTCACAACCTGCTGTGACATAACTTGAGAGACATTTCCCTGTGCACCTTGAGTCAGTCCACGAGTAGCAATATCACGGTCTGTTACCATACCGACAACTTGTCCGTTTTCAACAACGGGAACGGAACCAACATTCTTTGAACTCATTTTAGATGCTACGCTTTGAAGTGAGTCCTGATTTGAAGCGGCTTCCACATTTGTCGACATAATATCACGTACTTGCATGTAAATTCCCCCTTAATCAAATTGGCAGTACACCATTATTATTCGACAAATCCACATAACTATTCCCAATGCGTTCCTCCATTTTTTTCAAATGAGAGGGACGGACCTTCAAAAAGTGCTTCTTGGATATCATTTAGTAATAAACATTTGAGTCCAATAAGTCCCGTACGATCCTCCCTTGGCATATCCCACCCCGATATGAGTATAGGATCCAGTGAGAATGTTTTTTCTATGTCCCGGACTATCCATCCACTCACGGACAACTTGTTCAGCACTTGTTTGACCAGCGGCTATATTCTCAGCGGCTTGACTATATTCAATGTTGAAGCTTTTCATCATATCAAAAGGAGATCCGTACGTCGGGCTTCTGTGCGAAAAATAACCAACATCCCTCATGTTACGTGATTTATACCGGGCAACCCTGGATAGCTGCCAATCAACCTGAAGAGGGGAAAGGCCGTTCTTTTGCCTCTCCTGATTGGTCAGATCAATGACCTGACCTTCAACCGATTTAGCTTTTCGAAGAATGGGGATGTTGATTTTTTGACTTGGATAAATTAAATCTGGATTCGACAATTGAGGATTAGCTTCTATAATCTCAGAGAGTCCGACCTGCAATTTTCTTGAAATTTTCCAAAGGGTATCTCCTTTCCTGACTGTATAGACACTTGATGCAGAGATTTCATTTAAAGTAAATAAACTAATGATAATGGATAGTGCAACCATGATAAGAGCGAGTTTTGTTTTCATGATTATAAAATGTGTAATTTGGGACAAAATATTCTAAGAAAAAGTGCAAAAATAGGATTATTGTTTCATTTTTAGGGAAAAGAAAAACTATTAAACGTAAAGTGAAACTTTTTGCGAAACCAATCGTACAAATAGGTAACGATATTTTATAAAAGAGGTGAATAACGTGGTAAAGGAGAACGATCGCTTTAAGAAAGTGATAACGAAATTGTCGAACGTGGGCGTAAATATTTCAAAAACGAAATCAAGACGGGAAATCCTTCATTCACTAAAGCAGTATCAGCCATTACCTAAGACGTTAACCCAAGACTCTTAAACTTACACCCGAGAAACGTTGGACAGACATATTTCCCCTTTTCTCACGATATATTTAATAGTAGTGAAGAGGAGGGTTAGGTATGGAGAGAATGATGTTTGATTTACAAGCATTAAAGGAAATCAGAAAGAAGGCAGATGAAATTTCATACCACTGTATGAGTCGGGATCAACCTACAGATCCTCATCGTGTAAGCATGGCGTTAGATCAAGTGTGTCGTGCCCTTGCGATGTTTGCAGAAATGGAAATTCATCGCATGCAGAATCATCATATTCCCTATGACCCCCAGAGCTATATTAAAGGACGTCTGGGAATTGCTTACCGATCTGTACTCCAGGTTCCTCAAGAAGATTCCAATACAGCATAGCAAAAGAGGTTGACCCAAGATCTAAGGGTCCTGAAATCAAGAAACCACAGATAGATATAAGAAACTCTGAAAGCATAAGGACTGGTCCTGTAAGGATGATATCACTCATCGTTTTGGGTCAGCCTCTTTTTATTTACTATTCTAATCCAAAAGTTAGGTGACGATATTCATGACGGTGTTTTCGGATATATTGCTGGTATGTAATGGGAAGGCAGGTCAAGGAACGCTGGAAGTTCTGTTAAAAGATGCTGTGCCTCCATTATTGGACATCTGTACGAACTTAATTATTCATAAAACGAAAGAGAAAGGCGATGCCGAAAGAATTTGTAAGGAGACGGCTAATCAATATGAACTGGTTGTCATCATGGGTGGTGATGGAACGATCCATGAGGCTATCAACGGATTGTCAGCCTTAGAAAAACGGCCATTGGTAGGCATCATCCCTGGAGGGACGTGTAATGACTTTGCCCGTTCGTTGCATATTCCCATGAATATCGGACAAGCTGTCCGCCTTATAACCGAACGGGCTTTCGAAAAGGATATCGATATCGTCAAGGCAGACGATCGGTATTTCAGCAATTTCTGGGGAACGGGGCTGGTCGCAGAGACAAGCGACAATATCGATGTAGGATCAAAAAGTGTCCTCGGTAAACTAAGCTATTATATAAGTGCGTTTCAATCCATCCAGGAATCACCGATCTTAAATGTGAAGGTAACAACTGAAAATGATGTGATTGAAGAGGAAGTGGTGATGCTATTGGTTGCAAATGGCCGTTCCATTGGCTCTAATCCACTGCCCACCTGCATCGATATGGAAGATGGACTGATGGATATTTACATCGTCAAAAAAAGCGGTTTCCCTTTATTAAAGGAATTTTTGGTTATCAAGAGCACAGGCAATATAAGCGAGCAATATGACGATATTATGCATATCCAAGCAAGAGAAGCCCATATTGAATTGGGACAGGGTGAAAAGCTTGATATGGATGGAGAATTATATGAAGGAAGCAGGCAGTCGCTTCGAGTATTAAATAAGCATTTGCGGTTTATCGTCGGCAGCTCAGAATAAAAAGAGAGCAAGGGGGCATCTTTGCCCCCTTGCTCTCTTTTGCTTGATCAAACAGTTTTCTTTCTCTTTTTGATGACCAAGTAAACAAGATAAACAGCGATTAAAACGCCACCAGCTGCAAGTGTAAGGAGTGTAAAGTTCTCTTCGATGAAAGGCTTTGCTTTAGCCCCAAGTGCTAAAATGATTGCACCTTCAAGGAAGAAACGAATTCCTCTCCCGATAATCGACCAGATTACCAATACTCTGATCTTAACACCGGAAACCCCTGCGAAAATCGTGAAAATCTTATAAGGGATAGGTGTCAGTCCTGCGATTAAAAGAGCCATTGCCCCATATTTAGTAAAGTACTCCTCTACTTTTTGAATCCTTTTTTCAGAGAAGAAATACACAAGGATCGGTCGACCAAGTTTCTTTCCGATCAACCAGCCCAAAAGGGCTCCGATAACGGAAGCGATGGTCGTATAAAGTGCATAAAGCAGTGCGCTATCCGGATTGGCAATCGCTAAAGGAATCAGTAGTACATCAGGTGGGATGGGGAAAAATGATGAATCGGCGAATGAAACAAGAATAAGACCCCATACACCATAATCCAATAACCAAGCTTCGAAAGCGTGAAGTAGTTCAGACATAAGTTCAGTAATCTCCTTTATTGATAAAACGTCATTTTTGATTTTAATTGAACATTAGAAAGTATATCACTTTTTACAAAAGGAGTCATGAAATATCCCGTATGGTTGAAATCACTTCAAGGAAGTTTCGTCACATTTACAATTGATGATACTCTTAAAAAAGCTTGAAAATAGGTTAAATCAAAATTCATCTATTTCTCGGGAAATAGTGACAGAAATCGTATTCATTCTACATTTCTGAAGGAGACTTCATCCCCAATAATCTCAATCCTTCCGCAAGGACAGTTGCAACAGCATGGACCAAGGCCAGGCGGGAGATCTGCTCTAAATCCTCGGAAATGATTTTAGTTTTACCGTAATATCGGTTAAAGCTTTGGGCGGTATCAACTAAATATTTGGCAATAACCGAAGGAGAGTATTGGTTCCATGCTTTCTCAACCATCTCCGGAAATAGTCGTAACTGCTTCACTACATCCCAGCTCTCAGCATCGTCAAGCCCCTTAAAGGTCAGGGGAGGATGAGCTTCCGCTTTTCTCAGGATGGATTGAGCTCTGGCGTATGTGTATTGGATATATGGACCTGTTTCACCTTCGAAGGTCAGCATATGTTCCAGGGAAAATTCAATATCGTTCACACGGTCATTTTTTAAATCATGAAAGATAATCGCCCCGACCCCAACAGCTTTTGCCACTTCTGCAGCATTTTTTAAGTCAGGATTCTTCTGCTTGATATTATATTCAGCCATTTTGATCGCTTCTTGAAGAACCTCTTCGAGTAAAATGACCCGGCCCTTTCTGGTGGACATTTTCTTCCCATCCTTCAGATAAAGACCAAAAGGTATATGTTTCATATCATTCGCCCAATTAAATCCGAGCTTCTTCAATACTTCCATCACTTGTTTGAAGTGAATGGTTTGTTCCTGACCAACGACATAAAGTGCTTCATCAAAGGCATACTGGCGATGGCGATACAGGGCAGCTGCCAGGTCTCTCGTCGCATAAAGGGTAGCTCCGTCTGACTTTTTGATGAGACAAGGCGGGAGATTCTCTTCTTCTAGACGAACCACTTGTGCTCCTTGCGATGTTTCAAGAACATCATGGTCTTGAAGCAATGTTACGACTTCAGCCATCTTGTCATTGAAGAACGCTTCGCCATTGTAGGAATCAAATTCAACTCCGAGCAGCGAGTAAATCGTTTTAAAGGCTTCAAGTGATTCGTCTTTAAACCATCTCCAAAGCTCCGTTACTTCTTTATCTCCGTCTTCAAGAAGCTTAAAGGCTCTTCTTCCTTCTTCCTCGAGTGAGGGATCTGTTTCTGCTTCCTGATGAAACTTCTTGTATAAAATGAACAATTCAGATATGGGGTTCTCCCTGACCTGTTGATGATCTCCCCACTTTTTGAAAGCGACGATTAATTTCCCGAATTGAGTCCCCCAATCCCCGATATAATTGATTTTTTCTGTGGTGTAACCGCATTTTTCTGCAATAGTGGCGATGGAATTCCCGATGACAGTCGAGCGTAAATGGCCCATGGAAAAAGGTTTGGCGATATTAGGTGAGGACATATCCAATACAACGGTTTTTTGCTTGCCAAATACATGGCTACCGAAATCTGACCCTTTTTCCAAGATAGCTGACACAATGTCTTTTCCTGCTTTCAATTTGTCAAATCGGAAATTTACATAAGCACCAGCTGATTCTACTCTGCTGAAAAAGGGAGAGGAGAGAGAGTCAGCAATTTCTTCTGCAATGATGTGAGGTGCCTTCTTCCATGCTTTGGCCAGTTGGAAACATGGAAAGGCAAGGTCTCCCAAATGAGTATGCTTTGGGGTTTCAAGCAATTCATAAAGCTCTTTTTTGTTCCAGTCATTCAATACCTGTGACTTTAGCACGTCAGTAACAATCGATTTCAAATCCATCATCTACACCTCCTGATAAAATCAAACACAAAAAAACCCGCCTCTATAAAATATAGAGACGAGTTTAGCTCGCGGTACCACTCTTATTCCCTTTAAGGGCGCTCATTGTATAACGGGAGATCCCGGTTTTTCTCTACTGATTTCAAGAAAAACATCTCAGAAGTGCGTTTCATTCCAGGTTTCTCACCAGGCTTCCACCATCCCCGGCTCGCTATCGATCCACATCAGAATTACTCTCTTCATCATAGAATATTCGTATATAATTACTATTATTTTACACATCCTGGTGATGATTGCAACCTGTAATTAAGAATCTTCTGATGAAAACATATACGTTTTATGGTGAAATCTCATACTGAAAACAAGTCCAAGGGCAAGCATATTTCCCATAAGAGAGCTTCCTCCGTAACTGATGAAAGGAAGTGGGATCCCTGTAATCGGAAGCAATTGAATCGTCATTCCAATGTTCTGGAACACGTGAAACGTAATCATGCTAATAATCCCTGCGCATACATAGGCATTGAATGGTTCCTTCGTATCTAAAGCCGTTTTGGTTAAATGGTAAATGAGAAGGAAGTATAAACTTATGACGACGCTTGCGCCAATAAAGCCGTATTCCTCACCGATCACACTGAAAATAAAATCGGTGTGGTTCTCAGGAATGTATACTTCTCCTCCACTGTACCCTTTCCCAAAGATTTGCCCGGATCCAATGGCGTTAAGGGAGTTAATTAAGTGAAACCCCTCTAATTTAGCGTAGTTATACGGATCTAGCCAAGCATAAATACGTCCAAACTGATAAGGCTTTACATTTAAATATTTTCCAAGCAGGTCAGGAGCCCACACAACAAGTGAAAGGACGATTCCCCCGAGCACTCCGATAGAAGTATATATTGGAACGATCAGCTTCCACGTAATCCCTGAAACTAAGATGATTCCGGTCATGATGGCTAAAATAACAAGGGAAGTCCCTAAATCCGGCTGCTGCATAATAAAAGCAAGGGGAAGGAGGGTTGTAAGCCCGATCTTCACTAATAACTGAAAATCCGACTGCATTGTTTTTCTTGGATTAAGCTCATGATGATTGCTAATGATCCGTGCAAGAGCAAGAATCAAAAACGTCTTCATGAATTCTGAAGGCTGAATAGAACCAAGCGGTCCCAGCATGAACCAGCTTTTGGCTCCGTTTCTATAAGGTGCGATGCTTTCCGGTGAAATGAGTAATACAAGAAGCAGGAAGATTCCTGCACCGTATATGTACCAGGCAAGACGCTTATACTGATCGGAATCAAGGAATAAGGCCCCTACAATAATAATTCCACCCACGACATACCAAAAAGCTTGTCTTATCACAAAGTTCGTCCCATACTGACCTGACGTCTGGGCACTACTAATTCCCATAGCGCTAACAATAAAAAATAACATTAATAAAAAGAGAAGACCCCAATCGATCTTATCAGCAAATCGCTGGCGAGTTTCCATAATCTATTCACCTGAATTTCTAAAGATTTCACATTCCTAGTCTAATAGAAATGAAGGGAAATTTCTACTCATGACCAGAGAAATTACGGAAGTTCTGTCGGTATGTGACAGGCACTATACGATATTTGTCGAAATGGAATCTAAGGAAAAGCTTACAGGAGAGGGATTCAACGAATGGACACCGGGACGAAATTCCATTTTTTACATAATTCTGATCGTTTCATATCATTAAAATATAAGAAGAAAGTGCCGTTTCCTAACGTTTGGAAGCCATTACTCTTTTTCTTATATAAATAGAACAAAAATATATAGCCTGTGGTCCTGCAATATGACTATTTTCTACAATTACATGCGACTTTTGTCATCATTTTGAAATGAAATAGAAAAGAACAAGTACCTTACAAATTTGCTAGAATAGAAAGTATGAATTGTGCATCGTGTTAATCAGATGGAGGGAATGTTCTTGAAGGCAAATAATCAGGTTAAAGATATCATCTATGTTCACAAGAATACGGATCGTCAATATGTCGTATCTTACGGAATTCATTTCAACGAGTTTGCTTCAAATGCCCGTAAACCATTGAAGAATCTCCTTCTTATTAAGCATCAGTACGAGCATGGTGCCTTTAATATACATACGCATATGGAGTATGTGGAACAGGATGAAATGAAGAAGATTATGAATGACGGAGTACAGAGCTATGGTGATTTCTGTTGGATTGACTTCGAGGAAGAAGTGGGAGTCAATGAGTTGAACGGTCAGGAAATCGCTGAGCTGCTCTATATGGGTCATATTAAGCAACCTTTAAACCCTCCTTTTTATTCAAAACTGAACAATCGATACGCGTACCTATCTCATGATGATGGATGGTTTAACAAGATCTATTATCGGGATTTTGAGGACTTCTATCATATGTTGGGAGCGACGGTTTCTTCGAAATTGAGTTCGGTCAAAGGTGGAAAGGGCTTATTTGGTATGAAGAAGGAGAAAGCCTATCCAATCATCGGGAAGGAAGTCATTCATTCCTTTAGAGACAAATTAAAAGAAGGAATGGTCATTTCTTTAGAAAAAGCCATACTAACCAGAGGGAAGATAGAGATCCCGATCTGGGTGATCGGCGATTATTACGATATGGACGAGATGGCGGAAGATTATAAGCAAATCCGCAAATCACCTGCCAACGGATTATTATCCTATGATCGTAAAACGAAAAGCTGGAGTGCTCTACTTCGGTAAGCAGGAAACAAGGGGCGTGTAAGTTTGGTAGAAATTCAATTTCGTGACAATCTGATTCAAGGGATATTTCTCGAGCGTCTCAACCGGTTTGTTCTGGAGTGTCAGATTCCGTCAGGTTCTATTGAAAAAGTCCATTTACCCGATCCAGGCAGATTAAAAGAATTATTGGTACGGGGAAACCCGATCTGGCTTCAGGCATCAACAGATCCCAAAAGGAAGACGAAATGGTCAGCCGTCATGACGTATGATGCTTCTAACGGTATGTATGTGTCTTTAAATACACAATATCCCAATCGGTTAGTCCTGGAAGCCTTGCAACAGGAAATGGTGGAAGAGTTAAAGGATTGGCAATTGGAAAAAGCCGAGTATAAAGTAGGTGGCTCACGCTTTGACTTCTTACTCACTCATAAACGACATGAACAAAAATTATTGCTCGAAGTAAAAAGTGTCACCATGGTAGAGGACGGAATGGGAAAATTCCCGGATGCCGTTACGTCAAGAGGGGCAAGGCATGTGGAGGAACTTACGCATTTACAGATGGATGGGAGCTATCAAGCAGCCGTCCTGTTTATTGCTCAGCGAACCGATTTGTCCGGGATCACTTCCGCACCTGAAATTGATCCTCATTTTGCCCGGGTCATGGAAGAAGCCGCCAACCAGGGTGTCCGGTTTTTTGGAAGAACCTGCATCGTTACGCCGGAACGTATCGCCTTAAATGGACCGGTACCTGTATATACAAAAAAGGATTAATCTCACAGCCGTCTTTAGCATGTGAAGGTTAATCCTTTTTGTTATACCTAATCCACCTGTACTTCTGCTTTTGCTTTATAGTTCTGGTCTCCTTTGGCGGTTAACCAAACGGTCAACGTATAGGTACCGCTCCCGACCTTTGGAAGAACCACTTTCTGGGAGAACTCTTCACCCTGTTTTACGGTGATTTCCTGGATCGCCTGGGTATACATCTTATTTTTTGAGTCCTTATACACGACCTCACCTTTATCGTTCCGAAGCTCAAAGTCAATGGTTTGTCCGGAAGAAAAAACAAAGGTTTTTTCTTGCTCTGTTTGATTCTTAATGGAGTAGACATAGACAATCTGACCGCTTTCCTCTTGTTTCGTTAATGAAGGTTCCATTTCGCCTGCAACAATCCCTTTCTGTACAGAAATGTCTTCACCGGCTCCTGAGTTTTGATTCTCTTCGGATTGACTGCCCTTATCTTCACCAGTCGTTCCACAGCCTGCTATTCCTGCCATAAGTATGATACATAACATGATCAATCGCTTCATGCTAAAACCACCTCCTTACTGTATTAGACAGGGTTTATCTGAAAAGGTTACAAGCCTTCCCGAATATGAGCACGATGACATATGAGGATGTGCTGAACTTGTTTCTTTCTTCCTCAACATGGGCATAGATTTACATATGTAAGGCAGATTACTTTTTAAAATCATGAGGTTCAGTACAATAGAATTATAGAAAAAGAGCAGAGGAGCAAGGTGTATGAAAAAATGGTTAGCAATTATGGGTTTTATAACCATACTAATAGTATCCGCTTGCGGTCCTTCAAATGCAACCGATAGCGGGGAAATTCCTGCCGGAAATTGGGATGTGATTTCATCGGAAGCAGAAGGATCAAAAGTGAATCTTTTTATGTGGGGCGGTGACGATGGAATTAACCGTTATATTGATGACGTGGTTGCACCTGTGCTGAAAGAAAAAAACGATATCGAATTAAATCGGGTACCTATAGACACAAAAGAAATTCTGCAAAAACTACAAACAGAGAAACGGGCAGGGAAAGATAAAGGAACGATTGATATCGTCTGGATAAACGGAGAAAACTTCAAAAACGCAAAGGAAAATGATTTATTGGCGGGGCCATTTACTGATAAGCTGCCAAACTTTAAGAAATATTATGATACAGAAAATCAAGCGTTTCAATATGACTTCGGGACTAAAACAGAAGGATATGAAGCGCCATGGGGGAAGGTTCAATTTGTCTTCTTTTATAATAGTGAAAAAGTGGAAAACCCTCCCACAAGCTTCGACGAATTAAAAGTATTCGTGAAAGACCATCAAGGAAAATTCACCTATCCTGATCCGGCTGATTTCACCGGAAATGCATTTCTCAGACATCTTCTTTATGCGAAATCCGATTCCGATTTGGCTCAGTCTACATTTGACGAAGAAACCGCAAAAGAGATGGGGCAAGGAATTTGGAAAGAACTGAACGAGATGGAGCCTTATTTATGGAGAGAGGGGGAAACATATCCTTCCACCTTAACAGATCTTGATAAGCTGTATGGCGGGGAAGAGGTTTGGATGACGATGGGATACAACGAAGCAAGAGCAGAACACCTTATCAAAGACGGTGTGTTCCCGGAAAGCACAAAGTCCTTTGTGTTAAATGATGTGGGGTCGATCGGTAACACTCATTTCCTGGCTATTCCATTCAATGGTCCCAATAAAGAAGGAGCGATGGTGGTCATCAACGAACTCCTCTCTCCTGAAGCTCAGTATGAGAAACTAAAGCCTGACTATTGGGGAGAAAGCTCACCCATTTCCTATGAAAAGCTGGATGAGGAATGGAGAAATAAATTTAAGGGCATCGATCGCGGCGAAAGTGTACTGGAGGCCACTGTACTCGAAGAGAGCTTTAAGGGAGAACTGGATGCGGCATATGTAGAATGGTTAAAGGAGAACTGGATTCGTGAAGTGGCAGAGAGTCAATAACTCCGTTCTCCTCATTCCAGCCATCCTTTTTTTCCTCCTTATTCCGGGGCTCGGGATTGTACTCGCTTTAATAGAGAGTGTCAGGAGTGGAGAAACCATCACATTCCAGCATTATGTGAATTTGTTTGAGGAGAAGCGATTTATGACATCTTTTCTCTTCAGTTTGCTGGTAACCTCCATCTCAACCATCCTTTCCCTGATCATTGGCTTGGGAATCGTGAAGGCCTTCTCGCCTTTACTAAAGGATAATAAACATAAACTCCTTGTCTGGATTCCGATGCTGGTCCCCCATTTTGTATGGGCTTACCTCATCTACTTACTCTTTAATCAAAGCGGATTTTTCTCCAATATATTCGGATCAACAGGTTTAATCAACGACCGTGGTGAATTTCCGATTCTGGTCCAGGACCGAAATGGGATTGGAATCATAATGACCTATGTCTGGAAGGAGGTCCCCTTTGTTACTCTGATGCTGTTACCCGTTTATGCGACGCTTTCTAAAAGGTATAACGAGGTCGCTTCTTTATTGGGAGCGAATTTCTTTAAAGCATTTTGGGTAGCAGAATGGCCATTTCTCCTCCCCGTTCTCGTAGAAACCGGAGCCATTTTGTTCGCTTTCATTTTTACAGCATTTGAAGTTCCGCAGCTTCTGGGAGTGACTTCACCACAGATGATGGCCATCCTCGCTTACGACTGGTTTTACAGTGGCAGCTGGAGTGACCGGCCATTGGCGTTTGCCGCACTTGGATTTGTCGGACTGGGCATTGGGGTCGTGATGTGGCTCCTTATTTACATCACAAACAAGAAACGCATGCACATAACAAAAGGGATTGGAAATTAGAGGTGTTCACATGAGGAAATCGTTATTCTACAGCATATCACTCCTTCTTTTTGTGTTCCCCCTTTTATTTTTAGTGTATAAAAGTTTTTTCGGTGTTTGGAGATGGGGGAGTCCGCATCCTTCTGAACCTGGTATAAGGGCATGGCAGGTGTTAATGAACGAGGGGGAATTCCTGGATTCGATCGGGGTTTCCATCTGGATTGCCTTTGTCGTATTGGCGATAAACCTTCTGATTGGCATTACTTCAGGAAAAGTGTTTTCCTTGTCTTCCTTTAAGGGGAAATCAATCGTTGAAGCTCTCCTTATGCTGCCGCTTTTCCTTCCCGTGTTAGTGGTCGGCATAGGACTTCATATTACGTTCATACGATATGGGCTTGCCGATCACTGGACGGGAGTCGCACTTGTCCACTTAGTGCCCACCATTCCATATAGCATCAAAATGTTCAAAACAGGTTATGACCGGATCGGCGCGAAATTAATCGAGCAATCAGCTATGCTTGGGGGGAGAGGCTTTCAACGTTTTTACCATATTGAATTGCCTTTGCTTCTTCCAAGTATACGGAGTGTTCTGTTTCTGACGATTGTGATCAGCTTAAGTCAATACGTCCTTACAGCGATAATAGGCGGTGGGAATGTCGTGACGCTCTCTATGGTCTATTACCCTTTTACCGATACGGCGGATGAAGCGGTAATGGCAGCCTTCTCGATCGTGTTCGCCATCATTCCCATCATGCTGTATTTCATTCTTGAAGGGTGTCTGAAATTCATACTCCCTTATCGACTTCCAAGAGGGAGGAACAGGTTTTGAGTTCATTCATAGAAATTAATCAATTAACCAAAACGTTCAAAGATAAAGAGATTTTAACGAACGTAACGTTCTCATTAAATAAAGGGGAAGTTCTCTCATTAGTGGGGGCATCCGGCTCTGGTAAATCAACATTTCTCCGCATTCTCTCTGGATTAGAGTCTGCAACGGGAGGGAATATGTCAATTGACGGAAGTGATATCTCCTCTTTAAAGCCTCAAAAACGCCCCATTGGGATGGTCTTTCAACAACCTTTATTATTCTCACATATGAACGTTCTTGAAAATGTCATGTACGGGTTGGAATTGAAGGGACGGAACAAAGGGGAAAATAAGAAATTAGCTCTGGACTATATTGAAAGAGTCGGTCTCGGTGAAGTGGCGAATCATTATCCGTCTGAGCTTTCCGGCGGTCAGCAGCAACGGGTATCTCTTATTCGTTCTCTCATCCTTAAGCCGAAGCTTTTGCTTTTGGACGAACCTTTCAGCAGCCTGGACCTGCAGCTGAGGAAAGAACTGAGACAGTGGGTGCGACAGATGTTTAGAGAAGAAGGAACAACGGTCATATTCGTCACACATGACCGTGATGAAGCGTATGAACTTGGAGATCGAGTAGCTGTTTTACAGAGTGGGAGATTCTTGCAGATCGGGAAGCCTGAGGATATTTATTATCGTCCCGATTCTCCATTTGTGGCTTCTTTCATGAGTGACGGACTCATTTTGAATCAGCATCAATTCATTCACGCTACCGACATAAAAGTAAGTTGCAGCCCTGCCGGCACTACTATGATAAGGTGGAAGGGAACCGTGAGTAAAAAGTTATTTTTAGCCGGAACCAATCTCTATGAGGTATGGGTGAATGAACTGGAGCAGAAGGTAAATCTCCCGCTGGAAATAGAAGCGTCTACTGAAGATATCTGGCTTTTTGCCGATGAAGAGAGCATCCAAACGTTTCAGAAAGATGAATAGGAGGGAAGAAGGGTGAAGAAGAAGGAAATCGGTAAGATTGTCATGTTCATCGCTATTTTACTCTTTCTCATGTGGCTGAGTCGGAATTTCTTTCACGTAAAGCCTCATGACATAAGAGATTGGATCGTATCTTATGGCATCTGGGCTCCCATTGTCTTTATTATCGTCTATACGATTCGCCCGTTGATCCTTTTTCCAGCTTCCATCCTATCATTGGCAGCAGGTCTCGCGTTCGGTGCATTTGAAGGCTTCATCTACATTATCATCGGGGCCTTGGGAGGTGCCACGGTTGCCTATCATACTGCGAGCTTCCTTGGGGCAAAACTATTAAAAAGACCGTCTCCCCGTATGATTAAGATCCGTGAAAGGATGGAGGAGAACGGTTTCGTTTATGTACTGCTCTTACGGCTCGTGCCGTTTTTAAACTTCGACCTTATTAGTTACCTCGCGGGTATGGGAAAGGTGAGGTACATTCCATTCATTGTTGCTACGGCCATCGGGATTTTACCTGGTACGTTTGGTTATGTATTTCTGGGGTCAAGCTTGGTAGGAGAAGATCGAACGAATTTATATATCGCCATCGGCTTTTTCTTATTGATGATCATCGTGCCTTTAATTTTCAAGAAAAAAATGAAAGCCTGGCTGGGATTATCGGGTAATGACGACAAGTAAAGGATGGGAAACACATGTTAGATACACATGCCCGTAAGTGGGTGCAGCCAAGTATAGAGGGATCAGCACGTCTGTTTCTGAAAAAAGGACTATCAGCCAATCAAGTGACGGTTATTGCATTTATTATAGGCTCCTCTACAGGGCTGGTTTATTACTTTGGATACCCGGTCTTAGCCGTCATCTTATTATGGTTATCCGGCTTTTTGGACGCAGTCGATGGTACCATGGCCAGATTGACCAAGCCATCTCCCTTTGGAACGGTCATGGATGTCACCTTCGATCGAATCGTTGAAATCAGTGTCATCCTCGGAGTTGCCTTTTTACACCCTGACATTATGTGGGCAATCCTTTTACTAAGCGTATCCATCATTATTTCCATGACGATTTTCCTGACAGTTGGAGCTGTATCTGAAAAACAGGGAATGAAATCTTTTTATTATCAGGCAGGATTAGCCGAGAGAACGGAAGGCTTTATATTATTTAGCGTCATGATGCTATTTCCGTCCATCGTCCTGTGGAGCACCTTATTGTTTTTTGCAGTGGAATTGTACACGGGCTTACAGCGATTTCTAGAAGCGAAACGTTTACTTTCATAAGGAGGAGAGATCAAGATGGATCAATACGATTTAATTGTAATCGGAGGGGGAGCAGGAGGGCTGACCGTCGCATCCGGAGCCGCTTCCCTGGGAGCAAAAGTAGCACTCATCGAAAAAAGCGGCCTTCTGGGCGGAGACTGCCTTCACTTTGGGTGCGTTCCTTCCAAGGCATTCATCCAATCGGCTAGAGAAGTGGCTATGATCCGGGCAGGTAATGAGTATGGCTTTGAAACTAAGGGTTCCGTTGATATGAAATTGGTAAGGGAGAGGGTCAAAGAAGCCATTTCCCATATTCAGCAGCACGACGATCCAGATCGATTCCTTCAATTAGGGGTGGATATTTATTTCGGAGGGGCAGAATTTCTTGATCCCCACACGATTTTAGTGGAAAAAGAAGACCGGATCTACGGGAAAAGAATTGTGGTTGCGACAGGGTCTAGTCCCATGATTCCAGAAATTAAAGGTTTGGAAGAAGTTGAGTATCACACGAATGAAACGGTATTCGAATTAGATGAGCTGCCCCGCCGAGTCGTATTTATCGGCGGAGGTCCGATTGGTTTAGAACTGGCACAAGCCTTTTCTTACCTTGGCTCAGATGCAGTCGTCCTTGAAAAACATGATGAGATATTGGTTAAAGAGGATAAAGAAATCCGTGAAGCAGCCACAGGTTTACTGGAGAAGGATATTCAATTTGTTTATGGAGCGGAGATCGAACGGGTATCCGAGAGGGACGGGGAGAAATTGGTCCACTATGTGCAAGACGGTGTAGAGCAGACGGTGGAAGGCGATTTATTGTTCCTGGCTACGGGGAGAAAGCCAGGTACGGAGTCTTTAAATCTAACTGCTGCCGGAGTGGAGGTGGATAATCGGGGCTTCATCAAAGTGAATGACGAACTAAGAACGAACCATCCTCATATATTCGCAATCGGTGACGTCAATGGTCGATATCAATTCACCCACGGTGCAGGAATGGAAGGGAAGGTTGTGGTCCAAAATGCAGTGTTTGGCTTGAAACGCAAAGTTTCCTATAATAAACTGCCTTGGACAACCTATACGACACCTGAAATCTTTCATATTGGCCTCACCGAGGAAGATGCTGTGGAGCAAGGGTTGGAGTACAAAATCTATAAGAAAACGTTGGACGAAGTCGATCGATTCGTCGCAGATCACCGAACGGAAGGTCTCGTAAAAATCATCACAGACAAGAGCGGGAAAATACTCGGCGCCCACGCAGTCGGATCCGGTGCAGGAGACTGGATGCAGCCCGTCGTGTTCGCCATGGAAAAAGGAAGTAAAATCGGAGCACTGTCCAATATGGTTTATCCCTATCCGAATCATGCTGCAGCCGTACAACAGGTGGCGGACCTGTATTGGAGAGAGAAGCTGTTCGATGGTGTGTTGCCAGTGATCAGTAAGAAGTTTGTTGAGATTTTTAGATGATAAACAAAGGAGGCGCGACTGCTGGGAAGCGGTTGTGTTTTTTTGTGGTGGGGTGTGGGGGTGGGGTGACGCGTGTTCACAATTTGGCACAACAAAGTCTAAAAGTGGCACAACAAACCGCGAAAGTGGCACAAGTTTGCTCGAAAGTGGCACAACACACGACCTCATCCCGTCTAAAGACATTTTATATTTGGAAAAATAAAGGGTTTTTCGATTCTATGTCGAATAAATAGATTAAGAAATAGGAGGAGTTGATGAATTGATCGCTAAAAACAGAGAAATCCCGCAGAGAATCTTAATGAATGAAGTATTATTAGAAAGGTTACCGCCCATCCATACTCTCTGGGAGATCATTAAAACAGATTTGGCAAAGCGACAGGCCGGATATCGGGGAGAGTTGCAATTAGATTACCACCTGAAGTTTATATCTCAAGATAAAAATATGATGATCTTGCATGATCTACGCTTAGAAATAGATGGACGTTACTTCCAAATCGACAGCCTCGTCCTGACTCCATATGTCGTGATACTCCTGGAAGTTAAACACATAGCTGGTATATACACCTTAGACTCAAGGTTCGATCAAGCTATCCGAAAGTTTGAAGGTAAAGAAGAAGCTTTCAGCCATCCTGTAACCCAGGTCGAACGCCAGAAAAAGCAGTTGCTTCGTTGGTTGACAAAAATGAAAATCCCCTCAATCCCTATCACGACTCTTGTCGTCATGACAAATCGCTCGACAATCCTAAATACGTTTTCTCCTCTCGAAAAATATAATAATGTAATCAGGGTGGAAAATGTAGAGGAAAGAATCCTCTCCTTGCTAACATCCTATAGAAAAGAACATCTTTCCTTTAAACAAGTTAGAAAAGTATCCGCCTTATTGGTAAGAAAGCATGAACCTCTCATAGTATTGCCCGTAGAAATCTATGGTATCTCTCGAGAAGAAATCAAAACAGGAGTACGATGTCCTGAGTGTCGGCACTTGCCCATGTTAAGAAAATATGGTCATTGGCAGTGTCCAAAATGCGGAGGGAAATCAAAAGACGCACATGAATCAGCACTGTTGGACTATTCTTTGTTGCTGGGACACAAAATCACGAATAGACAGGTAAGAAAATTCCTCCACTTGGAATCCAGAAAGACGGCTCTCAAAATACTCCAGTCCATGAATCTCCCCTCAACCGGTACCACAAACAATATAACCTACTCCATCACCCACCATACCGACCCACAAAACGCTCATCAATCCAATTCTTCAAACGCCAAGCCCATCTGCTGACCAACGAAAACGATCCGTATGTCAGAAAGCCTTTTTTATCTCCGATCGACATGATTGCCAGGTATCGTTTCTGGGGTTCAAAAGGAATGATTTTACCTTTAGCCGCTGCTCCGTTCAGGTTTTTCCAAAGGACGGGTCCTTGGCGTACAGCTGTCACCCCATTTTTCGGTACATCCGGAAAGTCCTTTAAAGTGGCGCAGTCCCCCGTTCCAAATACGTTCGGGTATTCAACGGATTGAAGATAGCTGTTCACCAGGAGAAAGCCTTTTGCATCTGTCGGTAAAATACTGCTCGCGAATAGTGGAGGGGCTTTAGGTCCTCCTAAGAAGATGACTTCATCGTAGTCGATACTTGCTCCGTCTTCAGTAAACACATGGGTGCCATCTACTTTTTCTACGCGGCCATCATATAGGGTGATTTCTTTAGAGGAGACAACCTCAGTTATTTTTTTCGATGAAAAGGAACCTGCTTTTTTTAACAGAGGAGAAGAGTGAACAACAGATACAGAATGATCCCCATAACCGTTGTCCACCTTCCATGCCTTCAATGACAGGGCCATTTCAATACTCGCTGCACCACCACCGATAAAGACGGTTTTCCTGCTGTTATGCAGTTTCTCTATTTGCTCAGGGAAACGATAGTTTGGTTTGATAGGAAGATTGTGTTCATGTAAGCCCTCGATTTCCATTGAGTCGTTCCGTGAGCCAATGTCGAATGAAACGAAGTCGTAGGTGAAGATGTCGCCTTTATCCGTTAAAAGATGTTGTTGATCAGGATCGATGGAGAGAACGGCACTTGCGACAAAGTCACACCCGGCTTCCTCACACAATCTCTCCAAATCAATCCGAGTCTCCTCTAACGGATAGATTCCTTCCGTGTAACCAGAGAACATTCCTGAATAATATTGATGTCGAGAAGGGGAAATGAGTATCCACCTTACGTTTTCATCACGTTTCTGAATATGTTTTTTTAAGCAGTACAGGTGACTGTGTCCGCCACCGACCAAGATGATTGTTTTCATAATGAATCTCCTTTATAGAGAACGTATTTCTTCCCATTCCTCTCGGATCATGCCCATACGGATAGAGTCGTAGTAAACACCATTGTAATAACGGCATTTACGCATACGACCTTCAAGCTTCATCCCGATTTTTTCTGCCGCTTTCATCATCCGCTCATTCCCTGACCATGTCGTGATGCCGACACGTCCGATTTCCTTCGTTTCAAAAAGGTGGTCCACCCATTGGGATAGTGCTTCAGTTCCGTAGCCGCCGTTCCAATAAGAGGGATTGTAAATCACGATACCGGCTTCAAGCCATCTTGTGGGTTCGAATTCCCAATAGTATCCGACGGTTCCGATGGTCTTACCGTTTACTTCAATGATGCGTTGAAATTCATCGCTTCGACTTTTGTTTTTTATGGATGATGCGTAATATTCGTCACGTGTTAATCGTTTGTGTTCAAAATAAGGGGCGTCCCATTTCTTCCATTCCGGAGAAGGGTCCCCATAAAGATAGTCCCATAAAGTAGGTAGATCTCTTTCTTCTATTTTTCTAAGTGTTACACGCTTACCGGTTATTTTCAATTTATGAGCACTCCTCTATAAGTTTGTATTTCCATTATACAGAAAATGGCATTGAGCAGGCTTATTTAATCCAATAAAAAAGAAAGGGTGCCGGGTATGAAAAGGAGCACTGTTGTAGGGAGGAGTTCGAGGTATTTGGTGGTCACCCCGTCAAAACGGTCACTTGAGGGGAAAACGTCTTCGCGAGTAAGCCTTTCAACATGAAAACAGAGGTCCGTCCCTCTAATAGGGACGGACCTCCGTATATCAGCTTGCTTTTATTTTAGAAAGAGGTGCTTTTTTTTTCTGTGTAAGCTTGTCCACAATCGATGTGATCGCACCATCACCCGTTACGTTACACGCAGTTCCAAAGCTGTCTTGTGCAAGGTAGAGGGCAATCATGAGAGATGTCATCGTTGGTCCGAACCCTAACATCGATTCAAGTAAACCCAGGGCAGCCATTACAGCTCCACCTGGAACACCAGGCGCTGCGATCATCGTGATGCCAAGCATCAGAATGAATGGGAACAGCTGAATGAACTGTAAGGCTTCTCCTTGAATGAACATGACCGCCATAGCACAGCTGACAAGGGTAATCGTGCTACCTGATAAATGGATCGTTGCCAGGAGAGGTACAGAGAAATCAGCAATACGTTCCCTGGAACCGATTTTCTTTGAGTGCTCAAGGGTTACGGGAATCGTAGACGCCGAAGATTGAGTTCCCAGTGCCGTAAAGTAAGCAGGCAGCATGTTCTTCATCATAAGAAGGGGATTTTGTTTTCTTAAAGTCCCGGCAGTTGTATATTGTAAAATTAAGAAGACTACATGTAAGAGAATGATCATAACAAATACTTTAGCAAATACAGACATGATGGCACTGACTTGTCCACCTTGAGTCATGTTTGCGAAAATCCCAAGAATATGAACCGGTAAGAGAGGAATAATGATTTTTTCAATCACAAGTTCAATGATGTTTCTAAATTCGTTCATGCCTCTTTGAAGTGTATCCCCTTTAATGGCAGCCATTCCAAGACCGATCGTGAAGGCAATGAGCAGTGCCGTCATGACGCCCATAATAGGAGGCATCTCCACTGTGAAGAACCCTTTGAGCAGAGCTTCTTCCGGATTTTCAAATGATTGAGAAGTTTGATTTGCGAGCAAAGTTGGGTAAATAGACTTGGCAACCGCAAAGGCGAGTAAGCCGGCTAACACCGTGGAACCATATGCGAGTGCTGTGGTCAAACCAAGTAGCTTACCTGCTCCTTTACCCATGGACCCGATTCCTGGGGCAATAAATCCAATAATGATTAATGGAATAGCGAATCCTAAGAAATTACCGAATAATCCATTAAACGTTACGAAAATTTTAACGAACCACTCTGGTGCAAATGCTCCAATCACAATACCTAAAGCAATACCTAAGAGGATCTTAGGCAGTAAACCAAGCTTTCTCATCTGGGTGTCCTCCTTGAAAATACAAATGTTTTTAATAGGGGGATTATACACCTTATTGTGTGATATTTTAATACCATTATTAATAGGCGCAATTTTAAGTGTATTCAGAATAATAATGATGACTCCCTGTCGCAAGACTAGTTTTGGTTTGCATACATATATAATGGGCTTTGACTTAAATGTCTTTCGAATCAAGACAAATGTGGTAATTTTAATTTTCCATAGGAATCATTCTTTCCCTTTCCCATGAAAGTGATAAAATAGAAACATCTATTGTTAATATTGGAGGTAACTCATATATGAAAACGAAGTTATGCTTACTGTACGGTGGTAAATCTGCTGAACATAATGTATCCCTGCAAACAGCCAAGGCCGTGATCGGTGCCCTGGACTTAAATAAATATGAAATTCACCCTATTTTCATCTCAACTGAAGGCAGTTGGATTAAAGGTCCACAGCTGAATGCCCCCGTTGAAGATGTGAAGGCATTACAATTTATGGATGGGGAAGAGATTGCTCCTAATGCCTTGAGTACATCCATTGCACCTTCAGAGTCAGAAGGCTACGACATGATCTTCCCATTACTGCACGGACCGAATGGGGAAGATGGAACGGTTCAAGGGATGCTTGAACTATTGAATCTTCCTTATGTAGGAAACGGTGTCCTTGCTTCATCAGCAGGTATGGATAAAGTCATCATGAAGAATCTATTTGCGCAAGCGGGCATTCCCCAAGTCAATTACACTTGGTTCATCCGCAGCACGTGGAAAGGAAATCCCGAGGCTGCATACAAACAAGTGGAAGATGAAATTGGCTACCCTTGTTTTGTAAAGCCTGCCAACTTAGGTTCATCAGTGGGAATCAGCAAATGTACGTCTCGTGAAGAACTGCAAACGGCTTTCGTGGAAGCATTCCAGTTCGACCGTAAAATTATCATAGAAGAAGGCGTGAAAGCGCGTGAAATCGAGCTTGGCGTACTGGGTAATGATCAACCGGAATGCTCGGTAGCAGGTGAGATCGTACCTAAAAAAGATTTCTATGATTATAAGGCGAAATATGAGGATGGAGATACTGCCCTCATCATCCCTGCAGAAGTAGAAGGAAGCATTTACAATGAAATGAAGAAAATCGCGATTCAATCGTATAAAGCCCTTGATTGTTCAGGACTTGTGCGTGCGGACTTCTTCTTGACAGAAGATGGTCAAATTTATATGAATGAAGTCAACACAATGCCTGGCTTCACGCCATTCAGTATGTTCCCGCTTCTTTGGAAACACACAGGAGTTGACTATCCTACCCTGATCGGTAAATTAGTGGAGCTTGGCTTAGAACGTCATCAAGACAAACAAACAATTAAACATACGATGTAATGTTCAATATTTGGGACTGACCAGAGGATTTACCGTCTAAAGGCAGTCCCTGCTCTGTTTTTATTAAAAAGAGTAAAAGGAGAAAGCAAATGTTTGAGAAGAAAATCAAAGATATATGTACCATGCTTGATGTAAAAAATGATATTTCAAAATTCGAATCGGTTGTGGTAAAAGGTGTCTCCATTGACACGAGAAAGATTGAGGACGCTAATCTGTTCGTTCCATTTAAAGGGGAAAACGTAGATGGTCACAAGTTTGTCCGTCAGGCAATTAACAATGGGGCTTCTGCTGCATTGTGGGATATCAATGTCCCTAATCCTCCTGAGGATATTCCGGTCATTGTGGTGGAAGATCCATTGCTTGCCCTTCAGTCCTTGGCGAATCAATATAGACATGAACTGGATTTAAAGGTAGTAGGCATTACAGGAAGTAATGGAAAAACTACGACCAAGGATATTGTGGCAAACGTTTTATCAGTGAAATATCGGGTTCATAAAACACAAGGGAACTATAACAACCACATCGGTCTTCCTTTAACGATTCTTTCTCTGCCTCAGGATTCTGAAGTGGCTGTCCTTGAAATGGGCATGAGCGGATTCGGGGAGATTGAACTTCTATCAGAGATTTCTCAGCCCGACGCTGCCATCATCACGAACATTGGAGAATCACATCTTCAGGACCTGGGCTCACGTGAAGGAATTGCCAAGGCCAAGCTTGAGATTGTGAAGGGCCTGAAGTCGGATGGTTTATTTGCTTATTATGGAGACGAACCACTTTTGCAAGATGGCGTTCAAGAACTCAACCTGAAGCACGTGGAAACCTTCGGAAGAAGCGAGAACAATACGATTTATCCGACAAAGATCGAGATGAATAACCAGGGAAGCTATTTTGAAACTTCATTAGCTGAAGGAGAAACCTTCTTTCTCCCAGTATTAGGACAGCATAACATCCATAACGCTTTAGCCGGGATTCTGATCGCCTGTAAATTTGGACTCAGTGTGGATGAAATGAAAGAAGGCTTACAATCGTTAAAGCTGACTCAAATGAGAATGGAAATGGTGGAAGGGAAGAAAGGCGAAAGCATCATCAACGATGCCTATAATGCCAGCCCTACCTCCATGAAAGCTGCGATTCAGCTTGTATCAGAGCTTGAGGGCTTCCAGACAAAAATCCTTGTTCTTGGTGATATGCTTGAACTTGGCGATCAGGAAAAAGAATTTCATCAGGGAATCGGGCGATTGATTGATCCGGATAAAATCCAACATGTATTTACATTTGGACATTTAGGAACCTTTATAGGCAAGGGTGTCCTTGAGAATTTCCCTGAAGACCGTGTGCACTCTTTTACAGACAAAGAGAGCCTGACAAAAGAGCTGTCCTCTTTCATTAAAGGGGATGAGCTGGTTTTATTTAAGGCATCGAGGGGAATGAAACTTGAAGAAGTCATCGATGGATTAAGAGCCTGAATTTATTCCGGCGTCCAAGTTTAAACCTTTATAGAATTGAACAAAATGAGCTTGTAGTGATGGGAGATTGGCTCTCTCCCTACCTTTTGAAAAGTAAGAGGGGATAACATGATCGGTTGTTTACTAATCCATGGATTTACTGGGAGCCCTTTTGAAGTAGAGCCTCTGGCAGATTTTCTTCAAGAGAGAACCGACTGGGAAATCGTTGTGCCAACTCTGCCTGGTCATGGTGAAACCCTTGAGCTGAAAGGGGTTAAACATATTGAATGGATCGAGCATGCTGAGGATGAACTTCAAACGCTGATAGAGAAATGCGATGAGGTTTATGTAATCGGCTTCTCCATGGGTGGATTGATCGCATCATATCTTTCAGTGAAATATGAAGTCAGTAAGCTTGTGCTTTTAAGTGCGGCAGCTTATTATGTAAATGTCAAACAATTATTGAAAGATATTGGAAATATGATCAAAGAAGGAATACAGGGAAACATACTTGAAAACGAGCTGTACAACCGGTACAAATGGAAGGTAACAAAAACCCCAATTCTGTCCACATACGAATTTAGAAAGGTCGTTCGTATTGCTCGTCCACTCCTGAAAAAGGTTAATGTCCCAACCTTTATAGCCCAAGGAGAGATAGATGGAATAGTCCCCCCTAAAGCTGCAAAATATATATACGAGACTATTTCTTCCCAAGATAAAAACCTTTTTTATTCCCCTAAAGCAAAACACTTGATATGTCATAGTGAAGATAAGCACGAACTTTTTGAGGAGATCTACCATTTCCTACTAAATGAATAGATTGACTATTTGACATTAGATTGAAATTCATTTCTAGAAGTGGTAACATAGCTACAACATAGTTCTTATTTTGTTGGACGTGCTAGCTCTTCTATTTTGAAGAGTGTATTTTTTTGTACCAAACATAAACTAAACATCTCATATAGACGGTTTTAGATTAGATACCGAAGTCTTTCGGTGGGTAAGATTTCGTTCCGACCTAAAAATATAATCAGATATTGATTAGTTATAAAAGATGTAAATTAAAGGAGAATGTAACATTGACTAAGTTTGCAGATTTAAACTTAAGCGCATCTACGTTGAAATCAATTAAACGTATGGGCTTTGAAGAAGCAACACCAATTCAGGCAAGTACGATTCCAGTCGGTTTAGAAGGTAAGGATATTATCGGTCAGGCACAAACTGGAACAGGTAAAACAACAGCGTTTGGTATTCCTATGATCGAGAAGATCGATGTGAAAAATCCAAACGTTCAAGCTCTAATCATTGCACCAACTCGTGAACTTGCCATCCAAGTTTCTGAAGAGTTATATCGTATCGGAGCTGACAAGCGTGCACGCGTGTTATCTGTCTACGGAGGACAGGACATCCAGCGTCAAATCCGCGCGATGAAAAAGAACCCTCATATCATCGTTGGTACACCAGGTCGTCTTCTTGACCATATCAAACGTAAAACACTCAACCTTGAAAACGTTGAAACATTAGTACTTGACGAAGCAGATGAAATGCTGAACATGGGCTTCATCGAAGACATCGAAAGCATCCTTGAGACTGTTCCAAGCACAAGACAAACACTTCTATTCTCTGCAACAATGCCGGATCCGATCCGCCGCATTGCAAACCGCTTCATGACAGAGCCGGAAGTAATCAAAGTGAAGTCAAAAGAAGTAACGGTTTCAAATATCGAACAATACTTCACAAAAGTGAGCGAAAAAGAAAAATTCGATACACTTTCCCGTTTGATCGACGTACAATCACCTGAACTTGCGATTGTATTCGGCCGTACAAAACGTAGAGTAGACGAATTAGCTAGAGCTCTTAGCATCCGCGGATACCTTGCAGAAGGAATTCACGGAGACCTTTCCCAAGCTCGTCGTATGACGGTCCTTAAGAAGTTCAAAGAAGGCCGCATCGATATTCTGATCGCAACGGACGTTGCTGCCCGTGGATTAGACATCTCAGGCGTAACGCATGTTTACAACTTTGATATTCCTCAAGATCCTGAAAGCTACGTTCACCGTATCGGACGTACAGGTCGTGCAGGTAAGAAAGGTATGTCCATCACTTTTGTAACACCAAGAGAAATGGGTTACCTGAAGATCGTTGAACAAACAACGAAGAAGAAAATGACGGCTCTTAAGCCACCTAGCTTAAACGAAGCCCTTGAAGGTCAACAACGCTTGGCTCTGGAGAAATTGGCTGAAGCGGCGAAGGAAAGCGATCTTAAAGATTACTATCCATTAGCAGAAGAATTCCTTGGAGATCACGATCCTGTTCAAGCTGTAGCAGCAGCGATTCGTGTACTGACGAAAGAGCCGGATACAACACCGGTTGAGATCACGGAAGAGCGTCCATTACCATCTAGAGGTGGAGGAAATCGTGGCGGTGGAAATCGCGGCGGTGGATACAAAGGTGGAGCTCGCAGCGGTAAAGGCGGAAGTCGTGGTGGATCATCTCGCAGCGGCGGTGGAAATCGCGGAGGCGGAAGCCGTGGCGGAGATCGCAACCGTACTGGCGGCGGCAGACCACAATCTTCAAGCAAACGCAAATCTTATAACAATTCTTGATCTTGATTGAGAATGGGAACACGATGACCTTTGGGTTGTCGTGTTTTTTTGTTTGGCGAACGAGACCGACGCACTCCCAAAATATAATAGATAAAATAAAAAAATTAAATGAGGCGCATGTGAATGAAGTGATCACTGAAAAAGAAATGACAAAAATGAAGAAAACCATTTTAAAAAATCATGAAGAAAATGAGCTGGATATTTGTTCGGCTTATGGGGTAACGAGAAATGATATTATGACAGGGGTTCGTTGTGAAAATTGTCATTACATCCCAATGAAAAGAATTTATGCTTCCTGGTTATGTATTAAATGTAATACATCTTCTAAATATGCGCATTTGAATGCTATCCTCGACTATTTCTTACTAATTGATAAACACATAACAAATAGAGAACTAAGAAATTTTATTCATCTTTCATCAAGAACAACGGCTTATAAATTATTAAAGGAATTTCAGATGAATGGTGAAAGAAAGTCAGCTTTCTATTGTAAACCAGGCCAATAAATTTATACTTAATTCCTCTCCTTATGCACATACTAACCCCAAAAAGGAGTCCACCCCACATGACACTCGTAAAGTTAGGCTATGTTGCCATGAGCATGAACCTCCAGAATGCATCACCTTCCCAAACCATGACCTATAAGCAGTTTTCGGGAATTAAGGATCGTGAGGCCGCTATTCATAAACTGGAACGGATCGCAAAATCAAATCTTGAAAACTGCCTACGCCTTTTAAAGCATAATGTTCTTAATGAGATCCATTTTTTTCGGTTCAGTTCAAAGTTGATCCCTCTTGCGAATCATCCTGAATTGAAAGGATGGGATTTCATTTCCCCTTTAAAACCTGAACTGGATGTAATTAAAGAGTATTTAACGCTTCATCCCATGCGGGTGGATTTTCATCCCGATCATTTTGTACTGTTGAATTCAAGTGACGTGGATGTGTTGAAGAACACGCTTAAAACACTTAAGATGCATGAGGCATTATTAAAAGGGATGGGAATCGATCCAACCCATCGCTGTGTTCTCCATGTCGGCGGGGCTTATGAAGATAAAGAAAAAGCGCTTGAGCAATTCATCCATAATTGGGGGCTGACACCTGTTTCCCTTCAACAAATGATCATTCTTGAAAATGATGATACGGTTTTCAGTGCAGCTGATGCCCTCTATCTATGCGAAAAGCTCGGGATTCCCCATGTGTTCGATTACCACCATCATCTTGCTTATAACGAAAGGGATTGGTTGTTGGATTGGGAGAGGATCGTTGGAACGTGGAGCCAGTCACCGTTACCTGTGAAGATGCATATTTCCAGTCCTCGTTCCCGGGAAGATTACAAAGCCCATGCCGATTTCATCGACCCTAAGATGTTCCTTGATTTTCTTCAAGGCATAAAGGGTTCGGTGGATGAAATTGATTGTATGATAGAAGCGAAGAAGAAGGATGACGCATTGTTCCGGTTAGTGGAGGAGCTGCAAGGGACTGATGGGATTGAGTGGGTGGATAAAAGTTCGTTTAATCTAAAATAGGTATATCTCCCAAAGCTTTCTCCTTTATCTGAAACCATCTCTGTTCCAAATCGTAAATATACTGTAAGATTTAGTAAAAGAGATAAGTGAGGGGGATGGGGATGATTGGAGAGCCTCAAAAGAAAATATCGCCAAAGGCTTTAAAGGTTTGGAAGATATATGGCGTGTTTGAAACATTGATTGTGACAGTTGTAGCCGCAGGAGCGATTGTTCTTACCGTGTTGTTTGATTGGCCTCAATGGATCATTGCAGTTGCAATTGGCATATTCATTCTATTTACATATTTATTTGTTTTCTTTATTCCAACGATCAAATGGAAGAGATGGCGATATGAAGTGAGGGAGCAGGAAATTGAGCTCCAAAGAGGGATATTTATAGTGAAGCGAACTTTGGTGCCGATGGTGAGGGTTCAACATGTTGATACGGTGCAGGGTCCTATTTTAAAAAAGTATCAGTTAGCGACGATCACGATTTCGACTGCGGCGACGGTTCATGAGATTCCGGCACTGGATATGGAGGAAGCGGATGGTTTGAGAAGCTCCATTTCACAACTAGCGAGGGTGGCTGAAGATGATGTCTGAGCACAAAAGACTGCACCCTATTTCAGCTGTAGCTAACTTTATAAAGCAGTTGAAGGATTTGATCGTTCCCTTTGTTTTTTTAATTGTATTGAATAACCGGGGAGAGAAGACGGGATTTTGGGATTATATGCCCGTTATATCCATGGCGGCAGTCCTTGTGTTCGTTCTGGTCACAGGGATTGTGAAGTGGCTTCGGTTTACGTATCGAGTAGAAGAAGGGGAGCTGCGGATTGAACACGGACTATTTGTTAAAAAGAAGAGGTATATTCCCATTGACCGGATTCAGAGTTTAAATTTCTCTGAAGGGATTCTTCATCGTCCTTTTGGGTTGGTCAAGGTGAAGGTTGAAACGGCCGGGTCTTCGAATCCGCGGGAATCGGAAGCAGAACTGACAGCTATTTTAAAAGAAGAAGCATTAGAGTTAGAGGAGATGATCTATCGGGAGAAGAAGGGGCCTGACGTTACCGGGAATCTTTCGGAAGAAAATACGAAGGTTTTGAAGGATGAAGAACCCTTTTTCAACCTCGGTTCAAAAGACATTTGGGTGCTTGCCACGACTTCAGGCGGGATCGGGGTCATCATTTCCGGGGTGTTTGTTTTCTTATCCCAATTTAATGAGTTCATTCCGTACGAAGCCGTTTATGAGGAGCTGGCTGTTTTTGTGAAAAGCGGCGTGTTTGTCGTTTCGGTGATGGCCTTCTTGGGATTGCTTGTTGCCTGGTTATTATCGATTGCTTGGACATTCATTATTTATGGTGATTTCAGGATTAAAATTGTAGATGATCATATTGTCATGACAAGAGGGCTTCTGGAGAAGAAGCAGGTGACGGTTCCCTTAAATCGTGTTCAAGGGATCCGGGTAGTGGAAAATCCAATCAGGCAACTATTAGGTTATTGCACCGTCCACATTGAAAATGCAGGTGGATCTGTGTTGGAGAAAGACAGTACGAGTATAAAGTTATTCCCGATTGTTAAAAAGAAAAGGATTCCGGCGTTATTAAAAGACTTATTTCCAGATTACGTCATCCATGATGAATTTAGGAGGCTACCCGGGCGTTCCTTGAGAAGATATGTGTTCCGACAGTCAATCTGGGTTTTGATTCCGACCGCTGTCGCCTGTTTTCTTTACTGGCCATATGGTCTTTGGGTCGGACTGTTGATGATACCATTCGGGATTCTGGGATACTTCCAATACCGTGCCGGGGGGTGGAAGATTTCTGATGGCCAATTATCTTTACAGTATAGGGGCGTATTGAAAAATACGATGCATATAAAGAAAAGTCGCATACAATCTTTGGACACCCATGAAAGCTGGTTCCAAACGAGAAAAGACTTAGGCAGTCTCAGGACAACGATAAAATCTGGAGAGACCGGTTATTCAAGTCCGATCCGGGATCTTGAAAAGAAGGACATCCAAACCATTGCTTCTTGGTTTTCTCATAGTGTGTAATCGATAAAAGTGACCCGGGATTCGTTAGCGGGTCACTTTTGTTTCTTATTTTTTACCTGAAATCCATCCAATCACAAGGCCCCCGATCAAACCAAAGATATGAGCTGTTATGTTGATTCCGGACTGCATGAAGGTCATGACCACCCCGATGACGACGATGGGCAGGATGATTTGGCGGCTTTCTCTTGTAATGAAATGATTCTTTAAAATAATCATGGCGATGTAAAAGCCGAATAAACCAAAAATTGCTCCCGATGCCCCCACATGACTATACGTAAGTGGCTTGATAAGATAGGTAATAATATTAGCAAATACACCGCTTGCTAAATAAAGACAGACGAACTTTACTTTTCCAAGATGTTTTTCCAGGGGTGGGCCAAACAGGACAAGGGAAAATGAGTTGAATAGCAGATGAGCGAATCCCATATGAACGAAGATGGGGGTGATGAGTCTCCACCATTCACCCTCTTTAATGAATAAATTTATTCCTGCCAGCTGCTCGTACACCCACAGCTGTGGAAAAATAGGAAGGGCACTTACAAGGTATAAGGCGATATGAATGAATACAATCAGGGAAATAATAGGATAGAACCGTAAAAATTGAGAAAAACTTTCTGTCCGGACAAACATATTGTATCCTCCTAGGTAGGTTGTTCTTTTTATATCATTACTAAATCAGATTTCAAAAAACGAAGTTACTACTATACTATAAGAAAACCTCGAAAATCACGAGTATCGTTCATTATAAAAATATGCAATACAGGACAAGAGTAGAAGGGGAACCACATATGATAAAAGGAATAGGATTGGACATCGTTGAAACAGGACGCATTAAAAGGATGATTGAACGGCAGCCAAAATTCGTTAAGAGAATTTTAACAGCTAAGGAGGAGGATGCATTCTATGCATTAAACGAGCAGCGCAAGATTGAGTTCGCAGCAGGGAGATTTGCAGCCAAAGAGGCTTTTGCCAAGGCGAATGGAACGGGGATCGGAACAGCGCTCTCCTTTCAGGATATTGAAATCAGTAAGGACCCGAACGGAAAGCCTTTTTTTTCAATGCCAGAGGGGACAACTGCCCACCTATCCATCACCCATAGCCGGGAATACGCGGCTGCACAGGTGATCATCGAAGAGTAAAATTATTTCATGCTTGTCATCTTCACTAGCATAATCCCCTAGGTTGTCTCATATATTCAGTAGTGCAATAGGAGAGACAAGGACAGGTGTTTAACAATCGCGGTTCTTTGGCGAATTGCAATTGGACTAAGGAACGGGGCATTCTATAAGAATCGTCCATTCTTAGACGGCTGGCCTTCCCCTCTCTCAATTACGTATATCCTGGGACAAAAGGGGTTGAAAAAATGAAGAAAAAGCTAGTGATACTAGTGATGGCCATGTTAGCGGTCCTTATGCTGGCTGCTTGTGGAGAGAAATCGAAAGAAGATGTTACCAAGGACCTAAAGGCAAAAGTAGAGGATATGAAGGGGTACAAAGCAGATGCGAAGATGACCCTGCAGGTGGGCGATGAGCCTCAAACCTATGATGTGGAAGTGTGGCATAATGACCCTAATTATTATCGAGTGGCATTAAAGAACGCTGCGAAAGATCAGAGCCAAATGATTTTACGTAATGATGAGGGAGTATTCGTCCTTACGCCGGCACTGAACAAAAGCTTCCGATTCCAAAGTAACTGGCCTGAAAATAGCAGTCAGGCGTACTTGTATGAATCACTTGTTCAAGACGTACTAGAGGATAAAGAGGCTACTTTCAAAGAAACAAAAGATCACTACATTTTTAACACGAAGACACGTTATCAAAACAGTCAGATGCTTCCGACTCAAGAGATTGCCTTTAACAAGAAAGACCTGACGCCGGCATCCGTAAATGTATTGGATTCAGATAAAAACCCACTTGTAAAAGTAGAGTTTTCCAAGATGGATATGAAAGCTGGATTTGATAAAAAAGACTTCGACATGAAGAAAAACATGACAGGTGCCCAGCTTGAAGTACCGGTTACAGCAAATGTAGAGGACACAGAGTTCACAGTTCTTTACCCAATGTCAGAAATCACGGGTACTGAATTAATAGAAGAAAAAGAAGTCGCGACCGATACAGGAAAGCGTGTGATCTTAACCTATGATGGGGAAAAATCCTTTACAATCGTACAAGAGAAAACAACGGTCGTGCCTACGATGACGGTCTCTACTTCTCTAAAAGGTGAATTAGTGGACCTTGGCTTCACAGTGGCAGCCATGACAGAGCAATCCATCAGATGGACCAATAACGGAGTGGATTATATGCTAGCCTCCAATGACCTGACTCCTTCTGAGATGGTGATGGTAGCACAATCCGTTCAAGGTTCGATGGTGAAATAAAATAATAAACGGGGCGGGCCTTTGGGTTCGCCTCTTTTCTTGGTGTGATGGTGTGATGGTGGGGGGTGACGGATGTATTAGGGAAGTCGATAATAAAAGGGGCAAAGTCGATAATATATCTGGGAAGTCGATAATAAAAGGAACAAAGTCGATAATATATCCAGAAATGCGTTAATGAACAGATAAAGAACCCATGAATGATCCATATCGTAAGTTACAAGGTGAAAAAACGCCATTAAAACGCATAAAGCCGTCTGAAATCGCCAGAAAATGAATAAGATGATCCAAATCAACAAAGTTCCCAAGACCCATCCGCCACTATCTCCGTACCATTTGAAATACAGATATTACTTCTCGCAGAACCCTTTCCTGAAATCCCCCTCCAAAAAAATCTATTTGACACAATAAATGATAATATGAATAATCAATGGTATTCTTGAATAGAATGACAATGTTTTGTGTAAAGATATGAGGAAGTGAAGAGAGTGGAAACCCAGACCCAATTTTTTCGTGATACATGGGCAGAAATCAACCTAGATCATTTATATGAAAACGTAAAGAATATTAGAGACCATATCCCTGGAGATGTGAAAGTGTTTGCGGTTGTGAAGGCGAATGCTTATGGGCATGGGGATGTGCAAACCGCTTTTACTGCACTTTCTGCCGGGGCACACGGCTTAGCTGTTGCATTCTTAGACGAAGCGATTTCGTTAAGAAGAGCAGGCGTAACCGCTCCGATTCTCGTATTAGGTGCTACGAGACCGAAAGATGTCAAGATTGCGGCCGATTTGGATATTTCGTTAACCACATTCCACCAAGAGTGGCTTGTGGAAGCTGAAAATCAGCTGAAAGAAGGAGATCGATTAAACCTTCATATCAAGTGTGATACCGGGATGGGTCGGATAGGCGTTCGTTCCACTGAGGAATTAAAGGCTATCGAACTGTATGTTCAAGCTCATTCCCAATTTAAGCTTGAGGGGATCTTTACCCATTTTGCCACGGCTGATGAGTTAAACGATGATTATCTTGATCAGCAGTTAGCCCGATTTGAACATATGCTGGACCAATTGGACTCTTTACCTGCTTATATCCATTCTTCAAATAGTGCCGCCACATTAAGGAAAACAAACACACTCTTTAATGCTGTGCGGGTGGGAATTGCCATGTATGGACTGACTCCATCTCAAGAGATGAAGCCCGAACTGCCTTTTCCTTTAAAAGAAGTGTTTTCTCTTCATTCGAGGCTTATTCATACAAAAGAACTTTCAGCTGGAGAGAAAGTGAGCTATGGGGCTACTTATGAAACGGTAGAGGCAGAGTGGATTGGAACCATCCCGATTGGATACGCTGATGGGTGGCTCCGTAAATTACAAGGTCAGGACGTCATTGTGAACGGAAAGAGAGTTCCAATTGTTGGAAGGGTATGCATGGATCAATGTATGATCAGGATACCTGAATTCCTTGAAATCGGTACCCATGTAACGTTAATAGGCAAGCAGGGTGAAGAAGCGATTACAATGGATGAAATCGCTGGAAAGCTTGATACCATTAACTATGAGGTCCCTTGTATGATCTCCACGAGAGTGCCGCGTATCTATATACGAAACGGGGAGCCTTCGGAGGTATCGAATAAACTCTTATCATCAGGTATTCACCGTCAAGAGGAAAATAACCACCAGATTAATGAATAATTAGTATTTTATATGGTGGATAATAGAAGAGATTGATAAATTAACTTTTCATTCCCCTTAATTGATGGTATGATTAATATGTTAATGAACGAAACGGTATGTAGTGATTGGTGGAGGTGTAGTTTGTGTCTGAATCCAGCGCAACAACAGAAATCTTAATTCGTCTACCGCAACAGCTCGTTACAGAATTAGACGGCTTTGCAGATCAAGAAAATGTGAATCGCAATGAGTTTATTTATCGTGCAACCAAAATGTATTTAAGAGAGCGTAAGAAGAGACAATTACGTGAATCTATGAGACGCGGCTATATGGAAATGGCTAAGATTAATCTCGCGATCGCTTCAGAGGCGATTCAAGCAGAATATGAGGCAGAACATACAGTCGAACGCTTAGTAAGCGGGGGTTAATCCTTTGATTGTAAAGCGTGGTGACGTATATTTTGCAGACCTTTCTCCTGTTGTAGGATCAGAACAAGGCGGAGTTCGGCCGGTACTTGTTATTCAAAATGATATAGGGAACAGGTTTAGTCCCACAATTATTGTAGCTGCCATTACCGCTCAAATTCAAAAAGCGAAACTGCCTACTCATGTTGAAATTGATGCAAAACGTTATGGCTTTGAACGTGATTCCGTTATCTTGCTTGAACAGATTCGAACGATCGATAAACAACGTCTTACCGATAAGATTACACACCTGGATGATGAGATGATGGAAAAAGTGGATGACGCCCTGCAAATCAGTGTGGGTCTGATCCAGTTTTAATCGAATCTTTCACATCGTGTGAATTCTTTTTTTATCACGTTATACAATAAGGACAAAATACTGCAAACCAGAAGGCTTGCTGATCAACACTATGTATGATCATTAAGCCTTTTTGTTTTGCTTTTTTTTTCGAAAGGGAAAGGATAGTGCTATTTAATCCCAAAAGAAGAATATGGATAATGGAAATATAATCAATTTTATGACAAAACACCGTAAACAATTTATAATGGGAAAAGTAAGCAATAAAAATACCCGAAAAGGCATAGGTTTTTTCTTTTTTGTATTTATTTGATACTATTAAAGTTATTACGTCATTTTTTAGTTCACTGTTGTAAACTACTTTAAAATTGAGTTACATCATTCGGCATGAATACTAAGTATAAATTTCATATGATAGAATGGAGAGAACTAAATGTTTAGTGAAGTCACGGATTATATTCAGAATAATAAATCAGCTATCACTAGTATTTGGATGGAACGAATGAGGAACGAAGCGGATGAGAAGTTTCTTCAAGTTGTTTCAGATCAAGTTTTTACTAAGACAAGCCATGAGTTTGTAGAAATGATTGCTTCTAATTTAAGGGATTCCAAAGAGTTCAACAGCCGGTTGGAAGATTTCGCTGAAAAGGTTGTCCGGTTGGGATGGCCGCTGACGTTTGTGACAACGGCTTTAAATACTTTTGGTAAAGTGGTCTACGAAGGTATGATGAAAGAAGGTATCATTACAGATCAAAACTATGCTGCACAAGTCGAGAAGTTCGATAAATGGTTAACTCCGATGAATAAAAAAGTAATCGGTGCCTATACAGAATCATGGGAAAGAACGGTTTCTCTTCAAAAAATAGCATTGCAGGAATTGTCTGCACCATTGATACCGGTTTTTGAAAAAATTTCAGTGATGCCGCTTGTTGGGACGATTGATACAGAGCGTGCTCGACTAATAATGGAAAATCTTTTAAACGGTGTAGTGAAGCATAGAGCGGAAGTAGTGTTAATCGATATCACCGGGGTACCTGTAGTCGATACGATGGTAGCTCATCATATCATCCAGGCAGCAGAGGCAGTTCGATTAGTAGGGGCGAAGTGCATGTTGGTAGGGATCAGACCTGAAATCGCCCAAACGATTGTAAACTTAGGAATCGATTTAAATCAGTTCAGTACGAATAGTACTTTACGAAAAGGGATTGAAAAAGCTCTTGAAATGACAAATCGAAAAATAGTTTCGGCGGAGGGATTAGAGTGAGAATACCAATTTTAAAGCTGCATGATTGTTTGTTGATTTCCATTCAGTGGGAGCTTGATGATCAAACAGCCCTTCAATTTCAAGAAGATCTTCTGCACAAGATCCATGAAACGAGTGCAAGGGGAGTAGTAATCGATATTACTTCCATAGATTTTATAGATTCATTTATTGCTAAAGTTCTTGGTGATGTTATAAATATGTCAAGGTTAATGGGTGCTAAAGTAGTCATCACCGGCATTCAGCCTGCTGTAGCGATAACGTTGATCGAGCTGGGTATCAGGTTAGAGGACGTCCTAACCGCTCTGGATCTGGAAAAAGGTCTGGAGAAATTACAATTGGAACTGGGGGACTAGGTATGGATAGCCAATCCTGCGTGAAGATCACGAATGAATGGGACATCGTTGCTGCCCGCCAGTTAGGGAGGAATGTAGCGAAAGAGCTCGGATTCGGGACCGTTGACCAAGCTCGTATTACTACGGCTATCAGCGAATTAGCACGGAACATATATTTATATGCTGGCTATGGTCAGATTTGTATAGAAAAGTTATTCGATTCCGGGAAAAAAGGTGTGCGGATCATCGCATTGGATGAAGGTCCTGGTATTGCGGATATTAGAAAAGTAATGGAAGATGGATATTCCACATCAGGCGGATTAGGAGCAGGTTTGCCTGGAGTAAAACGTTTAATGGACGAGTTTAACGTTGAGTCTGTACCGGGAGAAGGGACAGATATCAGGGCGACTAAGTGGCTCCGCTAGGGGGAGTTAAATGAATTTCAGAGATTTAATGGATTCTAAATATAGAGAAATTATAGAGCACTATCTTAACGAACAAGATGAGAAAGCTCTTTATTTAGGACAGAAATTTAGTCGTAAATCAATTGAGCATCATGTATCGCCAGAGGAGATCATTAGTCTCCATAAGAGTGTAATATTAGAAATGGAGCCTGATATACCACATCAAGTACTGCACTCTTTCGATATCTTGCTTGAAGTCATGATAGGATACGGCTTTGCATATCGTGAACATCAAAGTCTGCGTACAAAACAACAAGAATTAAATAACGAAATAGATGTAGCATCCAATATGCAGCAAACTCTGCTTGGAACGGTTATTCCTAACGTAGAAGGATTGGATATTGGGGCTGTAAGTGTACCTGCCAAAAAGATGAATGGGGATTACTATCACTTTGTTCAAGATGAAAATGATAGCGTAAGTGTTGCCATTGCCGATGTAATTGGTAAGGGTATCCCTGCAGCTCTTTGTATGTCCATGATCAAATATGCCATGGACAGCCTGCCTGAATACCGGAATGAACCCAATGCTGTCCTGGAAAGTTTAAACAGGGTAGTGGAGCAAAATGTGGATGCAAGCATGTTCATAACCATGTTTTACGGTGTATACAATTCGAAGGACCATCTATTCTCATACTCATCAGCTGGGCATGAACCTGGCTTTTTTTATAGAGCTGCAACCAATGAATTTGAGGATCTTGATGCAAAAGGTCTTCTATTAGGTGTAGATAAAAAAGCGAAGTACCGACAATACGAGAGACGGGTCGAGGTCGGCGACATGATCATCCTGCTCTCTGATGGGGTAACGGAGTGTCGTTCAGAAGAAGGCTTTATTGAAAGGGAAGACTTAGTTCAATTGATAAGCCGGTATAAACACCTGCCTCCCCAAGAGATTGTCAATAGCGTATACAAACAACTTGAGAAACTGCAGCACTTTGAGCTTAGAGACGATTTCACTCTGATCATCATAAAAAGAAATTCATAAGAAAAGTTTATTCTTGTAATAATTAGGGTAAATGTGTAGAGACTTAATATAATGTTGCTAAAAAAGGTGGTCTTTTTATGAACTTATCAATAGATATGAAAGAAAAAGAGAACGAGCTGCTCGTTAAAGTAGCCGGTGAAATTGATGCATATACAGCTCCAAAGCTTAAAGAAACGCTTCAACCCTCTGCTGAAGCTGATAATAAGGATATGACAATAGATCTTTCGGAAGTATCATATATGGATAGTACGGGATTAGGTGTTTTTGTTGGTCTTTTTAAAACAGTAAAGGCACGTGGTGGACAGCTGAACCTTATCGGACTTTCAGATCGTTTACAAAGACTGTTTGATATTACAGGTTTAGGGGATATTATGAATATTAATTCCAAGGTAGAAGGTGGCGTGGAATGATGCAAGCTTTTGATTACATCGAGATGAAGATCCCCGCAAAGCCGGAATATGTCGGGGTTATTCGTTTGACGCTTTCAGGAATAGCAAGTCGTATGGGATTCGACTACGATGCAATTGAGGATTTGAAGATTGCTACTAGTGAAGCTATCACAAATGCGGTCCAGCATGCGTATAAAGACAATGACGGAGAAGTGGTTGTCGGATTCGCGCTATATGAAGATCGTCTTGAAGTTATGGTAGCAGATCACGGTGAAAGTTTTGATTTCAAAGAGATTCGCAGTGCTGTTGGTCCTTATCATGCCGATCATTCAGTCGAGTTCTTAAGAGAAGGTGGGTTAGGTCTTTACCTTATTGAGAGCCTGATGGATGATGTAAAAGTGCATCACAAGGAGGGAGTGACAGTCTTTATGACTAAATTCCTATCAGGGGAGCAGGTGGAGAGGGATGAAAAAACTATCTCAACCTAACCAGCAGGCCCAAAAAGAAAAAGTCCTTCAATGGATAAAAGACTATCAGGAAAGACAAGATGATGATGCGCAAAGTCAACTGATCTTACACTACCAAAATCTTGTCGAGTCCATTGCGAGGAAATATTCAAAGGGAAGATCTTTTCACGAAGATATTATCCAAGTAGGGATGATTGGGTTGCTTGGTGCAATCAGAAGGTACGATGAATCTTTCGGTAGATCCTTCGAGGCCTTCGCGATTCCTACTATTATTGGAGAAATCAAAAGGTTTCTAAGAGATAAAACCTGGAGCGTACATGTTCCTCGAAGAATAAAAGAACTTGGACCAAAAATCAAGTCCACCGTTGAAGAGTTAACTAATAGATTGGAACGTTCTCCTCAAGTCCATGAAATTGCCGAGTATCTGGAAGTTAGTGAAGAAGAAGTTCTGGAAGCGATGGAAATGGGCAGGAGTTATCAAGCGTTATCCGTGGATCACTCGATTGAGGCGGATTCAGAGGGCAGCACGGTAACGATACTGGATATTGTGGGAGACCAGGACGAGGGCTACGAGAAAGTTAATCAGCGACTGGTTCTTGAGAAAGTGCTTCATGTGCTTTCCGATAGAGAAAAAGCTATAATACAACACACTTATTTAGAGAATTTAAGCCAAAAAGAAGCTGGCGAAAAGCTCGGAATTTCCCAAATGCATGTTTCCCGTCTGCAAAGAAGAGCTATTAAAAAGCTTAGGGAAGCCATTCAGGAAGAAATGAGCGATTCGGAGAGTCATTATTAATGGCCTATCTTCAACAAAATGAAATAGAACTTTATGCAGAACAAGTTTCGAAAAATGGAAATCCTTATTGTGGAGATAGTTATTTCTATACCTCTACAAACGATTACTTTATCTGTGTTTTGGCCGATGGTTTAGGTAGCGGCAAGTTTGCTTATGAATCGTCACATGTTGTCGTTGAATTAGTTGAAGAGAATCATCACGAAGATGTTGAAACATTAATGAGCCTTTGTAATGAAGCTCTCCAGAAAAAACGTGGTGCTGCAGTGGCGATCATTAAAGCATATTACCATTCAAAAGAGTTTGTATATAGCTGTGTAGGGAATATCAGGTTTTATATGTATGCACCTGAAGGAAAGATGACCTATCCTTTACCTGTTACAGGATATTTATCCGGAAGGCCGCAAATATATAAGACTCAACGATTTCAGTATAATTCCAACTCAAGATTTCTTATTCACTCAGATGGACTGAGTATATCGGGAGTAAAGAACATCCTTCAAAGATATCCAACGCTTCATGGCGCTTTAGGTGATATCCAATCTCTAGTCGACGGTACATCAGATGATACAACATATATTATTGGAAACTTACTCTAACGGACTTAGGGTAAGTTTTTTTTGTTACAAAAAGCTATTTACAAAAACAGTTGGATTTTAACTTAACTCCTGTCCTTCAATGTGTGCTGAATGGGTGTGAGAAATTCAGTCCAATATAACAAGTAATTGATTTTTGAATATCATATTTAAGTTAATTTTGTTCTCCCTTGAAATTAGTTTAGTAATTATGGTGTTGTAGTAGCGAAGAGTGGATTGTAGCGGAAGGCACTTAACTCCTGCGGGAAATAGAGGAAAGGTCGAGACCCCACAGGGCAAAGCCCGAGGAGGCTCGACTTCCTCCCCGCGGAAAGGAAGTGCCTGGAGCGGAAAGGAACGTTCACAGTATGGATTGCAGTGGCCAAAGCTAAATAGAAATAGGATTCCTTTAAGTTAATACCCCTTTTCAACCCCAAAAGACAGTTATGGTAAAATAAACAAGAATCCTTTCAATGGAGGTAATAAAATTGACAGCAACAATAACAAATCAAGAATCATTACTTAACAGAGTATCCAAAGAATTGAACCTATCAATAAAAAATGTAAAAAACGTCATTTCACTTCTGGAAGATGGGAATACAGTCCCTTTCATCGCACGATATCGGAAAGAACAGACCGGAGCACTGGACGAAGTACAGATTCGTAATATCATGGATAAATGGAATTACCTGCAGAATCTAGAGCAAAGAAAAGAAGAAGTTATTCGGCTGATTGAAGAACAAGGGAAGATGACCGAAGAGTTAACTCAAGCCATTAAGAAGGCGGATAAGCTTCAAAAACTAGAAGATTTGTACCGTCCATATAAGCAAAAAAGAAGAACGAAAGCGACCGTAGCGAAAGAAAAAGGTCTGGAACCCCTGGCAGACTGGATCCTTACATTCCCGGCAACAGGAGACCTTGAAGAAAGAGCGTCTCACTACGTATCTGAAGAAAAGGAAGTAATGACAACGGAGGAAGCTCTAAACGGAGCGAAAGATATTATTGCAGAGTACATTTCCGATGAAGCCTCTTACCGGGAATACATAAGAAGTTATACGTTTCGAAAAGGGTTGATTGAATCAAAGGTGAAAAAAGAAGAGGAAGATGAAAAAAAGGTCTTCGAAATGTACTACTCCTATCAGGAACCCATTCATAAAGTAGTTCCTCATCGTGTTTTAGCAATGAACCGTGGGGAAAAGGAAGATGTTCTGAAGGTGACTATTCAGCCGGATACAGAAGGGATTGTGAACTATTTACAAAAGCAGGTCATTAAAAATGTTCACTCCATCTCCGTGTCTCTTGTAAAGGAAGCATTGGAGGATAGCTATAAAAGGCTCATCCAACCATCGGTAGAAAGGGAAATTCGTAATGAATTAACAGAGAAAGCAGAGGATCAAGCAATTCATATCTTCTCTGAAAACTTGAGGAAGTTATTGCTTCAGCCTCCGATGAAGGGGAAGATGGTCTTGGGTGTCGATCCTGCTTTCAGAACAGGCTGCAAATTGGCGGTCATCGACGAAACAGGAAAGGCTCTTGATATTAATGTGATCTATCCACATTCATCCCAAACTCAACTAGCTAAGGCAGAAGAAGTAATCAAAGCAATTATGATAAAGTTTTCCATTGAGGTTGTAGCCATCGGGAATGGAACGGCATCTAGAGAAACCGAGCAATTCGTTGTGAATGTATTAAAAGATATGGATCAAACAATCTTCTATTTAATCGTCAACGAAGCTGGAGCAAGTGTTTATTCAGCATCTGATGTAGCGAGAGAAGAGTTTCCGGACCTTCAGGTTGAAGAAAGAAGTGCTGTTTCCATTGCAAGAAGATTGCAGGATCCGTTAGCTGAATTAGTTAAAATCGACCCTAAATCAGTCGGGGTGGGACAATATCAACATGATGTTTCACAAAAGAAGTTAAATGAATCATTAACTTTTGTCGTGGAAACGGCTGTAAACCAGGTTGGCGTAAACGTGAACACAGCATCCTCTTCGTTATTGCAATATGTAGCGGGCCTCTCTAAAACTGTCGCTAATAATATCGTGAAAAAGAGAGAAGAAGAAGGCAAATTTGATTCTAGAGCTCAATTGAAAAAAATACCGAGACTAGGTGCAAAAACGTACGAGCAGTGTATCGGATTCCTAAGGATAATGGAGGGGAAAGAGGTACTTGATCGGACCTCGATTCATCCAGACAATTATAGCGATGTGAAAAGGCTTCTTGCTAAAGTTGGACTGAGTGTAAACGACATAGGAACAGATGAACTGAAACAGTCTTTGAACCAATTAAATTTAGAAGAGGTTTCTGAAGAGTTGGAAATAGGGAAATTAACGCTGAAAGATATTATAGATTCTTTAATCCGCCCTGGGCGGGATCCTCGGGATGAGTTCCCTAAACCTCTTCTCAAAAAGGATGTCTTGAAACTTGAAGATTTAACACAAGGTATGGAGCTGCAAGGTACAGTAAGAAATGTAGTGGACTTCGGAGCATTTATTGATATAGGTGTGAAACAAGATGGGCTTGTCCACATTTCAAAACTGAAACATGGATTCGTTAAGCATCCATTAGATGTGGTGTCTGTAGGGGACGTCGTAACCGTTTGGGTTGATGGCGTGGACGTTCAAAAAGGCAGGGTAGCATTGACGATGATTCAATAAGCAAGTAAGAGCTGACTGTAGGGTAGAGAATGCTACCCAGGTCAGCTCTTTTCTTGCAGTATATGATGGAAGCTGTCATAGATATACATACTTACGAGCAATTCTTCTTTCGGTAAAAATACCAGCATTGATTAAGGAGTTTGATTTGATATCGATCCTTTTCAAAATAGGCCCTCCTCAATTGATTCACAAGCCAGTTAGGCATGGGGTAACCTCCTTATCTCTAAGAAAGTGCCAGGTAAACCGATGAGATGACATTCCTTGGAGTAGTTTGTCATGATTGAACAGTAAGGGTGATATCTAGTTTATGCTATAATAGGTTGTCATGTTCTAAATAAGAAAGAAGGATTTATATGACGAATGATGAACTGCAAATTCTTGTTGAAAAAATCTCAAATCAATCCTTTCATAAGCCTTTTCTTCACAAGGCATACTTCAACCCCAGACTAAGAACTACCGGAGGAAGGTATATGCTGGGTAGTCATAATATCGATATTAATCGAAAATATTTGGACGAGCATGGTATGGATGAATTAATAGGAATCATTAAACATGAGTTGTGTCATTATCACTTGCATATTGAAGGGAAAGGGTATAAGCATGGAGACGAAGACTTTAAGAGACTTCTAAATGAAGTTGGGGGTCCAAGGCATTGTTCCACATTAACAAGTGTGAATAATAAGAAGAGATTTTTGATTTATGTTTGCTCGAAGTGCGGGATGGATTTTAAAAGAAAAAGGAAGATCAATACAAGAAAGTACGTGTGTGGACGTTGTAAAGGAAAGCTTAAATTAGTAAAGGAAGTTATTATGAGGGGAGACAAATAGTGAGTGGTAATCACCCGATCATGGTTTTCTTATTCTTAAAAAAGTGTCTGAAAGTAGTTGACAACAAATAGCTGAGTCATTATAATCTAAAGAGTCGATAAGACGAGTTAAGCGAAAGAATACTTTACGTTCCGCAGTAGCTCAGTGGTAGAGCTATCGGCTGTTAACCGATCGGTCGCAAGTTCGAATCTTGCCTGCGGAGCCATTTTTATGGGGAAGTACTCAAGTGGCTGAAGAGGCGCCCCTGCTAAGGGTGTAGGTCGGGCAACCGGCGCGAGGGTTCAAATCCCTCCTTCTCCGCCATTACTTTTAGGACGTGGCCCATTGGTCAAGCGGTTAAGACACCGCCCTTTCACGGCGGTAACACGGGTTCGAATCCCGTATGGGTCATTTTTATTATTTGCAACTTATTTTGCTGACGCAAGGTAATGAAACCTATTTTGCTTACGCAAATAATGTCAGTTATTTTGCTGGCGCAAAAAACTCTGGTCCGGTAGTTCAGTTGGTTAGAATGCCTGCCTGTCACGCAGGAGGTCGCGGGTTCGAGTCCCGTCCGGACCGCCAGATTATTTTTTTCTAAAAGTTATTGACTTAGATGTTTTGCACATGTTATCATATAAACCTCGTCACTTTTTGACGAAACATTGGGCTATAGCCAAGCGGTAA
>NZ_JXZC01000013.1 GCF_000935355.1 Rossellomorea aquimaris
TCCCCGCGGAAAGCAAGTGCCTGAAGCGGAAAGGAACGGTCATTGATAAGAACACACAGATAGCTTTGAAAAAATGAATTATTTTAATCCACAAAAATATACATTCAATAAGTCGATTTGTCAGAATAATAAAACATTAAAAATCCGCAAAATACTTATTAACTAATTCTCTAAATATGTTATACTATTTTTAGCAAATAAACATATAAGTATAACATTAATATAGAGGGGAGCCGGATTTATGAAGGCGAAAATTGCAATCAATGGTTTTGGACGTATTGGAAGAATGGTTTTCAGAAAAGCAATATTAGAGGAAAACTTAGAGGTTGTAGCCATTAACGCAAGCTACCCGGCTGAAACGCTAGCCCATTTAATAAAGTATGACACAAATCATGGAACATTCCAGGCAGAAGTACAGACTGAAGATGACGCACTGATCGTCAACGGGAAACGTGTCCTACTATTAAGCAATCGTGATCCCAAAGCATTGCCTTGGAACGAATTAGAGATTGATATCGTCATTGAAGCAACAGGAAAATTCAATTCAAAAGACAAAGCGAGCCTGCATTTAGAAGCGGGAGCCAAAAAAGTCATCCTGACGGCCCCGGGTAAAAATGAAGACGTTACGATTGTTATGGGTGTAAATGAAAGCGCATTAAATATTGAAGAACACAGCGTGATTTCAAATGCATCTTGTACAACGAACTGCTTAGCGCCGGTTGCGAAAGTATTAGATGAGCAATTTGGTATTGAAAACGGACTAATGACGACAGTCCACGCTTACACAAATGACCAAAAAAATATTGATAATCCACATAAAGATTTGAGAAGAGCGAGAGCGTGCGGCCAGTCGATCATACCGACGACGACTGGTGCAGCAAAAGCATTATCATTGGTTCTGCCTCAATTAAACGGCAAGCTTCACGGAATGGCATTACGCGTGCCTACACCAAATGTTTCACTAGTGGACCTGGTTGTAGATGTGAAAAGAGACGTAACAGTAGAAGAAATCAACGAAGCATTTATTACAGCATCTCTTGGTTCTTTACATGGAGTGCTGCAATACACAACAGAACCTTTGGTTTCGATCGACTTTAATACAAATCCCCATTCAGCGATCATCGACGGATTATCCACGATGGTAATGGGAGATCGAAAAGTGAAGGTACTGGCCTGGTACGATAACGAGTGGGGCTATTCATGCCGCGTCGTCGATCTGGCCAAATTCGTCGCATCAAAAATGAACGCCAAACAAGAAGTCAACGTTTGAAAGAACCAACATAAACAATAAGCTGCATCCTTAGAACGTACCTTTCCGGGTGCGTTCTTTTTCTTTTATTTCCGCTTTTTATAAATAAGTGGGGCGGACAGCTCTGTTTTGAGGGGGGAGGAGGTCAATGGAAGAAGTCGGTGAAAGGCTATCTTGTCCTTTTCTATTAAATTGTTATAGCTAATAAAAGTGTATTATCACAGAGTGGATTGCAGCGGAAGGCACTTGACTCCTGCGGGAATAGCGGGACAGGTGAGACCCCGCAGGCGAAGCCGAGGAGGCTCACCGCACGCCCCGCGGAAAGCAAGTGCCTGTAGCGGAAAGGAACGGTCAACGTTTAGAATATGGACAAATCAATCGATCATCTGCATATATAAAAAAGTTTATAAAAATTTATTGCAAAACAGTTTTAAACAAAGTATACTATTTTTCGTGAACTTCTTATTAGCAAATGAATACTGATTTAACTACTTAAAGGGTTAGGACCTCTTCGGACTAACTTTCCCCCGTGGTAGTTAAGATTTTGCCAAAGGATTCGTTCATTTTGACGAAAAAAATTATGTCAAAGGGGGAAACACTCAATGGAAACAATGGGTCGTCATGTAATCTCAGAATTATGGGGTTGCGATTTTGAAAAATTAAACGATGTAGTAGGAATTGAAAAAACATTCGTAGATGCTGCACTTAAATCAGGTGCAGAAGTTCGTGAGGTAGCTTTCCATAAATTTGCTCCTCAAGGTGTTAGTGGAGTTGTGATCATTTCAGAATCACATCTGACTATCCACAGCTTTCCTGAACATGGTTATGCCAGTATTGATGTATATACTTGCGGTGATTTAGATCCTAACATCGCTGCTGAATATATTGCAGATGCTCTGGGTGCTGACACACGTGAAACAATCGAATTGCCACGTGGTATGGGTCCGGTACAAGTGAAAAAGTCTCAGGCTCAAGCCCTTTAATCGAAAATAACTCAGAAGAGATGCATGGTTAGATGCATCTCTTTTTTATGCTTTTGTATATGATTAGATTTTGAATTTTCATTCGTATGGTTTTCGTGTAAAATAAGGGTAAATAAAGGGAGGAACTTTATATGAGCGGAATACGTACCCTGTTTAAACGATTTCAATCAGAATGTGAGACATCTGATCAGCACGAAGATAAAGACCTGCAGTCAAGATATTATAAATCCATGCATCAAGGTGCATTTAATGCAGTATTAGAGTTATTCTCATCCTCTGAGTATGATGTGATTTCCCAGTCAAAGGACAGAGGGGAAATTACTGTCCGTAAAAATGGGACTCCCCAACTGTTCATCGTCGCAACCGTCATCACGGTAAGACCTTTTGAAACGGCGGTCGATTTCAAGGTGAGTGCAGAAAAAGGGAAGATCTTTGGTACATATACGGTGTTAAAAGCGCAGATCAGCCATTATTATCAGAAGCTTGATAGCGAATTGACAAAAGTGAAATAACGGTAAATCCCATAGAAGCTTGTGTATGTCGCAGCTTTTTTATATGATGAAAGTAATAGTATGTATAACGGAGCTGATATTATGAAATGCCCGTCTTGCCAGCATAATGGTACCCGAGTGGTCGACTCCCGGCCTGCTGATGAAGGACGTTCGATCAGGAGAAGAAGAGAATGTGAAGAATGCACGTTTCGCTTCACGACCTTCGAGAAGGTTGAAGAGCTTCCTTTAATTGTGGTGAAAAAAGAAGGGGTAAGAGAAGAGTTTAGTCGAGAGAAGATTTTGAGAGGGCTGATCAAGGCCTGTGAGAAGCGCCCGGTGCCTCTTGAAAGATTAGAAAAGATCTCTACGGATATTGAAAAGGAACTCCGGAATCAAGGTGCTTCCGAAGTGGAATCCGTAAAGATCGGGGAGATGGTCATGGACCAACTTGCCAAGGTAGATGAAGTTGCATACGTACGCTTTGCATCTGTATATCGACAATTTAAGGATATTAATGTATTTATAGACGAACTGAAAGAATTAATAAAAAAAGAGTAGAAGAATGAGCTGAAGATGTAATTCTTTAGCTCTTTTCTCTTTATTTCTTTGAAAGGTAGAATCCAACTATGATGAAGAAGCATTGGAATGAAATACAGCCAATCGATCCCTACACGGTAGGGACAAATGGGATGCTTCAGGAATATGATCGGAAAATCATTACATTTCTGTACCAGCCTTTAATTGGTCCGGTTTGCTACAGTCTTTATATGAGTTTATGGGGAGAAGTGGAAGAAAATCGGCTCTGGTCGACTGATTCCACCCATTATCACCTTATGAACGTACTGTCCGTGAATCTTCAGGACGTCTACGAAGCGCGGATGAAGCTTGAGGGGATCGGCTTGTTAAAGGCATATGAAAAAAGGGACAACGGGGATCGCAGCTTTCTTTATGAACTGCAGCCTCCCCTTTCTCCTCAGGAATTCTTTCATGATGGTATGTTGAATGTGTATCTTTACCGGAAAATCGGCAGAACTCATTACTTGCGTTTGAAGAAGTTTTTTACTGACGAAACGGTTGATAAACAGCAGTACTCTAATATCACTCGATCCTTTCAAGATGTTTTTACATCGGAGCAAATTAATTTTCTTCACCATGATGCAAATGTGGATTCCGAAACCAAGTCTGGTGAACAATATATGAAATATGGAAAGAATGAAGGGATTCCATTAGACGAAATCGATTTTGATTTTCAGTTATTGCTGGCAGGGCTATCCGAATCCATGGTTCCGAGAAAAGCCTTTACAGCGACCGTGAAGGAAACGGTCCTAAAGCTGAGTTATTTATATGGGATTGATCCCCTTCAAATGAAAAATATCGTCTTAAGTTCCCTGGATGCAGATGATACCATCGATATAGAATTATTGCGTAAAACCGCACGGGATTGGTATGGGCTTCAAACAGGTGATCAATTGCCCGATTTGACTACCAGAATCGGGGTCAAGAAACCTGCACCAGCGAATAAACCCCTCTCCAAAGAAGAAGAGCTGATTGATTACCTGGAAAACACGTCTCCAAAAGACGTACTATCTGATATTTCGAATGGCGGTTCACCTTCCAAGTCTGACCTGCAGGCCGTGGAAGAAGTGCTCATGTCACAGAAGCTCCCGCTAGGTGTCATGAACGTCCTTATACAGTATGTTCTATTAAAGACAGACATGAAGCTGACAAAGGGATATATGGAAAAAATCGCTTCTCACTGGTCGAGGAAAAAGGTTACGACTGCAAGTGAAGCAATGGATTTAGCCAAGAAAGAACACAAGCAGTACCTTGAGTGGGCTGAAGGGAAAAAGGAAACGAAAACGAATAGACGAAGAAAGCCGATCCGGACAGAAAAACTGCCGGAATGGTTCAAGGAAGAGGAAACGGAGAAAGAAAACGAATCCTCTCAGGAAGGATACGATTTCGAGGCAGAGAAGAAAAAACTCGAAGAAGAGCTTAAAAATTTTCGGAAGTAGGTGAACGTAGCGGTGGAAAGAATAAATAACACCCTGAAAAGGTTGGCGGCTTCTGGTTCGTTTCAACAAAGATATGAACAAATGAAAAAAGAGATTCTAGAAAACAATGATGTGAAAGATTTTATTCGAAGAAATGAAGGCCTCGTAACAGGTGAAATGGTCAATGAAAGTCTGATGAAGTTATATGAATACATTTCTCAAAGTAAGGAGTGCCGTTACTGCCCTTCTTTACAGGAATGTAAGAATATGATGGAGGGGTATGATCCCCACTTAGTGATCAGGGGCAACACCATCGACATCGATTACCATCGCTGCCCTCGAAAAGTCATTCACGATGAAAGAACGAGCGCCCAGCGTCTTATCAAGAGCCTGTATGTGCCGAAGGATATTTTACAGGCCTCCTTCTCAACCTTGGACCTCGATTCGAAAAGCCGATTGGAAGCTGTGCGATTGGCGAAGAATTTTGTAGAGAATTATTCTGAAGGAGAAAAAATGAAAGGACTCTATTTTTACGGGAAGTTCGGAGTTGGTAAGTCCTATTTGTTAGGGGCGATGGCCAACGAACTTGCCCAGAAAAAAATAGCGTCCCTGATTGTTTATGTTCCCGAGTTCTTCAGAGAAATCAAGCAATCGCTGGGAGATAACTCGGTAAATGAAAAGCTGGAAATGGTGAAATCTGCACCGATCCTCATGCTGGATGACATCGGCGCAGAAACCATGTCCAGCTGGGGAAGGGATGAAATCCTGGGGACGATTCTCCAGTACAGAATGCTTGAGAACCTGCCGACATTCTTCACATCCAACTTCAACTTCAACGAGCTGACCCATCACTTGACCTACAGCCAACGAGGAGAAGAAGAAAAACTCAAGGCTGCACGTATCATGGAACGGATCAAATACCTGTCCAAGCCTGTGTTGATCGATGGACGGAATAGAAGAGAATAGCTTTAAAGAGAGGAGAGTCGCATGCGATGCTCCTTTCTTTTTTTTAATTGGAGTTGATTCAGTTATGTGTGAATTAACAATTATTGTAAGATGGCCGGATTTTTAATGGAAACGGCTGGATTATTACTAATTTCGGCTGGATTTTAAAGAGGAACGGCTGGATTTTCGAAAGAAACGGCCGGATTTTCGAAAGAAACGGCCGGATTATCAGAGAAATCGGCCGGATTCAGTCAGCGAGTACGGAAGCGTAAGCATAAGCATCTTCATGGAATCCATCACAAAAGAAAAGAGTCAATTAAATTCACTCATCAACTTCTAATTTATACAAGCCTCCCATATATATAAATCAGGGAATTGGGTTTAAGGAGGCGAGAAAGTTTGATTGAATTTATTTTTAAGCAAAAAAATGATGCGGTAAAGCTTCAAGAATACCTCAATAAAGAGTTCATCCAATCATGGTTTCATGAAACACTATTTCAACATACAACTCACTATAATCTGACGATAGAGGTTTCCCCCTTCTTCAAGGAAAGAGAAAAACTGTTCAATGGGGTTTCCCACTTTGTCTTAAATGATAAATGCATGGACTGGTCCGAATCAGCCCTCAGGGGAAATTACTTCTATGAAGATGTTGATGAAATCAATCAAATATTAGAAATTGTATCAGAAATGAGGATGGGGGAGCGGCCGGAATTGATGGAGCTGATCGGGGAATGGGACGAGTCCAAATACGTCCATGACAGCCTGGAGCTTTTATTGGAAGGGAAGGCACCGATATCATTCGACTCCTTTAGCAAGTTCAGGCTGAAAAAGCTTCAGGAGAGACTGCTTCTCATGGTGGATCTTGCCATCGACGAATATAAGATGGAGCAGGAATATCAAATGTTTGTTCACATGCTGCGGGAGTATCTGGCATCAAGGGAGCAGAAAATGCGCACGATCCATCTGTACTCGACGGGCTACGGCTTTCGTTTCTTTGATGAAGATATGAAAGAGGTGACGAGGCAGGAACTGACAAAGGCGATCGATAAACGCCTTCTGACCAATCACCCGTTATACGTTGATTCGCACACCATTGCCCCGTTACTATCACTTGCCCCGGAAAAGATACTTGTGTATGGAAACGGCGACCATCAATTGATCAGGACGCTTCAGAATATCTTTGAAGAACGGATCGATCTGCTGCCATTGAGTTATTTTCCCGATACGCTCCTTTATCCTTCCTGGGATATCGCGAATGAATAGGTACTTGCTTTTCACAACATAACCAATTATAATACCTACATAATAAGTCAATAAATAAAGGTTATGATGAGGACAACAATATTCCTATTCCATTCACAGAGAGGGAAGTCATTCGGCTGCAAGCTTCCTAATTCGGTAGTGATATTTACCACCTCGGAACTTCAATCATGAACGGAATCCGCTTGGATCCAAAGTATTGGTTGACGGCTAAATGTCGTTATTCGTTTTCAATGAAGTCATTGTCTGTACTTTTGTACACAATGAGAAGTTGGGTGGAACCACGAGTTTACTTATTAACCTTGTCCCTTCAAACGTGAAGGGGCGGGGTTTTTTATGTTTTATAGAGATTATTTAAGGAGTGAAATCACATGTCAGAAGTAGTGAAAATTCAGTTCCCCGATGGAAATGTCAAGGAGTTTCCCAAAGGGACCACAACAGAAGAAATTGCTGCGTCCATCAGTCCCGGACTGAAGAAGAAGGCGCTTGCTGGTAAGATAGATGGAGTATTGATCGACTTGCGTACGGGGATCCAGGAAGATGGAGCGATTGAAATCGTTACACCTCCAGGAGAAGATGCACTGGAAATTCTTCGTCACAGTACAGCCCATTTAATGGCACAGGCGATTAAACGTTTATACCCTGAAACAAAGCTTGGGATCGGGCCGGTCATCGAAGGCGGGTTTTATTATGATATTGATTCCGAGCACACGTTTACACCTGAGGACCTGCCGCTGATCGAGAAAGAAATGAAGAAGATCACTGGTGAAAACCTAGAGGTGGTCCGTAGTGAAGTCAGCCGTGACGAAGCGCAGAAAATGTATGAAGAAATCGGTGACGAGTATAAGCTCGAATTGCTTGAGGCGATTCCTGAGGGCGAGCAAGTCTCTATTTATGAGCAAGGTGAATTCTTCGATTTATGTCGTGGGATCCACATTCCGTCCACTAATAAAATTAAAGAATTCAAACTGTTAAGTATCGCCGGTGCATATTGGCGCGGAAACAGCGATAACAAAATGCTTCAACGGATCTACGGTACAGCTTTCTTCAAGAAAGAAGACCTGGAAGAGCATCTTCGTCTTTTAGAAGAAGCGAAAGAGCGTGATCACCGTAAAATCGGAAAAGAATTAAACCTGTTCATGAACTCACAAAAAGTGGGACAAGGTCTGCCGATGTGGCTTCCTAAAGGTGCGACGATCCGTCGCATCATCGAGCGCTATATCGTGGATAAAGAAGAGCGCCTAGGCTATGATCACGTGTACACTCCTGTAATGGGAAGCGTTGAGCTTTATAAAACAAGCGGTCACTGGGATCACTATCAGGAAAACATGTTCCCTGTCATGGAGATGGATAACGAAGACCTTGTTCTTCGCCCGATGAACTGCCCTCATCATATGATGATTTACAAAAACGGCATTCACAGCTATCGTGAGCTTCCGATCCGTATCGCCGAGCTTGGCACGATGCATCGTTACGAGTTATCAGGTGCCCTGTCAGGACTGCAGCGTGTGCGTGGGATGACGTTGAATGATGCCCATATCTTTGTCCGTCCGGATCAAATCAAGGAAGAATTCAAGCGTGTCGTGCGCCTCGTTCAGGAAGTATACAAAGACTTTGATCTGAATGACTATTCCTTCCGTCTTTCTTATCGTGACCCCGAGGATACTGAGAAGTACTTTGATGACGATGAGATGTGGAACCGTGCACAGGGAATGATCAAGGAAGCCATGGATGAACTGGATGTTGAGTACTTTGAAGCAGAAGGGGAAGCGGCATTCTACGGCCCTAAACTGGACGTTCAAGTGAAAACGGCTCTTGGTAAAGAAGAAACGTTATCGACGGTTCAACTTGACTTCTTACTTCCAGAGCGCTTCGACTTAACGTATGTAGGGGAAGATGGAAAGCAGCATCGCCCGGTTGTCATTCACCGTGGAGTCGTATCCACGATGGAACGCTTCGTGGCATTCCTGATCGAAGAGTACAAAGGGGCATTCCCGACTTGGCTCGCTCCAACACAGGTTCAGGTGATCCCGGTTTCTCCGGATGTTCACTTTGACTATGCGAAAGAAGTGAAGGAAAAGCTGCAAGCTGAAGGATTACGCGTTGAGATCGATGACCGTAATGAAAAGATCGGCTACAAAATCCGCGAAGCACAGATGAGCAAAGTCCCTTACATGCTTGTGGTGGGTGATAATGAAATCAAGGAAACGGCTGTCAACGTCCGTAAATACGGAGAGCAGAAATCAGAAACGATCTCCCTTGAAGAGTTCATTGGCCACATCACAAAAGAAGCAAAACGATAAAACGAGGAAGAGGGACGGACCTTGCATCAAGGTCCGTCCCTCCCATATAAAATTCAAAAAAACTGTTGCACTCTCCTTAGATGTCTGATATTATGAAATACGTTGTGATATTAAATGATTATTTGACAGCGGTTTTGTCATGTGATATAGTATCTAAGGTGAATTGAATACAGTTTGGTACAAGTAGAAGCTACCCGCTTCTCACCTGAATAACGCTTTAAAGCTGTTTACAGGTATGTGATTGACTATTAAAGCCATTTATATATGCTTAATAATCAGGTGCGGGTGTTTCGACACTCGCATCTTTTTTTGTGTGTTGCATGCAAAAGAAGGAAGCGAGTGCGTCGACCAAAGCCGTGTATTCTTTTAATAAACCTTGGAGGTGGCTAATTATTAGCAAAGACATGATCTTAAACGAAACGATTCGTGCCCGTGAAGTACGTCTTATCGATCAAAATGGTGAGCAACTTGGGATTAAAACCAAGAATGAAGCTCTTGAAATTGCTGAACGTGTAAATCTTGATCTTGTTCTTGTTGCTCCAAATGCAAAACCACCCGTTGCTCGTATCATGGACTACGGTAAGTTTAAGTTTGAACAACAGAAGAAAGAAAAAGAAGCGCGTAAGAATCAGAAGATCATCAATCTTAAAGAGGTGCGTTTAAGCCCGACGATTGATGAGCATGATTTCAACACTAAGCTTCGTAACGCTCGTAAGTTCCTTGAAAAAGGAGACAAAGTTAAAGCGTCAATCCGATTTAAAGGTCGTGCGATCACGCACAAAGAAATTGGTCAACGCGTTCTGGATCGCTTCTCAGATGAGTGTAAAGATGTAGCAACCGTTGAATCAAAACCGAAAATGGATGGTCGCAGTATGTTCTTGGTGCTTGCACCAGTTAACGAAAAATAAGAGGACCCGAGGAGGAAAAGCACATGCCAAAAATGAAAACTCACCGCGGCTCAGCTAAGCGTTTCAAGAAAACAGGTTCTGGTAAACTTAAACGTTCACACGCTTACACAAGCCACTTATTCGCAAACAAATCTACTAAAGCAAAGCGTAAGCTACGTAAAGCGGCTGTTGTCTCTAAAGGAGATTTCAAACGCATTCGTCATATGCTTGACAACCTAAAATAAGAAGTAATAGAAACAGGAGGGAATTATTATGCCACGCGTAAAAGGCGGAACAGTAACACGCAGACGTCGTAAAAAAGTTCTTAAATTAGCCAAAGGTTATTTCGGTTCAAAACATACTTTATATAAAGTAGCAAATCAACAAGTCATGAAATCATACATGTATGCTTATCGTGACCGTCGCCAAAAGAAACGTGATTTCCGTAAATTATGGATCACACGTATCAATGCGGCTGCACGTATGAACGGTCTTTCTTACAGCCGTTTAATGCACGGATTGAAGCTTGCTGGTATCGAAGTAAACCGCAAAATGCTTGCTGAGCTTGCGATTTCTGACGAAAAAGCATTCAACCAATTAGCTGACGCTGCTAAAGCTCAACTAAACAAATAATAACCTGCTAAGCTAGCAGACAAAAAAAGGACTGGCCTCTGGCCGGTCCTTTCTTATATAAAAACTCATTGGAAAGCAGGTAAAAATCATGGAGACACTTACAGGTATCTTATATCTATATGCCATTGTCATCAATATCATCGGCTTTATCATCATGGGCAGGGATAAAAGAAAAGCGCAGCGGAATGAATATCGCATCAAGGAGAGTACTTTGTGGCAGGTCGCGATTCTGGGTGGCAGCATCGGCGCCTATATGGGAATGAAGGTATACAGACATAAAACGAAACATAAAGTATTTGCTTTCGGGTTCCCGCTTCTCGTCATGCTTCATAGTGTACTGTTTATTTGGCTGAATACTAAATTGTAGAAATCAAAGTTTTCATTCTTTAACCCGTCTCCTTTACATACTATATAGAGAGTACGTATAAACAACTTAGAAAAGCAGAAGGAGGTCACCTTAGCCATGGACGAACGGTTGGTTGCTGCATTCGCCCTCATGGAAGCTAGCGGGTATTTGGCTCCTGTTCTGTTTATCTTGTTTCATATCCTAAGGCAATTTTTGTTTATTCCGGTAGCCCTTGTATGTATGGCGGGAGGAGTGCTTTTCGGAAGTATATTCGGCACTCTGTACTCATTGATTGGATTAACGCTCTTATCTGTTACTTTTTATTTTGTTATCAAGAGCTTTACATCTTTCTATGAAAAGCTCCTGAGACTGAAGGAGAAATGGTTTGGAAGAAATGCTACTCTCACAACCGGTCAAATCGCCATACTGCGGTTAATTCCTTTTGTCCATTATCAGCTGTTGAACCTATGTTTACTTGAACGGAAGAAAAAGCTTAAGCCTTTCATCCGAGCCTCTGTCATTTCAAATATTCCCCTGGCGTTTTTTTACACGGTTTTCGGTCAATACATCAAACAATTTTCCCCTCCTATACTCGTCATGATTTTCCTGGCACTCATCGTTCTATTTTACCTTCTAAGAGAAAAAGTAAGAGTGATCGAATGGAGAGAGTTCTTTCCGGGTAAATAAAAAACGGCTGGCCAGCCGTTTTTTTACTGCTTTTTTTGAAGGAATTCACGAATGGGACTTTTCCAATCCAGCTTTGCATTCGGGTATCTTTCTCTGATTTCATTTTGTAGGTATTGAAAATCTTCTTGGGTAAAACCCTTTAATGAAGAGATATTCGTTGACCAAACAAAGATGGAAACCACCTCGAAGGATTCTTCTGTTGCCCCTAAATATTTTTCTCCTTCAAAAAGAACTCCTTTATACGTTACGTGAAAATTCTTACGTACATTTTCCTGATCATCGAGAAAGTAAAAGCGTTTCTGCTCCTGGGCAAGTTCCAGTTTTCGCTTTGGGTCCATAATGTATTTCACACTGCGGTATAATAGATAAACAATAAGGGAAAAAATCACTAACCGAATAAGCCAAAGCATTACCATTACCTCCCTAGGCATAAGTATTCTCCTATTATTTACGATAAAAACAGAAAAAGGTTTCATTTTATTTAAAATTTGTTTGAAAATTTGTCATACTAAGAGAGAACATAAAAATATAGACATCATGAGAGGAGAAAACGTCATGAATATTGAAAAGTTATTGGACATGCAGGAGAAGCTGGATCAGCATATCGAAGAAGAACACGGGTTGCAGAATGCAGATTTAATTGAAAAGAAGATCCTTGCCCTGCTTGTCGAAGTTGGGGAACTGGCCAATGAAACGAGAAGCTTTAAGTTTTGGAGTAAGAAATCATCTTCATCAAAGGAAGTGATCCTTGAAGAATTTGTAGACGGAATTCATTTTATTCTCTCCCTGGGGCTTGAAATCGGTATCCAGCAGTTTGATTTAGGGGAAACCAATTTCGGAAATGAAGATGTCACGAAACAATTCCTGGAAGTATTCAAATCGGCGAATCACTTTGCTGAAGAACGTTCGGTCGGGCATTTCCAACAATTGTTCAGGCATTATGTGTATTTGGGTGAGCTGTTAGGGTTCTCCCATGAAGAGGTATTCGAAGCGTATGTAAAGAAGAATGAAGTGAATTATACTCGTCAAAAAGAAGGATATTAATCGGTGACATCCGCTTCCGGACAGTAAAGAAGATTCAGGAAATTTTGATGAATCCGACAGGTTTTAGTATAATGGTAGGGTATCAACATTTAGGGGGTCGAAATAGTGACAAAATTAGATGAAACATTGACAATGCTCAAGGATTTAACCGATGCAAAAGGTGTACCGGGTAATGAACGAGAAGTACGAAACGTAATGAAGAGATACATAGAGCCATTTGCAGATGAAATCACAACAGATAATCTTGGAAGCTTGATCGCTAAAAAAGTTGGCGACGAGAACGGACCTAAGATCATGGTGGCCGGGCATCTTGATGAAGTCGGCTTCATGATCACTCAAATCGACAGCAAAGGGTTCCTGCGTTTTCAAACAGTAGGCGGCTGGTGGTCGCAAGTCATGCTTGCACAGCGTGTGACGATCGTGACGGGTAAAGGGGAAGTAACGGGTATTATCGGTTCGAAACCACCACATATCCTGCCTCCGGAAGCCCGTAAAAAGCCGGTTGATATTAAAGATATGTTTATTGATATCGGTGCTTCAAGCCGTGAGGAAGTACAGGAGTGGGGTGTGAAGCCGGGGGATATGGTTGTCCCTCATTTCGAATTCACAGTGATGAACAACGAAAAAATGCTCCTTGCGAAAGCATGGGATAACCGCATCGGATGTGCGATTGCCATTGATGTATTGAAAAACCTGAAAGATCAAAAACATCCTAACGTGGTGTATGGTGTAGGTACAGTGCAAGAAGAGGTAGGCCTGCGCGGTGCGAGAACCTCCGCAGCTAAAATCCAGCCTGACATTGCCTTTGGTGTAGATGTTGGAATTGCAGGGGATACACCTGGCGTTTCTGACAAGGAAGCATCAAGTAAAATGGGTGAAGGCCCTCAAATCATCCTGTATGATGCATCCATGGTTTCTCACAAAGGGCTTCGTGACTTTGTAACAGATACAGCGGATGAGCATAACATTCCGTATCAATTTGATGCCATCGCCGGCGGTGGTACTGACTCCGGGGCGATTCATCTAACGGCCAACGGTGTTCCTGCTTTGTCGATCACCATTGCGACCCGCTATATTCATTCCCATGCAGCGATGCTTCATCGCGATGATTATGAGAATGCGGTTAAACTGATTACAGAAGTGATCAAGAAGTTAGATAAAGATACAGTGGCGAAAATTACATTTGATTGATGTATTGAAAGAGACCCTATCGGATTAGGGTCTCTTTTTCATGAGATGGTGCAGCTTTCCTTATAAAGTCATTTGATTAGATAGGGTCATGTCGGCGTCAATCGTTTTCTTGATAATGCGAAGGGCACTCTCATTGTCTTCATCTGTTTCTGAAGCCATGCAATCCTTCGGTATCGATAGTTCATACTCTCTCATATAGGCATCATTGGCGGTGTAGAGTACGCAGATGTCCCCTGCGATTCCTGTTAAGATCAGGTGTTTTACATCCAGCTGGTGAAGGAGGATATCAAGCTGCGTCCCAAAAAAACAAGAATGCTTCGGTTTGATGATAAAATAGTCATCTGTATCAGGGTGAAGTATTTCGATTACGGTTTCTCCTTTTTTCTTTTTGCAATGCTCGATGATGTCATTCATATTGTCCTGCCATAGACCGTAATTGTCATTTACATAAATAATCGGCAAGCCTTTTTTCTTCGCTTTTTTCTTCAGCTCATGTATATTTCCTACAATCTTCAACGTGTTTTCGTATAATTCCTCTCCACCTTGAAAATCAAACGTATTAATCATGTCGATGATCACTAATGCGCTATTCTTCTGACTCATACCTTCTTTTCCCCTTCCGTTTCCTTATGTACTTTTTCATTACCACTGAAAGAGATGCAGTAAAACCAATAAGGGGAAGATTTTAAGATGAAGGGTGGAAATAAACAAGGGCAACCCATTTTCAGGGTTACCCAAGTCATTACTGTGGTTGCTGCTGCTGCAATGATTCCTCCAATGTTTCGAGGACCATTTTTTGTTCCTGGGGATCTGCGTTTTGCCAGAAGACTTCAAGAAGTACACCTAGACCTGGAAGGGTTTTTTCTTCTCCTCCCTGGATTGCGTCAACGATGGTATCTCTCAGTTCGTCCTGGTTGTTACCAGATACGTTGTGTATGATCGCTTTTCGTAAGTTAAGATTCATCACACATTTCTCCTTTTTCGATAGGATGAGGAATTCATTGTTATCTTGTCTCAGGATTGAATTTATTATGTAGGAAAGTTAAGGTATAATGAGACCTTGAATAGTAACCTAAAGGAGCGGATACGATTGAAGTATATTCAATCCTCGAAAAACCCTGTTGTGAAGCAGTGGAAAAAATTATTAACCAAAAAAGAACGAGACCTCACTCGTACATACATAGTTGAAGGCTTTCACCTAGTGGAGGAAGCATTAAAGCAGGAGGATACGGTCCTTGAATTGATCCAAGTGGAGGGAATCAATCTGCCGCAGAAATGGACGGTAGACTCTGTTTCCATGACCATGGTTTCAGAAGAAGTCGGTAAAGCTTTGTCTGATACGGAGACCTCTCAAGGTATCTTTGCCGTATGTAAGCAAAAAGAAGATGAGCATGATATTGAAAAGGCAGCAACATTCATGCTTCTCGATGGCCTTCAGGATCCCGGGAATATCGGGACGATCATTCGCACGGCCGATGCAGCGGGCATTGACATGGTCGTATTAGGCAAGGGGACGGTTGACCCATATAACCCTAAGGTATTACGCTCTGCACAAGGAAGTCACTTCCATATTCCGATTGTCAGAAGGGGATTACCTGAGACCATATCAGCGTTGAAAGAGCGTGGGATCCCCGTTTATGGGACGGCTCTTGAAGATGGTGTGGAGTATAGCACGATCAAGCCACAATCCTCTTATGCCCTCATCGTAGGAAACGAAGGGAATGGCATGTCGGAAGAGCTCTTAAGGGAGACCGATCAAAACCTTTATATTCCTATCTACGGAAAGAGTGAATCATTAAATGTAGCGATCGCTGCAGGGGTTTTATTATACTATTTTAAAAATGGGCAGTGAATTTCGTGAAAAGGTTTGAATTATGGCGGGAAATTCACTATAATAATGCACATATAACTTAAAAACGTTGAAAGAGGAAAGTAGCACATGACCTTCTTCAAGGGAGAGGATACCCTGGACTGTAAGTATCCTTAAGAAAACATGATGTGAAGATTTCACCTCTCGAGTTGGCATCGGGACCATTCATTTGATGAATGTAAAGATGCTCCGGCAAAGCCGTTATCCGAATGAAGTGAGTATATCTGCAGTCTATAGATATGCTTATAAGGGTGGTACCGCGATATAAACCTCGTCCCTTTTTGGGATGGGGTTTTTTTATTTGTTTTTAAACCAACCCTGTACGATCATTCGGACGATATACATTAAAGGAGGAAGTATAAATGGAGGACAAATTACGATCCCTTCAGCAAGAAGCAATCGAAAAAGTGAACGTAGCACAGGACTTAAAAGAACTGAACAATATCCGTGTAGCTTATCTCGGGAAAAAAGGACCTGTAACCGAAGCCCTGAAAGGCATGGGGAAACTTTCAGCAGAAGAGCGTCCTAAAATGGGGGCCCTTGCGAATGAAGTTCGTGGAGCGATTACAGAAACGATTGAAGCAAAACAGGCCGTTCTTGAGAAAGAAGCGGTTGAAAAGAAGCTTCAATCTGAAACCATCGATGTCACGTTACCCGGGCGCCCTGTGAAAAAAGGGAATCATCATCCTCTAACGATGATTGTCGAAGAAATCGAAGACCTTTTCATCGGAATGGGCTACACCGTTGCTGAAGGACCGGAAGTGGAAAAGGATTATTATAATTTTGAGGCCCTGAACCTTCCTAAGGGACACCCGGCCAGGGACATGCAGGATTCCTTCTATATTACAGAAGAAACCCTCCTGCGTACTCATACGTCACCGGTACAGGCAAGAACGATGGAAATGGCCAAAGGTAAAGGACCGATTAAAATCATCTGTCCCGGGAAAGTGTATCGCCGTGATACAGATGACGCAACACACTCTCATCAATTCACTCAAATCGAGGGGCTTGTCATCGACGAAGACATCCGCATGAGTGACCTGAAGGGAACACTAAATGTATTTGCGAAGAAAATGTTCGGCGAAGATCGTGAAATCCGCTTGCGCCCGAGCTTCTTCCCATTCACTGAGCCTTCTGTCGAGATGGATATCTCATGTAAAATCTGTGGCGGAAAAGGCTGTCGTGTATGTAAAGGAACCGGCTGGATCGAAATTCTTGGAGCAGGAATGGTTCACCCGAACGTTCTCGAAATGGCAGGGTTCGATTCTAAGAAATACACAGGCTTCGCATTCGGAATGGGACCTGAACGTATTGCCATGCTGAAATACGGAATCGATGATATCCGTCATTTCTACACAAACGACACGCGCTTTGTCACTCAGTTCGGAACTCAAGAGTAAAAGAAAATCGGTAGGAGGTACTAACACATGTTTGTTTCATATAAATGGTTAGAAAATTATGTAGACTTATCGGGTGTCACACCTGAAGAGTTAGCAGAGAAGATTACAAGAAGCGGGATTGAAGTAGAAGGTGTAGAACGGATCGGGGAAGAAATCAAAAATGTGGTCGTCGGCCATGTCCTGCAATGTGAGCCCCATCCCGATGCGGATAAATTAAATAAATGCTTAGTGGATGTAGGGGAGGAAGAACCTGTTCAAATCATTTGCGGAGCACCAAACGTGGCAAAGGGTCAAAAAGTGGCTGTCGCAAAGGTTGGAGCGGTCCTGCCGGGTAACTTCAAAATCAAGAAAGCCAAGCTGCGCGGCGAAGCATCTCACGGAATGATCTGTTCCCTGCAAGAGCTTGGGGTGGAAGGAAAGCTCGTACCGAAAGAACATGCAGAAGGAATTTATGTATTCTCGGATGATGCTGAAGTAGGCAGAGATGCTGTGGAATTATTGAATCTTGATGATGCGATCCTTGAATTGGGCTTAACGCCTAATCGTTCTGATTGCTTAAGCATGCTGGGAGTGGCGTATGAAGTAGCAGCCATTTTGGATCGTGACGTAAAACTTCCTAAAACGGAGCTTTCCGAAGGCAGCGAAAAGGCATCTGATTATGTATCAGTAAAAGTGGAGGCGAAAGAAGATAATCCCCTCTACGGTGCTAAAATCATTAAAAATGTCAAAATAGGACCATCTCCTTTATGGATGCAAAATGCGTTGATCTCAGCCGGGATCCGACCACATAATAATGTAGTCGATATTACGAACTACGTATTATTGGAATATGGTCAGCCGCTTCATGCATTTGACTACGATCGACTTGGTTCAAAGGAAATCCTTGTTCGTCGTGCGACTGATGGGGAGACATTCGTCACACTTGATGATGCAGAAAGAACCCTATCGAGCAGCCAGCTTGTGATCACAAATGGCAGTGAGCCTGTTGCCCTTGCCGGAGTGATGGGTGGAGCGAATTCAGAGGTCCAGAACGATACCACGACTGTCCTTCTTGAAGCGGCTTATTTCACAGGTGCGATCGTCAGGGGAGCTTCGAAAGACCACGGACTGCGAAGTGAAGCGAGCACCCGTTATGAAAAGGGAGTGGACCCTGACCGTGTCCTGAAAGCAGGCGAAAGAGCGGCTCAATTGATGGCTGAATATGCACAGGGGGAAGTGCTTGAAGGCACTGTATTATTCAACGAACTGGACGTTGAACCAGTTAAAGTCGAGATTACATTAGAAAAAATCAATTCTTCACTGGGAACATCCATCTCGGCTGACACAGTCGAAGATATCTTCCGCCGACTTCAATTTGATGTTGCAGTCAATGGAGAAACGTTTGTTGTAACGGCTCCTACAAGAAGAGGGGATATTACCATCCCTGAAGATTTACTTGAAGAAGTGGCACGTCTATTCGGTTATGACAACCTTCCGCTGACTCTTCCAAAGGGAGAATCAACACCTGGCGGATTATCGAATCATCAGTTGAAACGCCGTACGGTGCGCCGTTATTTAGAGGGAGCAGGTCTCCTGCAAGGGATTACCTATTCTCTTACAAACGATAAGAAAGCAACCCAATATGCACTGGACGTAAGAGAGCCTGTCCGCTTATTGATGCCAATGAGTGAAGAGCGAAGCAATCTCCGTTTAAGCATCATTCCACAGCTTCTTGAAGTGCTTTCGTACAATAAAGCACGTCAAAATGACTCACTTGCATTTTATGAAGTGGGATCCGTTTTCTTACAGGAACCAGGAGAAGAGCTTCCTAAGGAAGAGGAGCATATCGCAGGGGCTTTGACGGGCCTATGGCACTTGCATCCTTGGCAGGGAGAGAAGAAACCTGCTGACTTCTACGTTGCGAAAGGTATCCTTGAAGGGCTGTTCGAAGAAATCGGCGTTTCTGAAGCAGTCTCTTACCGCCAGGCAGCTGTAGATGGCATGCACCCGGGAAGAACGGCTGAAATTCTACTGGACAATGAAGTCATCGGTTTTGTAGGAGCGATTCATCCGGAAGCGGAAAAAGAGCTGGACCTGAACGAAACCTATGTGTTCGAGCTGAAGGCATCTCCAATCTTCCATTATGAAAAGCCGGCATTAAGCTACACGCCAATCCCGCGTCATCCATCGATTACAAGAGACATTGCACTTGTAGTGGACGTGGATGTGAAAGCCGGTGAGCTTGGATCGATCATTAAAGACGCTGGAGGCAAGCTTCTGAAGGAAGTGTCCGTCTTCGATCTTTATGAAGGGGAGCATATGGAAGCAGGCAAGAAATCCCTTGCGTTCTCCTTGAAGTACTTCGATCCGGCGAAGACATTGACGGATGAAGAAGTAGTGCAAGTACATGATAAAGTACTGGAAACAGTGAAGGAAAAAGCTGGAGCAGAGTTGAGAGGGTAATACACTCAATTGGAAGGTGTCAGACAATGGTCTGGCACCTTTTTGCTGTTTGGAGAGGGTTTTGCCTGTTGAAAAATGAACGGATTTTAACAGGAGAATATTGGGGTGAATTCAGCAGGAGAATATCCGGGGGATTTTAACAGGAGAATATTGGGGTGAATTCAGCAGGAGAATATCCGGGGGATTTTAACAGGAGAATATTGGGGTGAATTCAGCAGGAGAATATCCGGGGGATTTTAACAGGAGAATATTGGGGTGAATTCAGCAGGAGAATATCCGGGGGATTTTAACAGGAGAATATTGGGGTGAATTCAGCAGGAGAATATCCGGGGGATTTTAACAGGAGAATATTGGGGTGAATTCAGCAGGAGAATATCCGGGGGATTTTAACAGGAGAATATTGGGGTGAATTCAGCAGGAGAATATCCGGGGGATTTTAACAGGAGAATATTGGGGTGAATTCAGCAGGAGAATATCCGGGGGATTTTAACAGGAGAATATTGGGGTGAATTCAGCAGGAGAATATCCGGGGGATTTTAACAGGAGAATATTGGGGTGAATTCAGCAGGAGAATATCCGGGGGATTTTAACAGGAGAATATTGCAGTGAATTCAGCAGGAGAATATTAGGTGGATTTTAACAGGAGAATATTGAGGTGAATTCAGCAGGAGAATATCCGGGGAATTTTAACAGGAGAATATTGCAGTGAATTCAGCAGGAGAATATCGAGGGAATTTTAACAGGTGAATACTGCAGTAAATTCAGCAGGAGAATATCGTTCATAATTCAACTGCTGAACCAAGGTAACTGCTGAACCAAGATAACACTACCATCCAAAGAGAAATCCCCACCGGCACAACCGATGGGGATATTATTTATTTCCTGGCTAACTTCATCGCCTTCTCACTATTCGCAAAATGCCACTTTGTCATGGATTTTAATTCTTCAATCCCTCTGCGTTTGATGATTTTGGCTGCTGCAATATCCACGTGCTTACCGGCTCCTTTCGGGATTTCGACACCCGCTTTGGCACTCAATTTGTCCATTTCCTTTAGGAAGGCATAGCGGGCAATGATCGATGCTGCGGCTACAGCCAGATGGATGCTTTCACCTTTTGTGCTGAAGTACACGCGATCTCTTTGGATTTTCTTTTGTGCAGAAATATGCTTATAGTATGTATTCTTTTCAACAAACTGATCAATCAATATTCCTTCAGGTAATTCCGGGGCCATTTTGTCCAGCAGATTCAGGATAGCCTGATTGTGCAAGAGAGCCTTCATCTTCCCCTGAGTCATTCCTTTTTCTTGCATCGCATTATATTTTGGGTTGTGGAGTATGAGCAGGGAATACGGAATCGCTGCAATTAAATCCCTTGCAATATTGATGATTTGAGGGTCGGATAAATTTTTGGAATCCTTTACCCCGAGCTCCTTCATGAGTGGAATATGCTCCTTTTTCACGTAAGCACTCACGACAGTGATCGGTCCGAAAAAGTCGCCTGTGCCCACTTCATCGGATCCGATGACAGACCAATCGGCAAAGTTTTCAGGCAGTGTCATCGTTCCCTTGGAAGGTGATTTCACCTTTGGTGGTTCACTGGTGCCCCACTGACTTGCTTCTCCTTCTCCATTAGATCCCTGAAACAACACTTTCCCCGATTTATATGCCGTGATTGTACAGCCGGAAGGCTTTGCTACAAAAACAGCACCCGGTGGCAGTTTGTCCGTTAGTACGTTTCCGTAATGGTGCTTCATTTTCTCTATCATTTCTTTGTTTGCTTGAATGACGTTATTAGCCAAGTTTCTCTCTCCTTATGACAAAATTCTTAAGTATTATAAAAAATGTGAGCTGATATGACAAATTCCTTCCAAAATAAAAAGATTTCATGGTATGATTATGTTTAGGATTCTTATGAATGGGGGGCTTTCAGGTTGTCTGAAGAACAAAAAAATCGCACCACTGTAGACATATATGGCCAACAATATACGATTGTTGGGACTGAATCAACAAGTCAGATCCGTTTTGTTTGTTCGAAGGTGGATGACAAAATGAGAGAAATCAACTCCATGAATCCGTCTCTCGACACAGGCAGGCTCGCCGTTTTGACAGCGGTGAACGCCGTGAATGATTACATCAAACTTCAAGAAAGGTTTGAAGATCTAGAGCGAGAAATTAAACGATTAAAGGATTGAAAAAAAGATGTTGGACTTAGCTTTGTTGATCATCCTGGTGATAGGATTTTTAATAGGTTTAAAACGTGGATTCATTTTGCAGGTGATCCACATATTCGGATTTATAGTTTCTTTTATTGTAGCATACATATATTATGATCAGCTTGCACCAAAATTAACTTTATGGATTCCTTATCCTGTACTGGACGAGCAATCCACGTTGAATATGATTTTTGAATCGACGAATCTAGATCAAGCGTATTACCGGGTCATTGCATTCGCCCTGATATTCTTTGCGGTACGGATCATTCTGCAAATCATTGGATCGATGCTGGACTTTGTCGCCCATCTTCCTCTATTAAAGCAGTTGAATGTTCTTGGCGGAGGGATATTAGGCTTCATTGAAGCATACTTAATGATTTTCATTCTATTATTTATCGCCGTATTATTGCCGATCGAGTCGGTTCAAGCATTCATCAATAACTCGTTTATTGCGCAAGCGATGGTAAAACATACCCCAGTTTTCTCTGATATGGTGAAATCCTGGTGGATTGAATATGTAGCCTGAAGAAGGGGCTGACTATAAGTATGGAACTCTGATTCGTTAGGCTGACCTTAACGAAAAAAGTTCATCTTATATGTCAGTCTTTTTTCTTTTTATATCAATTTTGCTACTATATAAATGGAGTCATTTTGCTTTTACTGGGGACTTGGAAGCTTAAAGGATCCTAATCGTTAATTCTAAGATAGTGGGTGAATCTCTTGAATAAAAAAGATATTATAAAATTATTAGAGGAAATTGCGATATATATGGAATTGAAGGGCGAAAACTCTTTTAAAATATCCGCCTATCGAAAAGCGGCGGCTGCACTTGAGAATGATGACCGTAGCTTACATGAAATAAGTGACTTTACGAAGTTGAGCGGAATCGGCAAAGGAACGGCTGGAGTTATCGAGGAATACATAAATGAAGGCACATCTTCTGTCCTTGAAGAGTTAAAGGAAGAAGTTCCAAAGGGATTGATCCCCCTCCTTCAATTACCTGGTTTAGGTGGAAAGAAAATTGCAAAGCTTTACAGTGAACTCGGGGTTGAACGTATCGAAGACTTGGAGGAAGCGTGTAAAGCAAATAAAGTACAAGGTTTAGCAGGCTTCGGTAAGAAAACGGAAGAGAAGATCCTGGCATCGATCGAACAGGTGGGGAAAAGACCGGATCGCCTGCCGATCGCTTTTATGAATGGCATCGCTGAGAAGATTGAAGGTTTTCTTTTCGGGATGGACAGTATCCAGACCTTTTCAAGAGCGGGAAGCTTAAGAAGGATGAGGGAAACGATCAAGGACCTTGATTTCATTCTGGCAACAGAGCATCCCCGAGAGGTAAAGGAAGGATTGTTGAAGCTGCCCAATATCGTTGAAACCATCGCGGCAGGGGATACGAAAGTTTCACTTACTCTCTCCTACAATTGGGATGTAAGCATTGACTTCCGGATCGTGAAACCTGAAGAATTTGCTACAGCCCTTCACCATTTCACAGGGTCAAAGGATCATAATGTCCGCATGCGCCAGCTGGCCAAAGAACGCGGGGAAAAGATCAGTGAATATGGCGTCGAGAATACTGAAACCGGTGAAACAAAGACATTTAAAACCGAAGAAGAGTTTTATCACCATTTTGATCTGCCCTTCATCCCACCTGAGCTGAGGGAAGATGGGAAAGAAGTGGAAGAGTTCCATGAAGATTATTCCCTCATCACTTTAGAAGACATAAAAGGGGATCTTCATATGCACTCCACCTGGTCGGATGGTGCATTTTCAATCGAAGAAATGGTTGAGGCTTGCCGTGCCAAAGGATATCAATATATGGCCATCACAGATCACTCTCAGTACTTACGTGTGGCAAACGGGCTTACTACGGAACGATTACTTAAGCAAATCGATGAAATTAAAGAGATCAACAAGAAGTATGATGACATAGAAGTTCTTTCTGGAATCGAAATGGATATACTCCCTGATGGTACGTTGGATTATGAGGATGACATCCTTGAAAAAGTGGATCTTGTGATTGCCTCGATTCACTCGAGCTTTTCACAATCCAAGGAAAAGATCATGGAAAGACTGACAACGGCCCTGAAGAGTGCCCATGTGGATATCATCGCTCATCCTACAGGGAGAATCATTGGTCGAAGAGAAGGCTATGACGTAGATATGGATCTTCTTATCCAGCTGGCGAAAGAAACCGGTACGGCATTGGAGCTTAATGCAAATCCGAATCGTCTCGATCTTTCTGCCGAAAATATCCGAAAAGCCCAGGAGCAGAATGTGAAATTGGTGATTAACACAGATGCTCACAGCACTGATCACCTGGAATTTATGAAGATAGGGATCGGAACGGCGCGCAAAGGCTGGATCCAAAAAGAATCCGTGATCAATACATGGGATAAGAAAGAGTTAATCGAATTTATTAAGCGAAACTGATAAAGGTGGAATACATTCCGTGAATTCTAAAGTATTAAAGACGTTAGAGTTTGATAAGATCAAAGAATTATTAAAGCAATATGCTGCATCCGCACTTGGGCATGCAAGGGTAGCCTCTCTCATGCCGTCCTTGGAGTATGAGGAAATTACAGCTCTTCATGAAGAGACGGATGAAGCCATGACCATCCTCAGGTTGAAAGGTCATGCCCCTTTAGGCGGGATTTTCGATATACGTCCACACGTCAAGCGTGCACAGATAGGAGGGATGCTTTCTCCCTCAGAGTTTGTTCAGGTGGCCAGTACGATCCGGGCAAGCAGGAAGCTTACTCTTTTTGTAGAAGAGTTACTGGAGGAAGAGGTGGACATTCCCCTGCTTCAAGGGAAAATGGGCACGGTCATCCCCCTTCCCCATTTAGAACAGGATATTAGGAAAGTCGTGGATGATAACGGAGAAATCCTGGATACAGCCAGTGAAGCCCTCCGCACCATCCGTACTCAGCTCCGGGCCAATGAAGGGCGGATCCGTGAAAAACTTGAACGAATGATCCGCTCATCCAACGCTCAAAAGATGTTATCAGATGCGATCATCACGATACGAAATGACCGATATGTGATTCCGGTAAAACAGGAGTACAGAGGACAATATGGGGGCATCATCCATGATCAATCATCATCGGGGCAGACCCTGTTCATCGAACCGGAAGCCATCGTTCAGCTGAATAATCAACTGCGTGAGCTTCGATTAAAAGAACAAACAGAAATCGAAAAGATTCTCCAGGAACTCTCTGAAAGCGTACAGGAATCCGGAGAAGAACTGCTCTTGATCGTCAGTGTTTTATCAGACATCGATTTTATGTTCACAAAAGCAAAGTTCGGACGATCCATCAAAGGATCTAAACCAACAATCAACAATGAACGACGAATAAAGTTAAATAAAGCCCGGCATCCTCTTCTCCCTATAGATGAGGCTGTGGCGAATGATATTGAGTTAGGGAATGACTTTTCTTCCATTGTCATTACGGGTCCAAATACCGGGGGGAAAACCGTTACCCTGAAAACATTGGGATTAACAAGTTTGATGGCGCAGGCCGGTCTCCCCATCCCGGCCCTTGATGGATCTGAAGTGGGCGTCTTCCGTACCATTTACGCTGATATCGGGGATGAGCAATCGATTGAACAAAGCTTAAGTACCTTCTCTTCCCATATGGTGAATATAGTCGACATCCTAAAAAAAGTAGATCATGAGAGCTTAGTGTTGTTTGATGAGTTAGGTGCAGGAACAGACCCTCAAGAAGGTGCGGCCCTGGCCATTTCCATTCTGGATGAAGTGCATGGGACGGGAGCAAGAGTCGTGGCTACCACCCACTATCCCGAGTTGAAAGCGTACGGATATAATCGTGAAGGGGTCGTGAATGCGAGTGTGGAATTTAATGTAGAAACATTAAGTCCTACCTATAAGCTCTTGCTCGGGGTTCCGGGAAGAAGTAATGCATTTGAGATTTCGAAGCGTTTGGGGCTATCCGATCATGTCATTCATAGAGCGAAGTCCCATATCGGAACGGATAGCAAAGAAGTGGAGAATATGATTGCCTCCCTCGAAGACAGCAGACGTCAGGGTGAACGGGAGCTTGAGGAAGCCCATGAACTTTTAAGACAAGCAGAGAAAATGCATAAAGATATGCAAAAGCAAATGATGGAGTATTACGAGAAAAAAGATACACTGTACGAAAAAGCTCAACAAAAAGCGACTGAAGTGGTTGAAAAAGCAAAGGCAGAAGCTGAACAAGTGATTAAAGATTTACGAAAAATGCAGCAGGAAAAATCAGCTCAAATCAAAGAGCATGAACTGATCCATGCGAAAAAACAATTGGAAGAAGCTACACCGAAATTGAAAACGTCCGGTCAAAAGAAAAAAGTCAACCAAACGAAGCATGAGTTAAAACCAGGGGACGAAGTCAAAGTCTTGAGCTTTGATCAAAAAGGCCACTTAATTGAACGAGTGTCTGCGAAAGAATGGCAAGTACAGATGGGCATCATGAAAATGAAGGTGAAGGAATCAGATCTTGAATTCATTCAATCTCAACAAAAGGTTGAAACCAAGCCACTCGCCACAGTGAAAGGAAAAGACTTTCATGTCAGCCTTGAACTGGATTTACGTGGTGAGCGTTTCGAAAATGCGTTATCTAGAGTGGAGAAGTACATCGATGATGCACTCCTCGCAGGGTATCCACGCGTTTCCATTATTCATGGGAAAGGTACGGGAGCTTTAAGACAGGGAGTTCAGGAGTACTTGAAAAATCACCGGTCGGTTAAAAACATTCGTTTCGGAGATGCAGGCGAAGGTGGTACGGGTGTCACAGTCGTTCAATTTAAATAAGACTCTGCCCCATGTGGGAATTCTAAAAAACGGCTTAATTAAAGCGTTAAAGGGAGCTTTGCAATGGAGAACTTTTGGGAAAATGAATTTGTTCAGACGGCTGGTAATTACAGCGTGGTCATTTTATGTTTGATTCTGTTCCTGGCCATTTTCGAACTCGTGACAAAGTATAGAAATTGGGAAGAAATTAAAAAAGGTAATCTGGCCGTGGCGATGGCAACTGGAGGGAAAATATTTGGGATTGCGAATATTTTCCGCCATTCCATCAGCCACAATGATACCATCCTGACCACGATCGGATGGGGTGTGTTCGGATTTTTCCTTTTACTGATCGGCTATTTCATTTATGAATTTCTGACGCCTAAATTTAAGATTGACGAAGAAATTGCAAATGATAACCGGGCAGTGGGCTTCATTTCATTAGTTATTTCAGTTGGTTTATCCTATGTCATAGGGGCAGGTATATCGTAAGGAGAGGAAATATGGAAACATTGGCGAAGGTTTTGCTCACTCTATGTGGGGGCTTTTTACTCGTTGGAATCATTTATATGTTGTTCTTTACGTAGCGGTAGAACGTATAACGATGGTTAACACAATCGATTCACTCTGTGAAAAGAGCTTGGAGATTGAAACAATGCTAAAATAATAATAATGTACGAGCAGACTGTCATATGGTTGAATAGGCAGTCTTTTTTCTTTGTGAAAATCATCTGTGGGGAAGGTCAAGCCTGAAGAGTAGGAAAAAAGTATCGAGTGGATTGAATTCAAATTGTAACTGAAGTCCCCTTATATTATAATAGTGAATAGAAGAAATTTTCTAAATATTCAAAGGGAGGGATTACAATGAACAAACCATGGTTTGCTGAATATCCAGCAGAAATTCCAACGGAGCTCGATCTGATTGAAAAACCACTGCAGTCTTATTTAACCGAGGCAGCTACCCTTTATGGCAGTAAAGTGGCCATTCAATTTATGGGCAAGGAGTTGACCTACACAGAATTACATGAATCGGCACTCAAATTCGCCCATTATCTTAAAACGCTTGGAATCAAGAAAGATGACCGGGTGGCGATCATGCTGCCGAATACTCCTCAATCCGTCATCGCGTACTATGGCATTCTCTACGCAGGTGGAATTGTCGTACAAACCAATCCATTATATATGGAGAGGGAAATTGAATACCAAATGAAGGACTCAGGTGCCAAGGTGATACTGACATTGGATATTTTGTATCCAAGAGTATCAAAAGCAATGAAGGATACCGAACTTGAGCACATCATTGTAACCGCTATCAAAGACTACCTTCCATTTCCTAAGAATCTCATCTACCCATTCATCCAGAAGAAACAATACGGCATTGTGGTAAAAGTGAACCATTCAGGACAGAATCATCTTTTTACGGAGATTATGAAAACAGCCAAACCGGAAAGCACGCAACATGAATTTGATTTTGAAAACGATGTGGCCCTCCTTCAATACACAGGCGGTACGACAGGTTTTCCAAAAGGGGTCATGCTTACCCATAAGAATCTTGTAGCCAATGCTTCCATGTGTGATGCGTGGCTTTATAAATGTAAAAAAGGCGAAGAGCGGGTTCTTGGAATACTTCCATTCTTTCATGTGTACGGAATGACAGCGGTTATGATCTTATCCGTCATGCAGGGATACAAAATGATCCTACTCCCTAAATTTGATCCCGAAACAACCTTGAAAACCATTCAAAAGCAGAAACCGACCCTGTTTCCCGGTGCACCCACCATCTATATCGGCCTGTTGAATCATCCCGACCTGAAGGATTATGACTTATCCTCCATCGACTCATGCCTTAGTGGAAGCGCCCCATTGCCGGTTGAAGTGCAGCAGCAATTCGAAGACGTCACCGGAGGGAAACTGGTTGAAGGCTATGGATTGACAGAATCTTCACCTGTCACGCATTCCAATTTTCTTTGGGATAAAGAAAGAATAAAGGGAAGCGTAGGAGTTCCTTGGCCAAGCACGGATGCAGCCATCTTTTCACTTGAAACAGGGGAACCGCTTCCGCCGAATGAAATGGGTGAAATCGTCGTGAAAGGTCCCCAAGTGATGAAGGGTTACTGGAATCGTCCGGAGGAAACCGAACAAACGTTAAAGGATGGCTGGCTATTGACGGGAGATTTGGGGTATATGGATGAGAGAGGCTACTTCTATGTCGTTGATCGCAAGAAGGATATGATCATTGCCGGAGGCTTTAATATTTACCCTCGTGAAATCGAAGAGGTCCTTTATGAACATCCTGCGATTCAAGAGGTTGTAGCTGCAGGCGTTCCAGATGAATACAGGGGAGAAACCGTAAAGGCGTATGTGGTCCTGAAAGAAGGGGAGTCCCTGACAGAGGATGAACTCAATGAATTTGCCCGTAAATTCCTGGCAGCCTACAAGGTACCCCGGATTTATGAATTTAGAAAAGAGCTTCCAAAGACGGCTGTAGGAAAAATATTACGGAGGGCACTTGTAGACGAAGAGCGTCAAAAGATAGAGGAAGAACAGAAAACAAGTTAAATGAATACCATTAGGCTTTTTCTTTTTATTGTATAATTGGACAAGGCATCTCTTCTTGACAAGTAAAGAGAAACCTTTTAATATAAAAATATGAATGAACAGTCATTCATATTTTCTTAAGGCAGGTCAAGAACCCATGAAACGAAATAAACCTAAATACAAACAAATTATCGATGCTGCTGTTATCGTTATAGCTGAAAATGGTTACCATCAGGCACAAGTGTCCAAGATCGCGAAACAGGCCGGAGTCGCTGATGGAACGATTTATCTCTATTTTAAAAATAAAGAAGATATCCTGATTTCGTTGTTTAAAGAAAAAATGGTACTCTTTGTCGAAAAAATTGAGGAAGTTATTGCAGGAAAACAGACAGTTTCAGAGAAATTATTAGTGATGATTGAAAATCATTGTAAAATTCTGTCGGATGATCACCATCTAGCGATTGTGACACAATTGGAGCTTAGGCAGTCCAATAAGGATATCCGCTTAAAGATCAATGATGTGTTAAAGGGATATCTGCAATTAGTCGATAAAATCCTTATGAGCGGAGTAGAAACCGGAGAGTTTTCCCGTGATCTGGACGTCCGGCTTGCCCGGCAGATGATCTTCGGCACTCTGGATGAAATGGTGACAACGTGGGTGATGAACGATCAGAAGTATGACTTAGTTGCTCAAGTCCCTGCTATTCACAAACTATTACTTCATGGATGTGGCGGCAGGAACTAAATTAGTTTAGGGGGATGAGAGATGGAAAGTTTATCATGGTCATTAGAGGGAAAGGTAGCAACGGTTCTGATCCAAAGGCCTCCTGCTAATGCATTAGCCAGTGGACTTATTAAAGAAATCGATGCAGTTCTGGATGAGCTTGAAGAAAACGCTGACGTCAGAGTGATCTTACTGAAAGGTGAGGGCCGCTTCTTCTCTGCGGGTGCGGACATTAAAGAATTCACGACGATTGAAAGTGGTGAAGAATTCTCTCAACTGGCGAAAAAAGGCCAGGACGTTTTCGAACGGATGGAGAACTTTTCAAAGCCGATCATTGCAGCCATTCACGGTGCCGCTTTAGGCGGGGGATTGGAGCTTGCAATGGGATGTCACATCCGATTGGTCAGCGAGAATGCAAAGCTTGGTTTACCAGAACTTCAGTTAGGGCTTGTTCCTGGATTTGCCGGCTCCCAGCGCTTACCTAAATTGGTAGGCAGGGCAAAAGCGGCAGAAATGCTACTAACGAGTGAACCAATCAGCGGAACTGAAGCTGTACAGTGGGGACTTGCCAATAAGGCATACCCTGAAGATCAGCTCTTCGATAAAGCGAAGGAAATGGCCGATAAGATTGCGAAGAAAAGCCCTGGAGCGATGAAAGCTGCCATTGAGCTATTGAGTTATACAAAAGATGACCGTTTCTATGAAGGCGTAATGAGAGAATCGGATCTTTTCGGTGAAATATTTGTATCTGCTGATGCCAAAGAGGGTATTTCAGCTTTTGTCGAAAAGCGTGAACCACACTTTAAAGGCTAGAATACATTCTTGTAATATAGTAAACTCTTATTGAGGGGCAGTCTTGAATGGAAGTTTCCGTTCAAGCTGCCCATTCAAAGGGGTTAAATTGTCGAAATCTTTTTAAGGGAAAGAATGTTTACATTATTAGGAGGGACTTACGGATGAACATCTATGTACTTTTGAAAAGAACGTTTGATACTGAGGAGAAAATTTCGATCCAAAACGGTCAAATTGCTGAAGATGGAGCTGAATTTATCATAAATCCTTACGATGAATATGCAGTGGAAGAAGCAATTCAAGTTCGCGATGCACATGGTGGAGAAGTGACGGTCGTATCGGTTGGCGGAGAAGAAAGCGAGAAGCAGCTGAGAACAGCATTGGCGATGGGGGCAGACAAAGCAGTCCTGATCAACACAGAGGACGATCTTGATTATGGAGACCAATTCACTACAGCGAAAGTGTTGGCTCACTATTTAAAAGAGCAGGAAGTTGACTTGATTCTTGCGGGTAATGTTGCGATTGATGGTGGATCTGGACAAGTTGGTCCCCGTGTAGCCGAGCAACTTGATATCCCTTATGTAACAACAATCACAAAGTTGGAAATCGATGGTGGAACCGTAACGGTCACTCGTGATGTAGAAGGGGATTCTGAGGTGATTGAAACATCTCTGCCACTATTAGTAACGGCACAACAAGGTTTGAATGAGCCTCGTTATCCATCACTGCCAGGAATCATGAAGGCAAAGAAAAAGCCTCTTGATGAATTGGAATTGGATGATTTGGATTTAGATGAAGATGAAGTAGAAGCGAAAACAAAAACAATTGAAATCTACCTTCCACCGAAGAAGGAAGCAGGTAAAGTGTTAGAAGGCGAATTGGATTCTCAAGTATCAGAGCTTGTTTCACTTCTTCGTAATGAAGCGAAAGTTATATAAGGCAAGGTCACAGGAATAACTAACATTCAGGGGGTATTTAACATGGCGAGAAAAGTATTGGTACTTGGAGAAGTTCGGGACGGATCATTACGTAATGTTTCCTTTGAAGCAATTGCGGCAGGTAAAACAGTAGCTGAAGGCGGAGAAGTGGTAGCCGTTTTAATTGGTAAAAGTGTAAGCGCTTTAGGAGAAGAAATGATTCAGTATGGAGCAGACAAAGTAGTGGTTGTCGAAAACGATAAGCTGGAACAATATACTTCGGACGGTTATTCACAAGCGATTCTTTCTGTGATTGAGGAAGAGAAACCAGAAGGGATCATCTTTGGACATACTGCCCTTGGGAAAGACTTATCTCCTAAAGTGGCAAGCAAATTAAGTTCAGGTTTGATCTCGGATGCGACAGATCTTGAGGAAGCTGGCGGAAACCTCGTTTTCACAAGACCGATTTATTCAGGAAAAGCGTTTGAAAAGAAAATCGTGACTGACGGATTGATCTTTGCGACGATTCGCCCTAATAACATCGAACCATTAGCGAAAGATGAGTCACGTACAGGAGAAGTCACTTCCCTTTCCGTTGACATCAAGGACTTACGTACGATCATTAAAGAAGTCGTTCGTAAAGCAAGCGAAGGTGTAGACTTATCTGAAGCGAAAGTCATTATTGCCGGCGGACGCGGAGTGAAAAGTGAAGATGGATTCAATCCTCTTAAGGAACTGGCGGATGTACTTGGCGGGGCTGTAGGGGCATCCCGTGGAGCATGTGATGCAGATTACTGTGACTATTCCTTACAGATTGGCCAAACAGGTAAAGTGGTAACGCCTGACCTCTATATTGCATGTGGTATTTCCGGAGCAATCCAGCATTTAGCAGGGATGTCGAATTCAAAAGTAATCGTTGCGATTAACAAAGATCCAGAAGCGAACATCTTTAACGTAGCGGATTACGGAATCGTTGGTGACCTATTCGAAGTGGTACCGATGCTTACAGAAGAATTTAAAAAGCTTAAAGTATCTTCTTCTTAATCCACACCGACGTTTTACAGTGGCGTTATGAGGGTATGAACATAATATGTAGTACCAATAAGGATGCAGCCAGATGGCTGCTCCTTATTTTTGCATTCCTTGTATATTCCGTTTTATGAAGGGAATATTACCTACGAGCAGATTAATAGCATCCCCAAAAAAACGGTGATATACTTACGTTACATTCAAAGATTTAGGAGGCGCATATAAATGGCAATTACAAATGCAACTGATCAATCATTCTCAACTGAAACAAATTCTGGACTGGTATTAGCGGATTTCTGGGCACCTTGGTGTGGACCTTGTAAAATGATCGCTCCAGTACTGGAAGAGTTAGATAGCGAAATGGGCGACAAAGTGAAAATCGTCAAAGTTGACGTTGATGAAAATCAGGAAACAGCAGGTAAATACGGTGTTATGAGTATCCCGACATTAGTTGTCCTCAAAGACGGCGAAGTTGTAGATAAAGTGATCGGTTTCCAACCTAAGGAAGCACTTGCTGAACTATTAAACAAACATGCATAAGAAATTCTTTGGAAATGCCGGGGCTTCATAGTAGCCCCGGTGTTTTTTTGTTGTGGATTGTGTGGATCGGTACATACTTTTGATGGTATTTTGGTGCCGGTGTTCACAATTTGCCACAACAAACCCCGGAAGTGGCACAACAAACTCTGAAAGTGGCACAACAAACCCCGAAAGTGGCACAACAAACTCTGAAAGTGGCACGACAAACCTCGAATTCGGCACAACAACTACGTTGCATCCCTATTTTCGACTAAAACTATCCCCAGCCAACTTCAATATCTTCATGAAACTTTTCCTTATCATTCATTTTCACGCACATCATCCTAAAAATCACGATTTCTTTTGATAGTGGTCGCCTCAGAACAAACCCTTTTGCATTTATTTGAACAAAATTTTCAAAAAACGTTGACTATGAGAATCATTCTCGATATAATTTTAAACGGAAATGAAAATCATTATCATTTATATATTCAATACATTCTGGGGGTACATACATATGAAAAAGAGAGACTTATCCAAAATTTTTGCAGCATTTCTATTAACCGGTTCTGTATTAGCAGGTTGCGGCAGTGCATCTGAGGAACCAAAAGAAGCAGATCAATCGTCAGAAGAGAAGAAAGAAGAACCAAAAGAAGAAGCAAAAGATGAAATGACACTTAATGCGGAATCACAAGTTAAAGCGTATTCAGATATGAAAGCTGAATTAGAGAAGATGAAAGAAGACAAAGAAGTAAATTGGGATACTGTCAATGACATTTATACTTCTGAGTTGCAAGCATCAGTAAATGAAGTGAATGGTGAATTTTCTCAAGGGATTGAAGCCGCTATTTCCGGCGGTAAATCAGGCGAGCTTGAGAAAAACGTTGCGCGTCAAATCATTGATAAATTAACACAATCGTATTTCTATCAAGTTCAAAAAGGATTACAAGGTCAAGCGGGGGAAGATCTCGAGGCTGATAAAGCAGATGATGCAAAAGCAAAGTTTGCTGAGGTCAAGTATTTAGCTGAAAATGTATTCATCCCTACAGCAGAAAAACGTGATGGCTTATATGAGTTATCAGGTGAATCCAGCATGGTAGAAAACATCAACAACGGTCTGTCTCTACAGGAAGAGGCGTTGGCTGATTCAAATGCGGAAGACTTCGCTGTTTATAAGCAAGTGACAGATAAATCCATCTATCAAAGCTATTACCTTGCTTCCAAATCGTATGCTGAAAAAATCAGCAAAGCGGTTGAAGAAGGAAATACGGAAGAGTTAGCGATTATGCAAGCAGAAGGATATGGTTTCCTTCAAGCGATTAAAGGATCTTTAGCTGGTGGAGACGAAGCTAGTGCGAATGAATTGGATTCTATCTTCTCGCTGGAAAATGATCCATCTACGATTGATGCTGAGAAAGTCAATTCACTTTATACAAAAGCAATCAAAGGGAAAGCAGCAGGGTATCACGAAGAAGCGGCAGCAGCTGTAGAGTCCGGTGATGTTGCGACAGCCAAGGTAGAAGCAATGGAAGGAAATATGTTTGTTAAAATGCTAGAGGTGAACGTGATGAACCAACTTGGAGAAGAGAAATCACAAGAGCTGTTTGATCTTTCTCAAAAATGGTTTGAAGCGATCTCTTCTGAAAAAGCAGATGAAGCGAAGCAGCATAGTGAAGCTATCCTTAACATCCTGAATCAATTATAATCTAGTATATAGAGGCTGGCCCGTTATATGGGGTCAGTCTCTATTTTTAAGTAATTTTTATTCTCCAGCGGGAATTGTGCTAAACTAGACCTATTGTCTAAAAGTCAAGAGAGTGTGATGAAAGTGAAAATAGTGATTACAGGCGGTGCGGGATTTATCGGGATGCACCTTACCCAAAGTCTTATGAATAAGGGTTATCAGGTGTCAATCATTGATTGTTTCCATACCTATTATTCAACCGATCGGAAGAAACAGCATTTGAAAGAGATTCAATTCCCTGCAAGGGATTTATATGAGGTGGATTTGATAGATCGTGAGAAGACCAAAGCCATCATCCATAAATTAAAGCCCGACGCGGTCATACATTTAGCTGCATTGCCGGGGGTGGCCTATTCATTGGAAGAGCCGCTGAAGTATGTTGATTATGATATTAAAGCAACGATTAATATTATAGAAGCTTGTGGAGAAGCGGGAGTCAAGCGCTTATTGTTCGCTTCATCATCCTCTGTTTATGGAGATAAACCGGGAAGGGCGTTAAAGGAAGAAGATGCAGATGGGATGACCATTTCTCCATATGCAGCTTCCAAATGGAGTGCAGAAAGCTTCTGCCATATGTATGCTCATATGTTTGATATGCATGTGAACATTCTTCGTTTCTTTACGGTGTATGGTCCCTGGGGAAGACCGGATATGGCGATCCCTAAATTCATATCGAAACTTTTAAAGAACGAGTCCATCTCCATTTTTGGCAGTGATAGCGGACGGGACTATACGTATATCGATGATATCGTCCATGGAATACAATTGACCTTACAAAAGGGGAAAAGGGGAGAAACCTATAATCTGGGAAGTGGCCGGGTTGTGAAAATGACTTCATTATTAGAGATTCTTCGTCCCCATTTTCCTGAAATGAACGTACACTACGACACGTACCGTATGGGAGATGTTATTTCTACACATTCAGATATTTCCAAGGCTGAATTGCATTTGGGATATTCTCCAACCACCACCATTGAAGACGGAATAGGGAATACCATTCTGTGGGCAAAGCAAAATGAAAAGCATTTATAAATATTTTACGTACTTAATCGGAATCGGAATCGTTTGCTACTTCATATGGTTCATTGCAACTGGCTGGGACCATATGCAGTTTAAACGGCTTTTATCCCAACTGATTCTTCATCCCGTCCTGGTGATGTCTGGGTTGTTCATTTATGGTTCTTCATTTTATTTAAAAGGCATGGCCACGAAAAAACTATTGGGTGATAACATCAAGCTTGCCAGTGCCATGTATGGGCTTTGGTACAGCTTGGCACTTAATCATCTCCTGCCAATCAAAGGCGGCGATGTGATTCGTTCGTATATTCTATATGAAAGAGAAGGATTGTCTAAATCAGCTTCGGCACAATCTGTTATTATAGTAAGGTTGATGGATATTCTCTCACTTTGTCTATTGGTTTCTTTGGGGATATCGTTTGTAGCTTTGGAAAATCCATTATCACAAGAAATTATTTTAGTTGTCGGAGGAGTTACCCTGGCGATAGGAGTGATCTCTTATTACAAACGTCAATTTCTCCATCATCAATGGAAAGTGATGCTCTCCCTCATAAAGGGGAGGGGATTTTTCTATGCGTTTTTCCTTGTTTTTATTAGTTGGACATTGGAAGCGGCCCTTTTACTGTCTGTTTGTATCGCAACAAGCACAGGAATATCCACTTTTCAAGGGATATGGGTGAATAGTCTGACCATACTCGGGCAGGTTTTTCAAATTACTCCCGGCGGGCTTGCGAATTATGAAACGATCATGGCTTTTGGTCTCAGCCAATTCTCCATCCCGTTTGAAACAGGAATTGCCATCGCGGTTTTGACACATGGAATAAAATTCGTATTCTCATATTCTGTCGGTCTATATGCCTTATTGAAGTATCCCATTTCACCAACTCTCATAAAAAAATTAAGAAAAAGAAAAGGAGGGGCATGAAGTGAAAAGCGCCTCTAAGTTTGAAAAGGTAGCAGCACGCTGCTGGAATTTATTAAATGAAGGTAAGCCCTTCACACCCATTTTTACGGTAGGGACGATGCTTCTCTTTCATCTTGGTGATGTTGCATCGTTATCATTCTGGTTGAATTTCACGATTAGTTTAGCGATCACCCTGCCACTTTTTATATTGTTTTTTGTTTATGATTTTCCATTATTTCTGAGAAACTACCTATGGATACCGATTGTTGCTTACCTGGTCATTGGATGGGATTGGAATCTTGGGTTATCCCTGTTAGGGGTCGGTCTTTACTTTTTCTTCACGATTTTGTTCTGGGGAACATTATATTACCATTTACGTATCGGAACGTCGTGGCTCAACTTCACGAGGTTCTGGAAGCTCGTACTGAAGAACAGTGACTCTACAAGCGGGAATGCTCAGGAGCAGCTTCCTAAAGTTCTTTTATTACTTGCTTATTGGCAATACACGTATTCGCTCCTGGCTACAGGCCAGCAGCTGCCAATCGTCCAGTTCTTGAGCTTTTTTGGAGGTCTCTTGGTTTTCACATTCATTCTTCACCGTTATTTATTCGATTGGAAGCCAAAGGTGTATGAAGAGTATGCAAAGGAAGCGGAAGACTGGAAAGAGGATCGGGCAGATCGTGTAGTGGTCATTGTGGTGGACGGTATGAGGAAGGAACGTTTCCAAGAAGCGGAAACCCCGTTTTTGGATTCTCTTAAGGCAGAGGGAACAGAATTCTCTAACATGGAAACGGTATATCCTGCCCGTACGGTTGTGTGTTTTTCATCCATGTTCACCGGTACGTATCCGTTTGAACACGGAATCACCTCCAATATGGTTTGGAAGCTGGGGATTAAAGTCGAAAGCATTTTTGACTCTTTACGAAAAGTAGGAAAGAAGGGAAGGCTTCTAGGTGTTGCCCATCTGGTCGATTCCATGGGGTCTGACGTTGATACGTTCACAGCCGTCATGCATAACGATAAAGCGGATCCGACGATTATGAGAAAAGCGAAACATATTATGAAAGAACAGGATCCCGATTTGTTCATCGTTCAAATGATCGCGACGGATCAAACGGGGCACAGCCGCGGGGTCTTATACGATGAATATTTACAAAAGATAAAAGAAGCAGACAGCTTGATTGAAGATTTTGTCCAATGGATGAAAGAGGAAGGCAAGATGGAAAATACAACTTTATTTATCTGTGCCGATCATGGGCAGGCTGATGGAATCGGGGGACATGGGCATCTTGATGAAGGAGAACGATTCGTTCCATTTATCATGCATGGACCTAATATCCATAAGGGACGCAAGATAGAGACAAAGCATAGTCTTGTTTCCATGGCCAGTACCATCGCTCATATCCTGGGAGCACCATTCCCAAGCCATGCACGTGGACCTGTTTTAGAAGAAGCATTCAGAAGAAAGGAAGAGCATCGTGAATAAACAGAAGGTTGTTGTTTTTTTGCCTGCTTATAACGAAGAGGAAACCATCGGGGATGTCATACGTGACATTCCCAGAGGGTTCCATCCTCACGTTAAAGTGGAAGTATTGGTTGTAAATGATGGATCGACCGATGACACCGTTAAAGTAGCGAAAGAAGCAGGAGCAGACTATATCGTACATATGGAGCGCAATTCAGGATTAGGGGCAGCTGTAAGAAGGGGGTTAAAGGAATCGTTACGGAAGGGAGCTGACATTGGCGTCATGATTGATGCGGATGGAGAGTATCCCGCTTCTCAAATTCCCGAGCTATTAGAGCCTATTTTCAAGAATCAAGCAGACTATACGATGGGATCCCGCTTTAAAGGAACCATCGAAGGGATGAGAATTCATCGCCGTCTCGGCAATTATTGTTTTACATTCCTACAATGCGTGTTACTTAGAACGTGGATCCATGATGGTCAATCAGGGATGAGGGCATTCTCGAAACAAGTAATGGAGCATGCAGAAATCATTCATGACTATAACTATGCTCAAGTGGTGACTCTAAATATCATGCGTAAAGGCTTCAGAATGACGGAAGTCCCGATTGAATATAGAGTCCGTACGAAGGGTCAATCCTTCATCAAGTTCAAAGCCTATATGTTTAATGTGTTACCGGCGATTATGAAAGAAATGAAACGGCCTGTAGAAAAGGTAGATATTCAACATAATGTTCACAAAATTTCTGAAACATCACTTGAAAGCCTTTAAAATCGTATTGACAAGTATAATGATAATCATTATCATTGAAAATGTAGGAGGATTTCCATATGAAAAAAAGCCTTTTTTTTAGCCTTACATTGATATTTATTCTCAATTACATATTTATCCCTTCACAGGCATCTGCTTATTCTTATGGGGATCCAGGAGAAGAGAAAATCGCAGAAGCGTATAAAGAGCTGGAAAACAGCTTAGCGAATGATGACTGGGATAACGCAAAGAAAATATATGATTCGTATGAAAAGGATTTTGAACTGTATTTTTCAAAGGTGCAGCCCGACATAAACAAGGCCTTCGAGGAAAAAGACAAGGATCTTTTATTAGAAAGCTGGAGAGCAGCATTGATGCTGAATATCGAAAGAAGATTGCATTTTGCCCAAGAGCAGTTTGATGACTATGGGCAGGCAAAGCTTCTCCTTGCAAAGGCAAGAGGGACCTTTAACGTTCTAGAGCCACATATGGTGGAAGAAAAGAGTCAGGAAGATGCGGATAAAATTTATGCTTCATTCGATTCTGCATTAAATTCTTTGGGCAATCCGGGATTGTTCGGGATCGGAAGCAAGGATAATGATCCCGAGGCTTTCGATAAAGAAGTAGATTCAATCATCAAGAGCTTGAGACCGTTATTTCCGATTCCTTCTGAAAAAGCGGATGAAAGTCATTTGAATGAGGAGAATCTTGGGTTTTTAGATGGGATAGGTGAAGGAGGAAGTTCAAGCTTCTGGCTTTACTTCTCACTTGCACTTATTTTGATTCTCATTGTTCTGATTACCATCAATAAACGTAAAAATAAACAGTAGCACTGAGGTAACAAAGGGGGAAACAAAGTGGATTTCCAAGCATTTTTGATCACACTGAGAGAGTCATTGGAAGCTATTCTGATTGTAGGGCTGATTCTTTCTTATCTTACAAGGCTGAAAGCAGACAAATATAAGAAATGGGTATACGTGGGAGTATTGCTTGCTCTTGTATCCAGCTTTTTAGTCGCTTTACTGTTCCAAGTCGTCCTGACAGGCTTTGCAAGCTTTGGAGCGGAAGTATATTTGAAGGTCGGAATCATGTTTGCCTCTGTACTCCTCTTAACTCATATGGTTGGCTGGATGAGGAAACAGTCTAAAGGGATCAACACGGAGATGGAGAAGAAAATCAATGCGGCCCTGACGGCAGGAAGTGTATCCGCCATGATTATCCACTCTTATCTCATCGTTCTTCGTGAAGGTGTCGAAACCGTGTTTTTCTTCGCTGCCATCAGTGGAGGGGACGTAACGAAGGTATTCACAAGCTACGGAGCGCTTAGTGGATTGTTACTTGCCATGGTTCTTGGATATGCGTTCTTCTCAGGTGCCATGAAATTCAAATTGAAAACGTTCTTTAATGTGACAGGTTTGCTGATCATGTTCATCGCAGCGGGCTTACTTGTTCAAGGTGTAGGAATCCTTCAGGATCTTGGGATCATGGGCTCTTTATATACAACGGCAGAAGGAAAACCTGCGGAAGTATATAATCTTGTGGAGATCATGCCAGAACACTTTCAAGATGAGCTTCACTATGAGAGAGACACAGGTAATGATGTTCTGATCAGCGGTCAAGTCGGTCTGTTCATGGCGGCGATGTTCGGCTACAGCCACAACCCGACGATTGAACAGGTTCTTGCCTACTGGTTCTACTTCGGATTCGTATTCTTATGGATATACTTGATCCGAACGGATAAACTCATTAACCCTTTTAAACGAAAGTCCGTACCTGCCGGGATGGAACAACAGAAAAAGTCGATCAAGAAATCAGAAGATGTGAATTCAATAAATGCTTAAATCCCCCTGAACCAACTCATGATTGGAAACCATTCTTAGAAAGCCTTACAATAGGCTAAGAAGGTTTTCAAACAGAGTTGGTTTTTATTTGGAGAGAAACAGGAGAAAAACAATGATCGATAAACATTTGAACAAATGGATGATAAGTATTCTGGCTGTATTCAGCCTGTACTTCATATATAGACTTATATTGCTTCCGCCCTATGCTTCCAGCTGGGACGAAGTCGATTATGCTCTGGGAGTCCTCGAATTTGATTTATTGAAGATGCAGCCTCATTTTCCGGGGTACCCTTTTTTCATTTTCGGGGGAATGATGGTTCACACCTTTATCGATGACGCGGTTCTATCCCTTCAGCTTTTTAATACGATTTTGCTGGTCAGTTCGATTCTTCCTGTTTATTGGCTGTTTGGACATTACCTTGCGGGCAAGAAAGCGATCATTGCGACGCTTTTCCTATTTTCCCTTTCTTACCCAAGTGCGATGACCGTTCAAGCCATGAGTGAAGGTGCGGCTATCCCGGTATTATGGTGGTATCTATGGAGTCTGCACCGGGCTGTCATACTGAAAACGAAGGATGCGGCTGTTCTTCCCATTCTACTATTTTCCATTTTGATGGGTATACGATTATCCTACATCGGTTTTGGTGCGGGGATCCTATACTATTGGTTTGTGTTTTGGAAGGAGAGTGGAAATGGTTCAGAAAAAGTGAAAGCCATCGCGTTTCATCTCACTCTCCTCCTACTTTCTCAAGGAGTATGGCTTTCGGCTTTGGCGGCCAATGCAGGAAGTCTAAAGACCCTGCTGCAGATTGCCTTTGGGTTTACAGACGGACACTTTACTGAATGGGGAGGAACAGTAGAACCCGATACAGGATTTTTTGAAAGATTAGGGAACTATATATTTATCAATATAGGTTGGAACGGATTATTTACTCAATCACTTTCTATCATGGTCATCACGCTGCTTCTCTTTTTAGTAACTGTCAAAAATGGAGGAAGGTGGACGAAACCTGGTACAGGCGTTACTTTGCTTCTGATTGCATTCAGCTCCTATTTTTTCTGGGGCCTATTTGCTCAAAACATCGATAAGCCGAGACATATTCTGCCTTTGTCCTTATTACTCGGTTTTTTCTTATTAACGGGATGGATGAAAAAACTTAGTATCTTGAAGATGATTGTGCTGAGCCTGTGGTTCATTTTGCATATAGGAACAAGTGTGAGTTTGTTGTCAGGCTACCACTCTTCTCCTCCTGCCGTATATCAGACTGCGGCATTTTTCGAGGAGAAGAATGATGAAAGCCCCATTATGGTGTACACATGGGAAGAAACAAGAGTATACTCGTATCTTGATGCACCGTACTCACATAACCGTGTGTTAACGTATGCTCAATTTCTTCAAGACATCGAGCATACACAAAAAGAGATCTATCTGACCGATGCAGTGGTTAATGGATTTAAACAACAGGGTATTGAAGACCTTAATGGAAAAATAGAAAAAGTCCAATCATTTCATTCACAGGAGTTATTCGATCCTGTTTATTCAACCATCACGGTCTATAAATGGGTGGACAAGAAGGGAGAGAGACAATGAACCCTACCATAACCAATAAATTAGCTTTATTACCAGATCAGCCCGGATGTTATTTGATGAAGGACAGGCAAGGCACGATTATTTACGTGGGAAAAGCAAAAGTATTGAAAAATCGTGTGCGCTCCTATTTTACGGGTTCTCATGATGCAAAGACTCAACGATTGGTAGGAGAAATAGAGGACTTTGAATATATCATGACCTCATCTGATCTGGAAGCCCTTGTACTCGAAATGAATCTAATCAAGAAATATGATCCTAAGTACAATGTCATGTTAAAGGATGATAAAAGCTATCCCTTTATTAAGTTAACGAATGAAAGGCACCCAAGGCTCATCACTACCCGTAAAGTTCAAAGGGGGAAAGGGCGGTACTTTGGTCCGTATCCAAACGTAGGGGCCGCTAATGAAACCAAAAAGCTGCTGGATCGTCTGTATCCGTTACGGAAATGTTCCACCCTTCCCGATCGGGCGTGTTTGTACTATCACATGGGCCAATGTCTTGCTCCTTGTATTAAAGAAGTAAGCAAAGATACGTACCGTGAAATGACTGACGAAATTTCCCGCTTCTTAAATGGAGGTTACAAGGACATTGAGAATCAACTTACGGTGAAAATGAATGAAGCATCTGAAAATCTGGAATTTGAAAGAGCGAAGGAATTCCGCGATCAGATTCTTCATATTGAAGCGACGATGGAAAAACAGAAAATGACCATGACCGATTTCACCGATCGAGATGTTTTTGGCTATTCCGTCGATAAAGGCTGGATGTGTGTTCAAGTATTCTTCGTACGACAAGGTAAGCTCATTGAACGGGATGTGTCACTGTTCCCTCTATACAATGAACCCGAGGATGAATTCCTTACGTTCTTAGGACAGTTTTATTCTAAATCAAATCACTTTAAGCCAAAGGAAATATTTTTGCCGGAAGTGATCGATGAGGAACTGGCTGCTAAGCTGTTAGACGTGAAAATCACCCAGCCAAAGCGGGGGAAGAAGAGGGAGCTTGTGAAACTTGCCGAGAAAAATGCGAAGCAGGCCCTGGAAGAAAAGTTCGCCCTGATCGAAAGAGATGAGGAAAGAACGATTAAGGCAATTGAGCGCCTTGGGGAACATATGGGCATTTATACTCCCTTCCGGATCGAAGCATTTGATAACTCGAATATCCAAGGTTCCGATCCCGTGTCTGCCATGATTGTGTTTCTTGACGGGAAACCCGCGAAGAAAGAATATCGAAAGTACAAAATCAAAACCGTGAAGGGTCCTGATGATTATGATTCCATGCGTGAGGTTGTTCGCAGACGGTATACGAGAGTCTTGAAGGATGGTCTCCCCTTACCGGATCTCATCATCATCGATGGTGGGAAAGGGCAGATTGAAGCGGCGAGGGATGTCATCGAGAATGAATTGGGGTTGGATATCCCACTGGGCGGCCTTGCAAAAGACGATAAGCACCAGACATCGGAACTGCTGTATGGAAATCCTTTGGAAATCATTCCTCTTGAAAAGAGAAGCCAGGAATTTTACTTGCTTCAGCGGATCCAGGATGAAGTCCACCGATTCGCCATCACCTTCCACCGACAACTCAGAGGGAAAAGCGCATTTCAATCAACTCTTGATGAAATTGATGGCATCGGACCAAAGCGGAAGAAGCAACTTCTAAAGCACTTTGGTTCTATGAAGAAAATGAAAGAAGCCAGTGTGGAAGAATTTGTCGAAATAGGAATTCCTGAAGCTGTTGCTAAGGAATTGGTGCAGAAATTAAAATAGGGAATGTTAGGAATCAATAAAATGCTATTGATTAAGTCATTATCAGGTATGTGATGTTTGTGTTTGGTGTAGAAGTAATTCCTTGAATTAGCAGAGTTGATTGGAGCGGAAGGTGCTCGACTCCTGCGGGAAACGCGTGGAAGTTGAGACCCCACAGGGCTTTAGCCCGAGGAGGCTCAACCCACGCCCCGCGGAAAGCGAGCACCTGCAGCGGAAATCAACCACCGCATGCTCATACAAGGCTGCTCACCAATGAATAATAAAAAAATTGTTTCAATTAGACATTGAATCAATTTTTCCCCTATGCTATAATTAACGAAAATTTATAACATTATCACTTTTTAAAGTGGTGATAGAGGTGCGAGCTTCAAGAGTACAGGCAAAGAGGAGTATGAGCTCTGTCGAGATGCCTGGAAAGGGGAGATTCGCCGAAGTGGTTTCAGACTCATGCTGATTCCGCTGGTTCTACGTTTAAGAAATGTAGGATTGTCAAGATGATTCAATCTTGGAGAGCTATCTCACAATGCCGATGAACCTATTTTGTCTGTTCTGCTGTATGTTCATAAAGCAATGAGATACTATTCTCATTGCTTTTTTTATTATCCAGCACAGGAGCTTTTCCTTGGAAAAGAGCCTGTTCCATGAACGTTTAGGATGATTGTGATTGTACTCTTCACCATCAAAAAATGAGTCGTAAAATTGCACTCAATTAGAAAGAGGGAGAAGCTGTGAGTATTATTGTTCAAAAATTCGGTGGGACTTCAGTAGGTTCTGTAGAAAGAATTCAAAATGTTGCGTCAAGAATTGCAGAAGAAAAAGAAAGAGGAAATGATGTAGTGGTGGTGGTATCCGCTATGGGTAAAACGACGGATACCCTCGTTGGACTGGCGAGGGAAATTACATCACAACCGAGTAAAAGAGAAATGGATATGCTGCTCTCAACAGGGGAACAGGTGACCATTTCACTCCTTACGATGGCTCTGATCCAAGCAGGACATGATGCCATTTCATTCACTGGCTGGCAGGCCGGGATTGAAACAGAATCCGTTCATAGCAATGCGAGGATTACCAATATTCATACTGAAAAGATGATGCATCACCTTCAGTCCGGGAGATTTGTGATTGTAGCAGGATTCCAGGGTATGACAGAAACGGGTGAAATCACAACGCTCGGCCGCGGCGGATCGGATACCACTGCCGTTGCGATTGCGGCTGCTTTGAAAGCTGAGCGCTGTGACATTTATACAGACGTAGACGGGGTGTACACAACAGACCCGCGTTATATTCAAGGAGCAAGGAAGTTACCGTCCATTTCCTATGATGAAATGCTGGAACTGGCTAATTTAGGGGCTGGAGTCCTGCATCCACGGGCAGTGGAATTTGCCAAGAATTATCAAATCCCGTTAGAAGTCAGGTCCAGTATTGAAAAAGTTGAAGGAACGTATATTGAGGAGGAAGCAAGCATGGAACAAAACCTGATTGTGAGAGGCGTAGCCTTTGAAAGTGAAATTACACGTGTAACTGTATTTGGACTTGGAAACGCATTGACGGGATTATCTTCGGTGTTTACCACTTTAGCCAAAAATCATCTGAATGTAGACATCATTATTCAAAGCCAGACCGATCAGAATACAACCAATTTATCATTTTCGATTAAAGAACAAGATCTGGAGGAGACCCTTGCTGTTCTGGAACGGAACAAAGAGCAATTAGGCTTCACTCATGTTGAGCATGAAAGTGAGCTTTCCAAAGTATCGATCGTAGGCTCTGGTATGATCTCAAATCCGGGTGTGGCAGCGGAGATGTTCGAAGTATTAGCCCAAAATGACATCGTGGTGAAAATGGTCAGCACGTCTGAAATCAAAGTATCTGCAGTGGTAGACGAGAAAAATATGCAAAAAGCAGCAGGCGTCCTACATACTGCATTTAACCTGGACGCGGTGAAAATGGAAGAAGTCACGTTATAACAGCCACAATAAGAGAACGGGACAAGTGAAAAAGGGTTGCCCCATCAATTGGTGGGGCAACCCTTTATTAGAGTATTAATAGTATGTTGTGTAAAGACTATTCCACTTTATCTTTCTCGTCCCATCTTACAATCACTTTAACTGAATGACTCCGTTTATGTAGTTCTTCAGCGGCTTCTGCCACACACTTTTTTTGTAACTGTACTTGTTCGGCAAGAAAGCCTGTTTCCAGTTTAAATGTGACATCCGATTTTAAGGCAAGGCGCCGCTCAATCACCGGTCCGCTTATTTCAAAGGTCATCTCATTCTTTTTTTGTTCCAGCAGTGTAAGAGTTCCCCAGCCGGCTTCATCGAAAAACGATATCATTTCTTCTGATGACTGAAGGGGGAATTTCCGAGAGAGCTGTTTTCCACCCCAGTATAAAATATCGGGTGTATGCTTTCCTAAAATGTCTGGAATCAACATGTCACGTAAAATTTCATATCCGAAGATTGGAACGGACGGTTGATGTACTTCTTCTTTTTTCTGTTCCAAGTAAATCCCCTCTTTCTATAAAACTATTATATACATGAAAAGGGGAATTATCATCCCATACCTCGAAAAAATGACCATGGGATATTTTGGTGGTATAACTTTTATTTGATATTTATTTGAATTTTCGAACATTTAACAGGGTAATGCCTCATCTTTTTTGTTATCATTATATTAAAAATATTTTTGCGATATTGTCGAATTTATGTATACGTTTTCTTGACGCTTCCACTCCTTGGGAGTAAAATGAACATGTCACATAATTGTTACAATATAAAATATGTATCGTCGTCTAGTCATTCTTAGAAAATGCATTAGAAAGCGAATTCATATTTTATCATTAAGGGGGGTAAATCATGGCTGGAAATCGAGAATTTAATTATCGCAGGCTTCATTCATTGCTAGGTGTTATTCCAGTTGGATTATTTTTAACACAACATTTAGTCGTGAACCATTTTGCCACTGGTGGGGAAGAATCATTTAACCAAGCGGCACACTTTATGGAAAGTCTTCCTTTCCGTTATTTCCTTGAAATTTTTATCATCTTCCTTCCATTGTATTTCCATGCAATCTACGGAATTTACATTGCATTCACTTCTAAGAACAATGCAAGTAAGTTTGGCTATTTCCGTAACTGGATGTTCTTACTTCAACGTGTTTCCGGAGTAATCACATTTATTTTCGTTACATGGCATGTATGGGAAACGAGAGTTGCGGCAGCATTCGGAGCTGAAGTGAACTTTCAAATGATGGAAAACATCTTATCAAATCCATTCATGCTAGGATTTTATGTGCTGGGTGTTCTTTCAACAATCTTCCACTTTGCGAATGGTTTATGGTCATTCTGCGTAAGCTGGGGAATTACTGTTTCACCTCGTTCTCAATTAATTGCTACATATGTTACGATCGGAATTTTTGTAGCATTATCGGTTGTCGGTATGCGTGCAATTTTTGCTTTCGTATAAGAAGAAATAGATACAAGTCTAATAGATTAAGTAAGTGCTCTCGAAGTATGGTAGGAAAAGGAGTGAGTCACGATGAGTAAAGGGAAAATCATCGTTGTCGGTGGCGGTTTAGCCGGCCTGATGGCCACAATTAAAGCAGCAGAAAAAGGAACGCAAGTAGATTTATTCTCACTGGTACCCGTTAAGCGTTCTCACTCTGTATGTGCACAAGGTGGTATTAACGGAGCCGTTAATACGAAGGGAGAAGGAGATTCTCCTTGGGAACATTTTGATGATACAGTGTATGGTGGGGATTTCTTAGCGAATCAACCACCGGTTAAAGCAATGACTGAAGCTGCACCGGGAATTATTCATTTACTCGATCGTATGGGAGTAATGTTTAATCGTACACCGGAAGGGTTACTGGACTTCCGTCGTTTCGGTGGAACACAGCATCATAGAACCGCTTTTGCCGGTGCAACGACTGGGCAGCAATTATTATATGCTCTGGACGAGCAGGTTCGTCGTCATGAAGTAGCCGGACTAGTGGATAAATTCGAAGGTTGGGAATTCCTTGGCGTAGTGGTGGATGACGAAGGAGTGGCAAGAGGAATCGTTGCTCAAAACCTTCAAACAATGGAAATTAAATCGTTCGCAGCTGATGCCGTGATCATGGCAACTGGGGGCCCTGGAATTATCTTTGGTAAATCCACGAACTCTGTCATTAATACAGGTTCAGCTGCATCGATCGTATATCAACAAGGTGCTTACTATGCAAATGGTGAGTTCATTCAAATTCACCCGACGGCCATTCCAGGGGACGATAAGCTTCGCCTCATGAGTGAATCGGCCCGTGGTGAAGGTGGACGAGTCTGGACATATAAAGATGGTAAGCCGTGGTACTTCCTTGAAGAGAAGTATCCCGCATATGGAAACCTTGTACCACGTGATATCGCAACACGTGAAATCTTCGATGTGTGCGTAAACCAAAAGCTCGGTATTAACGGTGAAAACATGGTTTATCTTGATCTATCTCATAAAGATTCGAAAGAGCTTGATATCAAGCTTGGCGGAATCATTGAAATCTATGAGAAGTTCATGGGTGACGATCCGCGTAAAGTGCCAATGAAGATCTTCCCTGCCGTTCACTATTCTATGGGTGGACTATGGGTGGACTATGATCAAATGACAAATATCCCTGGATTATTCGCTGCTGGTGAGTGTGATTATTCTCAGCACGGGGGTAACCGCTTAGGAGCAAACTCATTACTATCCGCTATTTATGGTGGTATGGTTGCAGGTCCTAATGCCATTAAATATATCGAAGGCTTAGAAAAAACGGTTGAATCTGTACCTTCTTCTTTATTCGACCGCTATGTGAAACAGGAAGAAGAAAAATGGAACACGATCATGTCAATGAATGGTACTGAGAACGCCTATGTCATCCATAAAGAGCTTGGTGAGTGGATGACGGATAACGTAACCGTTGTACGTCATAACGATAAGCTTAAACAAACCGATGAAAAGATTCAGGAATTGATGGAACGTTACCAAAACATCAATATCAATGATACGGCTAAATGGAGCAACCAGGGGGCAACATTCACCCGTCAACTGTGGAACATGCTGCAGCTTGCACGTGTCATTACGATCGGTGCATTGAATCGTAACGAGAGCCGTGGAGCTCACTACAAACCTGACTTCCCTGAACGTAATGATGAAGAATTCCTGAAAACGACGATGGCAAAATACAATGCTGCGACGAATTCACCGGAATTCCACTACGAAGAAGTAGATACTTCGCTGATTGCACCACGTAAGCGTGACTATTCTAAGAAAAAAGGGGGAAATAAATGATGAGTGAAAACAAGAGAGTCCGTTTTATCATTACTCGTCAAGAAAGTCCGGAAGCAGCCCCTTTCCAAGAAGAGTTCGAGCTTGATTATCGTCCGAATATGAACGTCATTTCTGCATTGATGGAAATTCGTCGTAATCCGGTCAATGCAAAAGGGGAACAAACTACTCCGATCAACTGGGATATGAACTGTCTGGAAGAAGTATGTGGAGCATGTTCAATGGTGATCAACGGGAAACCAAGACAGTCTTGTACCGCTTTAGTTGATCAATTGGAACAGCCGATCCGCTTGGAGCCTATGCGCACTTTCCCTGTTGTCCGTGACCTGCAGGTAGACCGCAGTCGCATGTTCGACAGCTTGAAGAAAGTAAAAGCCTGGATTCCGATTGATGGAACATACGATCTTGGACCAGGACCTCGTATGCCTGAGAAGAAACGTCAATGGGCGTATGAATTATCGAAATGTATGACATGTGGTGTATGTTTGGAAGCATGTCCGAATGTAAACAGTAAATCGGACTTCATCGGTCCTGCTCCATTATCACAGGTTCGCTTGTTCAATGCCCATCCGACGGGTGCTATGAATCAGGATGAGCGACTTGAATCGATCATGGGCGACGGTGGCCTTGCAAATTGCGGGAACTCTCAAAACTGTGTTCAATCCTGTCCGAAGGGTATTCCTTTGACGACTTCGATCGCAGCACTGAACAGAGAGACAACTTTCCAAATGTTTAAAAACTTCTTCGGAAGCGACCATATGGTTGATTAATCTTAAAAGTCAAAAAGCACTTTCCTCATGGGGAGTGCTTTTTTTGTTCTTTATAGGTTTCTTATTTTTCAGAAAAAGCTTATAATAAATAATGAATGGTGATTCATTTTCTTATTCTATATTCATTTCCCAAAAGGAGGAGCCAACTTGAAACATTTTACATACATTGAAGATATAGAAACATGGCAAAAAGAATTTTCATTTTCAATCCATATTAACGTTCGATTTTCCGAGACTGATATGTTTGGACATATGAACAATACGATTCCATTCACTTATTTCGAAGAAGCTAGAATCGAATTTTTTAAACACAAAGGGTTTATGCAAAATTGGGTAAAACCTGATCATGAGACGATTCCTGTCGTCGCAGATTTACAATGTGATTTTCTAAAACAAGTATTCTTCGACGAACAGCTGAAGGTATGTGTGAAGGCAAATAGTGTGGGGAATTCTTCAGTAGATTTACACTATATGGGTCTGAATGAAAAAGAAGAGGTTTGCTTTACAGGTAGAGGAACCATGGTCCAAATATCGAAGCTGACTGGAAAAGGTGTCCCCTGGACGGAAGAAATGAAGGCAAAGCTTGACTGCAAAAGGGCGGTTTCTAGCCCTTCGTAGTGTGTGAATGAATCCATTGCCTATTTTTCATTTAACTTCCTCCTCTATGTCACTCTAAACCCTCCCTTCACATATGATATTCTGACGACCGACAATACCCATCCCCGCGGTTTAAAGCTGGCGAAGGCAAGGAGGGTTACCATAATTGAAGGACAATGATTTTACACACAAACCGTTGCTCACCAAAAGAGAAAAAGAAGTATTCGAACTGTTAGTTCAAGACAAAACAACTAAAGAAATAGCTAGTGATCTATTTATTAGCGAAAAAACAGTTCGAAATCATATTTCCAACGCCATGCAAAAGCTTGGAGTGAAGGGGCGATCTCAAGCTGTTGTAGAGCTTCTTCGCATGGGGGAACTCAAGCTTTAAAAGTAAGGGACTGATTCTGATGGCAAACAATTAACGGGTCTTCCGCGGATGCCTTTTAATGTTTGAATGAGATTCAGTCTCTTTTAGTTATGGGACATTCGAGAACTTGTCTTGAAATTTTATAACAAAAGAGCGAAAATGCTAGTAGGGGAAGTACAGGCTGTAAGCAATGTCACTTTTGTCCCATAATATAATAGAAGCTAAAACAGGAAGGTCTTATTGGATCGATTCCCGTTTTTAATAAGGAGTACATGTCTAGTTTCTGATTTAAAAAGGAGAGTAATCATGACGAATTCTAAAGAAGCCAAAGGAGATTTACAAGTTGTTGCAGATATTGAGAAAGACCTGCGATACATATCCTCTATCATCAAGCAAAAAGGAAGAGAAATCTTAAGTCAGTACACCATCACCCCTCCTCAGTTCATAGCCCTGCAGTGGTTATTTGAATATGGAGATATGACCATTGGTGATCTTTCCAATAAAATGTACCTGGCATGCAGCACCACAACGGATCTGGTTGATAGAATGGAGAAAAATCAGTTAGTGGAACGCGTGAAGGATGAGAATGATCGCCGGGTAGTCCGCATTCATATGTTAAAAGAGGGCGAAAGGATCATTGAAGAAGTCATCAATAAAAGGCAAGATTACTTACAGAGTGTCCTGACGGATTTCTCTGAACAGGAAGTGCTATTATTAAAAGGTAATTTAGCAAAACTTCATCAAGAAATGAAACCAGAATGAGGGAATAATGTGATTCAACCAATTGGCATCATTGATTCAGGGGTAGGGGGGCTGACCGTCGCTAAAGAAGTGATGAGGCAGTTACCTAAAGAGACCATCTATTATCTAGGAGACACAGCCCGTTGTCCCTACGGACCCAGAACAGCTCAAGAAGTGAAAACATTCACATGGGAAATGACCGAATATCTACTTCAATATGATATGAAAATGTTGATTATTGCTTGCAATACGGCCACTGCGGTCGTGTTAGATGAAATTCAAACCCATTTGGACATCCCGGTAATTGGCGTCATTCACCCCGGGGCGAGAGCGGCAATAAAGCACACTCATAATAAGAGGATCGGTGTGTTGGGGACAGTGGGAACGATTAATAGCGGCGCCTATGTAGAAGCTCTTCACTCCCTGCACGGCAGCCTGGATGTCACGTCACTTGCCTGTCCGAAATTCGTCCCCTTAGTAGAGAGTGGGGAATACAATAGCTCCATGGCGGCAGACATAGTGGAAGAGACTCTTCAACCCATTAAATATTCGGGTATTGATACGCTGATATTAGGGTGCACCCACTATCCGCTCTTACAGCCCAAGATCAAAGCCTACATGGGTCCGGAGATCAGTGTGATAAGCTCCGGGGATGAAACGGCACGGGAAGTGAGTACGATTCTTGATTATTACAATCTCCTATACAGGGGAGTGCAGCACCCACAGCATCGCTTTTTCACCACGGGGTCATCGGCCATTTTTTCAAGCATTGCCTCCGATTGGCTGACAGTGGGGGAAGTAAAAGCAGAAACCATTCGATTGCAGGATTAGTATCTTGTGGTCGGATGTTTTTTTGTCTCAAAAGGTTTTTATATCGTTTGTGCCTTAGTATAAAAGTTTAGGTCTATTTTTTTGACCAGGCTCGTATATATGTTAGTACAAACTGTCTTTTAGGAGGTTTCCCAATGGCGAAAAAAGCAAAGGTGTCAATAGCTGTAACGGTTTTAGCTTCTTCAGTGTATCTTTCAGGTTGTGGATTACTCAGTTTCGGTGATGATAAAGAAAAGATCGATCCTCCTCAAGATCTATCCTACTTAAAAGAAGGGGAAAAAGTGGATACGGCTAAAGGAGAAGACACAGAGAAAGAAGTGAGCAAGGAAGAAGCCAATGCCGAAACGGTCATGACCGAGCTTTATTTAATCGATAAAAACGGATATGTTGTCTCTCAATCATTGCCGCTTCCGGGTGAAGAAAGTGTGGCTAAGCAAGCTCTTGAATACCTGGTCGTGAACGGGCCGGTTCAAAACGTGCTGCCGAATGGGTTCAGAGCCGTTCTTCCCGCTGATACGCAAGTGACGGTGGATATTAAAGACGGGACGGCCATTGCAGATTTCTCTCCGGAATTCAATAACTACCAGCCTGAAGATGAGCAGAAAATTCTTCAATCCGTCACGTGGACGCTTACTCAATTTGAATCTGTGGAGAAAGTAGAGCTTAGGGTGAACGGTTATCCCCTGACTGAAATGCCTGTTAACGGAACACCGATCGATGAGAAAGGATTAACGAGAAAAGTAGGAATCAACGTGGATACTTCTGGTGTTGTGGATCCCACCTCCACTAAACCACTCACTGTTTATTACGTATCTCAAAGTGATGATAAAACGTATTACGTACCTGTCACCAAGCGCGTGAACTCAAATGCAGTGGATGAAGTCACGGCAGTGGTGAATGAATTAATTGATGGACCAGGATATTCATCTTCACTTGCAAGTGATTTTACAGGTGCAAAACTATTGGATGATCCGAAACTTGAGGATGGGACCGTTACACTGAATTTCAACGAAGCGGTTTATGGAAGCCTTGAAGAAAAAATGGTTTCTGAACATATGCTGAATTCCCTGGTTCTTTCTTTAACGGAGCAAAAAGGAATTAAAGGGGTCTCAGTACTGGTGAATGGTGAAGCGACGGCAGTGTCCAAAGACGGAAAAACCATCACAGAACCAGTGACAAGACCAGAAAATGTGAATGCAATTAGTTTTTAAATAACAATTTTTTGATATACTATAATAGAATCACACGAAAAGAGGTTGGCAGAATGCCGCCTCTTCTATTTTTGATTAGAACGATTTTACATAACGCACGAAAATACAGGAGGTAATGATATGAGAACAGATGGTAGAGAAAAGAATCAATTGCGTAATATTGAAATCGAGACGGATTATGTGAAGCATCCGGAAGGCTCAGTCTTAATAACGGTTGGAGAAACGAAGGTCATATGTAATGCCAGTATCGAAGAACGGGTGCCTCCTTTTATGAGAAACAGCGGAAAAGGGTGGATCACAGCTGAATATTCCATGCTGCCAAGAGCAACGGAAACAAGAAACATCCGAGAATCTTCCAAAGGGAAGGTTTCAGGAAGAACAATGGAAATTCAACGTCTTATCGGAAGGGCGTTAAGATCCGTTGTCGATCTGGACGCATTAGGGGAACGTACAATCTGGATTGATTGTGATGTCATTCAAGCAGACGGCGGGACAAGGACAGCTTCGATCACGGGAGCTTTCGTTGCCACAGCAATCGCAGTGGCAAAACTTCAAGACAGCAAAAAAATCTCTTCTTTCCCACTGAAAAGTTTCTTAGCAGCTACAAGCGTGGGGATTGTTGAAGAGCATGGAGCGGTTCTTGACTTGAATTACATTGAAGATAGCAGTGCATTAGTGGATATGAACATCATCATGACGGGTGAAGGTGAATTTGTAGAGCTGCAGGGAACAGGAGAAGAAGCAACCTTCACGATGGACCAACTGCACCAACTGTTAAAGCTTGGACAAGAAGGAATCCACGAGCTATTCCAAATTCAGCAACAATCATTAGGAGATATAGTAAAAAGATTTCAATAAAGGGATGGGACTTCAATGACAAAACGAGTGATCATAGCCACGAAAAACAGGGGAAAAGCAAAAGAATTTCAACATATGTTTGCTCCATACGGGTATGAGGTACAAACATTACTAGACCTTCCTCACATTGAGGATGTTGAAGAAACTGGAGAAACGTTTGAGGAAAATGCCATACTAAAGGCTGAAACGGTTGCAGAGGAATTAGGTGAACTGGTGATCGCCGATGATTCAGGTTTGGCCATTGATGCCCTTGAAGGTCGCCCGGGGGTGTATTCCGCACGTTATGCCGGTGAAGAAAAGAGTGACGAAGCGAATATGGAGAAGGTCTTACGTGAACTTGAAGCTGTAAAGGCCACCGACCGTACCGCTCGTTTCCACTGCGTTTTAGCGATTGCCGGCCCAGATATGGAAACCAGGACCGTTACAGGAACATGCGAAGGATTGATTTTGGAAGAGAAGACGGGAACGAATGGGTTTGGGTACGATCCCATTTTCTACGTTCCGACTCTTCAAAGATCCATGGCTGAATTAACTCCGGACGAGAAGAGTCAAATCAGCCATCGTGGAAATGCCTTGAAAAAACTAAAGGACATAATCTCAGACTTTATTTAAAGGGTGAGCGAAATGAAACTATTGGTTGTAAGTGATAGTCACGGTTCAAAAGAAGAGCTATTGGAACTAACGGAGAAATATCATTCTTCCGTAGATGCCATGGTACACTGCGGAGATTCTGAATTAAGTGCAGATGATCCGGCATTAGCCCCCTACCTTGTAGTGAGGGGGAACTGTGATATGGATGCGAGGCTACCCGACGACCTTATAGAGAAGGTAGATGGCCATCCAATCATGGTGACTCACGGTCATCTGTATGGCATTAAAATGTCACTCATGAAGCTGCGTTATAAAGCTGAAGAAGTAGGAGCACAATTTGTTTTCTTTGGACACTCCCATACGTTAGGCGCAGAATTAAATAATGGCATATTGTTTTTAAATCCGGGCAGCATTCTTTTACCACGGGGAAGAAGAGAGCGCACCTACGCCTTAGTAGAGGCAAGGGATCAAGAGATAAAGGTAACATTCCTGACTCATGATCATGTGGCACTGGACGGATTGACCCAAACATTTCAACTGTAAAACCATTGTTTAGAACCTGCTCCGGCGGGTTCTTTACATATGGATATTACATGACAAAACGATAGCTGAAAATAAAATAAAACTTTTTTTGAAAATCTGTTGACTTATTGATGCTATGTGAATATAATAAATATTGTCCTTGATAAACAAATCAAGAAAAAACAAATCACGTCCCAGTAGCTCAGCAGGATAGAGCAACGGCCTTCTAAGCCGTCGGTCGGGAGTTCGAATCTCTCCTGGGACGCCATAAATCCTACATATACAAAGCTTGCCTGCATTGGGTGAGCTTTTTTTGTTATCTAAAAGATATCGTGCTAAACTAATACAAACTAACAGTATAGGCAGGTACGTTTTATGACTAAGGGAAACCAAGAAGGAAAAGGAAAGATTGTACAGTTTCCAGGATTGAAGGAACGGCTGCTGGAAAAAGGGGTGCAGGCTTTGGAAAAAGGGGAGGCTCATGAATCCTCTCAGCTCCTCACTCAAGCCTATGAATTAGAACCGGATAACCCGGATATCAATACAGCGCTCGTATTATCACTCTATGAAAGCAAGCAGTACGACAAGGCAAGATACATATGCAAAGAGATGCTCCTTGAAGGAATCGGCGATTATTTCGAGGTCGTTGATATGTATTTGATGATACTCATCCAGCTTCATCAGCACAGAGAAGTGGTCGATACGATCAATGCCCTGTTTGACGAAAAAGAAGTACCCTTTGAAAAGGAAGAACATTTCAGGAAGCTTCTCCAGTTCAGTGAGAAGGTAGTGAACGGGAAAGCGGCTGTTCCTGAAAAAGAAGCATCGGAAGAAGAGCAAACCTCTATCTTGACAGGGAAGAGCCTGGAGGAACAGACGTTGATCGTGGCACAGCTCGTTCATCGTAATATTCAGCCCTTCGCAGGTGAGCTGCAAGCGGTTTTAATGGATCCTGCTGCACATCCATTTTTACAAACGATGATCTTAAATGTTTTAAGAGAGCATGGAATGGATAAAGAAGTAGTTGTGGCGAAGTTTGGGATGGAAGAGCGGGTTTCTCCTTCCGCTTTGGAAGATGTGTTTGAGTCTGATTTCTTCACCAAGGTCACAGAATCCCTGGATGATCTCTTGGCGCAGACGAATCCTACGCTATTTCAGCACGCACAAGAATTATTGAAACGACATGCCTTTCTACTCTATCCTTTTACATTGGAGGAGGAGCCGAGCGAAGTCGCTTCGATGTATGCATACTACACAGCGGGGATGTTTTCGGATGCGATCCTTGAAGAAGAGTTAAAAGATCAGGTTGAAAACACAAAATCTAAAGGGATTCTATCAAGACTTGCGGAACTAGAGGAAATTTCCTCTCCTAATATTTAAATGCTCTCTGTTGAAAGACAGTGGCTGTATGTTATAATGTAATGGTTGTAATGTAAAAGTTTTTCATATATTTACGATGATAGTGCTAGATTCATACGGGACTATCTACTACTATGCGTAAAAAATTCAAGATCAATTATAGATTGTTGGAGGGAACAGTATGTCTGCAAAATGGGAAAAACAAGAAGGAAACCAAGGAGTTCTTACAATTGAAGTAGAAGCTGCAAAAGTAAACGAAGGTTTGGACGCAGCGTTCAAAAAAGTTGTAAAGCAGGTTAACGTACCAGGATTCCGTAAAGGGAAAATGCCTCGCGGTATGTTCGAAAAGCGCTTTGGAGTAGAATCACTTTATCAAGATGCATTAGATTTCATCTTACCTGAAGCGTATGCGAAAGCAATCGAAGAAACTGGAATCGATCCAATCGACCGTCCGGAAATCGATGTTGAGCAAATGGAAAAAGGCAAAGATCTAATCTTCACTGCTAAAGTACAAGTGAAACCAGAAGTGAAACTTGGTGATTACAAAGGTCTTGAAGTAGAAAAAATGGAAACAGAAGTAACAGCTGAAGATGTAGAAGCTGAACTTACTTCACTTCAAGAAAAACAAGCTGAGCTTGCTGTTAAAGAAGAAGGAAAAGCTGAAGAAGGCGACACAGTAACAATGGATTTCGAAGGATTCGTTGACGGTGAAGCATTCGAAGGCGGACAAGCTGAGAACTATTCTCTTGAATTAGGATCAGGTCAATTCATCCCAGGTTTCGAAGAGCAATTAGTTGGTGTGACGGCTGGAGAAGAGAAAGAAGTTGAAGTTTCTTTCCCAGAAGAGTATCATGCAGCTGAACTTGCTGGAAAACCTGCTACATTCAAAGTGAAAGTTCACGAAATCAAAGCGAAAGAACTTCCAGCATTAGACGATGAGTTCGCTAAAGACGCAGATGAAGAAGTTGAAACGCTTGCTGAACTTAAAGAAAAAATCGAAAAACGTCTTCAAGAGTCTAAAAAGAACGAAGCTGAAACAGCAGTTCGTGAAACTCTTGTAAATAAAGCTTCTGAAAATGCTGAAGTAGAAATTCCAGAAGTAATGGTTACTGCTGAAGTAGACCGCATGATGCAAGAATTCGGTCAACGTCTTCAAATGCAAGGTATGAACCTTGACCTATACTTCCAATTCTCTGGTCAAACAGAAGAAGATCTTCGCGGTCAAATGACAGAAGATGCTGGTAAACGCGTTCGCACAAACCTTACACTAGAAGCAATCGCGGCAGCTGAAAACCTTGAAGTTACTGACGAAGAAGCAGAAGAAGAAGTAAACAAAATGGCTGAACAATACAACATGTCTGCAGACAACATCAAACAAGCTCTAGGCGGCCTTGACACACTTAAAGCTGACCTGAAAGTTCGTAAAGCAGTAGAATTCCTTGTTGAAAACAGCAAAACTGTAGCATAATAAAAATAGCAAACAAGGCGCGATTCATTCGTGCCTTGTTTTGTACAATGAAGCGGATATAACCCGTGATTTGGCTCATTCGTGAGAAACGAATGTTTCTCACGCTTTTCAGCAAAGCTGAAAAGTAGCCATAATCATCAAAAGCGAAAGAGCAAACGAGTTTGCTCTATCGCTTTTGATGATTATGGCGTAAATGAGCCAAATCACTACGCTTCACCTAATAAGTTTTTAATTGTTTGATCAATCAAGAATAAGAACCACTATTTTTGGAAAAAGCTTATTAGACGGAGTTAATAATTTTTCACCATGAACATACATAACCAGATTCCTTACATCACCAAGCGTCAATTGGACAACATACTAATTAGCAATGTAAAATATTTGCTAAAATGCTCATTACATAATAAGATGATTCTTAAGAATCGTATCAATTTCTTTACGAACATATAATATGATAAAATGCAGTACATAACTTTAGGTAATAGGGATGTAAGGAATCGTTCGTTTGATGAAACAGAGCACGATTTTATGAAGTTTTAACTAAGGGGTGAAATTCATTGTTTAAATTTAATGATGAAAAAGGACAACTAAAATGTTCTTTTTGCGGAAAAACACAAGACCAAGTTCGTAAACTAGTCGCTGGACCAGGTGTGTATATCTGTGATGAGTGTATCGAACTTTGTACTGAAATCGTAGAAGAAGAGCTAGGTACAGAAGAAGAAGTAGAATTCAAAGACGTTCCTAAGCCTCGTGAAATCCGGGAAATCCTCGACGAGTACGTAATTGGACAGGAACAAGCCAAGAAATCTCTGGCTGTAGCCGTATACAACCATTACAAGCGTATCAACTCAAGCAGCAAAGTCGACGATGTTGAACTGTCTAAGAGTAATATCGCGATGATCGGTCCGACAGGTAGCGGTAAAACCCTACTGGCACAAACACTTGCACGTATTCTGAACGTACCATTCGCGATTGCGGATGCCACTTCTTTAACAGAAGCCGGTTACGTAGGGGAAGACGTAGAGAATATTCTATTGAAATTGATCCAGGCAGCTGATTACGATGTAGAAAAAGCTGAAAAAGGCATCATCTACATCGATGAAATCGATAAAGTAGCACGTAAATCTGAAAATCCATCCATCACTAGAGACGTTTCAGGTGAAGGTGTTCAACAGGCACTTCTGAAAATTCTTGAAGGTACAGTGGCGAGCGTTCCGCCTCAAGGCGGCCGTAAGCATCCTCATCAGGAATTCATCCAGATTGATACGTCCAATGTACTATTCATTTGCGGTGGTGCTTTTGATGGAATCGAACAAATCATTAAACGCCGCTTAGGTCAAAAGGTGATCGGTTTCGGTTCTGATCCTAAAAACGCAGAAGTAAAAGAAGACAAATCCCTTCTTTCTAAAGTTGTACCTGAAGATCTATTGAAGTTTGGTTTAATTCCAGAATTCATCGGTCGTTTACCAGTGATTTCAAGCCTCGAGCCTCTTGATGAGGAAGCGCTGGTCGAAATCCTGACAAAGCCTAAAAATGCGTTAGTAAAACAATATCAAAAAATGCTTGAATTAGATGATGTAGAGCTTGAGTTCACTGAAGATGCCCTTCTTGAAATCTCTAAAAAAGCAATCGAGCGCAAAACGGGTGCCCGTGGATTACGTTCTATCATCGAAACCATGATGCTGGATGTGATGTTCGATCTTCCTTCCCGTGATGATATTAAAAAATGTATCATTACAAAAGAAACAATCCTTGAAGATGCGGCTCCACATCTAATGCTCGAAGATGGAACCATGATCGACCCGAACGAAGAAAAAACATCAGCTTAATAGCTTAAAGTAAAGCCAAGAATGATTTTTCATTCTTGGCTTTTTTAATCCATAAACAGCTCTGGAGATTGACTCTTGAGGGGTAACTGCACAGAAGAGCTACTGGCTTTACATTGAAACTCAATAAAGGAGCTATCTTTATGATGTTATTTGGTGTTCCTTTTAGATCATATAGGTAATAACTTTTTTGTGTTTGTCTTTCCGTCATTAGGGAGTCGGAATAGAAGCACAGAGTGGATTGTAGCGGAAGGCACTTGACTCCTGCGGGAAATAGAGGAAAGGTCTAGACCCCGCAGGGCAAAGCTGAGCTGCCCCCCTATTGT
>NZ_JXZC01000014.1 GCF_000935355.1 Rossellomorea aquimaris
TCTTAGGGGTTACTCTTTTTTGTTGTTTGCATTTTTGAGATTATGGATGGTACATCAATCCTCAATACAGATTATCTAATTCAGCGGGTGCTCACTACCTAGGTGGTAATTGGTAAACTACGCATAAAACGGAAAAGTGACGCAATTAAGCTGAGAAATGACGCAATAAAGTCGAAAACGACGCAATAAAGTCGAAAACGACGCAATTACCACGAATTCTTCAAAACACACACATCTTACCAGTCAAAACATCATTATTCGTCCTAATGAGATCACATTCACTATCTAACAAAGTGATTCTCCCACCAAACCAAAACTTCTAATCCATCATTCCAGTAACCCACACCACATCACAAATCAAACCCCCGTGGTCCAATAAATTCACACCCACTCAATGCCCCATTTCCTGTTTTCTATCCAATAATCTCACATTTACACGTTTAAAACTTTCCTAAAACAGGAAAACTTCTAAGGTTAAACTTCATAATTGCAAAGATTTAAACGCAGTTGTATAATTATAGTCAAATATAGTCAAAGTCAAAATGAGGAGGAGGTTTGATGAGGAACATATCCGACATCATTGAACGTTATTTAAAGAATGTATTAGAACTGAGTGAAAGTGAGATAGTCGAGATTAAAAGAAGCGAGATCGCTGATAAGTTTCAATGTGTTCCTTCTCAAATTAATTATGTGATCAATACCCGTTTCACGATTGAAAGAGGGTATGTAGTAGAGAGTAAACGAGGTGGCGGGGGCTATATCAGGATTATGAAAGTAAAGGCCCACGATCAAGTTCATCTTATTGACCAGCTAGTGGCACTCATTACTCAGACGATCAGCCAGAATACGGCAGCTGATATTGTTTTTCGTTTAGTAGAAGAGGATATTATTTCTGAACGGGAAGCAAAGATCATGCTGAGCGTGATGGATCGCTCGGTAATCATGGTAGATTTACCAGAACGGGATGTTTTGAGAGGAAGAATGCTCAGAGCCATGCTGGATTCTTTGAAGTACGAGTAAGTTTTGAGAGGTGAGTAGGATGATTTGTCAAGAGTGTAATGAAAGACCTGCAACCCTTCATTTTACCAAGGTGATAAATGGAGAAAAGACAGAGGTTCATTTATGTGAGCAATGCGCTCAGGATAAGGGTGAAATGTTTATGTTTGATTCTTCTTCCGGCTTCTCTGTGAACAATCTTTTGGCAGGTCTTCTTAATATAGCCCCTGCTATTAAGCAGGCAAAGGAAACGGAAATACCCAAGTCAGAGGTTTTACAGTGTGAAAAGTGTAAGATGACCTTACAGCAATTTATTAATGTAGGACGATTTGGGTGTGCACATTGTTATGAGACGTTCAAGGATGAGCTGACTCCTCTATTAAAGCGAGTTCATAGTGGAAATGTGGAGCATCACGGGAAGGTACCGGAACGTATGGGCGGGGCGATTCATGTGAAGAAAAAAATTCAGCAGCTGAAGTCAGACCTGCAAACGATGATTGCGGATGAAGAGTTTGAAAAAGCCGCAGAAATACGAGACGAAATTCGCTCCCTGGAAAAAGATATTAAAAATGACGGGGGGAGATAAAGGATGAGCCTGGAAAGGTTTTTACAAAATGCCGTTAGTTCTTGGATGAATGAAGAGGGACCGAATTCGGATATTGTTCTCAGCTCACGGGTTCGCCTTGCAAGAAACCTGACAGACTTTCGTTTCTCCACTCTTTATTCTTCTGAGGAAGCAAAAGAAATCGTGGATCGTGTGAAGGATAAACTCTCTTTATACCCGAAGAAATTAGGTGAATTAGAATTTTTACCTACAAGTGAGATTCAGCCACTCCAAAAGAGGGTATTGATGGAGAAACACCTCATTAGTCCTAACTTGGCAGAGGACACGAACTATGGGGCTGTCCTTTTATCCGGTGAAGAAGATATTAGCATAATGGTAAACGAAGAGGACCATATTCGAATACAGTGTTTATATCCAGGCTTACAATTGAAGGAAGCATTACAAAGAGCGAATCAGATTGATGACTGGTTTGAAAGCGAATTTGATTTTGCTTTTGATGAGAAAAATGGATATTTAACGACTTGTCCTACCAATGTAGGGACGGGGCTTAGAGCTTCTGTCATGATGCACCTGCCTGGTCTGGTTTTAACCCAGCAGTTGAATAGGATCATTCCTGCCATTAATCAATTAGGTCTGGTGGTAAGAGGGATTTATGGAGAAGGCAGCGAGGCGTTGGGAAACATTTTTCAGATTTCGAATCAAACGACACTAGGTAAGTCTGAGGAAGATATAGTGGAAGATTTATTGAGTGTCGTGAAACAGATCATCGATAAGGAACAATCGGCAAGGGACGCATTAGTAAAAACGTCTAACATACAATTGGAAGATAGGATATTTCGTTCACTTGGCGTTTTGGAGCACAGTCGGATCATCGAGTCCAAGGAAGCAGCGAAGTGTTTATCCGATGTCAGGCTTGGGATTGATTTAGGATACATCAAAGTCATATCTAAGAATATATTGAATGAACTAATGATTTTAACCCAACCGGGATTTTTACAACAATATTCTGGAGGTCCATTGAGACCAAATGAAAGAGATATAAGAAGGTCTTCTTTGATTAGGGAGCGAATTAAGTTAGATAAGGATACATGTGAGGAGGAAAAATAATATGATGTTTGGTCGATTTACAGAAAGAGCACAAAAGGTATTAGCGTTAGCTCAGGAAGAAGCGATTCGTTTGGCGCACAGTAATATTGGTACTGAACATATTTTATTGGGACTTGTCCGCGAGGGTGAAGGAATTGCCGCTAAAGCACTTACGGCGTTGGGACTGAGCCCTGAAAAGATTCAGAAAGAAGTGGAAGGGCTGATCGGGAAAGGAACCGAGAAATCTCAAACGATTCATTATACACCCCGAGCGAAGAAGGTGATTGAGCTCTCTATGGATGAGGCCCGTAAGCTGGGTCACTCATATGTAGGAACGGAACATATTTTATTAGGGTTGATCCGTGAAGGTGAAGGAGTGGCAGCCCGTGTACTCGGTAATCTTGGTGTCAGCTTAAATAAAGCAAGGCAGCAAGTATTGCAGTTACTTGGAAGCAATGACTCAAGCAACCACCAGGGAGGGGGCAATGCCAATGCCAATACGCCTACCCTTGATAGCTTAGCCCGGGACTTAACGGCAATTGCCCGTGAAGGAAGCCTGGATCCGGTTATCGGACGAAGCAAAGAAATTCAGCGTGTCATTGAAGTGTTAAGTCGCCGTACAAAGAATAACCCGGTGTTGATCGGTGAGCCCGGTGTAGGTAAGACAGCGATTGCTGAGGGTCTTGCACAACAGATCATTGCAAATGAAGTGCCTGAAATTCTTCGGGATAAACGGGTCATGACCCTGGATATGGGTACAGTGGTAGCCGGTACGAAATATCGCGGTGAATTCGAGGATCGATTAAAGAAAGTGATGGATGAAATTCGTCAGGCGGGTAATATCATCCTGTTTATCGATGAGCTTCATACACTAATCGGAGCAGGTGGAGCTGAAGGCGCCATCGATGCATCAAACATCTTAAAACCATCCCTTGCTCGTGGAGAGTTACAATGTATCGGTGCGACAACATTAGATGAGTACCGTAAATATATTGAAAAGGATGCTGCGCTCGAGCGTCGTTTCCAACCTATCCAAGTCAATGAGCCAACGGCAGAGGAGTCTATTCAGATCCTGAAGGGCTTACGCGATCGTTATGAAGCCCATCACCGCGTATCGATCACAGATGAAGCGATTGATGCGGCAGTGAAACTGTCTGATCGCTACATTTCAGACCGGTTCTTACCGGATAAGGCAATCGATTTAATTGATGAAGCCGGTTCAAAGGTTCGTTTGCGTTCTTATACAACGCCGCCAAACCTGAAAGAGCTTGAAGCGAAGCTGGAAGAAATCCGTAAAGAGAAGGATGCAGCTGTCCAAAGCCAAGAGTTTGAAAAAGCAGCTTCTCTAAGGGATTCGGAGCAAAAGCTTCGTGAAGAGCTGGAAGAAACGAAGAATACATGGAAAGAAAAGCAAGGTCAGGAAAATACGGAAGTGACGGTAGAAGACATTGCAAAGGTTGTATCGAACTGGACGGGAGTACCGGTATCGAAACTTGCTCAGACCGAGACGGATCGATTACTTAAGTTAGAAGAGATCCTTCATTCCAGAGTCATCGGTCAATCTGAAGCAGTCGTAGCGGTATCGAAAGCAGTCCGTCGTGCAAGAGCGGGGCTGAAAGATCCGAAGCGTCCGATTGGTTCCTTTATTTTCTTAGGACCTACAGGAGTAGGGAAAACGGAACTTGCCCGTGCATTAGCGGAATCTATGTTCGGTGACGAGGATGCCATGATCCGTATTGATATGTCTGAGTACATGGAGAAGCATTCGACTTCCCGTTTAGTAGGCTCTCCTCCAGGGTATGTAGGATATGAAGAAGGCGGTCAGTTAACAGAAAAAGTTCGCCGTAAGCCATATTCCGTCGTGCTTTTAGATGAAATCGAAAAGGCCCATCCTGATGTATTTAACATCCTCCTTCAAGTCTTGGAAGACGGTCGTCTGACAGATTCTAAAGGAAGAACGGTAGACTTTAGAAACACGGTGTTGATCATGACATCTAACGTCGGTGCCCAGTCACTTAAGAGCAACAAATATGTCGGGTTCAATATTCAAGATGGAAAGCAGGATTATAAGGATATGAAAGGCAAGGTGATGGAGGAGCTGAAACGTGCGTTCCGACCAGAGTTCCTTAACCGTATCGATGAAATTATCGTTTTCCACTCACTTGAAAAAGATCACTTGAAAGAGATTGTGACATTAATGTCAAACCAACTGACAAGTCGCTTGAAAGAGCAGGATATTCATTTAGAGCTATCTGCTGCTGCTAAAGAAAAAATAGCAGAAGAAGGATTCGATCCTGAATACGGTGCACGCCCACTGCGCCGGGCCATTCAGAAACATGTAGAGGATAAACTGTCAGAGGAGCTGTTAAGAGGCAAGGTCCTGACAGGTCAGAATATTATCATCGATGTAGAGGATAGTGAGTTTGTTGTAAAGGTAAAAGAAGAAGAAGCAGCTAATACTCCTACTTAATACAAGGTAGAAAAGAGGTACACGTTTATGTTTTTCGTGTACCTCTTTTATCATAATGGATACCTTTTAAAGGAATCCGGAAATGCTTGTCGCCTCTGAGCAAGCCACCTCCGCTTTTCTTATTGTCCAGCTCCGGTGGCTAGAGGCTCGAGGTCATAAGCCAAGTTAACCAAAAAGGCAAAAAGCGCCTTTCCGGTTAACTCGTCTTATGCTTGTCGCCTCTGAGCAAGCCACCTCCGCTTTTCTTATTGTCCAGCTCCGGTGGCTAGTCCCTCGAGGTCATAAGTAAATCTCGCCAAAAAGGCAAAGACCGCCTTTTCAACGAGCTCGACTTATGCTTGTCGGGCCTGAGCAAGCCACCTCCGCTTTTAAGGGTCCTAAATTGAATTAAATACATAAAACCGATACAATCATTTCAAATGGGATGGATATTGTCATGAAATGTAAAAAGAACAAATAGAGTAAAAGAGGAGAAGAATAGATTGGCAAAGAAAAAGACAAAGTTTGTATGTTCATCATGTGGATATGAGTCTGCTAAATGGATGGGGAAATGTCCGGGGTGTAACGAGTGGAACACGATGGTGGAAGAAGTTGAAATGACGGGGAAAAAGCCTCGGGGATCATTTATGCATTCTGAAAATAGCGGGCCCACTAAAGCAGAAAAGCTTATCTCAATCGAAACAAAGCAAGAACCAAGAGTATTGACCGAATCGAAAGAGCTGAATCGGGTGTTAGGTGGAGGGGTAGTCCCGGGTTCACTGGTGTTGATAGGTGGAGATCCCGGGATCGGTAAATCTACTTTATTGCTTCAGGTATCTTCCCAGCTGGCCGATCAAAAACAGAAGGTCCTATATATATCCGGAGAAGAATCGATCAAGCAAACAAAACTTCGTGCAGATCGATTAAGTATCAAGTCGGATGACTTATATATATTTGCGGAAACGAACCTTGAATTGATTCATCAAACGATTGAACAAATCTCACCTGATTTTGTCATAATCGACTCGATTCAAACGATTTTCCATCCAGAAGTGACGTCTGCTCCCGGCAGTGTTTCCCAAGTAAGGGAATGTACAGCTGAATTAATGAGAATCGGAAAAACAAAAGGCATCGCCATCTTCATTGTAGGGCATGTTACAAAGGAAGGGTCGATTGCCGGACCGCGTTTATTGGAACATATGGTAGATACCGTGCTGTATTTTGAAGGGGAGCGCCATCATTCATATCGTATTTTAAGAGCCGTGAAGAATCGCTTCGGTTCCACGAATGAGATGGGGATCTTTGAAATGAAGGAGCTTGGTTTGGAGGAGGTCGCAAACCCTTCCGAGATATTCCTGGAGGAGCGTTCCCAAGGTGCGGCAGGCTCAACGGTCGTTGCCTCCATGGAAGGTACAAGGCCTGTTCTGGTGGAGATACAAGCCCTTGTCACACCTACAAGCTTCAATAACCCCCGACGTATGGCAACAGGGATCGATCATAGCCGTGTTTCACTTATTATGGCCGTGTTGGAGAAGCGGGCAGGAATGCTATTGCAGCAGCAGGATGCTTATTTAAAAGTGGCAGGTGGAGTCAAACTGGATGAACCTGCGATTGATCTGGCTGTTGCCGCGAGTATTGCGTCCAGCTTCCGGGATAAAGCGTCCAGTGCTCATGATTGTATCATCGGAGAGGTCGGATTGACGGGTGAAATAAGGAGGGTGTCGAGAATTGAGCAACGTGTCCAAGAAGCGGCTAAACTAGGCTTTAGACGTGTGATTATTCCCCAAAATAACTTAAGTGGATGGCAGCCGCCTTCGGATATAGAGGTAACAGGAGTATCAAATATAAACGAAGCGCTGGCTATTATTTTAGGAGGATAAGAAATGGAAGATAAGAAGGCAAGAGAAAAGTCCATGTCGGATATATTGCAATTTGTTGCTCCAGGTGCTCCGATAAGAGATGGCATCGATAATGTGCTGAGAGCCAATACGGGGGGACTGATTGTCGTTGGCTATAATGATAAGGTGAAATCTGTACTGGATGGCGGATTTCATATCAATTGTGCTTTTTCTCCTAGCTATCTGTATGAGCTGGCCAAGATGGATGGGGCCATCATCCTGAACGAAGCGGGTACGAAGATTATTTTGGCAAACGCTCAGTTGGCTCCCGATGTGTACGTTCCGTCTACCGAAACGGGAATGAGACATCGCACGGCGGAGCGGGTTGCGAGACAAACCAATGCCCTTGTCATTGCTATTTCTCAACGTAGGAACGTGATAACGTTGTATCAAGGGAATTTCCGATATGCTTTAAAAGATATCTCTGTCATCTTAACGAAGGCGAACCAGGCGATTCAGACTTTGGAGAAGTATAAAGTGGTTCTCGATCAGAGTATCTCTAATCTATCGGTTTTGGAGTTTGAGGAGCTTGTGACACAAAGTGACTTACTGCAGGTTCTTCATCGATTCGAGATGGTTTTACGGATTAAGAATGAGTTATTAACCTATCTAAGCGAGTTGGGGGTCGAGGGCAGGCTGATCCGTTTACAAATGAATGAGCTATTGGCGGATATTGAAGATGAAGCAATGTTGATTATCAGGGATTATTCTCAAGAGAGAAATATCAAGCCGTTTGAACTTCTTTATAAATTCCAGGAGCTTGTGCATTCAGAAGTGTTAGAGGATAATGTCCTATTAAAGTTATTAGGATACCATGGATATGTTCATCATGATGATGCCATTTTCCCAAGGGGCTATCGCGTGTTGAATAAGATCCCCCGTTTACCGATTGTGATCATTGAAAATCTGATTACAAGGTTTGAAACCCTTCCTCATGTGGTGAGTGCTTCAGTAGATGATTTGGATGAAGTAGAGGGAATCGGTGAAGTGAGGGCCAGAAAGATTAAAGAGGGGCTGAAACTGATCAAGGAGCAGACTTTTGCCGATCGACAGCTATAGGTATGTGGTTCCGGAGGGCCTGATATGATACAATATAGGTTTTTTCAAAAAATTGACAGTTTGTAATGAGGCATGTTAGCCTTTCATAGAGGACTCTATTAAAATGGGATTTTTATATCAAAATGGTTTCCATTCGATTAAATTTAAAATTTTCAAGGGCTAATACGTTTCAAAAATAGTAAATTGTTTATAATGAATAGGAGGAGGTGAGGGAATGTTAAAAAGAATCGTTCAAGCGTGCTTCCTTATCGTCGGGGGGACACTAGGGATATTTCTGCTTCCCGAATTATTTACCGTCATAAATTTATCAGACATTCCTTTAATTAATAACCCTTATATGACTGCTATATTTGGTGCCATTATATTTTATATTCTTACGTTTTGGGCAGTCGAGTATGTTGTCAATTTCGTCAAGTGGTTTGAAGATAGTTTAGTAAAAGCTCCAGTAACGGATCTGTTATTTGGTAGTTTAGGTCTTATTATCGGTCTTTTTGTTGCGTATTTGTTTGGGATTCCTTTCAATCAAATGGAGATTCCGATTGTCAACACAGTGGTTCCGATTCTGTTAACGTTGCTTCTTGGATATTTAGGATTTCAGGTCGGCTTTAAGAAGAGGGATGAGCTTGTCAGTCTTTTCGGTACGTCAAATAGGGGTAAGAAAAAAGGGACTGACGAAGATTCTGATGAACCAGGTGTGAAAACCCTTAAGATATTGGATACGAGTGTGATTATCGATGGTCGTATCGCTGATATCTGTCAAACTGGATTCTTAGAAGGAATTGTCGTGATTCCACAGTTTGTGCTGGAGGAGCTTCAGCATATTGCGGATTCTTCAGACGTGTTAAAACGAAATCGTGGACGTCGCGGGCTTGATATCCTGAATCGTATTCAAAAGGAGCTGCCTGTAGAGGTTCAGATTTATGAAGGTGACTTTGAGGAAATTCAGGAAGTTGATTCAAAGCTTGTGAAATTAGCGAAACTTACGAATGGGATCGTTGTAACGAATGATTTCAACTTGAATAAAGTTTGCGATCTTCAAGGTGTACAAGTATTAAATATCAATGACTTGGCAAACGCCGTTAAGCCAGTTGTATTACCTGGGGAAGAATTGAAGGTTCAGGTAATCAAAGACGGTAAAGAACATAATCAAGGGATTGCCTATCTCGATGATGGTACGATGATCGTCGTTGAAGAGGGACGCAATTATATCGGCAAGTACATCGATGTACTTGTAACGTCTGTTCTTCAAACATCTGCCGGTCGAATGATCTTTGCGAAGCCGAAGCAATTAGAAAAAGCTTTATAAGTAATCTTTGCCCTGACTCTATTGATTCAGTGAGGTATAATAAATAGTATTACTCGAGTTAAAGGAGTTATCGTATGGAATATGAAGTTGTCATTCCGGCTGCGGGGCAAGGGAAACGAATGAAAGCTGGCAAGAATAAACTGCTCCTTGAGCTGAATAGCTGTCCAGTCATTATTCATACACTGCGTGTGTTTGAAGAAGACTCCCATTGTCAGGGTATCTATTTAGCGATTCATCCATCTGAACGAGATGTGTTTAAGAGTTTGCTTGAACGCTTCGGCATTACGAAGGTTGTTAAGCTTGTAGATGGCGGGGAAGAAAGACAGCATAGTGTATACAATGCATTGCTTGAGGTTGGTCATGAAATTGTCCTTGTACACGACGGGGCAAGACCATTTATTAAAGAATCCACGATTCACCAATTAGTAGAAAAAACTCAATCAACAGGAGCCTCCATTGCCGCTGTTCCTGTTAAAGATACAATCAAAAAAGTGCTGGATGGAGAAGTCGAGGAAACGATTGAACGCTCAAGCTTGTGGATGGTTCAAACTCCACAAGCTTTTCGTGTTTCATTGTTGAAAAGAGCACACAGCGAAGCGGAGCAAGATGCTTTCCTCGGAACAGACGATGCTTCTCTAGTAGAAAGAATGGATGTTGAGGTTGCTGTTGTGGAGAGTGATTATGACAATATTAAACTGACAACACCTGAGGACTTATATTTTGCTGAGGCCATTTTGAAGAAGCAAGAGGAAATGAGTGGAGGAGACAAACATGTTTAGGATCGGACAAGGATTTGATGTTCATCAATTAGTGGAAAATAGACCTCTTATTATGGGAGGTATAACGATACCATATGAAAAAGGCTTATTAGGCCATTCAGATGCAGATGTATTATTACATGCTGTAGCGGATGCATGTTTGGGGGCTATTGCTGCAGGGGATATCGGCAAGCATTTTCCAGACACAGATCCTGAGTTCAAGGATGCAGATTCAGCAAAGCTTCTCGAGCATGTATGGGCCCTTGTGAAAGAGGAAGGCTATGAATTAGGCAATATCGATTGCACGATCATTGCTCAGAAACCAAAGATGGCTCCTTATATCGATGAAATGAGACAAAGCATCGCAACGTTATTAGAGGCGGATATTTCCCAAGTGAACGTGAAAGCCACAACCTCAGAGAAGCTTGGTTTTACCGGAAGAGGCGAAGGGATCGCATCGCAAACAACCGTGTTGATCAAAAAGAAGTAAGGGGACAAATTCGCTTTATTCCCTTACATAACGGTGTTAAAATAGGTCAGAGACTTTAAAACAGAATACAAAGAGGAGGAAATCAAATGACAAAAGAAGTACGCGTCCGTTATGCCCCGAGTCCAACGGGCCATTTACATATAGGTAATGCAAGAACCGCTTTATTTAATTACTTATACGCCCGCAGTGTAGGTGGAAAGTTCATCATCCGTATTGAAGACACGGATAAGAAACGTAATATTGAAGGCGGAGAAGAAAGTCAGCTTAAATATCTTCAATGGCTTGGAATCGATTGGGACGAAAGCACAGATAAGCCTGGTGACTATGGCCCTTATCGCCAATCAGAGCGTAACCATATATATGAGCAGTATTTAAGTGAGCTGTTAGAAAGCGGACAAGCTTATAAATGCTACTGTACGGAAGAAGAGCTGGAAGCGGAACGTGAAGCTCAATCAGCATCAGGCCAAATGCCCCGATATTCCGGTAAATGCCGTAACCTGACAAAAGAAGATCAAGAAAGATTAGCTGCAGAAGGGCGTCAACCAAGCATTCGATTCCGAGTGCCTGCAGGGAAAGTATATTCTTTCAATGATATCGTAAAAGAAGATGTGGCATTTGAATCAGACGGAATCGGTGACTTTGTCATTGCGAAAAAAGACGGTACACCAACATATAACTTTGCCGTTGCAGTAGATGATTATCTGATGAAAATTTCCCACGTTCTACGTGGAGAAGATCATATTTCCAATACACCGAAGCAATTGATGATCTTTGAAGCTCTTGGATGGGAAGCACCTGTTTACGGGCATATGACTTTGATCGTTAATGAAAGCCGCAAGAAGCTGAGTAAGCGTGATGAAAGCATCATTCAGTTCATCGAGCAATATGAAGCATTAGGCTATTTACCGGAAGCTCTATTCAACTTCATCGCCCTACTCGGCTGGTCTCCAAAAGGAGAAGAAGAGATATTTTCTAAAGATGAGTTTATTGAAATCTTTGATCCCGCACGTTTATCTACTTCTTCTGCCCTGTTTGATAACCAGAAGCTAACATGGATGAACAATCAGTACATGAAGAATTTAGAATTAGAGCAAGTGGTGGAGTTATCCCTTCCTCACTTAATCAGTGCTGGTAAAGTAGAAGAGAATATGTCTGACGAGCAGCGTGAATGGGCGAGTCGCGTCATTTCTTTATACCAGGAGCAAATGAGCTTCGGTGCTGAAATCGTGGAGCTGTCTGAAATGTTCTTCAAGACGGACCTCGAATATGATGAGGATGCAAAAGCGGTACTGGAAGAAGAGCAGGTTCCTGAAGTTCTTCAAGCCTTCTTAAATGAAATAGAAGCTCTTGAAAATTATGAAGCAGCAGAAATTAAATCGTCCATTAAAGCGGTCCAAAAGTCTACGGGACATAAAGGCAAGAAGCTGTTCATGCCGATCCGTGTAGCCGTCACTGGTCAGACTCATGGTCCTGAATTACCGAATGCAATCGAGCTTTTAGGGAAAGATACAGTTAAACATCGTCTGCAAAGTCTTTTAGGTTAACATTTTGGATGTTATGTAATATAGTAAGAGTATCACACTAAATGATATCGCGTTGATGAGGAGAAGTAAGAAAAGGATGCTTAGAAGAGAGAACCATCACCGGCTGAAAGTGGTTTAAGCCCCTCCGATTCTGAAATGCACCTCAGAGCCCGTTACTGAAATATAGTAGGTAAAGGCGGCTTCCTACCGTTAACAGGATTCGAGTTGGAGAAGGAGTTATCTTCTCAATCAGAGTGGAACCGCGCTGCCTATGCGTCTCTGTCATTATATTGACAGGGGCGTTTTTTTTATTGTCTGACCAAGCCGCCTGCGCTTTGGTTTATCCAGCTCCAGCGGCTAGAGGCTCGAGGTCATAAGTCAATCCCACCAAAAAGGCAAAGAACGCCTTTCCGGTGGGCTAGCCTTATGCTTGTCGCCTCTGACCAAGCCGCCTGCGCTTTGGTTTTTTAAATGAAGGGGGGATAAGATGTTTAAGTCGTTTAAGGAAGATATAGAGGTCGTGTTTGATCAGGATCCGGCTGCGAGGAATTATGTGGAGGTCATCCTCACGTATTCGGGTCTTCATGCCATTTGGGCGCATCGTATTGCTCATGCATTTTTTAAACGTAAATTCTTTTTTATTGCACGGGTCATTTCACAGGTCAGCCGCTTCTTTACAGGAGTGGAGATTCACCCCGGTGCTAAGATCGGCCGTCGTTTTTTCATCGATCATGGTATGGGTGTGGTGATTGGTGAGACGTGTGAAATCGGAGATAATGTCACGCTCTTCCAAGGGGTCACCCTCGGTGGAACCGGGAAAGAAAAAGGGAAGCGTCACCCGACGATCCAGGATAATGCGCTGATTGCTACAGGTGCGAAAGTATTAGGATCCATCGTAGTTGGGGAAAATTCTAAGGTAGGGGCAGGGTCCGTTGTCCTAAAAGATGTTCCTCCCAACTCAACCGTAGTCGGTATCCCGGGGAAGGTGGTCATTCAAGACGGAGTGAAGATACAGAAGGACCTGAATCACTGTGATCTCCCGGATCCGATGAACGACCGCATGAAGCAACTGGAAAAAGAAGTGAATGAGTTAAAATCATTATTAAGGGAATATGAGGGAAGGAGTCGATCATATTGACGATTCGTTTATATAACACACTGACAAGGCAAAAAGAGGAATTCATACCCCTGGAAGAGGGTAAAGTCAAAATGTATGTGTGCGGGCCGACGGTTTATAACTATATTCATATAGGAAACGCCCGCCCTGCCATTGTCTTCGATACGGTGAGACGCTATTTGGAATACAGGGGCTATGATGTTCATTTTGTCTCTAACTTCACAGATGTGGATGATAAATTAATTAGAGCGGCAAAGGAACTTGGAGTGGATGTTCCGACTGTTGCCCAGCGCTTTATTGAAGCTTATTTTGAAGATACGGGAGCGCTTGGCTGTAAGAAAGCGGATGTTCATCCGACTGTAACAGACAATATTGATACCATCATTGATTTTATTTCGGCTCTTGTTGAAAAAGGGTATGCGTATGAATCTCAAGGGGACGTTTATTATCGTACAAGAAAATTTGATGGCTACGGTAAACTGTCTCATCAGCCGATCGATGAGCTTAAAGCAGGGGCCCGCATTGATGTAGGGGACAAAAAAGAAGATGCTCTTGATTTCGTATTATGGAAAGCAGCGAAAGAAGGGGAAATATCGTGGGAAAGTCCCTGGGGAGAAGGTCGTCCCGGCTGGCATATTGAATGCTCCGCCATGGCAAGACGCTATTTGGGGGAGACCATTGACATTCACGCTGGAGGGCAGGATCTAACATTCCCTCACCATGAGAATGAAATCGCTCAGTCAGAAGCACTTACTGGTAAGCCATTTGCAAAGTACTGGATGCACAATGGATATATTAATATCGATAATGAGAAAATGTCTAAATCACTGGGGAATTTTGTATTGGTTCACGACATTATTAAAGAACAAGATCCACAGGTGCTTCGTTTCTTTATGTTATCTGTCCATTACCGTCATCCGATCAACTACAATTTAGAGCTTCTTCAAAACGCAGAAGCTGCTTTAGATCGTATTAAGACAGCTTATGAGAATTTGAAGCACCGCAAAGAATCCAGTACGGACTTAACGAAGAACAACCAGGAATGGCTGGACAAAATTGCTGAGTTAAAAGCGCAGTTCATTACGGAAATGGATGATGATTTTAATACAGCCAACGGAATTTCCGTCTTATTCGAATTATCAAGGCAAGCCAATTATTATTTAATGGAAAAGAATACGTCCACAGAAGTGATTGATACGTTCTTACACCGATTCGAGGATTTCTTCTCTGTCCTCGGACTAAGCCTCCGGGAAGCGGAACTATTGGATGAAGAAGTGGAAGAATTGATCGAAAGACGAATCCAGGCACGTAAAGATCGCAACTTCCAATTAGCCGATGAAATTCGTGAAACGTTAAAAGGGATGAATATCATCTTGGAAGATACTCCTCAAGGCACCCGCTGGAAAAGAGGGTCTTAATGCTGTATGAGATAAATGAACAAATTGATGCGAAACAGATCAATGCACTTGCACTGGCTTATATGGGGGATGCTGTATATGAAACATATGTACGGCAGCTCCTCTTAACGAAAGGAAAGATCAAACCGAATCAGCTGCACAGAGCGGCGACTAAGTATGTGTCTGCTAAAGCCCAAGCGGCCATTCTCAGAACGTTGTTCGATCAGGAGCTTTTAACAGAAGAAGAGATATCGATCGTAAAGCGCGGCCGCAACGCAAAATCAGGGACAACTCCAAAAAACACAGATGTACAAACGTATAAACACAGCACTGCTTTTGAGGCTCTGATTGGATATTTGTTCTTACTTAATCGAACTGAGCGATTAGAGGAACTATTGAAGATTATTTTTGAACAAGCCCAGGCAGGAAAGGAGGAGCAGGGATGAGTAAAGATTTTATCGGGGGTAGAAATCCCGTTATGGAAGCATTGAAGTCAGGAAGGGATATCAATAAGATTTGGATCGCAGAAGGTTCTCAGAAAGGGTCCATCCAGCAAATTGTCGGACTTGCAAAGGAATCGAATGTGATGGTTCAATACGTTCCCAAGAAGAAGATTGAACAGATGGTACCTGAAAATCATCAAGGGGTCGTGGCTTCTGTAGCTGCTTACCAGTATGCAGAAATCGATGACTTGTTTCATAGAGCCAAGCAAAAAGGAGAAGACCCTTTTATTCTTATCCTTGATGAATTAGAGGATCCGCATAACCTTGGTTCGATCATGAGAACAGCGGATGCGGCAGGTGCCCATGGAATCATTATTCCGAAGAGGAGAGCAGTGGGACTTACGTCAACAGTAGCCAAAGCCTCCACCGGTGCCATTGAGCACATCCCCGTCGCACGTGTAACGAATCTGTCGAGAGCGGTAGATGAGTTGAAAGAGCGTGGCGTATGGGTGGCGGGTACGGATGCGAAAGGAAAGCAGGACTTCCGCCAATTGGATGGTACCCTGCCTATCGGTTTAATCATCGGAAGCGAAGGAAAAGGGATGAGCCGTATACTCAGAGACAAATGTGATTTCCTTGTTCAGTTGCCAATGATCGGTCATGTAACATCATTAAACGCTTCGGTGGCAGCTAGTATTTTAATGTATGAGGTTTATCGAAAACGCCACCCGCTGGGAGAATAGCGGAGATGGACATTCTCCTTGTGGATGGCTATAACATAATAGGTGCCTGGTCGGAGCTGAATGAATTGAAACATAAAGATTTAGCCGCAGCGAGAGACCGCCTTGTAGAACAAATGGCAGAATATCAAGGATATACTGGCTACCGCGTGATTGTCGTGTTTGATGCTTATTACGTTCAGGGAATTGCCCGTAAATATAAAAATTATAAGGTAGAGGTCATTTTCACGAAAGAAAATGAAACAGCGGATGAACGAATTGAAAAATTAGCGATTGAGTTAAGTAATATTAAAACACAAATCCATGTAGCCACTTCTGATTTTACCGAGCAGTGGGCAATCTTTGGCCAGGGAGCCCTTCGTAAATCAGCTAGGGAGCTGCATACAGAAGTAAAAGTCATCGAAAAAAAGATCGAAAGAAAAGTGCGGAATTCAAGTGATAAAAGGCCGGCTTCCAAAATCCAATTGTCAGATGAAGTTGCTGAAATTTTCGAAAAATGGCGCCGTGGGGAACAATGAGAGGTTGACGATTGAATTTTCTGTAATGTATAATATTTCTATCTATTGTTTTGCGCGGGGGGATGTGTGTGAGCAATATCACCAGGACAGAAGCATTTGATAATCGATTAGAAGGCATGGATGATGAAGAGATAATAGAAGCCGTCCATCAGGGTCACAGCGAAGCGCTAGACTTTTTGATCAGGAAATATCGTAACTTTGTAAGAGCAAAAGCCCGCTCGTATTTTTTGATTGGAGCCGATAAGGAAGATATCGTCCAGGAGGGTATGATTGGATTATACAAGGCGATACGTGATTATAAGGAGGACAAGCTCACTTCTTTTAAAGCGTTTGCAGAGCTATGTATCACGAGACAAATCATTACAGCCATTAAGACAGCCACCAGACAGAAGCATATACCGCTCAACTCATATGTTTCATTGGATAAACCTATTTATGACGACGAGTCTGACCGAACGCTCTTAGATGTTATTTCAGGTGCGAAAGTAATGGATCCGGAAGCGCTGATTATCAATCGTGAGGAATTCGATAATATGGAAGACAAGATGGCCCAGTTATTAAGTGATCTTGAGAGGAAAGTACTGGCTCTCTATTTGGATGGTCAATCTTATCAGGAGATCTCCGAAGAACTGAACCGCCATGTGAAATCCATCGACAATGCCTTGCAGCGAGTGAAAAGAAAGCTCGAACGATACTTGGAAGTTCGCGAAATAACGATGTAAAGTCATATTGACACAAATTGGTGGTCGTGTTATTTTTGTTAGGACTTACTATGGATAGTACAGGTGGAATATATGACTACTAAATTAATACTTGCTTGTACGGTGTGTGGTTCCAGGAATTATAGTGTACCGGGTAATCGTAATCAAGCAGTTCGATTAGAATTAAAGAAATTCTGTAATACATGTAATGCTCACACCCTACACAAAGAAACAAAATAGTGAAGCACCAAGTCTTGCGTATTGATATTAGTTGGAGGTTACAAACGGATGTTTAAATTCTTTCGCAATGTTGCATCGGAAATGAGAAAGGTCAGCTGGCCTAAACGTAAAGAGTTAACACGCTATACGATTACGGTTATTACGACGGTAGTATTTGTTGCCCTATTCTTTGCCGTCATTGACCTGGGAATCTCAGAACTTATGCGATTGATCATTGGTTCTAAGTAAGAGAAACATAGAATTAGTTGTATATATACCGTGAAATCATGGTATAATGAATGTTAATAGAGTACATGACCTTAGAGCCCGTTATCTTTTTACGGGTTTTTTCATTTGGAGAAAAAAGGCGGATTAGTATTCTTAAATAGCGAGGAGGGACGGACGTTTAGTCCTATTAAATGGAGAAAAATTGGTATGTAGTCCATACTTATTCAGGATATGAGAACAAGGTTAAAGCAAACCTTGAGAAACGTGTTGAATCGATGGGGATGCAAGACAAAATCTTCCGCGTGATCGTACCTGAAGAAGAAGAGACGGATTTCAAGAACGGTAAGAAAAAAGTCGTTAAGAAGAAGGTATTCCCTGGTTATGTGATCGTGGAAATCGTCATGACGGATGATTCCTGGTATGTTGTTCGTAACACGCCTGGGGTTACCGGGTTTGTCGGTTCATCAGGTTCCGGTTCAAAGCCTACTCCGTTATTACCCGAAGAAGTGACAAATCTTCTGAAGCAAATGGGTATGACAGAGAAAAAGGTAGAGATCGACTTTGAATTGGGAGAAACGGTAAAGGTGAACGAAGGTCCGTTTGCGAACTTTACTGGATCGATTGAAGAGATAGATAATGCGAAAGCAAAAGTGAAAGTTCATGTTAATATGTTTGGCAGAGATACCCCGGTAGAACTGGATTTCTCCCAAATTGATAAATTATAATGGAAAAGAACTTGAAATCATTCTGAAAAAATGGTACTATTTCATAAGTCAGTGCGTCTCCACTAAAGAGATACTGAAACTAATAGACGTTCTTTATGTTGATAAAGACATTTTTTACATGAGTGGGAGGGTGAAAAACCCAATAACCACATCACGGACTTAAGGAGGTGTGTCTCGTGGCTAAAAAAGTTATTAAAATGGTTAAATTGCAGATTCCTGCCGGTAAAGCTAATCCAGCTCCACCAGTTGGTCCTGCACTAGGTCAAGCAGGTGTTAACATCATGGGATTCTGTAAGGAATTCAATGCTCGTACAGCAGATCAAGCTGGCTTAATCATTCCTGTTGAAATCACGGTATTTGAAGACCGTTCATTTACATTCATCACAAAAACTCCACCCGCTGCTGTTCTTCTTAAGAAAGCTGCTGGTATCGAGTCTGGTTCAGGCGAACCAAACAGCAAGAAAGTGGCAACACTTAAACGCGACAAAGTACGTGAAATTGCTGAAACAAAAATGCCTGACTTAAATGCAGCTAGTGTTGAATCAGCTATGCGCATGGTAGAAGGAACTGCGCGCAGCATGGGTATCGTCATCGAAGACTAATCCCTGCTTCGGCAAAAAGGTTCCTGTTGAACGAGGTTGCGATGATGAAATGTACGTTTCACTCGCAACCTTATTTCGTGGGAGGTTATTCCGCTAAAACCACATATAGGAGGAAATTTATAATGGCTAAAAAAGGTAAAAAGTTTCTTGAAGCTCAAAAGCTTGTAGATCGTACTACAGCTTACTCAGTTGAAGAAGCAATCGAATTAGTAAAGAAAACAAACTTCGCTAAGTTTGACGCGACGATCGAAGTAGCGTTCCGCTTAGGTGTAGATACTCGTAAGAATGACCAGCAAATCCGTGGAGCAGTTGTACTTCCGCACGGAACTGGTAAAACTCAAAAAGTTCTTGTATTCGCTAAAGGCGATAAAGCAAAAGAAGCAGAAGCTGCTGGCGCTGACTTCGTAGGTGATGCGGAACTTATCAACAAAATCAACCAAGGTTGGTTCGAGTTCGACGTAATCGTAGCAACTCCGGACATGATGGGTGAAGTTGGTAAACTTGGTCGTGTATTAGGACCTAAAGGTTTAATGCCAAACCCTAAAACTGGAACAGTTACATTCGACGTGACTAAAGCTGTCAATGAAATCAAAGCAGGTAAAGTTGAATACCGTGCTGACAAATCAGGTAACGTACACGTTCCTGTTGGGAAGATTTCATTCGACAACGAGAAGCTTGTTGAAAACTTTGCTACAATGTATGAAACAATGCTTAAAGTTAAACCTGCTGCTGCAAAAGGAACTTACATGAAAAACGTTTCTGTAACTTCTACAATGGGACCTGGCGTTAAAGTCGATCCTTCAACTTTCGCAGTTAAGGCATAATTTGGTATTGACTTACTAAGAGCTAATGATTATAATTAGTTCTGTTGTTAAAAAACGAATACATTTGTACCGTAGACAGTAGGTGCTCTTCCTGAGCTTAATGTCCTGCCGAGGTAATTGCGATAAAATAACCGCTTATAGCGTGTTTGCAATGCCCTTATGTCTACCTTGATATAAGGGCATTTTTTATTGGATGACGGTATAAATGTTCATCAGTCAATCTACAGGAGGTGTAATGATGAGCAGCATTCTAGAACAAAAGAAACATATCGTTGGAGAAATCTCTGACAAGCTAAAAAACAGTGTATCTACAATCATTGTGGATTACCGTGGCCTGGATGTTTCCGAAGTAACTGAGCTTCGTAAACAACTTCGTGAAGCTGGCATCGACTTCAAAGTGTACAAAAACACTATGGTTCGTCGTGCTGCAGAAGAAGCTGGTCTTGAAGGGTTAAACGAATTCCTAACTGGTCCTAACGCGATCGCGTTCAGCAGTGAAGAAGTAGTTGCACCTGCAAAGATTCTTAACAGCTTTGCTAAAGAACACGAAGCGCTTGAAATTAAAGCGGGTGTCATTGAAGGAACAATCACTTCAGTTGAGGATGTTAAAGCAATCGCTGAACTTCCAAGCCGCGAAGGACTTCTTTCTATGTTACTCAGCGTGCTTCAAGCACCAATGCGCAACTTTGCATTGGCAACAAAAGCCGTTGCAGATCAAAAAGAAGAGCAAGGCGCGTAAGTTAAAGCAAGTCGTTTAAATAAAAAACAAGCATACAATACAAGGAGGAAATTTAAAATGAGTAAAGAGCAAATCATTGACGCGATTAAAGAAATGTCAGTTCTTGAATTAAATGATCTAGTTAAAGCAATCGAAGAAGAATTCGGAGTAACTGCTGCTGCACCTGTAGCTGTAGCTGGTGGCGGAGCAGAAGCTGCTGCTGAAAAAACTGAATTCGACGTAATTCTTGAGAGCGCTGGAGCTCAAAAAATCAAAGTTATCAAAGTTGTTCGTGAAATCACAGGTCTTGGACTTAAAGAAGCGAAAGAAATGGTTGATAACACTCCTAAAGCTCTTAAAGAAGGTATTTCTAAAGAGGAAGCTGAAGAACTTAAAGCTAAACTTGAAGAAGTTGGAGCTGGCGTAGAAGTTAAGTAATGATTGTATAGATGAAAAGCTCGCTATATTTGGCGGGCTTTTTTCTTGTCTGGCTTCTAACAGAATATAAACATGGATTGTTCGTCCGTTATCATCAGAGCCTTTTCGGGAATGATGGTAGATAGACGTGATGTAAGAATGGATGGAGATGATATAATGACCAATCACTATTATTCTCATAACCCTGATGTAGAGAGCAACCCCCAAACGATTACCTTTGAGTTAAGAGGACATGGGTTCCGGTTCAAAACGGACCAAGGTGTATTCTCGAAGAAGGAAGTTGACTTTGGTTCAAGAGTATTAATCGAAACGTTTGAATTACCTGACGTAACGGGTCCGTTACTTGATGTCGGTTGTGGGTATGGCCCGATCGGATTGTCTTTAGCTAAAGACAATGATGATCGTACGGTTCACATGATTGATGTAAATGAAAGAGCGCTATCTTTAGCGAAAGAAAATGCTAGAGAGAACAAAGTTCAAAACGTGACCATCTATCAAAGCGACCGATTTACGAATGTTGTTGAAACGGAATTTGCGGCCATTTTAACAAACCCGCCGATCCGGGCAGGGAAAGAAACGGTTCATTCGATTCTTGAAACCAGTTATGACTATCTGAAGGAGAATGGTGAATTGTGGGTCGTTATTCAGAAGAAACAAGGTGCTCCATCTGCCATGGATAAAATGGAAGAATTGTTTTCAAATGTAGAAATCGCAGCTAGAAAAAAGGGTTACTACATCTTGAAATCGGTAAAAGAAATCCGTTGACGTAGCTTTGCTGCTATGATAACATTATAAAATGCAAAAATATTATTTTCCGGTATTATGTCCATATGTATATATATTGGATAAATTGGAAAAGATTATAAAATAATAGTTCGTCATTTGAAAATGAGGTTTTATCATTAAAACCCTTTTTCTTTTTGTCTTGTGTAGAGTAGCATTCCTACTTTAAGGCATATAGACACAACCAAAACGCTTGATTTGAGGGGTGAATCAGTTGACAGGTCAACTAGTTCAGTATGGACGACACCGCCAACGCAGAAGTTTTGCGCGTATCAGTGAAGTTTTAGAATTACCGAATTTAATCGAAATTCAAACTTCCTCGTATCAATGGTTTCTTGATGAGGGGTTAAGAGAAATGTTCCGTGACATTTCTCCGATTGAGGACTTCACTGGTAATCTCTCTTTGGAATTTATTGATTATAGTCTGGGAGAGCCAAAGTACTCGGTGGAAGAATCAAAGGAAAGAGATGTTACTTACTCTGCACCGCTTAGAGTGAAAGTCCGTCTTGTGAACAAGGAAACAGGAGAAGTAAAAGATCAAGACGTATTTATGGGTGATTTCCCATTAATGACAGACACAGGTACTTTTGTCATTAATGGTGCTGAGCGTGTTATCGTATCTCAGTTAGTACGTTCACCTAGTGTTTACTTTAGCGGAAAAGTAGATAAGAACGGAAAGAAAGGGTTTACTGCTACCGTTATACCAAACCGCGGAGCTTGGCTTGAGTATGAAACAGATGCGAAAGATGTTGTATATGTGCGAATTGATCGAACTCGCAAACTACCGGTAACGGTTCTTTTACGTGCCCTTGGGTTTGGCTCTGATCAAGAAATCATCGATTTGATCGGTGATAATGAGTACATTCGTAACACGCTCGAGAAAGACAACACGGAAGGTATCGACAAGGCATTGCTCGAGATTTACGAGCGTCTGCGTCCAGGAGAGCCTCCTACAGTAGAAAATGCTAAAAGTTTACTCGTTTCTCGTTTCTTTGATCCTAAGCGTTATGACTTAGCAAACGTTGGACGTTACAAAATGAACAAAAAGCTTCACATTAAGAACCGTTTATTCGGTCAAACTCTAGCAGAAACTCTAGCAGATCCGGAAACGGGCGAGATTCTTGCAGAGAAGGGCACGGTTCTTGATCGTCGCGCGCTGGATAAGGTCATTCCTTATTTAGAAAACGGCATTGGATTTAAAAACTACCAACAGTCCGGCGGCGTATTAGAGGAAGACGTAGTTCTTCAATCTATCAAAATCTATTCTCCTAACGAAGAGGGAGAAATGGAAATCAATGTAATTAGTAACGCTTATGTTGAAGAAGAGGTTAAGTACATTACACCTGCAGATATCATTTCCTCAATTTCTTACTTCTTTAATTTATTACATGGGGTAGGATTGACGGATGATATTGACCATTTAGGAAACCGTCGTTTACGTTCGGTTGGTGAATTGCTGCAAAACCAATTCCGTATCGGTTTATCACGTATGGAGCGTGTAGTTCGTGAAAGAATGTCCATTCAAGACACGAACACGATCACGCCTCAACAACTGATCAACATTCGACCGGTTATCGCTTCAATTAAAGAGTTCTTTGGAAGCTCTCAATTGTCTCAATTTATGGATCAAACGAATCCTCTTGCAGAATTAACGCACAAACGTCGTCTTTCTGCTTTAGGACCTGGTGGATTAACGCGTGAACGTGCAGGATTCGAAGTACGTGACGTACATTATTCCCACTATGGTCGTATGTGTCCGATTGAAACTCCTGAGGGACCAAACATCGGACTGATCAACTCACTTTCTTCGTTTGCGAAAGTGAATAAATTCGGCTTTATCGAAACGCCGTATCGTCGTGTTGACCCTGATACAGGGAAAGTGACCGATCGTATCGATTACTTGACAGCAGACGAAGAAGACAACTATGTAGTGGCTCAGGCGAACGCACGTCTAGGTGATGACGGTGCATTCCTTGATGAAGAAGTCATCGCCCGTTTCCGTGGTGAGAACACGGTCATTAAGCGTGAACGTCTTGACTACATGGATGTATCCCCTAAACAAGTAGTATCAGCCGCGACAGCATGTATTCCTTTCTTAGAGAACGATGACTCTAACCGTGCTCTTATGGGAGCGAACATGCAACGTCAAGCAGTACCTTTAATGAATCCGGAATCACCGATTGTCGGAACGGGTATGGAGCACGTATCTGCTAAAGACTCTGGTGCAGCCGTGATTTGTAAATATGAAGGTATTGTAGAAAAGGTTGAAGCGAAACAAGTTTGGGTGCGTCGTGTGAAAGAAATCGATGGTCAAGAAGTAAAAGGTGACCTCGATAAATATCGTATGCAAAAATTCATCCGTTCTAACCAGGGAACATGTTACAACCAGCGTCCGATTGTTAGTGAAGGCGACCGTGTAGTTAAAGGGGAAATCCTTGCTGATGGTCCTTCAATGGAAAAAGGTGAACTAGCCTTAGGGCGTAACGTAATGGTTGGATTCATGACTTGGGACGGTTACAACTATGAAGATGCGATCATCATGAGTGAACGTCTTGTGAAAGACGATGTATATACTTCTATTCATATTGAAGAATATGAGTCTGAATCCCGTGATACGAAATTAGGACCTGAAGAAATCACTCGTGATATTCCTAACGTTGGTGAAGATGCACTTCGCAATCTTGATGAACGTGGAATCATCCGCATCGGTGCTGAAGTGAAAGACGGCGATCTACTTGTTGGTAAAGTAACGCCTAAAGGTGTAACGGAGTTGACTGCTGAAGAACGCTTATTACATGCAATCTTCGGTGAGAAAGCTCGAGAAGTCCGGGATACATCCCTTCGTGTACCACATGGTGGTGGAGGAATCATCCTCGATGTTAAAGTCTTCAATCGTGAAGACGGCGACGAATTGCCTCCAGGTGTAAACCAGCTTGTCCGTGTATACATCGTTCAGAAGCGTAAGATTTCTGAAGGTGACAAAATGGCTGGTCGTCACGGTAATAAGGGTGTTATCTCAAGAATCCTTCCTGAAGAAGACATGCCGTTCTTACCAGACGGTACACCGATCGATATCATGTTGAACCCACTAGGGGTACCATCTCGTATGAATATCGGACAGGTGTTGGAGCTTCACTTAGGTATGGCAGCAAGATATCTTGGTGTTCATGTCGCTTCACCCGTATTTGATGGAGCGCGAGAGGAAGACGTATGGGCAACCATCGAAGAAGCAGGTATGGCACGTGATGCGAAAACCGTTCTTTATGATGGTAGAACAGGTGAACCGTTTGATAACCGTGTATCAGTTGGTATCATGTATATGATCAAGCTTGCTCACATGGTCGATGATAAACTTCACGCTCGTTCAACTGGTCCTTATTCACTTGTTACGCAGCAGCCACTCGGTGGTAAAGCACAATTCGGTGGACAGCGTTTCGGTGAGATGGAGGTATGGGCACTTGAAGCTTACGGTGCTGCTTACACTCTACAAGAAATTCTAACAGTTAAGTCTGATGATGTTGTGGGTCGTGTGAAGACATACGAAGCCATTGTCAAAGGTGAAAACGTACCTGAACCTGGTGTTCCGGAATCATTCAAAGTTCTGATCAAAGAACTTCAAAGTTTAGGTATGGATGTTAAGATCCTCTCTAGTAACGAAGAAGAAATCGAAATGCGTGACTTAGAGGATGAAGAAGAAGTACAACAAGCAGACACGCTAAATATCTCTGAATCTAATGCACAAGAATCCGAGACAGTTGGGTCAAAAGAATAAATTTAGAGCAATTAGGGTTAGAGCCTGTAGATTAAAAGGGAGGTAGGCCCCTTGCTAGATGTAAATAATTTTGAGTATATGAAAATTGGTTTAGCTTCACCTGATAAGATCCGTTCGTGGTCTTTCGGGGAAGTTAAAAAGCCCGAAACGATTAACTATCGTACGTTAAAACCAGAAAAAGATGGTTTGTTCTGTGAACGTATCTTCGGTCCTACAAAGGACTGGGAATGTCACTGTGGAAAATACAAGCGTGTCCGTTATAAAGGCGTCGTTTGTGACCGCTGTGGTGTTGAAGTAACAAAGGCTAAAGTCCGTCGTGAACGCATGGGTCACATCGAACTTGCTGCCCCTGTATCTCACATCTGGTACTTCAAAGGAATCCCAAGCCGAATGGGTCTTGTTTTAGACATGTCCCCACGTGCTTTGGAAGAAGTCATTTACTTCGCTTCCTATGTTGTAACAGAACCAGGTGACACGGCTCTGGAAAGAAAACAACTTCTTTCTGAAAAAGAATACCGTGCCTACCGTGAGAAATACGGAGTGAAATTCCAAGCTGCAATGGGAGCTGAAGCGATTAAAAAGCTTCTGCAGGACATTGATCTGGATAAAGAAGCTGATTTCCTTAAAGAAGAACTGAAAACAGCTCAGGGTCAACGCCGTACCCGTGCAATCAAGCGTTTAGAAGTAGTGGAATCTTTCAGAAACTCAGGGAATGATCCGGATTGGATGATTCTTGATGTATTACCTGTCATTCCTCCAGAGCTTCGCCCGATGGTTCAGCTTGACGGTGGACGCTTTGCGACTTCTGACTTAAATGATTTATATCGTCGTGTTATTAACCGTAATAACCGTTTGAAACGTTTATTGGACCTTGGCGCTCCAAGCATCATCGTTCAAAACGAAAAGCGTATGCTTCAAGAAGCGGTCGACGCTTTAATTGATAATGGCCGCCGCGGACGTCCAGTTACTGGACCGGGTAACCGTCCATTAAAATCCCTTTCACACATGCTTAAAGGGAAACAGGGTCGTTTCCGTCAGAACCTTCTTGGTAAACGTGTTGACTATTCTGGTCGTTCTGTAATCGTAGTTGGACCTAACCTTAAGATGTATCAATGTGGTCTTCCTAAAGAAATGGCTCTTGAGTTATTCAAGCCATTCGTTATGAAAGAACTTGTTGAAAAAGGATTGGCTCACAACATTAAGAGTGCAAAACGTAAGATTGAACGCGTACAACCGGAAGTATGGGATGTATTAGAAGGGGTTATTAAAGAACATCCAGTTCTCTTAAACCGTGCACCTACACTTCACAGACTTGGTATTCAAGCATTTGAACCAACTCTTGTCGAAGGTAGAGCGATCCGTCTCCACCCACTTGTATGTACAGCATACAACGCGGATTTTGATGGTGACCAAATGGCGGTTCACGTACCTTTATCTTCTGAAGCACAAGCTGAAGCGCGTATGCTGATGCTTGCTGCCCAAAACATCCTTAATCCGAAAGACGGTAAACCGGTTGTTACTCCGTCACAGGATATGGTATTAGGTAACTATTACCTGACACTTGAGCGTGAAAATGCTGTAGGTGAAGGTATGATCTTCAATGATGCAAATGAAGTCATTCTTGCGTATCAAAATGGTTATGTACACTTGCATACCCGTATTGCGATCCATGCCAGCACCATCAACAACCAAACGTTCACTGAGAAGCAAAATCAGCAATTATTGTTAACAACGGTAGGTAAAGTAATCTTCAACGAGATCTTGCCTGATACATTCCCGTTCATTAACGAACCAACAAGAACGAACTTGGAAGTGGCTACTCCTGAGAACTACTTTGTTGATCCGTCAACGGACGTTAAGGAAGTATTCCAAAACCGTGAGTTAATCAACCCGTTCAAAAAAGGATTCCTAGGGAATATCATTGCGGAAGTATTCAAGAAGTTTGCTATCACTGAAACGTCCCGTATGCTTGATAAGATGAAAGACTTAGGATTCAAATACTCTACTAAAGCCGGTATTACGGTTGGTATCGCAGATATCGTCGTACTAGCGGAAAAAGAAGAAATCTTAATCGAAGCACAAAGTAAAGTAGACAACGTATTAAAACAATTTAAACGTGGTCTTATTACAGAAGATGAAAGATACGATCGTGTTATTTCAATCTGGAGTGCTGCGAAAGATACAATTCAAGGTAAATTAATGGCGACACTGGATAAACGCAACCCAATCTTCATGATGAGTGATTCAGGTGCCCGTGGTAACGCATCTAACTTTACTCAGCTTGCTGGTATGCGTGGTCTGATGGCCAACCCGGCTGGTCGTATCATTGAGTTACCGATCAAATCAAGTTTCCGTGAAGGTCTTACGGTTCTTGAGTACTTTATCTCTACACATGGTGCACGTAAAGGTCTTGCCGATACAGCACTGAAAACAGCTGACTCAGGTTACCTGACACGTCGTCTTGTTGATGTGGCCCAGGATGTAATCGTGCGTGAAGAAGACTGTGGAACGGACAGAGGCCTACTTGTAGGATCCATTAAAGAGGGTACAGAAATCATCGAGCCCCTTGAAGAACGTTTGCTTGGTCGTTACTCACGTAAAACATTGCGTCATCCTGAGACAGATGAAATCATCATCACAGAAAATCAGCTGATCACAGAAGACTTGGCTAAGACAATCATTGATGCTGGTGTCGAACATGTTTCGATCCGTTCTGCTTTCACTTGTAACACTAGACATGGTGTTTGTGAGAAATGTTACGGAACGAACCTGGCAACAGGTCAAAAAGTCGAAGTAGGGGAAGCTGTGGGTATCATCGCTGCTCAATCCATCGGGGAACCGGGTACACAGTTAACGATGCGTACGTTCCATACTGGTGGGGTAGCAGGAGACGATATCACTCAAGGTTTACCGCGTATCCAAGAGATCTTCGAAGCGCGTAACCCTAAAGGTCAAGCCGTTATTTCTGAAATCGATGGTGTCATTACTTCCATCAGTGAAGGAAAAGATCGCCAGTACGAAATTACCGTTCAAGGTGACGTGGAAACGAGAAGTTACACAGCCCCTTACACAGCCCGCTTGAAATTCGCTGTGAACGATAAAGTAGCACGCGGTCAGGAAATCACTGAAGGTTCGATCGATCCGAAAGAACTTCTTAAAGTGCGTGATGTGTCAGCCGTTCAGGAATACTTGCTGCGTGAGGTACAAAAAGTATACCGTATGCAGGGGGTTGAAATCGGCGACAAACACGTTGAGGTTATGGTTCGTCAAATGTTACGCAAAGTTCGTGTTATTGATGCGGGTGAATCTGAGGTACTTCCAGGTACTCTTATGGACATCCATCAATTCAGAGATGCGAACGAGAAAGCATTGTTCGGCGGAAAGCTTCCGGCAACAGGACGTCCTGTACTGCTCGGAATCACCAAAGCTTCCCTTGAAACGGACTCCTTCTTATCAGCAGCATCGTTCCAGGAAACAACTCGTGTGTTAACGGACGCTGCCATTAAAGGAAAACGTGATGAGTTACTTGGATTGAAAGAAAATGTTATCATCGGTAAATTGGTTCCTGCCGGTACAGGTATGCAACGATACCGCAAGGCAGAGCCGGTATTAGCAGAAGATACTAGTGAAGAAACAGTAACAGTAGAGTAATCTATTCAGGCTAACTCTTAGACGCGTTTGATTACTCAAACATAACTCTAAGAGTTAGCTTTTATAAATCTTTTAAATCTATGTTGACATAGAGATTTTAAGATGATAATATATTCAAGGTTGCTCCTATTAATAACCTGTTACTTTGGAGGATATGAAATGTCTTATGAAAAAGTAGCGCAGGCTAAAGAAATTATTGTAGGAACAAAGCAAGCAGTGAAAGCTCTGAAAATAGGTCATGTACTAGAAGTTGTTATTGCGGAGGATGCTGATCCCAAAGTTACAGCGAAAGTAGTCCAGGCCGCTATTGATCTTAAAGTACCGGTTAACAAAGTGGATTCCATGAAGAAACTTGGTAAATCGTGCGGAATAGATGTTGGAGCAGCAGCTGTTGCGATTATACAGTAAAATAGTTTTTGTAGAAGCTATCTGCAAAAACTTTACTTTTACCCAAAAAAGAACCACCTGGATGTGTGGGCTTACCAAATAAGAAGGGAGGAAAACAAAATGCCAACTATTAACCAATTAGTTCGCAAGCCTCGTCAGTCTAAATCAACTAAATCAAAGTCACCTGCACTTAACAAAGGTTACAACAGCTTTAAGAAAGTGCACACGAACTTGTCTTCTCCACAAAAACGTGGTGTATGTACTCGTGTTGGTACAATGACTCCAAAGAAACCGAACTCGGCGCTACGTAAATATGCTCGTGTTCGTTTAACGAATGGAATCGAGGTTACTGCTTACATTCCTGGTATCGGACATAACCTTCAAGAGCACAGTGTTGTTCTTATCCGTGGAGGACGTGTAAAGGATTTACCGGGGGTACGTTATCACATCGTACGTGGTGCGCTTGATACAGCTGGAGTTGAAGGCCGTATGCAAGGACGTTCTAAATACGGAACTAAGCGCCCTAAAGCAGCTAAAAAATAATAAAAATACTATAAATTCATTTCTCGTTGAAAGGAGGAAATCACATGCCACGTAAAGGTCCTGTAGCAAAAAGAGACGTTTTACCTGATCCAATGTACAATTCAAAATTAGTTACTCGTTTAATCAACAAAATCATGATTGACGGTAAAAGAGGTAAAGCTCAAAAGAAACTATACGCTGCGTTTGATATCATTAGCGAGCGTTCAGGTAAAGATGCAATGGAAGTATTCGATGCAGCTTTGAAAAATATCATGCCGGTATTAGAAGTTAAAGCTCGTCGTGTTGGTGGTTCAAACTATCAAGTACCTGTAGAGGTGCGTCCAGAGCGTCGTACTACATTAGGTCTTCGTTGGTTAGTAAACTACTCTCGTCTTCGCGGTGAGAAGACAATGGAAGAGCGTTTAGCTAACGAAATCCTTGATGCAGCTAATAACACTGGAGCTTCTGTTAAGAAGCGTGAAGATACACACAAGATGGCTGAAGCGAACAAAGCGTTTGCTCACTATCGTTGGTAATCTGATCTTAAACAAACAAATCATTCTCATATAAGGAAGGAGAAAGACCGCATGCCTAGAGAGTTCTCCTTAGAAAACACTCGTAATATCGGTATCATGGCTCACATCGATGCTGGTAAAACAACTGCAACTGAGCGTATCCTATTTTATACAGGTCGTATCCATAAAATAGGAGAAACTCACGAAGGTGCTTCTCAAATGGACTGGATGGAGCAAGAGCAAGAACGTGGTATCACTATCACTTCTGCTGCGACAACAGCTCAATGGAAAGGCCATCGTATTAACATCATCGATACACCAGGACACGTAGACTTCACTGTTGAAGTTGAGCGTTCATTGCGTGTACTTGATGGTGCAGTAGCAGTACTTGATGCTCAATCTGGTGTTGAGCCTCAAACTGAAACTGTTTGGCGCCAAGCAACAACTTACGGGGTTCCCCGTGTTGTGTTCGTTAACAAAATGGACAAAATCGGTGCTGACTTCCTTTATTCTGTAGGTACACTTCATGAGCGTTTACAAGCGAATGCACATCCAATTCAGCTACCAATCGGTGCTGAGGATGACTTCGAAGGTATCATCGATTTAGTAGAAATGAAAGCTTACTTCTATGAAGATGACCTTGGGACACGCGCAGAAGCTCGCGACATTCCTGAAGAGTACAAAGATCAAGCTGAAGAATACCGCGGAAAATTAATTGAAGCAGTTTCTGAACTTGATGAAGAGTTAATGATGAAATACCTAGAAGGCGAAGAGCTTACAAATGATGAGCTTAAAGCAGCTATCCGTACTGCAACTCTAACTGTAGAGTTCTATCCTGTAGTTTGTGGATCTGCCTTCAAAAACAAAGGGGTTCAATTATTAATTGACTCAGTTATCGACTATCTTCCAGCGCCAACAGACGTTGAAGATATCAAAGGTTTTGTACCTGATACAGAAGAAGAAGTAACTCGTCCATCTTCAGACGAAGCACCATTCTCTGCTTTAGCGTTCAAAGTTGCAACTGACCCTTATGTTGGTAAATTAACTTTCTTCCGTGTTTACTCTGGTGTCCTTGAGTCAGGTTCATACGTAAGAAACTCTTCAAAAGGGAAACGTGAACGTGTAGGTCGTATCCTGCAAATGCACGCTAACTCCCGTGAAGAAATCTCTAAAGTATATGCTGGAGACATTGCAGCAGCAGTTGGTCTTAAAGATACAAGTACTGGAGACACACTATGTGATGAAAAGAGCTTAGTTATTCTTGAATCAATGGTATTCCCAGAGCCGGTTATCTCACTATCTGTTGAGCCTAAATCAAAGGCCGACCAAGATAAAATGACTACTGCTCTACAAAAACTTCAAGAGGAAGACCCAACATTCCGTGCGCATACTGACCAGGAAACAGGTCAAGTTATCATCGCGGGTATGGGTGAGCTTCACTTAGATATCATCGTTGACCGTATGAAACGTGAATTCAAAGTAGAAGCAAACGTAGGTGCTCCTCAAGTATCTTACCGTGAGACTTTCCGTGACACGGCTAAAGTTGAAGGTAAGTTCGCACGTCAATCTGGTGGACGTGGACAATTCGGTCACGTTTGGATCGAGTTCGCACCTAACGAAGAAGGTAAAGGATTCGAATTCGAGAACGGTATCGTCGGTGGTGTAGTTCCTCGTGAATACATCCCTGCAGTACAAGCCGGTCTTCAAGATGCTCTTGAAAACGGAGTATTGGCTGGTTTCCCACTAGTTGATGTTAAAGCAAGATTATTCGATGGTTCATACCATGATGTTGACTCCTCTGAAATGGCGTTTAAGATCGCTGCTTCTATGGCACTTAAGAATGCCGCTTCTAAATGTAAGCCGGTAATCTTAGAGCCAATGATGAAGGTTGAGGTTGTTATCCCTGAGGAATACCTTGGAGATATCATGGGTGATGTAACTTCTCGTCGTGGACGTGTAGAAGGTATGGAAGCACGCGGTAACGCTCAAGTTGTTAAAGCGTTCGTACCTCTATCAGAAATGTTTGGATATGCAACTTCTCTTCGTTCTAACACACAAGGACGCGGAACATACTCCATGCACTTCGATCACTATGAAGAAGTACCTAAATCGATTTCTGAAGAAATCATCAAAAAAAATAAAGGTGAATAATTGATTTATTCGCTTTTATAAAGTATAAATACTAATGTAAGCAATTGTTGTGTCAGAGATGGTTATTTAACCGTCTCTGAGGCACCCAAAATATACTTATTTTCTTTAAAATCAAAGGAGGATTTTCAAATGGGTAAGGAAAAATTTGATCGTTCCAAGCAACATGCGAATATCGGTACAATCGGTCACGTTGACCACGGTAAAACAACTCTAACAGCTGCAATCACAACTACACTTCACAAGAAGTATGGTCGTGGAACTGCAATGGCATATGACCAAATCGACGGTGCTCCAGAAGAAAGAGAACGTGGAATCACAATCTCTACTGCACACGTTGAGTATGAAACTGATACTCGTCACTATGCACACGTTGACTGCCCAGGACATGCTGACTATGTTAAAAACATGATCACTGGTGCTGCACAAATGGATGGTGGGATCCTAGTAGTATCTGCTGCTGACGGCCCAATGCCACAAACTCGTGAGCACATCCTTCTTTCTCGTCAAGTAGGTGTACCTTACCTAGTTGTATTCATGAACAAATGTGACATGGTAGACGACGAAGAACTTCTTGAATTAGTAGAAATGGAAGTACGTGACCTTCTTTCTGAGTACGATTTCCCTGGCGATGACGTACCAGTAATCAAAGGTTCTGCTCTTAAAGCTCTTGAAGGAGATGCTGAGTGGGAAGCGAAAATCTTCGAACTTATGGAAGCTGTAGATAGCTATATCCCAACTCCAGAGCGTGACACTGAAAAACCATTCATGATGCCTGTTGAGGATGTATTCTCAATCACAGGTCGTGGTACAGTTGCTACTGGTCGTGTTGAGCGTGGACAAGTTAAAGTTGGAGACACTATCGACATCATCGGTCTTTCTGAAGAGCCAAAATCTACTACTGTAACAGGTGTAGAAATGTTCCGTAAGCTTCTTGACTATGCTGAAGCTGGAGACAACATCGGTGCACTACTTCGTGGTGTAGCTCGTGAAGATATCCAACGTGGACAAGTACTTGCTAAGCCAGGTACAATCACTCCACACACAAAGTTCAAAGCAGAAGTTTATGTTCTTTCTAAAGAAGAAGGTGGACGTCACACTCCATTCTTCACTAACTACCGCCCACAGTTCTACTTCCGTACAACTGACGTAACTGGTATCTGTAACCTTCCTGAAGGTGTAGAAATGGTTATGCCTGGCGATAACATCGAAATGACTGTTGAACTTATCGCTCCAATCGCTATCGAAGAAGGTACTAAGTTCTCTATCCGTGAGGGTGGACGTACTGTAGGTGCTGGAGTAGTAGCTACAATCACTGAGTAATCATTGATATCAAAAACAGATGGACATCATGTCCATCTGTTTTTTTGTGTAAATTTCTATATAAATGTTTTGTATATATAGGGACAAGATTGAAGTCTTGACGAGTTTCTTCTATATAAGATGTGATTATGCAAATTAATAAAGCTTCTATATTTTATAAAGTACTAGCTTACTTTAGATTATCAAATCACACTGTTTCTGAAGCGTGATTTTTAATATGGTTGAGATCTTCATCCATATATATTTGAAAAATCTAAGTTGATTGGAGCGGAGGGATGCTCAACTCACGCCCCGCGGAAAGCGAGCATCCCGGAGCGGAAATCAACAATCACTTACTCTTGAAGAAATATTATAACTAAGGACTATATAAGAATGATTAATAGTTCACTTTGGATTAAAGTAATTTAACCCATTAACATTGTTGTATTAAATATTGTGAAAATAACCGATGTACTTGAAAATAATAGGCTTCGTTTGTATAATAGAGAAAGTGTGCAAAACATAAAGAAATTGCAAGAACCCCTTGCATCTTCTAGGTGTTTTAGTTATAATAGACAATGTTGGTCTTTGACTGCGATGAAACAGAAGGTTGCTGACACACACGGCCGCTTTGCCATGGCGAGTGTGTGGGAAATTTCTGTGGAGAATGTCTATTCAAAAATAGGCGATAAAGGAGGGAAAATAATGGCAAAACAAAAGATTCGTATCCGTTTAAAGGCTTATGATCACAGAATTCTTGATCAATCAGCTGAGAAAATTGTTGAAACAGCAAAACGTTCTGGTGCGGCGGTTTCTGGACCGATCCCACTACCGACTGAAAAGTCTGTTTACACAATCTTACGTGCTGTGCACAAATACAAAGATTCTCGTGAGCAATTCGAAATGCGTACTCATAAACGCTTAATCGACATTGTAAACCCAACACCTCAAACAGTTGATGCGCTTATGCGTTTAGACTTACCATCAGGTGTAGATATCGAAATCAAACTTTAATTCATAAAAACCATAATTATTAGGAGGTGTGACTTATGACCAAAGGAATCTTAGGAAGAAAGATCGGTATGACTCAAGTTTTCGCTGAAAACGGTGATCTTATCCCTGTAACTGTTATCGAAGCTGCTCAAAACGTGGTACTTCAAAAGAAATCTATCGATGTTGATGGCTACGAAGCTATCCAAGTAGGTTTTGAAGACAAACGTGAAAAGCTTTCTAACAAACCAGAGAGAGGCCACGTTGCTAAAGCTGAAACTGCTCCTAAGCGCTTCATCCGTGAAATCCGCGGTGTAAACGTAGAAGAGTACGAAGTTGGTCAAGAAGTCAAAGTTGATATTTTCGCTGCAGGCGAAATCGTGGATGTAACAGGAGTTTCAAAAGGTAAAGGATTCCAAGGTGCTATCAAGCGTCATAACCAATCTCGCGGACCTATGTCCCATGGTTCTCGTTATCACCGTCGTCCTGGTTCAATGGGTCCTGTTGATCCAAACCGTGTTTTCAAAGGTAAATTACTACCTGGACGTATGGGCGGAGAGCAAATTACAATTCAAAACCTTGAAATTGTAAAAGTTGATGCTGAACGTAACCTTATCTTAGTAAAAGGTAATGTACCTGGACCTAAGAAACAACTAATCAAAGTAAAGTCAGCTATTAAAGCAAACTAATAGAACTTTTCAAGAAAGGAGGAAACAAGAATGCCGAAAGTAGCATTATTCAACCAAAGCGGTTCTAAAGTTGGTGAAATCGAACTTAATGACACTGTTTTTGGTATTGAACCAAACACACATGTGATGACTGAAGCGGTATTGATGCAAAGAGCTTCTTTACGTCAAGGTAATCACAAAGTAAAAAATCGTTCTGAAGTACGTGGCGGTGGGCGTAAGCCTTGGCGTCAAAAAGGAACAGGTCGTGCTCGTCAAGGGTCAATCCGTTCTCCACAATGGCGCGGTGGTGGTACTGTATTTGGACCAGTTCCACGCAGCTACAGCTACAAACTTCCTAAAAAAGTACGTCGCTTAGCGATTAAATCTGCTCTTTCTTCTAAAGTAGTAGAAGAAAATATCTTAGTATTAGAAGCATTATCATTCGATGCTCCTAAAACAAAAGAATTTGCTAACGTCCTTAAAGGTCTTTCTGTTGATTCTAAAACATTAGTAATCACTGACGGTCTTGACGAAAACGTAGCACTTTCAGCTCGTAACATCCCTGGTGTAACTGTTGTTCCTGCTGATGGAATTAGCGTTCTAGATGTAATTGGACACGACAAACTAGTGATGACTAAATCAGCTGTTGAAAAAGTAGAGGAGGTGCTCGCATAATGGATGTACGTGAAATCATTAAGCGCCCCGTAATTACAGAGGCTTCAACTGATCTTATGTCTGAGAAAAAATATACTTTCGAAGTTGATACTAGAGCGAACAAGACTCAAGTAAAAGACGCTGTTCAAGCTATCTTTGACGTGAAAGTAGATAAAGTAAATATCATGAACTACAAAGGTAAGTTCAAGCGCATGGGTAAACACGCTGGTTACACTAACAAGCGTCGTAAAGCTATCGTTAAGCTTACTGCTGATAGTAAAGAAATCGAATTCTTTGAAGTATAAAATCTTTTAATTAAGAAGAGGAGGGAAAAACATGGCGATTAAAAAGTATAAACCTACCTCTAATGGTCGTCGCGGCATGACTAGTTCTGATTTCGCTGAAATCACTACGGATTCTCCGGAAAAGTCACTTTTAGCACCCCTACACAAAAAGGGTGGCCGTAACAACCAAGGTAAGTTAACAGTTCGTCATCAAGGTGGCGGTCATAAGCGCCAATACCGTATCATCGACTTCAAACGTGAAAAAGATGGTATACCTGGACGCGTTGCTACGATCGAATACGATCCAAACCGCTCAGCAAACATTGCACTAATCAACTACGCTGATGGGGAAAAACGTTACATTCTTGCACCGAAAACAATCGAAGTAGGTATGGAAGTAATGTCTGGACCTGAAGCAGATATTAAAGTGGGTAACGCATTACCACTTATCAACATCCCTGTTGGTACAATTGTACACAATATCGAACTTAAACCAGGTAAGGGTGGCCAGTTAGTACGTTCTGCTGGAACATCTGCACAAGTACTTGGTAAAGAAGGTAAATATGTACTTGTACGTCTTAACTCTGGTGAAACTCGTATGATCCTTTCTGCTTGTCGTGCTACTGTAGGTCAAGTTGGAAATGAACAACACGAATTAATCAACATTGGTAAAGCCGGACGTTCTCGTTGGTTAGGTAAACGCCCAACAGTTCGTGGTTCTGTAATGAACCCTAACGATCACCCACACGGTGGTGGTGAAGGACGCGCTCCAATCGGACGTAAATCACCAATGTCTCCATGGGGTAAACCTACTCTTGGATACAAGACACGTAAGAAAAACAACAAATCTGATAAATTTATTGTGCGTCGTCGCAAAAAATAACGGGATTGTACTACGGTTCCTGAAAAGAGCCGTAGATCAATCACGAAGGGAGGTTCAAACATGGGTCGTAGCTTAAAAAAAGGACCTTTTGTTGATGATCATTTAATGAATAAGATCGAGAAATTGAACGAAACTGAAGGCAAACAAGTTGTTAAAACTTGGTCTCGTCGCTCAACGATCTTCCCAGCATTCATCGGTCACACTATCGCAGTTTACGATGGTCGTAAACATGTACCTGTATACGTCACTGAAGACATGGTAGGACACAAGCTTGGTGAATTCGCGCCATCTCGTACTTACAAAGGTCATGCAAGTGATGATAAGAAAACAAGACGCTAATTGAGAGGAGGGTATCCTAATGCAAGCAAAAGCTGTTGCAAGAACAGTACGTATTGCTCCTCGTAAAGTACGTTTAGTCGTTGATCTAATCCGAGGTAAGCAAGTTGGAGAAGCGGTTGCTATCTTAAAGCACACACCTAAAGCTGCTTCACCAGTAATCGAAAAAGTACTTAAGTCTGCTATTGCGAACGCAGAGCACAACTTTGATATGGATATTAATAGCCTAGTGGTAACTGAGGCTTATGTAAATGAAGGACCAACACTTAAACGTTTCCGTCCTCGTGCGATGGGACGTGCAAGTCAAATTAACAAACGTACAAGTCACATTACACTTGTCGTATCAGAAAAGAAGGAGGGATAAGCTGTGGGTCAAAAAGTACATCCGGTCGGACTTCGTGTCGGTATAATCCGTGATTGGGAATCTAAATGGTACGCAGATAAAGATTACGCTAATCTATTACACGAAGACATTAAAGTACGTGAATATATTGCAAAACGTTTAGTAGACGCTTCAGTTTCTAAAGTAGAAATCGAACGCGCTGCAAATCGTATTAACATTACTGTTCATACAGCTAAGCCTGGTATGGTTATCGGTAAAGGTGGTACAGAAGTTGAAGCACTTCGTAAAGCTCTTAACGAACTTACTTCAAAGCGTGTACACATCAACATCGTTGAAATTAAAAGAGCAGACGTTGACGCTAAATTAGTAGCTGAAAACATCGCTCGTCAATTAGAAAATCGTGTTTCTTTCCGTCGTGCTCAGAAGCAATCGATCCAACGTGCTATGCGTGCTGGGGCAAAAGGAATCAAAACACAAGTATCTGGTCGTTTAGGCGGAGCAGATATCGCTCGTGCAGAACATTACAGTGAAGGTACTGTTCCACTTCATACACTACGCGCTGACATTGACTATGCTCATGCAGAAGCTGACACAACTTATGGTAAGCTTGGCGTTAAAGTATGGATCTACCGTGGAGAAGTTCTTCCTACAAGAAAGAAATCTGAGGAAGGAGGCAAATAATTATGTTATTACCTAAACGCGTTAAACATCGTCGCGAACACCGCGGAAAAATGCGTGGACGTGCTAAAGGCGGTCAAGAGGTAGCGTTCGGTGAATACGGTTTACAAGCAGTTGAAGCTTCTTGGATCACTAACCGTCAAATCGAAGCAGCTCGTATCGCTATGACTCGTTACATGAAACGTGGCGGTAAAGTATGGATTAAAATCTTCCCTCATAAACCTTACACTGCAAAACCTTTAGAAGTACGTATGGGTTCAGGTAAAGGTGCTCCAGAAGGTTGGGTAGCAGTAGTTAAGCCTGGAAAAATCATGTTTGAAATCGCTGGTGTATCTGAAGAGGTAGCTCGTGAAGCGCTTCGTCTAGCATCACATAAACTTCCTATCAAAACGAAGTTTGTAAAACGTGAGGAAATTGGTGGTGAATCAAATGAAAACTAATGAAATTCGTGACCTAACCACTGCTGAAATTGAACAAAAAGTAAAAACTCTGAAAGAAGAGTTATTTAACCTTCGCTTCCAACTTGCGACTGGGCAATTAGAAAACACAGCTCGCATCCGTGAAGTCCGCAAAGGGATCGCTCGTATGAAAACTGTAATCCGTGAAAGAGAGATCGGGGTTAACAATCGATAAATGAGAGGAGGTTTGCTTAAATGAGTGACCGCAACCAACGTAAGGTATACACTGGCCGTGTTGTTTCCGACAAAATGGATAAAACAGTAACGGTTATGGTAGAAACTTATAAAAAGCATTCTCTATACGGCAAGCGCGTTAAGTACTCTAAGAAGTTTAAAACTCATGATGAGAACAACGAAGCAAAAGTAGGCGATATCGTACGTATCATGGAGACTCGTCCACTATCTGCTACAAAACGTTTCCGTTTAGTAGAAGTTGTTGAAAAAGCAGTTATTATCTAATATATTTGTTCGGATATTTTATATTCCGAAGGGAGGTTACCTACATGATTCAACAAGAATCACGTTTAAAAGTTGCTGACAACTCTGGTGCTCGTGAAGTATTAACTATCAAAGTACTTGGTGGTTCTGGACGCAAAACAGCTAACATCGGTGATGTTATCGTGTGTACAGTAAAACAAGCAACACCAGGTGGCGTTGTTAAAAAAGGTGACGTAGTAAAAGCGGTTGTTGTACGTACTAAATCTGGTGTACGTCGTCAAGACGGTACTTACATTAAGTTCGACGAGAACGCTTGTGTAATTATCCGTGACGATAAGGGACCACGTGGAACTCGTATCTTCGGACCTGTTGCCCGTGAACTACGTGACAGCAACTTTATGAAAATTGTATCTTTAGCTCCAGAAGTTCTTTAATAGATATTAGCATTGGGCCATTCAAGGAGGTGCGATGAAATGCATGTAAAAAAAGGCGATAAAGTAATGGTCATTACTGGGAAAGACAAAGGCAAAACAGGTGTTGTTCTTGCTTCATTCCCTAAGAAAGACCGAGTGCTAGTTGAAGGTATCAACGTTGTGAAAAAACACGCTAAGCCTTCACAGATGAACCCGCAAGGCGGAATCATCAGCCAAGAAGCATCTATCCATGTATCAAATGTTATGCTTCTAGATCCGAAATCTAACGAGCCAACTCGTGTAGGTTATAAGACAGAAGACGGCAAGAAAGTACGTGTAGCAAAAAAATCAGGTGAAGTTCTAGATAAATAGTACGATTAAGAAGGGAGGTATTCTGAATGAACCGCCTAAAAGAAAAATTTCAACAAGAAATCAGTCCAGCTCTAGTTAGCAAATTCAATTACAAATCAGTAATGGAAGTACCTAAAGTTGAAAAGATCGTTGTCAACATGGGTATCGGTGATGCTGTTCAAAACTCAAAAGCTCTTGATGTAGCTGTTGATGAATTAACTCAAATCACTGGTCAAAAACCAGTTGTAACGAAAGCTAAAAAATCTATCGCAGGCTTCCGTCTACGTGAAGGTATGCCAATCGGTGCAAAAGTTACTCTACGCGGAGAGCGTATGTACCAATTCTTAGATAAATTAATTTCTGTTTCACTTCCACGTGTACGTGACTTCCGTGGTGTTTCTAAAAAAGCATTCGACGGTCGCGGTAACTATACATTAGGAGTTAAAGAGCAATTGATTTTCCCTGAGATTGATTATGATAAAGTGTCTAAAGTACGCGGTATGGATATCGTAATCGTAACAACTGCGAACACAGACGAAGAAGCTCGTGAATTATTGACACAAATCGGAATGCCATTCCAAAAGTAATCGCTATATAAGGGAGGCGAAAATGTGGCTAAAAAATCTATGATTGCGAAACAAAAACGCGCGCCAAAGCATAATGTTCAAGCGTACACACGTTGCGAACGTTGCGGACGTCCTCATTCAGTAATCCGTAAATTCAAGCTTTGCCGTATTTGTTTCCGTGAACTTGCATACAAGGGTCAGATTCCTGGCGTTAAGAAAGCTAGTTGGTAATACCCTATATTGGGAAGGAGGTAAATTATTATGACAATGACAGATCCAATTGCAGATTTGCTAACTCGCATCCGTAATGCGAACATGGTTCGTCACGAAAGATTAGAAGTTCCTGCTTCTAACATCAAGAAAGAAATTGCAGAAATCCTTAAACGTGAAGGTTTCGTACGTGACGTAGAATATGTAGAAGATAACAAGCAAGGTGTTATCCGCATTTTCTTGAAATATGGAGCAAACAACGAACGCGTAATTACTGGATTAAAGCGTATCTCTAAACCTGGTTTACGTGTATATGCAAAATCAACTGAAGTACCTAAAGTATTAAACGGTTTAGGTATCGCACTTGTTTCTACTTCTACAGGTGTTTTAACTGATAAAGAAGCTCGTGCTCAACAAGTAGGCGGAGAAGTACTAGCTTACGTTTGGTAATATTTTTTATATGAATGGAGGTGCAACAGGATGTCACGTGTAGGAAAACTACCAATCGAAATTCCATCTGACGTTACTCTAACAGTAGGTGAAAACAACACTGTAACTGTAAAAGGACCTAAAGGGGAACTTTCTCGTACATTCAATTCTGATATTAAAGTAGAATTAGAAGGAAACGTAGCAACAGTTACTCGTCCTTCTGATGCAAAAGAACACCGCGCGTTACACGGTACAACTCGTGCTCTTATCGCGAACATGGTTGAAGGTGTATCTAAAGGATTCCAAAGAAATCTTGAGCTAGTCGGTGTAGGTTACCGTGCTCAAAAACAAGGTACTAAGCTTGTACTTAACGTTGGTTACTCTCACCCAGTTGAGATCGAACCAGAACAAGGTATCGAGATCGAAGTACCGGCAAACACAAAGATATCTATCAAAGGTATCGACAAAGAACGTGTTGGAGCATTAGCTGCTAACATTCGTGCTGTACGCTCTCCTGAGCCTTACAAAGGAAAAGGTATTCGCTACGAAGGTGAATATGTTCGTCGTAAAGAAGGTAAAACAGGTAAATAATGCCGCGTAGGCAAAAGAAAGGAGTGACCGTAGGTGATTACTAAGCCAGATAAGAACAAAACACGTAAGAAGAGACATGCTCGTGTCCGTTCAAAAATTACTGGAACTGAAACTCGTCCTCGTTTGAACGTTTTCCGTTCTAACAAAAATATCTACGCTCAACTTATCGATGATATGAACGGTGTTACTCTAGTAAGTGCATCTTCTCAAGATAAAGATTTCGATCTAGACTCAGCTGCTACTATCGATGCAGCAGCAAAAGTTGGAGAACTAGTTGCGAAACGTGCAGTAGAAAAAGGATTAAAATCCGTAGTGTTTGACCGTGGTGGATATTTATATCATGGCCGTATCAAAGCTTTAGCTGAAGCAGCTCGTGAAAACGGCTTAGAATTTTAATAAAAAAAGGAGGGACAATCCAGATGCGTCGTATTGATCCAAGTAAACTAGAATTTGAAGAACGCGTAGTTACAATCAATCGTGTTGCGAAAGTTGTTAAAGGTGGACGTCGTTTCCGTTTCGCTGCTCTTGTAGTAGTAGGCGATAAAAACGGTCACGTTGGTTTCGGAACTGGTAAAGCTCAAGAAGTACCTGATGCAATCCGTAAAGCGATTGAAGATGCGAAGAAAAATCTAATTGAAGTTCCTATGGTTGAAGGTACAACTCCTCACCTGGTAACTGGACGATTTGGTGCTGGTCAAATTCTTATCAAACCTGCTTCTGCGGGTACAGGAATTATTGCTGGTGGACCTGTTCGTGCCGTACTTGAATTAGCTGGTGTTCAAGATATCCTATCTAAATCTTTAGGATCTAACACTCCAATCAACATGGTTCGCGCAACTATCGAAGGTTTAAAACAATTAAAGCGTGCTGAAGACGTAGCGAAACTACGTGGTAAATCAGTAGAAGAGATCTTAGGTTAAGGGAGGGATAACGATGGCTAACAAACTAGAAATTACCCTCACTCGCAGCACAATTGGCCGTCCTCAAGATCAACGCAAAACGGTTGAAGCTTTAGGACTTCGCAAAATGCACCAAACAGTTGAACAACAAGATAATGCTGCTATCCGCGGTATGATCAACAAAGTTGCTCACCTTGTGACAGTAACTGAAAAATAATTCTTAACGCTTAAAAAGAAGGAGGTGCCGACATGAAATTACATGAGTTAAAGCCTACAGAAGGTTCACGTAAAGTCCGCAATCGCGTAGGACGTGGTATTGGTTCAGGTAATGGAAAGACTGCTGGTAAAGGTCATAAAGGTCAGAACGCCCGTTCAGGTGGCGGAACTCGTCCTGGCTTCGAGGGTGGTCAAACACCATTATTCCAACGTCTACCAAAACGTGGATTCACGAACATCAATCGTAAAGAATATGCAATCGTCAACCTTGACGCATTGAATCGCTTCGAAGATGGTACAGAAGTTACTCCAGCGCTACTTGTAGAAGCTGGTGTAGTGAGTAACGAAAAAGCAGGAATTAAGATTCTTGGTAAAGGTTCAATCGAGAAAAAGCTTACAGTAAAAGCACACAAATTCTCAACCACTGCTAAAGAAGCTATCGAAGCTGCTGGCGGTACATCCGAGGTGATCTAATGTTTCAGACTGTCTCCAATTTTATGCGCGTGGGTGATATAAGAAATAAAATTATTTTCACCCTTCTAATGTTAATAGTCTTCCGTCTTGGTACCTTCATTCCGGTACCAAACGTAGATGCTAATGTGTTGAAAATGCAAGACCAGGCAGGAATTCTTGGATTCCTGAATACATTTGGTGGCGGTGCTCTTCAAAACTTCTCCATCTTTGCGATGGGTATCATGCCTTACATTACTGCTTCAATCATCGTACAGCTCCTGCAAATGGATGTTGTTCCGAAGTTTACAGAGTGGTCTAAGCAAGGTGAAGTCGGACGCCGTAAATTAGCTCAGTTTACACGTTATTTCACCATCGTTCTAGGGTTTATCCAAGCTTTAGGTATGTCCTATGGTTTCAACAGAATATATGGTGGAATGCTCATCCAAAGCCCAGGAGTTAGTACGTACCTACTAATAGCGTTAGTTCTAACAGCTGGTACGGCTTTTCTTATGTGGTTAGGTGAACAAATCACGGCTAAAGGTGTGGGGAATGGTATCTCGATCCTGATCTTTGCAGGTATCGTTGCGGCTATCCCTAACACAGTAAACCAAATCTATGCTCAACAAATTGAAGGAGCAGGCGAACAGCTCTTCCTTCGAATTGTGGTTCTTGCACTTCTTGTTTTAGCAGTTATTGCAATCGTAGTTGGTGTTGTGTTTATTCAACAAGCACTTCGTAAAATTCCGATTCAATATGCAAAACGTTTAGTGGGGCGTAGTCCGGTTGGTGGACAATCAACACATCTACCATTAAAGGTGAATGCTGCGGGTGTTATTCCAGTTATCTTTGCGATTTCTTTCATTATCACGCCACAGACCATTTCATCCTTCTTTGGAGAAAATGATGTGACCAGTACAATTCAGTACATTTTTGATTACACTAAACCAGTTGGTATGATCATCTATGTAGCTCTGATCGTTGCCTTTACGTATTTCTATGCTTTCATTCAAGTGAATCCAGAACAAATGGCTGAAAACTTGAAGAAGCAAGGTGGATATATCCCTGGTATTCGTCCAGGTAAAACCACACAAGAGTATCTCACTCGCGTTCTGTATCGTCTAACATTTGTTGGGGCAATCTTCTTAGCTGTTATCTCAATTCTTCCTGTTTTCTTCATTAACTTTGCAGGTTTACCTCCTGCAGCTCAAATCGGTGGAACAAGCTTACTCATCGTAGTGGGTGTTGCACTTGAGACTATGAAGCAACTGGAAGCACAGTTAGTGAAACGTCACTACAAAGGATTTATTAAATAAGAGGGTTTTCGGGAACATCTTGTTCCTGAGACCATTTTATAGACAATTAGGGGGAGTTCGAGTGAATATAGTTCTTATGGGCTTACCAGGCGCAGGAAAAGGCACTCAAGCTGAAAAGATCGTAGAAAAATATGGTATCCCCCATATCTCTACAGGCGATATGTTCCGTGCAGCTATCAAAGGCGGCACTGAACTAGGCTTGAAAGCTAAATCATTCATGGATAATGGCGATCTTGTTCCTGATGAAGTAACAATCGGTATTGTTCGTGAACGTTTAAGCAAAGAGGACTGTGAAAAAGGCTTCTTACTGGATGGGTTTCCAAGAACGGTTGCTCAGGCAGAAGCACTTGAAAACATCCTGACTGATCTTGGTAAAAAAATGAATTATGTCATTAATATAAATGTAGATAAGGACATCCTGATGGAGCGCTTGACAGGTCGCAGGATCTGTAAAGAGTGCGGCGCTACTTATCATCTTGTCTTTAATCCGCCAACAGAAGAGGACGTTTGTGATCGCTGCGGCGGTGAGTTATATCAACGCGCAGATGATAACGAAGAAACGGTTCAAAATCGTTTAGACGTGAACATTAAACAAACTCAACCACTATTGGCTTACTACGAAGACAAAGGCTATCTGAAAAACATTGACGGTCAACAAGACATCCATAGAGTGTTTGATGACATTGATGAACTACTTGGAGGCCTTTCATAATGATCATTTCTAAAACTCCGAGAGAGATTGAGATTATGCGGCAAGCTGGTAAGATTGTGGCATTAACTCATGCGGAATTGCGAAAGTATATTTCTCCGGGAATATCGACGAAGGAATTGGATGCAATTGCTGAAAAATTCATTCGTAAACATGATGCAATTCCATCTTTTAAAGGGTATAATGGGTTTCGTGGCAGCATCTGTGCTTCAGTCAACAATGAGTTGGTTCATGGAATTCCAGGCGATCGGGTATTAAAGGATGGCGATATAATCAGTATCGATATCGGTGCTAAATATAACGGTTATCACGGCGACTCAGCTTGGACGTATCCAGTTGGAACAATAGATGATGAAACCCAGAAGCTTCTCGATGTTACAGAAGAATCATTATTTCTGGGGCTTAAGGAAGCTAAACCAGGCGAGCGTCTGTCGAATATCTCTCATAGTATACAAACATTTGTTGAGGCTAATGGCTTTTCTATCGTTCGAGAGTATGTGGGACACGGAGTTGGTCAAGACTTACATGAGGACCCGCAAATTCCTCATTATGGACCACCCAACAAAGGTCCTCGTTTAAAGCCTGGCATGGTACTGGCTATTGAACCAATGGTTAATGCAGGAAGTCGATATGTTAGAACGTTATCAGATAACTGGACAGTCGTCACAGTAGATGATAAAATGTGTGCGCACTTTGAACACACCATTGCAATTACTGAAGACGGCTATGAGATATTGACGAAAGCCTAAGTGAAGGTGATTGGATTGATCGAGTCAGATTCGACGATTCCGAGGATTGGCCAGATTGTTCAAACCCTTAAAGGGAGAGAAACTGGAAGCTACTCGGTCGTTGTTCAGCAATTGGATGAACGTTTTGTACTCATAGCAGATGGGGATAGACGAAAGTTTGATCGCGCCAAGCGAAAGAACATCGCTCATCTTCACTTGTGTGACTATGTTTCTCCAGAAGTTCAAAACAGTATGATCGAAACGGGCAGAGTAACGAACGGTAAACTGCGTTATGCTGTTTCAAAGTTTGTTAACGAAGTTTTAAATGATGAGAAGAAGGGAGACATGTTCGATGGCTAAGGATGATGTAATTGAAGTTGAAGGTAAGGTCGCTGAGACTTTGCCCAATGCGATGTTTAAGGTAGAATTAGAAAATGGTCATACAGTACTGGCACATGTTTCAGGAAAGATCCGTATGCATTTCATTCGTATCCTACCTGGTGACAAGGTAACAGTAGAATTATCACCGTATGACTTAACTCGTGGTAGAATCACTTATCGTTATAAATAATCTATTGCACTCCGTACTATTAAGGAGGTTAGAATAAGATGAAAGTTAGACCATCTGTTAAACCAATCTGCGAAAAATGTAAAGTTATTCGTAGAAAAGGTAAAGTTATGGTTATCTGTGAAAACCCTAAACATAAACAAAAACAAGGCTAATCTTAAAGGAGGTGCGCTATCACTATGGCACGTATTGCTGGTGTAGACATTCCACGTGACAAACGTGTTGTCATTTCATTAACATACATCTACGGTATTGGTAAAAATACTGCAGCGAAAATCTTATCTGAAGCTGGTGTATCTGAGGATACTCGCGTTCGCGATCTTACTGACGACGAACTAGGAAAGATTCGTGATATCGTTGATAAATTAAAAGTAGAAGGTGATCTTCGTCGTGAAGTATCACTAAACATCAAACGTCTTATGGAAATCGGTTCATACCGCGGTCTTCGTCACCGTCGTGGACTACCTGTTCGTGGACAACATACGAAGAACAATGCTCGTACACGTAAAGGTCCTCGTAAGACTGTAGCTAACAAGAAAAAATAATAGGTAAAGGAGGTTACTTCTTAGTATGGCACGTAAAACAAACACTCGTAAACGTCGTGTGAAAAAGAATATCGAAGCTGGTATTGCACACATTCGTTCTACATTCAATAACACAATCGTAACTATTACTGATGTTCACGGAAATGCTGTTGCTTGGTCAAGTGCAGGTTCACTAGGATTCAGAGGTTCTCGTAAATCCACTCCATTCGCAGCGCAAATGGCAGCTGAAACTGCAGCGAAAGCTTCTCAAGAACATGGTTTAAAAACTCTTGAAGTAACAGTTAAAGGTCCTGGTGCTGGTCGTGAAGCAGCTATCCGTGCTCTTCAAGCAGCAGGTCTAGAAGTTACTGCAATCAGAGACGTTACTCCAGTTCCTCATAATGGATGCCGTCCACCAAAACGTCGCCGCGTTTAATTTTTCTGTATAAATTTTGTATCGTTGTCTATAATGGGATATGATACAAGATACGTTCATTCAGAAAAGTAACCAGTTGTTGGTGCACAATAGGGAACGTAAACATGGGGAATTTCGGACTTTATCTTATTTAGCCCGGAGTTTCGACGTTTTGAAGGAGGGTAAATATTAATGATCGAAATTGAAAAGCCAAAAATTGAAACGGTTGAGATCAGCGATGATGCCACATATGGAAAGTTCGTCGTAGAACCACTTGAGCGTGGATATGGTACAACTTTGGGTAACTCCTTACGTCGTATCCTACTATCGTCACTCCCAGGTGCTGCTGTCACATCTATTCAAATAGATGGAGTACTGCATGAATTTTCAACAATTGAAGGCGTCGTAGAGGATGTCACATCCATCATTTTGAATATCAAAAAGTTAGCGTTAAAGATTTACTCTGATGAAGAGAAAACGCTAGAAATTGATGTGCAGGGAGAAGGAGTTGTAACGGCTGCTGATATTACTCATGATAGTGATGTAGAAGTGTTAAATCCTGATTTACACATCGCAACATTATCTAAGAGTGGTCATTTCCGCGTGCGTTTAAGCGCATCCCGTGGACGTGGGTACAGACCAGCAGACCAGAACAAACGTGAGGATCTTCCTATTGGCGTGATCCCAATCGATTCTATTTACACTCCAGTTTCACGCGTTAACTATCAAATAGAAAATACTCGTGTTGGTCAAATGACAAACTACGATAAACTTTCTCTTGATGTATGGACTGATGGAAGTATTGGACCAAAAGAAGCGATTTCTTTAGGTGCTAAGATTCTGACAGAACACTTAAATATTTTCGTTGGCCTTACAGATGAAGCGCAGAATGCTGAAATCATGGTAGAAAAAGAAGAAGACCAAAAAGAAAAAGTTCTTGAGATGACGATCGAAGAATTAGATCTTTCTGTTCGTTCTTATAACTGCCTGAAGCGTGCTGGAATCAATACTGTTCAAGAGCTTGCTAACAAGACAGAAGAAGATATGATGAAAGTACGTAATCTAGGACGTAAATCACTTGAAGAGGTCAAAGTTAAACTTGAAGACCTTGGACTTGGCTTACGTAAAGACGACTGATAACATCTTCTTTCATATATAGATTCAACAAAGGAGGGAACCCTTAATGGCTTACAGAAAGTTAGGACGTACTAGTGCTCAACGTAAAGCAATGCTACGTGATTTAGCTACAGACCTAATCATTAACGAGCGCATCGAAACAACTGAAACTCGTGCGAAAGAGCTTCGTTCAGTTGTGGAGAAAATGATCACATTAGGTAAACGTGGTGACATTCACGCGCGTCGTCAAGCTGGTGCATTCATTCGTAAAGAAGTTGCAAACGCTGAAAACAACCAAGATGCTTTACAAAAGTTATTCTCTGACATCGCTCCTCGTTACACAGAGCGTCAAGGCGGATATACTCGCATTATGAAGGTTGGTCCTCGCCGTGGTGACGGTGCTCCAATGGCAATCATCGAATTAGTTTAATAATTCGTGACTACTAACATTAAGGGCGGGACAGTTAATCCTTAACTGCTTCTTTGCCCTTTTTGTATAAGTGCATGTGATGAAAAGCAGAGCGTTACGATGAGCAGCTCCGGCTGACTCGTCTAGCTCGTGCACCCCTTCCAACTTCTATATTCATAGAAGCTGTTCAATGGTTGAACAAGAAAAGACTTTCTTTTCTTTGGTCGGGGTGCAGGCTTTTTTTTGTATGCAGAGATTTTTATAGCAGAGCTGAGTATGGAAGAGCGTAGAGGAGGTTACAGAAATTGAAGGAAATCATTAAAGTAGACGATGTGCATTTCAGATACCCTGATCAGAATACCTACGCCCTTGAAGGCATTAGTCTGTCGGTCAATCAAGGTGAATGGCTTGCGATTGTCGGACATAACGGTTCTGGTAAGTCGACTCTTGCCAAGATGTTGAATGGGCTTCATTTCCCTGAGAAGGGGAGCGTAACAGTGGATGGAATCTTGCTTTCGGAAAGTTCTATATGGGACATCCGTTCAAAGCTGGGTATGGTTTTTCAGAATCCCGATAATCAGTTTGTTGGTGCTACAGTAGAAGATGATGTGGCTTTTGGGCTAGAAAACCATGGGGTACCGTATGAAACAATGGTACAGAGAGTCAATGATGCTTTAAAAAGTGTCCATATGGAAGATTTTCTTGATCAAGAGCCGCACCATTTGTCAGGTGGACAAAAGCAGCGTGTAGCAATCGCCGGGGTCGTGGCCCTCCAGCCATCGATCATCATCTTAGATGAAGCGACATCCATGCTTGATCCAAAAGGAAGAAAAGAAGTTCTTGAAACAGTGCGTAAGCTGAAAGAGGAAGAAAATTTAACGGTAATCTCCATCACTCATGATCTGGAAGAAGCGAGCAAAGCAGATCGAATGATTGTATTAAATCAAGGGAGTGTCTTTCAGGAAGGAGTCCCTGAAGATATATTCCTGTTAGAGGACAAGTTAATCGGGCTTGGACTGGACTCCCCTTTTACGATTAAGCTTGCCGGAGCCCTTAAAAATGCAGGGGTCCCCCTGTCTAAAACCTATTTTACAGAAGAAGAGTTGGTGAATGAGTTATGCAAATCACATTTCAACAGGTAGAATACCGGTATTCATTCAACACTCCATTCGAAAAGCTTGCCCTACAAGATATCAATCTTTCCATCCCTGCAGGTCAATTCCTCGCGGTGATCGGTCACACAGGTTCGGGAAAGTCAACACTCCTCCAGCATTTAAACGGACTGTTAAAGCCTACGGAGGGTCTTGTCCAGGTGGGAGAATATCAAGTAAAAGCGAAGCAAAAGGCAAAAAGTTTAAAGCCGGTGAGACAGAAGGTAGGTATCGTCTTTCAATTTCCCGAGCACCAGCTGTTTGAAGAAACCGTGCTCAAGGACATCTGCTATGGACCAATGAATTTTGGCGTACCTGAGGAAGAAGCAATACGAAGAGCGAAGGAACTGATCGTAAAGGTTGGGCTTTCAGAAGAAGTATTGCAAAAATCACCCTTTGATTTATCAGGCGGGCAAATGAGACGGGTAGCCATTGCGGGTGTACTTGCTATGAATCCGGAGGTCATTGTTTTAGACGAACCTACGGCAGGACTTGATCCAAGAGGTCAACGTGAGATCATGGATATGTTCTATACTCTTCATAAAGAAAAGGGACTGACGACCATTCTCGTGACCCATAGCATGGAAGACGCAGCTCATTACGCAGAAGAGATTGTGATTATGCAAAAGGGCCGCCTGAAGAAAAAGGGAAGTCCTGAAGAGATTTTCTCTCAGGCAGATGAACTGTTTGAGATGGGATTAGACGTTCCTGACGTCGTCCGTTTTCAATATCAATTTGAACATAAATCGGGGAAGAAGCTCCCGAAAACCTGCTTAACAATAGAGGAATTAGCTTCAGCCATCCGTTCCATACGAGATGGAGGTGAAGCGCTATGATGGAGAAAATGATCTTTGGACGCTATGTACCCGCTAAGTCCATTCTTCACCAGATGGATCCAAGGGCAAAGCTCTTATTTATCTTTGGGTTTATATGTGTCGTCTTTTTGGCAAATAATTTTATTACGTATGCACTTCTCGGTCTTTTTACATTTAGCGCACTCATTCTTTCTAATCTTTCCTTGCGTTTTATTATCGGTGGATTGAAGCCTATCTTTTGGTTGATTTTATTTACATTCTTCTTGCATGTATTTTTCACCAAGGAAGGACCTATCATTCTGGACCTGGGAATCTTGTCTGTTCATGAAGAGGGGTTAAGGCAGGGGATTTTTATTTCTTTACGATTTTTATACCTGATTCTCGTCACGTCTTTATTGACCCTGACGACTTCCCCTATTACGATTACAGACGGCCTTGAGACGCTTTTGAATCCATTAAAAAAAATAAAGTTTCCCGTTCATGAACTGGCTCTTATGATGTCGATTTCCTTACGGTTCATTCCGACCTTGATGGAGGAAACGGATAAAATCATGAAAGCCCAAATTGCAAGGGGGGCCGAGTTTTCTTCCGGTCCCGTGAAAGATCGGATCAAAGCCATCATTCCTTTACTGATCCCTCTCTTTGTGAGTGCCTTTAAACGTGCTGAGGATTTGGCGACAGCCATGGAAGCGAGAGGCTATCAAGGCGGAGAAGGCAGAACGAAATATCGGCTGTTATCCTGGCACAAGAAGGATACGGGAGCTTTAATTGTACTGGCCCTTCTCACAGTCGTATTAATTATTTTTAGAGGATAACGGGAGTGTCAAGTATGCAGAGAGTGAAGTGTACCATCGCGTACGATGGGACTTATTTTCATGGTTATCAGGTACAACCTAATCAGCGAACCGTCCAGGGACTCATCGAAGAGATTCTATCCACTATTCATAAAGGGGGAAGGATCCGGATCAGTGGGTCTGGGCGCACGGACGCCGGTGTCCATGCGAATGGGCAGGTTTTTCATTTTGATACACCTTTGTCCATCCCTGAAGAGAAATGGCCAGTGGTGCTGAACACCCGCTTACCGGATGAAGTAACCGTTAAAGAGGCCTCCTTTGTTCCAACGGACTTCCACTCAAGATTTTCCGTGAAACAGAAGGAATATCGCTACCGTGTTTATACGGGACAGTCGAGAAGCCCATTCAATCGTCATTTCGCCCTTCATTTTCCGTATGATCTTTCAGTGACGGCTATGGAACGTGCTTCACGTCATCTGATCGGGGAGCATGACTTCACGAGTTTTTGTTCAGCGAAAACCGAAGTAGAAGATAAAGTAAGAACCATTCACCGTATAGAGATTAAGGAGCATGAGGAAGAAATCATTTTTTCTTTTGTGGGCAATGGATTTCTGTATAATATGGTGAGGATATTGGTGGGCACCTTGTTAGAGGTAGGTTCTGGGAATATACCGGTAGAGGATATACCTGGAATACTGGAAGCGCGGGATCGTAACCGTGCAGGAAAGACAGCGCCGCCCCATGGATTGTATCTGTGGAAAGTGGAATATGATCCTGTTATGAAATAGGTTTATATAGAATTCATTAAAAAAATACTAAAACAACTAATCCTGGTGTAACATTCTCTTGACAATAGACTGGGAACAAGATAATATAGCATATGGTATGTTATTAACCCCACGATAAGCCCCGGAAACTTATTGTGATTAGAAAATAAATACTACGGATTCATTAAATAGGAGGTTAAATCATGCGTACAACGTATATGGCAAAAGCCAACGAAATCGATCGTAAATGGTTCGTTGTAGATGCTGAAGGCAAAACTCTAGGACGTTTAGCTAGTGAAGTTGCTTCTATTCTACGCGGAAAACACAAACCAACATTCACACCACATGTTGACACTGGTGATCATGTTATCATTCTTAATGCTTCAAAAATTGAACTGACTGGTAAAAAGTTAACGGACAAGATTTACTACCGTCACACTAATCACCCAGGTGGTTTAAAACAACGTACAGCATTAGAAATGCGTACAAATTACTCAGAGAAAATGTTAGAACTTACTATTAAAGGTATGCTTCCAAAAGGTTCTCTAGGTCGTCAAATGTTCAAGAAATTACATGTATATGCTGGAGCAGAGCATCCACATCAAGCACAACAACCTGAAGTTTACGAACTTCGTGGATAATTAATAAGAGGAGGTTATTATCTTGGCTCAAGTTCAATATTACGGAACTGGTCGTCGTAAGAGCTCAGTAGCTCGTGTACGCTTAGTACCAGGTAACGGAAACATTGTTATCAATGATCGTGAAGTAGAAGTTTATATCCCATTCGCAGCACTAAGAGAAGTAATTAAGCAACCACTAGTTGCAACTGAAACTCTTGGTAACTATGACGTTTTAGTAAACGTTAATGGTGGAGGCTATGCTGGTCAAGCTGGTGCGATCCGTCACGGAATCGCTCGTGCTTTACTACAAGCAGACCCTGAGTACCGCGGAACTCTAAAACGCGCTGGATTATTAACTCGTGACTCTCGTATGAAAGAGCGTAAAAAATACGGTCTTAAAGGTGCACGTCGCGCGCCACAATTCTCTAAGCGTTAATTATTATTTCAAACAAAAGCTCAACCGATTCATTCGGTTGGGCTTTTTTTGTTGGGGACGGACCTTCAATTTCACCACACCCTGAGCTTCGATCAGTTTCATGGGCTGCTTTGAATCGGGAGGTCCGTCCCTCAAAAAATTGGTAACAGTTACTCGAATGAAGTGGTGTGTTAAGTAGGAAAATACGTTCAAAGGGGTGGATGATTTTTGAACGTTATTACAACTTTCAATACAAAGAGAAGAGAAAAACAAATTAAGACGGAAAGAACATTACTGAAAGAGATTTCGATTAAAATGCTTCAGGAGAGTGTCCGAAAGCATTTTGGATATATAAAGGTTCAAGGCGGCGTATTTATGCAGCAGGGCTTTGATGAGGCATGCTTTGATGTGGCCATTGAAGCTTATCTGCTCGGTGGAAAGCTCAGCAAGTTTGGTTATACGGGAGAACCCGCCGACCTCGTTAAAAACCGGTGCGAAGAAGAATTAAAACACTTTATCGATACGCTTTATAATTTCTGGTTGTATTGGTCTGAGATGGGCGTTTCTAATCAAGTGGATGAATCCTTTTATTTCTGTTGTGAGCACTTTGTGGAAACATGGTGGTCAGAAGGGTATGAAAAAGGAATCAAGCGTCACAAACTGCGCTTGAATTAATCATATCAGTTCTAAAAATCATTCTTGTCCCATATTTTTAGTAAAGACAACGGAGCTGTAAAGAGTTTTTCTCCGGGTTAATACTGGAAATAGGAGGACTGGAATGGTTCAGAAACTAAAAGTTATCGGGATAATTTCTGCACTGGCCATTTTATTATTCATTATTCAATATAAGATTTTAGACAAGGATACTTGGGATTCCTGGAACCTCCCTTTATCAGGTAAAATCATCTATATAGATCCCGGTCATGGCGGTCCGGATGGTGGAGCCGGTGATGAAGATGCCTTGGAAAAGGATATCGCATTAAATGTGTCTTTGATGATAAGGGATTACCTCCAAGAACAAGGTGCTCTCGTAATCTTGACACGGGAAAAAGACGAGGATCTGGCTGATGAAGATACCAAGGGATACAGCCGCAGGAAAGTGGAGGATTTAAAGAAAAGACTTAGCTTGATCAATGAATCTGAAGCAGACTTATTTTTAAGTATCCATCTGAACTCCATTCCATCTGCTAAGTGGAGCGGTGCCCAAACATTCTATAATCCAAAGTATAAAGAGAATAAGGACCTTGCCAAAGCCATTCAAGGAGAGTTGACACGTAATTTAGAAAACACGACACGTGAAGCGAAAGGCCTTCAAAGCGTGTATATCCTAAAACATGCGAAAAAGTCAGGAGCCTTAGTGGAAATCGGATTTCTATCGAATCCAGGTGAGCGGGCCAATTTACTTAAAGAGGATTATCAGCAAAAGATAGCTGCCTCTGTGTATCAGGGAGTTCTCAACTACTTAACAATACCAAAAGATAAAGAAGAAGCTGACGAGGAATAATCTCTCAGCTTTTATTTTTGGCTAATTTCGAAAAGCCTGTTGGTGTAATACAGAAGGGCTGTTTGGCCGGTGTCAGTGAGTGGGTAGAAAGTAGCCTTTAAGGATACATGCTCCGAAAGTTGATTGGAGCGGAAGGATGGTCGACTCCTGCGGGCTCACCGCCAGCCCCGCGGAAAGCGAGCATCCTGGAGCGGAAATCAACTACTGCTTTCTTATCTAAGGAAGAATTAAACGTTACGAACAGAGCTTTTTTCATTATTCAACAAAAGCATTCAAAACCTTTTGATCATTCATTCAACTAAGAATATGTTATACTGAAAGAAGGTCGATTGAAAACGAATACATAGTAAAGGGTGGTTATTCATGTTAACTGAACAACAGACACGAGAACTTTTATTTGGATTAAAAGATCCTTTTTTAAATAAAACGTTAGAAGAAACAAACGGTATCGTAGAAATTTCAATTAAGGAAGAAAAGAAGCATGTAAGCGTGAAGATCGCCATTGCCAAGACAGGTACTGGTGAACAAATGCAATTCCAGCAAAAGATCGTACAAGTCCTAAAAGATAATGGAGCTGAATCTGTAGGGATCCGTTTCACGGAGCTTCCACAGGAAGAGCTTGATAAGCACAGGGGATCCGGTGGAGAAGGAACTGATTTATTATCACCTGCAAGCAAAACGACTTTTATCGCGATTGCGAGTGGAAAAGGCGGAGTTGGAAAGTCCACGGTTTCTGTTAACTTGGCTGTGTCCTTGGCCCGTCAAGGCAAAAAGGTAGGACTTGTTGATGCGGATATTTATGGATTTAGCGTCCCGGATATGATGGGAATCGTGAAGCGACCAGTCGTTCGAGGGGAAAGAATTATTCCAGTAGAACGTTTTGGCGTAAAAGTCATCTCTATGGGCTTCTTTGTAGAAGACAATGCTCCCGTCATTTGGAGAGGTCCTATGCTCGGGAAAATGCTTAACAATTTCTTCTCAGAAGTAGAATGGGGAGATCTGGACTATTTACTGCTGGACCTGCCGCCAGGGACAGGTGACGTTGCCCTTGATCTGCATACAATGCTTCCACATTGTAAGGAGATCATCGTAACGACGCCGCATCCAACAGCAGCATTCGTAGCGGCTCGTGCAGGCGCCATGGCCCTCCAAACCGACCATGACATTCTTGGTGTGGTTGAGAACATGTCCTATTTCGAAAGTAAATTAACAGGCGAAAAGGAATTTGTGTTCGGTCAAGGTGGGGGAGAGAAGCTAACGGAAGAACTACGGACCGATTTATTGGGCAAACTTCCACTTCAACAGCCTGATTGGAACGAAGAGGACTTTGCTCCTTCCATCTACGCGGAAGACCACCGTTTAGGGCAAATCTATGGTGAAATCGCTCATAAAGTGATTGAAAAACTATCCTAATTAACTAATAAAAGGACAAATGCGTTTGAATCTCCACGCATTTGTCCTTTTTTAAAATTATTGGCTTCCTCCGCCACCACTGCCGGAACCTCCAGAATCACCAGATCCGCCTTCTTCACCGCCGGAAGAAGACTCACCGCCACTCTTACCGCCTTCTTTCATTTCACCGGCAGCCTTCAGTAAAACATCCTGCATTTTAGCCTTAAACAGTGGGCTTTCAAATGTTTCAGTAATGACTTTTTGCAAATGCTCCCTATATTCTTGGCTTTTTAATGCTTCAGTCAGTTCCTTCTTGAATTCAGGGTCCTTTAACAGATCCATCATCATTTTTTGATACTCAGGATCCTTCATGAGGTCTTTGAGCAATTTTTCATTTCCATCCTTCATGCTTTTAGCCATCGCTTCGGCAAACTTAGGGTCTTCGAAGGATTTCTTCCAGAATTCAGTCCCTTTTTCGGACGTTAATGTCTTGGAGATCGTATCCGTCACAACCCCTTGGTCCATAATAAGCTCTGATTTCATTTTTTCATCAGACATGACCTCTTGAATGGCTTTTTTACCATCGTCGGTCTTTAATATATCGACAACCATTTTCTTGGTTTCTTCATAATCCATTTTGCCACTGCCTGTATCTCCACCACCGCCACAAGCGGATAGAAGAAGAATCGTCAGTAGAAAAAGAAAGGAATATCTTTTCATGGGTAGGCTCCTTCCATACAAATTCCCTTACCCTTAATATGAGAAATATCGAAAAAAATATGCGCAGAGAAAACTGGAACCTGGATTTTTTAAACACGCGTTGGTACAATCAAAAGAGTGTATATTTTTTAATTTGGAGGAAAATAGAAGTGACCATCCGCAATTGGATTCGTTTTTTTATTCATACGTTAGTGATCGGAGGAGCTGTAACTGCCACCGCCGCACTTCTCATTAGATGGGATCAGTTCGGACCATACATTCAAGACGGAAACGTGATTGGCATATTATCAAGTCTACTTTGGTTTATTTTTGTAGGTTTCACATTTAGTGTAATCAGTCAGATGGGTTATTTCGCTTATTTAACCATCCACCAATTTGGGATGGGAATGTTTAAGAGCTTATGGAACCCTGTTCAAGTGGTTCTGATTGCCCTTGTCCTTTTTGATTTAATCTACTTCCGATTCAGGGCTTTTGCTGAGGAAGGCGAGTCGTATACGCCCTATATTTTTCTGGGTGTAGGCATCCTGGTCGTTGGTTTAATCGTAGCTTATATGAAGAATCGTCAATCAGAATCCAAGACAAACACATTTGTGTCTGCCTTATTCTTTATGATTGTTGTTACGACACTGGAGTGGCTGCCGGTCCTATTGGTGAATTCCGTTAAATGGCTTTACCTTATGCTGTTGGCTTTATTGGCATGTAATGCATTCCAGCTTCTGCGTCTTCCTAAATATATTGAGAAGTCCCAATTGGAAAGGCAACGTAAGCAGCCAACTAAAAGTTAAACAAAAAGCCCGATGATGAAATCTCTTCATCATCGGGCTTTTGTTATTGAATGAGGGAAGACTTGGCTTCCCCGTTTGAAATCATGTCTGAAACTGTAATGAAGTTTCCTTTTCCTTTTAGTTCCTTCACGATGGTCGGTAAAGCGGACTTTGTTTGTTTAGCTGAATCCGATGCGTGAAGGAGGATGATGTCCCCTTTTTTGGCTTTCTTCACATTCTTTACAATCTCTTCCACGCCAGGATTCGTCCAATCTTTAGAGTCTACACTCCAGTGAACCACTGTAAGTCCAAGGGAGTCGGCTACCTTTAATGTTTCTTTATCAAAGTGACCCGTTGGCACGCGTAATAACTTCACATCTTTTACATTCAGCTTTTTAAAAACGGTATCGGCTTTTAAAATGTCCTGCTTGATCTTATTTGGTTCCATATCCGTATAATCGGAATAGGCATAGCCGAGATTTCCGATTTCATATCCTTGCTTCACAATTTTCTCCACTAAATCAGGGTGTCTCTCCGCCCAGGCCCCGGAAAGAAAGAAGGTAGCGGACCCGACATTCATCTTCTTTAATTCTTCAAGGATGGGACCTGCTTTCTCATCTCCCCAGCCAATATTGAATGTAATCGCGACTCCTTTTTCCCCTTTGTAGATCGCTTTCGGTCCATCCTTCGTACTAAAAACAGAAAGAGTCGAAAGGTTACTGCTATATACAAACAAGGCAGTGAAAAATGAAATCACGATAATCAGACTGAGTTGCTTTAACTTCTTAGCATTAACTGTGTGAAACGTATTCAATCGTTCATCCCTCCGTTCAACCGTCTATCTCTACTAAAGATATGCATGTCCCCGGAAAAAATATCTATCTTATAAAAAAATGATTATAAATTTCTTTTAATGGAAAAAACTACAAATACAAACATTAAGGGGTGACATACTTGCTGGGGTTAATGATTAATGACAGAGAGAAACAAGAAATAGAATATTTGTTAAAAAGAGAAATGGATGAAATACTGTTCGATCTAAAAGATTCTCGAATTGATCATATCGTTAAGAGAGCAATGGATGAACGGTACAAAATCTTATTCTCACTCTTTAAAAGGTTTGCCAGTCAAAAGGAATGTTTAAAATATATGAAGACGGCAGCTAAGAAAGAAACATATTAATGAAAATCAGCTTCCGCTTATATCCGAGTGGGAGCTTTACTATTTACTAATGAATTCAGATAATGTATGTCTGAAAGGCAGAGGGTTGTAAAATAGTTAATGTAGTTGAAATGTTTTTTTAAAAAAGTTTATAAAATGTATTGACCCTCTCGAAAAATCTTGGTATATTAATAAACGTCGCTGAAACGCAATGAATTATTTAGAAGAAACACCAATAAATAATTTTTGAAAAACAGTTGACATCACACGGTTGAGTGTGGTAAATTAATAAAGTCGCTCCAAACAAGAGCGGAGTACATTGAACCTTGAAAACTGAAC
>NZ_JXZC01000015.1 GCF_000935355.1 Rossellomorea aquimaris
TACACAATTATATGGACTTAATCGATTATTGCCAAAAACGGCTGGATTTTTATGAAAAGCCGCTGGATTACCATTAAAATCGGCCGGATTTTAACGTAAAACGGCTGGATTATCGCGAATAACGGCCGGATTACCATTTAAGTCGGCCCTCAGCCCAGTATTTAGAGCCTAATACCAATAGATTTATCTACTTTTCTATTAAAAAACCTCTCCACCAGGGAGGTCCGTCCCTAATGAAGAGGTCATCATCTATTATCTTTCTGGATATAATTCAAATTTGCTTGTCAGGTCGATGACGCGTTTGCGTGCTTCTTCTAGTTTCGCTTCATCTTCATGGTTTTTAAGAGTCAATGCCATGATGGAAGCAATTTCGTCCATGTCTTCGAGCCCGAAGCCTCTTGATGTAACAGCTGCCGTACCGATACGGACACCGCTTGTTACGAATGGGCTTTCTGGATCGAATGGAATCGTGTTTTTGTTTACTGTGATACCAATTTCATCAAGCACTTTTTCTGCGATTTTTCCAGTCAGTCCTAGTGAACGCAGGTCGATAAGTAATAGATGATTATCTGATCCACCTGATACAAGATTGATTCCTTCTTTAACAAGACCTTCACCTAAACGGTTTGCATTGTCGATGATGTTCTTTGCATAGTCTTTGAAGGAATCCTGAAGCGCTTCACCGAAAGCAACAGCTTTAGCTGAGATCACGTGCATAAGTGGCCCGCCTTGAATTCCAGGGAAAATAGACTTGTCTATCTTCTTAGCAAACTCTTCTTTACATAGAATCATTCCGCCACGAGGTCCACGTAACGTTTTGTGAGTCGTTGTTGTCACGAAGTCTGCATAAGGAACCGGGTTCTGATGAAGACCAGCTGCTACAAGACCGGCGATGTGAGCCATATCCACCATTAAGTAGGCTCCCACTTCGTCTGCGATTTCACGGAATTTAGCGAAATCGATCGCTCTTGGATATGCACTTGCTCCAGCTACGATCAGCTTAGGCTTGTGCTCTAATGCTTTTTGTCTAACATCTTCATAATTGATAAGATGCTTTTCTTCATCCACACCATACTCTACGAAATTATATTGAACACCACTGAAGTTGACTGCACTTCCGTGAGTCAGATGTCCACCATGAGATAAGTTCATTCCAAGAACCGTGTCACCTTGTTCGAGGATCGTGAAGTAGACTGCCATATTGGCTTGTGCTCCTGAGTGAGGCTGAACGTTTACATGCTCAGCTCCAAAAAGTTCCTTTGCACGATCGCGAGCTAAATTCTCAGCTACATCGACATGCTCACAGCCACCATAATAGCGACGACCTGGGTACCCCTCTGCATACTTGTTTGTCAGAACGGAGCCTTGTGCTTCCATAACCGCTTCACTGACAAAGTTTTCAGATGCAATTAACTCGATTTTCGTTCGTTGACGCTCTAATTCATCTTGAATCGCTGCATAAATTTCCGGATCTTGCTTGGCAATCTTACTCATACATATCCCCCTTTAATTCATAGGCCCAACTGCTCTAGGTGCCTCATTGATTCATTCAATCTCATTCTAACACGATTCAGCAAAACGCGAAATAAAAACCTCTAGTCAAAACGTAATGTTCGTGTTTAGAGGGACGGACCTCATGTGATATGGTTCACAAGTAGACCGATCTATTACATGCCTGCTCCCCCACGAGTAGCATTATGCCTATATTTGTCGAATGATTGTGAAATTTTCATGATCGTTAGTGATATCACTGCCATGGTTGAAAATCTCCCATTTCACCCATTTATCATAATCATAATCCCCTAATTCCCTTTATAGTTCGGGATTCAAAATAGGTTTAAGGTCTAATACCAGAGACACTACAATAAAGGTCCGTCCCTCGACGATGAGAAACGGACCTTCAAGTGTGTATTATTCGTATACGGCTCTGACTCCGCCGATGAGTTTGGGTCTGGTTTTGGCGAGTGTGACGTGGGCTTCGCCGAGGCTTTTCTGTGATACCCGGATGGGGACGGCCACGTGTTTCAGGTGCATGCCGATAAAGGTATCCCCAATGTCGATGCCGGCGTCGCCTTTTATATGCTCTACCATGACGGGATCTTCAAAGGAGTGATACGCTTTGGTCGCCATCGCTCCGCCTGCTTTTCGCACAGGAATGACCGTTACCTCATCCAAGCCTCTACTTTCTGCAGCGTCTCTCTCCAAAACGAGTGCCCGATTCAGGTGCTCGCAGCATTGAAAAGCGAGTGAAACACCAATGGAATCAGCCCAACCCTTCAGCTCTTCAAAAATCATTTCCGCTACTTCTATGGTTCCTGATGTGCCGATCCTCTCCCCCATCACTTCTGATGTGGAGCAGCCTACAACAAACACTTGTCCTTTTTTCATCGGAACCTGTTCGCTGAAATCTCGGAGGATCGTTTGCAGTTCTTCTTTTAATTGAGCGATTTCCATGAAATCAACTCCCTACTGTTTGTCTTCGTATGCCGTGATTTTCCCAATACGATTGGCATGGCGGCCACCCTCGAATTCCGCACCGAGCCATGTTTTGGCGATTTCACGCGCAAGACCCGGACCAATGACGCGTTCACCCATGGCCAGCATATTGCTGTCATTGTGCTCGCGGGTCGCTTTTGCACTGAATACATCATGTACAAGAGCACAGCGGATCCCCTTGACCTTATTAGCTGAAATGCTCATACCAATTCCTGTACCACAAATCAGAATGCCGCGATCGAACTCACCACTCGCCACTTTTTCTGCAACAGGAACGGCATAGTCCGGATAGTCAACGGACGTTCCACACTCACAGCCGAAATCCTCATATTCAAGGCCCAGCTCTTCTAATAATGATTTGATTTCTTCGCGGATATTTACCCCGCCGTGATCGGATGCAATTGCAATTTTCATCGTAATCCCACTCCCCATATGACTAGACTTTGTTAGGTTTTATTTTGCCACATACTCTTCATTATATAAAGTTTTTGAGATCATTTTTAAAAGAAGGAGCCGAAAGTCACTCCTCAAAAAAAACGAACATGAGGTCCGTCCCTCATGTCCGTCTATCTTACAAATGAAACCGAGTAATCGTACTCTTCAGTGATTCCGCTTGTTCTTTGAGGTTCAATGCCAATTCCTGTACGTCACTCATTACAACCGCTTGTTCTCTAGTAGATTCCGACACTTCCTCCGCCCCCGCGGAGGTTTCTTCTGCAATGGCCGCTACCTCCTGGGATTGCTGGGAAGTCAGTTGGATGCTTTCCATCTGTTGATCTACAAGGATTGAAATGTTCTGAACGGCTTCTGCCACTTCATGGATCGTCTTCGTCATCGTTTCGATTATTTCATTTGTCTGTGTTCCTTTTTTCGCTTCAGAATTTGCAGAGTCAACTTGAGCAGTGATCTGTCCGACGACATTTCCAACCTCAGCCTGAATGTTCTTGATGAGTTCGGAAATGCCTTGGACTGCCCTGCCGCTTTCGTCTGCCAGTTTTCGGACTTCCTCGGCAACCACGGCAAATCCTTTACCGTGCTCTCCTGCCCGTGCCGCTTCAATGGAGGCATTCAAGGCGAGAAGATTGGTTTGGTTTGCAATATCCCCGACCAACTGAATGATCTTCTCCACCTTTTTCGCATTGTCTTCCAATCGGTGCACGGCGTCCAATGAATCTTCATTACCTTTTGCAAGCCGGTTGATACCTTCTACCAGGGAATGAATTACCTCCTTGCTCCCTTGAAGCTCCGTCACCATATTCTTGGACAATTGCTCAGATGATTTGGAGTGATTCTGTACTTCCTGTGCGATTCGAATCACGTCCTCAACAGATTCAGCCGTCGTTTGAATGGCCAAGGCCGAGCTCTCGGCACCCGCTGAAATTTCGCTGATCGTTTTGGAAATGGAATCCGCTTGAGTAGAAGCTGCTTTCGATGCTCTCGACAGCTCAATCACATTCGAATTTGTTTTAGTGAAATTCTCGTCAATACTCGATACCATGTCCCGGAGATTATGGAGCATGCGATTGAAGGCCAATGCGAGTGATCGGATTTCATCATCCGACTTCGGCACCACGACTTCCACTGCAATGTCCCCTTGTGCTGCTTTCAACGCCGCCTGCTCCAAACGCTGAAGTGGTTTGACGATGAATCCCGCTGCAAAAAAGGCAAGCACACCTGACCAGAAAACACCCATCCCCAGTGTCATGCTCGTAAATAAAAGCTCGTTCATATCAGGTGCAAAAATAGGTTTGATAAAATAAATAAAAAGTGCACTCGTTGAATACGTCACCACTGCAAGAAGCGTGATAAAGAAGACTAATTTCTTTCTAAGACCCGATTTATAGCTTCTCTCTTTCCCCATCCTTTTTCTCTCCCTGTCTCGACCTTAATCCAGCTTTTTGATTAACTCCCCAATCAGTGAATCCAACTCTCTGTATGTATGTCTATAGATGTCCACACTTCCCCCATACGGATCCGATACGTCCAAATCAGCAGGATTTTCAAGGACAAACTCCTTTAATGTGAAAATTTTGTCCGCCACATGTGGATACTGATCCACTATCGCCCGCTTATGATTCGATGTCATTGTAAAAATATAGGAAGCCCAGTCCAGGTTCTCCCTCGAGAGCGAACTCGATTGGTGTCTATGTATTATATCGTTCTCTTTCAGCACTTCTTTAGTCTGAAATGAAGCATCACTTCCGTCCATGGCAAAAACCCCTGCAGACTTCACATCAAACTTCTCCACACCCTTATGCTTCAAAACCGCCTCCGCCATAGGACTTCGGCATGTATTTCCCGTACAAACAAATAAAATATTCATCACGTCATCCTCCTTACAGCCTATTATAAAATATTTTCCAATCTCCCCATAGCCCATTCACAATATATACAAAAGAAATGCGCAGGGGGCTTGCCCTGGGGCGACAAGCATAAGACGAGTCGGCCGGAAAGGCGCTCTTTGCCTTTTTGGTCGGCTTGACTTATGACCTCGAGCCCCAAGCCCCCGGAGCTGGACAAATAGAAAAGCGAAGGGGGCTTGCTCAGGCACGACAAGCATAAGATAAACCACAAAAAAAGCCCACCCAAGAGGGACGGACCTTCGTCTATAAAACTCCCAATCTACCATCACCAGCTTTATTACAACGGCAGCAAAAGCTTAATCCCAAACGCAAACAAAATGCTTCCACCCAGAGCCTCACTATATGTACCGAGTACCCCCTGGAATTTCCGCCCTATCAATAAACCGGCCCATGTCAAAACCGTCGCCGCTATTCCGAAACAGAAAAGGGCGACCGCGGTTCTCGCACCGAAAATCCCCAGGGTCAGTCCAACGGAAAAGCTGTCCAAGCTTACACTCAAGGCAAAGAGCACCAATCCAAACCCCACTGGAGAAATGAGTGTCGATTCCTCTTCCTTGAAGCTTGACATGAACATTTGAATTCCCAATACAATCAAAAGCAGCCCGCCTGCGTACCCTGCAAATGCACCGAACGTTTCTGATAAAAACTTCCCCGTCATCATCCCGAAGAGGGGCATCCACACATGAAAGATCCCGACGACCAATCCTATATATAAGATTTGCTTTAGTCTCAGCTGAAACATACCCATCCCGATCCCGATCGAAAAGGCATCCATCCCAAGGGCAAATGCCATTAACATCAGCGTAATCAATTCTCCAATAATCGTTGTCATCTTTGTTTTTCCCCCTCCGGACATGCCTACAGAACAAATTTATGCACGTCCAAGGGAAAATAGAATGAGAAATGGACAGGAGTCTGGGTATTATTGTAAAACATTACTACTACAGTGAATATCGGCGCTACAAAAAACCCCTTTGGTCCCATCAAACCATAGGGTCAAAACATCATCCTTTAACCACCCGATACCCGGCGGCTTTCTGAAGTCGGTTCATAATCGCCAGTCCTACTCCTTCTTCGGGAAACATTTCGGCAAAAATGATATCTACATCGCTTTTATTAAAAGCACGGAGCGTATCGTAGAGACTCCGAGCGACTGTTGTCAGGTCCTCTCTTCGTCCAACCGAGAGAATGACATCTGCCTCGAAGTCATCCATGAATTCTTCCGTTGTCAACACACCCACTTTGAGACCTTCTGCTTTTTTGTTATCTACCAATTTCTGAAGGTCCTCCCTCGTACCATCCACTAAATACACAGGAGCATCAGGGGCGTAGTGTGTATATTTCATGCCAGGGGATTTTGGAGCCCCCTTTCCTTCTTTTAAAGAAGGGTCCACTTCCACTAAACCGACCACTTCTTCCAGCTGTTCGATCGTGACTCCTCCGGGACGTAAAACAATCGGGCTTGTTCCGGTGCAATCCACTACAGTTGATTCCACACCTATTCCCGTTTCGCCTCCGTCGACCACTCCTGCAATTAGATCCTCCAGATCATCGATGACATGCTGAGCCGTTGTCGGACTTGGTTTTCCCGAGCGGTTTGCACTTGGGGCCGCAATCGGGAGTCCCGATGCTTCAATGATGGCCAGGGCTACCGGGTGATCAGGCATCCGGATCCCCACGCTCGGTAATCCCGCTGTTACCTTTTCAGAAAGTACGTTTTCCTTATTTTTAAAAATTATCGTCAATGGACCCGGCCAAAAAGCATCGATGAGGTTCGCTGCATCACCAGAAACATCCTCCACCAGTTCTTCCAGCTGATCTATATTTGATATGTGGACAATCAGTGGATTATCCGATGGTCTTCCCTTCGCTTTGAAGATTTTCCCCACAGCGGTATCCGATTTCGCATTGGCCCCCAGACCATAAACCGTCTCTGTCGGGAACGCAATCACCTCATTTTGTTGAAGAATCTTCGCTGCATCCACAATATGTGGATAACTTTCACTGTTATCCACATCTCTTTCCACAATCCAATGTTTCATCATTTCCGTCATCCACCTTTTTATTTCAACAATCAAACTCTGTATATAAATACTGAATTAACAAGCGTTCAACTATCGTACTCTTTTGAAAGTATAAAAGAAATCCCACAAATTCTCAAGTCTTGTCCACAAAACGTGAATAAAACTCAACAGACTGTGGATAAACCTGTGGATGGTGTGAATAATTCTGAAAAAAGAGATATTTACGTTAGCGAATGGCACTTCACGTATTTTGTCGAATTATACACATAAAAAAACTGAATCATTTTTCTATAAAAATGATTCAGTCTACAAGCAGACTACTATCGAACAATAATATCTTTTAGTGGAAATTTGTCGAAACCTCTCATTTCACCCTAAAGTTCCAGCTTCATCGTAATGCAGTTATCCACTGTGGATAACTTTTTGGCGTGAACGAAATTCTTCAGTTCATCCACAAAAGGCTCTTTTTCCTGTTGAAAACCTAACAAATCAAAGAAATTCAGCGATGCTTTTCGATTAGAGATTAAGTAAAGGCTCGTAAGTTCTTTTTCTTTCGCCAATTTTAAAATCTCTTGAAAAAGAGCAAATAATTCTTCACTTTCAAAAGAAGAAGTCACAACGAGTGAGCGCAGAAGGCCTATTTTCTCCTGAACTTCAATCCCAAGCGTCCCGATTAACTGCTTCTCTGAGTCTTCCACTACTAAAAAACAATCAACACTATTTTTAATGCCTTCTGTACTTAAACCCGCTTTCATTAAGAAGGCTACAACTTCATGGATATCTTCCTGTGTTGCCTGGCGAATCACTTTTAACATCATTTCTTCCTCCCTTTTCTATCATCCCCTAGTGTAAATGTATGAGGAGAAAGAGAGAATAGAACAAGTTGTTGGGAAAAGTAATAGAAAGATAGACATAAAAAAGCTCCATCTCTGGGGGATGAAGCTCTCGTTTTACTTATTGAATAATCCTTTGAAAAGATCTACCACGAAGAAGCGCACCTTTACTTCTTCCTCTTCTCCTTCTTCAACGAAGACTGGTTCTGCTTTCACACTGTTTTCTTTTACTAGAAGCTCTTCCTTGTTTTCTTCTGCAGCCACCATTTCTGCTTCCACTGCTTCCAGCTCGACTTCTTTATAAGCTACCACATCTTCCATTTCGGTTTCAGGAGCTTTCATTCCTTCTGCATCTGAGTCCAATTCATCTGCCTGATCTTCGGGATCCACTTCGGTGATTTCATTTCCACTGGCCTCCACTGTCGTTTCAAATCCAGGACTTCTTACCGCATTTCCAGTCGAGAAATCAAGGAAGCATAGAGGTGGATAAAGGACACACCACCAGTTCGCTCCTTCCCCTGCACCGAGAGTAATCAACACTGCTTCATACTCACCTGCCGGATATAAATATTGACCGTATAATTTAGTAGGAAACTCGACTTTTCCAAAATCAACTTTCACCGATTGATCTAAGCCTTGCTCCGCGACAACCTCTTCTGCAATTTTCTGCAGCTCCGGTAATCCCGCTTGAATCACTGATTTTGCCTCGTCTTGTGATGTAAGAGTCGATACCCAATTTGTTATCTCCTTATTTACTTCATCACGTACGAGTCTTTTCACGTTCTGGTCCTGCTCCATATCACTGTTTGCGAGAATCCGGAGTCGAATCGCTTCTTCCGGAATCACCATCGTCTCCTGAGCCGCCATTTCCTGCTTTGGTATATATAAACTTAGAATCGTTCCTAATGATAGAATCAAGATATACAATAAAACCGTATGTTTTGTTTTCATTTCCTCTCCCCCTCAGTAAAACAGTCTAGTCAAAAAGGGGAAATCTTAAACTAGTAAAATAACATTTTTGTTTGGGAAATCTGCTGAATTTTATTTTTGAAAATAAAATCCTATTTTTGAAAATAAATGGGCTAGAATTGAAAATAAAATCCTACTTTTGAAAACAAATGCGCGAAAGTTGATAATAAAAGTGTCCAAGTCGATAATATCCGATTAAAAATCGATAATATAACATGAATATAAAGGATTTCACCCTTACATTTCCATTCAATCCACTCTTCGACACCCAAACGCTCACTTATTCGGATAAAAACTCACGAGTTCATCCCGCACACCACACAAAAACCCCCCGATCATACGAATCGAGGGTCAACATCCTTATTTTCTCAGACAAAACACCATTCGATCTTTCCCGTTGATGTCATGTACTACTTCTACATGGGCAGCTGGAAACGCATCTTGCAGCAGGTCTGCAACCGTCTCGCCCTGTCCGACTCCGACTTCAAAGCCGATCAGACATTTTTCCTTCATCACCAATGGCAGTTCATCCATAAATCTCTTGTACAGATCATATCCATCTTCCCCGCCAAACAAAGCGAGTTCAGGTTCATGTTCAATGACGACATCTGATAAAGTTTCACGATCCGTCAATGGAATATATGGAGGATTCGATAAAAGGATATCGAGCTTCACACCTTCTTTGATCAAAGGCTGCAATAAATCTCCTTCAAAAAAGCGAACATCCGCACCGAGTTTCTCACTATTTTCCCTTGCAACAGCCAATGCCTCCGGTGAAATATCCACAGCCATCATCTCAATAGGTGACCGGTCTGCTTCGAGCTTCAATGTAATCGCAATCGCGCCGCTGCCCGTTCCTACATCGGCAGCCCGTAGAGGAGTTTCCGCTTCAGAAAAAAGATCCTTCATTTTTGCCAATCCATAATAGATCAGTTCTTCCGTTTCAGGCCTCGGAATCAGCACATGCTCATTCACCACAAACTCCCGACCATAAAACTCTTCAATCCCGATAATATGCTGAATCGGCACCCCGCCTACATGCTGGCGAATCCCATCCTGGTATTCTTCCCACTTCTCCTCCGGGACGGACCTCCGCTGTTCTGCCAGCAGTTGCGATCGGGACATTCCCATCAGATGGCGCAAGTAGATCTCTCCCACATTTTCATCACGGCCATTCTCGACTAAAAAAGAAGAAGCCCATTTTAGGGCTTCAAATATAGTAACAGACGTCATTATTCTTCCAGTCTCTCAAGAAGCTTGGATTGATCTTCGATGATCAACGCATCGATGACTTCATCCATCTTCCCTTCAAGAATTTGATCGAGCTTTTGAATCGTCAATCCGATTCGGTGATCCGTGACGCGGTTTTGTGGGAAATTGTACGTACGGATACGTTCTGAACGATCACCTGTACCAACGGCTGATTTACGGTTTGCATCGTATTCAGCTTGAACTTCACGTTGGAATTTATCGTAAACGCGTGCACGCAATACTTTCATTGCTTTCTCTTTGTTCTTGATTTGCGACTTTTCATCCTGACATGAAACGACTACACCTGTCGGCAAGTGAGTCAGACGGACTGCAGACATGGTTGTATTAACACTTTGTCCTCCCGGGCCACTGGATGCGAAGGTATCGACACGGATATCTTTGTCGTGGATATCCACTTCGACTTCTTCCGCTTCCGGCAGGCAGGCAACCGTTGCCGTCGACGTATGGATACGTCCGCCTGATTCTGTTTCAGGTACACGTTGCACACGGTGTGCCCCGTTTTCGTATTTCATTTTGGAAAATGCGCCATTTCCGTTGATCATAAAGATGATCTCTTTATATCCGCCAACACCAGTGGAGTTCGCTTCCATCACTTCGGTCTTCCAGCCTTGGGATTCTGCATAGCGACTGTACATACGGTATAAGTCACCAGCAAACAGGGCTGCTTCATCTCCACCTGCAGCTCCGCGAACCTCCATGATTACGTTCTTATCATCGTTCGGGTCTTTAGGGATCAATAATATTTTCAGACGGGCTTCCAATGCTTCAATTTGTTCTTCAAGCTCGGAAACTTCTTCTTTCACCATTTCACGCATATCAGCATCAAGCTTATCATCCAGCATTGCCTTAGCGTCTTTATACTGCCCAGTAAGTTCTTTATATTCTCGATATGCTTCTACCGTTGCTTGGATGTCTGATTGCTCTTTTGAATAATCTCTTAGCTTCTTTGGGTCATTCACAATTTCTGGATCACTCAATAGTTCATTTAACTTATCATAGCGATCTTCCACTGCTTGTAAACGATCGAACACAGCTATTCACCTCAATTTTAGTCCATAACAGTCTAATTATATTATATGGTGTATGTAAACACAAGGAGGATCGGGATCAGTCAGAAGGCATAAAGTGGTAAATTTTATGTAGAAGGCAAGCAGATCAAGTGCCAGACCTGCTTGCCTATTTTTATCTTTCGGTGATTTTCACATTTATATTGAACCTTGGGATGGCTTTTTCCAATCTCTCTTTTAACATCGCTTCTTCTTTATCCGTCTCAGCCATACTCATTTCTTTCTGGGTATGTGCCGTCACCCACATTTGTTCGCCATTGATCCAGACTTCATCTGGTTCAAAGTTGGAATACTCCCTCACAACCTCACGGGCTTTGTCCTCATACACACCAGTTGTCGTCGAAGTTGTACCTGGTGAGTTCGTCAGGTTTGGAAAGTTCGGGTTTTCATTTGTCGTATTTCTGACGCTTCTATCTTGACGATCATTGACCTCTTTTCGATTATCAATGAATCGTGTCCCATTTTCATCTTCGTGCATACCGTATTCCGATTCCTGATTTACTCCACAAGCGGTGATTAAAATGAAGAATACAGTAAAAGATAAAGCTAACAGCAGTTTTTTCATGCTTTCACACCTCCTGTTTTTAGGATTTCCTACAGGAAAGTGCTTATGCATATAAAGATTGGAGTGCATCCGTCTTAAGCGAAACATTCCCCTAACCATCAAGCACCCGCTGATTCTTAGAGCATTCGATGAGCCTGCGCTATATACACCACCGTTACGAAAAGAGCCAAATAAAAAAAGCCCCAAACAAAGGGCTTCATTTACTATAATTCCTTCACCATATCAGGTGTGACACTGATTCCGGTCGGGACTTCATGGTGATGGCGGCATCTTGGCTCATAAGCTTCAGAGGCACCCACCAGGATGACGGGATCATCGTAGCAAGCTGGTTCGCCATTGATTAATCGTTGCGTTCGACTTGCAGGAGAGCCGCATACTGCACAAACGGCTTGGAGTTTTGTCACTTGTTCGGCGATGGACATTAAATCAGGCATTGGCCCGAATGGTTCTCCGCGGAAATCCTGATCAAGTCCTGCGAGGATGACACGATATCCACTGTTTGCTAATTTCTGAACGACCTCGACAATGCCTTCGTCAAAAAATTGAACCTCATCAATAGCAACTACATCTACCTCTGGATTCAGGTCATCGAGGATAACAGTAGATCCCTCGACTGCTTTGGCGATTACAGAGGTACCGTTATGAGATACAACCGATTCATCGCTATAGCGATTATCTAGTTTTGGCTTATACACAGCAATTTCTTGTTTAGCAAATTGAGTGCGTCGTACCCGGCGGATCAGTTCCTCGGATTTCCCTGAGAACATGCTGCCGCAAATGACTTCTACCCAACCCGTTTGTTTCATGACATACACGAAAGCGCCTCTCCTTCCTTACTCATTATTTTATATTAAAACAGTCTGACTGTTAGTAAAAACGGACTACTCTTTAGTATAAAGCATTCCTTTATGTACGGGAATAATGCTTGATTTTCAGTAATTTGGCAGAAAAAAAGAGGCACAGCTCAATTGGAACTGCCTCTATTTCTTCGACCATTTGCTTTAAAGAGAATAAAAAACAGGCAAGCATGAAGATCCTTGCCTGTTTTTCTAATAGAAGAGAAGTGACAATCTCAAAAATTCATGCTTTACGCACAAAGTAATTCGATATGACCTTCCAGCTCTTCATTATTGTTGTTGATTTTTAAGACCGTATTTTTTGTTGAAACGGTCAACACGTCCACCAGCGTCAGCGAATTTCTGACGTCCTGTGTAGAATGGATGGCATTCAGAACATACCTCAACGCGCATTTCTTCCGCTACAGAACCAGTTTCAAATTCGTTACCGCAAGCACAGCTAACTTTGATCGTGTTGTACTTAGGATGAATTCCTGATTTCATTTCTTTCATCTCCTTCCGCCCTGAATCATCTGAGACAGAGTAATTTATTACGAAGATATATGTGATATGAGCATAAGCATGAGAGTTATAGCCAGCCCCTTACCACATCCATTTTTTAAAACACATTGACACTATTATAACAAGGACAAGCGATATTTGCAACCTGTAAAATTGGAAGTTACAGACATCCCTCTCTCCTCAAAAAATCATTCGATTACTAGATTAACGCTTCTTCGACTCTTCTGTCAACACATTGAAAAACTCTTCATTCGTCTTCGATTGCTTCAGCTTGCGCATAAGCTTCTCGGCGAAATCAGGCTGATCGGACATGGCTTTACGAATCGCCCACAGCTTTTCAAGATGATCAGGTTTGATGAGAAGTTCCTCACGACGCGTTCCGGAACGACGGATGTCGATGGCAGGGAAGATACGTCTTTCAGCAAGAGAACGGTCAAGATGAAGTTCAAGGTTACCTGTTCCTTTGAATTCTTCATAGATGACATCATCCATACGGGAACCTGTATCCACTAATGCCGTTGCCAGGACCGTCAAGCTTCCGCCTTCTTCAATGTTACGTGCCGCACCAAAGAATCGTTTCGGGCGGTGGAACGCAGCAGGATCGATACCTCCGGAAAGAGTTCGTCCACTTGGCGGGATGACGAGGTTATAAGCACGTGCCAAACGAGTGATGCTATCCATCAGGATAATCACATCACGCTTATGCTCCACTAAACGCATCGCACGCTCAAGAACGAGTTCTGCCACTTTGATGTGGTTTTCCGGTACTTCATCAAATGTAGAGCTTACGACTTCTGCTTCTACAGAGCGTTCGATATCTGTTACTTCCTCCGGGCGCTCATCGATAAGAAGGATGATTAATTCCGCTTCTGGATGATTGGTTGTGATCGAGTTTGCGATCTCTTTGATCAGCATCGTCTTACCAGCTTTAGGTGGAGCTACGACTAAACCACGTTGTCCAAAGCCGACCGGCGCGATGAGATCCATGATGCGCGTGGAGATTTTATTTGGTGTTGTTTCCAGCTTCATTTGACGGTCTGGATATAAAGGCGTCAAACCTGGGAAATGTACACGTTCTTTCGCAGATTCGGGCTCTTCTCCATTGACCATTTCAACATGAAGGAGTCCGAAATAACGCTCGTTTTCCTTCGGCGGACGCACTTTCCCTGATACTTTATCCCCGTTGCGAAGGTCGAAACGGCGGATCTGTGATGCAGAAATATAAATATCCTCAGAGCTTGGAGAATAGTTGATCGGTCGTAAGAAACCGAAGCCCTCTGATTGGATGATTTCAAGAACGCCTTCCATAAAGAAGAATCCCTCTTGTTCTGCACGGACTTTAAGGATAGCGAAAATCAGTTCTTTTTTTGTTAATTTACTATAATAAGAAACTTTGTATTGTTTGGCTAGCTCATAAAGCTCTTTAAGCTTCATATTTTCTAAGCTAGAGATTGTTAACTCTTCCATTATGACACCACGCTTTATTAATTTGTCCTACCTAAAATATAAAAAAAAGAAGGGTAGATTTTTCTAAAAATGAAGAAATATGTTGAAGCATAAACTAATAGAAAAAATGCTGAAGATAAAAACCTTATCTATTGTAACCATACTTTTAATCAAGAATCAATGACTGGATAAAAAAAGGAAGGTAATTTTGTAGATAGGCAGCATTTTTTCACCTATGAAGAAAAAAAGTGAGTGATAAGAGTGGTGATGGGCAGAAATGTAAGATACTCTGCCCATCCCTGATCTCTAATAAGAAGAGTTTGTTTCTCTCTCTATGTTTCAATGTCTATTTATTATTTCATAACGAGGTTTGGCTTTTTCTGAAGACTATGACGTCCGTCAATGAAGCGGACGGTTCCAGACTTCGCACGCATGACGACGGAATGAGTCAATCCGTATGTCCCTTTAAGCTGAACACCTCTTAACAGTTCACCGTCCGTCACACCTGTTGCTGCGAAGATTGCATCATCACCGCATACGAGGTCTTCCATTCTAAGGACTTTATCCACATCTAAGCCCATGCTGATACAGCGCTGCAATTCGGCATCATTCTGTGGAAGCAGCTTCCCTTGGATTTCTCCACCCAGGCATTTCAACGCAACAGCAGCAAGCACTCCCTCTGGAGCTCCGCCTGATCCGAATAAAATATCGACACCTGTATGATCGAATGCCGTGTTCATAGCTCCTGCTACGTCACCATCATTGATCAGTTTGATACGAGCTCCCGCTTCTCTCAGCTGCTGGATGATATGCTCATGACGAGGACGATTCAAGACGGTAGCCACTACGTCTTCGATGTCCTTATTCTTTGCTTTTGCCACTGCTTTCAGATTATCGATAACAGAAGCGTTAATATCAATTTCACCAACCGCTTCCGGTCCAACTGCGATTTTATCCATATACATATCAGGTGCGTTCAGTAGGTTTCCGTGGTCTGCCACCGCGAGGACCGCCAGTGCATTCCAGCCTCCGGAAGCAACGATATTTGTTCCTTCCAACGGATCGACGGCCACATCTACACGCGGACCATAGCCTGTCCCTAGTTTCTCACCAATATATAGCATTGGAGCTTCATCCATTTCACCTTCACCGATGACAACTGTACCCTTCATGGGTACTGTATCGAATACATCGCGCATGGCTGAGGTTGCAGCATCATCTGCTTCATCCTTCTTACCGCGACCCATCCAGCGAGCCGATGCAAGAGCAGCCCCCTCTGTTACTCGAACAAGCTCCATTGATAAACTTCTTTCCATGTATATAGCCTCCCGTAATCCCTTTTGTTTTACAATATTCTTTAATTGTATAACATATTAACAGATTTATTGTAACACATTAAAGAGGAAGGAGAGACTTTTTTTCTAAAAAAGTAGGACACAATGGGTCATATAGTCGAAAAAGAACTGGTCATATTGGAAATATTTAAGGAAATTAACAAAAAGCGAGTAGTTGTTGATTTCCACTCCAGGGTGCTCGCTTTCCGCGGGGCGGGCGGTGAGCCTCCTCGGTTTCGCCTGCGGGGTCTCACCTGTCTAACTCCGGCGGCTAGCCCCTCGAGGTCATAAGCTAAATGGTCCAAGAAGGCAAAGAACGCCTTCCCGGCCCATTTAGCTTATGCTTGTCGGGGCTGTGCGAGCCGCCTACGCTTTTCGTACTGTCCCGCTTCTCCCGCAGGAGTCGAGCACCCTTCCGTTCCAATCAACTTAGTTTTAAATGTTTTATCATTACTTCTAATGGAAACAATCATCCTTACAATAGTACAGCTTTAAGAAACTACGACTTCATCTGTTCCAATTCTTCAGCTGACATTTTTTCACGCCAGATTGTCGCTCCAAGGCCTTCGAGTTTGGCAACGAGGTCGCTGTATCCGCGATCGATGTGCTCGAGACCGGTTACTTCAGTGATTCCTTCTGCCATTAAGCCGGCGATGACAAGGGCTGCTCCTGCGCGCAGGTCACTTGCTTTCACTTTGGCGCCTTGTAATTGTACAGGTCCATTGACGATGGCTGAGCGTCCTTCCACCTTTATCGTGGCATTCATTCTTCTCAGTTCATCAATATGCTTGAAGCGGGCGGAATAGATGGTATCCGTTACGACGGCAGAGCCTTCTGCACGGTTTAATAACGTGGTGAACGGCTGCTGCAGATCTGTCGGGAAACCTGGATACACCAATGTTTTCACATCAACGGATTTGAGCTTGTCCGCCCTGCCGATAAAGATTTGATCGTCATTCGTTTCAACAGGAACACCCATTTCACGGAGCTTGGCAATGACGGATTCCATATGTAATGGGATAACGTTATCAACAAGCACACCTTTACCGACTGCTGCCGCAAGAATCATGAACGTTCCTGCTTCAATGCGGTCAGGGATGATTGTGTGACGGCAGCCGTGAAGCTCGTCTACACCATCAATGCGGATGACATCGGTTCCTGCCCCTTTGATCTTCGCACCCATATTGCTTAGTAAGGTAGCTACGTCAATGATCTCAGGTTCTTTCGCCGCATTTTCAATGATCGTTCGGCCTTTTGCACGTACAGCGGCAAGCATGATGTTAATGGTCGCTCCTACACTGACGACGTCAAGGTAGATGCGGGCACCTTTTAATTCATCGGCACGTAAATAGATCGCACCCTGTTCATTCGTCACTTCTGCTCCAAGAGCCTCGAAGCCCTTAATATGTTGATCGATCGGACGTGGACCAAGATGACATCCACCCGGTAATCCGATGACCGCTTTTTTGAAACGTCCAAGCATCGCTCCCATTAAATAATAGGACGCACGAAGCTTCTTCACCTTTCCGCTTGGTAAAGGCATGGACACCATTTGACTTGGATCTACACTCATATCCCCATCTTCCAACGTGACTGAACCACCGATCTCTTCTAATAGATCCTTCAGTGTCCTTACATCAGAGATGTCTGGTAACCCTTCGATTGTGACTGGTGAATCAGCAAGAATGGTTGCCGGGATCAAGGCTACCGCACTGTTTTTGGCCCCACTGACTTTAATGGTTCCTTCAAGGGGGTAACCTCCTGCAATTTTTAGCTTTTCCATATTAAACTCCCTTCCACTGTTCATTGATGGGGAAGCCCCAATGGCTGTCGGACTCCGCACACCAAGAACAAAAAGGATTATTTTTCCAAAAGAAGACGTTCTAAGAAGTATTGTCTACTAGTTTATACATAATTCGTCAAAACATGTATAGGATAATCGAATTTTTTTCGCTTAGACCGATTGACCTAAGATCAACGGTTGTTCCAATCATTCAGGAATGCTTCAATCCCTTTATCCGTCAGTGGATGATGGAACAGTTGCTTCAACACTTTCAGAGGAACTGTCGCAATATGCGCCCCTCTTAAGGCTGCCTCTGTAATGTGCTGAGGGTGACGGGTCGAAGCCGCAATGATTTCTGTTTCCAGACCATGAATCGCAAAGATTTCTGCTATCTTGGATACAAGCTCAAGACCATCATGGCCGATATCATCTAATCTTCCTAAAAAAGGCGAAACATATGTCGCTCCAGCACGAGCCGCTAAAAGCGCCTGGTTCGCACTGAAAATCAGCGTAACATTTGTCTTAATTCCTTCTTTAGCAAAAGTAGATGTCGCTTTCAAACCATCCGGTGTCATTGGAAGCTTAACTGTAATGTTAGGTGCAATCTTCGCAAGCTCCCTGCCCTCTTTGATCATTCCTTCAGCATCTGTCGCGATGACTTCAGCGCTGACAGAACCAGGGACTAATTCTGTGATTTCTTTTAATCGATCTTCAAATGTCACGTTTTTTTCTTTCGCGACAAGCGACGGATTCGTTGTCACTCCTGAAACGATTCCCCAATCAAATGCTTCTTTGATTTCACTCATGTTTGCTGTATCTATGAAAAATTTCATTTCCTCTACCCCGTTTTCGACAAAATTTTCAATCATCTTTTAATGAACGGAAGGGACTGACCCAAAAAGGTATCAACCCTCTCCTGGTGCCAGTCCCATCCTACAGCTTCATTCTTTTACTACCACATACGGAAAGCCCGTAATCTATCACGAAAGACTTTCCAGACATTACCTATCTATTACGCTTGGTTGGAAGAACCGAATTCGCGCATTTTACCAGCAACCGTCGCTTTGATCGCTTCACGAGCCGGCCCCATGTATTTACGTGGATCATATACTTCTGTATCAGCCGCAAGCACTTCACGTACTGCTTTAGCAGAAGCAATTTGGTTTTCAGTGTTTACGTTGATTTTAGCCGTTCCGTAAGAAATCGCTTTTTGGATATCTTTTGTAGGGATTCCAGTACCACCGTGAAGTACTAGAGGTACTCCAGTCGCCGCACCGATTTCTTCCATTTCTTTGAATCCAAGGTTTGGTTCACCTTTGTAAGGACCGTGAACAGAACCAAGTGCAGGAGCAAGCGTATCAATACCAGTGCGTTCCACCAATTCTTGACACTCCTTAGGATCTGCATAGATAACGCCATCTGCCACTACGTCATCCTCTTGTCCACCGACAGTTCCAAGCTCAGCTTCAACAGAAACACCTTTAGAGTGAGCATATTCAACCACTTTAGAAGTGATTTCAATGTTCTCCTCGAAAGGACCGTGAGAAGCGTCGATCATAACGGAAGTGAATCCTGCATCGATTGCTTCTTTACATTTGTCATAGCTTGAACCGTGGTCCAAGTGAATCGCAACAGGTACTGTGATGTTTAAGTCTTCCATAAGACCTTCAACCATTTTCACAACTGTTTTGAAGCCGCTCATGTAACGTGCTGCCCCTTCAGAAACACCAAGGATGACAGGTGATTTTTCTTCTTCGGCCGCTTGCAGGATCGCTTGAGTGAACTCAAGGTTATTCAGGTTGAATTGACCTACTGCATAGCTGTTTTCTTTTGCTTTAATTAGCATGTCTTTCATTGAAACTAAAGGCATAGTAATTTCCTCCTTTTATTCAGTCAGTGAACCATTCTAGTAGAAATGGCGGTGTTATTTATAGCACCATGTGACATTGTTTACAATTTCACTTGTATCATACCAAAACAGAATTGATTTTACCAACTGAAGAGGCGAATTGTTAAAAATACTACTATTTTCACTATTCAAATAATACCACTAAGCTGGAATATATTGTTTCACCGCTTGTCGGATGTCGTCGATATCAAACGGCTTCGCAAAATGAGTAAGCGCTCCCAAGTCCTTTGCTTCCTGAATCATGTCGAGTTCCCCGTACGCTGTCATGATGATGACGCGGATATCCGCATCCTTCTGCTTCATTCTCTTTAAGATTTCGATCCCATCCATACCCGGAATCTTCATATCCAGCAAAACTAAATCAGGGGAATGCTTATCGACAATTTCAAGCGCCTGGATTCCGTTCGCTGCCTGAAATGTTTGATAGCCTTCCTTTTGTAACACTTCATTTAATAGAATCCTGATACCGAACTGATCGTCTACAATAAGAATTTTCTCGTTCATCCATCCCAATCCCCTTCGTATTAAAGTAAATTATGTACTACTTCGCTAAATATCCGGCTAATAATTGTATATTTATTACTAATTCTCTTTTTCCTGTAAAAAATCCTGCTTCTGATCAAGATTTTACTTAAGACCTTTTTCCCCTTTATAATAAGCGTTACGATGACAAATGTCGAAGCTAAATATATAAGGAGAGTTCATTCTATGATAAAAATGTTTACAACACAGTTAACTGGACTGTTCAAACGCATTTATGATAAGCAGGAATTCGAAATTGAAGACGGTGCACGCCTGCTGGCCCAAGCTGCCATCGGACAAGGGAATATTTACATAAAGGGTTACGGGGAAATGGAAGCTGTCACAGCCGAGGCTTTGTTTGGAGCCGAGCCGCTTCCTTCTGCTAAAAGGTATGAAAGTTCCACCCAACTGACGGAAGCTGATCGTGTATTGATCGTCAGCCGCTTTTCAACTGATGAGAATGCTGTAGAGCTAGGGAAAAAACTGGCTGATGAAGGTGTGCCATTCGTGGTTGTCTCTGGATTGGTAGAGGGTGAAGAGAACCTGGCGGATTTAGCCGATGTTCACTTGGATACGAAAGTGATCAAGGGCATGCTTCCCGGTGATGAAATCGGTGAGCGTGTGAGCTTCCCATCCAGCATGGCTGCCCTTTATCTTTACTTTGCCCTGGGGTTTGTGATCCGTGAGATGTTGGAGGAGTATGAGGAATAATTCCCCTGTAAAAGAAGGAGAGGCATCCAAATTGGATGCCTCTCTTACATTCTTCAAGCCCCGCGCTTCTTGGCATGCACATACGTCACCGCCAATGCCAATACCAGGACGCTTCCTTTAATAATTTCAAATGCATAGTACGGCAGATTCATCATCGTCAATCCATTCAAGAGGACCCCGATCAACGCTGCGCCAAAGAAGGTTCCAAGGATATTCGGTTTTCCCGCCCCCAGGACGGAAAATCCGACAAACACAGCGGCGACTGCTTCCATCAGGAGAGGGGCACCGGCATCCATCTGTCCTGACCCGACACGGGCCGTGAACAGGATTCCTCCAATCGATGCAAATACACCTGAGAGAACGTAGGCAATCAATTTTACCCGGGTCACCCTGACACCCGATAAGCGCGAAGCTTCCGCGTTACCACCTGTCATATACAAAATGCGCCCCCATCTCGTGAAATGCATGATAACATAGACGATTCCGACCAACACGAGCATGATCCATACCGGTACCGGCAAACCGAGCCACTTTCCCTGGCCGATCCAGAGGAACGCTTCTGAAAATTCCCCCGGGGCAGTCCCGCCAGTCGTCATCGGCATATTATTGTAAATCGAGTATCCTTCTGTATATGTCCGATGAACACCTGAAATGATATACATGGCCCCTAAAGTAGCAAGCAAATCCGGAATGCCAAACTTCACGATCAATAACGAATTGAATAACCCCACTCCGGCTCCCACCAACAAGGGAACAAGGAGCACGATCCACAGCGGCGCTTCATACCAGACCATCAAAGAAGCCGTCACAACGGTAGACAGGGAAACTGTCGATCCCACTGATAAGTCAAAGCCGTCGACGACGAGGGTAAAGGTTACCCCCAATGCCACCAATGTGACGATGGAAATCGAGCGCAGAATGTCTGATAGATTTCCGTATGTGAAGAAAAACGGATTATAAAAACTGAAGAAGATGAGAATGACAGCCATCAAACAGATAGCCCCGTATTTAAATAGTAAGTCGAGTATTTTGCCTTTCATGTGCTTCCGTCCCTCCTGAAGCATAAAACAATATGAGTTCTTGAGTTGCTTCTTCTTTCGTCAGTTCTTTGACGATCCGGCCATCGTACATGACGAGTATGCGGTCCGAGATCGCCAGGATTTCTTGTATTTCACAGGAAAAGTAGAGGATGCCCCTCTCTTTTTCTGCAAGGGATTGAATGAGGGAGAAGATCTCCTTCTTGGCTCCGATGTCCACACCCTTCGTCGGTTCATCAAACAAGAACACTGTAGCTTCATCGGATAGCCACTTTCCGATTGAAACCTTTTGCTGGTTACCTCCACTTAAAAAGTTTGCTTGGATCCCTTCATGAGCGGTTTTAATTCCAAGGGATCGGATTTTTTCACGAGCCAGCTGACGTTCTTTCCTTCCGTTGATCCATAACCAATTGGAGATATTCCCCAAGGAGGGGAAGCTTAGGTTGTGCTGAACGGATTCATGAATGAACAATCCCTCTCTTCGCCTTTCCTCAGGTACAAGCGCCAGCCCATTTTGTACCGCATCTCGTGGAGAATGAATACTGAGCTTCTTGCCTTTCAGAAAATGGTCACCCGATACTACCTGAGATGCTCCGAATAGGGCTTTGGCGAGCTCGGTTTTCCCTGCCCCCACGAGTCCGACCACTCCGACTACTTCACCTGCCTTCACGGATAAATGGATATCCTTCAGCTTTTGTCCGTCCGCAAGTCCTCTCACTTCGTAAAGCGTTTCACCAATCGGCAGCGTTCTTTTCTGAAACTCTTCTTTATATGTGCCTCCAAGCATCGCTTCAATGATCTTATGGGAGGTTGTTTCGTTTGTTCCGTACGTTCCAACCGTCTCTCCGTCCCTCATGACTGTGATGCGATCCGAAAGCTGAAAGACTTCAGGGAGCCTGTGAGAGATGAAAATGATCCCTACTCTCTCTTTCTTTAAATCTTCTATGACACGGAATAATTTCTCTGTCTCGGAAGAGCTTAAAGGGGCAGTTGGTTCATCTAAAATCAATACTCTCGCTTTTTGAAGCAGGCTCCTGGCAATGAGGACCAGCTGTTTTTCAGCGAGACTTAAGCGTGACGCAGGCTGCCCAAGGGGGATGGTTTCTGCCCCGATCCGTCTAAGCGCCTCCAACGCCTCTTTCTTTAATGACTTCTTGGTGATAAAAAAGGAGCCTTTTTGTGAAAACTGATCAAGGACGATATTTTCGGCTACAGAGAGTTCAGGGACAATGGCCGTGTCCACTTCCTGGTACACGCAGTGGATGCCATGTTCCTTCGCTTCTTTCGGAGATTGATAGTCTCTTTTTTCAGAGTGAAGGATGATGTCTCCGCTGTCTTGCAAATAGGCTCCCGATAGAATCTTCATCAGTGTACTTTTTCCTGCACCATTCGCCCCCAACAGGGCATGAACCTCCCCCTCTTTCACATCGAAGCTTGCAGCCTTAAGGGCTTTCACTCCTGAGAAGGTTTTATTGATATCAATCATTTCCAACAGTGGAGACGTCATCTCTTCTAACTCCTTTCTACTCTGTGAACGATCCTTCAAGCTTTTTCAATTCATCTGTATAGCCTTGCTCACTTGCTCCCCAGCCATCTACATGCTCGTGCAATTGATCTGTGGTGATCGTTTCTTCAGGCAATGCTTCTTTTTCAATAAAGACCGGCTCAAGCTTTACTTTCTCAGGCGTTTCTTCGCCATTTAGCTTTTGATATAAGAAGCGGACCTGCACACGGCCGATATCTTTCGGATCGACTGCTGCCGATGCCACCCACGGGCTTCCATCTTTTTGAATGATTTGGAGGTCCTCATCACTCATATCGATACCATATACTTTGATTTCATCTCTCCCTGCCGCTTCGATTGCCCGAACGGCGCCTTTTGCAAATTCATCCCAAGCAGCCCAGACAGCATCGATGTCACCTTTGTTCGGATACTGTTTCAATATGGCCTCCATTTGAGCCTGTGTATCCAGTGCTGTATTCTGAGTAGCCGCTCCAAATGCTGCCACCTCTTTGATATCAGGATTTTTTCCTAAAAATTCCTGGTAGGCAACCTGGCGTCTTTCCATCGGTGCAAATCCTGCAACCCAAATCTTCACGATCTCACCTTTGCCGCCAAGCTCATCAGAAAGCTTCGTCAAGGTTTGTTCAGCCATTTGCTGATCGCCTTGCTCGAGGACCGTCACCCCTTCTGAAGCAACATCCGCATCGAATACGACAACGGGAATGTTTTGTTCCTTCGCCTTTTCCACCCCAGATTCCAGCGCTTCTTTCGTACCATGATCGATGAGGATCCCATCAAATTTTTGATTGATGGCCGCATCCAGGTTGGACGACATTTTTGCCAGATCTCCTTCAGATGTAAACACTTGAACTTTACCGCCAAACTTCTCTACCTGCTCCTTGACACCTTCTATGTATTGAGCGGAAAATGTCCCTAAATTGATCTGCATAATAAGGGCGATCTTTTTATTGGCCAATGGATGATCGGACACTGCTTCCTTCTTTTCTCCACTGTCCGCGTCAGCCTCCTGTGAAACCTTTGGCTGACAAGCCGCCAAACTGAAAATAAGTGCGAGTAATACGAGTAATGATGCCGTTTTTTTCATCTTTCTTTTCTCCTCCCGAGGTCATATGCCTCAATTTTTCAAATAAAAAAACCCCTTTTCCCAAGAGAAAAGAGGTTTATGTATAAATAAACGTACTCTTATCACTCAGGAAATTCTTCCTGCAGGTCTTAGCACCTTTCCGTGTGTACGGTAGGTTGCCGGGCGTCATCGGGCCAGTCCCTCTGCCAACTCTTTATAAGAGATTATGAAATTTGGTTGTGTTCGCTTTTGCTATAATCGCTATATTAACGATATGTGGGAATATTGTCAATATTCTTTTTAGGAATTTTTCTATATAGGATTAAAGAGGGTTGAGCGAAATTTGTCACTATTTGTAGAACGGTTTATATCGTGAAAGTTAGGTTGATAAATTGAAAATACGGTTGATAATTTTGGATTTCGGTTGATAAATCTCAATAACGGTCGATAAATCCCGATTCCCCTTAAAAATCGGCCACCCAGCCCACAAAAAAACCGCCCTCCCAAACCAGGGAGAGCAGTTCCAAACAAATCTTATTTCTCACCATAAGCAAGTGATGCTTCCACGAAGTCTCTGAATAGAGGCTGCGGGCGTGTCGGGCGTGATGTGAATTCAGGGTGGAATTGAGATGCGACGAACCATGGGTGGTCGCTTAGCTCGATGATTTCCACAAGACGGCCATCCGGACTTGTGCCTGAGAAGATGAAGCCGGCTTTTTCCATTTGCTCACGGTAGTGATTGTTGAATTCGAAGCGGTGGCGGTGACGCTCGTAAACCACTTCTCCATCGTAGGCTGCATAGGCTTTTGAACCTTTTGTCAGCTTACACGGATATAGACCAAGACGCAGTGTCCCGCCTAGATCTTCGATATCCTTTTGTTCTGGTAAAAGGTCGATGACCGGGTATGGCGTTTCAGGATTCAGCTCAGCCGAGTGAGCTCCTTCAAGACCAAGAACATTACGTGCATATTCTACGGATGCAAGCTGCATACCAAGGCAGATTCCAAGGAAAGGAACCTTGTTTTCCCGGGCATATTGAGTCGCAGCGATTTTCCCTTCCACTCCACGGTCACCGAAACCGCCTGGTACAAGGATTCCATCTACGTCTGCAAGTTTTTCTGCTACGTTTGCGTTGTCGATGAGCTCAGAGTTCAACCATCTTACTTCGATGTCGCTATCGAAATGATAGCCGGCGTGACGAAGGGCTTCCACTACTGAGATATACGCGTCCTGTAATTCAACATATTTCCCTACCAGGGCGATTCTTGTTTTACGAGACAGGTTTTTCACGCGATCAACGAGCTCATTCCACTCGGTCATGTCTGCTTCGTGGCAATTAAGTTTCAAGTGCTGACATGTGATTTCATCAAGCTTTTGATCCTGTAGCGCAAGTGGCACAGAGTATAGTGTATCTGCATCCATTGCCTCGATTACAGCATTTTTATCAATATCACAGAATAACGCAATTTTGTCTTTCATGTCTTGAGTCATTGGCATTTCTGTACGCACGACGATGACATTTGGCTGGATACCAAGACTGCGAAGCTCTTTTACGCTATGCTGAGTCGGTTTTGTTTTCATTTCACCCGCTGCTTTAATGTAAGGTACAAGTGTACAGTGGATATACATCACATTGTCACGGCCTACGTCGCTCTTGATCTGGCGAATCGCTTCAAGGAATGGCAGAGATTCGATATCCCCTACTGTTCCACCGATTTCCGTGATCACGACATCTGAATTGGTTTCGCGTCCAGCGCGGTATACGCGTTCTTTGATTTCGTTGGTGATGTGTGGGATAACTTGTACCGTTCCACCAAGATAATCTCCGCGACGCTCTTTCTTCAGTACAGTTGAATAGATTTTACCCGTCGTCACAGAGCTGTATTTCGTCAGGTTAATGTCAACGAAACGCTCATAGTGACCTAAGTCAAGATCCGTTTCCGCACCATCATCTGTTACAAATACTTCACCGTGCTGATATGGACTCATCGTTCCCGGATCCACGTTGATGTATGGATCAAACTTCTGGATCGTGACGCTCACTCCACGGTTTTTCAATAGTCTTCCAAGGGACGCTGCTGTGATCCCTTTCCCTAGTGACGACACTACGCCGCCTGTTACGAAAATATACTTAGTCATGTATATGTCCCCCTTCAAAGTAAGTTTGTTTCAAAAAAAGTAGAGGGTGTCTCTTATGTAGTTATGTCATGAATTTATCTTGTTCAAAGAAGGACAAGTCCATTCCACAAAAATAAATTCATCTGCATAAACAGCTAAAAGACAGCCTCTCATTATCAATATACATAAAAATGTAAGGGGTCTTTAAAGAATCGATCCGCTACACAAAAAGGTTTAGGTTAAACCCCAGTATGTCAAAGCATTCTTTTTAAAAAAATAAAAAACGCCCCGCTTACAATCATGTAAGGGGAGCGTGATATACGTTATTCGTCCCTTTTTAGGGAGCCCAAATAAAATACTACCTTCCTGTGAACAATAAGTCAAGCACAGAATAAGGATAGAATTTTCAATCATTTCGGGCATATTAAAAAGCTCCCCGAAGGCAAAAAACCTTTTGGGGAGCCATTTCAATGAAAGAGATTATTTCTCTTCCTCATCTTCTTCAAGATCCTCTTCGTCTTCATCTTCATCGACTTCATCGAATTCATCGATTTCGAGTTCTTCTTCGTCTTCATCGATATCCAGATCTTCGTCTGCATCGTCAACGACATCCACATCGTCATCATCATCTGTCAGATCATCGTCATCGTCCGTGTCATCAAGATCATCGTAATCAAGGTCTTCATCGTCCAGATCATCGAAATCATCCAGATCCAGATCGTCTTCGTCTTTTTTCTTCGATTTTTTCTTCTTGCTGGATTTCATCGTTGGAACGGTTTCTTCCTCGATTTGATCAACCGGGTACCATTCTCTTAGTCCCCAACGGTTATCACCCATGGCAATAAAGCGTCCATCGATATTCAGGTCCGTGTAAAATTGAAGTAAACGGCTGCGAACCTCTTTATCAGAGATTTCAAGCAAACCTTTGATTTCGCTCACTACTTCTTCGAAAGCTATTGCTTGCTTTTTCTCTACTAAAATTTCATGTGCCAACTCAATGAATGATGTTTGACGTAATTCTTCTTTGGATAACTGCTTAAGACTCACTTTACGCACTTCCTTTCTCTATTTCACACTCTACTAAGTAGAGTAAAAAAGGGCAAAAATTCTCCATTATCAATTTTAACCATATTAATCATTATAAACAATATAAAAGACTTTATGCTATACCTATCTAGTTTTTCTCGCATTTTTTTCACAACTGGCGTCAAGATGGCCTTCCACCTTCCCATTCTTCTTCTTTATCACCATTTCTGATCATACGGAAAGCTTCATAGAAAAGATAGAAAGAGAGTAGAAAAAAAGGAATCGCCCCTAATTGCAATTGATATAGAAGTACAGCTGCGAATATGATGATGGTCAATAGTATATAACGAAAAATGGTCTTCACAGTCTCACATCCAAACGTATGTATCGTTCTTACCCATTCACTTATCTGACAATTCTCATTATATAGGAAATGATACACGACTACTATTAAGATCGTGTTAAAAATTGGTTGATTTTGTTTTAAGGATAGACGATTTGGGGACTTTTTAAACTTATTTCGTTTATTTGTCCTATAGTTATTGATTAGCCTGCAGAAGAGCCACCAGAAAAAGAGACCACTGCACCCCCACAGTAGTCTCATCTTCTTCATGATTTGTTTTACATATTACGACGGTACTGTCCGCCAACTTCGTATAGGGCGCGTGTGATTTGGCCGAGGCTGGCTACTTTCACCGTTTCCATGAGCTCTTCAAAGATGTTTCCTCCGTTGACGGCCGCTTGTTTTAAGCTGGTCAGTGCTTCTTCGGATTTGTCTTTGTGCTGTGATTGGAAGTCTCGCAGATTATGAATTTGTGTTTCCTTTTCTTCTTTCGTCGCACGTGCAAGCTCCATGCTGTCCATTTCTTCCTCTGAAGGTGGATTCGGGTTAAGGTACGTGTTCACTCCCACGATCGGAAGTTCCCCGGAATGCTTTTTCATTTCATAGAACATGGATTCCTCTTGGATTTTCCCGCGTTGATACTGGGTTTCCATGGAACCAAGTACCCCGCCGCGGTCATTCAGGCGATCAAATTCCGTCAGGACCATTTCCTCAACCAGATCGGTCAGTTCTTCGACGATGAACGATCCTTGAAGCGGATTTTCATTTTTTGATAGTCCGTGCTCTTTCGTGATGATCATCTGGATTGCCATGGCACGGCGAACGGATTCCTCCGTCGGTGTCGTGATGGCTTCATCGTAGGCATTGGTGTGCAGGGAGTTACAGTTATCCTGTAATGCCATCAAGGCCTGAAGCGTTGTACGAATATCATTGAAGTCAATTTCTTGGGCATGAAGAGAGCGGCCTGATGTTTGAATATGATATTTCAGCTTCTGACTGCGTTCATTGGCACCATATTTATCCCGCATCACCGTTGACCAAATGCGGCGGGCCACACGACCGATCACCGTATACTCAGGGTCCAGGCCGTTTGAGAAGAAGAAGGATAAGTTTGGTGCAAAGGCATTGATATCCATTCCGCGGCTCAAATAGTATTCCACATACGTAAATCCGTTCGCCAATGTGAACGCAAGCTGTGAAATCGGATTGGCTCCCGCCTCCGCGATATGATAGCCGGAAATCGATACAGAGTAATAGTTTCTTACTTTGTGATCGATGAAGTACTGCTGGATGTCACCCATCATGCGAAGGGCAAATTCAGTCGAAAAGATACACGTGTTTTGTCCCTGATCTTCTTTTAAAATATCTGCCTGCACGGTTCCCCGCACGACTTGCAGCGTTTGCTCCTTTACTTCCACATATTCTTCCACCGTCAGCACACGGCCCAGTTCTTCTTCTTTCATACGGATCTGCTGATCGATCGCTGTATTCATATACATTGCCAGGATGATCGGTGCAGGTCCATTGATCGTCATGGAAACGGACGTAGAAGGAGCACATAAATCAAAACCGGCATAGAGCTTTTTCATATCTTCAAGGGTACAAATGCTTACACCGCTCTCCCCTACTTTTCCGTAGATGTCAGGACGGTGGTCCGGATCTTCACCATATAGCGTTACTGAATCAAACGCTGTACTCAGGCGTTTTGCATCATCATCTTTTGATAGATAGTGGAAACGGCGGTTCGTCCGTTCAGGAGTCCCTTCACCGGCAAACTGACGCTTCGGATCTTCCCCTTTTCGTTTAAAAGGAAATACTCCTGCTGTATAAGGGAATGAACCTGGAACATTCTCTTTATACACCCAATCCAAAATTTGACCATAATCTTTGTATTTCGGTAGGGATACTTTCGGAATATCAAGTCCTGATAAGCTCTTTGTCTTTAATTCAGTGACAATTTCTTTATCACGGATTTTTGTGATGAACTGATCTTTGCTGTAGGTTTCCTTCAAAGAGTCCCATTTCTCTAAAATCTGTTTGGATTCTGCTGTTAATTTGTTTTCGACTTCATCTTTCAACGTCTGAAGGGAAGTCACGACCCCATCATTTGTTTCTTTTTCGCTGACGGCTTCGATTGCCCCTTCCAGCTGGAACAGTCGGCGGGCCAGGTTCACTTGCTCTTCTGCCTTTTTGTGATAGTTCCGGACGGTTTCCGCAATTTCACGCAAATAGTAACGACGATTGTTTGGAATGATGACGTTTTGCTTTTCAACGTCCACGTCCTTGGAGAAGCTTGTTTTCCAATCCAGCTCCATTTTCTTGTTCACCGTTTCGATGATCGCCGCAAATAGTGCATTCGTACCCGGATCGTTGAACTGACTGGCAATCGTCCCGTAGACCGGCATGTCATCCAAGTCTTTATCAAAAAGCAAGTGGCTGCGCTGATATTGCTTCTGAACCTGACGTCTTGCATCCTCGGATCCTTTGCGCTCAAATTTATTGATCACGATCAGGTCTGCGAAATCAATCATATCGATTTTCTCAAGCTGTGACGGAGCCCCGAATTCACTTGTCATGACGTACATGGACATGTCACAGATTTCAGCGATTTCCGCATCCCCCTGCCCGATCCCGCTCGTTTCGACCACAATCAAATCATAGCCTGCTGCTTTCACCACATTGATCGCGTCTTTGATGGCGAGTGAAAGCTCTGTTTTCGATCCTCGGGTTGCGAGACTACGCATATAGACGCGCGGATTGAAGATCGCGTTCATACGGATACGATCCCCGAGAAGGGCTCCGCCTGTTTTTTGTTTCGTAGGGTCAATGGATAAAATCGCGATTTTCTTTTCAGGAAGTTCATTGATGAAACGACGGATCAGCTCATCCGTCAAGGAACTCTTCCCTGCTCCACCTGTACCCGTGATTCCCAGTACTGGTGCTTTCTTCGCTAAACTCTTAATCTCCGAGAATACCGTTTGAGCCGTTGCGGCGACTTCTTCGTTCGCCCCCACTTGATATTCAGCAAGTGAAATCAGCTTGGAAATCGTGTTTACATTACCAGAAGAAAGCTTTTCAACCTCTTGGTTCACGCTTCCTTTAATCGTTGGAAAATCACATTCCTTGATCATGTTGTTGATCATTCCTTGAAGACCATGCTTTCGGCCGTCTTCAGGTGAGAAGATGCGGGCAATGCCGTATTCATGGAGTTCCTTGATTTCACGAGGAATGATCACGCCCCCGCCTCCGCCGTAAATGCGGATATGGGACGCCCCTCTTTCTTTCAAAAGATCGTACATGTATTTGAAATATTCAACGTGTCCACCCTGGTAGGACGAAATCGCGATTCCCTGTACATCCTCCTGTATGGCAGCATTGACGACTTCCTCAACGGAGCGGTTATGCCCCAAATGGATAACCTCCGCTCCACTTGCCTGGATAATCCGACGCATTATATTGATCGACGCATCATGTCCGTCAAATAGACTCGAAGCCGTGACAAAACGAACATGGTGCTTTGGTTTATAAATTTCAACCGTGCTCATATTACTCCCCCTGTTCTCCCTTGTTTTTCAAACCCTATGACGCCTGCAAAAAGTAATTCGATTTGAAGATTGATGTATTCATCGAGTGTAAAACGCTTTTGCAGTGCCCAGCGACGGAATCCCCACATCTGTCCCTGGACGAATACGTTTTGTGCCAGCATATGGATCTGATCTTCATCAAGCTCAAGCTTTCCGCTTTCCACGCATCCAATGATGAGGTCTTCCACCATCCCCACCATTTCAAGTTCCTTACGCAGGACATATGGAAGGGCATCCTTCGATAAAGATTTCGCCTCCTGATACATGACCAGGACTTCATCCTGCATCCGGTCCATCACTTGAAAATAGTGCGCAATCCCAAGCCTTAAGCTCTCAAGAGTGCCTTTTCCGACATCCAGCTCCTCAAGCTCCAACCGAACCTGCTCATAAATGCTGTCACACACTAAATACAAGACATCTTCCTTTGTCCGAATATATTCATATAGCGTTCCGATACTGAATCCGGCGGCCTTCGCGATCTCTCTTGTCGTGGTGCGATGAAACCCCTTTTGTTTAAATAGAGAGACGGCCCCGCGAATCATCTGATCACGCCGCTTTTCCACTAAACGCTCATCCTTAACCGAAGCATGAACTTCCCTCTTCTTATTCAAAACAACCGACCGCCTTTTCTATCCGATTCTCCCATTGACCCCATTACAACACCACCTGCCTCATCCCCCAACAAAGCAGATGGCCTTCTATCTCTCTAACCCAATATCCATACATTCCGGGCCTGGCACCCTTACGACGCCTTCAATCATACAAACCCCTTTACGCCACGAAGCATCTCAGGGCCCATCGGGTGCCTGACACGCTTCAAGACGACCAGGAGATCCTCACCAAAAATCCCCTCATATCAAACCCCTACTTCGTCACCATCCGCGAAATAACCAATCTCTGAATCTCCTGTGTCCCCTCATAAATCTGAGTGATCTTCGCATCACGCATATAACGCTCCACCGGATAATCCTTCGTATACCCATACCCACCAAAGATCTGAACCGCTTCCGTCGTCACCTTCATCGCTGTATCCCCGGCCATCAGCTTCGACATCGCCGATTCTTTTCCATATGGGAGGCCTTCTGACTCAAGCCACGCAGCTTGATAGGTTAATAGACGGGAAGCTTCGATGGACGTCGCCATATCGGCAATCTTGAATGAAATCCCTTGGTTCGCTGCAATCGGCTTCCCGAATTGCTCACGCTCTTTTGCATACTCCACAGACGCATCCAGGGCACCTTGGGCAATCCCGACTGCTTGAGCGGCGATTCCATTACGGCCGCCATCAAGTGTCATCATGGCAATCTTGAATCCATCGCCTTCGTTTCCAAGCATGTTTTCTTTAGGTACCTTGCAGTCTTCGAATACAATCTCAGTCGTTGGAGATGAACGGATTCCGAGCTTTTTCTCTTTCTTCCCTACAGAGAACCCTTCAAAGTCTGCCTCTACGATGAACGCACTCGTTCCACGCTGACGCTGGGAAGGATCTGTCAATGCAAACACGATATACGTATCGGCGATTCCACCGTTCGTGATGAAAATTTTAGAACCGTTCAATACGTAATGGTCGCCTTCTAAACGAGCCGTCGTTTTCATGCCTCCTGCGTCCGAACCTGAACCCGGCTCAGTCAGACCGTAAGCACCGATTTTCTCACCTTGGGCCATCGGGCGAAGGTATTTCTGTTTTTGTTCTTCTGTACCGAATTTGTAAACCGGCCAGCCTGCTAACGATGTATGAGCGGAAAGGGTTACCCCCGTTGACGCACACACTCTTGATAACTCTTCAACAGCGATACAGTACGCTAAATAGTCACTTCCGATTCCACCATACTCTTCAGGCCAAGGAATCCCCGTCAGCCCAAGCTCAGCCATCTTCTTGAATAAATCCATATCGAAGCGCTCTTCCTCATCACGCTCAGCAGCAGTAGGTGCCACCTCATTCCGCGCAAAATCACGCACCATCTTACGTATCATTTCATGCTCTTCCGATAATTTAAAATTCATCTCAATTCCTCCTCTTATCATCAACATACCGGGTCTGGCACCCTTACGATGCAAGCAAAGCAAACAAACAAACCCCTTTACGCCACGAACATCACTATCAAGATCGGGTGCCTGACACGCTTCAGAATGTATACCCAAAGACACTCCACCAAGACTTCAAGCTACCCGCTCCAACTAAACCAACAAATTCTTCCCGATCACCATTCTCTGAATCTCACTCGTACCCTCATAAATCTCTGTCACCTTCGCATCACGGAACAAGCGCTCCACTGGATATTCTTTCGTATATCCGTATCCGCCATAAACCTGGATTGCTTCCGTCGACACTTCAACAGCCGTTTTAGAAGCAAACAGTTTTGCCATGCTTGCTTCTTTTCCACAAGAGATATTGTTCGAACGAAGGTTGGCAGCACGGTATACAAGAAGCTTCGATCCTTCAACAGCCGTTGCCATATCCGCCAGTTTAAACCCTATACCTTGTTGTGCAGCGATCGGTTTCCCGAATTGCACACGCTCCTTTGCATAAGCGGTAGAGTATTCAAAAGCAGCTTCTGCAATTCCTAATGCCTGGGCAGCAATCCCGATCCGTCCAACATCGAGGTTCGCCATGGCGATCTTGAAGCCTTCCCCTTCCTGACCAAGAAGGTTCTCAGCCGGGACCTTCATATCCTCAAAGGTCAGCTGAACCGTTCTTGAACCGTGAAGGCCCATTTTATGTTCGTCTTTTCCAATCACGAGACCAGGCGTATCTTTTTCTACGATAAAGGCGGATACCCCGCGGCTACCTTTTGACGGGTCCGTTGCTGCAAAGACAATATACGTATCCGCTTCCCCACCATTTGTAATAAAGACTTTTGATCCATTTAAAACATAATGATCATCACGTTTTTCGGCTTTCGTTTTCAAGCTTTTCGCATCCGATCCCGCACTCGGTTCCGTTAAACAGAAAGCCCCTAAGTATTCACCTGTCGCAAGCTTTGGAAGATATTTTTGCTTCTGTTCTTCATTACCGAAATAAAGAATCGGATTCGTGCCCACCGAAGTATGCACAGACAGGATGACCCCGATGGTTGCACTAACTTTTGACAGCTCATGAATCGCGATGATATATGAAGTGAAATCCATCTCGGAACCGCCATATTTCTCTGGGATCGTGATCCCCATCAGGCCGAGTTCAGCCATTTTATTTAAAATCTCTCTCGGGAATTGTCCTTCTTCCATCTTCTCTACAAACGGCTGAATTTCCGTTTCAGCAAAATCCCGTACCATCTTTCTCATCATCTGTTGCTCTTCCGTGAATCGTAACTCCATGAATGATTCCTCCCTGATGTTCGTCGTTATTACTCGTATGAATAGAAGCCGCGGCCTGTTTTACGTCCCAACCAGCCTGCTTTCACATATTTCCGGAGAAGCGGACATGGACGATACTTGTCATCACCAAAGCCTTCGTGAAGGGTTTCCATGATGTATAGGCATGTATCAAGTCCGATGAAGTCTGCCAGAGTAAGTGGACCCATCGGGTGATTCATCCCGAGCTTCATTACTTCATCAATCGCCTCTTTACTCGCCACTCCTTCATAAAGCGTATAAATCGCTTCATTGATCATCGGCATAAGGATACGATTGGAGACGAATCCAGGGAAGTCTTCCACTTCAACCGGTACTTTTTCAAGGGATTTCGTCATGTCTTCGATTACTTGATACACTTCATCGGTTGTCGCCAGTCCGCGAATGATTTCAACTAATTTCATGACCGGTACCGGGTTCATAAAGTGCATTCCGATTACTTGCTGGGGACGCTTCGTCGCTGCAGCAATTTCTGTAATGGGAAGTGAAGATGTATTGGAAGCAAGGATCGTGTGCTGTGGTGTGATCTCATCCAATTGAGCAAAGATCTTCGTTTTGATATCCATATTTTCAACAGCCGCTTCGATGACAAGGTCCACATGCTTCGCGTCCTGAATATCGGTTGAAGCCTTTAATCGGTTGACTGTCGCTGTTTTATCTTCTTCGGACATTCTTCCTTTTTCAACGGAGCGTGTGAGATTCTTCGTAATCACGCCCATCCCTTTTTGAACAAATTCTTCTTTCAGGTCGTTCAGGTATACGTTGAATCCCGCCTGTGCGCACACTTGAGCGATTCCTGAACCCATTTGCCCTGCGCCGATGACCATTACATTTTTGATGTTCATTTTGTTCTCCCCTTTGTTAACGCTAGTAATATATTGATTTAGTTTAAAATTGAAGTTGTGTTGATCAGCTGTTGAATGGTTGGATTATTTCGGATTATTTCAGCTGCTGATTTTAATCGAAAATTCAGCAGCTGAACTTTTAACCAACTTTATACCTGATACATTTCGTTCTTTTTGTACCGGGTACAATCCTGTACAAACTCCCTACTGCTTCGCCACCTCGATCATGATGGCATCCCCTTGACCGCCGCCGCTGCAGATCGACGCAATTCCGATTCCGCCTCCGCGACGTTTCAATTCATAAGCCAGTGTCAGGATGATACGCGCTCCACTTGCCCCGATCGGATGACCAAGGGCAACTGCTCCACCGTTCACATTGACTTTTTCAGGATCTAATCCAGCGATTTTCCCGCTTGTCAGGGCAACTGCTGCGAAGGCTTCGTTAATTTCAAACAGGTCGATTTCTTCAAGTGATTTCCCTGTTTTCTTCAGCAGCTCATTGATGACGAGTCCAGGTGTTTGCGGGAAGTCCTTTGCTTCCACGGCGATTGCTGTATGTCCAAGGATGGTGGCAAGTGGCTGCTTCCCTTCTTTTAGGGCCCTCTCTTCGCTCATGAGTACCATGGCTGCCGCTCCGTCGTTGACCCCTGGTGCGTTCCCTGCTGTGATCGTTCCTTCCGATCCGAAGACAGGACCTAATTTAGCCAAAGCCTCGATGGACGTTTCTTTTCGTGGAGCTTCATCTTTATCGACAACAACCGGGTCCCCTTTTCGCTGTGGAACTTCAACCGCAACTATTTCTTCGCCAAGAACGCCTGCTTCTGTCGCTTTCACTGCACGTTCATGGCTTCTTAGTGCCCACTGATCCTGCTCTTCTCTAGATAGTTCAAACTCTTTCGCTGTTTCATTTCCGTACGTTCCCATATGGACATTGTTGAAGCTGCACGTCAATCCGTCATGAACCATTAAGTCCTTCACCTGTGAATCACCCATCTTGAAGCCCCAGCGAGCTTTTGGCAGGATGTAAGGAGCATTTGACATGGATTCCATTCCGCCTGCCACGATGACTCCACCGTCGCCTGCACGGATGATTTGATCACCCATTGTCACGCTTCGCATTCCTGAAGCACATACCTTGTTGATGGTTTCCGTCTTGACGTTCCACGGTAATCCGGCATGACGGGATGCTTGTCGGGAAGGAATTTGTCCCTGTCCTCCTTGCAAAACAGACCCGAGGATGACTTCTTCTACTTGTTCACCACTTACACCCGAACGTTTCAGGGCTTCCTTCACCGCGAAACCACCCAGCTCTGAAGCTGTAAAACCGCTTAAGCTTCCGCCAAATTTACCAAAAGGAGTTCTCGCTCCATCTAAAATAACCGTTTTTCCCATCTCAATCGCTCTCCTTTATATTTGAATGATTTGATTCGGCAAAATTGTATACGCTTTCAAATATGTTTAAAAAAATTCGGCAACAGGTGACCTGCCCTTAAACGACTGAACGCTCGCTCAACCAGTCCCTATAAGAGAAGGGACAGTTTTTGTCCCTTATATACCTTTATTGTACTTCATATCCGGTTAGAACGTAATGATTTTTTTGAAAGTTTTTATTTTTCTATTAAATTTATTATTGTGGAAAAACAATAGGAGTGAAACGCAGGTTGAGGCTTTGGTTTCACTCCTAGATGTTCAACTGCTGAGAAGCGGACTTTTCATTATCAAACGGATAATATTCTTTTTACGAAGCAGCCGGCTGATCTTTTTGATCACCGCATACCGCTTTTTCAAGGATTTCTGCCACATCCTGAGTAGAGACGGTTTCTTCTACTTCCTTCGCTTTCGTTCCATCCGAAAGCATCGTCAGGCAATATGGACAACCCGAGCTGATGACTGACGGACTCACTTCAAGTGCCTGCTCTGTACGGGAGACGTTCACGCGGTGACCTGCGTCTTCTTCCATCCACATGAGTCCTCCACCAGCTCCACAGCACATACCCTTTTCACGGTTACGTTCCATTTCAACCAATTTCACGCCGGAGATTGATTTCAGGATTTCACGTGGCGGATCGTAAACTTCATTGTAACGGCCCAGGTAACAGGAGTCGTGGAAGGTGATTGTTTCGTTCACTTCGTATTTCGGCTTCAGACGCCCTTCTTTTACTAGGTCATACAGAAGTTCCGTATGGTGATACACTTCCGCTTCCAACCCGAAGTCCGGGTACTCATTTTTAAAAATGTTATATGCATGCGGATCGATCGTAATAATTTTCTTGATTTCGTTCTTTTCAAATTCGGCGATGTTTTGGCCTGCGAGCTCCTGGAATAGGAATTCATTTCCGAGTCGACGTGGTGTATCGCCGGAATTCTTCTCTTTGTTTCCTAAGATTGCGAATTTCACGCCTGCTTCATTCAGCAGCTTTGCGAAAGATAACGCGATTTTTTGGCTTCGGTTATCGAAAGAACCCATGGATCCAACCCAGAATAAGTATTCGAAGTCCTCACCGGCTTTTTTCATTTCTTTCACCGTAGGGATGTGAACGTCTTCTCTCGCTTCACGCCAGTTTTCACGTTCTTTCCGGTTCAGACCCCAAGGATTTCCCTGACGTTCGATGTTCTGCATGGCGCGCTGTGCGTCCGCATCCATCTTTCCTTCAGTCAGGACCAGGTAACGGCGAAGGTCGATGATTTTATCTACGTGCTCGTTCATGACCGGACATTGGTCTTCACAGTTACGGCACGTTGTACATGCCCAGATTTCTTCTTCTGTGATCACATCTCCGATCAAGGAAGGACTGTAAGTAGCTCCAGCTGCTGCCTCTTCTGCTGCCTGAGTGGCGCTCGCCATGGCCAGCTGATTCCCTTTCGTACCATTGAAAGCAAATGTCGGTACCCAAGGCTTTTTCTGCGTAACGACCGCACCGTGATTGGTCAGATTATCACGCAGTTTCACAATTAAATCCATTGGGGAAAGCATTTTCCCTGTTCCTGTAGCAGGACACATATTCGTACAACGGCCACATTCCACGCACGCGTAGAAATCGATCATTTGATGTTGGGTGAACTCTTCGATTTTCCCTACCCCGAAGCTTTCGGCTGACTCATCTTCAAAGTCGATGGGCTTAAGCTTTCCAGGGTTGTCTAAACGATTGAAGTAAACATTCGCAGGACCTGCGATTAAGTGAGCATGCTTGGATTGTGGAACATATACCAGGAATGCCAGTAAGAATAGTAAGTGAATCCACCATGCTACATAAAAAATGACGATGGAAGCTGTTTCCCCGATGGCTCCAAGTGCCCCTGCAATGAGTGACGCTACAGGCTCTGTCCAGGCAAGCTCTTCACCGTGCCAGATCAGGCCCATTCCGTTCCCTACAAGTACCGATAGCATTAATCCCCCGATGAATAAGAGAACCAATCCTGATTTAAATCCTCTTTTTAGACGAACCAGCTTCTCCACATAGCGGCGATGGAAGGCCCAGACAACCGCTACCAGGATCATTAGTGTGACAAGCTCCTGGAAGAACGTGAATCCAGGATATAATGGCCCCAGTGGTAAGTGACTCCCTGGCGCCAGTCCTTTCCAGATGAAATCGATGGCTCCGAATTGGACTAATATGAAACCGTAGAAGAACATGACGTGGATTGCTCCACTCTTCTTATCCTTCAAGAGCTTCTTCTGTCCGAAGACGTTGACCACGATCTTCTGGAATCGTTCCTTGAATCGCTGGTCGAACTCCACTTTCTTTCCGAGCTTAATATATTCAATTCTCGTCTTTACTACATACACAAACAGACTTAGTGCGTAAACGGTTACAAGAATAAATGCAACCCAATTGAGAATGAGTAACCCATTCATTTAAAAACACTCCCCCTTCATTGGTCTGACTCGAACTTCCCCTTTGTTCAAACTTTTACAAACCAAATTAATATTCTGAATAGTTTATATATCCATTATATTATGAATGAGCATTCAGTCAATGGTTTTTACCAAGAAAAGTGAAAACCTTTTCATTGGCTCGTGAGAACTATTCACCAGTAGCAGCCCTGCACCCGTTAATTTCAGGACTTTTTGTACCCGTACAGGTTTCGAATGGAATCCATTTAGGGAAAAGAAGAAAGAGTGCAAAGTACGGAAAATTAAGGACATACTAAAGCTAATGCAAATGAGAGAGTGATTATATGTGGTGGTTCATCCTACTGTTATTGATAGTTGCCGTATTCGTGTGGGTGGTGATCGACTTTAAGCTGGGAAGAAGTCATTTCATCCGGACACGGACACGAAGAGATTATGAAAAAAGGAATAGCGATATTAAATTGTTTTCCAGGGGTCCCGAGCTTTTTGATCAAATGTTTAAAGAACTGAAGGAAGCCAAGTCCTCTATTCATGTTTTATTTTACATTGTACAAGATGACCATTTCGCTTTACGGTTTATGGATTTACTGAAGGATAAAGCAAAAGAAGGCGTAGAGGTCCGCCTGTTAATGGATCAGATCGGGAGTCATAACGTACCTAAATCAAAGGTGAGGATGCTTCGGGACGCAGGTGTGGAAGTGGCCTTCTGTCAAAAGGTCCGGCTCCCCTTCTTATTCTTCTCCTCCCAACAGCGTAACCACCGGAAGATCACAGTCATTGACGGGGTGATCGGGTATTTGGGAGGGTATAATGTCGGGAAAGAATATATTGATGAAAATGACATACCGGAGCTGTCTCCCTGGAGGGATTATCATCTCCGTTTGGAGGGTGAAGGCGTTCACGATTTACAAACAGAATTTTGTATCGATTGGTTCAGGGGAACGAAAGATGACCTTAAAGACGAAGCGAAATACTTTCCTCCAGCCGAAAAAGGAAGCATCCCACACCAGATCTTCCCTACAGAAGGTGTGAATATCGAAGATTTCTTCAAGAAATTCATTGATGAAGCCGAAGAGGAAATCATTATTGGAACTCCTTACTTCATCCCTACTCCCATCTTGATGGACGCCCTTTGTGATGCATTGGAACGGGGCGTTATAGTAAGGATCATCATTCCAAATAATGCTGATCATATGTTGGTGAAGGAAGCTGCCTTCCCTTATTTCAGGACCTTGCTCTCTAAGGGAGCAAAGGTGTATCAATTCATGAACGGCTTTTACCATGCCAAAGTGATGGTTGTAGACGACCACTTCTGTGATATAGGTACGGCGAATTTTGATAAAAGAAGTTTCTTTATCAACCTTGAAATCAATAATCTTATTTTCGACAAAGATTTCATTCACATATTGAAAAAAGAAATGGTAAAGGATATGGACGCATCCGACATGCTGAGTGAAAGCGATCTTGCAAATGTTTCCTTACTCACCCGTATCAAGGAACGTATCGCTTCATCCATTTCTATTTTACTTTAAGGGGGATACCACATGAAAGTGCGATTGGGGTTTGTTGCTAATTCCCTCTCCTTATGGGACGCAAGCCCTGCCAAAACCATGACCTACAAACGATATTCCGAGCTTCCGAAAGAGGAACGAATGGATCGTTTGAAGGAAGTGACTAAATTAAATTTGGAACATACGAAACGCATACTGTATTTGTGTGCAGCTCATGAAATTGAAGTGTACCGACTATCAAGCTCCCTTGTTCCTTTAGCCACCCACCCGGAAGTAGAATGGGATTTCCATTCCCCTTTTAAAAATGAATGGACGGAGCTCGGGGGACTGATTAAAAAATTCGGTATCAGAGCAAGCTTTCACCCCAATCAGTTCACCCTGTTCACAAGTCCGAGACAGCATGTGACGGACAATGCCGTGAAGGATATGGTGTACCATTACCGGATGCTTGAGTATATGGGGATCGAGAAGGATTCTGTCATCAACATTCACATCGGCGGAAGCTATGGTGATAAGGATGAAACACTGGTCCGTTTTCATGAGAATCTGAAAGACCTCCCTGCTGATGTCAAAGAGATCATGACCCTGGAAAATGACGACAAAACCTACACGGTTGAAGAAACATTAGCCGTATGTCAAAAGGAAAGCATCCCCATGGTTCTCGACATCCATCATCATGAGGCTAATCTTAGTGAGAAGCCTCTGGAGGATTATCTTGAAGCCATTTTTACCACATGGGAAAAGAGAGATCTCGTTCCCAAAATACATATTTCCTCCCCAAAATCGGAAAAAGCCTTTCGCTCTCACGCTGATTTGGTCGATGCGGGGTTCGTAGAGGGGTTTTTCAAAACACTCAAGACGTTTGATCGGGACGTTGACTTTATGATTGAAGCAAAGCATAAGGATTTGGCCATGCTGAAGTTGATAGAGGACCTTTCGACCATCAGGGGAGTGAAACGAATTAGTGGCGGGGCTTTGGAATGGTAGTGTGAAAGATGGACACTTTGTTGTTCGTCTTTTTTTTTGCCCACTCCGGGAACCGGTAACTTTCAAGGCAGTTGGAAGCTACCGGTTCCTGGAGTGGGTTCTTATGTAACTTTCATTTGAAGACAGATTCAATCCAGGGCTGAATCGCTGTAAACGCTTTAAATCCAAGGTAAATGCCTATAATCCCTGCAATCCCGGCCAAGGCAGGCGGTGCCGGAATGGGAAGCTTGAATAGAGCAAAAATAAATCCAACCAGGAAACCGGTCACAATCGCTAAAATAACGGTTTTCATAATATCCTCCTGAACAATATGTCTTCCTATATTATACGTTAAAGCTGGAGAAATATAAGAAAAAAGGTCCATCCAGGGGGACGGACCTTCTTCATCTATCGTCATTACATTTTTTCCGGAGCGGCAACTCCGATTAATGCAAGAGCGTTTTGTAATGTTACTCGGACCACTTTCACAAGGGCCAGACGAGCTGTAGTGAGTTCACGGTTTTCTTCATCAAGAACCTTATTGGCATTGTAGAAGCTGTGGAAAGCGGATGCCAGGTCGTTAATGTAATTCGCCACACGATGTGGTGTACGTTTCTCCGCAGCATCGGCAACCATTTGTGGGAATTCACCTAATTTTTTAAGTAAATCCACTTCTTTTTCCGTACCGATCAGCTTTAAGTCGATCTTATCTTCTGAAGCGAGTCCCTGCTCTTCTGCTTGACGCAAAATACTGCAAATACGCGCGTGGGCATATTGAGCGTAATACACTGGATTTTCATTGGACTGGGATACCGCTAAGTCCAAATCAAAGTCCATATGCGTATCGGCACTTCTCATGGCAAAGAAATAACGGACTGCATCAAGGCCGACTTCTTCTACAAGCTCACGTAAAGTGACTGCTTTACCAGTACGCTTACTCATCTTCATCTTCTCACCATTTTTATACAGGTGAACCAGTTGAATCACTTCTACTTCTAATTTCTCACGGTCAAAACCAAGTGCTTCAATCGCCGCTTTCATACGTGGGATGTATCCGTGGTGGTCAGCACCCCAAATATTGATCAGCACATCATGTCCGCGTTCGAATTTATCCTGGTGGTAGGAAATATCCGGAGTCAAGTACGTGTACGTTCCATCATTCTTGATGAGAACACGGTCTTTATCATCGCCAAGTTCAGTCGAACGGAACCAGGTTGCGCCATCTTCTTCATACACGTGACCATTGTCTTTAAGTGTTTTTAATGCAGCATCAATTTTGCCGTTTTCATATAGGGATGTTTCAGAGTACCACACGTTGAATGGCACACGGAACATTTCCAGGTCCTTTTGAAGTTTGGCCATTTCGATCTTCAGTCCGTACTCACGGAAGAACTTGTAGCGCTCTTCGTCGCTTACTTCCGCATATTTCGAGCCGAATTCTTCAGCCAGTTTCTTTCCGATTTCGATGATGTCCGCCCCATGATATCCATCTTCCGGCATCGCCTTATCTTGTCCAAGGGCTTGGAAATAACGGGCCTCGACGGAAATCGCCAGGTTATGGATTTGGTTTCCTGCATCATTGATGTAGTACTCACGGGTTACCTTATATCCGGCTTTTTCAAGGACGTTACATAAGGAATCACCCACAGCCGCTCCACGGGCATGTCCAAGGTGAAGATCACCTGTAGGGTTGGCGGATACAAACTCCACGTTCACTCTCTCGCCATTTCCCGCGTTTGATTGACCATATTCCTGGTCTTGATCAAGGATCAATGGAATCAAATCGGTCAGGTATTCATTGTTCATGTAGAAATTAATGAATCCAGGTCCTGCAATCTCCATTTTTTCAATGGATCCTTTTGACTGGTCAAAGTTCGCCATAATGTCATCTGCAATCATGCGCGGCGCTTTTTTGGCTACGCGTGCAAGCTGCATCGCCATATTGGTAGAGTAATCACCATGGGATTTTTCTTTCGGTATTTCTAAGATCACATCAGGAATCTGATCCTCTGTTGCGAGACCCGCCTTCAGAACTGCTGCTTTGATTTCGGATTTCAGGTTTTCTTGTACTTTTTCGACAATATTCATATCCCTATGCTTCCTCCTTATAGTGAATGGACATAACATAATCCCCTACTGGACTGTCTTGCATCTTTAACTCGTAAGAAAGGTTGAAATTCCCTTCCAATTTGGAGTCACTTTGTGTATGTGAAAGTTTCTTTGTGTTGGTTGTAAGTAAGAGAGTACCCATCTGGCTTTCGTAAGAACCATTTTGTTCCTCCCGTTCGTTAAAGGCCATTCTCATTTTCACTGCACCGCTTCTGAGAATGAGAGCTTGCTGATCTGAAACTTTAACAATCGTATGAGTGGTCCCTTCCTCTTGCACCTCATCGTACTTCAGGAAAATAGCATCCCCTTTTTCATAGTATCGACCAAATGACACCAGTTCAAAAGAGTCACTTTCCTTACCTATTGTGATTTTGGTTTTCAAGTGAACTTTGACAGGGGTGTAATCTGTTTTTGCCGTCAAACCACTCACATCCTTTTCTATTTTAGGGTCCGATCAAGTGATAGGTCCGTCCCTCTTTTAGACGTCCCTTCCTTCTAACTAATTAAGTATAAGAAGTATTGTGGGAAATTGCAATGGAACAGGGTGAGTTTTCATTTTTTGGGGTGGATGTAACCGGAGATCCTCCGCTTATTTTACTTATGCTGGTTCTTCTATAAAGGGCAAGACATCTTATTTAAAAGATCACAATGTTCCTAATAAAGAAACACGCCAAATATGCTACGGGGAGTTCTACTTTTTTATATCATGTCGGCAAAAAGCCCCTCACTTCATGGAAGCAGGGGTTCTTTCTGATGGTCTATTTTTTGATAAGACCGTCCCGTTTCATCTGGTTCACCTGATCTGTGAAGGTAGTTTCGAGACTTCTATAGGTCATGCCGAGCTCTTTGATGCTTTTTTCCGTATTAAATTTCACAGGAATCCCGACGTTTTTGCTCACGTATGGTCTTGTAAGCCCCACTGTTGGTGCGATCAGCCAGATGAGAGGCTTCGGAACGACCCTGGTCGGGAGGGGATACTCATTGGGAAAGTTCTTTTCAATCAGCTTTGCGATTTGGGTGAACGTGATTTCCCCGCCTGAAAGGATGTAGCGCCCTTTGGCTTCAGGTTTGAACGCTGCGAGCATATGTGCCTTCGCGATGTCCCTTACGTCCACGACTCCAGTTGCGAGATCCGGTACCCCTGTTTTAAATCCGCCGGTCAGAAACGATAGAATCGTAGACGTGCTTGTCGAGTCAGTCCGTTTCGTCAGGGCAGGCCCCATGACAAATGAAGGGTTGATGGTGACAAGATCCCACCGGTCCTGTGCTTTCATCATCTTCCATGCTTCTTTTTCTGCTAGGGTCTTGGAATAATTGTAAGGCTGATGTTCAGTGGAACTCGTCGTATTCCAATCGTCTTCTGTGAAGTAAGGCTTGCCCTTCATATCGATGTGGTCCCCGAAGATGGCGACGACACTGCTGGTCAACACCACACGCTTGACGGACTTTGATTTATTTACGGATGTTAACACATTTTGCGTCCCTTTTTTCGCCGGTTCCACGAGTTCTTTTTCAGGGTCTTTGATTCCGTTGATCAGAAAGGGCGAGGCCGTATGGAAGACGTACTCCGAGCCATCGACGGCTTGATCGAAGCTTCCTTCCTTCAAAAGGTCGGCTTCGTAGAGTGTCAACGTACCGGGAGTCGAGCTTTCGATGTCTTTCAGATGCTGGTATTTTTCTTCTTTTTGCAGGCTGCGGACGGTCGTCCTGACGTTGTGACCTTGTTCCAGCAGCTCTTTCACGAGCCATGAAGCTACAAAACCTGTTCCGCCGGTTACGAGTACGGTTGATTGATTCATAAAATCAGCCTTCTTTCTTTTTTGTATTTATACGAGAGGTCCGTCCCTCTATTGGTTTATATGTTTAAAACTTTAAACATATAGTATTAAATTGAAGCCCCTTCTGTCAACAGAAGGGGCTTCAAGCTGTTTATTATTTTACCCAACCAAGAAGCATTTCACGAATCAGCTTACTTGCGGTATTGGCTGTTTGCTCGGATGGATCGTAGATCGGGGCAACTTCTACAAGGTCTGCACCTACCACATTCACGTCCGAGTGAGCGATGGCATGGATCGATGCCAGTAATTCTTTAGACGTAATTCCTCCGCAATCTACGGTTCCTGTACCAGGAGCATGTGCAGGATCCAATACGTCGATATCGATCGTTACGTAGACCGGACGTCCTGCAAGCTGAGGAAGAATCTCTTTCAACGGTTCAAGCACTTCAAATTTCGAGATGTGCATGCCGTTTTCTTTCGCCCATTGGAATTCTTCTTTCATCCCGGAACGGATTCCGAACGAATAGACATTCTTCGGTCCGATATGCTCAGCAATTTTGCGGATTGGAGTGGAGTGGGATAATGGCTCTCCTTCATACTCTTCACGAAGATCTGTGTGAGCGTCCATATGAATAATGGCTAGATCCGGGTATTTCTTAGCGACTGCTTTCATGACCGGCCATGATACCAAGTGCTCCCCACCCATTCCGAATGGGATTTTTCCGTCTCCAAGAAGACCGTCGATATAATCTTCAATCATATCGATGCTTCGCTGCGGGTTACCGAACGGCAAAGGAATATCTCCGGCATCAAAGAACTTCACTTCTTCAAGCTCGCGGTCAAGATACGCACTATACTCTTCCAGACCGATCGACACCTCGCGGATACGGGCCGGACCAAAACGGGATCCCGGACGATAGCTGACCGTCCAATCCATCGGCATACCATAAAGAACCACCTGGCTATCCTCATACGAAGGGTGACTCTTGATAAACACATTACCTGAATAAGCCTCATCAAAACGCATACTCTTCAACCTCTCTTTTTAGAGGGACGGACCTCTAGAAAGTGCTAAGCACCTCCTGAGGCCCGTCCCTACCCAATTTAAATTATTTTTATTAAATTTTTAGGTCCGTCCCTCAAATTTATTTTGTTAAGTCTTTAACGAATTTAGGCAGAGCGAATGCTGCTTTGTGAAGTTCCGGTGTGTAGTACTTAGATTCGATGTCATGGAAACGATCTTCCGGTACTTCGATTGGATCGTGCTTTTTCGAACCGATGGTGAATGCCCATAGTCCGCTTGGGTATGTCGGGATATTTGCCGTGTAAAGACGTGTAATCGGGAATATCTCTTTAACATCGCTTTGAACTTGGCGGATAAGATCCGCTTTGAACCAAGGATTATCACACTGAGCGACAAAGATTCCGTCTTCTTTCAGTGCTTTCGAGATCCCTGCATAGAAACCTTTTGTGAATAGGTTTACAGCTGGTCCGACCGGCTCAGTGGAGTCAACCATGATCACGTCATATTCATTTTCACTTTTCGCGATATGCATGAAGCCATCGTCCACCTGTACGTCAACGCGCTCATTCTCAAGTTCTCCAGCAATCTCCGGAAGATATTTCTTAGAGTACTCGATCACTTTTCCGTCGATTTCAACAAGAACCGCTTTCTTCACGCTTGGGTGCTTTAACACTTCACGGATTACGCCGCCGTCTCCGCCACCGACAACCAATACCTTCTCAGGGTTCGGATGTGTGAATAAAGGAACGTGGGCTACCATTTCGTGATAGACGAACTCGTCTTTTTGACTTGTCATCACCATTCCATCAAGGAATAGCATGTTCCCCCACTCTTCTGTCTCAGCCATTTCAAGATATTGAAAATCCGTTTGCTCTGTATGTAAAGTCTTCTTGATTTTCATCGTGATTCCGAAGTTTTCTGTTTGTTTCTCTGTGTACCAAAGTCCACTCATTGTTTCAACTTCCCTTCTTGTTTTCAATTATTATTGATTTTTTTCGCTGTTTCCGTCCTGCGCTGGAAAAATCATATACCACTAGTTTGAGTTTTCACACGTTCATCTTAAGGACAAAATAGATCACTCAGTCAAGCTAAAGCCTGAAATAACGGGCTTTACTCCTATATTGTAAAAACGTCCAAAGGAGACGTCATTTTTATCCTTCCCTATCATGATAAATACAAACATGAGAAAAAGTATAGTGGAATCTAGCAAAATTTCAAGTGAAATTTTTTCTAAAACTTTGACGTTTAAAAACTCGTAAAACTTTTCATACTGATACTACACACTAAACATAATATAGGATGTTTATTCAAGTCCAACATATAAATATAAAATCCGAGGTCCGTCCCTCATAAGTGACGGACCCCGGGTAGAGAAAGCAGGGAGAGGTATGGAACTTATTGCTGGAATGGAGAAAACTAAAAAGTATGCGAGAGTGGCAGTCGTTGGGGCTTTATTGATTATGATCCTCTTTCTGGCAGGGCTGATCGGGATATTAACGTACGCTAAAATCCAGGGACCCCCTCCTCTTGCCGTGCCCCAATCTACTTTGCTCTACAGTGAAGATGGATCGGTTATAGGGGAAACCAATACAGGTGAAAAACGCTATTGGGTGGGACTGAAGGAAATTTCCCCGGCACTCATCGAAGCTACCATTTCAATCGAGGACAAAAGCTTCTATCAGCACTATGGCTTTGACATCAAACGTATGGCGGGAGCAGCACTTGCGGACCTAAAAGCCATGGCAAAGGTGCAAGGAGCCAGTACCATTTCTCAGCAGTATGCTCGTAATCTATTTTTATCCCATGATAAGACATGGAAAAGAAAGATTTCAGAAGCCCTCTATACGATTCGAATCGAGATGAACTATTCGAAGAAAGAAATTCTAGAAGGCTATTTAAATACAATCTATTATGGACATGGCGCTTATGGAGTAAAGGCAGCAAGTCTTTACTATTTCGGTAAGGATCCCAATCAATTGACTGTTGCCGAAGCTGCAATGCTTGCCGGAATCCCTAAAGCACCGACTTACTATTCACCCGTCGCCAATATGGAGAATGCCAAGAAGCGGCAGGAGCTGATCCTTCAGTCGATGACCGGGGACGGCTTCATTACAAAAGAGCAGCAGGCAGTCTCCAAAGCCGCACCGATTACCATTATAGGCGAGCACGCACATCAAAAGGCAGAAACGGCGCCATACTTTCAAGATGTTGTAAAAAGTATTCTGCGCTCTGACTTAGGCATCGAAGAGCGAACCATCGAAATGGGCGGATTAAAGGTTTACACAACCCTCAAATCCGACCATCAAAAAGTAGCAGAAAAAGTAGTGAAGGAACAAATCCCTGATGAGTCTGATATTCAACTTGGATTTGTGTCCATGGATCCCAAGAATGGATTTGTTACAGCGCTTGTTGGTGGAAGAAGCTACGAGGAAAGCCCGTTTAATCGTGCAGTGCAGGCCATCCGTCAGCCGGGGTCAACGATCAAGCCTCTCCTTTACTATTCTGCCCTGGAGCAAGGCTTCACTCCTTCAACGACCATGAAAAGTGAGTTAACGTCATTCACATTTGATGACGGCAAAGCGAAATACACACCTCATAATTACAACAACAAATATGCAGGTGATGACATCACCCTCGCTCAGGCCATCGCTCTTTCAGATAATGTTTATGCAGTGAAAACCCATCTTTTCATCGGTCAAGATACCTTAACGAAAACAGCCCAAGAGAAGTTCGGATTAACGACTAAGGTAAAGAAGTACCCTTCCTCGGCACTCGGTACATCAGGGGCAAGAGTCATCGATATGGTCAACGCCTACAATATCTTCGCCAATGGAGGCAATAAGGTGAAACCAGTATTCATCACACGTGTGGAAGACTGGTCAGGAAACGTCATTTATGAACATAAATCAGAAAAAGAACAAGTTTTGAATCCTGATACCGCATATGTCATGACCCATATGCTGAGTGGCATATTCGATCCAAAGCTCAATGATTACTCAACGGTTACGGGAATCCAGATCCGGAAAGACGCCACCCGTCCCTATGCCGGAAAATCGGGTACAACCAACACAGACAACTGGATGATCGGCTACTCACCTCAGCTTACAGCAGGAGTATGGACAGGATATGATAAAGAAAAAGAAATCTCCCTTGTGGACGATAAATATTTGGCCAAGAAAATCTGGGTGAACTTCATGGAGGAAGCCCTAAAGGATGAACCCGTCAAAAACTTCAAACCAACGAAGGGTGTCGTCGGCGTAGCCGTGAATCCCCATAACGGATTACTTGCCACAGAGGACTGTCCCGTGCAGCGCTTCACGTACTTTGTAAAAGGAACCGAACCTACCGAGTACTGCCATGTACATCTGGGTGAAAAAGAAGCTCCAAAAGAAAAGTCCCCTGGCAAAAAAGAAGATAAGCCATGGTATGAAAAGGTGAAGGATTGGATTTTTTGATAGAAAAGCGGAAGGGGCTTGCTCTGGGGCGACAAGCATAAGACGAGTAACCCGGAAAGGCGTTTTTTGCCTTTTGGGGTTACTTGGCTTATGACCTCGAGCCCCAAGCCCCTGGAGCTGGACATGTAGAAAAGCGGAGGCGGCTTGCTCAGGCCCGACAAGCATAAGGCGAGAACGCCGGAAAGGCGCTCTTTGCCTTTTTGGCGTTCTTGACTTATGACCTCGAGGGACTAGCCGCCGGAGCTGGATAATAGAAAAGCGGAGGCGGCTTGGGCAGGCAGAAAAGTCGGTGTTCACAATTTGGCGCAACAAAGTTCGAATGTGGCACAACAAAACCGGAAAGTGGCACAAGTTTGCCGGAAAGTGGCACAACAAATCCAAAAAGTGGCACAAGTTCATTCGATTGTGCCCCATCAAACCCTAAAAGTGCCCAAGTTCGTCCGAATGCGCCGCAACTAACCAAAAAAGTGCCGCAACAAATCCAATTCACGCCTACAAATCACGCCAAATCTCTATAAAAAAAACGAAAAACCACGGGCTTGTGCGAACCCGTGGTTTTTCATGTCCTAGTTTATGTGCAAACTGTGATTTAAGTGTACTTTTTTTCTAGCGTAAGGGCAAGATGTGAACGACATATTCAAAAAAATGTCATAGTTTGTTCACAAAAGAAATTTTTTCTATATGTTTAAACTTTTAACGCTTCCTTTAATTCATCTTTTGAGCGTTCCCACATACCCTCATCATGTTTTTTCAAGAAGTCAGAAAGAATCCCTTTCGATTTGTCATCCAGTTGATCGAGGACAATTTTCCTTTTAATCGATTTATCCATATTATTCACATGCTCCGGCATGGACTTGTAGCCTCTCCTCTTTTCACGGTTCACGACCAGCTCACAAGCCGTTACGCCAGCATAGTACGGGCCGTCTTCCATACGGTCAATGGTCACCCAGATTAACCAATACGGCTTTCCGCCTGCTGAGTCCTCACGGTTATTCGTGAACTTTATCCCTTTTTCGATCGGGCTCCTCGCATGCATCGCTCCGATTTCAATCGTCGCTTCCCCTTCTTCGACGTCAATCATCACAGGGGAGACATTATCAAGACTTAATGATCCTACTCCATAGCCACCGTGGCCATCCGTCGGGTCACTTTTGATGATATTAAATCCAATGTTCTTTTTCTTTTCCATGTATCTTCACTCCTTCAAAGTCGACATAACTAGCTAAAGACTGAAAAAACAGTCGTAAAAATCGCACTGAAAGCCTGGTTTGTTGCTGTCATCCCACCTTGTAACAACGGCCAGATCGTATACTCGTCAAGAGGTGTAATCACAATGATCAGAAATAAAACGACTCCATACTGTTCATACTGAGTCAATTTTGCCCTGATATGATTCGGTGATAAATCCTCTATGATCCGGTACCCATCCAACGGTGGAAAGGGCAGCAGATTAAATACAAATAACAACACGTTCAGGTACACAATCATCTGCAGGAGATCGATGACAAAGGGTGGAACTCCCACTCCACCTGTTACTCCTACAAAAAAATAAAAAAATCCAAATGCGATGAATGCTAGCAAGAAATTACTCAGGGGACCTGCCACTGAAACTAATGCTCCTGCCAAACGGGGATTTTTAAACCGGGATCTCATGACCGGTACAGGACGCGCCCAGCCAAACCCCGCAATTAATATTAAAATGGTCCCAAGAGGATCCAGATGTTGAATCGGATTTAATGTGAGTCGTCCTTGATCCTTCGCTGTCGTATCCCCAAATTTGTATGCCACAAACGCATGGGCAAACTCATGAACCGTAAAGGCCATGACCAGGGCAATCACCACAAAAGGAAGCTCTTCCAACCGAAAGACGGAAAAAGACTCAAAAAGCTGGCTAAATGTATCCAAAGTATGTACTCCTTTAAAAAATGGTTTACTTTCTTATTCAATAGTATACAGAAAAATTCCTGCATTCATGACCACACGAAGAAAATTCCTATTTCCCATCATAACAAACTTGCTCTCACATCCCCTACCCATTACATTTAATAGGGAGGGAGGGAGAATGAACAAGCCTACCACAGATTGTACCAAAACAAAAAGCAAGGAGCGAATCATAATGCCTTATATCACAGTAAAAATGCTAGAAGGCCGTTCAGAAGAACAAAAACGCGCCCTAGTTGAAAAAGTAACCGAAGCCGTAAGCGAAACAACCGGAGCACCTGAAGAAAAAATCGTTGTCTTCATTGAAGAAATGACGAAAGGTCACTATGCAGTTGGTGGAAAGCGTTTAAGTGACCAATAGAAAAGCGGAGGCGGCTTGATACCCGATCCTGCTTTTATTTTTCTCCTGCCAAAAGGGGATCACCCCAAAAGAGTGATCCCCACCATTCATATTAAAACGTCCACTATTGAACGATTTTTTTCATTTTTAATCCTTCGATGTATGCGAAGGCCTCATCAATCTCTTCTGTTGTATATTTCTGCTTGCTCTTAAGTGTGAATACTTTCTCCACGACTTCTTCTTTTGGAAGGTTATCAAAATATAAGACTGTCGAAACAAGTTCAAGGAAGCGTGCTGATTGAACGTTCATATCCGTCAGGCAATCTTCTAAGCAAGGCATTTCTTTTTCATATATTTGCAGGAAGTCTTCTCCTTCTTTGGTGACGGTGTACCGGTATTGATAATAGCCGCCCTTTTTTTCCTTCACCTCGGAGATGAATCCCATATTGCAGAGCTCTTCAACCCGAAGCGTAAGCTCTTCTGAATACGGTCCATAAAAATGGAACTGAAATTTTTCCTGAAACGGGAATTCAAGCTTCTTCGCGATGAAGATCATCTTCTGAAGCTTTTTTCTTCCCACCACTTCACCTGAGGCTAAGAAGGCACTCATTAATTTTGCATGATCTTTCAACAATGTACGTCATCTCCTACTCCTAGTATTGCGTTTGTAGATCCTCATTGTGTCGCGTCGTTTATGTTAGTTCCAGGATCGTACGTATTTGTCTCTTAATATTTTTCTTCGTTGATTCGTCATATAGTAAATCCACTGGATAATATAATTTATGGTCGGTCCGGCGTTTTCCGGAAATAGAATCGACGATATCCGACTGCCTGGATAATTCACGCAGCTCATCATTCCTCATCAACAGATGAATCGGAAGCCGTTCTTCTTCCTCGCCAGGTCTGTAGAAATCGTATGGAAGGTCTGAAGATGAGTCCACCACTAAGTAATAATCAGGGTCGATCCCCGCTTTTTTAAACAGGACTTCAAGCTCACTATGCTTCTTATATTCCTTAGCCGGATCGAATTCCACGTACTTAAATAAATTACGGTTCATGAACCGCTCGCATAAGTCCCGTAAAATCGGATCCTCTTCTTCCTGCCAAATTTGGAAATAATACATGATGACCGCTTCATCCAGCTTTAAATAATCCTGGAGGGAAACCTCTTCTTCAAACAGGGAGTAAAAATGGACCGGGTCTAGCTTAAAGGAATAAAACTCTTCATGAAGCTCCTTCGCTCTATGTAGAATCTTCGTTAAAATCACTTCAGCACTCCGGGTGACCGGATGGAAATAAACCTGCCAGTACATCTGATAACGGCTCATAATATAGTCTTCCACTGCATGCATTCCGCTTTGTTTGATCACCACTTGGTCTTCACGGGGTCTCATGACGCGAAGAATCCTCTCCATATCGAAATGTCCGTAGCTGACTCCGGTAAAATAAGCGTCACGCTGCAAATAATCCATGCGGTCTGCATCAATCTGACTTGAAATCAGGCTGACAACCAGTTTGTTCTCATACGTCTTCGCAATCACTTCCGCTACATGCTTCGGAAAATCCGGTCCCACTTTTCTGAGAACCGCATTCACCTCTGTATCTCCTAAAATGATGGCTTGAGTGAAATGCTCGTGATCCAGGTGAAACACTTTTTCAAAGGAATGAGAAAACGGCCCATGCCCTAGATCATGTAATAACGCAGCGCAAAGGGACAATAATCGCTCATCCTGATTCCACTCGGGCCTGCCGGCGAATACATCATCGACGATCCGGCGGATAATTTCATACACACCCAGAGAATGATTGAACCTGCTGTGTTCCGCACCATGAAAGGTTAAGTAGGTGGTCCCCAGCTGCCTGATCCTGCGAAGTCGTTGAAACTCTTTCGTTCCAATCAAATCCCAAATCACACGATCCCTTACATGAACATACCGATGAACAGGGTCTTTAAATACTTTTTCTTCATGTAATTTCTGCTTGGCATACTCCATCTTCTACCCTCTTCCTAAACTAGCATATTTCTATTATAGCGACTCTTTTCCTCGTATTCATCTCGAATTTTGTCGAAAAAAATAGGTATTTGGCCTTTGATTGACCAACTACAAGCGTTCCAAATCCTTCAAAAAAAGTTGGCCGCTTGACAAAAACCTCTACATAATAATTCTCTACCCCTTAACTAGTTTCCTTTTCTAAAGAGGCGCAAACCTTTATTTATTTTTATCCATAGAAAAGAAAAAACTCCCTCACTGGAAGTTTTCCTTTATTTCTTTATTTTCTTGATCACTTTTTCCATTAGCTCTTCTTCAGTCAACGCCGCTACAGGACGATTATTCACAAAGGCGAATGTCTTCTTGCGTCCTGGACCACAATAGGATTGACACGCAATATCGATCGGTGCCTCCGGGTCAATTTCTTTTAATTTGGGAATTAATGTTTTTAGGTTAACGGCCTGACAATCATCGCAAACACGGAATTCGTTTGCCATCTGTCAACAACCCTTTCTATCTATTGAAATGGATTTCATTCGTCGTAAACATCGATTTATAGAATACAGTTTTCTGCAATATTTTGCAAGGGAACATCGTTTCCAGCTTGTGGGAATCGTCACTTATACAACGAAACTAGCAGACAAAAAATAAATTTAACATATTCGTATAAAAACCTATAAAACTGTCCATCCTTTAACCAACGAATCATTTAAGTAAACTTTGGGAGTTGAGATGAAATGATGATGAAAACAAGACAGGACGCTTGGACGGAAGAGAATGATCTATTATTAGCAGAAACGGTCTTACGTCATGTGCGGGAAGGCAGCACACAATTAAACGCCTTTGAAGAAGTGGGAGACAAACTGAACCGCACTTCTGCCGCATGCGGATTCCGCTGGAACGCAGTGGTGCGTCACCAATACGAGAAAGCTCTTCAACTAGCAAAAAAACAACGCAAGCAGCGCCACCGAATCCTTGGTAAAGACCAGGGCGGCAAGAAGAAGCTTTTATATCAACCACCTACCCCTTCATTCGAAGATTTAGACGCTATGTCTCTATCAATGTCTGAAGCTGAGGAAGAAATGGAATTCGCTGAGTACGAGAATTATGTACCGGAAACGGAACAACTGGGGAAACCTGAAGAAGCTCCGAACTTTGAAGTGGAAGCAAGTGAAGAACAAGCCTACGTTCCACAGCAGGCGCCTGCCGCTAACCATGTGGTAAAGCCTTCAGGACTAAAAGGTGAAGTGACACTCGAAAAAGTCATTGCCTTCCTTCAAAACCTGGCTCAGACCAACATGAACTCCGACTATGTGAAAATAGAGAATCAGAGATTAAAGCATGAAATCGCCGAACTCAGAAAAGAAAACAGCGAGCTCGAAAAGAAAGTCAAAGCCCTTGAAAACAATTCCGTCACCATGCAGGAAGACTACGAAACATTGATGCAGATCATGAACCGGGCCAGAAAGCTTGTCGTATTCGATGAAGACGAGTCAAAGGCACCCCGTTTTAAGATGGATCGCAACGGTAACTTAGAGAAAGTAGCTGAATAATATAGTTCTCAACCAGTACGCCTTTTGGTGTGCTGGTTTTTTGGTTGATGTGGTGGGTCCTTGATGGGGGTGAGATGAGTTTGCATTGGGTTTTTGATTGAGGAAAGGCGATTGGATTGTAAAATTATGAATAATGCCTTTCTGCCAAACTGAAAGAATGAAAAACCGATCATTCTATGTCTAATTTGGTTAAAAACAGTGACCATAAGCCCTTTTTCAGCTGTCAGGACCCGCTAGTGGGCATCGAATAGGTAGAGTAGAGTCAAGTCCTTAATATTGTGT
>NZ_JXZC01000016.1 GCF_000935355.1 Rossellomorea aquimaris
TAAGTGCTTCTGTTTGAAGCGACCCTTTAAATATTACATTATCGACTCGTTTATGTCAATAACTTTTTTAAAAAGTTTTTATAGCGTTTGTCGCCTTTTCGCGGCAACAGATAATACTATACCACCTTCTATATATGGGTGCAAGAGTTTTTTTGAATGTTTTTGGTTATATATTCAACATAAGCCAAAAGACATCAAATTCATTCTATATATGGTAATACAAAGGTGCATTTAGACCTAAGTGGCCATTTTCATCTTTGGTCCACCAAATTATTATCTTCCAAACATCTAGTTATGATTCAAAAGAAAAAGCAGCGGCGCTAGGCCGCTGCTGCTCTTCACACGATATTAATCACGATGACGCATTAATGGGAATAATAAAACGTCCCGAATAGATGGAGAGTTGGTTAACAGCATAACAAGTCTGTCGATACCTATTCCGAGCCCCCCTGTTGGCGGCATACCATATTCAAGAGCCTCGATGAAATCATTATCCATCATGTGGGCTTCGTCATTTCCTTCTTCTCTTTCTTTCAATTGCGCTTCAAAACGTTCTCTTTGATCGATTGGGTCATTAAGCTCTGTGAAGGCATTTGCATGTTCACGGCCAACGATAAATAACTCAAAGCGATCTGTGAATCGTGGATCTTCATCGTTTTTCTTGGCAAGTGGAGAAATCTCCACCGGATGACCATAGATGAATGTAGGCTGGATAAGTTTGTCTTCTACTTTTTGTTCGAAGAATTCATTTACCACATGACCATATTGCATATTGTCTTTGATTTCGATGCCGTGTTCTTTCGCAAGGGCACGTGCTTCTTCATCGGACATTTCTTTCCAGAAATCCACACCAGTCTGTTCTTTAACCGCGTCCACCATATGAAGACGTGTCCACTCCGGCTCAAGGTTAATTTCGTAGTCTGCATATTGAACGGTAGTGGAGCCGAATACTTCCTTCGCAATATGAGCTACAAGATTTTCAGTAAGAGCCATGATATCACGGTAATCTGCGTATGCTTCGTAAAGTTCGATCATCGTGAACTCAGGGTTATGTCTTGTAGACACACCTTCGTTACGGAATACACGTCCGATTTCGTATACTTTTTCAAGTCCACCAACAATCAGGCGCTTTAAGTGTAGCTCGATTGCGATACGCATGAATAATGGCATATCAAGAGCGTTGTGATGTGTATTGAACGGACGGGCAGATGCTCCCCCTGCGATGGCATGCATCATTGGTGTTTCTACTTCTAAGTAACCGTTATTGTCCAGGTATCTTCTCATGGATTGGATGATACGGCTGCGGGCGATGAACGTTTCTTTGCTTTCCTGACTCGTGATAAGATCCAGGTAACGTTGACGGTAGCGCTGTTCAACATCTTTTAAACCATGGAACTTCTCAGGCAGTGGGCGCAGTGCTTTCGTTAGAAGGTGGAATTCTTTCGCTTTTACCGAAAGCTCTCCTACTTTTGTTTTGAAGATAGAACCAGTAACCCCTACGATATCACCAAGGTCGGCAGTATTGAATAGTTCATATGCTTCTTCTCCGATTGCATCTTTACGGACATAGATTTGGACTTGGCCAGCCAGGTCCTGAAGGTGGGCAAATCCCGCTTTCCCTTTTCCACGCTTAGTCATGATACGGCCTGCAATGGTTACAGTGATATCTTTCTCTTCTAATTCTTCTTTAGAAAATTCATCGTATTGAGATTTGATCTCGGATGAACTGTGTGTACGATCATAGCGTTTACCGAATGGATCAAGTCCTTTATCACGGATTGATTCCATTTTTTCGCGCCTTACTCGAAGTTGGTCATTAATTTCTTCGTGACTCATGTGTTTCACTCCTATTCTATCTACTTGCTATACTAGACTAATACGATTATATACCATACTATTTTACACAATATCTATGTTTGTAACACCCCTAAAGTATGAGTTATTTGAGAAACGTACTTCGGCGGGTTAAAAAATCTAAAAAAGGCCGATCCAACCTGGTGACAGTGTCACGAATTGGTTCCAGCCTTTTCTAGAATAACATAAAAAGATATACAGGTGAATCAACCGGCATTCAGTCACTACGATCATATTCATCCTGAGGTAGAAGATCATGTAGTGGGATGTTAAGGACTTCTGCCACGTTGACTAAGAAATCTTCCTTCGGTATTCGACTGCCTCTTTCAATTTCTCCAAGGACAGAAACGGAGATGGCTAATTCCTTAGCCAAACCCTCCTGGGTATACCCTTTTAGCTTTCTGAATGCACGAATGCGTCTTCCCCATTTATCTGTTTCCATAACCGAACTCCTTCTTTGTCAGGTATTTCGTCCAGAAATTCAGCGAACGGGGCATTAAAAGACGGATGCTCTACATATGGAGCCACCTCTAATAACGGGATTAAAACAAATGCTCTTTCTTGCATCCTTGGATGTGGAATGAGAAGATTCTCTGATTCAATTTTTTCGTGTTCATAGAGTAAAATGTCAAGGTCTATTATGCGCGGACCCCACTTGAACTCCCTTTCCCTTCCAAGGTCGATTTCCACCTGCAAGCACTGATGTAATAGAGTTTCTGGACTTAAACTGGTACGAATTTCAATGACCATATTCAAAAATTTACCTTGTTCTGTAAATCCTACTGGGTCTGTTTCATACAGAGAGGATCGTTTCGTTACCTCTATCTTACCATGACTGCCAATGATGTTTATCGCTTTTTCTAAATAACACTCCCGGTCTCCCATATTGGATCCAAGGGAAATGTATGCAGTATTCATCCTATCGACTCCTATTAATCTCCACCGCCACCGATTGGTAATGACCAGGGATAGGTGGATCAGGCTTGATTAGTGTAATTTTACAGCTCTCTACGATTTGGAAGGTTTCTAAGATGCGGGAAGAGATGTCTTCCGCCACCGCTTCGACCAAGTTCTTCGGCTCTCCCTCTACAACAGATTTGGTAATGGAATAAATCTCCGCATAGTTTACGGAGTCCTCAAGCTGATCACTTTGGCCGGACTTCTTTAAATCTACATGCAACTCTACACTAACACGAAAACGTTGTCCAAGTTTGTTTTCTTCCTGGAATACACCATGATAGCCGTAGAATTCCATTTCGTTCAATAGGATCTTATCCATACGCTTTCTCCTTTCCAACAAGGGCATCCATCATCTTGACCATGCGTGCCATTTCCTTTACATCATGGACCCTCACGATATGGCAGCCTTTTTGAATCCCGTAGCACACCGTCGCTCCCGTGCCTTCCAGCCGTTCCTCTACAGGCAGATCAAGCACATGTCCAATCATCGACTTCCGTGACGTTCCTAAGAGTACAGGATATCCCAGTGAAACAAGGACATCCAAGTGTCTCATCATGTCTATGTTTAATTGTATTGTTTTGGCAAATCCGATTCCAGGATCCAGGATGATTTGTTCGTCTTTCACCCCTGCTTCTTTTACCAGGAAGATGCTTTCCTGCAGATCTTGTATCGCATCCCGAACGAAGTGGTTGTACTCCCGGTTATCCCGGTTATGCATGAGTATGATCGGGGCACCCGTTTCCGCGGCCACTTGTGCCATTTCAGGATCCTTTTTCGCGCCCCATACATCATTAATGATGCTCGCTCCTGCTTCCAGAGCTTTTCGGGCCGTCTCTGCCTTATACGTGTCGATGGAGATTGGTACGTTCACTTCCCGGGATATCGCTTCTATAATCGGCACGACTCGTGAAATCTCTTCTTCAGCAGATACGATTTGATGCCCTGGCCGAGTGGACTCCCCGCCTATATCAATAATGTCAGCCCCCATCTCAACCATTTCTTTCGCACGCTCCACTGCACGATTTAACTCATTGAAAGACCCGCCGTCCGAGAATGAATCGGGTGTGATATTTAAAATCCCCATAATAAGGGTTTTCTCTGAAAAATTAAGTTCGTATTTTCCGCACTTCATTACACGCGCCCCCTGCTATAATTCCTCTATTGAATTCAAGTGTCCAGTATATTTGCTGTATCGTTGGTGTAACAGCCCGGTATACTCTCCGTTCCGACCCGGGTAACTCTTAGCGTCAATTCTGTTTACCGGTATGATTTCTTGCACAGAGTTTGTGAAAAAAACTTCATCCGCCCCCAGTAATCGCTCTTGCCCGAACAACCCTTCCCGCACAGGCATTTGCATGTGGTCTGCCAGGGCAAGGATGAACTGACGTGTTATCCCGTTTAAGAGCCCCGTCTCTGCAGCTGGTGTAAACAATTCTGCGTCTTTTACCCAGAAAAGATTGGACGTTATCCCTTCACAGAGGTGGCCTTCCTTTGTAAGGAATATCCCTTCCCGGTGAGGAGATGGACCGATTTCCCGTTTAGCGGCCATATTATTCAGGTAATGATGGGATTTCAATCGTTCCCCTGTCTCAGGTGAGTTTCTTCTTAACTGAAGCAGCACACCTTCTTTTTCTTTTAATGGTAGAGAAGGGGGCAATTCTTTTTGAAATAGGATCACAGTCGCATCCTCATAGGGGGTCGTTTGTAATCCTATCTCACCTGCCCCACCGGAAACATTGAACCGGCAATATGCATCCTTCAAGTCATTTTTATTTAAAAGTGTTGTTATTGCATCCCTGATCTTTTCTTCATCGAGGTCTGCTGCAATATTCAGTTCCTTTAATCCATGAGAAAGCCTCTTCAAATGATCCATTAGCAAAAACGGATGACCATCATACGTCCGAAAGGTTTCAAACACGCCCAATCCATATAAATATCCGTGATCGAATGGGGAAATGACCGCCTCTGATGCATGGACGATTTCACCGTTAAGATATAGGTACATTTATAAAACCATCTCGATTTTTTTATATGTCGTTAAAAAGTTCAGGAGCAGCTGTTTCCCTTGTTCCGTCATGATGGATTCCGGATGGAACTGCACCCCTTCGATCGGCAGCTGTTTATGACGGATCGCCATGATTTCCCCTTCTTTCGTTTTTGCTGATATGTCAAAGCATTCAGGAAGGGTTTCTCTTTTAACGATCAGGGAGTGGTACCTTGTTGCCGCGAAAGGATTGGGCATGTCTTTGAAAATGGTTTTCCCATCATGGATCATGGGTGAGACCTTACCGTGCATTAACCGTTCTGCGCGAACAACATCCCCTCCGAAAACCTGGGCAATCGATTGATGACCCAGGCATACGCCGAAGATCGGAATCTTTCCGGCAAAGGTTCTGATCGCCTCGAGGCTCACACCCGCTTCATTCGGACTGCACGGCCCCGGGGAAATCATCAGGTAATCCGGAGACAATGCCTCAATCTCAGCTAATGTAATCTCGTCATTTCGTTTCACGATCAGCTCTTCCCCTAGCTCTCCTAAAAATTGCACAAGATTATAGGTAAATGAATCGTAGTTATCAATCATGAGAATCATAGGGTTTCTCCTTCCGCCCTGGCTTTCGCTACCCAAAGGGCTTTCGCTTTCTTCAAGGATTCTTTGTATTCGTACTTAGGGTTGGAATCAATCACGACTCCCGCTCCCGCTTGGATATGGGCTTTTCCATCTTTTACAAGCATCGTCCGGATGACGATATTCAATTCCATATCTCCATTGACGCCAATCCAGCCAATGGATCCTGTGTAAATCCCCCTTCTTACAGGCTCGAGCTCTTCAATGATTTCCATCGTCCTCACCTTGGGGGCTCCCGTAATGGTCCCACCTGGAAAAACAGATCGAATAAGATCCGCACCCGTTTTGGTTTCATCTAGTGTTCCTCTTACATTTGAAACAATGTGCATGACGTGGGAGTATTTTTCGATGACCATGAACTCATTCACTTCAACTGTCCCGTATTGGCAAACCCTGCCCAGGTCATTTCGTTCCAGGTCCACAAGCATCACGTGCTCTGCTCTTTCTTTTTCATTGTTGATCAGCTCAAGAGCCAGTTTCTCATCCTCTTCAGCATCTTTTCCACGGGAGCGTGTGCCTGCGATCGGTCTTGTGCTTACTTCCGTTCCATTTTTCTTCACTAGTAGTTCCGGTGATCCGGAGACAATCTGGAAGTCCGGGCTTTGAATATAACTCATGTAAGGTGAGGGATTTAATTCCCGAAGTTTTTTATAGACCGTGAATGGCTCGGCCTTCAACTCTTGCGATTGTCGGACAGATAAATTCACCTGAAAGACATCTCCCTGAGAGATATAGGATTGGATTTGTTTCACGGCACCTGAGAAGTCCTTCTCATCCATGGACACCTCAATGCTTGCCGTCTCATGATGGACAGGATCTTCTGCCTCCTCTTTCATCGGGGAGAGTGCGTCCGTCCAAGTGGATGTCCATTTGGCAAGCTTCTCCTCGACCGCTTCAGATTCTTTATCGGAAAGGATCATCGTCCACAAAGTATTTTCCTGATGATCGAAGACCACCCATTCCTCCAGGTAGTAGAAATAAAGGTCAGGAATCTCCAGATCATCATGCCCCAAAGCGGGAAGTCTCTCAATCTTTCTTGCATAATCATAACTGATAAACCCGATCACTCCACCTTGAAAATCCGGAAGATCCTTTCTTCTTTCCCTCCGAAGGGGCTCCATCCATTTCTCCATTTGAATCAACGGGTCTCCATTTATTGTTTCAACTCCGGAAGAGTCTTGTATGCGCAACCCTTCAGGAACACTTTGTAAAACTGCGTCAGGTTGTAGTCCAGCAACGCTATATCGTCCACCCCGTCCACTCTCTAACAAAATATGATGTGGCTGATGTTGACTAAGTTGTTCGTATGCTGCAAAAAATTGTTCTTTGGTTGAATGGTTTTTATGAAAATATAGGTGCTGCACTTACCCCTCACACTCCTAATCTTTATCTACTTTCATGATACATGAACTTTGGGAAGGTTTCATCGTTAAAAACTTGAAATTATGTGAGTGGGATGATGAAGAATGGATTGATTTTGAAGGGATAATGAATAGTAAGATTTTAACAGTTCAATACAAAAAATGGATCCTGAAGATTCCATTCTCCAGGATCCGGCACTTCATTATTATTCTTCATCAAATTGGTAAAGAGGAGTACTTAAATAACGTTCTCCGTTACTAGGGATAATCGCGAGTACTTTTTTACCCTTCCCTAACTTTTTCGCCACTTCAATGGCTGCATAGATGGCTGCCCCGGAAGAAATCCCACCCAGTATCCCCTCTTCTTTAGCTGCTCTCCTTGCATAGTCGAAGGCTGAATCTTTTTCAACTTGAACGACATGATTATAGACACTCGTATCTAAAATATCGGGGATAAAACCAGCACCGATTCCTTGGATTTTATGAGGTCCGGGCTTTCCTCCTGATAATACAGGTGAATCTGACGGCTCCACAGCATAAAGCTCAATGGTTGGATAATGCTTCTTCAGCACTTCCCCAACACCTGTAATCGTTCCGCCTGTTCCAATCCCGGCAATGAAGGCATCCAGCTGATCACCCATTTGCTCGACGATCTCTGGTCCGGTTGTTTCCCGGTGCACTTTCGGATTGGCTGAATTTTTGAATTGCTGCGGCATGAAATAGCCTTTTTCTTTCGCTAACTCTTCAGCTTTGCGAATTGCTCCTCCCATACCTTCTGCTCCTGGCGTCAATACTAATTCTGCTCCGTAAGCACGTAACAGGTTGCGTCTCTCCATACTCATTGTGTCAGGCATGACCAGTAAGGCACGGTATCCTTTTGCCGCAGCCACCATCGCCAGACCGATACCCGTGTTTCCACTCGTTGGCTCGACAATCGTATCACCAGGTTTAATCGTACCTGCGGCTTCACCTGCTTCAATCATCGCCAATGCGATACGATCTTTTACAGAGCTGCCCGGGTTCATATATTCTAATTTCAAGTAAACATCCGCACTATTTTCATCTACTAATCGATTCAGTTTTACCACTGGAGTCTGACCTATTAATTCTGAAATTGAATTGGCTACTCTCACCATTCATCCACCACTCCTAATCCCAAGTAAATTTGTTGGTTTTATAAAAATGTAACAATATTCAATATATTTGTCAATTGATAAGTATAAGCGAGATCCCCTTGTTCAATCTAAATGGCCCGGATTGAAGTAAATTCACTACATATTGGATGGGTGCCTCATCCAACTCCTCGGTTAATCCCTCTAGTTAACACGGCCAAACCGCCTCCACTCTAGGTTATATGTATGCACATTTCATTTATCCTATGTTACGTTAAAAAGCATCTCTCTATGTAAAAGAAGCTGACCCTTTATAGGCCAGCCCCTCTCTACTTCTGTTTTCCGTAAAACCAGTCCACCTCTACCTCGTCCCAAAAGGACTCAGGTTGCAATGGCGTCTCTACTTGCTCTAAAGCAATTTGTCTGCGAATTTGAGATTTTACGTCTTTGAATGAAAAATGTCTTTCTTTTAAAACATCGTCTACATAATAAATGACGTACTCTGAATCCTGCTGAATCGGCTTTGTCCATTCCCCTGGTGATAAAGACTCTATTTCTTCTGCCGCTTCTGAAGATAGGAAATCTCCATCCAGAGGGACATACCCGATGTCTCCCCCTAAATGAGCACTTTGCTCATCGTTTGAACGCTCCATGGCCAATGCTTCAAAATCCGAGCCGGCTTCAAGTTCTTCCAGTGCTTGTTCTGCCTCTGATTGATCAGCTGCCTTCAGCTGCTTCAGCTTATACATTTTAGAAATAGAATATAGATGCTCGTTTTGATCATAGAAGCTCTTCAACTCTTTTTCAGGTACTTGGACATCCCTCGTGAGAAGCTCCTCTAATAACAATTCAGATTTGATTTGAGCCTTTAGTGAATCTTCATCTTCAAGAATTTCTTCATCGTACGCATTATAAACAGATTGTATGAAGTAATATTCCTGCTCTACTTCTTTGTCTGAAACCGAGATATCATATTTCTTAGCTAAATGGTCGATCACTTGTTGATTGATCAGTGCTTTTAGCTCTTCTTTGCCATGTTTTTGCTCAAGGGAATACAACCAGTCCTCCCGGGTTACTGATTCTCCGCCAACCGTTGCCACGACTTCAGGGGTTCCGCTCACCCCTGAAGAGCGACTCCACACAAGTGTAATGATGTTTGTGACAAGTAGTACCCCGACCAAAACCATGAGTACAGACCGTTTAATTCTCATTTCTCCCATTCTCCCTGGATATGATTTACTGCTTCGCGTTTGCTTTCAGTTCTTCTAATTCTTCTTTAGAAAATACATAGGTTTCGTTACAAAAGTGACAGCTTGCTTCCGCACTTCCATCTTCATCAATCATTTCTTGAATTTCCTGCTCCCCTAAGCTGATGATGGCATTTGAAAAACGTTCTTTATTGCACTGACACTTAAATGCCACAGGAAGCGTTTCAAGTACTTTGACTTCCCCGTTTCCAAGTACTTCTTCTAACACCTCTTCAGGCGTGAGGCCCTTTTCGATTAATTTAGAGATTGGAGGAATTTTAGATAAGCGTTCCTCAATCTTCGTAATCGTTTCATCATCCGTTCCCGGCATTAGCTGCAAGATGAATCCACCTGCTGCAAGGATTGAATTGTCAGGGTTCACCAGCACACCTACGCCTACAGAAGAAGGGACCTGTTCTGAAGTGACGAAGTAATACGTGAAGTCTTCTCCAAGTTCTCCTGAAACAATCGGAACCTGACCGGAGAAATGATCCCTCATACCGATATCTTTAACAATCGATAACGTTCCGGTTGTACCAACCGCACGACGGACATCAAGCTTCCCGTGCTCGTTTAAATCAAAGTGTACATGCGGGTTCGTCACATAACCCCTGACTTCACCTTTTGCATTACTATCCACAAGAATGGCACCGATTGGGCCACCGCCCTCTACTTTGATCGTTAATTTATTTTCACCTTTTAGCATTGCACCCATCATCACTCCGGCACTGATGCTTCTGCCTAATGCCGCTGATGCAGTCGGCCATGTTCCATGTCTTCTTTGTGCTTCTCCTACTGTATCCGTGCTTTTCACTGCATAAGCACGAACTTGGCCATTATAGGCCAACGCTTTTACTAAATAGTCGCTCATGGTTGAAGCTCCTTTCACTTTAGTTCATGTTTCTCTTGTAGATTAATTTTAATCCTTTTAATGTAAGGAAAGGATCTACCACGTCAATGCTATTGGATTCTTTCGAAATCAATGTCGCTAATCCTCCAGTTGCTATGACCGTTGGTTCCTTCTTACTTTGTGCTTTCATTCTTTGAACGATACCTTCTACTTGTCCAACATATCCATAGAGAATACCCGCTTGCATAGCCGTTACGGTATTCTTGCCAATGATGTGTTCAGGACGGGCAATTTCAATCCTTGGTAATTTAGCAGCCTTGGAGTACAGGGCTTCTGTTGAAATGCCTATACCAGGGGCGATCGCTCCACCCATATATTGTCTTTCCTCATTGATATAGCAATATGTCGTCGCTGTACCGAAGTCGACAATAATGAGAGGACCACCGTACTCGTGAATACCAGCGACAGCATTTACGATTCGATCCGCTCCGACTTCCCTTGGATTTTCGTACTTGATATTTAAACCGGTTTTAATACCAGGTCCAACGACGAGCGGAGTGATATTAAAATATTTCTCACACATACGTTCCAAACTAAACATAATTGGAGGGACAACGGAGGAAATGATGATTCCGTCAATCTCGTCAAACGTCAGCTTCACATGCTCGAACAGATTCTTCACAAGCATCCCAAACTCATCTTCTGTTTTATGTCGATTCGTTTCAGCTCTCCAATGATATTTTAAATGGTCATTTTCATACACACCAAACACAATATTGGTATTCCCTACATCCATTACAAAAATCAATATCCTCACCTACTAAGCCAATTGTTTTCACACTGCCAACATCATACCATAATTTATTTAGAATAGGTACAAAAGCGCAAGGGCTTTGCACAGAGGCGACAAGCATAAGATGAACATGCCGGAAAGGCGTTCTTTGCCTTTTTGGACGGTTTGACTTATGACCTCGAGCCTCTAAGCCCTGGAGCTGGATGAGACAAAAACGGAACCGGCTTGATCAGACCCGACAAGCATAAGACGAACCGGCCGGGAAGGCGTTCTTTGCCTTTTTGGTGAAGTTGACTTATGACCTCGAGGGTCTAGCCGGTGGAACTGGATGAGTACAAAAGAGCAAGGGCTTTGCACAGAGGCGGCAAGCATAAGATGAACATGCCGGAAAGGCGGGTTTTTGCCTTCATCTTGAACCATCACAAGGTGTTTCTATAGAGAATCCGGCCGAAAAACTACTTTATTCAGCCGAAAATGATGTTAATCCAGCCGATTTGAACAAAAATCCGGCCGAAACCGAACAAAATCCAGCCGTTTTACAATAATGCCCAAATTTCATCTGATTTCACGAGCTGAGCATAGTCCACCATAAAATCAAAAACTAACCAGAACAAAAAGGGATGCAACCATAAATGGCTGCATCCCTCAATATTATGTGCGATCAGAGTTAGAATCGTCTTCTTTTGAAGCCGTATTTTCTTCGATCACAGTTTCTTCATTTTTCTTCTGGATATTTACTTTCACGTCGCTATTATCCTGGTCGGATTCATACGTACGTTCCGGTAATTTGCCATGATCCATTAAATGCTTGATTTGAGCGGCATCTAATGTTTCTACATCTAATAAAGTCTTGGCAATGAGTTCAAGCTTATCGCGATTCTCTGTAAGAATTCTCTTCGCTCTATCATAACTCTCTTTAATTAGACGCTGCATTTCCAGGTCAATTTCGTATGCGATGGCATCTGAATAGTTTTGCTCACTATTGATGTCGCGTCCCAAGAACACTTGACCGCCTTGAGATTGACCAAACTGAAGCGGTCCAAGCTTATCACTCATACCATATTCAGTGACCATTTTACGAGCGATTCCAGTTGCACGTTGGAAGTCATTATGGGCACCAGTTGAAACATCACCGAAGATGATTTCTTCTGCTACACGACCACCAAGTAAACCGGTAATCTTATCAAGGAGCTCAGGCTTCGTCATAAAGTAACGATCTTCTTTAGGTAGCATAACGGCATATCCGCCTGCTTGCCCACGAGGAACGATGGTCACTTTATGTACCATATCCGCTTCATCAAGGACTAATCCAATAACGGTATGACCCGCTTCGTGGAATGCCACGATTTTACGTTCTTTTTCAGATATGACGCGGCTCTTCTTCGCAGGACCGGCAATGACACGGTCTGTTGCTTCATCAATGTCACGCATATCAATTTTCTTTTTATCCTCACGAGCTGCTACAAGTGCTGCTTCGTTTAGAAGGTTTTCTAAATCAGCACCAGAGAAACCTGGTGTTCTCATGGCAATTGCTTTTAAATCAACAGATTCATCAAGCGGTTTATTATGTGCATGAACTTTAAGAACCGCTTCACGTCCTTTAAGGTCAGGACGATCAACCGTGATTTGACGGTCAAAACGACCTGGACGTAACAATGCAGGATCCAGAATGTCCGGTCGGTTCGTTGCAGCGACGATGATGATACCTTCGTTAGCGCCAAAACCGTCCATTTCAACTAGTAACTGGTTCAGGGTTTGTTCACGTTCATCGTGACCTCCACCTAAGCCTGCTCCACGTTGACGACCGACTGCATCAATCTCATCAATGAAAATGATACATGGTGCATTCTTCTTTGCGTTTTCGAATAAATCACGTACACGAGATGCACCGACACCGACAAACATTTCAACGAAGTCGGAACCGCTGATTGAGAAGAAAGGAACTCCAGCTTCTCCTGCTACTGCTCGTGCAAGTAAGGTTTTACCTGTACCTGGAGGTCCTACTAGAAGGACACCCTTCGGAATACGGGCACCCACTTCAGAGAACTTGCGTGGATCCTTTAAGAATTCCACTACCTCTACAAGCTCCTGCTTTTCTTCATCTGCTCCAGCTACATCTTTAAAGCGAACCTTTTTCTTCTCTTCGCTATATAGCTTCGCTTTACTCTTCCCAAAGTTCATGACACGGCTTCCGCCGCCTTGAGCTTGGTTAAGTAAGAAGAAGAACAGAATGAAGATAATGACAAACGGAATGATTGTCGTGAAGAAAGATACCCAGCCGCTTGTTTCTTTGGCTTGCAATACTTCTACATCAATGCCTTGCTCCGATGCTGCCGTATTGATCTTCTCCATTAACTTTCCATCTGTGGTAAGGACATAGGTTAAGAAGTACTCTCCTTCTTTAGCCCCTTCCATCTGTCCTTTCACTTCGTAAACGCCTCTGCCAGGCTGAATTGAAAAAGAAGAAACGTCTCCATCTTCAAGGTTATTAATAAACGTACTGTACTCGATATTTTTGGTTGGCTCGTTGTTGTTGCTGAAATAACTCACCACACCTATGATCACTAAAAAGACCAGTAAATAGAATATGGTGTTTCGAAAGATCCGGTTCATCCCTTACCTCCTCCCACGGGTAAACAAACTAAGTAAAATAGTATCATAGAAAATCATGGCATTACAACAAATTGCACTTACAAGATTCCTCTTTAGAATATACTTATTCTCCTGTTGTATACACTCTTGGTTTTAAAACACCGATATACGGTAGATTACGATATCTTTCAGCGTAATCCAGGCCATACCCGACAACGAATTCGTCAGGAACGATAAAGCCTACATAGTCCGCTTTGATATTGGCTTTACGTCCAGATGGCTTGTCAAGAAGCGTGACAATGCTGATGGATTTTGCTTTACGGTAACGGAATAGTTCCACTAAGTAGCTTAGTGTCAGACCACTGTCGATAATATCTTCAATGATCAGGATATCCCGTCCTTCCACTTTCGTGTCTAAATCTTTCACAATCTTTACTTCTCCTGAAGAGACAGTAGAGTTTCCGTAGCTGGATACATCCATGAAGTCCATTTCCATATGTGTATCCATACGTTTACAAAGGTCCGCCATGAATGGCATCGCGCCTTTTAAAACTCCAATGGCCAAAGGAAATCGATCTTGATACTCCTCTGTTAATTGTGCACCTAATGCTTTAATCTTTTCTTGAAGTTCTTCTTCTGAAATTAACACTTTCTCAATATCTTGATTTAACAATGTTCAACTGCCTCCTAGAAGATGATTGCTCTTAAATTGTAGTACTAAACTATTTTCTTGCTCTTCTCCCAAATCGTAAATGGACTTTTTCATTCCCGGTACCCAAAGTATGTGATCATCTGTGTCCACTACAATCGGCCACCCGTCACGGAGGTGTACAGGAACTTTTTCGTCAATAAAGAGTGTCTTTAGCTTCTTTGAGCCTTCCAACCCCTTCACTTTCATTCGATCTCCGCTCTTTCTCGTACGCACATATAAAGGTAGGGTGACCTCGTCAGGATCCAGGTAGATCCTATCAGCGGTACGATCCTCTACTGACGAGGAGGAACGATAGAGACGAAACTGATATCCACCTTGAAGTTCAAGCGTTTCATTAACCTGTATCATGTGACGATAAGGAGCTTCGGTTAACGCTAATTCCCCAAAATGAAAATAACATGTATGATACGCCCTTGTTACCCTAAGCCCTTTCGGTAAATTCAGGCTGGCATTAGGCGTTTTTCCTTTTAATATACCCAATACATCGTAAATATGTATAGACGATAAGGAAGATGGTCTAAGTTTGTAAAGATAGTTTAATATTAGATTAATCCCTCTTCTTTGTAAAGGCTGAGCCATTGCAAGAAAACCTTCGATATTTAAAGATGAGAAATCTTCAGTGCTATTCCATACCTTATTCAACTTAATCCTTGTTAATTCCTCTAAAAACGCCTCATCTTCTTCCAATTCTTCACTAAATCGTTGAAATTGAAGATGAACATGAGGGTTTTCGTCTTTTAAGAATGGCAGAACCCTTTTACGGAATCGGTTCCTCGTATATTCTTCCTTGTAATTACTTGGATCCCTTCTCGGAGAAAGGTCGTATCTCTCACAATAGCTTTCGATTTCCTCCTTTGTGATTGAGAGGAAAGGACGGATGATCTCTCCTGTAGAAAAAGGGCGCTTGAATGGAATTCCCGCTCTGCCGGCTCCCGACGCTCCCCTTGTCATCTTCATCAAGATGGTTTCTACCTGATCATCCCCATGGTGACCGAGGGCTAATTTGGTAGCTGATACATCCTCCATTACATTCCCCAGGAATTCATATCGAATGTGTCGGGCCTGTTCCTGTAGGCTTCCATTCGTCTTTTCCATTTCAGCTGACACATCCATTCGTTCACCGTAAAAAGGGATGTGCCGACTGTTGCAGAATTCTTCTACGAACAATAGCTCTCGGTAAGACTCTTCTCCTCGAAACATATGATCAAGGTGAGCAGCGATCACTTCTATTCCCCACTCATTACGGTTCGCATCGAGAAAATGGAGAAGCGCTAAGGAATCAGGGCCTCCAGATACAGCCACAACAATTCGATCTCCCTCTTCAATAAGCCCACGGTCGTGAATAAACTCTTTTGTAGTATGCTCTAACATAACGCTTCCTCTTCCTAAAACCATTTTCCCCATTGTATCAATATCTGAAGAATTCTCACACTCTTACGCTACATCAATTCTCCATAAATATACAAAACATATAATAACGAAACAATAATCACCACGAGCACAGTCTCAAGAAAGTGACTTGACTTTCTATTTCGGTGATTTTGATATCTGCTTGTATGCGAAGCGGAGGAATTCACATGGGAATTCGCAGGAACAGGTCTACTGACTTTAGGTTTTGGTTTGGGCTTCTGTACTGGTTGGGAGTGAGAAAGTCCATTCAGGAGGCTGACCCTCATATCACTTGCAGATTGAAATTCCCCTTCCAATGCATCCAGAATCGTCCCTTCAAACTTCTTTAATTGGTCTTTGGAACCAATTGCTTCCCTTAATTGTTGCATATTCCCATTTCCGGACTTGGTGAAACGCCCGGGGTAGGCTAAATTAATGAGGATCATTCCCACAGAGAAAAGATCATATGAAGGTTCCGCTCTCCGTGAACCTCCTACCCAATATCCTCTATCAAAAAACTCCGTGAATTCTTTGATTGCCCGTCCATTGATGGTCGTTCCCCCAACATCAATACAGCGAATTCGGTAAGGAGGGCCTGTGACGATCAAGTTTTCAGGTTTTAAATCCCCAAATACCCACCCTTCCTTATGAATTCGCTCCAGATCTGTCAGGAGTTGTGCAATGAGTACACCTGCCCACGAAAATCCTTTTGATTGAACAAATGACAGTAAGTCCGTACCTTGAATATATTCCATCACGTAAAAATGTATTTTCTGTCCTCGATACTCCCAATCGTCCACATCAAGAAGCTTTGGCCCAAGGGGAGCACCTTGGACCTTTGAGAAAGATTTTAAAACATTGACTTCAGAGGTAATCGATACATTACTGTCACTCATCTTTAATGCCTGATATCCTGATGATCCTTGTACAAGGTATACGATACCATTCGCACCATACCCTAATTCTTTTACAATGGTGTAGATGTGCTTATACCACTTTCCTCTTATAACTGTTCCAGGGGGGAAATTAAATGGTTTCTTCGAAGTATTGTTCATCATCGCCACGAGAGAGCAATCCCCTTAATGAACGTTTTTTCTTGAAGTGTGTGATAGCTTCTGAGATCGCTGGACCTGTTGGAGTAATCCCGCCTGGAGACAATTTAGAGAAGATACTCGTTAATGTTTCAAGTTTCGGTGTCCAATCTAGCAATTTTTCGACATCTTGTCGTTTCCCGGGAAATACAAAGACGGAAAATTTATTATCACCCATTCTAGCATTTAAGCTTAATGAAAGGTCTAGTAGAGCTTCTTTTACTGTGGGAAGCTTATGTTTCATACTTGCAGACGTATCGACAAGAATCAACACTTCCATATCAACGGATTCCCCTAGTTCATCGACAACCTCCATGACCTCTCCGCGTTGTTCTGGAGGAAGCTCCTCCATGGATGCGGATTTACCAAGGATTTGTTTCAGCTCTTTATTTACAACCCCCTGTAAAGTTTGTGTCATCGCTTTACGTGTAACCATTTGCACCGTTTGAGAAAGTTGTTGAGCATATACAATCTGACTTACTCCACCCCCTGATAGAGCAATCCCTTCAATTTCCTGCATTCCGTTATCATCTATCACATCATTATCCATGACACCAATTACGTTAACTGAAATTCCCTGCTCCTTCGCAAGGGCCGCCATCGCAATTGGATCTTCCCCTTGATTCGAGCAACCATCCGTAATTAATAGGATTTGACGAAGTGTACCTGGCTTCATCAGACTCCCCTCCTCATTCTAAAGTTGTTACCATCTTCGCCGAATAAGGAGGAAATTATACTCTAGTTAACTATTTTTATAGGGGGATATTCGTCCTAGGATATCCTTTTATTATCTTTGGTTTTCGGTTTTTGCACAGGGATAGAGGACCATTTCGGTATATTATGTTTGATTTTTGAAACCACAATTGTCATATCATCTTCAATTAGACCGGAGCTCGACCTGATCACTTCCTCCATTAGAATATCGGCCACTTCTTGTGGTTCCTCCGTTTCAAGTTCCTTTATTTTTCTCTTCATCCACAAATCATAATTTTCTACATGTTTTGGACCTTCAAAGGCACCATCACTCATCATAATAAGAAGGTCTCCTGCTTTTAACTGTTCAGAAACGACATCAACATCGAAGTCCTGCTGGAGCATCCCCATTGGTAAATTACTTGCTTCCACCTTTATGATTTTATCTCCCCGCTTAATAAAACTTGGGGTTGAACCAATTTTTAAGAACCTTGATGACGCATTTTGCAGATCAATCATGGCTAAATCCAGTGTTGAGAAGATTTCATCGTTCGTTCTGAGGGACAGTATCGAATTGATGGATTTGATTGCTACTTGTTCTTCAATCCCCGATTCCAATATCTTTTTCAAAAGCCTCAGTGTCTCATTGCTTTCATAGTGTGCCCGTTCACCGTTCCCCATCCCATCACTGATGGCTACGGCATACTTCCCCCTTCCTAATTCGATCATCGAATAGCTGTCTCCTGATACCAGTCCTCCCCCTTTCGCAGCATGGGAAGCTCCTGTGTCTACCACAAATTTCTTGGCAGACTGGAAGGTCACATGACATTGTCCATTCGGAAATTGAGCACACTCCTCTTTTTGAACAATGATATTTTCACCTAATATATCCGATAGCATCGGGGCAATAAGCTTCTCCCCCTGTCCGTGCCCTCCGCAATAAGGCATGGTCATATCTATATCCACATTCCCCTGTTCCAGGTTATAGATTTCAATATTTTCTATCTCGATTCCAAATTCTCCAATACTCGATAAGATTTGTTCTTCCTGTATATGATGATTCTCCCTTTCTCTTTGAATTTCTTTCGCAAAGTTCCCCATTACCTCGGATACTCCCAGTAATTGATCGGCGACCAGCTTCCTGCTTTCCTGGACCTGCTTCTTTAATTTTAAATTGGCTTGATAGAAGGTCAGCTCCTGATAGATCGTCTCTTTCAGTTTTTTCTCTCTAGTACAATGCTTCTCTACTTCTCTAGCAAGTCTTGGAGACAATGGGACCCTGCCCTGATCATACTCAGTCATTACATCTTTCATTAGATTATAGGTTTTATCAAAATTACGCGCCCAGCATTGATCTTTCTTAAAACAGGTTTGACACGTTTTCTCTGTCACATTGCTTAAGAAATAATCGAATTCTTTATCTTCCTCCTCTTCAAAACGCTCTTCTATTTGTTGAAAACTATTTGATAATGCTTGAAACACCGAGGAAAACTGTGTGACTCTATGTGCTGTCACATCTCTCACCCGGCGCATGTATCCTTGTTGCTCCTGCTGATATTCAGCTGTCCCTGGTATATGCTTGGCAATTTTAGACGTTAAGCTTTGAGGGGTTAAAAATAGGAGTAATATCGCTACCCCAGATTCATATAATGTTTTCGTTATGACCGTATCTGTATCTCCGTACATTCCCATTAATAAGGTAGCAATTAACAAACCGATTGCCGCTCCGAATTTCTTCCCTTCTTTCATGAGACCTCCCAGAAGTCCCGAAAAAGCAAGCAAGCTCATTTGATAAAAGCTTGAAACGTTCGCTAAACTGAAAACAAGCCCGGTTACAACCCCTACTGTAGAGCCCACTGTAGCCCCGGCTATAAAGGAAAATAGCAGCACCAAGTATCTTGATAACACATGTTCCACAGACAAATTATACACAGACCACCCGATCGTCCCCGTCATGATCGATGCCAATAAAATAATTAAACTGACCACTTCTTCTGTCTTCAGAGATCTTCTTCTGCGCTGAACCGTTACGAGGGGTACACTTTGAATGAATATATAGGTTAAGAGAAAGGCAAGGCTCGCTTCTATTAAAGCCATCACTCCGTTGTAAACCGTCAGGGCTTGTCCTTGCTGGATATAATCGAATGAAAGCTTCGCTGCCATGACAGTGAAGAAGACATAAAAAGCGACGACCCTCAAATTATTCTTATGATATTTCTGGGACAATCGAAACGCTAATAGGAATATTATCGCACTGACAAACGTATAACTGATACTAGGCAGAGATAAGGTAAGAGCTCCCGCAAGCAATCCGATCAGTGCAATGGGAGACTTTTCTCTCCGGATAATGTAAACAGAGGCGAAGAACGGTAATGCAAAAGGTGTTAAGTGAGAAAGGATTAACGCTCTCCCCAATAAAAATCCGATAACGAATAAGGCGATCCCCTTTTCTACGAATAGCCACTCCAGCTTCGAATAAATAGACTTGATCCCCTTGGATAGCTCCACCCTAGTGTGTTCAATGTCCACGTTCTGAACAGGTTCGATGATCGACTGATCGACTTTCCCCATGTATGAAACACTCCCCATTTCTTTTTTGTTCAGTATAAATGGTACAGGCTTAAAACTTTGTCAAAATGAGGGAATACATACCAAGAAAGTTTCGACGACTTTCTATGGATTCCGGTAAAATATTCAGAATATTCTCGCCTTATTCACTCTCCTTTACTTATTTTTTCGTCATAAACGCTTATGCAACCAGACTTAAGGGAATTTTGACAAATTCTTTACGAGAGTATATTGACAAGATAATTCTTTCTATGTATCATAGATTTTGTGCCTAAAAGGTGCATACAATATGGCGGTGTAGCTCAGCTGGCTAGAGCGTACGGTTCATACCCGTGAGGTCGGGGGTTCGATCCCCTCCGCCGCTACCATATTTTGAGGCCCGTTGGTCAAGCGGTTAAGACACCGCCCTTTCACGGCGGTAACACGGGTTCGAATCCCGTACGGGTCATAGCAAAAAAGACTATCATAATATGATAGTCTTTTTTTTCGAATAAAGAAGCACATCAAGCTTTTTCTGCAGACACCACTTCTTCAATTTGCTCCTGATGATGTTTATCGTG
>NZ_JXZC01000017.1 GCF_000935355.1 Rossellomorea aquimaris
CGGGTCATAGCAAAAAAGACTATCATAATATGATAGTCTTTTTTTTCGAATAAAGAAGCACATCAAGCTTTTTCTGCAGACACCACTTCTTCAATTTGCTCCTGATGATGTTTATCGTGACCGATAAAGTCTTCAAAAAACTCTTCAAGTGTAAAGCTTTGATCTCCTACTCTAAACGAGTGCTGCAAATCAGTTTCAGATAAACTATATACATAAGCTATAATTGAATCGCGTGTTTTGATACCCTCTTCAATCAAAGCTTCTTTATTAAGCCCACCGTGCGCATATTTTTCAGCTTCTCCATTAAAACATTGAAAGTCCGGAAAAGGAGACAGCTGCGCTCCTTCTGATACATTTGGAAGAATCTCTTCCAAGGAATATTGGTCCCATTTGATCATGTGAGAAACATTTGCAGCAATCGACCACTTGTTTTCCTCCATTGGCTGAAACCACTCTTTATCATTGATCCTTTTCAATTCATTAAGCCACAGCTTAAACGATTCATGATGATCGATTATCTGTTCCTTTTTCATAATGGCTGCCTCCATAAAGTTAGTTGTGACTATTTAATTCGATGGTGGCGTGTCATTTTCCTGTCTCCACTATATAAAAAAAACAGGCACACTCATCATCATGAGTATGCCTGTTTTCCGTTCACAACCTGCTATATGAGTTAATAGACAGCAAGTTAACCTTTTTTCGCCCCTCTTCCACCACGACGAGACTCAGTATTCTTCTTCAAAGATGATAAACGATCTTCACTGTCTTTCAAGAAACGTGCCATCTTTTGTTCGAAACTCTCTTTAGTGCGTGTGTCGTTCTGTTTGTTATTATTACTACGCGGGCGTTGAGGACGCTGAGGGCGCTGCGGGCGTTGTGGTTGCTCTTTCGCTTTTCGGATGGACAAACCGATCTTTCCATCTTTCTCAACATTAATAACCTTAACCGTTACTTCGTCGCCAACTTTAAGGTGTTCATTAATATCCTTAACATAGTTGTCTGCAACTTCACTAATGTGAACTAAACCTGTTGAACCTTCCGATAATTCCACGAACGCTCCAAAATTTGTAATACCTGTTACCTTACCCTGTAACTTGCTGCCTACTTCGATTGACATAAAAGAAATGCTCCTCCTTAAAATGATAAAAGATAAACCTTATTATATATTATAGCCAATTAAAAAAAAGAGTGTCAATAAGACACCTCTTCTTCTTTCTCTTTATCTGGTTCAGGTATGTTGAAAATAATCTCACCATCATCTGATAAAAAGTAATCCCGGCGTGCCAGTTTGGCTATATATTCATCGTCGTTAAGCTTCACAATCTCTTCTTCCAACGCGGTTTGCTTATCTTTAAGATGTTCTAACTTTTTTTCTAATTGTGCTTTTTCAGTACGTTTATCTTCTAAGACTTGGGCTCTGGAAATGAGAGTCGAAACTAAAAATCCACTAATTGCCAAAACTAATACAAAAAATACTGCTAATCGACGGACTAAACGCTTTCTTCTCTTAGAAGACGATTTATGCATATGCTCCTGATGGCGGACATATTCATTTTCCATTGGTGTCACGTTTTTTCTCATTCCCAAACCTCCTTTACAATATGGAGTGGAAAAAGCCGTAAGCCCTATTCTTTATCTTTAGGTTTTTTGTTAAACTTTTTTACCACTCTATATACTTTTTTGATATACGCTTTAAAAATCCCTGCCAGTTTATTATATAACTTCTCGACTCTTTTTGTAAGATTTTTCGGCAATAAATTCCAAATACCCTTTAATATCCACCATATTGGAGCAGTTACGAGCTTAATCGCCCAATGCACTACCTTCCAAATGACTTTTAATAGGAAGATTATGACGGATAAGAGCCCTTTTCCTATAGATAATACCATTGTAATGAGAAGCACGATTATCCATTTAATCGGTGAATAAATTAATTTTTTCATCATTTGCACACCGAAATTATAAAGGGAGATAAAAAATAAGATCAGCCGTTCCAAAAAGGCAAGATAAAACTGCTTGATGAGAGCTTGATAACCAGCAAAACCACACAGCAAAGCAATGAAAATATAAAAGCGGATCTCACCAAAATTGACGACAAATAAAATGTAAAAGATGGACAGGGCTTGTAAAACCCAAAACATGATGTCGTTTAGGAATACAAGCCACCGTTTTCTTTCAGACCGGTTTAAGAAACGATTGTACGTATCCAAGGTCGCACCAAATAAAGCTCCCATTCCGATCATGGAAAGCATGGTGTAGAACTGGGTTGAGAGCGTCATCGAAACAGCTTGCTAAAGAAGCCTTTAGCCTTCTCCCCATTTTGTTCATCCAGGTATACGAGATCAAACACCTTTCCTTTAATGGAGACGATGCCTTTGTCTACGTCTAAATTTTTCATTTGAAGATTTTGGCCCCTGACAGACAAAAAGCCCATCACGGTTTCGAGGAGAAACTCTTCATTATCAAAGCTTTCCACTTGTTTAACACCGGTGATGTCAAGAAGTTTGCGTCCCCTCATCATCACGTCATGTTCTTGAAAAGTCGTTTTATCTTTGTTTCCATCATAATATTGATTCATTATCCATCCCTCACATTCCCATAGTACAAGCTTTGTAACTATGTTTATGTTTTCGGGAGAGAAATAGAACCTCTGACTATGTAATCCTTACTCCGTTTCTTCTTGAACCCTTTCTTCTGAAAGGACGGAATAAAGTCCACTCGCTTCTTCTTTTTTTGTTGTTTCAAGAAGCCTTTCTATCTTTACCCTCATAATCTTTTGACCAAACCTCACGCTTAATTCGTCCCCGACTTTCACGTTAGAGCTCGCTTTCGCTTGCAGTCCATTCACTGTTATACGGCCCTGGTCGGCAATTTCTTTCGCCATCGTTCTTCTTTTTATCAGTCTTGATACTTTTAGAAATTTATCTAATCTCATTGATACCATTATACATTTCCCCTTATTCGATATTCATCTTTTTGGCTTCGTTCCAAAATTGGTCTAACTCTTCTAAAGTGAAATCTTCAAAGCCCTTACCCGTTTTCAAAACCTGCTCTTCCACATAAGAGAAGCGGCGATAAAATTTGGTGTTGGTCATGGCGAGGGCTTCCTCTGGGAATACCTTATAGAATCTGGCTACATTGATAAGTGCGAATAAAATATCACCAAATTCTTTTTTTATTTGGTTTTCACTATTATTCTCGACCTCGTTTTCAAATTCCTTTAATTCTTCCCATACTTTCTCCCAGGCACCTCGTGGGTCCGACCAATCAAAGCCCACTTTTGCTGCTTTCTTCTGGTATTCATATGCCTTCATGAGAGCCGGCATTCCTTTCGCCACGTTCTTAAGCATCGGTTCATGTTCAACCGGCTTTTCTTGCTTCTTGATTTCATCCCAGTTCGCTTTCACCTGTTCCGTATTTTCCACTTGAACCGAACCGAATACATGAGGGTGTCTGCGGACCATTTTGGAAGCAAGACTTCCAATCACTTCCTCCATGGTGAACATTCCTTCATCCTCACCTATTTGGGCATGAAGCATGACCTGGAGCAGGACATCTCCCAGCTCTTCTATCATGTGATCAATATCATCTTCCTCAATGGCTTCCAGTAACTCGTACGTTTCTTCGAGTAAGTATTTCTTGAGGGAATCATGCGTCTGCTCTTTATCCCAAGGACACCCATTCGGTCCCCTTAGTGTCGAGATGATCTCTCTTAGTGTTGCATATTGTTTATACGTGGATGCCCGTTCTTTAACAGCCGGGACGTACAGGCTTGTTAAATTGCTGAGATGGGCTACACGATCAAGTTCAACCAGGGGGATTCTATCCACCTTCTCTTCCTTGCTGCCAGCCGCCGTGACAAGCATGACTTCATAATCATAAGGATAGAGCTCCATCAGGGTAATCTTCACCTCAGACGCAATAAAGGCATCATACACCTGTCCGATGATAAGCTGTTGATTCATATGGATATCGTGAAGCTTTAAGCTGGTACCGTCCAATAACTGAAAACCATCGATGGGATCCGCTCCGACTGAAGCGAACAGGGCATCAATGAAGCTCTGTCCCCCGCCGATCGACACTTGTATCTTCCCTTTTTCATGAAGTTCCAGAAGCATTTGAACAGCCTTTTCAGCCACTAATGGATGACCCGGAACGGCGTAGACGAGTGAATGCTTTTCAGATGCCCTGACCAGTTCACCTACAATTTCTTCATACACGTGGTCGAACTGTTCATGCTTTTCATATACTGCATCAAAGGATTGAAACTCGACTCCTTCTGCTGTTAAATCCTTAACGACTGGATGCTCCTTCGTACGTAAATATAGATGTGAGCTGCTCTTTATTAATCGGTACACTCCTAAAGGGAGCTGTTCAATATCTCCTGCACCTAAACCCACAATTGTAATTGTATGCATAGTGATCTCCTCGCTACTTTTTATTCATTGGTTGTACTTTTTCCATTAGCCAAACCCATTTACTACCAAAAGGCAAATAACCGATCTCTTCTCTTGATAGGACATTCCCTCTTAAAAATACGATAAGAAAGAGGGTGCCACCGATACAAACCCCTCCTAAAGAAAAGAGTACGGAAAGCTCCCGTTCAGGCATTCCTTTGTCTAAAAGTGTATCATATATCCGCAAAAACACCTGTAACCCGATGGTCATGGATCCACCGCTAAAAAGTAAGGTTTTGTAGAAAGAAAAAGGAAAAAAACGAATAGGGAATAGCCTTCTTAGCTTCCCGATCATCATTCCGGTAATGACAATTAAAGAGCCAACAGTGGCGATGGAAGCTCCCATGATCCCCATGATGGGAATGAGATAGGCGTTGCCGATATATTTTAAAATAATGCCCATCAAAATACAGAAAGCAGGATAATAGATTTTTCCGATCCCTTGGAAAATGCCTGCAAACGTAAGAATGAGACAGCTAAAGAAAATCGATACACAAAAAACAGCTATTACCTGGGAGCCAAGGGCATTTTCAAATAACATCGTATTGGTGGGAACCATGATATTAATGAGCCCCAATGTAGCAGCAAATCCGATGGTAATGCTAATTTTAAGGGACAGCTGACTGTACTCCCTCACTAAATCATCTTTCTGTTTCAGATAAGCGCTTGTCACCAATGGAACGATGGTCAGGGAAATCGAGGTCGCCACTACCGTTCCCAGCTGGACAAAGGGTTGTCCCCTGTCATAAATTCCCTTCCACGTTTTCGCACTTTCCGCTTCCATACCTGATGAGGTTAAGAGGGAATATACATTTAAGGAATCAACAAACTGAAGAAGGACCAGCAGCATGGCACTTACACAAATAGCTGTTCCGTTCTTTAATAATCGCGACCAAATATGTAAATAATCTCCTGGTAACCTAAGGGTTTTCCGTGAAAACAGCTTTTCCTTTCGGGCTGACACAAAGAAAAGTAAAACCAGCAAGCCTCCAATACCACCGGTTATCGAACCGAATAGCGCCCCGTTCCCGGTGAGATACAGGGAATATCCTTGAGATACCAATATCGTGGAAAATACGAGAATGGTCGTCACTCTTATCGTCTGCTCCATCACCTGTGAAACGGCGGTTGGCATCATATCTTCTTTTCCTTGATAGTACCCCCTCATGACAGAGAGGGGAGCTAACAAAAGAAAGGATAAGGAAATGACTTGAATCAATGGTTTAAGGAGTGGATCTCCCATCCAATCGGCAATGACCCCCGCACCAAAGTACACGAGAAGAAACCAGCTTAATCCAACGAGACATAGAAACAGGAAGGAGGTGACAACTATATTCTTCGCTCCTTCTTCATCTTCATTTTCTAATTTCTCGGCTACTAACTTCGAGATGATCACAGGGAATCCATAGGTGGATAATGCAATGGCAATTCCGTAGAAGGGATACACCTGTTGATAGATATAAAAACCAATATCTCCAACAATATTTTGAAACGGCACTCGATATACTGCACTCAATATCTTCGTCACTAATGCGGCAACCGTTAATACCATTGCCCCCTTCAAAAATTGGTTGGACGAGTACTTCTTACTCAACCAGCTTTCCTGCCTTTCTGTACCACTTTTTCTATGCCCTGAAGTGTCTGATCCGACAGAGAAAAAATCATTTATGTACTGGTCATTTTACCATAAAGAGCTGTCTGTTTTCTCCAATAGCATCGTTTAAAGCACAAAACAAAAAAGAAGAGCGGCAATGTGCCGCTCCTTCAGGTTATTGCTCCATTTGTCTTGCTAAAAAGCCAGCTGCCGTTTCTACTGCCTTTTGTTCCACTTCGCCTACTGTACGTTCCTTCGAGAAGATCGCAACGGCACCAATCGGATCACCATTTGCGACAATCGGGGCAATCGTATAGGAAGCAAGATCCTCACCGTGTCCTTCGACAAGCTCAGCTTGTCCTTGTTGAGTGTGTAATAGAGACGTACGGTCATCCATTACCTTTTCAACCAGTTCACTGATGTTCTTATTTAAATATTCTTTCTTTGAAGCGCCGGAGATTGCGATTACAGCATCTCGATCACAAATTAACACAGCACTCCCAAGGCTGTCGTATAATGCTTCGCCGTATTCCTTAGCAAAGTCACCAAGTTCACTGATTGGGGAGTATTTCTTTAAGATGACTTCTCCGTCACGATCAACGAAGATTTCCAGGGGATCTCCCTCGCGAATCCTTAATGTTCTACGAATTTCTTTCGGAATGACGACACGCCCTAAATCATCAATACGACGAACAATACCAGTTGCTTTCATCTATAGTTGCCTCACTTTCATCAGATGATTTTTATTTGGCAATGTACCAACTTGTTATTGAATACTTTACCAGTGTTGAGTTTAGTATCTTACAACTTAGAAGTTCTATACACATTCAGTTATTTTTTCTGTAATTTCACTAAAATTCTAATGCAGGTATCTTTTTCCATTGTTGGCAGCTGCATAAATACTAATACCCTTATCATAGTAAAGTAAAACAATCAGCGCGTTTACATTTTGGTTACAGTATTATAACGAAGGGAAGAATTTCCGTTTTCCATCTGATGGGTGAGGCTGCTTTCATTCTTAAGCGTTTTCTTCTACTTTTAATGCTTCATCTAAGTGCTTGATGATGTCATAAGCCATATTAAACCATTTGGATGCTTCCAAGCGCGTGGTATTGATGGATATTTTAAGCTTAGAACCTTCCATACCAAGCCCGACAGCCCTGCCGTGTTTATTGCATAAGTTAAAGACTTTGGATCCATCGATCTGTGCCGTTCCGTCTGGCGACATGAAGATGTTCACAGATTTCTTATCCTGCTTGATGGATTCAAGCTTTGTATTTTTAGCGTATATTTTCATTTCAGAGATTAAGAATAGATAGCCGACTTCCTCTGGATACTCTCCGAATCGGTCAAGGATCTCTTCTTCCAATTCTTCGATTTCCGGAAGGGAAGAAAGAGAACGGAACCGTTTATACATTTCAATCTTCTGATGGCCGTCTTTAATATAATCATCCGGAATATAGGCATCGATTTCGATATCCACTTCAAAGCTCGACTCCGGCTGCTTCGGCAGATCTCCTTTTCGTTCCTCGATTGCTTCTTTCAGCATTTGAGAGTACAAGTCAAATCCGACAGAATCAATAAAGCCGTGCTGCTGTGCTCCCAGGAGATTCCCTGCTCCACGGATCGTCAGGTCGCGCATGGCAATTTTAAATCCTGAACCGAGCTCAGTAAATTCTTTTATTGCCTGCAATCGTTTTTCTGCGACTTCCGTCAGCACCTTATCCTTACGATAGGTGAAGTAGGCATAGGCCACCCTGTTTGATCGTCCTACCCGTCCTCTTAATTGATAGAGCTGAGACAAGCCCATCCGATCGGCATCAAAGACAATTAATGTGTTCACATTCGGGATATCTACCCCCGTCTCAATGATTGTCGTTGTGACCAATACATCGTATTCCCCAGCAAGGAAGCTTAAAATAACCGCTTCCAGCTCATTTTCACTCATTTGACCGTGTGCGTAGGCAATTCTCGCATCCGGTACAAGCATGGAGATTTCGTCTGCTTTCCTTTCAATATCCTCCACCCGGTTGTAGAGGAAATACACTTGACCGTTACGGGCCATTTCTCTTTCAATGGCTTCTTTTATCAAGGCACCGTTGTATTCCATCACATATGTCTGAACAGGGAAGCGATTCTCCGGTGGTGTTTCGATGACAGATAGATCCCTTACTCCAAGCATCGACATATGGAGTGTTCGTGGAATTGGGGTAGCCGTTAAAGTCAACACATCAATATTCGTCTTTAGTTGCTTGATCTTTTCTTTATGTGTAACCCCGAATCGCTGTTCTTCATCGATGATCAATAAACCTATATCACGATATTGAATGTCTTTAGACAGAAGACGGTGAGTTCCGACTACGATATCAACCGTACCATTCTTAAGACCCTTCGTCGTTTCCTGCTGCTGTTTTCTTGTTCTGAAACGGCTCAGTAACCCGATCTCAACCGGAAAGTCCTGAAAACGCTCTTTAATCGTTTCATAATGCTGCTGAGCAAGGATTGTGGTCGGTACGAGAATGGCGACCTGCTTTCCATCGGCAATGGCTTTGAAGGCCGCACGAATGGCCACTTCTGTTTTCCCATAGCCTACGTCTCCACATAATAAGCGATCCATCGGACGTTCCCTTTCCATGTCGTGCTTGATCTCACTAATAGAACGCAGCTGATCGTCTGTTTCCTCATAAGGGAAGGCCATTTCAAACTCTCGTTGCATATCCCCATCAGGAGAAAAGGCATAGCCCTTTGCCGCTTCACGTTCAGCATAGAGTTTGATCAGGTCATCGGCTATATCCTGAACAGAAGACTGTACCTTCGACTTAACCTTTTTCCATTCGCTTCCGCCTAATTTATATAGCTTGGGATCCTTATTTTCTGAAGCTACATATTTTTGAACGAGCTCAATTTGATCGACGGGAACATAGAGTTTGTCATTCCCCTGATACTTCACATGCAGGTAATCTTTATGGACCCCGTTGATTTCTAATGTCTCAATCCCCAGGAATTTACCTATCCCGTGATTCACATGAACAACATGGTCGCCGACCTTCAGTTCAGAATAACTTTTGATTCGTTCAGCGTTTGAAAGCTTTTGTCTTCTGGGCTTCTTTTGGGTCCTCTTATTAAACAACTCTTCTTCCGTAATGACAGCAAGCTTCTGAAGGGGGAGCTCAAATCCGCTCGTCAGGCTTCCGTTAATCATTTGAATCGTTCCGGGTAACAGGTTATCTTCATCTTCCACGAAGGCGATCTCAATTTTATAATCGTCCAGCACCCGTTGAAGCTTCTTCACCCGTTCTTCATCCGGTCCCAGTAAAACGACGGTATATTTTCCTTTTTTCCAGCGATCCAGTTCCGCCTTCAATACATTCATCTGCCCATGGAAATTCTGCATGGGTTTTGTAGATACATTAAAGATATTCTGTGGGCTTGTATTAGGAATATGACGCAGGAATAGTGAAAAATACACCTTTGGGAGCTTAGTAGAACTAATCAACCTGGAAAAGGCATGAGATACCGGTACGTCATGGATGATTTGTCCTTCTTGTAACAAAGAGGTATACCACTCGGCTTCCTCTTTCTCAAGAGATTCACTCATTTCTTGTACACGACTGAATTCGTCAAAGAAAATGACCCCGTCCTCGGGTAAATAATCTAGCAAACTACTAGGATTTTCATATGCCAACGATAAGTACTTGAAAATCTGCTCAGGGACCTGGCCATTTTCAAGCTGATCCATCTCATGTCCTATGTACTCTGTTAACTTTTCCTTTACAGCAGCTGCTTTGACTTTCTTTAAACTCGAAGAAAGTCCGGATTCAATTTCACGGATCAATCTTTCGATATTCTCATATTTCAATAAGACCTCTGTGGCAGGACCTATTTCCATGGAATCCAGTTTATCAATCGATCGCTGATCCTCTACAGAAAATAATCGGATGGAATCAATTTCTGTATCAAATAACTCGATCCGTACAGGATTTTGGGACGTTAAAGGAAACACATCGACGATCCCCCCACGAAGGCTGAATTCGCCAGGTGTACTGACCATTCCCGTCCGCTGATATCCCATTTGAACCAATTGGTTTAACACTTCATCCAAGTCGATATCTTCCCCCGTTGTAAAACGAATTTGATTCGTTTCCCACATTGATTTCGGAGGAAGGATCTTTCTTAACCCTGCAACAGGAACAATGTAGACACCTTTATGATTCTGGGACAGCTTGTTTAATACTTCAATTCGTTGAGCTCTCAGTTCCGGACTGGCCACACTTAATTCTGCTGCGATTAATTCATTGGCAGAATATAAATATACTTCATCCTCGGATAAAAATTGAATGAGATCGTCATAGATTTTCTGCGCTTGAAACAAATTATGTGTAACCACTACAGTGGATTTCTTTGTTTGTAAATACACATCCGCTATATAGGCTGTTCGAGATGAGCCTGACAATCCTGCTACAAGTTGTTCTGATAATTGTTCTTCCACTCCAGTGATGATGGACTGGATTTCTTCACTTTGATGAACCTGTTTTAGAATACCTTTCAAGTGTACGCTCCTCCCCTACGGATCTTTCTATATATCTCAGGTTGTAAACAGAAAAATGCTTTGGTTCTGAACCAAAGCGTTCTTACTGAATGATATGATCTAATTGATGATAGTCCGGGTTTCTTTCCAGACTCTCCTGACAATCTTCACAGATGGTCTTTACATGGATATCTCCGTTGTCCCGATACTGAACCATGTGTAACCGTTCTTCATCTGACAGCGTATGAATCCCGAGCTGCTCCGAATGAACAGATACGTTTGAAAGTGTTCCAACATTCGTGCCACAATGTCGACACTGATAATGGATTGCCATACCGTTTCCCTCCATACACATTTATACAGTTAGTATGAACCTGTTAGAGGGGAGTTATTCAACTCTTAAAAAGGAATGATGGATGGCTTAACCAAGATGATCTATTTGTCTTGGAAGTTCAGTATATGAAACCCTTAATTGAATTTATTCATCACTTCGAGGAAAGGTTTATCGAACCATGTTTCGCATGCTTCGACACTGGCAGAGATCGCCTTATCAAGCTCCGCCTGCTCTTCCTTATTAAATTTACCAAGTACGTAATCCGGAACGCTCATCCCATTGACAGGACGGTCGATTCCAACTCTAAGACGATTAAAGTGTTGAGATCCTAAGTGAGCGATTGTCGATTTAATGCCGTTATGACCGCCTGCACTTCCTTTTTGTCTTAATCTTAATTTCCCTACTGGCAAGTCCAAATCATCATAGATCACCAGCAAATCTTCCTCTTCAATATCAAAATAATCCATAAGAGGGACAATGCTTTCTCCAGACAAATTCATATAGGTAAGGGGCTTTAATAAGATGATTTTTTCACCTTTATAATGGTACGTCCCGTACACTCCTTTAAACTTTGACTGATTTAACGAAACTCCCAGTCGATCTGCTAAAGCATCTATAATAACAAACCCGATATTGTGTCGTGTTTTCTCATATTGCGATCCCGGGTTTCCCAGTCCAACGATTAACTTCATTTCTAACACCTCTTCTGACCTTATACTTCTAGAATAACGTAAAAAGCGCAACCTGCAAAAGGTTACGCCAAAAAATATTGATTTTTATTCTTCCGTTGATTCACTTTCTTCACTGGCCTCTGACTCTCTTCCCTCTTCATTATCAGGAGTACCTGCTTCCTGCTCTTCACCACTATCGATCTCTTCTTCTTGTCTAGGAGCAAGAATGGAAGCAATCGTACGATCATCTTCTTCGTTAAGCGTTACGCTGTATTTGTCTCGGATATCACTGATCGTTACCGTTTCTCCGACTTGAAGATCGGCAATATCGACTTCAATCGCTTCTGGAATATCCTTAGGTTTAGCCGTAACAGAAACCTCATGTAATGGCTGCTGCAGTACGCCTCCGTCTTTTACTCCAGCCGCTTCTCCTACAAGATCGATACGGACATCCGCATCAATTTCCTCTGACATATTTACAGCAAGGAAATCAACGTGTGTAACGGCATCCTTCAGATGGTCCTGTTGATAGTCACTTAAAATGACGTTTTGTTTGTTGCCATCTACATTTAAAGAAATAATTCCGTTTCTTCCTACTTCGCGAATCGTTTTGATAAATGTAATGGCATCTACCATAATAGGTGTATTATCTGCTTTGTAGCCGTACACGACTCCGGGAATATTCCCCTCATGTCTCAGCTTTGTTAATGAAGATCGTTTAAAATCTTTTCTAGTATTTGCCTTTAATTCTGTTGCCATGTCTAATCCAACACCTTCCCTAATCTTTTATGTTAGTTAAAGTTCTATATATAGTAATTACCCTAATATGATTTGAAATAAACATAGAAAAATCAATTTATGACGGGAAGGACACTGAAAGAACCTTGTCAGATAGGTGTTTTAAAGATAAACAAATAGAAAAGCCTGCCCTATATAAGGGACAGGCTTTTCTTCATATGCACAAACTACAAATATTAATTCTTAATCAAAAAGCGTGCTGACAGATTGTTGTTCATAGACACGGATGATGGCTTCACTGATTAGTGGAGCCACTGACAGCGACTTCACTTTACCGATCATTTTCTCTTCACCTAATGGGATGGAGTTCGTCACAACCAGTTCTTTAATATTTGAATTCTCGATGCGCTCAATCGCAGGACCCGAAAGAACAGGATGCGTACAGCAGGCAAAGACTTCTTTCGCTCCGTTTTCTACTAACGCATTTGCAGCAAGCGTGATTGTACCTGCTGTATCAATGATATCATCGATCAAGATGGCGATTTTCCCGTCGATATTACCAACGATATTCATAACCTCTGCAACGTTTGGTTTTGGACGGCGTTTATCGATGATGGCAATCGGTGCTTTCAATCGTTCCGCAAGCTTACGTGCTCTTGTCACTCCTCCGTGGTCCGGGGATACGATCACAAGGTCTTCATTATTGAATCCTCTTTCTTCAAAGTAATCCGCTAAGATCGGAACACCCATCAGGTGATCAATTAAGATATCAAAGAAACCTTGAATTTGAGGAGCGTGCAGGTCCAGCGTAATAACGCGGGTAGCACCGGCAGTCTCTAACAGGTTCGCAACCAATTTAGCTGTGATCGGCTCACGCGCTCTTGCTTTACGATCCTGACGGGCATAACCATAATAAGGCATAACAATGTTGATCGTTTTAGCAGATGCCCGTTTCAAAGCATCGACCATAATAAGAAGCTCCATCAGATTTTCATTTACAGGCTGACAAGTAGACTGAATGACGAATACATCACACCCACGGATACTTTCTTCAATGTTAATCTGGATTTCACCGTCACTAAAACGCTTAACAGAAGATTTCCCTAACTCTACTCCTACTTCATCGGCAATTTCCTTTGCAAGATGGTAGTTTGAATTGAGGGAGAAAATTTTTAATTTGGAATTAATATAAGAGTTTGGCATTGTGGACCTCCAATTATTTCTTATGGTTTAGATTTTGAACATAGTTTTCTTTATTTACTTGGCGAGCTCTTGCAATTGAAAGAGACTCTCCAGGAACATCCTCAGTAATCGTAGAACCAGCAGCAATGTAAGCACCTTTTCCGACTTTCACTGGCGCGACCAGATTAGAATTACAGCCTACAAATACACCATCTTCAATCTTCGTCAAGTGCTTGTCCTTCCCATCATAGTTCACTGTGATCGATCCACATCCAATGTTGACGTCACTTCCAACCTCTGCATCCCCAATATAACTTAAGTGAGATGCTTTACTTGCTTTACCAAATGAAGCCTTCTTAATTTCGACGAAGTTACCAATCTTCACTTCATCCTCAATGGTCGAAGCCGGACGAATGTGAGCAAATGGCCCAATATGAACATCCGATCCAATCGAGCTGTCATGAGCAACAGATTGCTTCACGACTGTTCGGTCGCCGATTTGACAATCCTTCACCTCAGAGTTTGGTCCGATCATAGCGTCTTCACCGATTGTGGTGCTGCCCGTAAGAACCGTACCCGGAAGGATAACCGTATCTCTGCCAATCGTCACATCGGCATCGATATACGTAGTGTTTGGATCCTTTATCGTTACACCATTTCGCATATGGTATTCATTGATGCGCTTTTTCATCGTGATCTCTGCCTGAGACAGTGCAACACGGTCATTCACACCCAATGTCTCATCAAAGTCACTTGTTTGGTACGCACTTACGATTTCGCCTTCAGCTTGAAGGATCTCAATCACATCCGGTAAATAATACTCGCCTTGCACGTTATCATTGGAAACCTTTTTCAAGGCATCGAATAACGCTTTATTATCAAAACAATAAGTTCCAGTATTAATTTCTTTCACGTTTCGCTCTTCATCAGTTGCGTCCTTGTGTTCAACAATGCGCTCCACTAAGCCATCTTGATTACGGATGATACGTCCGTATCCATCTGGAGATTCAGTGTGACCAGTCAAGATAGTCGCTTTCGCACCCTGTCCTTCATGATGCTTCACTAATGCTTCCATCGTTTCCCCTTTAATGAGCGGTGTATCACCACATACCACTAAAGTAGTACCTTCTAAATCACCCAGCACATCCTCAGACTGCATGACAGCGTGAGCGGTGCCTAATTGCTCAGCCTGAAGGGCAAAATCACTCTTCCCCTCTAAATGCGACTTCACAAGCTCGGCACCATGGCCAACGATTGTGACAGTCTTCTCTATATGTAGTGTTGAAATTTGGTCGACCACATGTTCCACCATCGGCTTGCCACACACAGGATGAAGAACTTTGTAAAGCTTCGACTTCATTCTCGTACCCTGTCCAGCAGCTAATATAACGGCATATCTATTTGTCATTTTTGGTCCTCCAATAACCTTTTTATCCATAACGAATATATCCTAAAAACTTTATCATTTCAAGGATTCATATAAAAGTACATATATTTGTCAAACGAAAAGCGGAGGCGGCTCGTTCAGAGGCGACAAGCATAAGGCGAATCCGCACAAAAGGCGCTCTTTGCCTTTTTTGTGGATTTGACTTATGACCTCGAGCCTCTAGCCGCCGGAGCTGGACATCATCGAAAAGCGGAAGGGGCTCGCCCTGGGGCGACAAGCATAAGACGAGTAACCCGGAAAGGCGCCCTTTGCCTTTTTGGGTTACTTGGCTTATGACCTCGAGCCCCAAGCCCCTGGAGCTGGACATCTCGAAAAGCGGAGGCGGCTCGTTCAGGCCCGACAAGCATAAGATGAATTGGCCGGAAAGGCGCCCTTTGCCTTTTTGGCCAATTTAGCTTATGACCTCGAGGGACTAGCCGCCGGAGCTGGACATAACGAAAAGCAGAGGCGGCTTGCTCAGGCCCGATATGACCGGAAAGGCGCACTTTAACATCTATGTCGAATTTTCTTTCCCTTAAGGTACAAAAAAATAATAATAATAGGTTTCAATACTCTAAACATCGGGGTATACAAAAAACGTAAGAACTGCCACTTTTAAACGATTGGCTCTTAAAGACAAAAAAAAGAGCCTTACAAAAGTAGGCTCTTGATGTAATAGATTCTATTAGGAAGCCCCAGCTTCTTCTAACTCAACTTCTTCTAACTCACCTAGACGATGATACTCAGCTAAAACGGCATCTTGGATCTTGCCGCGAGTACCCGAATTGATTGGGTGAGCAATATCACGAAATTCTCCATCTGGAGTCCGCTTGCTTGGCATCGCTACAAATAAGCCATTGTTCCCATCAATAACGCGAATGTCATGAACAACAAATTCATTATCCAGCGTAATAGATGCGATAGCTCTCATGCGACCATCGGTGTTTACTCGGCGTAATCTTACGTCTGTTACTTCCATTCTGTTCACCACCTTTTTCCCTAGATGAAATCTACTCTATGTATTCAACGAATTATTTAGATATTCCTTCTTAAATTGTAAAATTTTTTGAAAAGTTTTATTTTTTATATCATTTCATCTGTTTCATTTGAACTACACTTCCTTTTTGACACAAAAAAACACCCGTGAATATTACTTCACGAGTGCGATTACTTCGATCTCAACTAAGGCATCTTTAGGTAAGCGGGCTACCTCTACACAAGAACGAGCCGGCTTGTGGTTACTAAAATATTCCCCATATACTTCATTAATCGTACCAAAGTCATTCATATCCTTAATAAATACAGTGGCTTTTACCACTGTTTCCAATGACGCTCCGGCTTCTGATAATACGGCTTGAAGATTACGGAACACCTGATGCGTTTGTTCCGCTACATCCCCTTCCACCATAGTACCTTCTGCCGTCAGAGGGATTTGACCTGAACTATAAAATAAATTATTTACGACAATCCCCTGAGAATATGGGCCAATTGCAGCTGGTGCTTGCTTAGTAGAAACTACACGCATATTAAACGCCTCCCCTTATGGTAGAAATGTTAAATTTGATTGAAAATAATTTCCTTCCGTCAATGAAATCTGTTTATCTATTTCATTCACATCAGACAATTTTAACAATGAAACATAATCATCCACTAGTCGACCATCGATACTATTGGATTCAACTAAAACCCCTATTCCCGATAACGTAGCCGAGAACTCTTCCAGTAAGTTCTTCATACCGTTGATGGTTCCCCCTGCCTTCATGAAATCATCGACAACCAATACTTTAGACCCTTCCTTCAAACTTCTCTTGGAAAGAACCATGGATTGGATTCTCTTCGATGAGCCGGAGACATAATTAATGCTCACAGTCGATCCCTCTGTTACACGACTATCCCGTCTAACGATGACCACAGGAACATTTAAGTATGAGGCAATTGCATTTGCAATCGGTATCCCTTTTGTCGCTACTGTCATGATGACATCAATATCTTTCTCAGCAAAAGCGGACGCCAGTAATTTCCCTACACTTTTCATGAGCTGAGGGTTACCCAGCAGGTCAGTCATGTAAAGATATCCGCCTGGCAATAAACGATCTGAGCTTTCCAGATGAACACAAAGCTCATTTATCATTTCTTTCGCTTCCTGACTGTTTACCTTTGGAACATACTTCACTCCCCCGGCTGCCCCGGGAACTGTTTGAACCGTCCCCACACCCCGTCCTTCAAATGTTTCCTTTACAATCGTCAAGTCCTCACTGATGGAAGACTTTGCAGAACCGTACCGTTCAGAGAAAAAAGTTAAAGGAACAAGTTGGTGGGGGCGTTCTAATAAATAATGCGTCATATCAATTAATCGTTCACTACGCTTAAACTTCACCAAAGAAACCTCCTAAATCCGAATATTATAATGTAAATATATCATTAATATACGGATTTCGGCAAGAGCTCTTAATCTCCCAGCATCCGCACCGCGAACACTTGATCACAAAAACCTCTTAAACCATTATAGATTCGATGAAGTCTTGATTCATATTGCACTAATCCATATACCGTTGGGCCACTTCCGCTCATTAGAACAGCATCGGCACCAAAACGCTCCATTTGGTCTTTTATTTGGGCCACTTCGGGGTGCATATCCAATGTGACCGATTCAAGTACATTCCCAAGATTGGAGCATATATCATGATAACTTCCATGTTCTAAAGCTGAAACCATGGCGCTTGTATTCGGGTGTGTGATGTTTTTCAGGTCCAAATTTTTATAAACATCTGCCGTTGAAACTCCTATTGTTGGTTTCGCTAAAATAACCCAACAATTAGGTGGAGCAGGTAGATGTTTGATTTTTTCACCTCTGCCTGATGCTAAAGCAGTCCCCCCATATACACAGAAAGATACATCTGAACCAATTTCGGAACCAAGCTCTGCCAGCTCGTCCATACTGAGACCTAGATCCCATAATCGATTTAACCCTTTTAAAGTTGCTGCTGCGTCACTGCTCCCGCCTGCTAATCCTGCTGCTACAGGTATGACTTTATCAATGGAGATGGCTACCCCTTTTTTGATATTCAACCTCGTCTTTAAAAGCTGTGCAGCCTGATAGGCAAGATTTCTTCCATCGTCCGGTACAAATCGATTATGCGAGAGAATCTTAATCGTGTCATCGGAAAGATTCGTAAGCTCAATTCTATCTGCTAAATCAATTGTAGTCATAACCATCTCAACTTCATGGTAACCATCTGAACGTTTATGTAAAACATCAAGTGATAGGTTAATTTTTGCCGGCGCCTTCACTAATAACCTCATATCATCACCTTCTTACCAATACTCTTTGTTATATTGTATCATACACTTATTATCGAGGGTGTTAACTTCTAAACATACTCATACAAGTATGTTATTTTATCATGTAAAGTACTGATAGGAAAGAATGACTTGCCAATATTAAACAAGGGCCACCTGAAAAGCACTATACTTTTTTGGCGGCCCTCTTTATATGGTACTGATAAAAGATGTAATTCTATTGTGTAAAAAGAGTTAGCGAGTACGATCTCCAGATAATTGCTGACTTGCACGTTCAACTGCACGCTTCACCATATTACCTGCATCCCGTGACGTAATTCCGCCCCATCCATCCTTCTGAACAACCTCGTAGAATCCCAATTCCTGAGCGATTTCTTCTTTTAATTGATCAGACATGATTCCTCTTCTTCTACTCATAGCCTACCTCCTTAAGATGTACCACAGGTTTAGTATGTGTTCAAAAGGACAAAACATAACAAAAGGGGGGAAAACGCTCTCTATGTAAATCATGAAAATCAGACAAATAAAAAAGCAGCAAACGATTGTCTACTGCTGGCTAAAGATGATATTTCCTGTTGCTTCATCATAAAATGTTAATTGAACTGTCTCAGTGAGAACATCTGCATAGCTGTAAGAAACTCGTTCGAACGCATTCTCTTCTTGATCCAGTTGAACAACGAATACAGAAGGATACGTTTCGGCTAGAACACCTGAACGCTCAATTGTTTTTCGACGTCCACCGTTTGCTTTAAGCATTAAACGTTTCCCTAGATTAGAATCAAGGGATCTTTTAATGTCGGCTAATGTTTTTGGCATTTCGCTTCCACCTCACTATAATCAAATATAACACATTATGTAATTTTAGTCAAATAAATTTATTATTTTAACAAGAATTACGAACACCTGTCAATATATTTTATTCAACAAAAAGTACGTTTTTTCTACACACCTAACATTCCCCAGACATTGAGAAATTATGTAAACAATAAAAGCGGAGGGGCTTTGCCCAGAGGCGACAAGCATAAGACGAGCATGCCGGAAAGGCGCCCTTTGCCTTTTTGGCATGCTTGACTTATGACCTCGAGCCTCTAAGCCCCGGAGCTGGACATCATAGAAAAGCGGAGGAACTTTGCCCAGAGGCGACAAGATAAACTCCCTAAAAAACCCACCTTACCAATATATACATCTAAACACCAAATAGACCTTACAATTCACGCAGTAAATTGTAAGGTCTATTGGATTTTTGTCGAACATTCCCTATTCTTCTTCAGTTATTTTATATGGCATCCCCGTACGAAGGACACCCTTCGTCTCGATTCCGCCAAGCCCTTTGTCCCCTGTTAACGTGTTACGGATGACGTCCCACACATTAACCGAGTCCTTAAACCCCGTAAAACAAATCTTAGCCACGATATACACTGGATCCAATGCATGAATATTAACTCTGGATGGAGAACTGGCAAAGTTGGCTCCAGCATGAATGAGTGATTCAAAGTGGGATTGACAAGCACCTGCAAAGATCACCAGCTGGTCCAAGTGAGGAGATTTGCTCCGTGCCTCTCTCACTGCCTGAACAAAATACTTAGAATGTCGATATGCGTTAATATCAGCTTTGGTCCCTTTAGCTTTTGAATAGGCATCGTGACCCGTCAATACAATAATATTCGGTCTATATTTATCGATAAGTGGCCCAATTTGTTCAGGCATCTCAGTCTCACTACAGTGAACACCTTTTACTGGAACACCAATTTTTTCATAAAGATCTAAACACTTTCTTAAATAGCTGGGATCTCCATCAAGATGAAGAACTTTCCCTGGAACTTGGAAATAGTTATAATCGTCTCGATAAGCATTTGTTACTCTATACTCCTGCTTATACTTGAGAAGCTCTATATCCTGGTGGAACAGATCAAGAGATTGTTCCTCCTTTGAACGAAACTCCTGTGTAATACGATCCTGCTCTCTAGGGTCCATCTTCTTCAAATCATGAAAAGGAGCATCCGCTATTAATCGAAAATCTTCACCATACAGCACCGCCGTTTTTTGACCATCTATCATGCGGATATCTATCACTCGGAATAAAATATCACATTGATATGAAAGACGACCTACGACATCATTGATTTCGATATTCACATCCGTCACTCCCATGGGCTAAACATTCGTTGATAAATCAAAAAAAGGAAATAAATAAGCCGAGGAGAATCAACGTTTGTCTTATCCCTCTCAACACGTTCCTTATCATCAATTAAGTAAATATTCCCTGTGATAACCTATGCAACCTTCTACTGTTCGGTGTCAATAAAATGGGTGTCCCTTGCGGAGTACACGGGAACAAAAAAATGGCTAAACGCACTTACACGTTTAGCCATCTATCCAAGCTTTAATTAAAGTTCGGGTACAACGCATCACTCAATAGCCCGAATTCCTGTATCGTCAGTGTTTCTCCTCGACGAGTAGGTTCTACCCCGGCTGCAGATAAAGCTTCAAGGATCAAGTCCTTCTTTTCTTTCCCTTGAGGAAGCTGACTGCTTAAATTGTTCAAGATCGTCTTTCTTCTCTGAGCAAAAGAAGAGCGGGTCACGGTAAAGAAGAAATCTTCGCTGATGACCTCGACAGGAGGCTTCTCACGCTTCGTTAAACGGATGACGGCCGAGTCCACATTCGGCTGCGGCATAAAGACCGTTTTCGGGACAGTCATGACCATCTCGGCCTCTGTATAGTACTGTATAGCAATCGAAAGTGAGCCGTATGCCTTCGTGCCGGGTTGAGCTGAAATGCGGTCTCCTACTTCCTTTTGAAGCATGACACAGATTCCTCTGATAGGAAGACGCTCCATCAACAGCTTAAGAATGATGGGTGTTGTGACGTAATAAGGGAGATTGGCCACAACCATAATATCTTCGAACCCTTCAAACTCTTTGTTAATAATAGCTTCGACATCCGCCTCTAATATATCTTCATTGATGATTTTCACGTTTTTGTAAGGAGATAGTGTATCATCCAGAATGGGAATCAGTCGCTGATCGATTTCGAATGCGACCACTTTTCCTGAGGTACGCGCAAGATGTTCTGTTAACGCACCGATTCCAGGTCCGATCTCGATGGCTGCGGTTTTCTCAGATAACCCTGCATATTCCGTTATGTTCCTGAGGATGTTAGGATCAATCAAGAAGTTTTGACCAAGGCTCTTTTTAAACGAGAAACCATACTTACCTAATATCTCTTTCGTGCGTATAGGTGTGGCAATATCTTTATGCATTTTCTTCCTCCTGAATAATTTCCATTAAAGCTTTTTTAAATTCTTCTTTTTGAATATTGAACATCCTTAATCTCTTGTGCAGCTGTTTTCCATTAGTGTATCCGATTCTAAGCTTCTCACCAAGAGCAATCCTTCTATCTTTCGCCTGGGAACTGCCAATTAAACCAGCATCAATGAGATCTTCTTTCGAAATGACCTCTTCCTGCTCAACATCCAGCACATGAGCCTCTCGTAAAGACTCTCTTATGATATCTGGTGAAGCATGTTCTACTCCTATTCCTCTCCCTGACTTTGGCAGTGCATCCTTCTTATGTACAAAGGCATGCTTACAACCCGGTACCGCTTCACTCACAATCTTCCTGATACGTTCACCCGGAAAATCCGGATCGGTAAAGATGATCACGCCTCTTTTTTCCTGGGCGTGTTTTATTTTCTCTATAGTAGCCGGAGACACAGCAGAACCATTAGTTTCAATGGTATCTGCATTTACAGCACGTTGAATGGCTACCGTATCATCCTTCCCTTCCACTACGATGATTTCTTTAATTTTCATAATTCCTCCAAAAAAATTGAAACATTTCTGCTTTCATTTTCGTCTAATCATTGAAGACCTAAAGCTATTATAACGGTTTTCACCGATAAATAAAAAAAGCAGGAGAACACCCCTGCTCTTAGTTTAATATTTTAACTTTTATTGTTTTTCTTCCCCAGCGATAGGCGTCTGATTTAGACGGGAAGAATACGTCAATTTTATTCCCTTTAATTGCGCCACCTGTATCTGCAGCTACGGCATACCCATAGCCTTCTACGTATACCTTTGTTCCTAAAGGAATGACAGAAGGGTCTACTGCAATCACTTTAACGTTCGGATTTGATTTTAAGTTGATTCCTGTAGCTGTATACCCAGAGCATCCGTTACATGATGCTGTATAAGCTGTAGAACTCACATAAAATTCTCTTCCTCCACTTGGGGCGGCTGAAGCTGAGGCAGATGAATTAGAAGATGAACTTCCACGTGAAACTTGAGCCACTAAAACCTTGGTTCCGACATTAATGATCTTATCCTGGCTTTCTTTCACTACCTTTTCACTAACTAATTTTCTGGAAACCTCTTTGCCGTTTTCTTTCACAACTTCAAATTTCTTTTCGATCAAGCCGTTTTTACCTTCTTGAACGACCTTCTCTTTTCCTTTTGAAAGATCGGAATCCTTTTTGGAAATAACGGTGAAATCCTTTGTCTCTTCCACTACATCGGTGACTTTTTCAACTCGAACGACATTTACGACATCATTTGCTTTAACAACTTTGTCTAAACTTGGTTCAACACGGTCTGAATCTTTTAGTGTAATTCCTTGTTGCTTTAAAAAGTCAGCGACCGTAGTCGAAGTAGACCATACCTTCTGTTCTTTTCCACCGTTCACTAGCTTAAGTGAAAATGCGGTATCAATCTTGACATTCATATTCCCTGTTACTTTTTCTGATAAGCCGGGTTTGACCTTATCATGCTCCCCTACTTTAATTTCATTTTCAGAGAGTAATTCTTTTACTGTATCAGCAGTCGTCCAGACTTTTTTCGTCTGATCCCCTACTACTACTTCTACCTGTTTTGCCGGTTCCCAAACAATGTTCATGTTATTTGAGACCTTCGTATTCCCCGAGGGGTACAAATAGTCTTCTGAGCGGGTTGAAATCTCTAATTCTTTTAATATATCTTGAATAGTATTTGCATGCGTCCTAATCTCTTTTTGCTCGCCGTCTAGGGTCAATGCCACAGTGTTTTTAGATCCTTCATAAAAAAGAATTCCGAATACAGCTGCAGATGTTACCAATGTTCCGATTGTAACAATCCATTTCCTTCGACTCAAAGACTTGGAAAACAGGCTTTTCATGGTTTTAAAGTTCATGAAAAACGCCTCCTTTTCTCGGAGTGATTATATAGAGTAATCCAGTGACTGTCAACCCTTACTTCTTTTAACTTAATCTAGCAAAATATTGAAACCCGGGGGAACACAAAACATATTATCCACAAAAGAAGAGAAAAAGAAAAGAGAGAGTTATCGACATGATTATCCTATGAAAGCAGAAACCTATGTAGAACTTTTTGTTTTTACTTGCTATTAGGACAAGCTCCCTCAATTCTCGACAAAGAATATTGTCAGTTTATGTTGAACAATTTTTTTGCATTTTCGGTTGTTATGTTCTCTACTTCTTTTAATGATACTTCTTTAAGCTCCGCAATCTGTTCTGCTACCAGCTTCACATATGCAGGTTCATTTCGCTTTCCTCTGTTCGGGTGAGGTGCTAAATAAGGACAGTCTGTTTCGATCAGAAGCTTTTCTAACGGAATTTCTTTAGCAACTTCTTTTGGCTTTTTCGCATTTTTAAAGGTTACGGGACCTCCCAGGGAAATGTAGAAATTCATATCCACACATTCTTGAGCAATTTCAGGACTTCCGCTGAAGCAATGCATGATCCCTCCAACTTCCTCTGCTCCTTCTTCCCTAAGGATATCCACTATATCTTGTGTGGCATCACGGTTGTGTATAATAATTGGGAGCTTTACCTTTTTAGCTAAGTGAATTTGTTTTCGAAACACTTCTTTTTGAACATCTTTCGGTGATTTATCCCAGTGATAATCGAGTCCCATCTCCCCTATTGCAACTACTTTAGGGTGACTTGAGAGCTCTTCGATCCAAGCTAAATCTTCATCCTTCATATCAATTGCATCCACTGGGTGCCAACCGATGCTGGCATATAAAAATTCATATTGCTCAATGAGCTCCATCGCCCGGTTAATCGTAGGCCTATCAAAGCCGACTACAACCATATTTTCAACTCCAGCTTCTCTTGCTCTTGAAATAACCTCCTCCAGATCTTCGTCAAATTGTTCAGCATTCAAATGAACATGTGTATCAAATAGCATGTAAGACACTCCTTGTAATAAAGATAAGTTTAATATAAAAAAACATGACAAGCATCACATTCATGTAACATTAATATTACATATTATGGGTTCTATGGATATTTTTTATTTATGTTGTTTCGTTCGCAGTTCTTTTTCATTCTATCTATTATAGTAACAGATCCAAAATAATCTGATTCTCACACGATCATCGTTATATAAGAATAATAAGACATTAAAACTATCGCCTTAACTAATATATTCATTCAATTTATTCATTATATAAATATAGTAAAGGGATGTTCCACGTGGAACATCCCTTTACTTGTAAAATCATGATTACTTAACTTTTGTACCGTTTGGTAAAGACTGATCTATCGTTGCAAGAGACAGCGTTCCATTTTCTTCACCAGCAAGAATCATTCCTTGTGAAAGTTCTCCACGCAATTTTACCGGCTTCAAGTTTGTCACACAGATCACTTTTCTCCCAACCAGGTCGCCAGGCTGATAGAATTTAGCAATTCCTGACACAACTTGTCGTTTTTCAAAGCCAAGATCCAATTGCAGCTTTAGCAGTTTATCCGCTTTTTTAACCGGCTCAGCTCCAATTACCTCCGCTACTCGAAGTTCAACTTTCATGAAATCATCGATTCCGATTTCCTCTGATTCTTCTTTAGCAGGCTCTTTCTTTTCTTCAACAGCAGGAGCCGACCCTTGCATTTTCTCTTTGATGAAGTTAACCTCTTCCTGGAGTTCAAGTCTCGGGAAAATTGGTTCTCCTTTTTTCACTACTTCAGTTCCTGCCGGAATAGCTCCGAAACTCTCCAAGCTTTCCCATGTGTGCATTTTTTCATCATGAAGGTTCAATTGTTCAAAAATCTTCTTAGGAGTTCTTGTTAAGAATGGTTGTAAAAGTACAGCGACTCTTCTTAATGATTCAGCTAAATGACTCATCACACTGCCGAGCTCTTCTTTTTTGCTTTCGTCTTTAGCAAGTGCCCAAGGCTGAGTTTCATCAATATACTTATTCGTGCGGCTGATTAACTGCCATAGGCTGGACAAGGCTACAGAAAACTCCATGTTTTCCATTGCTTCTTCATATTTATTCACTGTTTCAACGTTCATATCCACCAGGGCTTGATCGAATTCACCCTTAGAATCAACATAGGTTGGAATGACTCCATCAAAATATTTATTGATCATGGCCACTGTACGATTTAACAGGTTTCCTAAGTCATTGGCTAAGTCGAAGTTGATGCGTTCAACAAATCCTTCTGGCGTAAAGACTCCATCAGAACCGAATGGCACTTCTCTTAACAGGTAGTAACGAAGAGAATCAAGGCCGTAACGATCAATAAGCGTAACAGGATCGACTACATTCCCTTTCGATTTAGACATTTTCCCGTCTTTCATCAGAAGCCATCCATGAGCGAAAACCTTCTTAGGAAGCGGAAGATCTAATGCCATTAACATGATCGGCCAATAAATCGTATGGAAACGAACAATCTCCTTCCCGACTAAGTGAACATCGGCAGGCCAGTACTTTAAGTAATTCGTATCTTTTTCACTGCCGTAGCCAAGGGCTGTAATATAGTTGGAAAGGGCATCAATCCATACGTAAATGACATGCTTGGGATCTCCCGGTACTTTCACTCCCCAGTCGAAGGTTGTTCTTGAAACAGCCAAGTCTTCTAAACCAGGCTTGATGAAGTTATTCACCATCTCATTCTTACGGGATTCAGGCTGAATGAACTCAGGGTTTTCTTCATAGTAAGCAAGGAGGCGGTCAGCGTATTTGCTCATTTTGAAGAAGTACGATTCTTCCTTCACTTTTTCTACGGGTCTGCCGCAATCAGGACAGTTCCCGTTTTCTAGTTGACGCTCAGTAAAGAAGGATTCACATGGTGTACAATACCAACCTTCATACTGGTCCAAATAAATATCACCTTGTTCGACAAGCTGATGGAAGATCTTTTCCACGATATCCTTATGACGCTTCTCTGTAGTACGGATAAAGTCATCATAAGAAATATCCAATTTCCCCCAAAGATCTTTAATTCCACTAACGATCCCGTCCACATATGCCTGAGGAGTAATCCCTTCTTCCTGAGCTTTACGTTGAATTTTCTGTCCATGCTCGTCCGTTCCTGTCAGGTACATAACATCGAATCCACGCATTCTCTTATAACGGGCCATCGCATCTCCAGCTACTGTGGTGTATGCATGTCCAATATGTAAATTTCCACTTGGATAATAAATCGGTGTTGTAATATAGAAGGTGTTCAACTTTTCTTCCACTTTCTGTTCCTCCTCTTTTTTATCTACCCCCATAAAGCCATAAGGGTATCCGTATGGTTTATAGTGGCATAATTGTTACGTACATCCATTATCTGCGCCTTACCTATCATCTTAACCTCTTATCTCATCAAAATATACCTAAAATATAGGGTTTCTGCAACTAAACAATGTTGAATATTGGTTATGTCGAAACAAGTGTGGCTTTTTGTCTGATTTTGTCGAATGGATAGAAATCATAAAGATAATTCGACATTTCTCTTCTTTATTACTTTCATTACAATAATATTCAATTGGTAATACATTTTTTTACAACAAAGCGTAAAGCTTATTAAAACAGCACTTTTTAATCCATTTTTTCTTAAAAATTTACAGATATAATTATTGACGATATTCCTATTCGTTGGTATGATAGAAACATCAAAAGAAATTTGTCGAATATTGACGAACTAGATAGAGATATAAATATTTATTTTTGGAGGAGATTTTCAAATGAAGTCTACAGGTATTGTAAGAAAAGTTGATGAATTAGGTCGTGTCGTTATTCCAATCGAATTACGTCGTACATTAGGTATTGCTGAGAAAGATGCACTAGAAATCTATGTAGATGACGAAAGAATCATTTTAAAGAAATATAAGCCAAGCATGACTTGCCAGATCACTGGTGAAGTTTCTGATGACAACATCAAGCTTGCTAACGGTAAATTGGTTCTTAGCCGTGAAGGTGCAGACCAATTACTAAAAGAAATCCAGGATTCACTACAAACGAAATAATTTGTTGTTGATATATTAAAGGACTGAGTCGACTTAGACTCAGTCCTTTTTTTATTTATTGATTTTGCATCCCTGAATCTTTTTATTCAACATGATAAGCTTGATATACTTCCCGTTTTGGAAGGGATCGTTCTTTAGAAACTTGTTTGATTGCCTCCTTAGAGGACAGGCTCTTTTCATTTACATAGTATTGAACATGCTCTTGAAGTGAGAGGCTGCTCCACCAGGCGTCTTCCTCTTCTTTTTCCAACGGACCTGCTCCTTCAATCAATAAGCAGAATTCGCCTCGTACTTCTCCATCGTTTGCCCATTCCATTACTTCTTCCAGGGATCCACGGATGAATTCCTCGAACTTCTTCGTGAGCTCACGACAGATGACAATATGTCTATTTCCCAAAGCCGCATATAATTCTTTTAATGTTTCTTTTAATCTGTGCGGTGATTCATACAGGATAAATGTATCTTCCAACGATCTTAGTGTTTCAAGCTCAGCTCTTTTGTCTTTTTTCCCTCTATGTAAAAATCCATAGAAATAAAATGGCTGGGGACTTAAACCTGAAGCGATCAGAGCCGTTAGAGCGGCGTTCGCCCCCGGCAATGGAATGACAGCAATTTCGTGATCGATTGCTTCTTTCACCAGTTCGTAACCAGGATCTGAGATCGATGGCATTCCTGCATCACTGACAAGGGCAACGAGCTCGCCTCTTTCCATTCGTTCAATCAGCTTCGGCCCGCTCGTTTCTTTGTTGTGCTCATGATAACTAATGATAGGCGTGTCAATTTCAAAGTAATTACATAATTTTTTCGTGTTTCGTGTATCTTCAGCTGCGATCACCGTCGCTTCCTTCATCATTCGAATGGCTCGAAACGTCATATCCTCTAAATTCCCGATCGGTGTAGGAACAAGATACAAGCTTCCTTTGACAGTATCTTGAAAGCTTTTTTGTTGGTTCATTGAATAGCTCACCTTCTCATTTCGTTAGTCCTTATCTTCATTCTTTCCAAACAGCATATCATATACTTCCCGTGAATATTTGTTATGTTCATCATACACATAAAGGGGAGGAAGAATTTTTAGGTCCGGTTTCCCATCTTTTATTCCTTCTATTAAAATGGTGTTGGCTTCTCTCCCTGGCTTCGGATATACAAAGCGCAGCCGTTTCGGCTCGAGACGATGCTTCCTCATTAACGATAGGATGTCCATCAATCGGCCTGGACGATGGACGAAGGAAGCTTTTCCTCCTTGCTTCAGAAGATAGCTTGAAGCTTTAATGGTATCCTCAAGGGAACATAATATTTCATGACGGGCGATCGCATAGTGCTCGTTTACGTTTCTTTTATCACCGGGCGGAGTATTAAAGTATGGAGGATTACAGGTTACGACATCATAATGTGAATGATGAAGCAGCCGATCGATCTCCTTCACATCCCCGAGCTTCATCGATATTTGATTTTGACGATCATTATACTCGATACTTCTTTGTGCCATGTCAAAAAGTCGTTCCTGGATCTCCACACCTGTGATGTCCACATGTGTTCTCGCACTTAGTAATAAGGGGATGATGCCGTTACCGGAACATAGATCAACCACTTTACCTTTGTGAATCGGTAAATAGCTGAAATGGGCCAATAGGACAGCATCTGTTGAAAAGGAGAAAACAGATGGACTTTGAATGATCCTCATATTTTCAGCCAATAAATAATCTAAACGTTCATCTTCTTTTAACTCGACCATACCTTTCCTCCAGTTTTCTTCTATTATATGTTGTTACGGTTTAAATCACTAAAAAGGACCAATCCTTTTTTCATGGATCAGCCCTTTTTATCTGTATGCTGTTCAGAAGAATGAAGAATTCCTCACTTCTTGTTCAAGAAAGAAAGACAGAATAAGCAATCTTCATCCTTCCGGGGACTTCCGAAGTGTATATTACAAATATGAAATCCTTCCTGGTATAATCGAGCAAGGTTGTCATACCCTTCTCCAATATCCAGTGTTTTATCTTCTAAGTCTGACTCACTCGTTGTACCCGCATCGTTGTTTGTTTGTACCTTTTTTGGTGAGTTCTCTGTTTGTTCCAGTCTGCGGCGCAAATGCTCATTTTCAAGCTTCAGAGAGTTATTCTCTTCTAGCATTTCAGCTAGGCATTGTTTGAGCTCACCTAATTGATGATATAGATGACCAATTTGTTGTTCCATGTTACTGACTGAATCAAAGAACTCTTTTTTATCCACGACACTACACCCCGTTACTCTGTGGCTTGGAATGATACGGCACCCGCGTTCATAATTTCATCTAATGTGAATTCCAGAACCCGCTCTTCTTCTTTAATTTCCACTTGAAGAATACGTTCCAGAATATTAAGACCTACCACTTTACCTTTTCCATGAGGTGTCTTAATCACTTCTCCGATATCAGGTAATTCTTCTTTTGCTGCTTCATACTCATCGTTCTCGTATTTCAGACAGCACATTAATCGACCACATAAACCTGAGATCTTCGTCGGATTAAGGGATAGATTCTGATCCTTCGCCATCTTAATGGATACCGGTTCAAAATCCCCTAAAAAGGTTGAACAACATAGCATGCGGCCACAAGGACCAATACCACCCAGCATTTTCGCTTCGTCTCGAACGCCAATCTGACGAAGTTCTATGCGCGTACGGAAAATGGAAGCTAGATCTTTTACCAGCTCTCGGAAATCAACTCGTCCATCAGCCGTAAAATAGAATATGACTTTATTTCGATCAAATGTATATTCTACATCTACCAATTTCATATCTAATTGATGCTGATTAATTTTATCACAACATACATTGTAGGCTTCCGTTGCAGATGATTTATTCTCATCTACGATTAAACGATCTTTTTGATCAGCGATACGAATCACTTTTTTCAATGGAAGCACAACATCGTTTTCTCCTACTTGCTTTCTCTCTACGACTACTTTTCCAAATTCGACTCCGCGGACGGTTTCAACGATCACATAGCAATCTTTGTGAATATCCAATTCACCCGGATCGAAATAATAGATTTTACCCGCTTTTTTAAAGCGTACTCCTACAACATCGTACAAAGGACCATCACCCCTGCAGTTTTAGCATAAGCTGTTCTACCAGCAGCTGCGAATTCATATTGGCGTTTAACTTGCGTTTTGCTTCAAGTATCGCCGTCATATTAGTAGAAAGACGATTTGTGGATACTTGAAGTGCGTTTGATTTCCAGTTTTCCTTTTGGTCCGGGTACACGAGCTGTTCTTCTTTTCCTAACTGGATATGAAGTAAGTCTTTATATATTAGAAGTAAAAGATCTAATGCTCGATCGACTTGATCTTTTTCTTTGAAGTGCTGTACAAAATCCTCTTGTATTTTGACCATTGCTTGGAAGGGACTTTTCTGGAGGACTTCATATAATTTTAACACTATTATTCTTGCTTGTGCAAACCACTCATTTTGACATATTTCTACAGCTTCCTCATAATGGTTCGTCAAGTTGGATGCAAGGGTTGCTAAATGAGGCTGAACCCCCTCTTCCAATAATTGTTTTGTCAGCTGTTCTTTCGGCAACGGTTTAAAGGATATCGTCTGGCACCTGGAAAGAATGGTGGGCAAAATCCGATGAATATTTTCCGTGATAAGAATCGCCGTTGTATCGGCTAATGGTTCTTCAAGAAACTTTAGTAGGCTATTAGCAGCATTGGCCGTCATCTTATCTCCATGAACGATAATGTAGATTTTCTTCTTGGATTCTACACCGGTTTTCGAAAATTCTTCTTGTAAACTTTTAATCTGATCCTTCTTGATCGAAAGACCGTCAGGCTCAACGACGTGAAGATCCGGATGATTCCCATGATTAATCCTTTTGCAGTTCGAACAGCTTTCACAGGCCTTTCCATCTACGCGGTTTACACATAGCAATGCCTTCGCAAACAGGATGCTCATTTCTTTCTTGCGTGTCCCTTTTTCACCCTCGAATAAATAAGCATGAGCGACACGATCCTTCACAATACTATTTTGAAGCATCTGAAGGACGACGGGCTGAAATGGTTGTATTTCTTCAAACAACATGTCTTAACATCACTCTCTTACATATAAAGATTAATAAGCAATCCCTTTATTTCACCGATTTTCCCCAGTATATCAATGGAGTTCTTTTCTTTATCCAGTACATCTTCCGTCAGTTCAACAAGCTGTTGATCGATGGTTTCTACTATATTTAGCTTTCTGCCCTCACCATGCTGATTCCACGTATGAGATTGCTTCAAATCCATCCCGAAATCTACGGCCTCACGGACAAATTTCCTGACCAATGTTTTATATTTAGCAAGATCTTTAAAGGATCTTGCTTGGGCTAAACGACTGCCAGTGTCCTGTATTGTGACAAGCAGTTTATTGAGCTGGTCCATATGCATTTTCTGATCATGCTTGTAAATAAGCTGACCGAATTTAACTTGACCTGTCCCGTTAGATTTTTGGTCTTTTGCTACTTTATCTAAGGACACCCGATGGTCCTGGTTGATTTTCATAGATTGAACCTCACTTTAAAACTGATGGAATTGCTCTACAGGAAGTACGAATACGGTCGCTCCTCCAACGGCTACTTCCACAGGGTAAGGCACGTAAGAATCTGCATTTCCACCCATAGGGGATACAGGAGCCACCATCTGATCCCGTGACTGACAGTTTTCTTTAATAACCTGTAACGCTTTATCTACACGAATATCTTCTGTGCCAATAATGAACGTGGTATTTCCAGACTTCAAGAACCCGCCTGTACTTGCTAATTTCGTCGAACGAAAATTATGTTCCATCAGGGCATTAGACAAACGATTGCTATCTTTATCTTGAACAACTGCCATAATTACCTTCATAAATCAATTCCTCCGTTTTAAAGCCATTTACTTCCTTCTATTATATCATTGAACAGCCCTGGCATACACGCTTCGTATAAAAAAGAGGCAGACTTCTTAGCACCAATTTTTGCTTAAGAGTCAGCCTCTGCCTTTCAATCTATGTTGTTTTACCATTGTGCAGCATAAAAGAGAGCTATGAAGACTTGTTGAGGTAATTCGTTACGATTTTGTAAGCATCAGAAAACACAGCTTCTTTACTTTTGCTTGCATCGATGATTTGAATTCGATCAGGGTATTGTTTAACCAGCTTCTGATACCCTTCCTGAACGCTTTCATGAAAGTCTACGGACTCGAGATCGAGCCGGTTCACTTCTCTTCCATTATGTTTCGCGATTCTCTTTAAGCCTTCTTCAGGATCAATATCAAAATACAGGGTTAGATCAGGCATCTTATCCTCAATCGCAAATTGATTGATGTTCATGACTTCTTCCATACCGATTCCACGCGCATTCCCTTGATACGCAAGAGAACTATCAATAAAACGGTCACAAATCACAATCTTTCCTTCATCAAGTGCGGGAATCACTTTTTCCACCAAATGCTGTCGTCTCGCTGCAGCATACAAAAGAGCTTCCGTCCGTTTATCCATTTCCGTGTTCTTTGTATTTAGTATCACTTCTCTAATCTGTTCAGCAATCGAAATGCCTCCAGGCTCCCTCGTCTGAATGACATCGAAGCCGTCTTGTACTAATTGATTATATAACTCAGTTAATATCGTTGATTTTCCGGCTCCCTCAGGACCTTCAACTGTAATAAACAATCCTTTTGACATATCTTTCCCTCCACTTGCTTATCGGTACACAAACACACGGTTTTCATCTAAACGGTGATGACCTTGTATATTCGCCTGATTCTTTACATACTCTGTTAAACGCTCAATGGCATGAGAGGTGATTCGTTCTCCTGGAATCAACAGAGGAATTCCCGGTGGATAAGGAGTGACCATTCCTGCAGAAATCTCTCCTTCTGCCTCCTCAAGGGCAACGAGAAGTTCATCTTTCTCCTCCATATCTTCAAAGCTTAATGCCAGGGTAGTAAAATACTCATTGCTATTTGATCGATTTGATTCATGATTCGTTATCTTTTCTATTATCGGTTCATTCCCTAATGCCCTACGTATTCGACTGATTGCTTCCTTATAAGGAAACGAAAGATTTTTTTTCAATAAAGGAAGAATCATTAGTATATAATCTGGATCTGCAAGCTCTGAGTATATCCCTTCTGACTCTAATAACTGTTGAAGAAAATACCCTGTCCTTCCCTCTAACTGAATGACAAGCTTGAGTGGGTCATGAGCCCGGTATACAATAAGCTGAGGATGAATCCCCTCTAACGCCTGTACAAACTCATTGACCACTTTAATATTCTGGTCCACATCCCCTTTAGTAAAAGTTCCGACATAGGATCTGGCATAATCAAGGGATGCCATAATCGGATACGATGGACTACTTGATTGTAGCATAGTTAAATACTCTTTTACCTTACGTTCACTCACTCTGGAACTTGATATATGCAAATAAGAACCCATCGTCAGGGCAGGGAGCATTTTATGAGCCGAATGGATGACAATATCTGCCCCGCATTCAATTGCAGACTTCGGAAAAGGTGTACCCAATGTAAAATGAGCTCCATGTGCCTCATCAATGATACACGTCACATCATGTTTATGTAATTCTTCGATTATCTTTTCGATATTAAAAGTGAACCCATAATAAGTCGGATAGGTCAGAACACACGCCTTCACGTCAGGGAATGCCTTCAATGCTTCCTTCAAAGCGTCGGGACGAATACCAAGAGCAGTGCCCTCGTCGTTCCATTCTGTTTCTATTAATATAGGCACAGCCTTCGCAAGTTTGATTCCGTTCATTACCGACTTATGACAATTCCTTTGAACGAAAACGGGATCTCCCGGAGAACATGAAGCAAGAACTGCAGCAATATTCCCTACTGTACTCCCATTCACTAAAAAATAACTTTTCAACGTCCCATATACATCCGACAACAAGTCCTCAGCTTCAAGTATCGCCTCATGTGGATCATGCAAATCATCCAATCCGCTTAACTCAGTAACATCAGATTGATAAAATGGATCGCCTTTCATCAATAAACCATTTTTATGACCTGGCACATGAAAAGAAATCGGCTTGGCAGACCGGTGCTTCTCTATCGCCTCAATAAGAGGGGTTCTCGTTTGATCTCGTTTCATTCTCTAAATCTCCTCAAAACAAATATCCATTCATATCGTAACACAACCGTGCAGTTCCATGCGTGAGGAAACAAGGAAAACTTATTAGTGTACGTAAGCTTTGCACGTAAACTATTAATATCAAAAAAAAATCATAACCAAGTATACTTCCTGGTTATGAATAGATTTGAGGAGTATTCACTTTTTTTAATCTTTGAACAAATGTTTTATACAAAGGATCATTCGTTTCTGTCTGAACCATTTCTTTCTCACACTCTGTGCAGATAAACGATGTGTATAGATGGATTCCGATTTCCTTTTCAACGTGACAAACGATACACTCTTCTAAAGCCGCCTTACGCTCCGGATTTAACATAGGGCTCTCCACCTCCATACAACCTATTCTGCCTCAAAACCTCAAATTGTATACACCATTTCAAACTTTCGAACTGACAGAATAATCAAGTGTAATTTATCTTATGTTACAATCGCCCAGTCTGTGTATGTCTCTATAAAAAAGATTGTGGAAAAAGATACGGGGGAGATTTAAGTGGGAAATGGTATGGGGCTAAGTTAGTTCAAAAGAAGAGTGGATATGGATTAGTAACTTTCATTTTTTGGGATTTGGCAAGTTAATCATTAATGTGGTTGGGTAGGGTTGGGTTGGGTTGGGTATGTGGTATGTTTGGCTTTGTTGGATAGAAAGCTATGAAGCTTATAAAATAGGTTGTTTTTTTGTAAAAATGTGACCAAACCTGGTCAATCCCCTTCTTTTTATTGCTGCTATTACCTTTTATTTAGGTATGGCTTTGACTTGATTTGTTATAATTGCGTCGTTTGGGATGGTTATTGCGTCAATTTTTTATTTTATGCGTCGTTTTCGGCTTTTTTGCGTCATTTTTCCGTTTTATGCGTCGTTTTCGGCCTTTTATGCGTCGTTTACCAGTTATCACCTAATTATTCATAGTGAATACCCGCTGAATTAGATTCTCTGCTCAGCTGTATAGAGGATTGATGTTCAATCCTCGAATTCAGAACTTAATACACAAAAAAGAGTAACCCCTAAGA
>NZ_JXZC01000018.1 GCF_000935355.1 Rossellomorea aquimaris
GTGAGAGTAGGACGTCGCCAGGCGAAATATTTTTTTGCACAATCACTTTATTTGTGAAGCTGCATATAGTAATATAGAAAGTATCACCTTAAGTACCATTTCTATCGTCGCGGGGTGGAGCAGTTCGGTAGCTCGTCGGGCTCATAACCCGAAGGTCGCAGGTTCAAATCCTGTCCCCGCAATACCATTTTTGACTTGGTTTGGTATAATCCTTGAAGAGTCACGCATGGATAGTTATTTTCGCTGTCGCGAAAAAACTTTGGTCCGGTAGTTCAGTTGGTTAGAATGCCTGCCTGTCACGCAGGAGGTCGCGGGTTCGAGTCCCGTCCGGACCGCCAGATTTGTTTATTCAAACGAAACCTTTGTTTCGTTTTTTTTATTGCCTATTATATCATTAACTTTACTCATATACCCCAAAAAGGGTAAACTACATATATACATTCTCCCTTAGGGTAACAGACGATCCTAAGGGTTTTTTATACTTCATTTACAATCGAGGAGATTAACATGAATCAGTACGAGTTAGTAACCACTAGTCCAGAGGAGACTGGAGCGTTTGCCGAGAAGTTGGCAACATACCTGCAGCCTGGGGATGTGTTAACATTAGAAGGTGATCTTGGAGCGGGAAAAACGACGTTTACTAAGGGATTGGCGAAAGGCCTTGGTATTTCGAAGACCGTAAACAGTCCAACCTTCACAATCATAAAAGAATATCGGGGGCGTTTGCCTCTCTATCATATGGATGTTTATCGGCTGGATGATTCCTTTGAAGACTTGGGATTCGATGAATATTTTGAGGGGGAAGGTGTGACCGTCGTTGAGTGGGCTCACTTGATTCAAGATCAACTCCCGAAAGCACTATTGGGTTTATCGATTTTCAGGGAAGGTGATTCTGAAAGAAGAATCGTGTTGAAACCTAATGGAGAAAGATATAGAGAGTTGTGTAAGGAGGTTGTTTTATGACGATATTATCCATCGATACCTCTAATTATCCTTTAGGTGTTGCCTTGAGTGAAGAGGATAAGGTGATTGGAGAGTATATTACCTATATAAAAAAAAATCATTCTGTAAGGGCGATGCCTGCTATTGAACAATTGATGGAGGATTGTGGGATAGAGGCTAAGGACTTAACGAAGATTGTCGTGGCAAATGGACCCGGTTCTTATACAGGTGTCCGCATTGGAGTTACGTTAGCGAAGACGCTGGCATGGTCATTGAATATTCCTCTTATACCCGTATCAAGTCTTGCGACACTGGCTTCGTCTGGACGATATTTTCCCGGTTATATTGTACCTTTATTTGATGCAAGAAGAGGTCAGGTATACACAGGACTGTATGAATTCAAGGACGATCAACTTACGTGTGTTGAAAAAGATTGTAATATAATGCTTGATAAATGGGCCACTACGTTAAAAGATTTAAATAAAGATATCTTATTCGTAGGTAATGATGTAGCGATTCATGAAAGCACCATTAAAGAGATAGTAGGAGATCAAGCGAAGATTGCTCCATTTATCAGTCATAATCCACGTCCCTCTGAGCTCGCTTTCATAGGGGCAGGTTTACCTGAGACTTCAGCCCATGAGGTGCTCCCTAATTATATACGAATGGCTGAAGCAGAAGTGAAATGGCTGGAATCTCAAAAAAATTCTTAATAGAGATAGAGGATCGTTAGAAAATGGACATACGATTTATGACGGTTGATGATTTAGATGCTGTAATGGACATTGAAATGAAATCTTTTAGCATTCCTTGGAGTCGAGACGCTTTCTTGAATGAGATTGAACATAACCATCTATCTACCTACCTTGTTGTCGAGGACGGCGACCATGTCGCGGGATATTGTGGAGTGTGGCTTGTGGTGGATGAGGCTCATATCACCAATGTAGCCGTGCTCCCCGAATACCGGGGACAGGGACTGGGGGAAGGTCTTATGCGTAAGATCATGGACATTGCCACCCAGTTTGGAGCTCGTGTGATGACTCTGGAAGTCAGAGTATCCAATGTAGCTGCGCAGCATTTATACAGAAAGCTTGGGTTCCAAGATGGTGGAATTCGGAAGCGGTATTATTCAGATAATCAAGAAGATGCTTTAGTAATGTGGGTGAATTTATGAATAAAGATACGTTTGTACTGGGAATTGAGACGAGCTGTGATGAAACGGCTGTCGCAATTATAAAAAATGGAACTGAGATTGTGACGAATATTGTTTCCTCTCAGATTGAAAGTCATAAGCGATTCGGTGGAGTGGTACCTGAAATTGCTTCTCGTCATCACGTGGAGCAGGTCACATATGTGTTAGAGGAAGCGCTTCAACAAGCCGGGATGACGATGGAGGAGATTGATTGTGTTGCCGTGACGGAGGGTCCTGGTTTAGTAGGAGCACTTCTGATTGGGGTAAACGCAGCAAAGGCACTTGCTTTTGCTCACAATAAACCTTTAGTGGGTGTCCATCATATTGCGGGGCACATCTATGCAAATCGTCTAGTGAAAGAGATGAAGTTTCCTCTTCTTTCTTTGGTTGTATCCGGGGGACATACGGAGCTTGTGTTAATGAAAGAGCATGGTTCGTTTCAGGTAATTGGAGAAACACGGGATGACGCTGCCGGGGAGGCCTATGATAAGGTAGCGCGAACATTGAGTCTTCCTTATCCAGGTGGCCCCCATATCGATCGGCTGGCTCAAGAAGGAGAACCTACCCTTGATTTGCCGCGGGCATGGCTTGAGGAAGGTTCATTTGATTTCAGTTTTAGTGGATTGAAATCGGCTGTTATTAACACACTGCACAACGCCAAGCAAAAAGGGGTAACCATTCATCCACAAGACCTGGCAGCCAGTTTTCAGGCTAGTGTGATTGATGTGTTGGTAACGAAGACGGTTAAGGCTGTGGAGGAATATAAAGTCGAGCAGGTGTTATTGGCTGGCGGGGTTGCAGCTAATAAAGGGTTACGGGGAGCTCTTAATGATGCGTTTGAAGAAATAGAAGCTGAGCTGGTCATCCCGCCGTTATCCCTTTGTACGGATAATGCCGCTATGATTGCAGCGGCAGGAACGGTTTTATTCGAACAAGGAAAAAGAGGCAGCATGGATATGAATGCACATCCCGGGCTTGATATAGAGAATTTTTAATAGTGAAAGCTTAAACGTTAACTTCGTTTAAGCTTTTTCTCTTTGTAGAACTGTTATTTACAAGTTGTTAATAGACGGAGGAACATGTGAATATCTACGGGGAAAAAACATAGCAGCATGATATTGTGAATATCTTGTGGTTAACTAAAGCAAACAAGGTAGCAAGAAAAGAAAAAGGAACGAACATACGTTTTATCAACAGTTTATGGATAAGTTGTTAATAACTTTGTATAAGTTGTGTACATGATGTGAAAAAGGGATGGGAAAAATAGCCTATTCCATACAATTAACTGTGGATAATTCAGGTTTTGAATGTGGATAATGTGGAAAAGTTGTGTGAATAACGGTTGTTTAGGATTTTGATTGTGGATAATGATGTGGAATAAGAAAAGGGCGGGGAGCAAGATGTTTTAATACTTATCCCCAACCCTGTGGATTATTGTTCTCCTTGAAGAAGTTCTTCTAGTTCTGTCCATTCTTCCAATAAAGATTCAAGCTCTTCTTTTTCTTTTGTCAGTGCTTCATTGATATCTTGGACTTTTTCATGATCTTGAAAGATCTCCGGGTCGCAAAGGAGGTCTTCTTTTTCTTGAATATTTTCTTCCAGTATTTCCATTTGGTTTTCAATTTCGTCAACTCTTCTTCTTCGTTGACGCTCCAGTTTTTTTGCTTCTTTATCGATTTTATGAGATTGCTTTTGAGTGGTACCTTGTGAAACTGGTTGACCTTGCTCCATCCGCTCGAGTGCGGCCAGTTCTTCCTGCTGTTGCAATTTTTCTATATAATAATCATAATCGCCAAGGTATTCTGTTGATCCCTTCTTGGAAAGTTCAACAACCTTTGTAGCGATGCGATTGATAAAATAACGGTCATGAGACACAAAAAGGATCGTTCCTGGATAGTCAATCAAGGCATTCTCCAATACTTCTTTACTATCCAAGTCAAGATGGTTTGTCGGTTCGTCCAGTATGAGGACATTCCCTTTTTCCATCATAAGTTTGGAGAGAGCGAGTCGAGCTTTCTCTCCACCGCTAAGTGTGGAAACAGGCTTTAAGACATCTTCCCCTGAGAATAAAAAGTTTCCGAGTACAGTTCTGATTTCTTTTTCCATTTTCATCGGGTACTCGTCCCACAGCTCATTTAAGACGGTCTTATTGGAAGAAAGTTCAGCTTGTTCTTGATCATAATAACTAATCGAAACATTTGAACCAAATTTAAACGCGCCTTCAAGAGGATGGAGTTTATTCACTAATGTTTTCAATAGGGTAGACTTACCGATACCGTTAGGACCAACAAGAGCGATGCTGTCTCCCTTTTTAACAGAGAAATCGATGTGAGATGAAATCTGTTCGTCTTTACCATATCCGATGGTCAGATCTTGGACGTGAAGAACATCATTCCCGCTTGGACGATCAATTTGAAAAGCGAAGTTGGCAGATTTCTCATCTCCCAGCGGTTTATCCATTATATCCATTCTTTCCAGTTTTTTTCTGCGGCTTTGGGCCATTTTGGTAGTAGAAGCACGGGCGATATTTCGTTGGATAAAGTCCTCGAGTTTGGCGACTTCCTGTTGCTGGCGCTCGAACATCTTGAGATCCTTTTCATAATCTTCCGCTTTCTGTTCAAGGTATTTACTGTAGTTACCCAAGAATTTTTTGCTTCGATTTCGTGAAATCTCATACACTTGATTGACGACGCTATCTAAGAAGTAACGATCATGGGAAACGATCAGGACAGCACCTTCATAGCTTTGAAGGTACGTCTCAAGCCACGATAAAGTCTCAATATCAAGGTGGTTGGTAGGTTCATCAAGAATGAGGATGTCCGGCTTGGTCAATAGAAGCTTACCAAGTGCCAGACGGGTTTTCTGACCACCGCTTAAAGTAGAGATCTTCGTTTCATAATCAAAGTCGGCAAAATTCAATCCATGAAGGACAGAACGAATATCGGCTTCATATTGATAGCCGCCGGAATCTTTGAAGCGTACTTGAAGCTCATCATATTCCTTTAATACCCGTTGATATAAATCTTCTTGTTCATAAACAGAAGGATCGGCCATTTGTTTCTCAAGTTGTCTTAATTGTTTTTCCTGAGTTTGTAATTCTTCGAATACGGTCAGCATCTCTGACCAAATCGAAAGCTCTGATTCCAACCCTGTGTTTTGCGCGAGGTATCCAATGGAAACCCCTTTTGGTTTCGTGATATCTCCGGAGTCATAGGAGAGATGACCTGCAATTATCTTTAGAAGAGTCGATTTTCCTGCTCCGTTGCGTCCAACGAGAGCCACCCGATCTCTTGTCTGTATCTCAAGCTTAATATTTGATAGGATATTATCGGCACCAAAGTTTTTCGTAAGTTGATTCACTTGTAATAGAATCATGACGTTTCACCTCTATTTCATAGTGCTAGTGTACCGTATTATGGAGGGGAACGGCAATAAATCGACTATTAATCTTCGTACACTTAGGATAAAATATAGTGTATGATGGGAAGTAGAGTTTTAAATTCTGTATGCTTTCTATTTTGGAAGCGGTATCAGAGGTTTTTGAATAGATGTGGGGGAATACAATATGAACCAGGATACAACGAAAATTCCACAGGCAACGGCTAAGCGCCTTCCGCTATATTATCGCTTTATCAAGAATCTGTACTCATCGGGAAAGCAGAGGGTTTCATCGAAAGAATTGAGTGAAGCGGTGAAGGTTGATTCTGCCACGATACGCAGAGATTTTTCTTATTTTGGAGCGTTAGGTAAAAAGGGTTATGGATACAATGTCAATTACCTACTATCCTTTTTTCGTAAGACATTAGATCAAGATGCCATTACGAAGGTTGTACTGATAGGAGTAGGGAATCTCGGTACAGCTTTTCTTCATTATAATTTCATAAAAAATAATAATACTAAGATTGAAATGGCTTTTGAAGTGGATGAAAAGAAGGTTGGGACGCAAATCAGCGATGTACCCGTTTTTCATTTAGATGATTTAGAAGAGCGTCTTGAGGGGCATGATATTGAAGTGGCCATTCTAACGGTTCCGGCATCTTCTGCTCAAAATATCACAGACCGATTGGTTTCTTCTAATATTAAGGGGATCCTGAATTTCACCCCTGCGAGATTAACGGTGCCGGATCATATTCGCGTCCATCATATTGATTTGGCAGTTGAGCTTCAATCGCTGGTATATTTCTTAAAGCATTATTCAGAGGATGACACGGAAATGTCACAAGATGGAATCATATCCGAATAGAAAATGATTCATATATACGTTATGATAGAATGGTAAAAGAGGAGGTGTCTCATTATGTTAGGTGCAGGTAGTATCGTACTTATAACGGTTGTTGCTTTACTGATCTTCGGACCAAAGAAATTGCCTGAGTTAGGGAAAGCAGCCGGGAATACATTACGCGAATTTAAAAATGCAACAAAGGGCTTAGCAGATGATGAGGACGATAATAGCAAAAAAGCTAAGTAGGGTAGGATGAACGCCATGAGTCAAAGTCAAAGAGACATGACAGTCTATGAACATATAGGAGAATTGCAAAAACGACTCATGTTTGTAGTCGTTTTCTTCTTGTTAGCGGTAATCGTGAGTTTTTTTCTTGCGGAGCCGTTGATTCGATATTTGCAGCACGCGGATGAAGCGAAAGAATTGACGATGAACGCCTTTCGGATTACAGACCCTCTCAAAATCTATATGGAAATGATCATGTTTATTGCGATCATCATGACATCACCCATCATTCTATTTCAAGTATGGTCGTTCGTTAGTCCAGGCTTATATGAGAAAGAGAGGAAGGTAACGCTTAGTTACATCCCGATTTCTGTCATTCTTTTCTTAGGTGGATTGTCATTTTCATATTTTATTTTGTTTCCTTATGTTGTGAAATTCATGATGGGTTTATCAACCAATCTGAATATCGAGCAAGTAATTGGAATTAATGAATACTTTCATTTCCTGTTTCAAATAACCATTCCATTTGGGTTTCTATTTCAACTTCCGGTTATTATGCTGTTTCTGACACGCCTCGGGATCATTACCCCGATGCTGCTGGCGCAAATGAGAAAAGTGGCGTACTTCATATTGTTGGTCGTCGCGGCTTTTATTACACCGCCGGACATCGTCTCGCATTTAATGGTAACCGTTCCTTTGCTTCTTCTTTATGAAATCAGTATTTGGATTTCTAAAATTGGATATAAAAAGGTTTTAGAAGCAGAACAAAAGCTTGAAATGGAACAATTCGAGGATATAAATAAGGATTGATCAAATGATCAATCCTTATTTTTTATTCTCTATTTTCTTTTTGATCTTGAAATGCAGCATCACCATCCGCAACCCGGATCCAAAATCAAGGGTTGCCAGAAAGACGAGCATATAAGTGAAAAATCCCCAACCATCATCCTGTACATTTTGCACAGCAAAGTATGTGAAGAGCACACCGAGAAGGAGATAGATCACGCCTGAAAATAGTGGTGATCTCCTCATAGAAATAATCCTCCAATAAATCCTTGTATTTGTTCAGCTTCGTTGATCATTTTTTCAATTTCATCCTTATAAATAGATTGCATTAGAACGACCGTTGTATTCATGGCAACGTGGGCAAATATTGGAACCAGGATCCGCTTCGTTTTGACGTATAGAAACGCAAACGTAAAGCCCATTGCAGAGTACAAGATCACATGCTCAGGCTCAAAATGAGCAAGGGCAAAGATAACTGAACTGATTAACGCGGCGAAGAAGAAATTCATCTTCTCGTAAAGTACACCGAAGATAATCTTCCTGAAAACAATCTCTTCTAATATAGGTCCGATGATCGCAGCGACCATCATCGATAGCGGTACCTTTTCGATAATCCCGATAATCATTTGCGTATTTTCAGATCCCATCTCAATCCCTAACGCATACTCAATTTGTATCGCGATGGATTGAGCGATGAACGCCATAAAAATCCCCACTATAGCCCACACAATTGAACTGCCTGGATTCATGGGTGCGGAACGTTCAAGATTGGTGCTTGTCTCGCTCTTTCTCAGAATGCCCCAGACGATGAGGAGAGTTAATGTAAAGCTGATCACAAGCCAATATCCCGGAACGACATTTCGTAATGTCTGCTCTGGAATCGCAAGGACATCAGCACCAATCTTAAATAAAAGAGGTACCCCGACAATACTTGAAAGCTGCATCACGATATAGGCAATTAAGATAAATCCGAAATGTTTTTTCAACGTTTGATCTCCTTTAACACCTGTTAGATGAAGAACGAATAGAATTTTTCGTCCTGAACATACTCCTGTACAATTCTACTAAGAAAAGAGGAACTGTTCAAATCTAAGGGTTTTGTAAGAATTGTCACACTTTAATCGACTTAAGAATAAAGGCATATGAGGAGGCATAGTATAGGAGGGTGTGAAAAAAAGAGAAATATGACGAAAAAAATTTTAAGCAGGACTCTTGCAAAATGAAAACGAATTAATTAATATAATAGTTGTGTTAGCACTCACAACAAGCGAGTGCTAATAAATATCATTTACATAATTTCAAGGAGGTTGTTTCACTTGTTAAAACCACTAGGTGATCGCGTCGTTATCGAGCTAGTTGAGTCAGAAGAAAAAACAGCAAGCGGTATTGTGCTACCGGATTCCGCAAAGGAAAAGCCACAAGAAGGTAAAGTGATGGCTGTAGGTACTGGTCGCATTCTTGACAACGGTGAGCGCGTTGCTCTTGAGGTAGCTGTCGGCGATCGAATCATTTTCTCTAAATACGCTGGTACAGAAGTGAAATACCAAGGCACAGAATACCTGATCCTGCGCGATAGCGATATTCTGGCTGTAGTTGGCGAATAATCAAACTTCGTATATAAACAATATTCTATTTAAATAAGAGGAGGACTTTATAATGGCTAAAGATATTAAATTCAGCGAAGAAGCACGCCGTTCCATGCTTCGCGGTGTAGATCAATTAGCAAATGCAGTAAAAGTAACTCTTGGACCAAAAGGACGTAACGTGGTACTTGAGAAGAAGTTCGGTTCACCACTTATTACAAATGATGGTGTAACGATTGCAAAAGAAATTGAATTAGAAGATGCATTCGAAAACATGGGTGCAAAATTGGTTGCTGAAGTAGCAAGCAAAACAAATGAAATCGCAGGTGATGGTACAACGACTGCAACGGTCCTTGCTCAAGCGATGATCCGTGAAGGTCTTAAAAACGTAACAGCCGGCGCTAATCCTGTTGGCGTTCGTAAAGGTATCGAAAAAGCGGTTCAAGCTGCTATCGAAGAATTAAAAGTGATCTCTAAGCCGATCGAAGGTAAAGATTCAATTGCTCAAGTTGCGGCAATCTCAGCGGCTGACGAAGAAGTGGGTCAACTGATTGCAGAAGCAATGGAGCGCGTTGGGAACGACGGTGTCATCACAATTGAAGAATCTAAAGGTTTCACTACTGAACTTGACGTAGTAGAAGGAATGCAGTTCGACCGCGGATATGCATCTCCATACATGGTCACTGATTCTGATAAAATGGAAGCTGTTCTTGAAAATCCATATATCTTAATCACTGACAAGAAAATCGGTAACATCCAAGAAGTACTTCCTGTACTTGAGCAAGTCGTACAACAAGGTAAGCCACTATTAATGGTAGCTGAAGATGTTGAAGGTGAAGCTCTAGCAACACTTGTTGTGAACAAACTTCGCGGAACATTCAACGCTGTTGCTGTCAAAGCTCCTGGCTTCGGTGACCGCCGTAAAGCGATGCTAGAAGACTTAGCGGTACTTACTGGTGGAGAAGTGATCACAGAGGATCTTGGATTAGATCTTAAATCTGCGAACATCACTCAACTTGGCCGCGCTGCGAAAGTAGTGGTAACGAAAGAGAACACTACTGTCGTTGAAGGTTCTGGAGATCCGGAAAAAATCGCAGCTCGCGTAAACCAAATCCGTGCTCAATTAGAAGAGTCCACTTCTGAATTTGATAAAGAAAAATTACAAGAGCGCCTTGCTAAGCTTGCAGGTGGAGTAGCAGTCGTGAAAGTCGGAGCTGCAACTGAAACTGAGCTTAAAGAGCGTAAACTTCGTATCGAAGACGCATTGAACTCTACTCGTGCAGCAGTGGAAGAAGGTATCGTATCCGGTGGTGGTACTGCCCTTGTGAACGTATACAACAAAGTAGCATCTATTGAAGCGGATGCAGATGTGGCAACAGGTATCAACATCGTGCTGCGTGCTCTTGAAGAGCCAATCCGTCAAATCGCTCACAACGCTGGACTTGAAGGTTCTATCATCGTAGAACGTTTGAAGAAGGAAGAAGTAGGTGTCGGTTTCAACGCAGCTACTGGTGAGTGGGTAAACATGATTGAAAAAGGTATCGTAGACCCTACGAAAGTAACTCGTTCTGCGCTTCAAAACGCAGCGTCTGTAGCAGCAATGTTCTTGACTACTGAAGCGGTAGTTGCTGACATTCCTGAAGAAGGCGGCGGCATGCCTGACATGAGCGGCATGGGCGGCATGGGTGGAATGGGCGGCATGATGTAACCTGCCGACCATTTCACTCTTGTGAAGCAGTCCGATGTATAAATAGTAAGTAAAAAGACTACTTCCTAGTTAAAGGAGGTAGTCTTTTTAGTTATGAGCCAGGTTTCCATAATACCTTTAACAGTTCACCATCGAAAAGATTCGTATCAATGTTACATGTTTCTGCGTCGATTCCATATTGCCATCCAAATGCCAGGGAGCCTTCCGGTGCTTCCGGATTGAATTCAGGTGCCTCTGCCTGAGTTGTGATTCCGACATTTGGTGAAGCAGTCCAGATATAATTTTCTTCCAGTATGGCGTTATTACTTTGAGCGGCTGCGTTATAAGATTGATATAAAGCTCTTTCAGAATCAAAGATTCCATAGATCCCTGATTCATAAGGGGAGGCAGAAATCGTTTCAAACCATCCTCTGATAAATTCCGCATCTACCGGATAGGTTGGTTCAATATCGGCAAATAGGGCGACACCAGAGGGAATCCCGAGATCCTGGGCATATCCGATTGCTTCTCTTGCTTCATTTATTCCATTTTCAAAACCTGTGGCATTGTTAAAATTGTTAAAGATAGGAAGGATATAGTCTCCATTTGAATGGATCAAAGAAATCTGCTGGGGTGTGAGTCCCCTGGAGATATTCTCTCTCGTCTCAAGGTATCGTCCAAAAACAGTCGGGTCCCCGAAGTTTTCTCTTACACAGGCATAAAAGCTTTCCGTTGTTTCACTGGCGGAATCGATACCCCACACAACTTCAGGTGTCGGTGACGGCGGCGGTGGATCTCCGTCAGTCCCGCTTGCCTTATTTTCTACCGTATTCCGTACATTGATATCAGCTTCGTCACCGAGCTCGTTTTGGGTGGAATTTGAGAACGTGTAATTTCCATCTCCTTCAACGGAGTTTGTAATATTGTTTTTTAAGTCCCCGGAGGTTCCATTAACATCATTTTCAATAGAACTACTGATTTCTCCGTTCCCATCTCCCTTGCCATTGTTCATAATAGTGTTTTCCAAATTGGCCGTCCCTTTCGACACCTGATTAGAGATGACGGTATCCACCTTTCCAACACTGCCGTAGATATTATTTTCAACCGTATTGGTGATGATTATATTGGCTTTATTATCGTTTTTACCAATGTTATAAAAGGAAATAAATCCTGAGATCGCCATAATGAGAACCGCTAATAGAATGGTATATCCTGGTGTTACCCTCATATTCTCACCTATTCTTTCAGATTAAGAGTCATTTTCACTCCATAATATGAAGAAAGGTCAGTTTAGTGTGGGCAAGTAGAGAGTTTGTAGGCCTTTAGGGTGTTTAGGTGATGAGTGAAATAGGTAATAAGTATTACGAGTGATCAATAATACAAAGCTTCCTCCACCATTCATTGAAAATGAAGAAGAGGGTGATGAGATGAATTATACTACGATGGTACTAAGGGAATTAGTTGAAAGAATCATTGCAGGGGATGAGCGGGCAAAAACGGAATTTGAACGGAGATGGGAAATCCCCTGGGAACAGGTAGGAACGGTACCGATTTCTATAGAGAAGAAGGACATAGAGGACTGAATGGTTCTCTCCACCACCTATGTGATAAAGTAGTGTGAGAACAGTTGAGAAAGAGGTTTTAACGATGACAATTAAGCAGTATTATCAAGACGCTTATACTAAAACATTTCAAACAGCGATTCAAGATCAACGACAAGATGAACATGGGGGCTGCTACGTCGTGCTCGAAAAAACGGCATTCTACCCGACAGGCGGAGGCCAGCCCCATGATACTGGAACATTAAATCATCACGGGGTAATCAGTGTGGAAGAAGTGAACGGAGAAATCCGTCATTACATAGAAGAGCCGTTTGCAGATATTTCAGGGGACGTAAAAGGACAGATCGATTGGGACAGGCGCTTTGACCATATGCAACAGCACGCAGGGCAGCATATTTTATCAGCCGCTTTTGTGGAAGCCTTTCAATATGAGACGATCAGTTTTCACTTAGGGAAGGAGACTTTAACCATCGATTTGGACGTAACTGATATAACTGAGTCGGAGGCGCTGGAAGCAGAGGCATTAGCGAACCGTATCATTCAAGAGAGCAGACCGATTGAAACAAGATGGATAACAGAAGCGGAATTGTCCGACTATCCTTTAAGAAAGCAGCCAACCGTTACCGATGATATCCGATTAGTGATCATCCCGGATTTTGATTATAACGGATGCGGTGGGACCCATCCCCGTTCTACCAGTGAAGTCGGTGCGATTAAGATACTCGATTGGGAAAAGCATAAAGGGCATATCCGATTACAATTTGTGTGTGGGAATCGGGTTATGGAGCAGTTGCACCGGAAACATAGTCTCTTAAGGGAATTGACCGGGGTATTGCAGGTTCCAGAAGAAAATATGATACCTGCCGTTGATCGGTTAATAGCAAAACAAAAAGACCAGGAAAAGGCACTGGACGGATTAAAGGAAGTTCTTTTGACGTATGAAGCAGAAGGTTTACTTGGAGAAGGAACTCTGCAAGAAGGACATACATTGATTAAGAAAGCGTACGCAGAGCGTCCCATCCAAGAGCTCCAGAAAATCGCTCAACACCTCGTCTCTATGAGAGAAGATATGCTTGTGTTATTGGTTGTCCAAAATGATCAAAAACTCCAGCTCGTAGCGGCGAAGGGGTCGTCTCCAAGTGTTAACTTAAGGGAGATTGCTCACAAGGTCTTTCCTATGATCAACGGGAAGGGCGGAGGAAAGGAGTCGTTTGTGCAAGGTGGGGGAGAGGCTCTGATGAGTAAGGAAGAGCTTCTGGAAACACTTGTACAACAACTATAGAATAGGCTAAATATCCACCCGGTATGTCCGGGTGGTCATTTTATAATATTCACCTGAAAGAACCAAAAAGCTAGAGAAATAATCTTTTTTATTATTGAATGCTATCTAAACAAACGTTTGTTTAAAATGAAATTCTATTGTTTTTTTGAGATTGAACTGACAGCGACGCCATATCAGTCCTTGTCCCAATGCTACATATAAGGTTAATCAAACGTTTGTTTAATGCGGAAACAGTTTAAGATCCCTTAAAAGAAAGGAGATCTCCTTCCCGCGCCAACCCTAAACATTCGATATCCCACCCAAAATTGGTTAAAATAGAAAAGACAGACACTGTTCGACAAATGGCTACAGCTTAAAGGAGAGAAATACATGACGAACTATGCGGATGATAGTTTAGCTTTACATACAGATTTGTATCAGATTAATATGACAAAGGCGTATTGGGATGATAATTTCCATAATCGAAAGGCTGTTTTTGAAGTGTTCTTTCGAAAGCTGCCTTTTGGGAATGGATATGCGGTGTTTGCGGGGCTTGAACGGATCATTGAATATGTGAAAAAGTTTCATTTCTCTGAGAGTGATATTGAGTATTTAAGGGAATTGGGTTATGAAGAGGAGTTCCTTCAGTACTTAGCGGACCTTCGATTTACGGGGACGATCCGTTCGATGCAGGAAGGGGAGATTGCGTTCGGGAATGTTCCTCTTATCCGTGTCGAGGCTCCCCTGGCTCAGGCTCAGATACTGGAGACGGCGATCCTGAATATCGTGAACTATCAAACCCTGATTGCGACGAAGGCGAACCGCATCAAGCAAGTGGTCCAGGATGAAGTCGTGATGGAGTTCGGGACGAGACGGGCCCATGAACTGGATGCAGCCATTTGGGGGACGCGTGCGGCTTATATTGGAGGCTTTGATGCGACAAGTAATGTTCGGGCGGGTAAGTTATTTGGGATGCCGGTATCAGGTACCCATGCCCATTCAATGGTACAGGCTTATCAGGATGATTATCAGGCCTTCCATAAATACGCTGAGAGCCATAAGGACTGTGTGTTTTTAGTGGATACTTACGATACATTGAAATCGGGTGTACCCACGGCCATCCAGGTAGCAAAAGAGCTTGGCGACCGGATTCATTTCAAGGGTATTCGTTTGGACAGCGGTGATATGGCTTACTTATCCAAGAAAGCCCGTATAATGCTTGATGAAGCAGGGTTTACTGAAACAAAGATCATTGCGTCAAATGACCTGGATGAATATACGATCCTGAATTTAAAAGCCCAAGGGGCCCGGATCGATGTGTGGGGCGTGGGGACGAAGCTGATCACTGCCTATGATCAACCAGCTTTAGGTGCTGTATATAAACTCGCTTCCATTGAAAACGAATCGGGGGAAATGGAAGATACGATTAAAATATCGAGTAATGCCGAGAAGGTTTCAACACCTGGACTTAAAAAGGTTTATCGTATCATCAATACGGTTAATCATAAATCAGAAGGGGAATATATTGCCTTAGAGCATGAAAATCCTCAAAATGAAAGCCGACTGAAAATGTTTCATCCTGTGCACACCTATATCAGTAAATTCATCACCAATTTTGAAGCGAGAGAGCTTCACCAGGATATTTTTAAAGATGGGGAGCTGGTTTATGAGTCTCCGTCACTTGAATCAATGAGATCCTTTGTGAATGAAAACCTCGACTTGTTGTGGGACGAGTATAAACGTTCCATGAACCCAGAGGGATACCCCGTGGATCTTAGTGAAGAATGCTGGACGAATAAAATGAATCTGATTCAAAAGGTTAAGGATGAGGTAAAAGAGAAATTTAACAGAACGATGTAAACCCGATGTAAAATGGGTAAATTAATCAGATCAAAAAAATGATAAAACCTAAACGGAGTGTGAAAACATGGATTCCCTTCAAAAACAAATTGTAGAAGAAATGATGGTAACCCCGGAAATCAACCCGCAGGAAGAAATACGCCGCAGTGTTGATTTTATGAAATCGTACTTGAAAAAGCATTCATTTTTGAAAAGCCTGGTCCTTGGCATTTCAGGCGGTCAGGATTCCACTTTATTAGGAAAACTTGCACAGATGGCGGTCAACGAGATGAACAAGGAAACAGGGTCATCGGATTATGCTTTTTACGCAGTGAGACTTCCCTACGGTGAGCAGGGAGATGCAGAGGACGCCATTGATGCGGTCGAGTTCATCAGTCCATCAGTTTCTCTGACGGTTAATGTCCAGCCTGCAGTCGATGCAAGCGTTGAAACTTTGAAGAAAAACGGCATCGAGCTTTCCGACTTTGTCAAAGGAAATGAAAAGGCACGTGAACGGATGAAAGTTCAATTCGCCATTGCTGCCATGAAGGATGGTGTCGTCCTTGGTACCGATCATTCTGCTGAAGCGGTTACAGGCTTCTATACGAAGTACGGTGATGGAGCGGCAGATCTCGTTCCCCTTTTCCGCCTGAACAAACGGCAAGGGAAGAAGCTCTTAATGGAACTTGGCTGTCCGGAACACTTATACAATAAGAAACCAACGGCAGACCTTGAGGAAGACCGTCCGCAACTTCCGGATGAAGAAGCCCTTGGCGTCACATACGATCAGCTGGATGATTACTTGGAAGGTAAAGAAGTGCCTCTTGAAGCAAAGAAAGCCATCGAAGGCCATTATTTAAAAACGCAGCATAAACGTCATCTGCCTGTCACGGTGTTTGATGATTTTTGGAAATAATCAGTGAAAAAGCCGATCCTCATATTATTGAGGATCGGCTTTTTTTGTGATTTTCAAGGTGACCGTCATCTATAACACCATATGTCCTACCAAATCCCTAAAAATTCTGTATAAATGTGCCATTTTTTAGAGGAATTTCGACTTTTAAAACGAAAGTAATAATAGTTAAAGATGATTTCAGGAGGGGTAAGATGTCATACGAAATGGTGAATCCGAAGTTGCAAAGTATTATTGATAATATAGAAAAAGTCATGATCGGAAAGAGGAAGGTAGCGGAGCTGAGCGTGGTGTCCCTGTTAGCAGGCGGCCATGTACTGCTTGAAGACGTTCCGGGTGTCGGGAAAACGATGATGGTCCGGGCACTCGCCAAGTCGGTGGGGGCGAGCTTTAAACGAATTCAGTTTACGCCGGATTTATTGCCTTCCGATGTTATTGGTGTCTCGATTTATAATCCAAAGGAAATGGAATTTACGTTCAGGCCCGGGCCGATCATGGGGAACATCATCTTGGCGGATGAAATTAATCGGACGTCACCGAAGACACAATCCGCATTACTCGAAGGGATGGAAGAGAGCAGCGTAACGATAGACGGGTTGACCCGAAAGCTTGATAAACCTTTCTTTGTTATGGCGACCCAAAATCCGATCGAGTATGAAGGGACATATCCTCTACCTGAGGCGCAGCTTGATCGCTTCTTATTAAAGATGAAAATGGGGTATCCCGAACCTGAAGAAGAGATGGAGGTTCTGCATCGAGCTCAGAAAAACCCGCCCATCGATGAGTTGGAGCCTGTGATGACCCTGGAGGAATTGAGATATATTCAAGGAGAAGTGAAGGACGTATTGGTCGATGACACCATCAAGAAATACATTGTCGAAATCGCGAATCGAACCCGGATTCACGCCAATGTTTATTTAGGAGCGAGCCCACGTGGATCCATTGCGTTAATGAAGGCATGTCAGGCATATGCCTTTTTAAGAGGGAGGGATTATGTGGTCCCCGACGATGTTCAATACTTGGCTCCCTTTGTTTTCTCTCACAGAATCATAATGAAGTCAGAAGCGAGATATGAAGGCATCACCCCGGAAGAAGTAGTGGAGAGAGTAATGGCGCGTATCCCGGTTCCCGTACAAAGGCTTGTGAGATAGGATGAAAACGAAACTTCAATTTCTTAAACCACTTGGGAAGTTTCTGCTTCTGCTCATTTTAGTGGGGATCTCGTTTTCGTATGCGATGTTCCAGGGTGGATTCGTCAGCTGGTTTTTGTTTTATAGCTTTCTACCGTTTGCTCTCTATGCTGTTCTCGTATTCTTATATCCTCTTTCAGAGTTTTATGTAGAGAGGAGCTTCGAATCAAATGAGTACAAAGCGGGGGATGAGTTGAAGGTTACGATCACCCTTTCGCGTAAATTACCCTTTCCTTTATTTTATATGGTGTTAGAGGATGTGGTAACGGATTCCGTGTTTCATCATTCAAGTTTTCAAAAGGCGAAAGCGATGATCCACCCTGGATTCAGGAAACGGATCAAGCTTACGTATTACATAGAAGAGCTACCTCGTGGAGAACATATTTTCTCCGCTGTCAGGCTCCGGACGGGTGATTTCTTTGGCGTTTTTGAAAAGGAAGCGACGGTGGAATGTACCAATAAGCTCCTGGTCTACCCATCGTTTGTGGATCTCCCTTACCGTCCTTTAGAAAATCGCTATGATCAAGGAATGACCACTTCAAGTGTGAAGATTCAAAAGGACACGACCATGGCAACGGGTATACGTGACTATCAACCGGGGGACCGCTTCTCATGGATTCATTGGAAAACCTTTGCCAGGACCAATGAACTGATGACGAAAGAATTTGAGGAACGTCAATCCCATGATGTTCTGATTGTATTGGATCGGGAAGCGTCGTCTGCTTTTGAAGAAATGGTGACATTCACTGCATCTATGATTCGCTCCATTTTGAAAAAAGGCGCTCAGGTAGGCCTTGTCTCAATCGGGGAAGATCATGTCTCATTTCCCATTCGCGGCGGGGACGAACACAAAAGCCAGCTTTATTATCATTTAGCTAAAGTCAGGCAGGACAGCCCTTACGCTTTAGGGAAAATCCTTCAAGGAGAGGGCTTGAATTACTCTCAGTCTGCCGCTGTGCTGTTTGTGACTTCGTCTGTTTCGAAGAAGATGATTATGAGTGTAAATGAATATGCGAAACGGAATAGTTCGGTTGTCATCTTTTTAGTGAAGCGGAAAGGGGACGCTTATACCGCAGAGGAGAAATCATTGAAAGCCTACGCCTCCTCCCGTGGTATTCGAATGAGAGTATGCTTTGAAGGTGATTTCTCTTCTGCCTTTATGGAGGTGAAACGGGCATGAGTATTGAAACGCAGAAACACCGTGTCTTTACGGTTATGATTTATCTGTTTGGTTTCCTGCTTCTATGGGAGTGGCTGAAGCCCCTTCAGGTTGTGACGGATACAGGGAGTTTGACGTACTTCATCGTCTTTATCGCTCTATCACTGGTCCTGTCGTATGTAAGAGTTCATTATTTCATAACCGCACCGGTTAAAATCCTTTTTATCCTGTATAGCCTTCATGGATTGTACTATACAGGTTCTTTCTTTTCTCTTGCTTGGCTTAGAAGGTTTAGTCATGACTTGTGGGTGAATATCGGATTGACGCTGGGGCGTGACTGGCCCGGCCTTTCGTTTGAGTATAGAAGCTTATTGTTCTTTATTCTACTATGGCTGATGACATACTTGATTTATTACTGGTTATCTGTACGAAAAACGATCCTCCTCTTTTATGTGATGACCGTAACATATGTTTGCCTTATTGATACCTTCACCATATATGAAGGGGATAAAGCGATTGTCCGGGTGGTCATTTTCGGCTTTCTCTTAATGGGGTTGTTGGCTCTAGAACGGTTGGTTCAAAGGGAGAACCTTCTTGGATCCAAGATGAGCAGGCACCGCTGGATTGTGCCACTTACGGTTATGCTTGGGGTGAGTTCAGTTGTTGCTTTCGCAGCGCCTAAGGCAAACCCCATCTGGCCGGATCCGGTTCCTTATATTCAATCCTTTGCAGAGGGAGCCGGGGGCAGCGGCGTGAACAAGATCGGGTATGACACAGATGACTCTCAGCTTGGCGGCCCCTTTGTCGGTGATCCTACTGTCGTTTTTAATGCGGAAGTAACAAGAGAACACTACTGGAAAATTGAAACCAAGGATTTATATACAGGCAAGGGCTGGGAGCAGTCCATTCCTGATAACCAGGAGGAAGCTATCTCTTTTGAATCAGAAGAAATGGTTCCCTTCACAACCAACGAACCGGATGGAGAAAGGGAAGTGGAAACAGAGAGGGTAACGGTGGAACGAACCTATTCCCATGTTGTCTATCCTTATGGGGTGGAGAGAATAGTCGGAAATGAAGAAGGCTATTTCTCCTTTGATCCCGTTAACGAAAAGGTTACAAGTTATGAAGGGGAAGGCGAAACCATTCAATTAGGGGAATATGAACTTTCCTATCGCTCGCCTTCTTATTCTCAGAAGAAAATGAAAGCAGCTAATGAAAGTCAGGAAATCATGCAGAACCCGGAATTTGTGGATCGTTATACACAACTTCCGGAAACGACTCCCCAGCGTGTGAAGGATCTGGCACTTGAGATTACATCGGAGGAAGATAACTGGTATGACAAAGTCAGGGCGATCGAGAATTATTTTTCGAAAGAAGCTTATGTGTACGACCAATTTGACGTGCCGGTCCCTGAGGAAGGGCAGGATTATGTTGATCAGTTCTTATTTGAAACACAGAGAGGATACTGTGATAACTTCTCCACTTCCATGGTTGTATTAGTCCGGGCTCTTGGCATTCCTGCAAGATGGGCAAAGGGATATACAGAAGGGGAATACAGTAGACAAGTGGATACGACGTATAAGCAATATGAAGTGTCCAATAATAATGCTCACTCCTGGGTGGAGGTATTCTTCCCTGAGGTTGGTTGGGTTCCGTTCGAGCCTACTGTTGGATTCAGTAATAATGTCTCGTATCAGTATGACCTGGATGTACCTGAGTCGGATAACAACGAAGTCCCTGTTCCGGAGAAAGAGGAAGCTCCGAAACAGCCGATTCAACCTGAAGAAGACGATTCGAGAGCAGCGGGAAGCAGTTTTTCTCTTTCGAAGCTTTGGGATGACATTCAAACATTCTTTGTGGAAAACTGGGGCAAGCTTGTCATGGGATTCATACTCCTGCTTATCCTGGCAATCGCATTGTACCTTGTAAGAAGACGCTGGATGCCGTATGTCCTGATTTTCTATTATCGCAGGAAATCATCAGATGGCGTGTTTTCCGACGCCTATCTTTCTCTAATCAAACAGCTTGAGAGATATGGACTGAAAATGGATGACGGGCAAACGTTAAGGGGCTATTCGCGCTATATTGACTCATTCTTCGGTACCCATGAAATGACGAGTCTGACCAATAATTATGAACGTATTTTATATGGTCAGAGGCTGGCGGAAGAAGATTGGCCAAAGATGAGGGAATTATGGGAAAATTTAATTAAAAGGACAACTGGTTGACCCTTTTTAAAACAAGGTATAAAATGATGTCAAATTCATAATAGCGTTCGTTAGCATCCTTCGTATATCCTCGATAATACGGTTCGAAAGTATCTACCCGGTCACCTTAAATGACTGGACTATGAAGGCAGTGTTCTAATTTGACATACGTGTATGCAAAAAAACTAGAATTCTGCCTTTTTTTAAGGCGGAGTCTGGTTTTTTTTATTTTTTTAGGAATGCTAACAACATCAGGTACTATAAGGGTGGATGAAGACTTCAGCCCATCCTTGCCCACGAAAAAACTAATGAGGTGAACTGAATGCTTGGTAAAGAAGAATTGCACAATCAAGAAATGATCGTCGTTTTAGACTTTGGAAGTCAATACAATCAATTAATCACACGAAGAATTCGTGAGTTTGGTGTTTACAGTGAGCTCCACCCGCATACAGTTACCCTTGAAGAGATCAAGGAAATGAACCCGACAGGTATCATTTTCTCCGGCGGACCGAACAGTGTCTACGGTGAAGACTCATTCCGTTGTGATGAGCGCATCTTTGATCTGGACATTCCTATTTTGGGGATTTGCTATGGTATGCAGCTTATGACGATGCACTTCGGCGGAAAAGTGGAACGCGCGAAGCACCGTGAGTACGGAAAAGCGGCCATCAATATTGAAAAACAATCTAAGTTATTCTCCAACCTGCCTGAAGAGCAAGTCGTATGGATGAGTCATGGAGACCTTGTTGTAGAAGCTCCTGAAGGCTTTGATGTGAATGCGACGAACCCTTCTTGCCCGATTGCTTCCATGAGTAACGAGGAAAAAGGATTATATGCCGTTCAATTCCATCCTGAAGTACGTCACTCTGTGCACGGAAATGAAATGCTGAAAAATTTCGTATTCGAAGTGTGCGGCTGTGCAGGCGACTGGTCCATGGAGAATTTCATCGAAATGGAAATGGAGAAGATCCGTCAAACAGTTGGTGATAAAAAAGTCCTTTGCGCATTAAGCGGGGGAGTGGATTCCTCTGTTGTTGCCGTGTTAATCCATAAAGCGATCGGTGATCAATTAACATGTATCTTCGTCGATCACGGTCTCCTTCGTAAAGGTGAAGCGGACAGCGTAATGAAAACTTTCGCTGATGGCTTTAACATGAACGTGATTAAAGTAGATGCTCAAGACCGTTTCTTAAATAAACTGAAAGGTGTTTCCGACCCTGAGCAGAAACGTAAAATCATCGGAAACGAATTTATTTATGTGTTTGATGATGAAGCAACCAAGTTAAAAGGTATCGAGTATCTTGCTCAAGGCACCTTATATACAGACATCATCGAAAGTGGAACAGCCACTGCACAGACAATCAAATCTCACCATAATGTTGGTGGATTACCAGAAGACATGCAGTTCACGCTCATTGAGCCGCTTAACACATTATTCAAAGACGAAGTACGTGCATTGGGATCTGAACTAGGTATTCCTGATGAAATCGTGTGGCGTCAACCATTCCCTGGTCCTGGACTTGGCATTCGTGTACTTGGTGAAATTTCTGAGCAGAAGCTTGAAATCGTTCGTGAGTCTGACTACATCCTCCGCGATGAAATCAAAAAAGCGGGATTGGATCGAGACATTTGGCAGTACTTCACTGTGCTCCCTGACATCAGAAGCGTGGGAGTGATGGGGGATGCCAGAACGTATGATTACACGATTGGAATCCGTGCCGTGACGTCCATTGATGGAATGACTTCCGACTGGGCTCGTATCCCTTGGGATGTACTGGAGAAAATCTCCACACGTATCGTAAACGAAGTCGATCATATCAACCGCGTCGTGTATGATGTGACGAGTAAGCCACCTGCAACAATCGAGTGGGAATAAAAATGAAAACGTAATGACAGGCACCATCCGTAAAGTGTCGATTCTTATATGGGTAGCATATAAGGGTCGACAGAAATCGGAAGGTGCCTGTCGTTTTATGTATAAAACGAACATTGGAATAAAATATTTATATAATGTTCGTATTTTCTGTTGACGGTCACCTTTCTGGTTGGTACAATAGTACTGTAATCATAACAAAACATTATAAAAGTATTACGTCGTATAATTTCGGGAATAAGGCCCGAGCGTTTCTACCAAGCTACCGTAAATGGCTTGACTACGAGGTGATTGAGGATAGGATTGTGGAACATTTTTCATTTCCATTTACCTATTGATCATGATCTTAACAGTCAAAGCCTTGAACTCTGGTAGTTCGAGGCTTTTTTTATTGAAATGTCAGATTCTACGACGACTCTATAGGAGGAGTGCAAGAATGAAGAATTTCTTTCAGTTCGATCAGTTAGGAACCACTTATAGAAGGGAAATTATCGGGGGATTAACAACTTTCCTTTCAATGGCTTATATTTTAATTGTTAATCCACTTACGTTAACCCTTCAGTCTGTACCGGATCTGCCGGATAGCATGAGAATGGATTACGGGGCAGTATTTGTCGCTACGGCGTTGGCCGCAGCCATCGGCTCGTTGATAATGGGCTTGATTGCCAAATACCCGATTGCTCTAGCTCCAGGCATGGGATTGAACGCATTCTTCGCATACACAGTGGTGTTAACGATGGGTGTACCATGGCAATCAGCTTTAACGGGAGTATTGATTTCAGGTTTGATTTTTATCGTACTGACTTTATCAGGTATCAGGGAAAAAATTATTAACTCAATCCCGGCAGAGTTGAAATATGCCGTGGGAGCGGGTATCGGACTTTTCATTACTTTTATCGGTTTTCAAAATGCAGGGATTATTGTGAATAACGATGCAGTATTAGTGGGCCTTGGGGACTTAACGAATGGTTCGACTCTTCTTGCGATCTTCGGAATTATCATTACCGTTATTCTAATGACAAGAGGCGTTAAAGGCGGTATTTTTATCGGGATGGTTGTAACGGCAATCGTCGGAATGATCGTTGGGTTAATCGACACACCGGAAAAAGTAGTAGACGCAGCACCAAGTCTTGCTCCTACGTTTGGAGCAGCTTTAGATCCTTTATTCAATGATGCAGGCAGTATTTTTACGATACAAATGCTTGTAGTGATTTTAACATTCTTGTTCGTTGATTTCTTTGATACGGCGGGTACCCTTGTAGCGGTAGCCAATCAGGCAGGGTTAATGAAGGAAAATAAATTACCGCGCGCAGGTAAAGCTTTATTTGCGGATTCTTGTGCAACAGTAGTGGGAGCAATCCTGGGTACTTCAACGACAACGTCTTATATTGAATCTTCTGCAGGCGTTGCGGCAGGAGCGAGAACAGGATTTGCGTCAGTGGTAACGGCGGTTTTATTCTTGCTTTCCATATTCTTCTTCCCTCTCCTTGCCGTCATTACATCGGCAGTGACAGCACCGGCACTTATCATTGTAGGGGTGTTGATGGTTTCGTCACTGGGTGAAATTGATTGGAAGAAGTTTGAGGTAGCTGTGCCGGCATTCTTAACAATCGTAGCAATGCCACTGACGTACAGTATCGCCACGGGTATTGCCATCGGATTTATCTTCTACCCTATTACGATGATCATGAAGGGTCGCGTTAAGGAAATCCATCCGATCATGTATTTCTTGTTTGTTATCTTCGTTATGTATTTTATATTCTTAGTTTAAAATAAAAAATTCTTTAAGCTGGTCTCTCGCAGATCAGCTTTTTCTTATTTTATAACGGAAAAGTGTGAAACATAAATAGAGGAGTCGGAGGGAGATTTAGAGAAGATATACGTATAGAGTAAGTATGAATTGAAAAAAGTGAGGGTTTTCGTTAAAATCATGAAATCGGATAGTGTCGAAAATGGTCGAAATTATAGGGAGAATGACGATGTCTACTTTAAATGTGAAAAAAGCTTTAAATAACAATGTATTAATTGCAGATCACGAGAGCTACGGTGAAGTGGTTTTGATCGGTAAAGGGATAGGGTTCAACCGTAAAAAAGGGGATCCCATTCAGAATGATATTGCAGAAAAGATGTTTGTATTAAAAGGAGAGAAAGAACAGGAGCAGTACAAAAACCTCCTTCCTTTCTTAAATGATGATATGTCAAACGTCATTATTTCTGCCATCGAGTTAATCAGAAAAAGAACCAACTCTTTTCTTAATGAGCATATTCACATCGCCCTGACCGACCATATCCTGTTTGCGATTAACCGATTGATGAGAGGGATGGAAATCCGTAATCCGTTTCTGGTAGAAACGAGGACACTCTATCCATTCGAATACGAAATAGCCAGAGAAGTGGTAAGTATGATCAATGAAATGACAGATGTTCATTTGCCGGAAGGGGAAGTAGGGTTTATTGCCCTCCATATCCATAGTGCCATGATGAACAAGGATCTGTCTGAAGTGAATCAACACTCCCAGTTGATTGGACGCCTGACCGGGATGATCGAACAACAGCTGGATGTGAAAATTAACAAGGAAAGCGTCGATTATATGAGGCTTGTACGCCATATTCGATATACAATAGAACGTGTACTCCGGGAAGAAAGAGTGGAAGAACCAGAAAAAATCGCAAAACTGTTGAAAGAGGAATACCCTCTCTGCTATAATTTATCTTGGAAGCTGATCAAGATGATGCAGCAAACATTACAAAAACCCGTCTACGATGCAGAGGCTGTTTACTTAACCATGCATTTGCAGCGTATTCAGAGTAAAGTTAAATAACGCACTTATCTTTCTTACGTGTTACTGATACGATCAGGCATGAGTGAAGAAGATGATTGAAACGTATATTTTGGGGAAGTCTATCCTTATACGTTCATTATCCTCTTTTCTCATGCCTTTTTTGTTTGCAATCATCATCTAATTAGTTGAAAAAAAGAACGAAATAAAAGGAGGAAACTTCATGTTTAAAAAGGCTTTTGGCGTTTTACAAAAAGTCGGTAAAGCTCTTATGCTGCCTGTGGCTATCTTGCCTGCAGCGGGACTATTGCTTGCATTCGGTAATGCACTGCAAAATCCGACGTTATTAGAAATTGCTCCATTCCTTTCAAACGGCGGCGTTGAAATGGTCGCAAGTGTCATGGAACAAGCAGGTGGAATTATCTTCGGAAACTTAGCACTCTTATTCGCAGTGGGTGTAGCCATCGGTTTAGCCGGTGGGGAAGGGGTAGCCGGTTTAGCGGCTATCGTTGGTTTCTTGATTATGAATGTAACAATGGGTACAGTCGAAGGACTGGGAATCGGAGATGTGACAGGTGATGGTGTGGATCCTGCATATGCACTTGTCCTGGGGATTCCTACCCTTCAAACCGGGGTATTCGGTGGTATTATCGTCGGGATACTCGCGGCTGCTATGTACAATCGTTTCTTCCAAATCGAACTTCCTTCGTATCTGGGATTCTTCGCAGGTAAACGATTTGTTCCAATCGCAACGGCAGCTTCTGCTGTTGTGCTAGGTCTATTAATGTTATTAATCTGGCCTCCGATTCAAAATGGCCTTAATGCATTCTCTAACTTTATGCTTGGTGAAAACAGAGCATTTGCTGCATTCATATTCGGTGTAATCGAACGTGCTCTTATACCATTTGGACTTCACCATATTTTCTACTCACCATTCTGGTTCGAGTTCGGATCGTATACTTCAGAAGCAGGAAATATCGTCCGTGGAGATCAGGCCATCTTCATGAAGCAGATTCAAGATGGAGTACAGGATCTAACTGCAGGTACCTTCATGACTGGTAAATTCCCATTCATGATGTTCGGTCTTCCGGCAGCGGCATTAGCGATCTACCATGAAGCAAAACCTGAAAGAAAAGCAGTTGTAGCAGGTATCATGGGATCTGCAGCTTTAACATCTTTCTTAACGGGTATCACAGAACCAATCGAATTTTCATTCCTATTCGTAGCACCGGTACTATTTGGTATCCATACAATCTTTGCAGGTTTATCTTTCTTGACCATGCATCTATTAGATGTAAAAATCGGTATGACATTCTCGGGTGGTTTGATTGACTACATCTTATTCGGTCTGATCAACCCCCAAACAAACGCTTGGATCGTTATTCCGGTAGGGGCAGTCTTTGCTGTCGTTTACTACTTCGGATTCCGCTTCGCTATCCGTAAGTTCAATCTTATGACTCCTGGTCGTGAAGATGTGGACGAAGATGACGATGGATCACCGGCAAGTTCAGCTGGAGACCTTCCATACAACATCCTGGAAGCTATGGGTGGACAAGAAAACATCGCTCACTTAGACGCATGTATCACTCGTCTCCGTGTTTCTGTAAATGATGTGAAAAACGTTGACAAGAATCGCCTGAAAAAATTAGGGGCTTCAGGAGTACTTGAAGTCGGAGATAACATTCAAGCGATCTTCGGACCTAAGTCGGATACGATCAAATCACAAATGCAAGACATCATTCGTGGAAAAGCTCCACGCAGAGTAGAAACAAGCGCAAATGAAGAAGTCGAGCAACAGATTGAAGAAGTGAATCCAGAAGCACTTCAAACAACAGAAGAAGAAAAGAACGAAAAATTCGTAGCTCCTATCACTGGAGAAATTAAAGACATCACGGAAGTTCCCGACCAAGTATTCTCAGGGAAAATGATGGGTGATGGTTTCGCGATCGTACCGACAGAAGGAACAATCGTTTCTCCTATCACAGGTAAAGTCGTGAACGTATTCCCGACGAAGCATGCCATCGGACTAGAGTCCAAAGCAGGTCGTGAAGTTCTGATCCACGTAGGAATCGATACGGTTAAATTAGAAGGTAAAGGATTTGAAGCGCTAGTAAAAGAAGGAGACCAAGTAGAAGCAGGTCAACCATTACTAGAAGTAGATCTTGACTACATCAAAGAAAACGCGCCTTCAATCATGACACCGATTGTATTCACGAACCTTAAAGAAGGTCAGCAAGTAACGATCGAGAAGTCAGGTAAGGTAAACCGTAACGACGAAGGCATCATCAAGATAGATTAATGAATAATCAAAAACCATTTCCAGCCTCTTACTATGAGGGGGGAAATGGTTTTTTTTTAGTATTTGAACTTTTACTGGAGGGGATGGGAGAAGTATGGCTGCTTAATATATATATATAGAAGGGAAATAGCAGAGAGTTTCTATTTCGAAGCCAAGAATGTCAGTTTCCAGACTGTGTTGTGGGTGGTGTGGTCGTAATAAATAATAGATAATAGAAAGACTAAAGGAAGTTTCTCAAAAAAAATCTCTCAAAAGTATTGACGCATGTCTAATAGATTGATATACTTTAAAAACCGTCGCAAGAGAGCAGCGATTACATAACAACTTAAAACAGGAATTTAAAACATCGTGAAAAAAGTTGTTGACAAACATACTGTATTCTTGATATGATGGTCAAGTCGCTTCAAACGAAGCACTTACACATTGAACCTT
>NZ_JXZC01000019.1 GCF_000935355.1 Rossellomorea aquimaris
TGTTCAGTTTTCAAGGTTCAATATAACATTGGGCTCTCTTGAGCACCTCTTAAATATAACATTTTTCGTCATAAAGCGTCAAGCTTTTTTTGAAATTTGTTTTTTGCGTCGTTTTGGCGACAAGGAATATAATAGCATCTTCTTCTATTGAGAGTCAATACTATTTTTCACCTTTTATATATTTATTTCAGGGGATGTTCTAGTTTATAGGATAAGTGGGTCTGCCTTATATAATATAAGAAACAAAACAGCACCTGCCCTCTTCTAATGAGCAGATGCTGCCGTCTTATATTTTAATCGGCCAATTCTATATACTTAAACGCTCTATTAGGATAAATTCCATCTACCAAGACCAGATTCCAAACGAGTTCATGGCCTTTTCTCCCTAAGTATGCCATCATCTCCGAATCTACCCTTTATTAGGGTAAAAAAATAGAAATCACATAACGATCTAATAAAGGGATTTCAGAATGGTTATAGAAGAGTACTAGAGAAAGAGTTTGTTTTGAAGGGAGAATAGTAAATGAACGAAGTCATGCGTGCCATCCAGGATGATTACCCAGATGATTTTGCGTGGTGTTATGGCTGCGGCCGACTCAATAAGGAAGGGCATCATTTTCGTACCGGAATGGAAGATGGGCACACGGTCACACTATACAAGCCTAAACCGGAACACACTGCTTTGCCAGGTTTCGTGTATGGCGGATTGATTGCTTCCTTAATCGATTGCCATGGCACTGGCTCAGCTGCGATTCATCTTCATAGAAAGAATGGAGGAGAAATTGGTGATGGTCAAGAGCCTCCACGTTTTGTTACTGCTTCCTTACAAGTGGATTTTATGAAACCGACCCCTCATCATGTTCCTTTAAAAGCAGTTGGTACAGTTCATGAAGTCCACCCTAAGAAGTTCAGGGTGCAAACAGAAGTATTTGCAGAGGGAAAACTGTGTGCCCGTGGAGAAGTAGTAGCTGTTGTGATGCCAAAAACGTTTTTAGGTGAATAGTGGAAAATCAGCAAGTGCTCTTCCCTCATCCGAGAAGGAAGGGCACTACAAATACAAAATTAAACTGGTTTGTTTCTCATCCCGGTAAATAATTCATATGTCCTCATCAACCTTGAAGCAGCTTCTTCCAACAAAACGCTTCCGTTTGTCATGGCCTCCGATAAAGACATAGGTTGACTAACGACCGGAAGAAGTAACTGTATACCTTCAGCATAAATCTGCTTCAAGTCCCCTTCTATTTTCCCTGCAAACACCGCTACCGGAACCCCATACTTTGAAGCTAATCTCCCGATGCCTACAGGTACCTTTCCATAAAGGGACTGTGCATCGATCTTCCCTTCCCCGGTCAAAACAAGTGCCGCATCTTTCAAGTGATACTCCAGACTGCTCTCTGTTGCGATTATGCTTAAGCCGCTTTTAATAACTGGCTGAAAAAAGGAGAGAAGGGAATAGCCCAGACCACCGGCAGCTCCACTTCCCTGATCAAGGCGACAATCCACTCCCGTATGTTCAACTACCTTTTCAGCAAAGTGTTCCATGCCTCGTTCAAAATCTGCAAGCTTCTCTTCTATGACACCTTTCTGTGGGCCGAACACGGTCACAGCCCCTTCATTTCCTAATAAAGGGTTTGTTACGTCTGAAGCGACTGTCCACTTAACAGCCTTCAGCCTTTGGTCGAGATTGGTAGAATCAATCGAGTCAAGTTCCCCCAGCATGCTTCCTCCAGCTTCAAGTTCTTGACCTTTCTTATTGAAGAAACGGATTCCTAACGCTTGAAGGAATCCTGTCCCTCCATCTATGGTTGCACTCCCTCCTAACCCAAGGATAATGTGCTCCACTCCAAGATCTAAAACGGATTTTACAAGCTCACCGGTTCCGAATGTAGAGGTCACGCCCGGGTTCAGCTCACTTTCGTTTAACAAAGTAAGCCCGGAAGCAGCTGCCGTTTCAATGACGGCTGTCTTTGTTTCAGGTACCCACCCAAAAGCTGCTGAGATTTGACGTCCCAGGGGATCTCTCGCTTGAACCGTTCGTGTTTCCCCATTCATGATGGTCATCATGGCATCAACCGTTCCTTCACCACCATCCGCCATGGGGATCAAGACAGTCTTGTATGAAGGATTGATACGGTGAATCCCTCTCCGGATCGCTTCAGCCGCTGCTTTACTTGTCATGGAACCTTTAAAGGAATCAGGTGCAATGACGATTTTCATTGTTCTCCCACCTCTTCTGTCTTCTATGTAAAAAAACAGCCAAAATCCAGGTAAGAAAAATTCCACCTGATACTTCGACTGCCTTTCCTTCTTACTATTCTATTGATCCTTATAAGATCCACATCTGAATGACGGTTAGTCCCACTACTCCGGGAATACCTAAAATCCCTGAAATAGATGAGGTTGCCAAATTAATAGGAACGTGGATTCCGTACTGACTGCCAAAGGCGTTCAGGAAAAATAAAAAGAGTGCTCCGATCATGACCTTCATGGCAACTTGTCCGACAAACCGAAGTGGTTTGATGGGTGTGCCGGTGGCCAATAGAAGTACAATCAGTCCGCTGATCACCGCAATGACGATAACTGGGCTCATACCCTTCTCTCCTCTCAACAAAGAACATAAATAGTCTCTTATTGAAAGGATATGAGGGTTGTCTACCTTTTTATGACGATCTTTCTATGTTTTGCTTCTCTAAAGAGAAAAAAATATTTAGCTTCTGCTATTTTCGAGTGACAGTGGATGTTCAGATTATAATCCACACTCATCTCATCGATGGAACGTTGCTGATTCCAATGATCCTTGGTTTCGTCTAAAACGTGAAGTAAGGATTGGTCATACTCTTTTTTCAGCTTTCCTTTTTTCCGGAAAAACATAGGTATCCTCTCCTTCGTTAAACGTCTCTTCTTCCCTCAAGGGCTTTCGATAACGTTACTTCATCTGCGTACTCAAGATCTCCACCGACAGGAAGTCCATGGGCAATCCTTGTAATTCGGATACCCGATGGTTTAACCAGGCGTGAGATGTACATTGCTGTCGCTTCACCTTCTATGTTGGGGTTGGTAGCGAGGATGACTTCCTGGACCTCGTCACCGTGAAGACGCTTTATCAGATCCGGAACATTGATGTCCTCGGGTCCGATCCCGTCCATGGGGGAGATGGCACCGTGGAGTACATGGTATTGTCCGTTATATTCTTTCATCTTCTCCATCGCAATGACATCCTTGGGATCTTGTACCACACAGATGATGCTGCGATCCCGTCTTTGATCCTCACAGATATAGCATGGATCTTGATCGGTGATGTGACCGCAAACGGAACAGTAGCTTAGATTACGCTTGGCATTGACCAATGCCTTGGCAAAATCAAGTACAGTATCTTCTTTCATACTAAGAACAAAAAAAGCCAGTCGGGCCGCAGTTTTCGGCCCGATTCCCGGCAATTTCATAAAGCTGTCGATCAGCTTCGATATAGGCTCAGGATAGTGCATCGTATTGCCTCCTAGAACATTCCCGGTAGGTTCATTCCTTTAGTGAATTGACCCATAGTTGAGTTCGTTAATTCGTCCGCTTTCTTCAGTGCATCGTTTGTCGCTGCAAGGACTAGATCTTGTAGCATTTCTACATCATCCGGATCAACAGCTTCTTCGTTGATCTTTACATCAATTACTTGTTTGTGACCGGAAACGATAACAGTCACCATTCCGCCGCCAGCTGTTCCTTCGATTTGCTTTTCCCCTAATTCTTCTTGAGCTTCCGCCATTTTCTTTTGCATCTTCTGCATCTGCTTCATCATATTTTGCATATTACCATTTCCACGCATCATATTATTACCTCCAGTTAATTTTTTTACATTAATCGTTTAATTCTATTAAATCCATACCGACAAGCTTTTCAGCTTCCTTCAAGAGTGAGTCTTCACCTTGATCCCCGCCTGATGGTTCTCCATCTTCTGTTTTCGAGTTCCGGATAAAGTCTTCCCTTATGGACATCCACTGATCTTCGGGAATTCCAATCGCTGCATAGCTGTTTCCCGTAAGCTCTTCCAGTATGGAAGCAATCGCTGAGGTGAACGCTTGATTCTCCATTGCCATTTGACAATGAATATCGTATTTAAATTTTAACACAAATGAGCCGTTTGTTGCTGCTACAGGTTCAGCATCATTTAATAATGCAGACTGTGAACGCATTTGGCGCTGGTTCAATGTTTCAACCATATCACCCCAGCGGCTCTTTATGAGATTAAGATCCTCTTTCGTCGCCGTTCGGAGTACTTCCTGAATCTTCCCGGTAGGTGCCCGGAAGCCCTTCTTTGCCCTGATTGGCTTTTTCGCAGGCTGCGCTGCCGGCTCTGCTTGAACCTTGACTCCATTTGCCTTCAGTTGCTCAACCTCTTTTTCAAGAAGTTTAATCTTCTTCATCATGTCGTTCACTTCCGGTGAAGAAGCCGCTGCCGGTGCTTCCATTTGACAGAGCTTAACAATGGACACTTCTAAGTAGATACGGGCATGATTGGTGAACTTCATTTCCTGACCGGCCTGATTCAAGACATCGATGTATTGATAAATCTGCTGAGGCTGGGTTTGTCCTGATAATTCTTTAAAATCATCATCGAGCATGACCCGTTCCAGTGATTCTTCGAGATTTGGAGCCGTTTGATATAACAGCATATCCCGGAAATAAAGAATAAAGTCCTCTGCGAACCTGGCGGGGTCCTTTCCTTGGAACAACAATTCTTCCAGCGCACTTAATCCACTGGTGACATCTCTTTCCAAAATCGCTTTCGCCAGCGTATTTAAATACCCTTGAGAAACAGCCCCTGTTACAGTCAAGGCATCGTCTACGGTTACCCGGTCCTGACTGAAGGAGATGGCTTGATCGAGAAGACTTAAGGCATCCCGCATCCCGCCCTCAGCTGCCCTTGCAATAATCGTCAGGGCATTTTCTTCATAGTTCACACCTGACTCTGTGGCAATATGACTCATACGTCCTACAATATCCCTGGCTGTAATCCGTTTGAAGTCAAAACGCTGACAGCGGGAAATGATCGTAAGGGGAATCTTATGTGGCTCTGTAGTCGCCAGGATAAAAATGACGTGCTTAGGCGGTTCCTCTAACGTTTTCAACAGGGCATTAAATGCTCCGATCGACAGCATATGAACTTCATCTATGATATAGACTTTATACTCGACTACGTTTGGAGAATATTTGACTTTATCCCGGATGTCCCGGATCTCCTCCACCCCGTTATTGGAGGCGGCATCGATTTCAATGACATCAGGGATCGAACCGTCCGTGATCCCTTTACATGCATCGCACTCATTGCAAGGTTCCGCCACAGGAGAACGTTCGCAGTTAACGGCTTTTGCCAGGATCTTCGCTGCACTCGTCTTCCCTGTCCCTCTTGGTCCCGAGAATAAATAGGCATGGGAAATCTTCTGATGAAGGAGGGCATTTTGCAACGTTTTCGTTACATGCTGCTGTCCCACCACATCAATAAATGACTGAGGACGCCACACACGATATAAAGCTTGATATGCCAAAATACTCCCCCCTCTTTTTATGTACTATAGTGTCTCTATTATAACGTAATGTAAATCCCTTTTACAAAGAAAACCGGAGATCAATTTAAACCTTTACACAAACAAAAAACTCACCCGGAAATGGATGAGTTGTTGTATATAAATTAAACTGCCGTGCACCTTTCGTCGACAAGCATCCATAGGCGTTACTCAAGCAGTTAGCTCGGCCCAGGCAACCCTGCGGCACATGGGAGCTTCCACTTAATGCTGCTTCCTTCCGGACCTGACATGGTTCATGGATTCCCATTGCGCAGGACCCAGGCGTCAACACCACTTACTTGAGGCAGCCCTACAGAGTGCTAGCCTCGGAAAGGAATTCGGTCTCGCTGGAGCGGATTGCGAGTACAGGGCACCGCTACCTCCCCACCTAGCACGGCAAAATTGATACCATATTTAGTTGCGTCATTAGTGCGACGCAAGATTAAGTATACTAGGATTTACGGTAAAAAGCAACGGTGGAATACTGTAAGTTATTTACAGTCCAGATGTCCTATTCTTCTTCTCCAGCTTCTTACGCTCTCGCAGGTTCTTAAAAAAACGGGAAAGGATTCCACCACATTCTTCCGATAACACTCCAGGTACTACTTCACACTGATGATTAAATCGGTCATCCTCGAGTAGATTCATTAACGTTCCCGCACAGCCCGCCTTTGGATCTTTTGCCCCATAAATGACTTTCTCTATTCTGGAAAGGATGATGGCTCCACTGCACATAGGACATGGTTCAAGTGTGACATAAAGCTCTGCGCCCTCAAGACGCCATGTGCCAAGCTTCTCACATGCCTCTTGAATGGCTAAAGTCTCTGCATGAGTGATGGCATTTTGACTCGTTTCTCTCAGGTTATGAGCCCGGGCAATGATATCATCACCCATTACAATGACAGCTCCAATCGGAACCTCTTGAATCACCGCTGCTTTTTCTGCTTCCTTTAATGCTTCCATCATAAATTGTTCTTCTCTTATACCCATTATGTACTCCCATAAATTTATTTCTCTATTCTTTATAAAATATCCCCAATCACTCCAAACTATAAGAGAAAGGGGCTTTCAACATGATACCAAACGATACCGCTCTTCTTGTTATAGACATTATGAATCCATTCGACTTCGAACACGGTAACACACTGGCGAACCATACCCGCAATATAGTTGAACCGATCAACTCCCTGCGTCACTATTGTACCAAACATCAGCATCCTGTCATTTATATTAACGACCATTATGAGCTTTGGAAAGCAGATTACAAGGAGATCTATAAGAAATGCCATAATGAAGTGAGCGATAGCATCATGACTCCTCTCCAACCGATGGATAAAGATTTTTTTCTCATTAAACCAAAACATTCCGCTTTTTATGGTACTGCTTTAAATACACTGTTGCATCATCTGTCCGTAAAAAATCTTATCATCACGGGTATTGCTGGAAACATCTGTGTACTCTTTACAGCAAACGATGCCTATATGAGAGAGTTTAACCTCATCATACCCTCTGATGCTATTGCGTCGGTCAGTGACGAAGATAATCACTATGCATTAACGATGATGAAAAATGTATTAAAAGCAAGGGTAGAATCAACCGATGAGATCTTATAAAATTCACTCCACAAACATATCCATCCCTTCTATTTCATAAGTTGATTATAGTGAATGAAATATAGGAGGGTCTGTGTATGCAAATTCATGTTGTCCAGTCAAACCAATCATTATTTGGTATCGCTCAAGCGTATGGATCAACAGTTAAGGATATAGTAGATGCCAATGAACTGCCAAACCCTGATAACTTAGTAATTGGCCAATCACTGGTTATCCCCATTATAGGAAGTTTCTATTTTGTTCAACCAGGTGATAGCCTTTGGGCGATAAGCCAGAAGACAGGGGTCCCATATCAGGAACTGGCAAGGGTGAACGGAATTTCTCCCAATCAGCCTTTGCAGGTAGGATTTCGTTTATACATCCCACAGAAGCCTAAAGGAAGGGCTGAATTTAATGGGTATGTCGAGCCTTACGGAAAAGAAGTTGCCCCAAATTTGGAAGAAAGCGCGAAAGAAGCAGCTCCTTATCTTACCTATCTGGCTCCATTCAGCTTCCAAGCTAAACGGGATGGAACACTGCAGGAGCCACCCCTAGGAAATTTGCTTCAAACAGGGAAAGATAATAATAATGTGTTAATGATGGCCATCACCAATCAAGAAGAAGGAACGTTTAGTGATGAACTTGGGCGAATCCTGCTAACCGACCAGGCAATCCAGAATAAATTCCTCGATAATGTCGTACAGACCGCCAAGAAATATGGATTCAGGGACATTCACTTCGACTTCGAGTATTTACGTCCCCAGGACAAAGAAGCCTACAACCAATTCCTACGTAAAGCAAAGCAGCGTTTTAATCAAGAAGGATGGTTACTTTCAACTGCCCTTGCTCCCAAGACCAGTGCCGATCAAAAAGGAAAGTGGTATGAAGCACATGATTATAAAGCTCATGGTGAAATCGTGGACTTCGTCGTGATCATGACCTATGAGTGGGGATATAGCGGTGGTCCTGCCATGGCCGTTTCCCCCATCGGACCTGTTCGTGAAGTGCTTGAATACGCCATTTCAGAAATGCCTCCATCCAAGATTCTCATGGGGCAAAATTTATATGGATATGACTGGACCCTCCCATTTGTACAAGGAAGTACAGCGAAAGCCATCAGTCCACAACAGGCAATCAAGATTGCCGCCGACAATAACGTCCCGATTCAGTATGATCAGAAAGCACAGGCCCCTTTCTTTAAATACCGGGATGCAGGCACTGGAAAAGATCATGAAGTATGGTTTGAAGATGCCCGGAGCATCCAGGCGAAGTTTGATCTTATGAAAGAGTTGAAATTGAGGGGAATGAGCTATTGGAAGCTGGGACTCTCCTTTCCTCAAAACTGGTTGTTAATATCCGACAATTTCAATGTCGTAAAAAGATGATAAATAGAAGCTAATGGATAGGTAAATCTATAAACACCTGTCCATCAGCTTTTTGTATGCGTTCCCCTTAAAAGTTGGCCGGTTGAAGTCGATATAGTGAACGTATCCTGTTTTCTAAATCCTTGGAAATAACCTGAACAAACCATCCATCGATTGTGTTACAATAATTCCTGTCGTAATTTTTTATTTTACATTATTATACGAGAAAAGATTGCCGTAATATGAGGAGGACAATTAATGGGGCGCATTCCTTTCATTACCGTAGAAGGCCCGATTGGAATAGGAAAAACCTCTCTTGCAAAAGCGATTTCAGAGCACTTCCATTTTCACTTACTGAAAGAAATCGTGGATGAAAACCCGTTCTTGGATAAATTCTATGATGACATTGAAGAGTGGAGCTTTCAAACAGAGATGTTTTTCTTATGCAATCGTTATAAACAGCTAGAGGATATTGAAAAACACTACCTATCTCAAAACAAATCTGTCGTAGCAGATTATCATATTCTTAAAAACATCATCTTTGCTAAGCGTACATTGAAGGATGAACAGCAGTTCAAAAAATATCTCAATATATATGAGATCCTAACATCGGATATGCCAAGACCAAATGTCGTGATCTACTTGAACGCAAGCCTTGATACCCTTTTAAAACGCATTGAAAAAAGAGGACGGGACTTCGAAAAGAAAATCAGCCCTCTATATCTGAAGCAGCTATCATTGGATTATGAAGAATACATGAATACATTCGAACAAACTCACCCGGATATCCCTGTTCTCCGCTACAATGGCGACCACATAGACTTCGTTCAAAATAAAGAGGACCTGGAACACATTCTTACTCAATTAGAGACTACACTAAAAAAAGGAGTTCACTATCATGAATCTTCGCACTAAATACGGGATCCCGAATAATGCCGTAATCACCATTGCCGGTACAGTCGGCGTCGGGAAATCCACCATGACAAACGGCTTGGCCAATGCATTGGGATTCCGTACGTCGTTTGAAAAAGTTGATACCAATCCGTACCTCGATAAATTCTATCAGGACTTTAAAAGCTGGAGCTTCCACCTTCAAGTCTATTTCCTGGCAGAACGCTTCAAAGAACAAAAGAAAATCTTTGAATACGGCGGCGGTTTCATACAGGATCGTTCCATCTATGAAGATACTGGCATCTTTGCCCGCATGCATTACGAAAAAGGGAACATGAGCGAAATCGATTATGAAACCTATACGAGCCTTTTCGATGCCATGGTCATGACACCATACTTCCCTCACCCTGATCTTCTGATCTACCTTGAAGGGTCCATTGATAATGTCGTTGATCGCATCCGTGAACGCGGCCGCCCGATGGAACAACAAACACCTGTTGCCTACTGGGAAGAAATGCATGAACGTTACGAAAACTGGATCAATTCCTTTAACGCATGTCCGGTACTCAGACTGGACATCAGTGAATACGATCTCGTGAACGATCAAAACTCCATCGAACCAATCGTTGAACGAATCGGGTATTTCATTGAACAGACGAGAATGTTAAAAAGTTAAGAAGACAGATAAGACTACTCTGCCCAACGCGGCGGGAGTAGTCTTTTTTATTGGCTCTTTTCGCAAAGTTTGTGGTTATCTTAATGAAGAAAGTAGTAGTTGATTTCCGCTCCAGGATGCTCGCTTTCCGCGGGGCTGGCGGTGAGCCTCCTCGGCTGCGCCTCCGGGGTCTCACCTGTCCAGCTATTCCCGCAGGAGTCGATCATCCTTCCGCTCCAATCAACTTTCTGAGCATGTATCCTTAAGGGAAATCAATAAAAACAAGAATTTCAGCAAACAACCTTACTTAAGATTAGAGATTGGTTTCCCTTTTATAAAAGAAGAATTATTTTTTCTAGTTACATGATTTTATTACGCATGTTGAAGCTCTGTTACAAAAAATCTTTTAAAGATGGTGAGGGGAACTGCGTAGACTCCTGCGGAAGTACGGGCGTGCCGAGACCCCGGAAGCGAAGCTGAGGAGGCTCGGCCGAACGTCCGCGGAAAGCGGAGCAGTTCCCCTCACCATCCAGCACACGCCGATTGGCAGAGCTCAAGCAGACCCTTATGTTAAAAGCAACAATCTTTACGAAAAGAGCCTTTTTATTTAAAAGTTGATGAAGACCTCCATCCGTTTATTTCCATTAGGAAAGAGGTATATGTAGTAATAAACAATCGATGAAGGAGATGAAGGAATGATGGAATCGAAACAAACGTATTTTGTAGATATCAGCAGTGGGGACATCTTGCAGGATCCAAATCAAAACGCCAGTCCAAGCTATCGCATATTTGCCACCCCGACAGAAGTAAACGAACTGAAAATGTTGTTCAATGATAACTATGATGATGACATGTCGACTATGAGACGGGCGCAGGTCCCGTTCCGTCAATATCACAATTCACCGGAAGACGATCAATATGATCAATCGATGAGGGATATCTATTCGAAGATTTATTTGCTAGGAGATGAAGAAGCACGCCTGCATATCACTAAGATAGGGATACTCGAACATACAGCAAACGACCATTTAAGAGAAGACATCAAAAACCTTAAGTAAATTGGACTGGGTCGATCAGCATATCCATAAAATAAAAAAATTCGTTACATATAATATGTAACGAATTCTATCTCCAATGTTTATGCGCTATGGTTATAAAAAAATCAATGGAGGAGGAAGGGGGATTCGAACCCCCGCGGGCTGTTACACCCCTGTCGGTTTTCAAGACCGATCCCTTCAGCCGGACTTGGGTATTCCTCCGTATCGACAAGAATTATAATACCATGGTGTACAAATGGAGTCAAGCATATTTCTAAAAAAAATTATAGAAGTCTCACCGATAAAGGTGAGACTTCTTTTGGCTGGATAAAATTCCTTTATTTAATGACTTCCACTCCACCCATATATGGACGAAGGGCTTCTGGAACGATGACAGATCCATCTTCCTGCTGGTAGTTTTCCAAAATCGCGGCAACCGTTCGTCCTATCGCTAAACCAGATCCATTTAACGTATGGACATGTTCAGGCTTCGCGTTTAGCTCTCTTCTGAAACGGATGTTTGCACGTCTCGCCTGGAAGCTTTCAAAGTTACTGCAAGAAGAAATCTCGCGGTACGTCCCGTAGCTAGGAATCCAGACTTCAATGTCGTATTTCTTGGCAGCCGTGAAACCTAAGTCCGCTGTACACATAGACAATACTCGGTATGGAAGGCCCAGTAGCTGAAGGACTTTTTCAGCATGACCAGTTAACTTTTCTAACTCATCATAAGAATCTTCCGGCTTCACAAAGCGAACAAGCTCGACTTTGTTGAACTGATGCTGACGGATCAAGCCTCTTGTATCGCGTCCTGCAGATCCAGCCTCAGAGCGGAAGTTGGCGCTATACGCTACATAACTTACCGGCAATTCGTCCGCCTTCAAAATTTCATCACGATGATAATTCGTAACAGGTACTTCTGCAGTAGGAACTAAGAAATAGTCCTCACTCTCGATTCTGAATGCATCTTCTTCAAACTTAGGAAGTTGACCTGTCCCTGTCATACTCGCCCGATTCACCAGGAACGGAGGAATCATTTCCGTATACCCATGCTCATCCATGTGCAAATCCATCATGAAATTAATGAGAGCTCTTTCAAGTCTTGCACCGAGGCCTTTGTAGAAAACGAAACGGCTTCCCGTCACTTTTGCTGCACGTTCAAAATCAAGCAACCCAAGCCTTGTAGCAACGTCCCAGTGGGGCTGTGCTTCGAAATCAAATTCCCGGATTTCTCCCCATGTACGTGCTTCAATATTATCATCTTCAGTTTCACCTACCGGTACAGTTTCATGAGGAATATTCGGGATAGAAAGAAGGATTCTCTCTAATTCTTCTTCGATGCCTCTTAATTCATCATCCAGCTTTTTGACCATGGCCCCGACTTCACGCATTTCAACGATCATATCCTGAGCATCTTTCTTCTCTTTCTTCAGAACGGCAATTTGTTGGGATACTTCATTACGCTTGCTCTTAAGATCTTCACTTTCCACAAGCAGCTCTCTTCTTCTCTTATCAAGCTCTTCGAATTTATCAAAATCCTCCAGGTTCTCACCGCGGTGCTGCAGGCGGGCTTTCACATCTTCCAGATTATTACGTAAATACTTAATGTCTAGCATTTGGTTTCTCTCCTTTTTTATAAAAAAATAAAAAACCCCCATCCCTGGTAAAAGGGACGGAGGTTTCCGCGTTGCCACCCTAATTGAAGACGCAAAGCATCTTCCTCTTAAGAGATGGTAACGGAATCACCGAAAATACCTACTTCATTCAGTACTTCACTCAAGGATGGATTCGTAAAGCTCTTGCGTCGATTCTCACCAGCCACCGACTCTCTTAAGCAAGCCTTCTTTACTACTATTTCCTATCAACGATTTAATTTTTTATTAGTTATTTCATAATCTACTACAATGTTTTCCATTTTGCAATAAAATTATGCGATAGTTTTTTCCATGCTTTCCTTCACCATCTCAACGAAGAAGGAAGTTAAACGATGATCATCCGTTAACTCTGGATGGAAAGAACAGCCGAGGAATTGTCCGTGGCGTGCAAGTACAATCCGTTCGTTATGCTTCGCCAGGATTTCAACATCTTCCCCTGCTTCCACGATATGGGGGGCACGTATAAAGACGGCATTGAATCCTTCTCCCACATGGGCAATTGAAAGATCCGCTTCAAAGCTCTCTTTTTGCCGGCCAAAGGAATTACGTTCCACTGTTACGTCCATCACACCCAGATGAGGTTGTTCGTATCCGACAATGTGCTTGGCTAATAGAATCAATCCTGCACATGTTCCAAAGATCGGTTTCCCATCCGCCGCAAATTGTCTTAACGGCTCCATAAAGCCATATCGATCAATCAGTCTTCTCATAGTGGTACTTTCCCCACCCGGCATGATGAGTCCTTGAATCTCTTCCAACTGCTCCACACGCTTAATGACAATTGCCTTGGCACCGGAGGCTTCGATTGAACGAACATGCTCTCTTACGGCACCTTGAAGTCCTAATACACCGATGTTCAACATACAATCACACCTTACCATCCACGATCTTGCATACGGTTTTCAGGTAAAATAGAAGAAATTTCTACTCCCTTCATTGCTACACCAAGCTCTTTTGATAGCTCTGCGATTAACTTGTAATCTTGATAATGAGTAGTCGCTTCTACAATTGCTCTTGCAAATTTCTCAGGGTTTTCTGATTTGAAGATACCAGAACCTACGAATACCCCGTCAGCCCCTAATTCCATCATAAGAGCAGCATCAGCTGGTGTGGCAATTCCGCCTGCAGCAAAGTTTACAACAGGTAAACGTCCGTTTTCTTTAATTTCTAACAATAATTCGTATGGAGCTCCCAGTAACTTCGCTTCTGTCATGATTTCATCTTCATTCATGCTCACAAGCTTGCGTACTTGAGCATTTACCTTACGCATATGACGAACCGCTTCAACGATGTTACCTGTTCCAGGCTCACCCTTTGTACGCAGCATAGATGCACCTTCACCAATACGGCGGGCCGCCTCACCTAAATCACGGCATCCACATACGAATGGCACAGTGAAATCTCTTTTATTTAAGTGGTACTCTTCATCAGCTGGCGTTAATACTTCACTCTCATCAAGATAATCAACACCCATTGATTCAAGTACTCTTGCCTCTACAATATGACCAATACGAGCCTTTGCCATTACAGGAATCGACACAGCGCCCATAACTTCTTCAATAATACGAGGATCTGCCATTCTGGCTACTCCACCTGCAGCACGGATGTCTGCTGGAACTCGCTCTAAAGCCATTACTGCAACTGCACCCGCAGCTTCAGCAATTTTAGCCTGCTCTGCATTCACAACGTCCATGATAACGCCGCCTTTTTGCATTTCAGCCATACCTCTTTTAACACGATCTGTACCAGTCTTCATCATATCTATATCCCCCTTATATTTATCCCATGCCTGTCCCATTTCCATCCAAAAAAGGAAGAAAACGCAACTAAAACAATCGGAATGATTATGTAACCCTACTGCTAAATAAACAATAAAAAAAGACTTATGTCAAGACGAAAAGCGGAAGCGGCTTGGTCAGGCCCGACAAGCATAAGATGAATCGACCGGAAAGGCGCTCTTTGCCTTTTTGGGCGATTTAGCTTATGACCTCGAGGGCCTAGCCGCTGGAGCTGGACATCACGAAAAGCAGAAGGGGCTCGCCCTGAGGCGACAAGCATAAGACGAGTCACCCGGAAAGGCGCTTTTTGCCTTTTTGGGTGACTTGGCTTATGACCTCGAGCCCCAAGCCCCCGCAGCTGGACAAGACGAAAAGCGGAAGCGGCTTGGTCAGGCCCGCCATGTATTTCATAGGAATTTCTCAAGGCTCTTAGTATGATCCCTCTTTTTCACCCTACCTATAAAAAAACACCAAGACTTGTCCCAACCTAAAAGTCTTGGTGCTGATTTAATGCTTTTAACTAGAGCTTATTAGAACCAGCCTTTAACCGTTGATGTAACCGAGTTCCAGATGTCCCCGAAGAAACCACCTACAGCTCTCATTGAAAGGACAAACCAGTTTGCTTTTTCAACACCATCTACAGCAACAACAGATGATTTAGAAGCATTGGTACCTTTATCTGTAAGGTAGCCTAAATCTTTTTTATCTTTTGACTCTAACGTAACATATCCAACTTTTTCTCCTTTTTTAACAGGAGCTGTCAGTTCATTGTCATCGTTCAGCTTTTTCTTATCCAATACGAATTTCGGTTTGTATTGATCTTCTTCGCCGTTCTTAATCACCATGCTTAGTGCGGTATCGGTTTTGATTTGAACTTCTTTTTCTTTTCCTTTTTCAACTGGAAGTGTCTTTTGACCTTTTACTTGATAGTCAGCAGGGAGTACTTCCTCTATTGTATAATTGTTAAATGCATAATCCATCATTTTTCTTGTTTCACTAAAGCGGGCATCGTAGGAGTTTTCACCAGCTGGAACTTCTACGTCCATTACAACCGTAATGAATCTCATTCCGTCCCGTTCTGCTGTTCCTGTGAAGTTGGCACCCGCAAAATCGGTCGTACCTGTTTTCAGGCCGTCCATTCCTTCGTATTCACGGATCAGCCCTGGTAACATCCAGTTCCAGTTATCCATTTGAGTGGGGTCATCCGTTCCTTCCGCAAATACCTTCTTCGCAATACTGGATGTCTCAAGAACCTCCGGATAATCATGCAACAAGCGATACGCAAGTGTTGCAACATCCTTTGCAGACATCACATTTTCTTCTTCCGGACCACCTACTACCTTATCTACGTAAGGTGCCAAGTCTTTATTGTTTAAACCGGTAGAATTTACAAATTTATATTCTTCCAGACCAAGTTCTTTAGCCTTTGCATTCATCATTTTAACAAAGTTCGCTTCTGAGCCGGCAATCGTTTCAGTAATCGCTATCGTCGCTGCATTAGCTGAATAAATCGCCATTGCTTCATACAACTCTTTAATGGTATAAGTACTTTCTACTTCAAGGCTAACATTACTGAGACCAGTATTGTGAGACATTTGAGAAAGGTTCGCAGGTACCGTATACTTCTGGTCCCATTTCACCTTACCTTCTGCCACAGCCTCCAATAACAAGTACTCTGTCATCATTTTCGTCATACTTGCAATGCCCTGAGCATTATCCGAGTTCTTTTCATAAAGAATTTTACCCGTGCTTGCTTCTACTAGAATCGCAGCTTTTGCGTTAACGTCCAAGTCTCCTTGTGCATCTGCAGGTCTCCCCACAATACCCATTGCCATCATAAAAACCATCATACAAACAAAAGATTTTTGAATCCAACTTCTTTTCACTATTAGCCCTCCAAGATTTTATGTACACCTTCGTTATTTTATCATAGTTCGAAAGGTAAGAATAGACAGAGAATATGACTAGTTTTGGCATGGGTCAAGGGACTTGCGACCTCTGAAACATAGCGGTGAATATCATTTTCACCCAAATGAAAAAATGCTGATCAGGAGTATCTGATCAGCATTTGGAATTATTTTCTTATAATGAATAATTTGGTGCTTCTTTCGTAATTTGAACATCATGAGGATGACTTTCGCGAAGTCCGGCACCCGTCATTTTAATAAACTGTGCCTGCTCTCTTAACGCGAATAGGTCCTTCGTTCCACAGTATCCCATGCCTGAACGTAAGCCTCCAATTAGCTGATACAATGTATCGGCTAATGGACCTTTGTAAGGAATCCGGCCTTCGATGCCCTCTGGAACAAACTTTTTATTTTCTTCCTGGAAGTAGCGGTCTTTTGAACCTTTTTCCATGGAGCTGACGGATCCCATTCCTCTATATACTTTAAAGCGGCGTCCCTGGAAGATTTCCGTTTCTCCAGGGCTTTCAGATGTTCCTGCCAGTAAGCTTCCCAGCATAACAGCATGTCCACCAGCTGCTAAAGCCTTTACGATATCACCTGAATACTTGATGCCTCCATCGGCAATGATGCTTTTTCCATGCTTTCTTGCTTCAGTAGCGCAATCATATACAGCGGTAATTTGTGGAACACCCACACCGGCAACAACCCGGGTTGTACAGATCGAACCAGGTCCAATCCCAACCTTGACAACATCAGCACCCGCTTCAATTAATTCACGTGTCGCTTCAGCCGTTGCCACATTACCTGCTACGATGTTTAACGTTGGATAAGCTTCGCGGATTTCACGAACAATAGAAAGAACTCCTGCTGAATGACCGTGAGCCGTATCGATTACAATGACATCCACATGTGCTTTCACTAAATGTTCAACACGAGTCAGCGTATCTTTCGAAATACCGACAGCGGCTCCAACTAATAAGCGTCCTTGATCATCTTTGGCAGAGTTAGGGAATTCAATTACTTTTTCGATATCCTTAATCGTAATTAATCCCTTAAGTGTCCCTTCTTGATCAATTAGAGGAAGCTTTTCGATTTTGTACTGCTGAAGAATTTTTTCCGCTTCTTCTAGGGTAGTGCCAACAGGAGCTGTGACAAGATTCTCCTTCGTCATGACATCCGAAATCTGGATTGAATAATCCTGGATGAAACGAAGGTCACGATTTGTTAAAATCCCTACCAGCTTTTGCTCTTGTTCGTTGTTCACAATCGGAACACCGGAAATTCTATATTTGCCCATCAAGTGTTCTGCAGAAAAGACTTGATGATCCGGAGTTAAAAAGAATGGATCTGAGATAACTCCACTTTCGGAACGTTTTACTTTATCAACCTGCTCAGCCTGCTGTTCAATACTCATATTTTTGTGGATGATACCGAGTCCACCTTGTCGAGCCATTGCTATCGCCATTTCAGCTTCTGTTACAGTATCCATTCCTGCACTGATCACAGGAACATTCAATTTAATTGAATCTGTTAACTCAACAGAGATATTTACATCCTTTGGTAATACCTCTGATTTAGCTGGTAATAATAAGACATCATCAAACGTTAAACCTTCTTTAGCAAATTTAGAATCCCACATGTTTTCGGCCTCCCTAGTCCCAAAATATTATTAGTAGGTTATCAATTGGTTAAAATACTGTCAAGATGATTAGGATTAATTTAATTTTTCAGAATAATTAGAAGGTGATTACTTGAACGAATTACGTCAACACTGGGACTTCATTCACTATTTTCAGTCAGCGGAATACTCCCAGAAGTTTCTAAAAAAGTGCTATGAACAAATGGGGTCTTCTCAAGCCGAATCAAAAAGCTATGATAACTGTTATCCATTCATGTACTACTTGGAGCAAGGAGAACTTTATTACAGACAAGCCATGCAATCTCCTATATCACTCCAGCCTATTTTGCTTTTCTACGGATATATCCATTTTATTAAAGCGATTGTTTTAACAGAAGATCCCTTATATCCCGAAACAACCACGGTCCTGGCCCATGGGATTACCTCAAGGAAAAGAAAAAAGCAGCAGTACCGTTTTTTACAGGATGAAGTAAAGGTGCAGAAAAATGGTCTGTTTTCACACTTTTCCAACCTGGTGTTTCACGTGAAACATATCGTAGGGGAAAAATACAAGATGGAAGATTTACTCGTACAAATACCCGAGCTTGAAGAAGTATTTCATGTATTGCTCAAAAAGAAAACCATGTTCTGGTTCAATCCACAACATGAGCTGATCATTGATGAGTCCTTACTATCTCACTTTCATATGTCAGAAAGCTTACTTAAACAGTATCTGAATGAAAAAGTGCCAGAGGAATTCACATGGAACTCGGACAATGCGTTACAAGCACCACATGCCCAAGAGCATCTTCCCATCAGATGGCATTTCCATAAAAACAAATTAGCCTTTCCCGGAATTCGGAATGAAGCCACTACTATACCTGAGGTTCTTATCCACTATGCCATATTATACAACTTAAGCATGATTGCCCGATACGAAACAGAATGGTGGGTGGAACTATTAAAAAACCGAACCAATGAAGACTATCCTATCATCAACACGTTCATCAATGTCACAACAGAAAAAGCACCATACCTTTTATTAAAATTACTCAAGGATAAAATGTAGCCGGAAGAGGAAGGATGAAGCGCTCCCTCTCCTCTTTCTCTATTGTGCTTGAAGTAATTTTTTAATGTCATCTTCGATTTTGCGTGGATTCGTTTGAGGAGAATACCGATCATACACTTCACCATTTTTCCCGATTAAAAATTTAGTGAAATTCCACTTAATGTTCGAAAGAAGGACACCCTTCTTCTCTTTCGTTAAAAACGTAAACAGAGGATGTGCTTCCTTCCCTTTCACATCGACCTTCGCAAACATCGGAAAAGATACCCCGTAGTTCACCTGACAAAACTCCATGATCTCATCCTGATCATCAAATTCCTGTTTCATGAACTGATCACATGGAAATCCGAGGACAACAAGTCCTTCATCCTTGTAGTCTTCATACAGGCCCTGCAGTTCCTCAAATTGAGGTGTAAAGCCACACTTACTGGCTGTGTTTACGATAAGCATCACTTTCCCCTGGTACTCCTCCAGTGAAGTTACAGATCCATTCGCTCTTTTTACGGTGAAATCATAAATTGTGGTCATGTTCTTCTCTCCTTGTATACACTCTTATTTAAATAATACTTTAGAGAGTTGGTGGATAGCAATTTTGAGCATGTGAAGGTGGTGGTTTGTGGTGGTTTGAGATGCAGTGGGTAGAGGTGTTGGGTGTTGATTGTCAGATTGTCGGACGTCGGATATCTTATAGAAATATTAAAATGAATAGTTGATGGAAAATAGGATTTTTATACAAATAATTCAGGATGATCTGGAGTAACATTGCATTTGCTGGCCACCGAGAAGGATTTCGAGGATAATGTGTCTCTCAAATTGAAGTTTTATATGTAATAAGCACTAATAAATGTTCCTATCTATCTAAAAATTCTTCTTTATATTAACGGAGACTATTTTAGGGAGGCAGATATCAATATTTTCATAGATATAGAGGAGGGTTAAGCTTGAAGCTGTATGTTAATTGCGTCGATTTTATATTTTATTGCGTCTATTTGGACTGTTATTGCGTCGATTTTTCATTTTATGCGTCTTTTTTGACTGTTATTGCGTCGATTTCATCCCTTTATGCGTCTTTTTCCATTTTCTAACATAAAGACTTTGCCAGGGGAGTGTACTAACCCCGTTCTTCATTTCCAATACCACCTGTATAAAAGATAAATGCCTGATTCACCTTCCAATAACATTTCTAATAAAAAAACAGAAAAAGAGTAACCCCTAAGAGCT